>CAJUGV010000024.1 GCA_910586505.1 uncultured Paraprevotella sp. | reverse complement strand
AAATTAAGGGAAATTTTCTATATAAACCAACTTTAGAGCAAGAAAAAGCTGTTAAATTTTTAGCAGATTTTCTCTTTTCCCGCCAATCGGACTCGGTTTTCCTCTTAAAGGGGTATGCCGGAACGGGTAAAACGTCTCTTATCGGGGCGTTGGTGAAGACCTTGGACCAGTTGCAGCAAAAGTGTGTGCTGCTTGCTCCGACGGGCAGGGCGGCCAAAGTTTTTTCGCATTACGCACAGCATCCGGCTTATACGATTCATAAGAAGATTTACCGGCAGCGTAACTTTTCGAATGACCTGGACAACTTTTCTTTGGATGACAATCTGCATCAGCATACTTTGTTTATCGTGGATGAGGCGTCGATGATCGCTAATGACGGATTGGCGGGGTCGGTCTTTGGCACGGGACGCCTGCTGGACGACTTGATTCAATATGTATATGCCGGAGCAGGCTGCCGCCTGATGCTGATAGGGGATACGGCGCAGCTTCCTCCGGTGGGCGAGGAGGAGAGTCCGGCTCTTTCGGCCGGTAAGTTGCGCGGGTATGGTATGGAGATCTATGAGGCGCAGCTTACCGAGGTGGTGCGCCAGATGCACGATTCGGGAATTCTTTGGAATGCGACAGAGTTGCGCCGCTACATATCCGAGGAAGACTTTTTCACTTTGCCTTCTGTTCGTGTGGAAGGCTTTCCGGATATCCGGACGGTTTCTGGCAGTGAGCTGATCGAGGTGATTAATGATTGTTACGGTCAGGCGGGTATGGATGAGACGATTGTGGTCTGCCGTTCCAATAAGCGGGCGAATATTTATAATAAAGGAATCAGGAATACCATTTTGTATCGGGAGGATGAGCTGAACAGCGGCGACCTGCTGATGGTGGCGAAGAACAACTATTTCTGGACGGAGGGCTGTAAGGAGATCGATTTTATAGCCAATGGAGATATAGCGGTGGTACGTCGTGTCCGCCGGGTGCGCGAGGCATACGGCTTTCGTTTTGCCGATGTGGTGCTGGCGTTCCCCGACTATGATGAGATGGAACTGGAGGTGAAGCTCCTGTTGGATACTTTGCACACCGAAACGCCTGCATTGCCCAAGGAACTGAACGACAAACTGTTTTATTCGGTCTTGGAGGATTATGCCGATATAACCGTGAAGCGTGAACGGATGAGGAAAATGAAAGCTGACCCTCATTACAATGCCTTGCAGGTGAAATATGCGTACGCCGTCACTTGTCACAAGGCACAGGGAGGCCAGTGGAGACGGGTCTTTCTGGATCAGGGCTATATGACGGAGGATATGCTGAATCCGGATTATTTCCGCTGGCTGTATACGGCTTTCACCCGTGCTACGGAAGTTCTGTATCTGGTGAACTGGCCGAAGGAGCAGACGGAACAAGCAGACGGGCAGTGAGGCGCTGATGACTGGTTGTCTGCCTGCAGCCGTTTGGTTGACGGCTTTTCTCCCTATGGCTAAACCTTTTTGAGCGTTTCAGTTCTATCTCCTTTATTCATATAGGAGAAAAGGCTTGATGAGGCAGATGAAAAAACTCCGCCATCGGCTTTCGGACCGGATGGCGGAGTTTTGATATATATACGAGATATGGACGAAATCCGGATGGATTACAGTGCGGCCAGCTCTATCACTTTGTCAACAGCCGCATTCAGGCCATCGGGATTCTTACCGCCTGCCGTAGCGAAGTGGGGTTGACCGCCGCCGCCGCCTTGTATCAGTTTGGCCGCCTCGCGGACCAGTTTGCCTGCATTCTGTCCGGCTTTTACCAAGTCTTCGCTGATCATCACGGTCAGCATCGGTTTGTTATTGTCCACACTGCCTATTACAACGAACAGGTTGGCGGGAATCTCACCTTTCAGCTGGAAAGCAATGTCTTTCACAATGTCGGCAGACATCGGGATGATGGCTTTCACTACTTTCACACCATTTATTTCTTTGGCATTCTCTACTAGTCTGGCTTTCAGTGCGGCACCCTTTTCTTTCATGAACTCTTCCACCTGCTTCTTCAATCCGGCATTTTCGTCAATATACTTGCGGATGGCTACTTTCAGGTCGGGAGCGTTGTTGAACAATGCCTTCAAGTCATTCAGGGTATCTTGAACCGTATCCATCAGTTCTTCCACTTTGACGCCCGTGATAGCCTCGATACGGCGCACACCGGCAGCAACAGAGCTTTCGCTGATGATGCGGACCATACCGATCTTGCCTGTGGCGGGAACGTGTGTACCTCCGCAGAATTCGATGGAGTTGCCGAACTGGACAACACGCACCTCATCACCATACTTTTCACCGAACAAGGCGATAGCGCCCAGTTCCTTCGCCTTTTCGATAGGAAGATTGCGGTATTCCGTCAAAGGGATGTTCTCGCGTATTTTAGCATTTACCAGAT
>CAJUGV010000023.1 GCA_910586505.1 uncultured Paraprevotella sp. | reverse complement strand
TCCGGCATTGTTCGTTCGCAGGCTTATATGTTTGGTATAGCGTCCTCTCCTTCAAAAACGAAATTCGTCGCTTATCTTATGTCAGCGGATATGCTGTCTTTCTTCTGGTGCTTCGAGAGATTCGCCACTCGTTTATTTGTGGGCTACATGCTCGGAAGATTATGTGTACCTATTGTATTCCGGAAAAAATTTCCGTCAGAATGCTTTGGCGTCATTTTCAGGTGATATGATATATGTATATAATTGGAATGGTGATAAAATGGTAAATAAAAAGTATGGCTCATGCATAAATCAAGCAGTTTGTTGATATTGTTCTTTCTGTTCTCGTGTAGTTTTCCGAAGAAGGATTCTTCGTTGGATTATGCCTTGCAAAGATCCGGCGACAACCGTAGGGAGCTGGAAAAAGTACTGGAACATTACCGGGACAGCGGCTTGAAGTATGATGCCGCCCGTTTTCTGATAGAGAATATGCCTGCCTGCTACGGTAGTGATTGCCGGTCCTTGGACGCGCTCCGGCCGCTTTATCAAGATTATGATTCGATTAATCGCATGTATGACTTCCGTACACCTTCGGAGTGGGGCAAAAAGATAGACGGTTTGTATGGAAAATATCACTACTTGCTTCACCGGGCTTATGAATCGGAAGATTTATGCGCAATGAAATCGAATTACCTGATACGGGAGATAGACCGTTCGTTCGATGCCTGGAAGCGGAATGTATATGCATCGGAATGCTCTTACGAGGACTTCTGTGAATATGTCTTGCCATACCGCCGTCTGAACGGACTGGTGGCGGACCATGCCCGAGACACGTTTTATCATCGTCACGCAGGGAAGTATTATGTCCGGAAAGGAAAACAATGGATGTCTGAGACGGACTCTTTGCTTTATGAATACAGACACCTGACGCATTCCGCCTTTTGGGGGGCGCAGATACCGGTATGGAACGCGGAAACATTCGAATATCTTCGTCATGGATTATGTATCCATCGTTGTTGGTATAACTCGCTTCTGCTGTCTGCTTTGGGGATGCCTGTTGCCATTGATTTTGTTCCTGCATGGGGGAACCGCAACAATTCCCACACCTGGAACGTATTGCTGTTGCATGGGCAGTCGTACGCATTCGAGGCTTTTTGGGACAACGACCGTTGGAAATACAAGCGCATTTACAACAACCGTGTTTCTGACAGTTCCTGGGGGAGGTTCCGTTTGCCGAAAGTCTACCGTCACACCTATTCCAATCATCCGGAGGGTCCTGCGGCAGATGCAAATGTGGAAAGGAGCGACATTCCCGCCCTTTTCCGGAATGTAAAGAAGGTTGACGTTTCCGCCGAATATTTTGAGACGCAGGATGTTACCGTGACGTTGACGGAGGTCGCTCCCGATAATGCGCGTTATGTCTATTTGGCCGTATTCGGTTATCAGCGGTGGCATCCGGTGCAGTGGGCAAAGATTGAAAAGGACGGGACGGCAACTTTCAAAAACATGGGTAAGGACATTGTTTATTTGCCTGTCTACTTTAAGGACGGGGTGCTTTTGCCCGCCGCATCTCCTTTCAAGTTGGATGCTGACGGATATATGCGCCTTTTGGCGGACGATGGTAAAAGAGGAAATGTATGCCTGCGTATTTTGACCGGCTCCTCAGCTCATGATGTGAATAGGGAAAATCTGAACATGATGCGCGGAAGCCGTTTTGTCAGTCTGACCGATGGAAAGCCGCAAACGGAAATCTGTTTATGGAGCGACCCGTTGGAATTGAAGATGAATAAGAGAATGCTGCCTGCCCGGCCTGCTTGTCGCCATATACGCATGTACCTTCCTACGGACACGCTTTCTGTGGGCGAGATTGCTTTTTATACGGATAAAGGGCGCATTCCTTCGGTGAAGGTCTTGTCGGATGTCATCCCTTTGTCTGTGTCTGAGGGTGCCGATAGATTGACAGACGGGATGGAAGCTGCCACTTGCAGAGGAAAAGTGCCGGGTCGGTTTGTCGATTTTGATTTGGGCGGCTTTTTTCAATTGACGGCGATAGGGATATATCCTTATCTGGACAGTCAGATTCGGGAGGATTGCAATTATACGCTGCAATATTGGGACGGAGAATGGAAGTCGAAGGAAACCGGGCAAGGGACCGCTTGCGGTTGGCTGGAATTTAAGGATGTTCCTTTGAATGCGTTGATGATGTTGAAGAACTTGAAGTGGAAAGGCGCTACTGCCGAGCGTATTTTTATCTATGAGGATGAAAGCTTCTGTTGGGAGTAAGGTTGATATTGAACGAGTGAATGGCAAATGAATGTGATAAAGAAGATAATAGCGAAATTTGTAGACCTTGCGTTTTATATGTTTTTGGGGGTAGTAGTTCTATTCTTGATGCAACTGTTCTGCTTTACTTCATTCAGGATACCTTCGGACTCTATGGAACCGGCATTGAAGGATGGC
>CAJUGV010000022.1 GCA_910586505.1 uncultured Paraprevotella sp. | reverse complement strand
ATAAATAGTAGTTTAGCATGGCAGAATTAAGAGCAACCGTGCGCTTGCAAGGAAAGGAGATAGAAGTGATATCATCACATATTGAGTTTAGCCGCAAGACAGATAATAAAGGAAGACCTGTGACAAATGTCATAGGCGGTCGTATTACGATAACCATTGAATCTACCAAGGAGACCATCATTCTTGAAGCAATGGTAAACAGTCCTTGTAAAGCTATAAGCGGCAAGGTGGTATATTACAGCACCAGAGACAATTCGGTCTTTCGTGTTGTAGAGTTTAAATATGCGTACATCGTGTATTACAAGGAAGTTTTCAATGTTGACAAGAAGCGACAGATGTATTCTACCATCACATTCTCCGCAGATATTGTCATGATTGGAGACGCTTACCTAAGCAATCAATGGTAGGATGTAATCAGTATAGATTTGGCATCCATATTGATATTATTGGGTATAAGATATGGGGCAGGACTCTTGTAATCCGTGTAATCCTAATCTTATAGCCAAGAGATTTTTTATTGGCTATAAACATATTATTCAATAAATTAGTTGTATCTTTGCAGGAGGATAGATTGAATAAAATGAAGACATCCATACAGATAACAAAAATAAAAGCGGTTATACTCTACATCATGCAGAGTTTTCCCAATGGCGTGGACTATATAAAGTTGTTTAAGATACTTTATTTCGCCCAGCAGGATCACCTTGTCAAATACGGTAAGGTGATTGTCGAGGATTCTTTCAGAGCATTAAAACACGGCCCCGTGCCGGCATATACCTATAAGGCTCTGCAAATCGCCGAAGGCAAACCGTTGGAAGGGAATTTTGACGAGTTCCTTTCAAACATTGAGGTTCGGGATAAAAAAGTATATACAACCGCCGTTCCCGATATGGACTACATATCAGGAGCCAACAAGCGTTGCCTTGATGCAGCTATTGCCAAATATAAGGACATAGACCCTTACGATTTGTCTGACTTGTCGCATGATTCGGCATGGGAGGAAGCGATGGCACGTATTCAGGATGATCCTCAAAAGAATTTCATTACGATAATAGATATTGCCAGAGCAGGAAAAGCGACCGAGTGCATGGTCGATTATATCCGAGAGAAGCAGATTGTAAAGAACGCTTTATCCTAACCACATGGATGATAAAACAGGAGCATTGGAGAAGCTGAAAGCTGCGATGGCCAAAGCGGAACAAGTAGATATGTCATCAATCAAAATTGGTGACATTATTTATGTTCCTCTTGATGAAGAGGACGGTTTGATACTGAAAGACGGATATAAAGACCGTAATAAATATATCGTAATCATCGGCTTTACACCGGAAGGTGTTGCAATCGGTGCGTTATTGATAAATTCAGAGATAGACCCTTCCAAGAGGTCAGAGGAACTGATGAATTGCCAATATCCGCTGTTAGTCCGCAATTATCGTGACATTCTGGATTATGACAGTTGGCTGGATTGTTCCGATATTTTTGAACTTTCAAAATTGAAAATCACGGAAAAGGATGGCAAGCTGAAAGGTCGTCTGATTTCCGAAGACAGGGAACGGGTGATACAGTTTCTAAAAGAGACGGATGTGTTTGACAATGCCACCAAAAGGCGTTACGGAATCATATAAAAAAACAGCATATCGTTGGCAGCGATTGCCAACGATATGCGAGGTCACAATTTCGGATTATCCAGCCAACGATACACTCGGTCGTTAATCCGCACCGCTTTCGATAGCCCGGTCGATAACATCGCCCAGCTCGTCGAAGCAGACTTCTTCATTGACACATTTCGCATTGTTATCATCTTCTTTCAGTAGATAGACCTCGTAGTAGTCGGAGCCGTTGAGTGCGATAACGACATATCCGGCGTGTAACCGTCCGTTTACTTTCAGCCGCAATGCCGGCAGTTCCCGGAATACCGTAGCGACAAATTCGCAGACTCCCCACGACATAAAGACGGGCATGGGGGTGAATGACAGTAATTGGTCTTTGATTGTTTGTGCGGTGCGCATTACATAATCTTTGTTCATAATTTTTTGTTTTAGTTGATTATTGACTTGTGTTAGTTGAACCATTCGGGGTTGTCCTCTTTTAATTCCGTGATGAGTTCCTCGTCCGGCAATCCGAGCGTTTTCGCATCGGTGAAAAAGAACACTTCGTTGTAAATCCGTTCAGCTTCCTTGCTTGCAAAACCTTCGTTCTCGTCCTCGAAGCTGCCCGGTTGAAGTGCATCGAGCAGAGCGGTCGAGCCGATAAGTAGTTCTTCGCCCTCGTTGGATTTCACGATACGGCAGATGTAGGTATTGCCGTCAAATTGTAATTCTTTCGTTTTCATACGCCTGTTATCTTAATGGGATATGTCTCCCGTTTGCCTTGAGGTATTCCATGATACACTTCGCTTCTTCGTGCGATGCACGGTTGCGGTCATCGTAGTTGCGTGTCTCGTCTGCCATGACCACGATACACTCCTTTACCAACCTGTAAAGGCTTTGCTGCAGTGTGGGGTGCATTTCGGGGATAGCGGCTGCAAACCGTTTGGGATTGAAGCCGTAATCGTTCACTGCCCTTTCCCAGTCTTTGGCGAGCTGGTACTCCTTGCTTTCCTTGATGTTGTCCATAATCTTGAATTTTAATGATTTGTTTTTCTTCCCTCTTCTTGAAGCTCTTTCGGCTTCTCGTCGGGGAATGATTTTTATGCAGGACTGACAGCGGGAAAAGGACGGATAAGGCAAGTAAACAGTGTACAGGATGAAACGGAATACCCAACCGCCGAATGTAAGAGCAAAACCCGGCTCGTCCGGCTTTGCCCTGTAACGAGGCGGGGGCTGAAAGCCAATCTCCGATTTGCGGAAGGCTGCCGTAATATCCGGGAACCGTTAGCGGAGCGGTACTTGACGACCGGACACACGCTGTACCTTTGCATAGAAAATCTCTCTGAAGAGAATGGCCGATGCGTAATAAGGGAATTGCCCGGACAAGGGGTATATGAGGGAATAAAAGAGGGAGAATAGAAGATTATCCAAAAACAAAAAAGTCCCGACGCTTCACAGCGGCGAGACTTCATCAATTAGCACAATACAATTATAAAACGCTATTTCACATTAAAAAAATAACTCCACTTTCGTATGCCTGTTGGCTTCAACCGGCACATGGTCGGCTATGCCGCCCCTGCTTGCCTTGACGATGCGTTCGGTCGATATGCCACGCTTTTCTAATTCTGCAACGATATAGTCGGTTCTCGATGCACTTAATGAACCGTTAAGCACAGGAGTTCCCGTTGAACTGTCGGCCGCACCGGTTACTCTCACGGATAATCCGTGTTTCTTCGCTACGCGAGCCAATTCATCGAGGTTGAGCATTTGGGAAGCATCCGTCAGGTGTGCCGTGTTGAGATTGAAAAAGAAATAGACAGGCGACCCGATGCAATCTCCGGCTTGGATGAGTTCTATTCCACCAGAAACAATTTTGCCCGGTTTTTCGGAATCATCACCGTTGTCGCCATGTTTGGCACTCGTGTTATCATACCCGATACTTGCAGAATCAAGCGGCGAGATTCCATCCCAATGCCGGTTCCTCAATCTTGCCCGGAGCGAGTTCAATCCGCTATAATTATTTCTGGGATAACTCTGATGGCTGTCGATTCCGTCTTCATTGATAAGATGGCCGTACTTGTCAAGCAAGCCCTCGATTTCCAGAATCTTCTTTAACTCGGCAAGCCGGTTGCGGTCATGCAATTCCTCATAACGCTTGCTCCTTTCGGTCTGCAGGTTGGCATAATCCACGAGCCACTCGTTCTGACGGATATAAGGTGTAGCATCCACCGCACGTTTCCAGCCGGTCTTGCCGAGATGGAACGTGAAGCCGGCGGTCAGTGCTATCATGTGGTCGCCGAGACGGTTCGGACGTCCGTAACCGTCGAAGTCCTGAAAGGTGG
>CAJUGV010000021.1 GCA_910586505.1 uncultured Paraprevotella sp. | reverse complement strand
GACTCCCGTCCGTCGGCATGGCGGAAGAGGAAAGCCTCTTCTTCCAGCCGCCGGATGCCCAGGTTGTAACTGTGGTGCCAGTTGTAGCCCAACAGGCCATCCACGGCGGCATCGCTGTAATAGGTGCGTTCCCAAACGATGGGGATGGGGCCGGGCAACTCGAAATCCACATTGGTGTGATACACCCTGCCCGTAGCAGCATCCACCGGTTCGCCGAATGTTATACAAGCTGTCTTTTTAAGAATTTTTGTGAGCCTAGGATTCAGCCCTGCCCTGTCTATCAATCCATGCAGCAGATGGGTTATTTTTTCCCCGAGTTTTGATAATCCTTTCAGCCCCAGCTTCATGGTTGTGGCAAATACGTCAATGGTGGGCGATCCGCCCACAAGCACAGGCTTGCCTACAGATGTGATAGTGGAAAGCATGGAGGTGGGTGCAAGCAGTGCCTTGCTCACTTTCTTGGATTTCCCTTTACGGGGAATAGTCGGTATTCCCACGATGTTGCATGAGAGTGCCGGATGTGTCAATGTGGAGCAGGGGGCACCGTCCGCCAGCACGGTTGAGCTGCCCATCCACATCTCCGATTCGGACATGCCGCTGACCAGCGGAGCCGGATGCAGGATGAATGCCGGAAGATGCACGATACCGATACCGGCTTGTGCTATCCATTGGTTATGCACCTTTACCGACGGGGACATACTCTTGAGTACGCTGCACGCCACTCCTGCCACCCCCTCGGAAACGCGAGGCAGTGCAACGGCTATTTGTGCCATGATATCTGCCATAAGGTCGTACACCTTACCCACATGAGGTACGGGCATGATGGGCGAAGGCGGTGTAACCGTGGGGTGCATGTCTATTCCGATGGAGAGATCGCCGAATTTGGCGACAGGCATGCCAGGTACGGACGGAAGTGCTCCACCCAGTCCAGCCTGAATATTGTCCAGGGCTGTTTTGGAAGCCTCAAAAAGATCGGCAAAGCCACGTCTTGCAGTGTTGCTGTCGGCAATATCAACTATCATGTTGTTCATATCAGCCATATTAAAGAAGTGTTATTCATGAATATTACTAGAACAAACCGATTAGTCTGTTTTTGCAAATATATATTTTCCTGCTGAAAAAAGAAAGAATATTCCGTTTCTTTTTTTATAAATCAAGAATTGAGAGCCAGCCCATTATTTATATGGAATGAATGGCAACGGATTACGCTGCTATATTCACCACTATTCCGTACCAGTTTTCTAAGACTCGCTATATATTAGAAGAATTTATACATTCTTCTTTTCAGTAGGATTTGCGACTTTGGAGCAAATCACCCGGTTTGTACCGGGCAGGTTGGTCTTTGTCGGACAAAATGCTTTTTGTCGGACGAAGACACAACTTGCTCTGTTCGCTTGAACAGAGAATCCTCCTTCGTCGGATTGCTGCGCAACGTTCACAGCATGCTGTGGTCCGGTGAAGTCAGTTCCTTTCCATTGTCTGATTCCGATTGTGCAAAATCAGACAGTGACAACCGGTTGACAAACAGTGTTTGATATGACATTTGATGACATCTGACGACGTCTGATGTCAGGCAGGGGAAATGTTGGCGGAAATTTCTAAAATAGTCGTTACTCTTGGCACAGTGCATGAGGGCATGCATTGAAACATTGCCATGTAAGGTGTATTGTTTGTCTGCCACAAGTGATGCATGATGCGAATGCAATATCATCCACGTATGCGCAATGCCATATATGCTGTATGGCAGTCCCACATAACGGAATACATTGCATCCGTGCAATGCAGTGCGTGGTACATTGAATTCCATATTGCATGAATGCAATGCACCTTGTATGGCAACATCCTCCGGCAACCGGCAATACCTTGGTGCGATATGGTACGCAATGTATTCATGCAAAAGGTCGGGCAGTGCTTTGTGACCATATACCAACGGGTGCGTTTCATGTAATGAAACAGAAAAACAAATCCAGACAGATCTGAAACAAATTATATGCTCTAAATTCAAACCTATGAAGAGAAATCCTTTATTTGTCGCTTTGAGCAACCCAAAAGGTGGTATGGAAAAATCCACGTTTACCGTGTTGCTCGCCAGTTATTTCCATTGTCTGAACGGATATAACGTACTTGTGGTGAATTGTGATTATCCACAGCACAGCATCAGTGCCATGCGGGACAAGGAAGTGGGAAACATTGAAAAAAACGTGCATCTCCGGTGTATGTTGTGCGGACAGTTCGACCGGACGTGCAAGAAGGTGTATCCTGTTCTTGCCGGCGTTCCGGGAAAGGAACTGGAAACGACACTTCCCCTGACGGGCGGGTGTGACCATTCTCTTTTTTGATCTTTCGGGAACGGTGAACTCACCTGGGGATGTGCTTGCTGAAATGGTCCGTACAGGTACACGGAACTCACGCTGACACGTGGAATGATTGGAATGACAGACGAAGACGTGGAAACCGATTCGTCTCCCCCCAAAAAAAATGGAATGTGACAAGAATAAAGGGGCGTTCGGCCGGGTATGGACCCGCCGGATGCCCCTTTGTGTATATTCATTTTTATGTACAGCCTATCTCAAAATCGGATTCGAGAGCAATATCTTGTAATAGACCGTTCCGTTCACCTCCATGGGTGTCTTCGCCATCATGAACTGTACACTTTTCCGCTCCACCTTCGCCTGTTGCATGAGTCTCTGTACAATGAATCCGGCGGAGAATCTCGCGCACCTTTTGTCCTTCCATACGATGAATCCGTCATCATCGGTGGTACGGCAGATATACCAATCTCCCGTATCATCATCATGTGCGAAACTTACCCGGCCTCCGCCAAGGATCCCCAGCTCGATTGACATGGTTTTTGACAGATAGACAGTTCCCCTGCTGTCCAGATTGATGGTCCGCTTCCCCTTGTACAGAACCTCCTGCGGACGGGAATTCTCCTTGTTGTATACGATAAGTGCCATAGTCCTTTTCTTTTTATAATGTTATTACAATGATTTCCGTTCAGGATACCGCTCCTTCGATTACCAGCATCTGGCTCCTCCATGCAAAACTCTTGTGCGAGCGCACCGCTTCCACTATAGCGCATACTTTCTGTGATATTGCCATAGCCGAGATGCCCATGCATTCCGCCAGTGCCTTGAAAGAGAAACTGGCCTCGTAGAACCGGAGCATGAACATCCGATATTCGTCATAGGAGAATTTCTGCCGGATAAAGCGGAGTATGTCCCTTACCAGCCTCTCGCATCCGTTCAGGTCGTCCGTGGAGAGAAGCTCCGCCTCCTCACCGCATCTGAGGAAAAAATCGTCTTCAGGATGGGCATACCGGTTTTCTCTTTTTATCTTTACCAGAGCCGCCTTTTTGTAACATCCGACAAAATATGCGTCATAATCCGTTATATCCTTTCCGGGAACCTGCACTTGCTTTCTTACGAAAAGGTAGGTGTCATGGAAATTGTCCTCGTCCAGCATTCTGTACCGGCGTAACGTCCCCCTCAATCTGTCATAGGATTTTGTGAACCACTCGTTGAACAATCTTTCCTTTTCTGCGCTCTTGTCTGCCATAGCCTTATAATTTTTTAAGTTATACATCGCCTACACGGGTAGGCATTCTTATTTCTTGTGCTTTTTCCAGTTTGTTTTTCGGCGGTCTCCGGCAAGGCTTGCCGTGAAAAAATACGCTCACGCAAAGCGTGAGGAAGATTTTTTCACGTGCAACCAGCCCGAAGGGTCGCCTTGCGGGACCGGCCTGAAAAACAACTTTCTTTGCCGCAAGAAATGAGGATGACAGATTGCGTTACATTTATTCGTAAAAGCTTTGGTTATTTCCATCTCATGATGTATTTTCGTGAGTACTTGTTACATTTTAGAAAGCAGACGGGAAATGGAAGAATATTCAAAATATCCGATAGATATTATCAGTGACATCGCCGAAGAAACAGGCATGGGAATGGTCTGTTTCCTGAATCTGGACACTTTGGAAACTGAAAGTGTGCCGGGAGCATCATATGGTTCTTATGAGTGTGGAGATTTTGACGAATATTATCAAGAAGTTTACAGGAAGGTGGAGCGCTGGGAAAACTGCGTCCGCATTGACCCACCAGAGCCGGGAGAGTCCTTCGGAATCGTGGAGCGTTTCATTCAGGACTGCATACCGGATGATGCCGGAATAAAAAAACGGTTGTGGAAAGCTGTATCAGGACGGAAACCGTTCAGAAACTTTAAATATGTCATTGACGGAAGCGAATACCGTCAGAAATGGTTCGATTTCAGACGGATACAACTTGAGCGGCTTGTAGCGGACTACCTGAATAGTTTGGATATAGATGCGCTTGCCGAATAAAAATCATTTTTGGACTTTTTCTATTTGATTATTTGGCAAATAGGACTTTTTTTCGTACTTTTGCAAATAAGGATTTGGATATGAGAATCCAAGCAGAACGGAGAAGCCGGGTGGTTTCTAAATCATTACCTATTCAATTTGTTGCTCTT
>CAJUGV010000020.1 GCA_910586505.1 uncultured Paraprevotella sp. | reverse complement strand
AATCATTACAGCTCTTTTTTCAAGGAATATATCAGCAAAATAACAAAAAGCAATACATAAACATCAAAAATACGCTGGAAAACAATAAATTAATAACACAAAATGAAAACGAACTTTTTAAACGGAATTTTTAAAGCAAAAGCTCTATCGAAAAGAATAAGAAGAAAAAGCAAAAGTTCGAGAGCAAATGACATTTCTTCTATTATACCGTCAGTTTGCATGCAAATGGTCACATTTTAGATAATATCTCAAGTCGAAAGAAAAGGATTTTGCGGCCTTTTATATAGCTTCGCGCTGTTAAACAGACGGCCTATCCCCCTTTTTGAATACATTTTATGCGCTTCATCCCCTATTTTACTGCGCTACAAAATGAAAAACGAAGAGCAATAAAAATCATTTTACTGCGCAGTAAATAGTAAAAACCTCCCCGAAAACAGAGCGAAAGCAGCATTCACACAAAAAAAAACACTGCGTCTGACACATGTTTTCATCCAGAATCAAACAAAATCCCCACACAGACAAACATTCAAAATGACACTGAAAACCGACAAACAGACAATATCCGACACCCTCTTGCCGCAAGACATCCTCCCCCGGCTTTCACAAAGCACTCCAAAAAGTCCCATCCACGATTTTCTGTCAGTCACATATTCCACCAGATTCGCGCAAATACGAAGCCCCCGCAACTCACACGGATAAAACACAACCATGCGCACCCGATGGTGACTATCTGACAAAACGACACCCGACCGCCAGCCATAACTACGCGCAGAAACCCAATTATTAAGATCATAATCCATCCGCAAACGGGAGCAAAACGGCACACAAACCCATACGCGCCTATTATTTAAATATTATTATAAGGTATAGTTTTTGTAAATCGTGGACATTATCGTACATTTGCGCTATTGTGCATCCTTTTGCCAAACATACACGTATGAAAGATTTCGTCAAATATACCTTAGCCACACTTTGCGGCCTTTTTCTGGCTGCAACGGTCTTCTTTATATTAAGCGTTCTCACATTGACGGGACTCATAACAGCAGGAAACACCACTACGGCTATCAAACCACAATCCATACTCCGGCTCACCCTTAACGGAACATTGCTGGAAGACACACCGGAAAATCTGCTCGGCGATTTGCTGGGCAATACCGTACCGACCCTCAGCCTGCAGGAAGTGCTGACTGCGGTCGGCGAAGCCAAAAGGAATCCCGATATTGCCGGAATCTACATCGAGGCCCGATCTCTGACAGATGCCACACCGGGCATGATACAGGAAATAAGAGATGCCCTGAAAGATTTCAAAAACAGCGGAAAATTCGTCCTCGCTTATGGCGACAGTTACACACAGGGCACTTACTATATTTGCAGTGTGGCCGACAAAATCATACTCAATCCGCAGGGGCTGGTGAACTGGTGCGGCATGGCATCTCAGCCCATCTTCTATAAAGACTTGCTGGAGAAAATCGGCATCCGGATGCAAGTGTTCAAAGTCGGCGAGTACAAATCGGCAGTGGAACCTTTCACGGCCACACAGATGAGCGAGGCCAACCGCAAACAGGTGACAGCTTATCTGAACGACATCTGGCAGACGATGCTGACAGATGTATCCCTCGCACGCGACATCAGCCCGTCCCTGCTAAATGAATATGCAGACAGCATGCTTACATTCCGGCCGGCCAGAGAACTGATACGGATCGGCATGGTGGACACCTTGTGCTATATAGACGGCGTAAGCAACCTACTACGTACACGCACGGGACAACGCAAAGGACTATTGCCGCTCGTCAGCGTAAAGGAGCTGGCTGCGACAAGCAAAGCGACAACCGGAAAAGGAGACAAGATAGCGGTATATTACGCGTATGGCGACATCGTTGAAAGAAAGACTGACTGGAGCGAAAACATCATAGATGCAGAAAGCGTATGCCGCGATCTGAAATCCCTCAGAGAGGACAAATCGGTAAGAGCAGTAGTGCTACGCATCAACTCCGGCGGCGGAAGTGCATACGCATCCGAACAAATATGGCATGAAGTAAAGCTGCTCACCGAAGCCAAACCAGTTGTAGTCTCCATGGGAGGCATGGCGGCTTCAGGCGGCTACTATATCGCATGTGCCGCCCATTACATCATCGCCGAACCGACCACACTGACCGGCAGCATCGGTATCTTCGGCCTGATTCCCGATGCCAGCCGCCTCCTCGGTGAAAAGTTAGGGCTGCACTTCGATGTTGTGAAGACCAACACTTATGCCGACTTCGGCACGATGTCGCGCCCTTTCCATCCTTCGGAAGCCCGCATGGTGGAGCAATATATCCAAAGAGGCTATGATCTCTTCATCGACCGCGTGGCGGAAGGACGCCACATAGACCGCCAGGAAGTAAGAAAACTGGCAGAAGGACGAGTATGGACCGGACGGCAAGCTACAGAAAACGGACTGACCGATGCCTGCGGAGGCTTGCAGGCTGCCATCGAAAAGGCAGCCTTGCTGGCCGGAACTACCGACTATTATACAGAACGGCTCCCAGCCCCCGCCCCATGGTATGAAGGCATGCTTGAGAAACAGAAAAAGGACTACCTGAACGCCACCTTGCAAGAAACACTCGGTGCATACTATGCACCACTCATGAACCTGAAACATATGGGACAAGGCAGCAGCCTTCAAGCCCGCATGCCATACGAGCCTAACTTTATCAACTAAAACAAAAATGGAGGGAGACCTGATTAAAATAAACGAATGGCTGTTGCCCATATCCTGGTTATACGGAATAGGCGTCAGACTACGCAACCAGCTCTTCGAGATGGGAATTCTAAAATCAAAGAGCTATGATATCCCCGTCATCGCAGTAGGCAACATTACCGTGGGAGGCACAGGAAAAACGCCACACACGGAATACCTCATACGCCTGCTGAAGGAGAAGCACAAGGTGGCCGTACTGAGCCGTGGCTACAAACGTAAATCGAGAGGTTTCGTGCTGGCTTCTACCGACACTCCGATGCCCGTCATCGGTGACGAGTCCTACCAGATGAAACAAAAATACCCCGATGTATACGTGGCGGTAGATGCCAACCGCCGACGAGGAATAGAGCGTCTCTGCGACGAACAGACCGCACCGGGTACAGATGTCATTATCCTTGACGATGCTTTCCAGCACCGTTACGTCAAACCAGGCATCAACATCCTGCTGGTGGACTACCACCGGCTCATCTGCGATGACAAACTCCTTCCGGCGGGCCGCCTGCGTGAGCCCAAAGAAGGGCAGGAGCGCGCCAATATCGTCATTGTCACAAAATGTCCGGCCGATATCAAACCTATGGGATTCCGCGTAATAAGCAAAGCCTTGAAACTTTATCCCTACCAGAAACTATTCTTCTCCACATTCAAATACGGCAACCTCATACCTCTGTTCGGAGGGGAGGAAGTTCCTCCCGAACAACTGCTGCCGCAACAACATGTGCTGCTGCTTACCGGTATCGCCATGCCGGAACAGATGAGGATGGACCTTGAACACTATGGCAGCCACATCACCCCACTTTCTTTCGGCGACCACCACTATTTCTCCACCCGCGATGCGGCCCTCATCAGCAACACCTTTGCACAGATGCCGGCTCCCAAACTTATCGTGACCACAGAGAAGGACGCCACCCGACTTCAAAACCTCAACGGCCTGAGCGAAGAGGCAAGACAACACCTTTACGCACTTCCGGTCGAAATAGAGATATTGCAAAATCAACAAGAATCGTTTAACGAAAACATTACTGGTTATGTATTCAAAAATTCAAGAAACAGCATCCTGGCTAAAAAGTAAGATGACAACAAGCCCGACTACGGCTATCATCCTCGGCACAGGACTAGGAAAACTGGCAGACGAAATCACAGATGCCGCACGCATCTCATACAAGGACATTCCTAACTTCCCCGTTTCCACCGTAGAGGGCCACTCCGGCAACCTCATCTTCGGAAAGCTGGGCGACAAAGACATCCTGGCTATGGAAGGCCGTTTCCATTACTACGAAGGCTATACGATGAAAGAAGTCACGTTCCCTATACGCGTGATGTATGAACTGGGCATAAAGACTCTCTTCGTAAGCAATGCCGCCGGCGGCACCAACCCGGCCTTCGAAATCGGAGACCTTATGATTATTACCGACCAAATCAATGCTTTGCCTGAAAATCCGCTTCGAGGCAAGAATTTCCCGACCGGCCCCCGCTTCCCGGATATGTCTGAGGCTTATGACAAGAAACTTATCCAACAAGCCGTAGCCATTGCAACAGAAAAGGGCATCAAGGTGCAGCAAGGCGTTTATCTTGCCACCCAAGGACCTACATTTGAAACACCCGCAGAGTACAAGATGTTCCGTATATGGGGAGCCGATGCCGTAGGAATGTCCACCGTTCCCGAAGTAATCGTTGCCAATCATTGCGGAATCAAATGCTTCGGCATCAGTGTCATCACAGACCTAGGTGTAGAGGGCAAAATCGTGGAAGTAAGCCATGAAGAAGTACAAAAGGCAGCAGACGCCGTACAACCGCTCATGGCGGAAATCATGCGTGAAATGATAAACCGCGCCTAATTATCCCTGACTCATGCAA
This sequence comes from uncultured Paraprevotella sp., assembly GCA_910586505.1. Lineage (GTDB taxonomy): Bacteria > Bacteroidota > Bacteroidia > Bacteroidales > Bacteroidaceae > Paraprevotella. Next base: position 1,327 of record CAJUGV010000020.1, on the reverse strand, counting down.
GAACAGAACAGAACAGAGATTTCCTCTTTAGGAGAATTCGGACTCATCAAACACCTCACGGAAAACATCAAATTGAGAAACCCCTCTACCCGTTACGGAGTAGGTGATGATTGTGCCGTGATGGAATATCCGTCCGGAAAACAAATCCTAGCCACCAGTGACCTATTGATGGAAGGTATTCACTTCGATCTGACCTATGTCCCGATGAAACATCTGGGCTATAAAGCCGCCATGGTCAATATCTCAGACATTTACGCCATGAACGGAATGCCACGACAGATGATTGTGTCGATCGCATTGGGCAAACGGTTTAGTGTAGAAGACATGGACGATTTCTATGAAGGTCTGAAATTGGCATGCGACAGTCACGAAGTCGACATCGTGGGAGGCGACACTACTTCCTCCCTTACCGGATTAGCTATCAGCATCACCTGTATAGGCGAAGCAGACAAAGAATGCATTGTTTACCGTAACGGTGCCCGCGAAACGGACCTGATATGCGTCAGCGGAGACCTGGGTGCAGCTTACATGGGCCTGCAACTGCTGGAACGGGAAAAAGCCGTATTTAACCAACAAACAGCAGAAGCGCATAAGAAAGGAAAGGGTAACCTCGGAACGGAATTCGTTATGGCACAGCCCGATTTCAGCGGAAAAGAGTATCTGCTAGAACGACAACTAAAACCAGAGGCGCGACGAGACATCATTCTCGCTTTAGCAACAGCCGACGTTCAACCCACTTCTATGATGGATATCTCAGACGGCCTAAGTTCAGAACTACTCCATATCTGTACACAAAGCGGCACCGGATGCCGAATTTATGAGGAACATATCCCGTTAGATTACCAAACTGCAGTAATGGCAGAAAGCCTGAATATGAATGTCACAACTTGTGCTCTGAACGGTGGAGAAGACTACGAGTTATTATTTACCGTTCCTCTATCAGATCATGAAAAGGTTAGTCAAATGAAAGATGTGAAAATCATTGGCCACATCACAAAAGCAGACTTGGGCTGCACGCTCGTCTGCCGCGATGGCAATGAGTTTGAATTGAAAGCCCAAGGATGGAACCCTTTGAAAGTCTGAAACAGAATAATGTACGGCCTAAAAGCCGTCATTAATCTCCTTCTGCCCCCACTCTATTATTGCTCCCTATCCCGTTTATAATCTCAACAACAAACGGCTGGGAGCAATCTTTTTGAACTTCTGTATATAAAAACATGTACATAAAACTTTGATACTAAAAAAAGAATTGCTACCTTTGCAGCCAGAAACGAGAAAGATAGTAGGTGCCATAGCTCAGTTGGTAGAGCAAAGGACTGAAAATCCT
>CAJUGV010000019.1 GCA_910586505.1 uncultured Paraprevotella sp. | reverse complement strand
AACAGTATAATATATGAAAGAGTTTGTGAACTTGTTTTTTTCTTTTTTATTGGGGGTTTTGTTTCCGCTTCCTCTTCCTCTCTTTGCCCGGGGCATGGTTCCGTCGGATGCTCCGAATGGGGCGCAAAGGCTGATGATGGAGCGGGGCTATGGAATGTTCGTTCATTTTGGAATGAATACATTTATTGAACAGGAATGGAGTGAGGGTAAGGTTCCGGCTTTGACCTATGCACCCGATGACTTAGATTGTGATCAATGGGTCAGGGTGGCACGTGATGCGGGATTCCGTTATGTGCTTCTTGTGACTAAACATCATGACGGTTTTTGTCTTTGGGACAGTCAATACACGGAATACGATGTCGCCTCATCTGGAAATAAAACAGATGTCGTAGGTGCTGTGGCCAGGGCATGTAAGAAGTATGGTTTGGAATTTGGTATTTATTATTCTCTTTGGGACCGCCATGAACCGACTTATACATGTGGTGATTTTACGAAATATGTAGATTTCATGTGTGGACAGTTGACAGAGCTGATGACCAATTATGGAGATATTTGCGAACTTTGGCTTGATGGAGCATGGGATAAGCCGGCGGCTGAGTGGAATATCCCCAGACTATATGATTTAGTTAAAAATATTAATCCAAACTGTGCTGTCGGAGTCAATGGAACTATCGGTACTAGTGAAGAGGACCAAGGAGGCTTTGTGGAAGTACTTCCAGATAGAATGACGGAGGATAACATTTTTCACATGCGGTACTTTCCCGGAGATTTCAGATTATGGGACCCGATGATTGCGTCCCGAAATGATAAAAAGCAATATCTTTATGGAGGTAATTCTTACTATTTACCATTTGAACATACCATTTGTCTTAGCAAGGAGTGGGCGTGGTTTCAGAAGAGAGACATCAAATATGTCCGTGACCTTGACGAGTTGGAAGAATTGTTCTATTGGACTACGTGCAACGGAAATAGTCTTGTAGTTAATATTGCTCCCGATTACCATGGTCGCATACGTGAGCATGAAGCCCAGACAGCCATTGCACTTTGTAAACGTCTAGGTATCCGAAGAGGAGAGCCTTTACTTTCTGGAGGTCGGTATCTTCAGGTCGGATGTCCGACAGAAGCAACTTCCTGTTGGGATTCATCGGATGAGTTTGCACCGGACAAGGCTTCCGACGGAGGTCTACAGACAAGATGGGCTTCTGCTGATCTTACACCGCAGTTGGTTGTGACACTTGCTCCCCATACGGAGTTTGATAAGATCACTATTTTTGAATATTGTGATGTGGAGCATTTAGGTGATTTCTCCAACCGTCGGACCAACCGTATTCAGGCTTATACGATAGATCGTTTTGTAGACGGGTGTTGGGAGACGATTTTTGCAGACGACACCCCTATGGGCGACTGCAAGACTATCAGATTCCCTTATTTTTATAGTGCGGAGAAAGTACGCCTGAATGTCAGATCGGCTACGGCACCACCGTCAATCTATGAATTTAATGTGATTAATACTTCATTGTAATCTGGATTACATCATTGATACTTTTAATTTATTAGACAATCATCTTATGACAAAAGTTAGCTACTTTTCTGCGTTGCCAAATATTGGATCTGTAGGGGCATCTTTAGTGACGGTACTTGAGCTGCAAAGCTATTATTGCCGGATACTTTGATTCAAAGCTTAACCGGAGCACTTTTCGAAAAGATTATTTGGTCGTCATCATTAAAAAAACAGAAGCTTGTGAGTATTTTTCTTTTTCGTTGTATAAGGAAGCTGCGGTTGCATGCATTGTGTTACCGTCTGTTGTATCCTTTTTGTCATTCCACCTTTGGGAATGTCGAAGAAAATGCGACTGCTGCTGCCAGGCGTTTGGCGGTACTTCATCCTGATGTAAACAGTACTTCTTTATATAAGAATCGGATGATGCAACCGTTTGCTTACGACTTGCAGATTATAATTCCGGCTTACAATGCAGGACCGTATATAGAGGAGTGTATCGAGTCGGTGCTGTCGCAGCGTACGGATTTCAGTATGCTTGTTACGGTGGTGAACGATGGATCAACAGATGATACACTGTCTGTCTTGCGGAAGTATGAGGAACGCAAGGATTTCTGTCTGATAAATCAGGAGAACAAAGGGTTCTCCGGTGCCAGGAATGCGGCTCTTGAACAGATCCGTGCGCGTTATATCATGTTTGTGGATGCTGATGACAAAATACCGCGCAATGCGGTGGATGTGTTGATGAGAACAGCTATCCGAACGAACGCCGATATTGTAGAGGGAGGATATACCCGTTTTACGGATGATGAGATAATCTCTACATTCCGGCATCGTGAACAGACGACGGCAGACTGGCGCATACTCTACGGCTTTCCGGTAGGAAAGGTCTATAAGTCATATTTATTTGCCGATGTACATTTTCCTCCAGGCTATTGGTTTGAAGATACTATTTGTCTTTATTTGCTGTATCCCCGTTGCCGCAAAGTAGCCGTTGTCAGTGATGTGGTGTATCAGTATAGGCAGAATGAGCAAGGAATCACTTCCACCTCCCGTGGCAGGATCAAGACGCTGGATGCCTTATGGGTGACCCGTCGCATACTGGCAGATAGCCGTCGACTCGGGATCTGTCCCACCTCTTCCTTATACGATGCGTTTCTTCAGGACCTACAGATAAATCTGACCCGTTTTGTCAGTCTTGATGAAACGGTACATAGGGATGCTTTTGGGGTTACTGCCGCATTGTTGCGAGAATACTTTCTGGGCTTCCGGACGGAAGATGCGCGTCTGCGTCCTTTTGAGCAAGCCTTGCTCACATGCGATTACGGAGCTTACCGGCTGTATGGGAAATGCTATCTTTGTGTGTAGAGTTTGGCCGGATACGGATAAAGGAAGCGCCCCCGCATACTGCAACATTCGTGCACGGGGGCGCTTCCTTTATTTTGTTTGTACGATATATGTTACCGATTGATGATTTTCTTTCCGTTGACAATGTATACGCCTTTCTGCATGTCTTTTACGGGACGGCCGGATAAATCGTAGGTCTGTCCGGCAGTTCCGCGCAGGTCGTTGTCTACATTCTCTATTGATGAGCCGCTTTGCAACTGTGAAAAATCCGTAACTCTGTTGCTCATGGTATTCAGCGCCCTGACGTCGGTACTGCTCAGCGCACGGTCATAAATCATAAGGTCATCCAGCCTTACGTCCACCGAACCCCAGAAAGAACCGTAGCCCAGATAGAAATTGGGGCATGCTTGAATGAAGTCCATCACTTTGTTGTAGTCGAAATCGGTCGCTGCTCCGACGGCCGTTCCGTTGCAGTTGCCTGCATATTCCATGTCGCGCACACGGTTTCCGTTCACATAAAGCTGGCATCCCTCAGTGCGGGATACGGTAAGCGTGACCAGACACCATTCTCCGACGGGTATGCGGTTCGACACCACAATGCCCGGATGGTTGATATCGAACCAGTCCTTGCCGTTGTTGAATCCTATGTACGTATTGCCGGTGAAGTAGAGCCGGGTGTTGGCGGACGCGTTATAAAAAGACCAGATAGCATCCCAAGGCACGTCGTCGGTGCGTTTTACCCATAGAGACACCGTCATGCCTTCCGCACGTTCGTTTCTGAGCGGGTTGGGGATTTGAGTGTAGCTGCAGTTGCCGTTGGCTCCGAAAAACTGATGCAGGATCCTTCCGTTGCGCAGGCTGTCTGCTTCCGAAGAAGGGATTCTGTTGCTGCCTTGTGCCATGGTGCGGGCTTCCTGGTTGCTGTTGTAAGCATTGGTGAACGGTTTTCCGTCAAAGTTATAGTAAGCCCTGATGCCGCTCTTCCAGTCTCCTTCCGGAAGCGTTTCCTTTCGTGCCGTGACATGATAGTCTTCCGTCCAGAAATAGTTTCCGCAAGAGAGCTCAGCCTTTAATTGCACCTGAACGTCTTCTGTCAGTCCGGCAGGGTTGTACCGTCCGGTTGAAGACAGCACGTCCGGCCTGTCCGAGCTCCATTTCACTTCTACCGTATTTTGTTTCTTTATTCCATACAGGTCTATGTTTTTGCTGATGCTTTGGTTTTCTTTCACCGGCAGGGTCGTGGTGTTGAGCGTATAGGCCAGTGCATACTTATCCTTCATGCGGTAGCCCCACAGGTTTGTCCCGTTGCTGCCGCAGGCGGTGAAGCAGATGGCTTGGATGGTGGTATGCTCCATTTGTTGTTCTATCACTACCCCTTCGTAGGTTGTTCCGTTCAATGTCAGCGTGATGTAGGAATTATTCTCGTATATATTCCAGGTGCCGGTATAGGCGCCTTCCACCTTGCCGTTTTCGAGAAGTACGATATCGGAAGGGGTGGCCTCCTCGTATTCCGTGTGTTTCAGGCCGTAACGGTGCAGGAGAACGCTGTAGGGGCCTGCCACTTCCTCACGGCTGAAAGTTTGTGAGGATGCGATTTTCCGGTCGTCAGCCGTTTCGCCGTTGTATTCGAACGGAGCGGCGACAAGCCAACCCTGACGGTTGAGGAAGAGTTGATGCACGCGCACCTGATGACCTGCCGTACCATCGTTGAATTTAGTATGGTAGACAAGATAGGTGCGTCCATCGGGTGCCGCGATGGCCGAGTTGTGCCCTTGTGCACATTCGCCGATGGTCATGAAGCCCCATTTGTTGTAGGAGCCGAGCAACTTCTCTCCCCTGTTGTCTGCGTTCGGACCGAAATTCAGACGCCATCCGGTAAAGATAGCGTCGGTGCCGTTCATATCCTTGTACGGGCCGTCGGGGCGTGTCGAGCGAAAGATGCGCATTTCATATCCGCCATCGGGGGCATAACCTCCGTAACTGACGAAAAGATAGTAATAGTCTCCTATATGTTCGATGTAGGGACCTTCTCCCGAAACGTAGCATCCGCCTGCTATTTTCTTACCAAAATAAGGGTCTGTGGTCACCTTGGCTTTCTGCGTGTCGAAGTCGCTCGGATAGACCGTGTCGTAGTCGCGCAGTCCGGTCTGTTCGTTCAGTTGCAGCATATAGATGCCTCCCGACCATGAGCCGTAGGCCATCCACAGATTTCCTTCCTCGTCATAGAATACGCATGGGTCTATGGCATGCGGCCAGAAGTCACCCCATTTGTCCTGCCTGTATCGCGCCGGCAGACTTTGTTGTTTTCCGATGACCAGTTCAAGGTCGGTTTTATGGAAAGATATTCTTTCGTCGGTATCGTTGCGGAATCCGGTGTAGACCACCGGTCCCTGATACACATAAGGTCCTTCGATCTTGTCGGCGGTGAGCAGGATGATGCAGGAGTTCCATGCCGGTCCGTTCAGACTAAGATATTGGCACCACTTCTTCATCACGGGATTGTAGACGATGTCGGGGGCCCACATGTTTCCGTCTACGGTCCATGCGAAAGTTTCTCCGTTTTCGTTCGTCCCCGGCAGGGCGCAGTTCCATGCGGCTGCATCGAAATTGCCGAAGGGTACGGTCTTCCCTTGGATGGTCACTTCCTTGGTCTGATTGATACGGAACGCATTGTCCGGAGATGCGGACACCTGGCTGCCGTCCCCGTTTACCGTAGCCCAGGGAAGAGATATCCAGCTCCAGTTCTGCAGGTTGCCGGATCTGGCGGTACCCATATGAGAACCGAAGATATAGTAAGACTTGCTCGATTCATCATAGACGACGGACGGGTCGTGTATGCTGGTTCGCTGCATATTGATGGAGGAATACATCTTTTGGGCATCCTCCTTGCCGACGTATATGCGCATGTCACCGTCTTGTCCATGCAAGGACAAGACATGTCCTGCCATGACCATTGCTGCCAGACCTGTTACTAAAGAGCGGAGAATTTTCTTCATGATAATGTTCAGGTTAATGTTTTACGTACAGTTATTATTTAAACACAAAGCGCAACTAACTTTCCTGAAGTTAATTGCGCTTGTCTAATGTTGCGGAGGCCCGACTCGAACGAACGACCTCCAGGTTATGAGCCTGGCGAGCTA
>CAJUGV010000018.1 GCA_910586505.1 uncultured Paraprevotella sp. | reverse complement strand
GGGACTTGGCTGTTCATTGTCCGGTATTATCCGGTTAGTTCAGCGGAGAGAGAGGGATTCGAACCCCCGGTGCCTCTCAGCACGACGGTTTTCAAGACCGTTGTAATCGACCACTCTACCATCTCTCCAATGCTATATGAGTGAAACGTTTTTCTCAAAAGCGATGCAAAGATATGAAATATAAATTGATTCTCCAAATTTTTATAAAAAATATTTTTTGTTTTTTTATCCTATAGAATTATTTTCTTGTGAAGAAAGATTCCATATTTAACTATATATTAGGCTATAGAGTTACAAATAGCGAGATAATAATTTGTTGAAAATATCTATTTGTTCTACTAGTTCTTTTTCTTTTAATTCAGGATGTGATGTGGATAAATAATGTTTAAATGCTTTTATTGCTTGCATACGAGCTATAGATTTTCCTGTTTGCAAACCACTATGATAGGGAGTATGTGGTAATAAACTGCGATTAAAATTTCCGTCACTCATTATTTATTGTTTTAGAAATGCAAAGTTAGCGAAAATATGGGATTTCTAAAGAGATACAGACTATTCATTTTGTTTACCGCTCATGCAATAATAGGATTGAAGGGATAGTATATCGAGGCTATGTGGCAAGAGAACGTTATAATTCATTAGAGGCTATATGAAGACATCCAAAGTCTGTAATTATAAAAAAGCCACAAGTTTTTTATAATTGTGAACTTGTGGCTTTTAAATGAGATTATCGTTTTTTACTTTATTCTCCGTTTGAAGTCTACCATTTTGATGGCTGTAATTGCGCATTCATCCCCTTTATTTCCTAGGATACCTCTTGCACGGTCTTGCGCTTGTTGAAGGTTATTGCATGTAAGGAGTCCGTAGATAACGGGAATGTTGCCTGTGGTATTCAATTCGGCTAAGCCTTGGGTAGTACCTTCACAGATGTAGTCAAAGTGAGGAGTATCACCGCGAATAACACAACCAATAGCAATGACTGCATCTACTTTTTTACTTTGAGCCATTTGTGCGGAACCAAAGATAAGTTCAAAACTTCCCGGTACGGTCATAATCTGTATGTCGTTCTCCTGGACTCCATGCTTAAGCAATGTTTTTTGTGCACCTTCCAATAGAGGACCTGTGATATTGTGATTCCATTCGCTGACTACAATCCCGAATCTCATACCGGTTGCGGTTGGTACAGATTGTATGTCATATTCAGATAAGTTATGCAATTTTGTAGCCATTTCCTATTTGTAATAACGGAGATTATTTATTTACACGCTCAATATATTTGTCGATTTCTGCGTATTGCATAGAGTTAATAAATTTGGTCTTAATTTCTCTATAACAATCTAAGGCTTGTTCATTTTTTCCTTGTGATTCAAAAATCTCACCTGCCTGAATCAGATATAAAGGACTAAGGCAGTTATTGTTTGCTTTTTTTGCTGCTTCCAATAAGGTTGATGTTGCTTTATCCAACTGATTTAGTTCTGCATAACAATTGCCTAGAGCACCAATAGCAGCAGGTGAAACCATAGTATCATCACAATTTTTAAAGTCTTCCAAATAGGCTATTGCTTCCTGAAATTTATTCATTTTAGCATAACTTAGTCCGGCGTATAATCGAGACAAATTACCCGATTTGGTACGTCCATATTCGCGTGCAATCTGTAAGAAACCGGGGAATCCTTGTCCGTCTCCATTCAGTGCCTTTTCGTAGTTGTCGGAAGCAAAGTATTGTTGTCCTTTAAAAATCAATTGGTCTGCTTTGGCTTCACGAGGTTTGCTCACGAAATTTTTGTAGAGGAAGTAACCGCCCACTAATATGATAATAGCGATAAAGGCGTACATAATCGGCTTCTTGTATTTGTCAATGAGAGCCTCAGAAGAACTCAGAGTTTGTTCCACGTTAAGTGGATCATGTTGCATTTTTTTGCTTGTCATTTTATTCGTTTCTTTATTGTTATTTTTCAGTTTAAGTTTCTTCTGCTAAAAGTGCAGAAATAAAGCGGAGCAAAAATAGCGAAATTCTCCCGTTTGATGAAATTTATGGGCTATTATTTTTAGGATTCAAGGGATAACCTTAATTTTGTACAATGATTTAATGGGAATATCAACGGATGATACTAAAAAGAATTTCTGTCTTGAATTATAAGAATATAGCGCAAGCTGAGTTGTCGCTTTCACCTAAGATGAATTGTTTCATAGGTCATAACGGTGAAGGTAAAACAAACTTTCTGGATGCGGTGTATTTTTTATCATTTTGCAAAAGTGCTACTAATTCGATAGATTCCCAAAATATCCGGCATGGTGAAGAGTTTTTTATGTTGCAGGGTGAGTATGAACGTGAATCCGGTGATGTGGAAGAGATTTATTGCGGATTAAAGAGAAGGCAGAAGAAGCGTTTTAAGAGAAATAAAAAAGAATACCAGCGGCTTTCAGAGCATATAGGTTTGGTTCCGGTGGTGTTGGTATCTCCTGCGGATGCAGATCTTATTTTAGGAGGGAGCGAGGAACGACGACGGTTCATGGATTTGGTTATAGTGCAATATGATCATGAGTATCTTGAAGCGTTGGTCCGTTATAATAAGGCATTGCAACAGCGGAATGTATTGTTGAAGCAAGAAGATGAGCCTGATGAGGATTTGATGTGTCTGTGGGAAGATGTGATGGCGCAAGAAGGAGAGAAAATATATAGGAAGCGCAGTGCATATGTAGAGGAGTTTATTCCTGTTTTTCAGGAGTTTTACAAGCGAATATCTCAAGATAAAGAGCAGGTGGGACTGAATTACGTTTCGCATGGGCAGCGTGGAAATCTGCTTGAAGTAATTCGACGTGATCGTGCCAAGGATCGTATTATGGGGTATTCTCTTCATGGTATTCACAAAGATGATCTTGAAATGATGTTAGGAGGTTTTCCCATTAAGCGAGAAGGATCACAAGGTCAGAATAAGACATGCCTGATTGCCTTAAAGTTGGCACAGTTTGATTTTCTCCGTAGGACGGGAAGCCGTACCACTCCCTTATTGTTGTTGGATGATATATTTGATAAATTGGATGCAGATCGCGTGGAGCAAATTGTGAGACTGGTATCAAGTGAACAGTTTGGTCAGATCTTCGTGACGGATACCAATCGCGATCATTTGGATCGCATTTTGGAGAAGACAGACAAAGATTATAAATTATTTTATGTAGAGAATGGGGAAATCAGACCATGAGGCGTAACAAGGCTGAAAGCATAGGTAATATAATTAGGCAGTATCTTCGACAGGAAGGATTGGAGACGCCGTTGAATGAAACCCGGATGGCTGCAGCTTGGTCAGAGGTGATGGGGCAGGCCATAGCTAATTATACGGGGGATGTATTTGTGAGGAATCAAGTATTGTATGTCCATCTGAAATCCCCGGCTCTTAAGGCTAATCTTATGATGGCCCGTGAAGCGTTGGTACGTAAGTTGAATGAGTACGTGGGGGCGCAAGTGATTCACAGCATAGTGTTCAGATAAAAGAGTTTGTCTCTTGCCCTTTTTATAGAATCTCGTCCATACGGACATCGTGAGCTTCGGTTGGTACATTTCCCACACGTTGGAAGTCGAAGCATATTCCTATTTTATATATATTATATTGTTGTAGCCGTGTCAACAGGCGGTCGTAGAAACCTTGTCCGCGTCCCAGCCTATTGCCGGCTGCATCGAAAGCTACTCCAGGAATGACGGCAAGGTCAATGGATGCGAAATCTGTGAAAACAGTTCCGGTTGATTCTTGTATCCCGAAAGCTCCTTTTTCGAGCTTATCTTCTGCTGCCAATCGGTGCAATTCTATTTCTTTTCCTTTTATGGAAGGAAGTAGGATAATTTTGCGGTGACTCCAGTAGCGAACGAAATCTTGAGTGTCTACCTCATCCGGCAATGAATGATAGAGCAGCACCGTGCGTGCGGCTATAAAGCGCGGATGAGTAGCCAAGCGTCGTAATATCGGGGCGGAGAGATCAAGTAAGGCCGCGCGTGCGGTTTCTTTTTTATTTTGGCTTATGATAGTTCTTAATTCTTTTTTATCCATTTTCGTAGTTGAATCCGGAAAGAAAGGAACGTGTGAGACGTTCTTTCTTTCCGGCAGTGGTTTATAAATCTTTTTTTGTTGGGACCTCTTGCGGAGCTTCTGGAGTCGCTTTGCCTTCTTTTAAGATCTTGACGGCTTGATGAACGACAGGATCATCGCTGTTGATAAATTCATGGAATTGTTCCATGTCCTTAGCGTTGTTGATTATAAATGCATAAAGACTTTTTTTGAACAGACGGCGTGATTTGTAGAGCATAAGATTGCGTCGGCGTAGTCCGCGCTGCTGAGCAAAATCAGCGAATTTGCCTACGACATTCTGTCGGTCAAGGTAGCGTATAAGTTCATCGTTCGTTTTCAATTCGTTAAGTTCGCTACGATAAGAGTCAGTGAAGTTCAAGGCATACTGATGCATCAATCCGCTTATTAAGGCTTCCTTATAGTATGACGTTACTTCGGAGGTATCTTCTGGAATAAAGATATCAGGCATGATACCGCCGTTTCCGTAGACAATGCGCCCCAGACGGGTTCTGAATTGCGGACCGTTCTGTTTGATGCTATCTTGAGTGAAGAACTCACCGCGCTCATAACGTTCCATCAACTCATTCTCATATTCCTTGCCATGTCCTTTTTCATAGGGTTTCTGAATGCAACGCCCTGATGGAGTGTGATAGCGGGCGATAGTCAGTCGGATGAGACTGCCGTCTCGAAATTCCATAGGTTGTTGCACCAATCCTTTGCCAAACGAGCGTCTGCCTATAATAGTACCACGGTCGTTGTCTTGTATGGCACCGGCAAATATTTCACTGGCTGAGGCTGATCCTTCGTTCACAAGTACTACTAAAGGCAGGGACTGGAAAGCTCCTCTTCCATCGCTTTTGTATTCTTCACGGGGAGATTTGCGTCCCTCCGTATAGAGGATCAGTCTGTTTTTCGGCAGGAATATATTGGCCATTTGTATGGCCGTCTGCATGATGCCTCCTGTATTGTCCCGCAGGTCTATTATTAGATTCTTGAAATTCTCCTGATTGAGTTTAGCCAAGGCTACCAATAGTTCGGGATAGGTCGTCTCACTGAAAGTATTGATTTTGATGTAACCGGTTTGCGGATTAATCATATAAGTGGCTTCGATGCTGTGCATGGGGATGTCGCCTCTGACAATCGTATAATAGAGTATGTCCTTCTCACCCATACGGAGTATACCTAATTTTACTTTCGTTCCTTTTTTACCTTTCATCCGCTTTCTGCATTCATCAGCCGAAAAATCCTTTCCTGTAATTGATTCTCCGTCTACGCTTACAATTCGGTCGCCTGCCAATAAGCCTACTTTTTCTGACGGACCGCCTTTGATTACGGTTATGATACGGGCCGTGTCGTTCTGCATAGTAAAAGACACTCCGATACCTGAGAAACTGCCTTTCAGGCTTTCTATAGAGGCTTCCGCGTCTTTGGCGCTGATATAGGCTGAGTGTGGATCCAGTTCCGAAAGAATGCGCGGCATAGCTTGTTCAACCAGTTCGGTCATGTTTACCGTATCCACATACTGGTCATCGATGATACGTAGTAAATCATTCACTTTGTTACTGTTCGTATTGATGATGTTCAGCCGGTTTCCGGAAAAGTGATTGGCATAGAACGTACCTATCAGTATTCCTGCTACAAGGCAAAGGGATAGCAGGATAGGAGTGAATCGTGAAGAACTGTTTTGGTTCATAGATATATGATTTTAGAATGCTTGTATAGTATCTTCCAACGGCAGATAGCAAACTTCGATACCGGCTCTTTCAAGCAGGTCTATGCCATCGGTCAGTCTGTAACTGCGTGCATAAAAAACTTTCTTGATCCCGGATTGTATAATGAGTTTTGAGCACTCGATGCAGGGGGCATCGGTGACATAAAGTGTTGCCCCCTCGCTGTTATTCCCTGAGCGCGCGATTTTGGTAATGGCATTGGCTTCTGCATGAAGTACATAAGGCTTGGTTTGGTTGTTTTCATCTTCACAAATGTTTTCAAATCCGGCCGGAGTACCGTTATATCCGTCTGAGATAATCATTTTATCTTTGACTATGAGGGCGCCTACTTTCCGGCGTTCGCAGTAGCTGTTTTCTGCCCATATACGTGCCATCCTGAGATAGCGGAGGTCCAGTTCATGTTGTTTTTCTTCCGAAGTTTTCATGTTTTCTCAAACTTTGTTTATCGGTTTTATCCCGTTTCGTTGTAGAAGAGCATCTATGGTCGGTGCTTGTCCGCGGAATCGTTTGTATAAATCCATTGGAGGTTCTGTACCGCCTTTTGACAGGATATTGTCACGGAAAGCCTGAGCCACCTCACGGTTGAATATACCTTTTTCCTTGAAAAGGGAGAATGCGTCGGCATCCAGAACCTCGGCCCATTTGTAACTGTAATATCCGGCTGCATAACCTCCTGCCATAATATGACCGAACTGTACGCTCATGCACGTTTCTTCGGGTTGGGGTAGCAGTTGAGCGGCTTGCCATGCTCGTTTTTCAAACGCGAGTACGTCTTCGTCGAAAGCATGTTCCATTGTGTAGTATGCCATATCCAATAATCCGAAACTCACTTGTCGGACACAAGCGTATGCTGCATTGAAGTTGCGGCTTTTTACAATGCGGTCGATGAGTTCCTCCGGAAGAGGCTCATCTGTGCTGTAGTGTCGGGCAAAGGTATTTAAAAAATCGCGTTCTATGGCAAAATTCTCCATAATTTGTGAAGGAAGTTCTACAAAATCCCAATAAACGCTTGTTCCGCTCAGGCTTTCAAAGCGAGTGTTGGCAAAGATTCCGTGCAGGGCATGTCCGAATTCATGGAGGAATGTCTCCACCTCACCCAGCGTGAGCAGAGCCGGCTTGCTGTCGGTCGGTTTCGTGAGGTTCATTGTCACAGATACGTGGGGACGGTGGTTTGTGCCGTTGTCTTCGATCCATTGGTCTTTGTATGAGGTCATCCATGCTCCGCTTTGTTTGCTTTTCCGGGGATGAAAGTCGGTGTACAGTACGGCCAGAAAAGTGCCGTCGCCGTCAAATACTTCGTAGGCTGTTACATCCGGATGGTAAACAGGTATCTCGGTATTCTCTTTGAATGTAATGCCGTACAGACGGGTAGCTAGGCCGAATACTCCTTCTTTTACACGCGAAAGCTCAAAGTAAGGACGTAACATTTCCGCATCAAGATTGTATTTCTCCAATTGTAGTTTATGAGAGTAGTAGCCGAAGTCCCACGGTTGAAGGATGAAATCCTTTCCTTCTTTTTCTTGCGCCATTCTTTCAACCTCTCTCACCTCTTTGCGGGCAGCCGGAAGATAAGCTTCCAGCAGGTCGTTGAGTAGCTTATATACATTCTGGCTGTTTTCCGCCATACGCTTTTTCAATACAAAGTCGGCATAGGTGGGATAGCCCAACAGCTGTGCCCGTTCGCGGCGCAGGTTGACAATGCGTTTGACGATGTCTATGTTGTTGTATTCGTTTTCGTGTGTACAGATGGTGTTGCGCGCCATGTACATTTTACGTCGTAGTTCCCGGTTGTCGGCATAGGTCATGAAAGGGTTGTAACTTGGCGCATGGAGTGTGAACAGCCAGCCTTGCATCTCTTTCTCACGAGCGGCCAGCGCAGCAGCTTCTACGGCAGATTCCGGTAGGCCTGCCAGATCGTTTTCATCCGTCAGATGGAGCTCGAAACTATTGGTCTCTTTCAGATTATTTTGAGAAAATTGTAAGGTCAGTTTGCTTAATTCCTGACTGATAGTACGAAATTTCTCTTTGTCTTCTGCGGAAAGGTTTGCACCGCTGCGTATGAAACCGTCGTAGCTCTTTTCCAGAAGCATTTGTTCCTCAGGGGTCAGTTCGCGGTGGTTCTCGTAAACGGATTTTATGCGTGCAAACAGGTTCTCGTTCAGAAGGATGTTATTGGCGTGTTCCGTCAGGATCGGAGACATTTTTTGTGCCAATTCATCCATTTCATCATTGGTATTCGCGCTGAGCAGATTGAAGAATACATTACTTACGCGGCTTAGCAGGTTGTCGGGGACGTTGAATGCTACCGTATTGTCGAATGAGGGAGGTTCCGGATTGTTGATAATCCGGTCGGTCAGGTCGTCGTCCTGTCTGATTCCTTCCATAAAGGCCGGTTCATAATCTTCCAGGCATATGCGGTCGAAAGGAGCCGTGTCGTGCGGCGTGTTATAGGATGCGTTGAAAAACGGATTCTTTCTTTCTTCTTTAGGCGTTTCCTTTATTGTGTCCATAGGTGTTTATATGTTAGCGGGCCTGAAGCAGTTTCTCCATAGCCGGTATGATTATTCTCTTTCTTTTAAGGAGTATCAGGTTCTCTTTTTGCATGTTGTTCAGGGCGCGTGACACGTTCATCCGGGGCTCGTTGATCTGTCCACCGAGCTCTTCCATACTCATTTCCAGTATTTTCTCTCCGGCGGGATAGACGCAACGGGCATGAATGAAGTTGACTATGCGTTTCTCCGTATTGCCGGACAGGTCATGCCAGAGCCATCTTTTCTGACGGTAGACGGCTGTGGAAAGAAGATTGATGATATTGAGCCGGAATACTTCGAAATTGTCGAATAGCATGGTTATCCCCTCTTTAGGGATCGTGAGGGCGCGGACCTCTGTCTGTGCCGTGCAGGTTTGGGTATAGCAAGGTATGATTCCATACAAGGCTTCCGGTTGCAGGGCGACTGGCGCCTGGATGCGTTCGCGTAAAGCAAAACGGTTATTGTCGGAGTGGGTACATATTTCCATAGTGCCTCGGAAAGGCAGTATCAGATGCAGGCATGGCTTGTCCTGTTCTGTCAGTTTTTCGCCTTTGTCATATAGTTTGATCCGGTGGGGGACGGAAGCGGAGAACCTTTCCAGTTCGCCTTTTCCTACGCCTTGGAACAGGGGCATGACGGACAGTGTATCTAGCGTAAAACTCTCCATGGGTTATATGTTTAGTTCTCCATTATGTTCTGAAGGCCGGAAGTTACATATATCCGGTTCTTTCCTTTTTCATCGGCGTAGATGAGGCAGGCCTGTAATTCCGGTGTGTTTTGCAGGACCTTTTTTGCTTCATCCAGTCCCATTACCATGAATGCTGTGGCATAGGCGTCGGCAGTGGCGCAGTCGAGTGCCAGTACTGTGGATGAAAGTATGGAGTGTTGCACCGGATAACCGCTCTTAGGGTCGATGGTGTGGGCGTATTTTTTACCGTTTTTATAATAGAAATTCCGGTAATTACCGGAAGTGGCCAGTCCCATGTCGGTAATATTCAGTAGGGTTTGTATTTCATTGTTTACATTGAGCGTGTCGTCGACGGGCTTGCTAATCCCCACTTTCCATTTTCTGTCTTTGGGGCTGAGGCCCTTTACCACAATTTCACCTCCTATTTCAATCATATAGTTCTTGATGCCATGGCGGTCAAGCAGCCGGGCCACTGCGTCGCTGCCGTATCCTTTGGCGATGGCGCTGCAATCCAGAATTATGCGGGCATCTTCTTTTATTACTTTTCCGTTTTCCAATTTCACCTTTTCAAATCCCACGAGCGAACGCAGGCTGTCTATCTGTCCGTCTGTTATGTCTTTTTGGTTCTTGAATCCGAATCCCCAGGCATTTACCAGGGGGGCTACAGTAATGTCGAAAGCTCCGTTGGTGCGCTTGCTTATTTTTTCGGCTAACCGGAATACGTGCAGGAACATACTGTCGGGGAGAACATCCTCATTTCTGTTGATTCGGCTGATAACGGAATTTTTGTTGAAAGTGGAAAGCGAGGCGTCTACTTTTTCCAGTTCTGCTTTGATCTCTTTATGCAGGCTCGTGGGATATTGGTACGTTACGTGATAGAATGTACCGAACACGGCACCTTCTTCTTGCTGGAACATGATTTCCGTATGCCTGTTGCGTATGGCATATATGGTACCGGCAAGAAGCAGGACGAGGAAAGGAAGATTGAGCAGCAGTTTTCTTTTTTTGTTGTTCATGAGCATAAACCTGAATGTTCTATAATTATTTTGAAACCAATACCTATCAGAATAAGGCCTCCGAGAGGCGACATGGAAAAGGGTATTTTGCGCCCGGCGAATATTCCGGTGCCTAATCCTGCAATGGTGAGGACGGAAGAGATAAGAGCGATGACAGCCGCCGGAAGGGTAATGGTATGCAGGCTGTTGACCGTTTGCATCATCGCCATGGATGCTCCCACAGCCAGTGCGTCAATACTGGTTGCCACAGCCATGGTCAGAATGATCTTGTAATTCAGCGGGTTGAAATGCTGTTCTTTCTCGGAATCTGCCTCATAGCGTATCATTTGAATACCGATGAAAGAGAGAAGGCCGAAAGCGATCCAGTGATCGATCGGGGCAACGGAATGGCTGAACAGCGAACTTATATACCAGCCGGCCATTGTCATGCCTCCTTGAAACAGGCCGAATGACAATATCATGGTCAGCATGGGGCGTGTGGCAATTCGTTTGACAATGGAGCCTGACGTGACGCTTACGGCGAAGCAGTCCATGGCAAGGGCAAATCCTAATAAAATGATTTCGGTAATGTGCATGTTCTCGGGTCTTGAGTAGACGGATTTAGATATCGAAGATGAGGTTGAATGTTCCTCCGATGCAGTTACTGCCGTATTTGCCGTAACCGGGTACATACCAAGGCTTTCCCTCCGGAGCTTCGCTGTGACCCATGCGCATTTTATAGCGCACGTTCCAGCCTAAATGAAAAATCTTCCATATTTTCGTTTCGAGTCCGAATACCACTTCGCCCCAATGGGCATTGGCCGAAAGCCCGTCGAATGCGAACGGTACTTCATTGCCCCATACCGGATCGGAGAAACCGGGAGAGCTGATGTCGTATTTAAAGGAGGAAAAACCGTAGCGTATACCTAAATATAGCCGGTTGCCTGTATACCATTTTTTTGTGAAGTTATAATCCATTCCAATGCGAAAATAAGGTGCTCTTGTCTTGTAGGTATTTCCTGTTTCCTCTCCCTTGCAATCGCTTTCGCCATAACCGAGCTCAAATACCGGGAAGTACTTTCCCTTGAAGTTGAGGCGTGCCGCCGCCTCCATCTGTGCATAATCCGCATGGAGTGTTTTCATGACAACACCTACCAGATCGGCCGATACGCTCACGCCTCCAAAAAGCGGAGCTTCCTTTTGTGCCAGTTCTGCCAGGGCATTCTCCTTTTCATCACCGGCTTGTCCCGCATACAGGACTGTCGGGAGTAGCAGACTAAAGACTACTGCGGAAATAAATTTTAAAATTTTCGGATACATGATAGTTTATGTTCGGATTAACAACGGTGACGGAGTCGATGAGTACATGGGTGCAACGTATGGAGGTAACGTAATGAAACATCGAGGTCGGGCAATTGGGAGACTCGTAATGAGGTATGTTCTCCTTGTTAATCCAGATGGTGTCCTTGCGTGTCCGTTGCAGTTCGTCTGTAAACTGAAATATGACTGTGTCTGTCTCGGCGCTGTAACTGACCGGGAGTTCCACACCGTCTCCGTTATGCAGGCGGTTTATCAGAACGGAATCGGTTCCTGCTGCGGTGACGGTGAGCGTGTCGGTCACACGAACCTTGCTTTCTCCCGTTTCCGTGACGGCATAAAAGCCATAAGTGCTGTACACGACGTTGTTTATCGGACAGTCGGTAGAATCACAAGCCGATATGGCAATGAGTAGGGTGATGCCGGCCAGTATGCAACCGGTGCCATTTCTTTTTTTCATCTTCAACAGGCGATTATTCTTTAGATTTCCTTCTCTATCTGGTAGTTGTTGCGTTCCGGTGAGTTGCGGCTGATAAGTTCGCCGAGAAATCCCGTCAGGAACAGTTGCGTACCCAAGATCATAGTGGTAAGCGCGATGTAGAAGTAGGGGGAGTCGGTGATGAGCCGGTAGTTGTTGCCACAGTACATGTCGTAAAGCTTGTGGATTCCTATAACTCCCGTGGCGATGAATCCTAGAATGAACATGATAGATCCCAGAAAACCGAATATGTGCATCGGTTTTACTCCGAATTTTGACAGGAACCAGAGGGAAATCAGGTCGAGATAACCGTTAAAGAAGCGGTTCAGCCCGCCGAATTTCGTTTTGCCGTATTTGCGGGCCTGATGGTGGACTATCTTCTCTCCGATTTTTTCAAAACCGGCATTTTTGGCCAGATAGGGGATGTAACGGTGCATTTCTCCGTATACTTCGATGCTCTTCACCACATCTTTCCGGTAGGCCTTCAGGCCGCAGTTGAAATCGTGCAGGTTTTTGATGCCGCTCACTTTGCGGGCCGTGGCATTGAACAGTTTGGTAGGAATCGTTTTTGACAGCGGGTCGTAACGTTTCTGTTTATATCCCGATACGAGGTCGAATCCGTCAACCGTAATCATGCGGTACAGTTCAGGAATCTCGTCCGGTGAGTCTTGAAGGTCGGCGTCCATTGTGATCACTACATCGCCTGCGGCTTTGTCGAATCCGCAGTAGAGAGCCGGGCTTTTACCATAATTGCGGCGGAACTTGATGCCTTTCACGCAACTGTGTTTTTCCTGTAGCTCTTCAATGAGCTGCCATGAGCGGTCTGTACTGCCGTCATTCACGAAGATGACTTCATAGGTGAAGCCGTTATTATTCATTACACGTTCTATCCATGAATATAATTCCGGGATGGATTCCTCTTCGTTGAAGAGGGGGATTACGACTGAAATATCCATATTTAGTGATTTTGGCTGTGAACCGTGCGGTTCTTTCCGGTCAGTCCTATCCATGCAGCCGGGAGGGCCAGTAGGAAACCGAACAGGATGTTGTATATTAAAAATTCGAAAGTAAGTTCTATGGGAGAGATGCTTCTTAACAAATCCAGTGTCTGCCGGATGATTTCCTGTGCATCCTGGCCCGGAACCATGTCTTGCATCAGTTTGATGTATTCGGGTTGTTGCATGAGAGACGAGTAGGTGTCGACCAGCAGTCCGTTGTCAATGTAACGGAAGTAGATAAACTGGGCTACGGCCATGAGGATGGAGGCGTACATGAAAATGAGTGCGGACATCCACCATGCACGTCCGAAGCGGAGGGGCTGCACCTCGATTCTGAACTTGCGGACGAGCATGCCGGCCGTGCCGACAGACAGCAGACCGAGAAGAAGGCTTATGTTGCCGGCGAGCGGATGAGTCAGTCCGATGATGTAGAATGTAAAACTGGCGATCCACATCAGGCCGACGATGCAGCCAAATTGGGCCGAGAAATCGCGAAGTTGCCTGTAGTTTGTATTGCTCATATCTGTATGGATAATAATACTAATGTATTGTTAGCCCGCAAAGTTACGAAAAAAAGAGCGAAAGGATGGTCGTTTTTTCAATAAATACGGCGAACGAAGCCTGTCTGTATCGCTTTTTGTCCCGGAACGGACGGGATTGTTTTCGAAACAGGGCTGCGGGAGCGTGCTGCCGGCGAGCTCGGATGGCCGGCGGTATGGCAATCGGGGAGCGAGGAATGGAGGGAGCGGCAGAGGCAAGGTGGCTGTGAACCGGTAGAAAAGTGTGGCTGGACAGAAAAACGTAGTGATGGATTATGAAAAAAAGTGAGGGTAAAAGTTTGGAACGGAGAGAAAAAGTTTCTACCTTTGCATCCGCAAATGGGAAAGTCCTGTACGGCCAGCTCCCTTCGAATCCCCCAGGGCTTGATCGCAGCAAGGGTAGTTGGTTGTAGCGGCGCGATGCAGTCAGCTTTCCCACCCGCCTCTTTAGCTCAGTTGGCCAGAGCACGTGATTTGTAATCTCGGGG
>CAJUGV010000017.1 GCA_910586505.1 uncultured Paraprevotella sp. | reverse complement strand
GTGACTCCGACAGGATTCAAACCTGTAACCTTCTGATCCGTAGTCAGATGCTCTATTCAGTTGAGCTACGGAGCCATTTGTTTTTTTGTTTCGCTTGCAAAATTACGAGATTTTACGTAACTCTCCAAGCTTTTTGTATCTTTTTTTAAGAAAATCTCTTTTGTAAGAACCAGGTTGACACGCAAGGGGGGATTCTGGAATATACGTTATACTAATTACACACCCCGTTGGTTTTCCTGAGGAATACCGGCGGGGTGTGTAATGGGTATCGATGATGGTTTTACCGAATCAAGTCAATGCTCCTTTTTACAAAGTTGCTTAGCGCTTCACCTGTGAGCATACCGTTTTGCAGCAAGGCTAAGTCTATGAGTTGGTGTACTTTTTTATTGTCTTTTCCATAGTTAGCCAATATGTCATTCTTTTTTTGTTCTTCAGAACGGATATCGTTATGGCATTTTTCCAGATCGTCTTTCTGTTCCTGCGTGATTTCTTCCGGTTTCTTGCCGTCTTGCTGCTGGTGGAGTACAGCTTCGCGTGCATGCAATCCCTTTATTTCTGCTTCAACCGGATGCAGCAATTCTGCGGTGGCATTTTCACTTTCATTCATTACCTCCTTGATCAGGGGATGGTCGGTATTGAGTACCAGCGTGTACATATCCGGCATTTCGCCGTAGAACGACATGCCGGGCTGGATGTGTGCCATGTCCTTCATGCGTCGCATATACTCGCTTTGGGTAATCATGACAGGCAGGCCGTTTTCACCCATAGCCTGTGCTTCGGTATGGAATTCTGTTTTGTTCAACTTAGGCATCTGGCTGTTAAAGATTACCGACAGGTTGGCATTCTTTTCCTTATCCTGTTCCGATGCTTCGGGAGTCTCCTTTTTAATGAGACGGTCTATGATGTCGGAGTCTACGCGGGTGAAACTGCTCTTTTCGAATTTTCTCTCCAGCATGGATACGATAGGTGTGTCAAGCTGACCGTCGAGTAGCAATACGCTGTATCCCTTGTTTTCGGCAGCTTCGATATAGCTGTATTGCGCTTCCTTGTTCTGAGCATACAGATAAACCAGATTACCGTCTTTGTCGGTCTGGTTGTCTTTGATGAGCTGACGGTATTCTTCGAATGTGAAATATTTGCCGCTGCAGTCTTTAAACAGTGCGAAGTTCTTGGCCTTGTCATAGAAGTCATCCTGTGTCAGCATTCCGTAGTTGATGAAGATTTTGATGTCGTCCCACTTTTCTTCAAATTCCTTACGGTCGTTTTTGAAGAGGCTCTGCAGGCGGTCGCTGACTTTCTTTGTGATGTAGCTGGATATCTTCTTAACGTTGCTGTCGCTCTGGAGGTAGCTACGGCTGACATTCAACGGAATGTCCGGAGAGTCGATGACTCCGTGAAGCAAGGTGAGGAAGTCCGGTACGATGCCTTCCACACTGTCTGTCACATACACCTGATTGCAGTACAACTGGATTTTGTTACGCTGCAGTTCGATATTATTCTTGATTTTCGGGAAATACAGTACGCCTGTCAGATTGAACGGGTAGTCTACGTTCAGATGAATCCAGAACAGAGGCTCGTCGCTCATCGGATACAGTTCGCGATAGAACGTCTTGTAGTCTTCGTCTTTCAGTTCAGACGGTTTTCTGGTCCAGATGGGAGTCGTGTTGTTGATCACATTATCTTCTTCCGTGTCCACTTGCTTGCCGTCTTTCCATTCTGTTTTTTTGCCGAACACTACCGGTATGGCGAGGAAACGGCAGTATTTTCTGAGAAGTTCTTCTATTTTGTTCTTTTCCAGGAAGTCTTTGCAATCATCGTCGATATACATGATGATATCCGTACCGCGGTCGCTCTTTTCCGTTTCTTCTATCTCATAAGAGGGACTTCCGTCGCAGCTCCATTTTACGGCTTTTGCGCCTTCCTGATGGCTTTTGGTTATGATTTCCACTTTCTTGCTCACCATAAACGAGGAGTAGAATCCCAGTCCGAAGTGTCCGATGATGGCATTGGCGTCGTCTTTATACTTATCCAGAAAATCGTTTGCGCCCGAGAAAGCTATCTGATTGATATATCTGTCTATTTCCTCTTCCGTCATACCGATACCTCGGTCGCTCACGGTGATGGTGCCGTTGTCTTTGTCCACCGTCACCGACACCTTCAGTTCGCCGGTTTCTCCTTTGAAGTCACCCTTGTTGGCCAGTGTTTTGAGTTTTTGAGTGGCGTCCACGGCGTTGGATACGATTTCGCGGATAAAGATTTCGTGATCACTATACAAGAATTTTTTGATGACGGGGAAGATGTTCTCTGTCGTAACCCCAATGTTTCCTTTTTGCATGATATTTTTTGTTTTTATGATTGAGTTTGTTTATTGTATTGCGTTCCGCCAGGAACGACATGTGACTGAAAACAAAAAAAGTGCCAGACAAAAGGAAGTCCGGCACTTTAACAAATATTTATTATAGAGGGGAGGCAGGGGCATGCGTGACGCTCAGTTTGTCGTTGTCCGAGGCATGCACCGTCAGTATTTCATCTCCTTGCAGCTCTTCGTTGATGACCAGTTCGCAGATGGCGTCTTCAAGATAGGTTTGCAAGGCCCGTTTCAGGGGGCGTGCTCCGTATTGCACGTCATAACCCTTTCGGGCCAGGAACTCTTTGGCATCCTCGCCGACCCTCAACTCATATCCCATATCCTTTACGCGCTGCACGATCGGTTTCAATTCGATGTCCACGATACGTTGGATGGCGTTCATGTCCAGCTGGTCGAAGTTGATGATGTCATCCAGCCGGTTGAGAAACTCAGGAGCGAATTGCTTGTGCAGCGCTTTCTGCACAACCTCTCTTCCGTATTGTTTGTCCGCTTCTGCGGAGCCGTTCGGATTGAAACCGATGCCTTTGCCGAACTCTTTCAATTGGCGTGTGCCGCAGTTGGATGTCATGATGATGATGGTGTTCTTGAAATCGATGGTCGTGCCGTTACTGTCTGTAAGCCGTCCTTCGTCCATTACCTGCAGCAGGATGTTGAACACGTCGCTATGTGCCTTTTCCAGCTCGTCGAGGAGCAGGATGGAGTAGGGTTTGCGGCGTACTTTTTCTGTCAGTTGTCCGCCTTCCTCGTGTCCCACATATCCCGGAGGTGCGCCTACCATGCGGCTCACGGTGTGTTTCTCCATATACTCGCTCATGTCTATGCGTATCAGCGCATCGGTGCTTCCGAACATGTATTCTGCCAGTTGCTTGGCCAGATAGGTCTTTCCTACACCGGTGGGACCGAGAAACATAAATGCGCCGATGGGTTTGTTAGGGTCTTTAAGTCCCACTCTTCCGCGCTGTATGGTGCGCACGAGCTTGTTTATGGCTTCGTCTTGTCCGATGACTTCCTTTTTCAGGTTTTTGGCCATGTCTTTCAGTTTGTTCCCTTCGGCCTCGCCCATGCGTTGCACGGGAATGCTGGTCATCATGGAGATCACTTCGGCTATCTGCTCCTCGTTCACGTCTACTCTTTCCTTGCTTAGTTTCTCCTCCCAGGCCGCTTTCATACGGTTCAGCTCTTCCTGCATATTGGCCTCCTGGTCCCGGTAGTCCGCTGCCAGTTCGAAATTCTGGTTCTTTACGGCTTCGTTTTTCAGTGCATGCACGGCGTCGATACGTTTTTCCTGCTCTTCCATCTCTTTTGAAACGGGAGAGTGGGTGATGTGTATGCGCGAGCCGGCTTCGTCGAGTGCGTCGATAGCCTTGTCGGGAAAGCATCTGTCAGAGATGTAGCGCTCCGTCAGGCGGACGCAGGCGCGGATGGCTTCGGGAGAGTAGCGCACGTTGTGATGGTCTTCGTAACGTTCTTTTATATTTTCCAGAATCTGTATGGTTTCCTCCGTAGTGGTGGGTTCTACCATTACTTTCTGAAAGCGGCGCTCCAAAGCTCCGTCTTTTTTTATGCTCTTCCGGTATTCGTCCGTCGTGGTGGCTCCGATGCACTGTATTTCGCCGCGCGCCAACGCCGGTTTCAGCATATTGGCCGCATCCATGCTGCCCGGCGCCGAACCGGCGCCGATGATGGTGTGGATTTCGTCGATGAATAAGATCACGTCAGGGTTTTTCTGCAGTTCCGTGAGGATGCTGCGGATGCGCTCTTCAAACTGTCCGCGGTATTTTGTGCCGGCTACTACAGCCGCCATGTCCAATGCTATCACACGTTTGTCGAACAGGATGCGCGACACTTTTTTCTGTACGATGCGCAGGGCCAGTCCCTCCACAATGGCGGACTTACCCACACCGGGTTCTCCTATTAATATAGGATTGTTCTTTTTCCGACGGCTCAGGATCTGAGATACGCGTTCTATTTCTTTTTCACGTCCTACTACCGGGTCCAGAACACCCTCCTGGGCGGCACGTGTCAGATCCGTACCGAAATTGTCCAGTACCGGTGTGTTGTTGGCCGACTTTCTTGGCTGCTGTGCCGTCTGTGTGGCTGTGCTGCCTTGCTCGTTCATGGGATTACCTGACGATGAGCTGTTCTCATACTCGTCTTCCTCCTCTTCGTCCGGAAAACCGAAGCCCGACTGAATGTCCGATTTCTCGGTCTTCTGTGTGAGAAGATTAAGGATGTCTGTATATTGAATGCTGTTTTCTTCAAGAATACGGCATGCGTTGTTGTCTTTTTCTTTCATGATGGCTAATAGTATATGCTCGGTGTCGGCCACCGGGGCTTTCAGCATGCGCGCTTCGAGCAGGCATAGGCGCATGATTTTGGAAGTCTTCTCGTCTAAGATGATTTCATGATTCTCGTCCGGCGTGTCCTGCATGGCCGAACCTTGTATGGATTGCTCTGCGCGCAGCTTCACCGAGCGGACGTCCAGATCCAGCAGGCGGAGGATTTGAATGGCCTTGCCTTCTCCGTCTCTTATCAGTCCGAGCAGCAGATGTTCCGGAGTTACGCATTCGTTGTGCAACCGTTGCGCCTCTTCCTTGCTGTAAATGAGAACTTCTGATATTTTGGGTGAAAATTGATTGTTCATGCTGTGCAAATTCCTTCTGATTAATGTCTGTAATGGCAAAATTAATTATATTATTGGGATTACCTTACAAAAGGCGTGCCAAAAAAAGTCAGTACTCCTTAAGTTTTTCTAAATACGGATTCCTTTGTAGAGGTATGCCGGTCGGGACTACCGGTTTGGGTGCCTTTACCCGTTTTCCGGATCTTTGCTGCGAAAAATTCCGTTTTAACCACTAAATAGAGAACCGTAGGACAAGACAGATGAGAAAGGAAGCCTGGTTGTACATTCTTAATGAACGCGAACAGCATACGGTTCTACCTTTTTTATTCAGGGAAAAACGTTTGGGACAATATTGGCATAAACCATTAATTTTTGGCCGTTTTCTTTCGTATTCCCTCAAAAAGTAGTAATTTTACATGCTTTTTGGCAAGTGATATTTATAATAGTAAAGATATAAATAATGTTAGACCAAGACAGAATAATAAAGGTGAACATTGAAACCGAGATGCGGAAATCGTACATCGACTATTCAATGTCCGTAATAGTATCCCGTGCTTTGCCAGACGTGCGTGACGGTTTTAAGCCCGTGCATCGTCGTATATTATATGGAATGCGAGAGTTAGGCAACATGCACGACAAACCGTATAAGAAGTGTGCCCGTATAGTAGGCGAGGTGCTGGGAAAGTATCATCCTCACGGAGATTCTTCCGTCTATGGTGCGCTGGTGCGTATGGCACAGGAATGGAGCATGCGCTATACATTGGTGGACGGTCAGGGTAACTTTGGTTCTGTGGACGGTGACAGTGCGGCTGCCATGCGTTATACTGAGGCGCGCCTTCAGTTGATGGGCGAGGCCATGATGGATGATCTGGAGAAAGAGACCGTAGACATGACGAATAACTTCGATGATACGTTGAAAGAGCCTACGGTGATGCCTACCAAGATTCCCAATCTGTTGGTAAACGGTGCCAGCGGTATAGCGGTGGGTATGGCTACTAACATTCCGACTCATAATCTCGGCGAAGTGATAGATGCATGTGTGGCTTATATCGGCAACCGTGATATAGATATAGACGGACTGATGGAGTATATCAAGGCTCCCGATTTTCCGACCGGAGGATTCATTTACGGTATGCAGGGAGTGAGGGATGCCTATGAAACAGGTCGCGGACGTGTGATCATGAGAGCCCGTGCGGAAATCGAACCGGGCGAGAACCACGACAAGATCGTTATTACGGAAATTCCTTACGGGGTGAACAAGGCAGAGCTTATCAAGCAGATTGCCGACATGGTGAACGAAAAGAAAATCGAAGGCATCAGCAATGCCAATGATGAGTCGGACCGTGAAGGTATGCGTATCGTGATAGATGTGAAACGCGATGCCAACGCCAATGTCGTGCTGAACAAGCTGTTTAAGATGACTCCGTTGCAGACAAGCTTCAGTGTGAACTGTATTGCACTTGTCAAGGGAAGACCGAAATTGCTGTCGCTTAAAGATTGTATATCCAATTTTGTAGACCATCGTCATGATGTGGTTATCCGCCGTACGCGCTACGATCTTCGTAAGGCCGAGGAGCGGGCGCATATCCTTCAGGGGCTGATCATAGCCAGCGACAATATAGACGAGGTGGTGCATATTATCCGTGCCGCACATAATCCTCAGGCTGCCATAGAAGGTTTGATGAACCGTTTCGAGCTGGACGAGATTCAGGCCAAGGCCATTGTGGAGATGCGTTTACGCCAATTGACGAATCTCATGCAGGAGCAGTTGCGCAGCGAATACGATGAACTGTTGAAGCAGATTGAGTATTTCAAGCAGATTCTGAGCGATGAAGACCTTTGTATGAAGGTGATCAGAGATGAATTGATCGAGATAAAGGAGCAGTTCGGAGACGAGCGTCGTTCGGAGATCGTGTATTCGAGTGAGGAGTTCAATCCTGAGGATTTCTATGCAGATGACGAAATGGTCATTACCATCAGCCATTTGGGTTACATCAAGCGGACTCCGCTTGCCGAATTCAGGGCACAGGCGCGCGGAGGAGTAGGCAGCAAGGGATCGAGCACACGTGACACCGACTTTGTTGAATATATCTATCCGGCTACGATGCACAATACGATGCTGTTCTTTACGCAGAAAGGCCGTTGCTTCTGGATGAAAGTCTATGAGATTCCGGAGGGAGCGAAGAATGCCAAGGGACGTGCCATACAGAATATGCTGAACATAGATTCGGATGATGCCGTAAATGCGTGTCTGCGGATCAAGAATCTGAATGATGCCGAGTTCTGTCGTTCGCATTATGTGGTGTTCTGTACGAAGAACGGTGTTATAAAGAAGACCTGTTTGCAGGAGTATTCACGTCCGCGTACCAATGGCGTGAACGCCATCACTATCCGCGAAGACGACCGTGTGATAGGAGTGCGCCTGACAAACGGAGAAAACGAGATTGTGATTGCGAACCGCAACGGCCGTGCCATTCGTTTCCATGAAAGCAAGGTGCGTGCAATGGGACGCACGGCTACCGGAGTGAGAGGTATGACTATCGACGAGGACGGCATGGACGAAGTGGTAGGAATGGTTTGCGTGAACGATCCGCAGACGGAGACTATTATGGTTGTCAGCGAACAAGGTTATGGAAAACGTTCGGAAATCGAGGATTATCGGGTAACGAACCGTGGCGCCAAGGGTGTGAAGACATTGAATATAACGGACAAGACCGGATGTCTGGTGGCTATTAAGGTGGTAACGGATGATAATGATCTGATGATAATCAACAAGAGCGGTATCACTATCCGTCTGAAAGTGGCGGACGTCCGTGTTATGGGGCGTGCTACCCAAGGAGTGCGTCTTATTAACTTAGAGAAGCGCAATGACCAGATAAGCAGTGTGTGCAAGGTGCAGACGGAAGAGGAGGACGTGATGGATGAACTGAATGACGGGTCATCGTCGGAAGCGACCGGAGCGGATGAGCGCGTCTCGGATATAAATCCGGAAATCCTGTCTGGAGATACGGAGACCAATGAATGATTTTGAAACCTTTAATATGTAAAGTTATGAATAAATATGTATTATCAATTGCATTGCTGATGGCTTCTGCCGGTGCTTTCGCACAGAACAGACTGGTGAAGAAGGCACAGGGGTTGTTAAATCTGCCGAATGTAGAGGCTGCTCAGATTGAGGAGGCTCAACAATACCTTAACGAGGCTCTGAACAGCGGAGAAACCAAGGATATGGCAATGGCCTGGAACACTCAGGCAAAGTTGAACCAGCGTTTGTTTGCAGACGAGCTTAATAAGGCTTCCGCCCATCAGCCTTTGGATACGACCGTTTTCGTGAAGAATTTGTATGCCTGTATAGATGCTCTCCAGAAGTGCGGCGAGTATGATACGGAGAAGGAGTATGAGGCCGAGAGCAAGGCAAGCCTGAAACAGTACCGCATGTTCGTTTATTATGCCGGCGTCTTTAATCTGCAGAATGCAAAGTATGCGGATGCCTATTCGGCTTTTGACAAATGGATGAAATACCCGGTTGAGGTCAAGATGCTGGCAGATGATTCATCTTTGCAGGATGATAAATCCGTAGATAAAGGAGAGGTGGGCTATTATGCATGTCTTGCTGCCTATCAGGGTAAGGATTTCGACAATGTATCCACTTATCTGAAAGAAGCACTTACATATACCAAGGAAGCCAAAACCGTAAGGCAGTTGCAGATGATGGGATTGCTCGAAAAGGGAGATACGGTTCAGTGGGAAAAGGTATCGCGTGAGTATGGTGCGCAGGATGAGACTACGGCCCAGAATCTTATCGCGTATTATCTGAAAGCAAACCGTCAGGATGATGCTTTGTCTTTTGCGGATGAACTTATCGCCAAAGACCCCTCCAGCAAGTTGGCCAATTATGCCAAGGGAGTCGTACTTTTCGGACAGAAGAAGTTTGAGGAGGCTTTGCCTTTCTTCCAGAAAGCCATAGATATGGATCCCGAATACACGGATGCGTATTACAATGCCGGTGTTTGCTGCTGTAATGTAGGCTCTGCCATCAACGACAAGATCTCGGACACCAAGTTCAAGACCAAGGCCGATTACGAGAAAGAACTGGCAAAGGTAAAGGACTGGTATGGCAAGGCGGAACCCTATTTCCTGAAATTGAAGCAACTGCTTCCCGACGATTCCGGGAAATGGGCATATAACTTGAAATCGGTTTACTATGTTATCGGAGATAAGGAAAAGGAAGCGGAAATGGATGCTTATCTCAAATAAGTGAGAGTAGATAAAACAGGAATGGAATTGGGGTGGTGTCCGACAGCAACGGACATCACCCTTTATTGTATATAGGATGAACAGATTGGGTTTCTGTGTAGCGGTGGGAATGTTCGGTATGGCCGCCATACTGAATGCGGCCAATGTGGTGCGTGAGGCGCGCAAGATCATTAAGGACGCACGCTATGAAGAGAATGGAGACGAGGCCCGTAAGGTGAACGAACGCCTGAACGGAGCGGAGAAAAGCCTGCTGGACGCGCTTGCCGCAGAAAAGAAGAACAAAAAGCGTGCGGAGCTCTATTACATGATTGCGCAAATACAGAGCAGGAGGAATGACATTGAGAATGAAAAGATATATTTGGAAAGGGCTTATGATACCGTAGTCTATTACAACAGTATCTATAATTGCTATAAATACCTCGAAAAGTGTGACTCTACGGAGTGCTCGGCCGAGGGCGACGGACGGTTGAGATTCCGTACGCGGGTGCGTCGCATGCTGATGGACAACCGCCAGAATCTGTTGAACGGCGGCCGGTTCTATCTTCGGAAAAAGAATTATGCAGAAGCATTCCGTTTTCTTGAATTGTATCTCTCTTCGGCCGGATATGAGGCTTTGAAAGACGATTTTCCCGACCAGACGGATACGATGTACACCCGGGTGGCCTATTGGATCGTACCTGCCGGCTATCATATCGGTGCTTATGAGGGAGTGGTGCGTTATGCGCCCTTGGCGTTACGGTATGACGGGAACCGTCAGTATGTGCAGGAGTATCTTTGCCGGTCGCAGCTGGCTTTGAACGATACGGCATCATGGGTACAGGAACTGAAACGGGGAGCGGTGAACTTTCCCGACCATACTTATTTCTTTACAAGTCTTCATGGCTATCTTAACAGCAATGGATTGTATGATGAGGCCCTGCAGTTTGCCGATCGTATGATTCAGTATGATCCGAAGAATGCTTTGTTCCGTTATGCAAAAGCCGTTACCTGTATGCGGAAAGGGGATTATGCCGGCTGTGTGGCAGACTGCGATGTGGTGCTCATGCTGGATAGTATGAATGCAGATGCGAACTATTTTAAAGGGTTGGCTTTCTGTAAGATGGCTAAGGCGGCTTCCGATGCAATGAAAAGTTCGCCCTTGCAGAGTGCCGAATACCGGAAGCACAAGGCGGAGATGGTGAGCTATTATGAGAAAGCGGAGGAACCGCTGGAGCGGATGCGCCGGTTGTCGCCGGCGGATGCTCTCCGTTGGGCTCCGTTGCTTTATCAGGTATATCTGTTCCGGAACAAAGGGGCGGAGTTTGACGAGATGGAACATATTATCCGTAATTTGAAAGAATCGGACAACAAGTAGATATGAGCAGACTGAATATATTTATGGCTCCGTTGCAGGGGCTGACGGAGGCTCCTTTCCGCAATGCCCTTGACCGGCACTTCGGAGGTGTGGATGCTTTTTATTCCCCCTTCGTACGATGGGAGCACGGAGGAGTGCGCCGGAAAGATGTGCGCGACCTGAATCCGGAGACAAATACAGTGGAATGTCTTGTTCCGCAGATCATGGCCGGTTCGTCGGAAGAGGCCGGTCTGATTCTGGCACAACTGGAACCGCTCGGTTATCGGGATTTCGATTTGAACATGGGATGCGCTTATTCCATGGTGGCCAAGAAAGGAAAAGGGAGCGGTATTCTGCCGTATCCGGAGCGGGTGAGAGAACTGTTGCAGATAGCTGAGCGCCATCCGGCGTTGTCATTTTCCGTAAAAATGAGGTTGGGGTATGACAGTGCGGAGGAGTGCATGCAGTTGCTCCCTGTATTGAACGAGGCGCGGATACGGCGTGTGACCGTTCATGCGCGGACCGGACGCCAGCAGTATGGCGGAGCGTGCGACCGCGAGTCGTTTCTGCGTTTTGCGCGGGAATGTGCGCATCCTGTAGTTTATAACGGTGATGTCGTTACGGCAGAGGATATTGCGAGCCTTGAGCGCGAGATGCCGTTTCTAGAAGGAGTGATGCTGGGGCGCGGCTTGCTGGCTGCCCCCTGGCTGGCTGCCGAATATGCCGGCGGGGAGGTATGGAGCGAGACGCGCAGGACGGATGCGCTGCGCGTCCTGCACGCCGATCTGTTCGACCATTATGCGCGGGCGCTTGAAGGAGGAGAAAGGCAGTTGCTCACAAAGATGAAGACATTCTGGGAATATATGTGTCCCGGGGCCGACAGAAAATTGCATAAGAAGATCCAGAAGGCGCAGAAAGTGGCAGACTATACACAGGCTGTCTTCCGTCTGCTTTGTGAACGGCAAGCCTGTTTTTAATAAACCAATCATTATTTTTTATCATGAAAAGAACATTATTGACGATTGCCTGTGGGGCTGCTGCCTTTTGCAGTGTCTGCACCGCACAGGCCGACGGTCCGGACAAGGGACGTGTGGTGACCGAACCTATGGTGCACGATCCCGTAATGGCCAAGGAGGGGGACACGTATTATCTCTATGCTACGGGGCATCATCTCTCGGCGCTGACTACCCAAGATTTATCATCGTGGACAATCGGCCGTGGCGTTTTCCGGCGCCCTCCCCAGTGGGCTTTGGATAGCGTGCGCGGCTATAAGGGACACACGTGGGCGCCCGACATTATATATCACAAGGGGCGCTACCATCTTTTCTATTCTTGTTCCACGTTCGGAAAGAACACGTCGGCCATCGGACATGCCAGCCGCACTACGCTGGATCCGGCAAGCGATGAACCGTGGAAGGATACCGGGGCGGTGATCGTGTCGCACGAGCGCGACAATTACAATGCCATCGATCCCAATATTGTGATTGACGATGAGGGACATCCGTGGATGACTTTTGGTTCTTTCTGGGGAGGGATACAGTTGGTGCGGCTGACCGATGACATGACTTCGACCCTGAAACCCGAAAGACTCTATACGATATGCACACGCAAGTTCGACGGTCCGTCCTCATTGCCTCCACATGCGGCCAATGCGGTGGAAGCTCCGTTCATATTCCGGCATGCGGGCTATTACTATTTGTTTGTCTCTTATGACTTCTGCTGCCGGGGACTGAAGAGTGATTATAAAGTCGTAGTGGGACGTTCGGAAAAAGTGACCGGCCCTTATGTGGACAAGAAGGGCCGCGAGCTGACCCGCGGAGGCGGCAGTCCGGTCGTGTCGTCGAGCGAAGAGTTTGTGGCCATAGGCCATAGCGCCGCCTATACTTTCGACGGTAAGGATTATTTTATCGCGCATGGCTACAGTCGTTCGGAAGACGGGGCCAGCAAATTGTTCCTGCGTGAAATGACGTGGGATGCAGACGGATGGCCCGTGGTGAGGCCTTAGCGTGCCCGGGAGGCGGCCGTGGCCGTATCCGTCGGAACGTTTCCTGAAATGAAGCCTCGCAGTCTTCAATAAAAAATCGTGCTCATGAAAATAAAAAATGATGAGCACGATTTTTTATTTTCATGAGCACCGTTTTTTGGGGCGGAGCGGAACGGGTCCCGTAGGGCATTCGGATGTCCTGTTTTGGGGTGGGGGAGGTCCTTTTGCGTGATGCCTAAAAAGTAGTCCGGATATTGTGTAATGGATTTTTTTTCGTACTTTTGCAGTGCTTATTAATCCTTGCCGGAAGAACGGGCTTTCGGTGTTAGTAAGTTTTAGAGTAACAAGACAGTTCGAAATATCTGTTCTCATATTCAGAAAAGTGGGAAAGCAAAGAAGCGGAGAAAGTCTTGATTTTTTAAGAAAGTTCTACGTAACTGCTTGGCATTCAATCGGATTTAATGCCAAGCAGGATTAGAGAGAATATCTGTACCTCGATGGAAGTTCGGTTGCCGGCACAAAGTTTGTCTGATGACGAGAAACAGTGGTTCGTCATGCGGGACCTGAAGCGTGCCAATGCTGTATGCCCTGCCTACAAGATGCTGAGCGGAATGGGGGTCAGAGTATATACGCCCCTGCATTGGAAAATAATAGAAGAAGGCGGCAGGCGCGTGCGTCGTCAGATACCTTTCTTGCGTGATCTTCTTTTCGTTTATGATACAAAACCGGCTCTTGATTTGATCGTGCGTAAAACCCCCACCTTGCAGTATCGCTATGTAAGGGGTTCTTATTGCTGCCCGATGACGGTACCCGGCGATGACATGCAGCGCTTCATCCATGCCGTGGATACTTCCTGCAATCCTCGTTTCTATCTTCCGGAAGAGATACATCCTTCCATGATAGGAAAGGAGGTCAGGATTGTGGGCGGGCAACTGGACGGCTATGAGGGCAACCTTCTTTCCATTCGCGGAAGCCGCTCCAAGCGCCTGATCATCAATCTGCCCACTATGATTTCCGCTTGCGTGGAGGTCAGTTCCGAATATATCCAGTTTTTGTGATCGTTCCTAATCATGTTCGGATGTGAGTAACATCCGGGAGTTCCGTCCGTTTATTCTTCTTTTTGAATTTTTTCCGGGTAAGTATTATTCCGTAATTCGTCTTTCTGCGTCGTAAGGCGCGGTACAGGACCATCACGTCTGAATGCAGTCATCTCAGTCTTATGTCGTTGCAACATCGGATCAATAACAAGCGCATAGCCAAGAACACCCTGATGCTCTATTTCAGGATGTTTCTTACGATGGGAGTAAGTCTGTTCACAAGCCGTGTGGTGCTGAATGTGCTGGGAGTGGAGGATTACGGGACATATAATGTGGTTGGAGGAGTGGTGGCGATGTTTTCGTTGTTTACAGGTTCCATGTCGACGGCCATCAGTCGTTTTCTGACCTACGAGCTTGGCAAGGGACGTACGGAAAAACTGACGTCCGTGTTTTCTACAAGCGTCAATATTCAAATATGTATGGCGATTGTTATAACCGTTCTTGCCGAGATAGGCGGAATGTGGTTTCTCGACAATCATATGAATATTCCCGAAGGCAGAATGGAGGCGGCCCATTGGGTGTTGCATTTTTCAATTCTGACTTTTGCTTTCAATCTCATAAGCGTGTCTTATAATGCGGCCATCATTGCGCATGAGCACATGTCGGCTTTTGCATATATAGGTATATTGGAAGTGGTTTTGAAGTTGGTGGTCGTATACCTTTTGTATATATCCCCTGTAGATAAATTGATTACGTATGCTTTCATGCTCGCGGCGGTGGCATTCGTCATACGTTTCATCTATGGTGTCTATTGTAGCCGGAATTTTGAGGAATGCCATTATCGTATGGTGTTCGACGGGCGTCTGCTTAAGCAGATGACCGGATTTGCCGGGTGGAATCTGCTTGGTACGGGAGCTTATCTGTTCAATACGCAGGGGGTGAATATCATTACGAATATATTCTTTGGGGTAACGACAAACGCGGCTCGCGGGGTGGCCGGTCAGGTGGAAGGTATCATCCGTCAGTTTGTAGGAAGTTTTACGACAGCGCTGAATCCCCAGATCACCAAGTCGTATGCCGCCGGTGATATGCCGTATATGTATACCCTTGTTTGCCGGGGCGCCAAATTCTCATATTTCCTGATGTTTATATTTGCGGTGCCTTTCATGTTCGAGACCGAGACGATCATGTATGTATGGCTTAAGAATTATCCTCCCGAGGCGCCGCTTTTTCTCCGGCTTTCAATGATAGGCGTGCTGTTCGACATTTTGGGCAATTCCACCGCTAATGCCGTATGGGCGACAGGTCGGGTGCGCCGCTATTACATCATCGTGGGAGCTGTGGGCAGCCTTGTTTTTCCGATCTCCTGGCTTTGCTTTGTGCTGGGCGGAGAAGCTTATGTGTCATATATCGTTTTTATGGCGGTCTACTTTGCGGTGATCTTTGTAAAACTGTATATCGTCAGGGGATTGATAAACTTTCCTGTGAGAATGTTCTATCGCGATGTCCTGTTACGCATTGCTCTTGTATCGGTGCTGGCTGCGGTATTGCCGGCCGTATTCTATCTGTGTATGGATGACATGTTGTCGAGATGTTTTGCGGTTTGTGCGGTTTCGTTACTTTCCACTTCGGGATTGATTTACGGCATAGGTCTGTCTCAGGGGGAAAGAGCTATGATAAATGGGAAAATCAGAACGGTTTTAAAAAGAGTGAGGTAAGATGTATGGCTGTTAGGGATTATCTGAAACGTAGTATTT
Source organism: uncultured Paraprevotella sp. (assembly GCA_910586505.1). GTDB lineage: Bacteria > Bacteroidota > Bacteroidia > Bacteroidales > Bacteroidaceae > Paraprevotella. The sequence continues at coordinate 11,047 of CAJUGV010000017.1, read as the reverse complement.
TGAGAGTTGCCGCTCTCCTTGTTCCGAAAGAAAAGGTGGTAGCCGATGTCTCGGAACTTTCTGCCAGTGATATGCTTCGGGGCAGGTGTGCCTTGATAACCGGAGGGACGAGTGGCATAGGGTATGAAATGGCGAAGGCTTTTGTCAAGGCCGGAGCCACGGTTGTCGTGACAGGCAGAAACCGGGAAAGAGTAAATGAAGCCTGCCGTAAGCTGGAAAGCGAAGTCGGTACTGAAGGTGCCGTTTATGGAATGGCATGGGATAATACGAAAGTGAAGGAAATGCCGGACAGGTTTCGTGAAGCCCTTGCTTTGGCGGGCGACCGGAAGATAGACATCCTTGTCAATAACGCCGGTTTGGTCGGTGGAGAAATAAGTGATTGTACGGAGGAGGATTTCGATGCCATCGTAGACACGAATCTTAAAGGTACTTTTTTTCTGTCGCAGCTTGTCGCACGCTATTTTATAAATAACAAGATAAAAGGGAATATTCTTAATATCGGTTCAAGTTCGTCCTTGCGTCCTGCGACTTCCGCGTATACGATGACCAAATGGGCCGTTTACGGGTTGACGAGAGGGCTGGCTAAAATACTGGCTCCTCACGGCATCACTGTGAACGGACTGGCTCCGGGCCCTACGGCCACCCCGATGCTTATGCCCGGAGGGATTAAAGATGATATCGCGTTCGGAAATTCCTTGGGGAGATATGAATTGCCTTGCGAAATAGCCAATATGGCAGTGTTTCTTGTCAGTGGCATGGGACGTGCCGTTATCGGGGATATGGTATTTATGACAGGTGGGTCGGGAGTGGTGACATACGACGACGTGCATTATAGTTTTTAATACATCAGACAAATGGAGCAATATTATACAGATGAGAGAAACGTACAGATCCTGATCGCTCTTTTGAAGGAGCATAATATCAAGCGGATTGTAGCGTCTCCGGGTAGCACTAATGTTACTTTTGTGGGGAGTGTACAACAGGATCCTTTTTTTGAAATTTATTCATGTGTGGATGAGCGTTCCGCAGCTTATATGGCTTGCGGAATGGCTGCCGAGACATGCGAACCGGTAGCTTTGAGTTGTACCGGTGCGACGGCTTCGCGCAATTATTATCCGGCGCTGACGGAAGCCTTTTACCGTAAACTGCCCGTTCTGGCAATCACGTCTACGCAGGAAGAGTCGAACATAGGCCAGCTTGTGCCGCAAGTCATCGACCGTAATGTACAACCGTCTGATACTGTCAAGATGAGCGTACATCTTCAGACCGTGAAAGACGATGATGACGAATGGAATTGTATCATTAAAGCGAACAAAGCCATTCTTGAACTCACTCATCATGGAGCAGGCCCGGTGCATATTAACCTTACTACACGTTACAGCCGGCGGTTCGATGTAAAGGAGTTGAAGCCTGTGCGGAAGATCGGGCGTTTTTGTTTGCAGGATAAGTTTCCCGATATGCCCGCTTGTAAGACGGCTGTCTATGTGGGAAGCCATCTTCGCTGGTCCGAGCGTCTGACCAAGGCGGTCGACCGATTCTGTGCGTCGCACGGTGCTGTGGTCTTTTGTGATCCGACGTCCAACTATACGGGACAATACAGAGTTCATTACGATCTATATTCAGCCCAAAGACTCCAAGACAGTAATGTGGAGGTTGATTTGCTTATCCACATCGGAAATATGAGTGATATGTGTGCGGTGATCAGAAAACCGAAGGCTGTGTGGCGTGTGTCCGAAGACGGATTGCTGAGTGACAGGTACAGGACTCTTGAAGCCGTGTTTGAGATGCCGGAAGAGTTTTTCTTCGAATATTATGCGTCTGATAGGGTGATACCTGCCGATTATCTTGTAGAATGCCGGAAGAAGAACGAAGAGATAGAGCGGAATATACCGGATCTGCCTTTCTCTCATATCTGGATGGCATCGCGGCTGGCTGGAAAGTTGCCGGACGGTTGCACCCTTCATTTGGGTATTCTCAGCCCGCTCCGTTCATGGAGTTATTTCCGTTTACCGCCGAGCGTAGAGGTTTATTGTAATCAGGGTGGTTTTGGTATTGACGGTAATCTGTCCTCCATGGTAGGAGCTTCCGTCGTAAGTTCTGAAAAGCTCTTTTTTGCCGCAGTTGGCGACCTTTCGTTTTTCTATGATATGAACAGTCTCGGCAATCGCCATATAGGTTCTAACGTGCGTATTCTTCTGGTGAATAATGGCCTTGGTGCCGAATTTCATTTGTTTAAGCAACAAAATTCAACCTACGTTAATAATGTTGAAAGGTATTTGTCGGCCGGCGGACATTTCGGACAAAAGTCGCCCGACCTGGTGCGCCATTACGTTGACGACTTGGGCTTTGAGTATCTTTCGGCATCGACTAAGGAGGATTTTATCCAAGTCTGCGAGCGCTTCGTAACCCCTTCGGTAACGGATAAGCCTATGCTGTTGGAAGTGTTTACGGATGTGGAAAACGAAGATAAGGCGCTTTATGATTTATGGCATATCAAGAAGGAGAGGAGCCTGAAAGCCATCGTGAAGAAAGGTGTGAAAGAGGTACTCGGTGATGATTTGAGTAGAAAGGTAAAGAAAATGTTGAACTGTTGAGTGCGGAGGCTTTTATAATGAAGTATTATTTTCCGATACACCTGGACGGCGGTAATCGCGGGTGCGAGGCTATAGCCAAGGGAACGGCTTTGATTCTGGGCGAGAGTAAGGATCGTCTGATAGGTTTGTGTACGGATGTGGCACTCGATTCCCGGTTGGGGGTAGGTGAATATGTAACGTTAGTTTCTGCGCGCAAGTCAAAACTCCTCTTTCGTATCAGATTCAAACTCTATCGGTTGTTCGTTCGTGATGCTGAAAAACGAAAGTGCTATTTATATCGGTATCGTTACGAAGGCTTCCTGAACGGAATGGATTGTCATGATCTCATGTTGTCAACTGGAGGCGACATGCTTTGTTATGAGAATAATCAAGTAAACTATACTGTCGATTATGTGCATGCAAAAGGGAGGAAAAGTGTTTTGTGGGGATGCTCGGTGGGAGAGGATGATTTGACTCCCGAAAAGCTGAGAAGTCTGAAGCATTTTTCTTTGATCTATGCACGGGAGACTTTAACAAGGGATGTTCTTGCTGGTCATGGAGTTAAAAATGTTGTAGTTTATCCCGATCCCGCATTTGTGTTGCAGCCTGAGGTTTGTGAATTGCCGTCTTGCTTTAACGATGAGGAGGTGGTGGGCCTGAATCTGAGTAACTATGTGATGGGAGGGTTTTCTTTGAATTCCGAATTCGCGCAAGAGGTAAAGTCTCTAATAGATCATATACTGGATAAGACTTGCTATCGCATATTGCTAATTCCTCACGTGTTGTGGGAAAGTCAGGATGATAGGATTGTATGTAATGCACTTACGAAACTTTATTCGAATCCCCGGATTTCAATTTTAGACAGTGAAAACAGTAACTATTGTCAAATACGCTTTGCCATTTCTCATTGTCGCTTTTTTATAGGAGCGAGAACCCATTCCGTTATTTCGGCCTATTCGACAGGTGTGCCGTCGATAGCCATCGGTTATTCTATTAAGGCAAGAGGGCTCGTCAAGGATTTGGGATTGCCGGAATGGACTTTGGTGGATAGTAAACATTTCTCAAAAGGGCAATTGGTCGGTAGTTTTAAGGAGCTTTGCAGGCAGGAGGATGCGGTAAGGAATCAATTGAATAGAGAAATGGAAAATTATAAAAACAAGCTGTCTGAGATTAAGAAGGAACTAAGGAACTTATAGTTAACTGTTGTTGATAATCCGAGATGAATTTATGGGGCGTTTATTGGAAAAGTGGAGCGTTGTAATAGTTAATAATTACTTTCTCCTGTTTGCCATTAATGGTTTTTTGGCGATGATAGGAATGAAATATGCGGCAAAATTGGATCTGTTGATCATGCTTGCTGCAAGTGTGTTAACTGCTTCGTACCTATTGAAGAAAATGGTGTTTTTTGACTTCTTGGTCATTGTATTTATTGGAGTGCTTGCTCTTAGCGGGTATGTTAAGGATTACGATGAGTCGCTTTGGTATTTAGGATGTAGAACAGAACTGTATTTTATAATTTTCTTTTTTGTAGGAAAGCATCCCTCAATGAGAAATTTAGATATAATAAGAAAGGGAATCGTTCCGTTTCTGATTGTCTGTTTAATAGGTCTGTACTTATATTTCACATCTCCTTCGTGGTATATGGAATATAAAATGGAGATATGGTCGGATCAGGATGATGCCGGACGTTTTCTTGAAATGTCAAGATTGTCGGCTTTTTGGCCTTATCCCTATTGGGTCAGTTATGGGAGCACTATAATATATATGTATATCATGTACCTATCTTATAAGGTAGGGACGATCAGTAAGAAGAATATCTGTATCATGGTGTTCCTCGTGTTGATAACGTTGTTATCCCAACAGAGAACGCCACTTGCTGCCATAGCGTTTATTACAATCTTTTATTGCGTAACGAGCATTTTCTTTAGGAAGAGGACACAAAAGCGTACTATGTTTGGCTCTCTATTGATACTTCTTATTTTGATTATGTGTATAGCTGTTTTTGCATTTAATATAATAAGCGATGAAATGCGAGTCAGATTGCTTGATAAGCTGGAAGTTTTCGATAATGCTCAAATGTTCCTAAAAGATAGAACAAATATCTTTAGAGATTTTCGTACGAAAGAAATTTCATTGCTTGGTGATGGAATTGGCAGATATTCCCATGGGGCGTATTTTCTTGGAAAAAGTGCCATAACGGATCAGCAGTATATGAAGATGTTATATGAAATAGGTATTCTAGGTTGTATAGGATATGGTTTTATCTTTCTGGTTACTATACTTAAGGGATTAAGAAATATAAAAGGGAACATTTTCGAGTTGTTGATAATCGCGTTCTATCTGGTGGCCATGACCGGTGCGAATTGTTTGGCTGTTTTTGAGCAACATATAGCTATTTTTTGGATATGCTGTGGATTGGTCTTTAGTAGACAAATGGATAATGGTAGAAAACTATGGATAAAAGAGTAATAGCAATTCACCTGCCTCAATTCTATCCTTTTCCGGAAAATGATGAATGGTGGGGAAAGGGATTTACGGAATGGAGGAACGTTGTTGTAGCTAAACCACGTTATAAAGGACATTATGAGCCTCATATTCCTAGTGACTTGGGCTTTTACGATTTGCGGTTAAAAGAGAACAGACTCGAACAACAGAGATTGGCGAAAGAATATGGTATTTATGGTTTTTGCTATTACCATTATTGGTTTAATGGGCATTTAATAATGGAGAAACCTGTAGAAGCCATGTTGGCGAATAGCGAGGAAGATTTTCCTTTTATGTTATGTTGGGCCAATGAGAATTGGCATCGTAACTGGGAAGGCGGGTTTAATGTAGCATTGATAAAGCAAGAATATAGTATTGAGGACGATATAGCGCATTTTAATTATTTGCTTCCTTATTTTAGAGATAAGAGATATATACGTGTAGATGGAAAACCTGTTTTTTGTGTTTATCGTACAGATTTGTTTCCTGATTTCGATAAGACGGTAGATGTATGGCAAAGGGAGGCGAGTAAATATGGATTTCAGCTTTATATATGTCGCTTTGAGGCTGGAGGTGTATGGGGTAAGGAGTACATGACTCGTAATGTGGATGCGGCTGTTGAGTTCCAGCCAATTAACAAAGAGGGATTTGATAGGCGTGATGTATTAGGGAAATTATGTAAGAAAATTCTAAAAAAAGAGTTGACGAGTGCTGTGTTTAGTTATTCTGCGTATGTAAAATTTCAGCTATATAAGACTACTAATATTTCCTATAAAAGGTATCCTAGTTGTTGCCCCCAGTGGGATAATTCTCCACGAAGGGTCGGACGACCGTTTACAGGGTTTAAGGGTAGTACTCCCTCGTTATTCAAAAAATGGTTTTTTGCTGTTTATAATAGGTTTAAGCCATATTCAAAAGATGAGAATTTCATCTTTATTAATGCTTGGAATGAGTGGGCTGAAGGTTGTCACTTGGAGCCGGACCTAAAATTTGGCAGGGCTTATCTTGAGGCTGTGAAAGAAGTGGTGAATAAATAAATACGAGGATTATGTGTGATAATGTTAGAGTTAGTATTGTGATTGTTTGTATGAACAATCTTAAAAATCTATATCCGTGTTTGGATAGTATAAAGAAGTATACTAAGGTATCATATGAAACATTCGTTGTGGCATATTTGTTTTCGAAAGAAAATCTTGAGAAGTTGCGCAATGATTATCCTTGGATAACAATAATAGAAAGTAATGAAATTCGGGGTTTTTCGGAGAATAACAATCTGGCCTTGCGTCAAGTGAAAGGTGATTTCTGTTTCGTTTTAAATGATGATACGTTATTTTCTTGTGATGCTATTGGTCTTTTGTGTGATACACTTCAGAGTTTGCCTAACGATGTCGCAATAGTCAGCCCGATTACTTTAAACAGAGATGGTAGTATACAGCGTAATGGGAGACCTAAATATACGATATTTACGTATTTTCTTGATTTGATGAGAATAATTAAATATTATGAAAATGCCTCTAAATATACAGGAGGAAAGGGAATCTACCAAACGTATAACATATCAGGAGCTGCATTCTTAATTAAAACGGAAGTTTTTAGATCTCTCAATTGGTTTGATGAGCGTTATTTCTTTTGTCCGGAAGATATTGCTTTATCAACGCTCATTAATCAGAGAGGAATGAAGTGTTATGTGAATACTAATATTAGTATAACTCATTTAAGAGGAGAAACAAGATCGAAAGTACATACGGCAACTTTGCCTGCATGTAAGAAAGGTGAACTTATTTTCTATGCTCACGATATTATCTTTAAACGGATATTATTTATTTTCATGATTTATATATTTCATTCCTTATATGGTGGTATTTGGTTTTTCAAGTATTTATTAGATAAGAAGAACCATTATCAGATAATGTATAAAGCTCATTTTAATACGATAAAGACAATTGGTAGTAAACTTACGCCCAAACAGATTTTCATTCAATATTACGAGACTATCCGTTCAAAATCATTATAATCTTGCTTAACTATTATGAAAAGAAAGAAAACTGTATTTTATTCTTTTTGTGTAGGTATTGTGTTAATGGCTGTAGGGGGAGTATACGTTTTTAAAAATATACCTTTGAGAACAGCTATATTTAGAACCTTTGTGCAAGGAAATTGGAGTATATTTTCTGAGAAGGATACATTATATACGTTGGGTTATTATGGTGTTAAAAAATATCTTTCTTCCGATGAACTTGTTGAACTGGTTAGTAATGAGGAGCTATGTGAAAATACATTTGTAGGTAGATTAATAGCACGTGGAGGAGATATATATGATAGTTGTGTATATGTTTCGTGTAGGAGTTATCTTCCAGGCTCCTTAGAGCTAGATGATAAAGACTATATAAATGGAATCTTATATGTGCTAAATAAAAATGACCTTACGGTTATTAATAGATACCAAAGTGATATAAAATTGGTGAGTGCAAAAGTTTTTAAAAAGAAGCTCATCGTATCGGGGTTGAATGGATTTGATATCTATGATTTAGAGTATCCGAATAAGCCTAATCGAATATTTGAGTATAGGCATGATTCATATACGGAATTCCAAGATATAGCTTGTTTTGAAACAGATTCAGTTTCTTATGTAGCATTCTCTAGGTTCAAAGAGGGCATTAGTATTTGGGACATCACTATTCCTGAGAAAACGCGGCATGTTAAAGATTTATATTTAGATGAACTGTCTTTGGATATAAATACGGCTGGTTTGCAATGCTTTAGCTTGATATCTACCCCCCCCCTATGTTATGTTACTTTGGCCCCGACAATAGACATTTTTAATAGTGATAATGACAATAGAGGAGTTCTTGTATTGGATTTTACTAATATAAATGACATTAAGTCTCATTTATCATTAATACCAAGAAATGAGTGGTATAAAAGGAAGATAGGAGATCCCCCTCCTTCTTATATAGATGTATTTGAAGATAAATTGTATGTTAATTTCGGTGAGAAAGGTATTGCCGTGTTTAGTCTTGAAGATCCGAAGATGCCACATTTTCTAAGGATCGTAGATGTTTCAGAGGGAAGTTATATTCAACCTATTCATATAAATTATAGGGGATTGCTATATGGTGGAGACTATTATTGGCCCGACATATATGAAATTGAGTTAGATGGAAATAAAAGTATGTAGAGTTTAGAATTATAACTTAAGGAATTTGAATATGCAAAAGAGAATTGGATGTGTAATTGCTTATACATCGGGGCATAATAATTATGGAACCTCTTTGCAAGGTTATGCAATGTTGAGGAAAATTCAACAACTTGGATTTCTTTGTGAAGTTATACAATACAAGAAAGAGTTAACTCTTTATCAGAAATTTAGATTTGTAATAAATGCAATAAGAGCTGGTGGGTCCAGGGAACTGTATGGTAGATTTATTACGAAAAAGAATATAAACAAGAATTCTCATTATGCGCATTGTATTCAGCTACGTACAGAAGCTGTAGATAAATATAAGAAAAAGAAATTGATTCCTTTATTTCAAGAATATGTAGGTTTTAAAGAATTGTGTGAAGGATCGAAGCGTTATTCAGCGGTAGTTGTGGGTAGTGATCAAGTATGGACGCCAATGAGTCTTCCCAATAAATTCTTTAATCTTTTATTTGTTGATGATGCTGTGCCGAGGATAGCTTATGCCTCTAGTTTTGGCGTATCGGAGATTCCTCGATTCCAGAAAAAAGCGACCGGAGAGTTTCTGGATAGGTTTGCCACAATAGGAGTCAGAGAACAACGTGGAAAGGAAATTGTTGAAACTTTATCGCATCAAAAGGCTACTGTAGTTGCTGACCCTACATTGTTGTTTGATGAACAGGAATGGAAGGAGGAAATAAAAGATTCCCATATATGTGAAACGGGACCTTATATTTTCTGCTACTTTTTAGGTTCTGACCTTATGGCGCGAAAGGCTGCAAACGAACTGAGAACACAGACGGGTTACAAAATCATTACGATAAGGCACATGGATGAATATGTTGAAACCGATGAGGCTTTTGGCGACGAGGCTCCTTATGAGGTGGATCCCAATGATTTTGTAAAGTATATCAGTAATGCGGCATATGTATGTACAGATTCGTTTCATTGTTCTGTATTCTCTATAATTTTTCATCGCCAATTTATGACATTCTACAGGTTTGCTGCAGATAACAAGAATGGGCGGAATTCAAGAATAGATTCTTTGTTTGATGTATTAGGTATCAGCAGGAACCGCATCTATGCCGGTGGTGATGTTGCAACGTTAATCGACAGTCCTGTCAATTGGGAGCAGGTTGATGAAAATCTACAGCAACTTCGTACCAAAAGTGTAGAATTTCTGAAAGCGGCGTTAAGTTTTTGACGTTTCAAGAAAAGTGTTTATATAGATATGCAGACATATATCTGTAGGAATCTATCTAGAAGAGTTCTTTTCCTTGGAGTTTCAATGAAAACGAAAGGAGGTATGACCTCTGTTCTTGTATCATATAATCGATATATAGAGAACATGCGGTTTATACCAACATGGACGTTGGGTGGAAAACTTACGAAATTGTGGTATGCGGTGCAAGCCATAGTTCGAACCTGGCTTTTATGTACATTTGATAGGGATATACGAATTGTACATATACATGGTGCTGCGAATGCTTCTTTTTATAGATGCGGGATCTTTATTAATCTCGCAAAAAAGAAGGGAAAGAAAGTTATCCTACATGAGCATGCCGCAGACTTTGTAGATTTTTATAACGGTAGCCGTCATAAGAAGAATATTATAGGCACAATAAACAAGTGTGATTGTCTTATTGTACTATCCGAATCTTGGAAGAACTATTTTATTTCAATCGGTGTTGATAAGGAGAAAGTTTTCGTACTGAATAATATTGTTTCTCCTCCTGTGGCTGAACCTATAAAACGGAAGGATAATAAACTTCACCTGATGTATATGGGGGAGATAAGTAATCGAAAAGGTGCATTTGATTTATTGAGTGCAATAAGTGCTAATAAGGAATATTTTAAAGACAAGTTATTATTGCGCATAGGTGGAAATGAGGTGGATGGTGATATTGTAGCCTGTATAAAAAGATATCAACTGGAAGATTTTGTATCTTATGAGGGATGGATAGCAGGTGAGAAGAAGGATGAGTGTCTGAATTGGGAGGATGTTTATATTCTTCCGTCATATAATGAAGGCTTACCTATTGCTATTCTGGAGGCTATGGCATATAGACATCCTGTTATTTCTACGCCGGTTGGAGGGATTCCGGAAGTAATCAAGCCTTATTGGAACGGCATTCTGGTAAAACCAGGGAAGGTTGAGGAGATAGCAGGTGCCATAAAATACTATATTGAGAATCGTGAGGAGATAATAAATCACGGAGCAAATGGATATGGTATAGTGCAGGATTATTTCCCTGAAAAAGTATTCGAAACTCTGTCCCGTATATACACTAACTTATTATAGTGTATTTATGCATATAACTTTCTATAGTTGATAATTTGTCTGGTATAGCTCAAACTTACAGGAATAAAAGTATGTTATGCCTGAAAGAAGCTATATAAAGAAGTTGTAGGAGTCCATTGGAATCCATGTGGTCAATCCTGGGAAAATCTGTTTAACACTCTTGTTTAATATACTTTATCCTTAATTATTATGTCAGATACGGTTCGTATTTTGAATGCGAATTTATTGTCCGTCACGCGCACTGAGCTGTTGAAGGTGCTGAAGCGCGGGGTACTGATTACTCCCAACCTGGACCATCTGGTGAAGCTCCAGCATGACCGTGAATTTTATGAACTTTATCACAAGGCTGAGTGGGTGGTCTGCGACAGTAAGATCCTGTATTTGTGTTCCTTTCTGTTGAAGAATCGTTTGCCAGAGGCTATTCCCGGCAGCAGTTTCTTTACGGCTTTCTATCAGTATCATAAAGACGATCCGGATTGCCGGATATTTCTATTGGGAGCGATGGACGGT
>CAJUGV010000016.1 GCA_910586505.1 uncultured Paraprevotella sp. | reverse complement strand
GGCTCGGAAAATTCCCTAATAAGCTACGGTATTTTCTCCGTAAATACCCTGCGGTGTGCCGTCTGCCTGCCCGTCTGCCTTTCGGCTATGGCTGTCCCTGCCGCCTGCTTACCCGTAACCCCACCTTATTTTTTCCCTTTCGGTCGGTGGGTTACCTGAAGACGATTCAAAGCAAAATGCAGCTGATAGCATAGTTTTCAAATCATTACCCCCAAAACGGATAAATCATCTGGCATACTTCGCACAAGGCGCTAACACAAGTGTTCCAGAATTACCGAGATTATTATCCCCCTTCCATCTTCATTTGTAGCAATAGACACTTTGATTGTAATCCTATGGGGACTGTATTTGGAAGCTATGCGCTCCGGATGTCCCTCATCCCCCTCTCTCCTTTCCTGTTTTTTTGCCTTACGGTTTCGGATAATGAACCATAAAACGTGCGTCAGACTTTTCCACGCGCTACGGACCGCAGAATCATATATTGCGGAAGCCGCCGGCGCGATATGCCGACACCTGATTCCGGCAACCCGCATCCCTCATATCCCAATATAGAAAAGGCATTCGCTTCTTTCAAAAGTATTGTTTTACAATTTATTACGGTGAACTTTCTATCCATTTACCCTTCACCTGAGTTTCACCGAAAAAGGGTGCACTCACATGAAACCGCTTTTAACAAACTCACAGTTGCACAGAAAATCAGCATGTTATGGTGAAGGACTTGACAAAGGCTTTTTCATGTTGTATATTTGCCGTTGAAAAACATTAAAGAAGGAATACCATGAACTACAACCTCCTCGTGCGTTCTGCCGTAAAACGGTGGAATAAGAAGCGTCGTGCCAACCGAAATGCCGACACGGCCTACCGCCTCACACCGGAAACGCAAGCGGGCCAAGGACCGAAAAAGGCCCCCTGTACAGCAGGCAAGGCGCAACTCACGGGTGCATCCGTCCTCGACAACGCCCTGCAGACGTTTCTTGCCGGTCATTTTGAGTTCCGCTACAACTTGCTTACCGAGGCTACGGAATTCCGCAGAAAAACAGCTGAAAACAAGATATCTTTCCACCCCGTCACGGAGCGCGACCTGAACGCGATATGCCTCGAAGCACACCGCCACGGCATCAACTGCTGGGACCGTGATGTGGCGAGAATAGTCCACTCTGCCGACGTTGAAAGCTTCCATCCCTTCCGCCACTATTTCAGACATCTTCCGGCATGGGACGGGCACGACCGCCTGCACGACCTGGCCTCACGTGTATCTGACAGCCCGCTCTGGATCCATGCTTTCCACCGCTGGATGCTCGGAGTGGCCGCACAATGGTCGGGCCATTCCGACGGACTCCACGGACACAGCACCTCGCCACTACTCATAAGCGACCGGCAAGGACTCGGAAAATCCACTTTCTGCCGGGCACTGATGCCACCCGAGCTACAGGCTTATTACACGGACTGCGTGGACCTCACCCGCCCCGACAAGGTGGAAAGGCAACTCACGGAAATGGGACTGCTCAACATGGATGAGTTCGACCGTATCCCGGAGAAAAAGCACCCGCTGCTGAAAAATCTGATGCAACTCTCAGCCCTTAACCTGCGCAAGGCTTATCGCCGTCACACGTGTGCCCTGCCTCGCATCGCCTCTTTTATAGGTACATCGAACTCACGCGAACTGCTGTCTGACCCTTCGGGCAGCCGCAGGTTCATCTGCATCCTCGCCACACATCCGATTGACAGTACGGGACTCAACCACACACAAATCTACGCCCAGTTAAAAGCGGAACTGGAAAGCGGCAGACAGTACTGGTTCGACCATACGGATGAGAATGACCTCCAGTTACATAACGCGGCATTCTACCGCATCCGTCCAGCCGAGGAGATTCTGCTGCGTCACTTCCGCGCCGCCCACCCAGGCGAAAAAGGATGGCTCTGCTCGCTGCCGGAACTGCTCACCCGGCTGCGCAAGCTGCAACCCGGCGTAATGACCGGAATAACCCTGCCCAAACTGGCTCAGGCCCTCACAGCGGCCGGAATCCCTAAAGTGCACACACACTACGGCAACCGCTATCGGGTGGCGGAGGCATAAGCACGCTGCAATGGAAAAAATACCGGCTACATTTGGCCGTTACGGTAAAAAAGCGTAATTTTGCACCGCTTTTCGGCATCATCGAATGATGCACACATCGTGTGATGGTGAGATTAAGCATAAATCACTTAATTTAGAGTAACACAAAAAAACTATCGTAATGAAAGAAATCAATGTAAAAGGCACAGCCAGAACCTCATTCGGCAAGAAGGCTGCCCGCGACATCCGCAAGGCAAACGCAGTTCCCTGCAACCTGTACGGTGAAGCCAAAGACGAAAACGGAGCACCCGTAGCCCTGTCGTTCACTGCAACCAACGACGAGTTGCGCAACCTGATCTACACTCCGGACATCTACACGGTTAACCTGAACATCGACGGAAAAGAGTGCAAGGCCGTGCTGAAAGAAATACAGTTCCACCCCGTAAAAGACAACGTTCTGCACGTAGACTTCTATGAGATCACTGAAAACAAACCTATCGTGATGGAAGTACCCATCAAGTTGAACGGTCTGGCAGAAGGTGTAAAGGCCGGTGGTCGCTTGGCAGCATCCGTTCGTAAGTTGAAAGTAAAAGCCGTTTACAGCAACATCCCCGAACGTCTGAACATCGATGTAACCCACCTTGGTCTGGGTAAGACTATCAAGGTAGGCGAACTGAGTTTCGAAGGTTTGGAACTGGTTACCAGCAAGGAAGTTGTGGTATGTCAGGTTAAGATGACACGTGCCGCCAAGTCTGCCGCATCTGCCAACTAATCATCAGACAGCAAATGAAATATCTGATTGTCGGTTTAGGCAATATCGGTAACGAATATGCAGAAACCCGTCACAATATAGGATTTAGAGTGTTGGACGCCTTGGCTAAGGCGTCCAACCTTGTTTTTGAAGACAAACGCTACGGAGCCGTCACCTCCCTTTCATTGAAAGGCAGGCAACTGGTGCTTCTGAAACCGTCCACCTACATGAACCTCAGCGGAAATGCCGTGAGATACTGGATGAACAAGGAGAACATCCCTTTGGAGCGTGTGTTGGTAGTGGTTGACGACCTGGCTCTCCCGTTCGGTGCGTTGCGCATGAAACCGAGCGGTAGCGATGCCGGACACAACGGACTGAAAAACATAGCCTCCGTGCTGGGTACACAGGCATACGCGCGCCTGCGATTCGGCATTGGCAATGATTTTCCCAGAGGGGGACAAATCAATTTCGTATTAGGAAGCTTCACCGAAGAAGACCTGAAAACGATGGACGAACGCGTAGCATTGGCCTGCGAAATGATAAAAAGCTTCTGTCTGGCCGGAATTCAGATCACCATGAACCAGTTCAACAAAAAATAAAGGATATGGGCGAAGCAAGAGTGGACAAATGGTTATGGGCGGCACGCATCTTCAAAACACGCTCCATGGCAGCCGCAGCCTGCAAGAAAGGACAGGTGAGTATGAAAGGGGCGCAACTGAAACCTTCACGCACCATTAAAGAAGGTGATGTAGTGGAAGTGCGAAAACCTCCGGTCACGTATTCTTTCAAGGTGAAGCAAACGATAGAAAAACGGGTCGGCGCCAAACTGATTCCGGAAATACTGGAGAATGTCACTCCGGCGGAACAATACGAACTACTGGAAATGAACAGAATAAGTGGATTCGTAGACCGTGCAAGAGGTACCGGACGCCCCACCAAGAAAGATCGTCGCAGCCTGGAGGAGTTCACTGCTCCGGAATATTTGGATGATCTTTTGTTTGACTTCGACTTGGGAGATGACAACGATACAGAAGACTGAAGCCTGCCGATATAGAAACGACAGGCTTCAGCCTTTATTCTAACAGCACTTTACCGCGCCACAAACTCGGCAATCCGGACTATAGTCATCATGGCTTTCTCCATACTCTGCACCGGTATGAACTCATGACGGCCATGAAAATTCAGCCCTCCCGCAAAGATATTGGGACAGGGCAGTCCTTTGAAAGACAACTGCGCTCCATCCGTTCCTCCGCGAATGGCTTTTACCTGACAAGGCACACCGACGGCCTGGATAGCTTGCTTTGCAATATCAATAATGTGCATGACCGGCTCCACTTTCTCTCGCATGTTGTAATACTGGTCGCGCACTTCAACTCCTACCGTATCATTACCATATTGCACATTCATCTCTTCCGCCAGACGCAGGATATAGGCTTTCCTTGCTTCAAATTTCTTACGGTCATGGTCGCGGATGATATACGACAGCACCGTCTCTTCCACTTCACCTTTTACATTAGTAAGATGGTAAAAGCCTTCATAGCCTTCCGTAGTCTGAGGGGTTTCATTTACAGGCATCCTGCGGATAAAATCAGCCGCCATCAGCATGGAATTACGCATCTTTCCCTTGGCATAACCGGGATGAACATTCAACCCCTTAACCGTCACCTTGGCGGACGCTGCATTAAAATTCTCGAATTCGAGTTCTCCGACTTCTCCTCCATCCATGGTATAAGCCCAGTCGCAACCGAACTTCTCCACATCAAAAAGATGTGCGCCCATACCGATTTCCTCATCGGGATTAAATCCCACGCGGATCTTTCCGTGCTTAATTTCGGGATGCGCCTGCAAATAAGCCATAGCCTGCACTATTTCCGCAATTCCGGCTTTGTCGTCCGCTCCCAACAGAGTATGTCCGTCCGTCACTATAAGATCCTCTCCCACATGGTTCAGCAGTTCGGGAAACTGAGATGGTGACGTCACGATACCCTCTTCCGCACAAAGAATTATATCTTTTCCGTCATACCGACGCACGATTCGAGGTTTCACATTTTCGCCCGAATAGTCAGGTGAGGTATCTATATGAGCAATAAAACCTACTACAGGCACCTCACGGTCCGTATTGGCCGGAAGTGTGGCATATAAGTACCCGTGTTTATCCAAGTAGATATCCTCCAATCCCAATTCGCATAGCTCTTCTTTAAGAAAACGGGCAAACTCCATCTGCCGGGCCGTACTCGGACACCCGTCTCCTTCCTCACTCGACTGCGTATTGAAACCCACATATCTCAAAAAACGTTCTACAAGTTCCATCTTTTACTGTTTTTTTAATCCACTTGTAAAAGTAATCAATCGCAAATACTCCCGCAATAAAACACTTTCTTTTTGTCTTTTTTTATGTTTTACAACACTTTGCGCCTCTTTTCCTTAAAATAAATCGTTTATTTTTTTGTTCAAGAGCAGTTTCATTGTATATTTGACACCAATAATTAACCCGGTCAATAATGAAACCATGAAGAAGACCGCACTCAGTCTTTGCAGTATTGCCTTTCTTTGTCTGCCATCTTACGGCCAGAAAGACATTACATCAACGTATCTCGTCAACCCGTCTTTTGAAGAAGACGCAGCCGCCTGTACTCTCAATTCCCCCAACATAGTAAATGAAGGCAACGAAGGATTGAGAGGATGGAACTTATCTCCAAGCGGATGGCAGATGACCAGTCCCGGAAAAGCGCTTCTTATTAATAAGGAGTGTGCCACAGACAATAATTTCGGCAAAACCGACATGGCTGACGGCAGTTTTGCTTTCTACCAGCGTTTCGGCTGGGGAAGCGCTGCTTCGGAGTTGCGACAGACCACGTCTGCTCCCTTACCCGCCGGAGAATACGAAATCCGGTTTTTCAGCAAAGCTTTCTGTGCCAACAATGCGGCAACAAGCGCCGTAGTCACCGTCACCAACGGAGAATCAGAACAACTGGACAAAACTGCTTTCGCCTGCCAGAACGGCAGTACTGGTATCATGAATACTTCCGAATGGATCGAGCACACACTGACATTCATCATTGAAAAGGATACTCCCATCACCCTATCCGCGCAGATGAGTTGGGGCAACGGAGGCAGTTGCATCGCTTACGACCATTTTACGCTCACCCAGCTGCCTGACGGCAGCATCACCCCCGATGCACCCAGCATTGAAGGAGGCACGGAGAATCAGGTCAGTTCCCCCACGGAAGGAAATATCACGCATGACTTCGTGAGCGAAACCGACATGCAAAAGGATTTGTTGCAGATGCTGGCCCACTCGCTAGAGTATGCCCGTAATATATGGTATGACTGTCAGGCACCTAACAATAAGGAAGAAGCCTGCGGCTATTTCAAGGCGAACAGTGCCGGGCAGAGCAATGAAGACGGAGTTCGCACCAATGCGGATTTCTCGATGATCTGCGCGTTTTTATACCAATACGGAAAAGATAAAGTCACTCTTCCCGTGGGTATCAGTTGGGAAACGGTCAAAGACATGGCCATGAAATCGCTCGTTTTCGGCTATTCCACCCATAAGGCCAATAAATTCAAGATTACCTCAGACAACAAGTACTGGGGGTCCGTAAGCAATGCCGACCATGTATGGGAAAGTTCTCTCTGGGCCACATCATTGGCCTACGCTTCCTACTTTCTGAGAGAAGAACTGAGTGAGACGCAGAAATCATACATATATAATATGATCAAAGCGGAATGTAACTATGAATTGGAACGCAACATTCCCACCGGATACGACGGTGACACGAAAGCCGAAGAAAACGGCTGGGAAACAAACATACTTTCCTGTGCCCTCGGACTGTATCCGAATGATGTGCTGGCCCCGCAATGGTTCGCACGCCTGCGTAGTTTCGCCGTCAACTGCTACTCACATATCGACGACAGCGAAAACACAACGGTCATCGATCCTGAATATGACAATAAAACCGTACAGGACCTATATGTGGGAAAAAACCTGTATGACGACTTTACTTTGCAGAATCACAACTATTTCCACACCTCGTATCAGAACGTAGTGATGCAGGAATTGGGAGAATCGCACCTGGCCTTGCATCTGTTCCAAGGCGCCAACCCGAAATGGAAAACCAACGCACTGATGCACAACAACCAGTCTGTAATGGATGAGGTGCTCTGCCGTCTGGCACTGGCAGACGGAGAACTGGCCATGCCCAACGGCAATGACTGGAGCATGTTTCTCTATGACCAGATCACCAGCTACACCACAGCCGCCTGTTTCCTGCGCGACCCGAACGCCCTGTTATTGGAAAATCTTGCCTACAAGCATATCAAAGCCCGTCAAACCACCACTGCGGACGGAAGCTGGCTGCTGAACAGCGATATCGGTCCGAGACGCATGGGCGTGGAAGGCCACCGGGTCATGATGACCTACCTGATGCACGAACTGGCACCGACCGGCAATATGCAAGCCACCTCATGGCAGGACTTCAGCAAAGCCCATGAGCAGGCATACATCTTCACTCCCCAAAATATTGTGAGAGCCAACAGTGCCGACCGTTTCAGCGTATTCTCATGGAGCACGGGACTGAAAAGCTATACCGGTTACATCGCTCCGAACAAGCCGGACAAGAACAAAATCATCGTCCCCTACAAAAAGAACAATACCGGTAACATCATAGGATGGTACACCGTAAACGGCAAAGCTACCGATGCCTCGCCCGTTGTGAGCGGAATCTACGACCTGAACGGAAACAGCTACACCATGAACGGAAAGCTGCAAACCAACGGCAACAGCATGGAGAATAACTTCACATTGTATTCCACGCCCGGCAACGCATTTATCTATATGGACTATGTGGTAGGAAAGACCGATGGTACCATTACAGAAGAGAAAGGAGGCCTTATGGCCGTCAGCACCGATCCGTTCACCAAAGAAAAACGTACATTATACCATGGTAAAGGGCGCTTGCAAACAGATGGCAGTCAACTGAAATCTTTTGCCGGAAACTGGGTGAACATAGACAATGAAATAGGTATCGTGACAACCTCAACCGGCAAATCCGTGGCTTTCGGAGAGCGTGAGCTGAACAGTTCCATCTATTTATCCAAGATTTATCCCTCCTACTCCAGCGATATCCGCCGGTTCAGCAACGGTAGCCTCATAGACCGCCGGCACATCATATACTACAGCAACGTGGACTCTGCGACCACAAACAGACTGGCTGCCCTGGCATATCCTTTGACAACACAAGTGGCAGAAGGATGGAACGGTATCATCGTAAGCGCCCCCGACAGTGCACGTTACCTGCTACTGAGCAACTATACGGGTGAAAACGTTTGCAATCTGCAACACATCATGACGCCCGACGGTGCACCTGTCTTTACGGAAAACACCCGCATCGACAACAACGGTGCAAGCGCGACTTTCCGTTGTGATACCCACCATAGTATCGCCAATACTTTACGGGTCTTTATCAAAAACGGCGAATTGACGGCCCGACAGACAGAAAATGACTCTTGCGGTGCGGTCCTTCATAATCCTGGTGAGAAAAGACAGGAGGTACAGGCTACCATCTGGGCAGACGGCAAAAAACTCACAACACAGGTTATCATAGAAAGAAACGCCAGTATTTCCATCAGAGCCAAAGAAGGAAGAATCATTGTCGAGCCTGCGGAAGCAGAAGAGAACGAGGAACAATCCGTCGACATTACCGATAAGGTGCTCGCCAATCCCAGCTTCGAAGAAGACGAGACCTACGGCACAATTGGCGACATCACCCTGAACGGCATCCAGTATGCTCCATGCTACACCAATACGGTGAAAGCCGCGAACAGCAAATGGCCGCAGATTCTTCCCATACAGGGATGGTCGGGCGGAAACGATTTGAAAGGCGGTTCCAACTTTGCCGTACTCTATTCCATGCCCTACAGCACAACGATGTATTGCGTATCCCCCTCTAATGTAGGCAACTCTGCCAGCATCATGGCTACTCCGGCTCTAGACGATGCGTGCGGTAAACGCTGTCTGAGTATCCTCAATTCCTGGGACAGCGGCACCAACAGCATCTCACAAAACATCACGCTGCCGAGAGGAGAATACAAACTTCGCTTTTTGGCGCAATACGTGTGCGCAAACGAAATGCGCCATGTGAACGAATATACTATCAGCACCACCGGCAACAATACCAACTATTCGCGCTGCGGAGTGAGTTTCAATCAAACATCTCTCTACAAATCTCCCCGCAGAGCCAACCATTGGGAAACAATAGAATGCCCGTTTTCTCTTGAAGAAAAAACAAATGTCACCATCAGCATGGGACTTGAAACTACCGCCGGCACAGGAGCTGCCAACAACACCCGCCTTTTCATCGACAGGGTGCGATTATTCAGCAAGGATGATATTGTCATAGACCATATAACGGACATTTTAAAGGAAGGAAAAGACCGCCATGTCAATGTATATAACCTACAGGGCGTAAAACTTCGCCATGACGTGCCGGCCGATGACGCCTTGTCCGGACTTTCCAAAGGAATCTATATTATCGGACATCAAAAGATTATCCAACATTAACCTCAATATTCAACTGTTCGAAAAAGAGGCTTATTCCATTCCGAATGAGTCTCTTTTTTGCATCTCCAGATTCTGTAAACAGCTATAAACGAAAGAATAAAAAATCGCTCTCTTGATAAGAGAGCGATAAATGGAATAAAAAACCTTCTTCACGGGCAAAGATACGGAAAATCAATTAAATGACAAAGCATAGAGCGGACTTTCTAATGAAAAATTCGGCCGAATTCCGTAAAGAATAGATTAAGAGGAAACATAAACCTCTCTATATAAGCTATATAAAATCATATTTCTTCTCTTATCAAGAGAGCAATCATGCAAGCGAGCATGACGGAATAAGAATTGTTTTTCATTATTGAAATTAGGTTAATGTGAGCTAGCTGTCTTGTGAAAGACGGCTAGCTTATTTTATAGAAGGACCTATTTTATCTTGCGTTGCTTATTGGCGTCTCCCATTCAATCAGCAGTGACATTTTCTCCCGGTTTTATTAGTCCGTTCCACAGATTTTGCTTATTTTTGCGCCCCATAAAGAAACATATCCTAAAGAAATAGGCTTTTTTAGTAAAACAGAATATTGTAATGAAACGATTTCTCTATATTAAAGGGTGCAAATGCTAACATCCCGTCTTTATTATACTTAAAATATTTATTAACTAAATTAAAAATCATTTGTTCTTTTATGTTGAAACAGTTTTTAAAAGTGCTGCTTCTTCTTGTTTGTGTAGGTGCTCCTTGTCACCTTCATGCCAAGATTCTTACTCCGGAAGAAGCTGCTAAAATTGCAACTGATTTTTTCAGTGCCGGCAATGTATCTCGACTGAGTGACATTGATGCTTTAAAATTAGTACGAACGTCTAAAAAGAGTGACGGTACGCCTATTTACTATGTTTTTAACGCCAGGAGCGGGCGCGGTTTCATCATTATCTCGGCCGACGACAAAGCAATTCCCGTCGTTGGATACTCTTATGAATCTTCATTCATAACAGATAATGTATCCGATGTTACCACGATGGTGCTCAACAATGCTGTAAAACCAGTTAAAAACAACACCTCTGAGGTACGCAAACGTATCACGTCAAGAACGTCATCGGCAAAGCTCATTAAAACACCTGAATGGAGTCAGGAAGCTCCATTCAACACCCAGATTCCCAACCGCCGTCTTGTCGGATGCGTCGGAACAGCCATGGCAACCGTCATGAAATATCATAACCATCCTATAAGCGGAAATGGTTCGCTGGACGGTACAGACTTCAACGTACAATATGCCTGGGAAAATATGCGTACTGACAACTACCGGTCTGGGTACTCTACGGCTGAAGCCGAAGCCGTATCCACTCTGATGGCACATTGCGCAATATCAATCAAAACTGATTTCGGGATGTCCGGTTCAAGTGCATTTGAAGTTCGTGTTCCGGCTGCCCTGATATCGTATTTCGGTTATGCTCCGGAGGTGTCATACAAAAAACGTTCGGAGACCGACCGTGCTACATGGGATGCCATAATCGTGAATGAAATTGATGAGGGGCGCCCTGTGATCTACAGTGGTCAGGATGTTTCCGTCGGCCATGCCTTCGTATGTGACGGATATGAAATGAGAGGCTCTGTTCCTTACTTCCATATAAACTGGGGATGGGGCGGCTCGGCCAACGGTTATTTTTCTTCAGATGCACTTAACCCAACAGTCAGTACTTCACACAGCTTTAATGACCAGACTACAATTATTTATAATATCAAGCCGTCTGTATCTTCTGCAAGCTGGTCGCCCGTGCATATCACATCCGATGAACGACAGATCGGTATGACATCTGATGTAACAAGCATTGACGAAGGCACAAAGTTCACCATAAGAGCAGGTGCTTTTAAGAATATCTCCTATGACGACTTTTCCGGAAAGATCGCCGTGGCTCTTTTCTCCTCTAAGGGAGAACTAAAGACACTATTGAATGACGGTAAGGGACTCACGCTGCCATCTATGCAGATAATGACAAGGCCCTATTCCGACTTCGAATGTTCCGTACAGGCCGGTACAACCGTTGCGGATGATGATATCATCCGCCTGGTAACTATGGCCAATGGCGCAACCGAATGGTTCCCCGTAACCGGAGATCTTATCACGATAAACGAGATAAAAGCCAAGAACAATACCATTCCCTATTTTTCGATAGACATTCCAAGCATTGTAGACGGCGCCGTCATATCCGAAGCAGATACGAAGGTAATCAAAGGACGTGACTATTCATTCAAGGTAGCCCCCTCTTCTACCGACAAGGTTGTTACGGTAAAGGCCAACGGTTTCATACTGACGCCTACCGCCGAGAACATCTATAAAATCTCAAATGTTACTTCCGACCAACAGATACGCATTATTGTACAGGCGGCAGAAGACGTAGTCAGCAAGCGTAACTTGTGGGTAAGCGCAGGCGGCCTCGAAAGTCTTATAAGCGAAGCTGACGCAGGTACCATTAAGGAACTGACACTGTACGGAACGATCGACGTGCGTGACTTTACATTCATACGCGAACGCATGAAACTGACATCTCTTGATCTTTCCGGAGTCAACATCGTAGCCAACGGTTCCAATCCGGCCAATGCCATACCCACCAAAGCATTCAGTGGTTACTGGTCATTGCAACAGATCATACTGCCGAGAAATCTTTCTACACTGAAAAACGGATGTTTCAACTCCACCGGTCTGAGAAAGATTGAAATTCCGGCATCCGTAGGCACTTACGAATACAATATATTCCTGAATTGCAGCAATCTGAGCGAGGTCATCGTACGCCGCAGCTCACCGGCCTGGGTCAACTGGTGCGTATTTACCGGAACTCCTAAATCCAAACTGGTGGTTCCTGTCGGAGCCACAGCGGCATACAAGGCAAAAGATTATTGGAAAGACTTCAAGAACATTGTAGAAGAGAACCCGGTTTCCGCCTCTTCATATATGGTAGTCCTTCAGGAAACGGAAGGTCTGAAAATCACTCCGGATACGGAGGATACGGAAGTGGCAGCTGGTTCGGCATACTCATTTACGGTTGAAACCGACGACCGTTTCGGAGACGCCAAAATGGAGGTTTATGCCAACACCGTAAAGTTGAACGCAGGAACAGACGGCCGTTACACTGCCACCATCAACGCCAATACGATGATTCATGCCAATTTCGTTTACCCGACGCCTACTGCCGGTGAATCCTCCTGGAAACTCACAGACTCCAGAGGCGGTATAGGACTTGCTACGGACGCTATCAATGTAATCAACGGTAAAGCATTTGCAATACGCGCCAATGCACTGGCAATACCTCAGGATGAAGCCATGATGTTTTATGCCGCAGCCCTTACGGATGCGCACGGAGCCATCAAGGAGTTCATATCTCCCATTTTCACCAACTCCGGAAGCAATTACGGTGATCTTCCCTGTACTTTCAACTGTCAGGTAAAGGAAACATCGGTACGTGAGGGGAACCTCGTGCGTATAGTAACTTCATACAACAAGAACAACTGGTATCTTGTCAAGGGAGTCAATAATAACGTGAAAGATTTCATTAAAGCCAGAGGTAATGAAGTTATATATCATAAGGTGACTATGCCTTCAACCGTTCAGGGTGCCACCATCCAGGGAGCCATCGACCAGATTGTTCGCGGTATGGACTTCTCATGCAAGGTCATGCCTGTTTCCGTAGCCGATGCCATCACGGTATCTATAAACGGCAAGATTGTGGCAGACCGCGTCGGAGTAGCCCAGATAAAGGTGGAAAGTGTCCGTGAGGACCTCGACATTGCCATACAGGTCGTACCTGCCGGAGACGAAACTTACACGGCACTCAATATTCATGCCGGTGAATTGGCATCAAGGGTATCCTCTTCCGCTTTCCCCTCACGCCTCAAACTGATGGGAGAAATGAACACGGCAGACTTCAAGGTATTGCAAGACAATGCAGCCAGACTGGTGGCCCTCGACCTGACGGATGTGACGATAAAGAGCTATCCCAACCCGAACTCATTGCCTTCCATGGCATTTGCATCCGCAAGCAGCGGATTGGCAGCACTGACCACCATACATCTGCCCAAGAACCTGGAACATATCCAAGCCAACGCATTCTACCGTTGTACCAAAGTACAAGAGATCACGATTCCGGAGAATGTCGCTTATATCGGTGAGAGTGCTTTTGCCATGTGTACAGGACTGAAGAAAATAATCGTTCGTTCAAAAACACCTGTAGTCCTGAAAAGCAATCCATTCCCCATGAACACTTCCGGCATAACGCTCGAAGTTCCCAAGGGATCGGAATCCGACTACGCAGCCAGCGCTTTCTGGCAAAATCTCAGTAGCCAGACTTCCAAGGTTTTCTATAATATCCAGATTGATCAGGACAGGGTCTTCCAATATTCGGATAGAGAACCGTTGACCCAGATTGAAGGACCGGTCGGAGGTGCGACCAAGACGGTAATGCTCGGTTTGCCTAATTTCCAACCGACATCCTATAAAAAGAATCCGGTTCATCGTCCCGGAGTGGCATTCAAACTTTACGATAACCACCAAGACGTAACCGATAAGCTCGATCCGCTTAGCTCGACCGATTTTTATCCGGGCGGCTATTATCAGGTTAAATTCTACGGTTATGTAACCAATCCGGAACATTTGAACTACCCGCAGAACCACGTCATCGATGTGGTGTTCCACTACAATATCAAGATCAACGATCTCTCCGGCAAAGCCAAGATCGAATTTGTGGATCTGGACGAAGCCAACGTATGGAGAGGCGTGGAGATGAACAAGTTCATAGAAGGTTCGAATCTTCGCCCCACCCTTTTCAAGGAAGGAGCCAACTACAAGTTCACCGTAACTTCGGAAAGTGCCAACATGACACCGGTAGTAAAAAAAGCCGGCGAAGTCATTTATCCGGACGAGAACGGAGTCTACACAGTAAACAACCTTCAATCGGATGTGGTCATGGAAGTGACGATGGCCGTTTCCGAAAATGAGGAGGTCGTGCTGGAAACGGAAGAAGTGGCCCATATCGGCAAGGAAGAAGCCACTCAGGTAACAAAACTCGGCCTGTCGGGAGAAATGACGGAGCAGACGTTCGACTACATACGTAATAATTTCACTTCGCTGGAGGACCTTAACCTGTCCGGCACTGAAAACAACGAGATTCCGTCAAAAGCATTTGCAGGAATGGACAAACTCACCAACGTGATTATTCCCGAAAATGTCACTTCGATCGGCGAAGGCGCCTTCGAGGGATGTTCACAGTTGGAGTCTCTGTCGCTCAATTCCGTGAACGCGATCGGAGAAGGTGCTTTCAAGGGCTGTTCTTCACTGACCAGCATTACGCTTTACGGTAACTCACAGCCCGTCAGAGTCCGTACACTGGCAGAAGGCATCAACGACAGTTCGTTCGAGGGCATCAACCCCAACTGTATCATTTACATTGCCAAAGGCCTGGAAAGCATGATTTCTTCAAAATCCAACGTTGTGCTCAATGGCGAAGGAAAATGCGAGGCTTTGACGGATATCATCCTTACAGACAGCATCGCATTCAATATCCCGGCAAGTTTCAACCTGGGAGAAAGAAGCATCTCGCTGCCCGTAAAACTGAATTACCGGTCGCAAGACGGAACCAAAGAATGGAAAGGTATAGTATTGCCCTTCGCACCCACCCGCATTGTAGATGCCGAAGGTAACGAATATACCGTCAACGAATCCGGTGAACACACCGTCAGCGTGAAGTCGTTCCAGGAAGAAGGTGAGGAACTGGAGCACGAAGCGTCGATAGAGGCCAACAAACCTTATATGATACATCTCAACGGTGATCCTGACGAGAACGTCGAACTGACATTCTCTACTGTCAGCACTCCGGCTGCGCGCACCTCCGACATGTCTCTCACATTCGATGTGCCCATCACTCCCGAAGCAGGGACCATCATGAAGGCCGGCAAGGATTTCAGCCTGTACGGTTGCTACATGCCTGTCGCCGCAGACGAGGATACATATCTACTCGATGCAGACGGCCACAGCTTCAACCGCATCACCGGTGAAGAAACGGAACGCCTCATCGCTCCTTTCTCGGTGTATGCCAAAGCCAACACCCCGGAAGCAGGAGATTCGTTTGAAATAGGCAAGGCCGACATTACGACCGGCATCGACGGTAAGTATTCTCAGGGCAGTGCACTGAAGTTCTATAAGAACGGCTCTAACCTTATGATTATATCGAACGAAAAGCGGACCATCAAGATATTCACGGTTTCCGGACTGCATGTAGCATCACCGACCGTCAATCCGGGTACCAATGCAATATCGCTCAATCCGGGCATTTACATTGTCGATGGCGTTAAAGTCATCCTTTAAATCCGGCGGTACGTAAAATCCGGCTAAGTCCGGATATATAGAACGGCATGAGTCCTGAGAGGCAGACAAGAACTCTCAGGACTCATTTTTTGTCCCCGCACCTCCGTACGCTACGCTTCTGCAAGACGTCGTTCACATCCACGGGAAAGAGCAAAAGACAGACAGCGGAGCACATAAAAAAATGAAGCGCAGTATTTTAAAAAACCATGCTCTTCATTTTTCAAAATACTGCGCTTCATTTTTTTGCCCTTCTCCGACCCGACGAAAACAATTAATACTTACCTTTGCAGCCTAAGCATATAAATTTCAAAACCAACACTAACTACAGATTATGTTCAAAGAAAACAAAGGAGAAGTGATGCACGGCATCCTGCTCATCGTCCTGTTCTCGTTTTCTGCTTTCTACATAGCAGATTTTGAATTTGTCAGACAACTGTCGTTCAGCCCGCTCATCGTCGGCATCATTCTCGGAATGCTCTATGCCAACAGTCTGCGCAACAAACTGCCCGAAACATGGGTTCCGGGAATCAGATTCTGTTCCAAACAGATATTGCGGACGGGAGTAGTGCTGTACGGATTCAAACTCACTTTTCAGCAGGTACTGGCCATCGGACTTCCCGCCGTCACGGCAGACCTGATAATTGTGGCCGGCACATTGGTATTGGGCCTCCTGCTGGGCAGACTGCTCAAAATAGACGGCCAGACGGCCCTTATGACCTCCACCGGAAGCGCCATATGCGGTGCGGCCGCAGTATTGGGTGCAGAACCCGTAGTCCGCTGCGAAGCCCATAAGACCGCAGTTGCCGTGTCCACCGTAGTGATTTTCGGAACTCTCTCCATGTTCCTCTACCCCATCATGTACCGCGCAGGCTGGCTCGACGGTCTGAGCGACCAGGCCATCGCCGTATATATCGGTTCGACACTTCACGAAGTGGCCCACGTCGTAGGAGCCGGCAACGCCATAGACGCAAGCGGCGGTAATGTGGCGGATGCCGCCACCATCACAAAAATGATTCGCGTGATGATGCTTGCCCCCGTGCTTGTCATCATGAGCCTTTGTCTCTCACGCAAAACGTCGAAAGAAAAGAAAGGACATGCGGGAAAAAGCAAAATCACCATTCCCTGGTTCGCCTTCTACTTTCTTGTTGTGATCGGCATCAACTCTCTTTTGCAATCTGCCACATTCATTCCGAAGGAAACACTGCAGGCCGGAACAGATTTCATCAACAACGTAGATACGTTCCTTCTTACCATGGCCATGACGGCGCTCGGAGCAGAAACCAGTTTCGACAAATTCAAGCAAGCCGGAGCCAAACCGTTCTATCTGGCCGGCACGCTTTACCTGTGGTTGGTATTCGGCGGATATGCCGTCGTGAAAATACTCTTTTAACCACCCCGACACTATCTACATCCGGCCGGCCGACAGCACCGGCTGCTACCCGGAACATATTGCAAACGGGCTTCGGCGACCCAAGGAACACCCCCGAAGCCCGTTGTCTTTTTCAAGAAAGTCACAGCCGCTCCCACAAAAGCCAACCATGTGCCCCCGGTATTCGGAATAAATGCTTATATTTGCAAATAAACCGCAAATCAATGGAAAAATGACAGATTCCGCACCCTCCATACTACTCATTTACACAGGCGGCACTATCGGTATGATAGAGAATGCCAAAACCGGAGCATTGGAAAGTTTCGACTTCGCCCATCTACTGAACCTCGTGCCCGAACTGAAACGGTTCAACTATCATATAAATACTTATTCATTCGACCCTCCCATCGACTCTTCCGACATGGAGCCTTATCATTGGGCAAGGCTGACACGTATTGTGGAGAGCAACTACGAACAATACGACGGCTTTGTCATTCTGCACGGCACGGATACCATGACCTACACGGCATCGGCTCTGAGTTTCATGCTGGAAAACTTATCCAAGCCGGTCGTCCTGACCGGTTCACAGCTCCCAATGGGAATGTTGCGGACCGACGGTAAGGAAAACCTGATCACCGCCATTGAGATCGCCGCAGCCAAGAATGCGGACGGAAGTGCGGCTGTACCGGAAGTATGCATCTACTTTGAAAGAGATCTGATGCGGGGCAACCGCACCACCAAGATCAATGCGGAAAAGTTCAACGCCTTCAAGTCTTACAATTATCCTTGTCTGGGCCACAGCGCCATCGATATCAAGATAAAACCGGAAAGGATCCGACGCCCCGACCCTTCACGCCCGTTCAAAGCGCACTATCTGTTCGACACCAACGTGGTGGTGCTGACACTGTTTCCCGGCATTCAGGAAAGCATCATCACCTCCGTATTCCGCACCAAAGGATTGAAAGCCGTCGTGATGAAGACATTCGGATCGGGCAATGCACCGCAGAAACCGTGGCTCATCAAGCTCATCCGGGAAGCCGCCCAACGCGATATCATCATCATCAACATCACCCAATGCCAATCGGGAAGCGTGGAGATGGAAAGATACGAAACCGGCCTCCAGTTACTGGAAGCCGGTGTAATCAGCGGTTACGACTGCACTCCGGAATGTGCATTGACCAAACTGATGTTTCTTTTAGGGCACAACCTTCCTCCGGCCGAAATCAGGCGTCTCATGAGCACAAGCATAGCCGGAGAAATTACGCTGGACTGACGCCTGTATCCGTCTCTATTTCAAACGGATGCCATCCACAAAATCTCCTATACTCAGCTCCAGGTCCTCCAGACGCTTCACCCGTTTGCCATTGATGACAATGTTTTCGAAAAGCACATCACGCACCATACCTTCCGAAGAATACCCCTTTATCACGGAAGGGTGAGCGTGATGCCCCGTATAGGTGATGTTTCTGAAAGTAATGTGTTCCACATGACGCCCCGGAGCCGTACAGTACCGGGGGAGGTCCATCACACGCAGATGGAACAACTGTCCTTCTTGAATGCGTTCCACCCTTATGCTGTCGAACGTCACGTGGCGAATCAGGTTCCGGTCGCCGGCATTCACCGTCATGACACCCTGATAGTCGCGGTCGTCTTCGTCGTGTTCAAGCACATCTATATTCCTAAACAGAATATTCTCAATTATTTCGCCTTCAGTCTGCGTGTTTCCATGCGTTCCTATATTGATAGGATGCGCAATATCGGCCCACAACGTAGAATTGGTCACCTGAATATCATCCGTATTCCCATAAAAGTTCCAACGATGCGAATAGATTGCCACACAATCATCCGAATTGCGCAGGAATACATCGTCCACCCTCACCCGTTTCGTACAATAGAAGTCAAGCCCGTCACCCCATCCCTGATAACTGAATGACTTCAGGCCGCGTATGGTCACATCTTCCGCCACAGCGGCTGTCATGGTATTGTAGCGGGGATTGACCACAGTGATATCTTCCACGGTGAGGTTCTTCACCCAATGAGCGGCAATGCCGTTGCCGGCTTCCCAGATCATTCCCCTTCCGCAGATCCTCACGTTCTCGGTGCTGTCGCAGTTCAACGCCCCTTTCAGCACGGCGCCCGGAGCCAGATAAACCGTAGTGTTGGAAGGCACGCGGAACATCCGCGTGACCGCATCTGCGGGTTCATGCACTCCGGCTGCAAAATACATCACACCGGGCGTTTTCTCTTCCGGGACATCCGTCTCAAGGGCATGGGCGAAAAGATGGAGATTGTGCAGGCGGTCGCCATTGCATTCAATGGAGAGTTTCTGCGGCTTGTCCAGACGGAACTGCAGACTGTTTCCCTTTACGTCCGGACGGATGCCGCGTGACAGCGGACGTATATCTGCCTGACGGAGCGTTCCGTTGTTCAGTTGTACCCTCACTTCCACTTCTCCCGAAAAATCGAACTGCACCATCGTAGCCTCCGAATTCGTATCCATGTCCACCCTGATCTTATACTCATAAAGATCGGTCCACTCCTTCTCTCCTACCTGCCGCACGCTGACCGTGAAATCGTCGTTATGATACTTATAGTACATCTGTTTCGGCACGGGGGCAGTGACTATTTTTGACTGCACACCCGTAAAAGGAAGAACACTCATGCCCAATCCCCATAAAAAACACTTTGTCTCTCGTAACATTTCTGAATCTTTTAGTTTTGGTTATATCCTGATATACGAACGAAACGTATTTCAACCTCATATTTTATACTTTTTTAAGTTTTAAGAATAATACGTTTGATTCTTCATCTTAAACACCCGTATTATTTGGATTTTTACAACAGACTTATTACTTTAGCACGCGATAACTACAAACACAACTTTATGGAAGGATTGCTGATAGGATTGCTGCTGCCTTTTGCCGGAACTACGCTGGGAGCGGCTTGCGTTTTCCTGATGAAGAAGAAAATGTCTGACGTACTTCAGAAAACATTATTAGGTTTTGCGTCGGGAGTCATGGTGGCGGCTTCCGTATGGTCATTGCTCATTCCGTCCATGGAAATGAGCGGGACATCAGATGCCACCAAGGTCATTCCCGCCATCATCGGCTTCACCGCCGGCATCGCATTCCTCCTCTTGATGGATAAAATTACTCCGCACCTCCATTTGGGCAGCTCTTCTCCCGAGGGGCCGCACAGCAAATTGTCGCGTACAAGTATGCTGGTACTGGCCGTCACCTTGCATAATATTCCGGAAGGCATGGCCGTAGGCGTGGCACTGGCGGCAGCCATAGAATACAACACTTACCTTCCCATGCCGGCCGCACTGGCACTCTCGCTCGGTATTGCCATCCAGAACTTTCCGGAAGGCGCAGTAGTCTCCATGCCCTTGCGTGGCAAAGGCCACAGTAAACTGCACGCTTTCGGCACCGGTGTGCTGAGCGGTATCGTGGAACCGATAGGGGCAAGTATCACCATCCTGCTGGCTGAATTCATCACTCCCATACTGTCCTATCTCCTTTCATTTGCCGCAGGCGCCATGATTTATGTTGTCATCGAAGAACTCATACCCGAAACCTCCCAAGGAAAACACTCCAATGCCGGCACCATGGGATTTGCACTGGGCTTCATGCTGATGATGATACTGGACGTCGTTGCCGTATAGCCGGAGAGTCTATATCCGACAGGAATACGCCCGCATAAAAGGTTTTTATGCGGGTTTTTCTTAACTTTGCACTCGCTAATCGAAGTAAGACATGATTTATCCGCATAACTTTGAACAAAAAATAGGATTCGACGAGATACGCCATATTCTGGCCGGACACTGCCTGAGCACACTCGGAACGGAGCGCGTGGCACAAATGAAATTCCTTACCGAACTTCATGCTCTCCGCGAGCTTCAGGCCCACACGCAAGAGTTCCTCCGCATTATGGAAAGCGGAGAAGATTTTCCCGAACAAGACTTCTTCGATGTACGTCCGGCTCTGAAGCGCATCAGAATTGAAGGTACCTATCTTGACGAAACGGAACTGTTTGACCTGAAGCGCTCGCTTTGCACCATCATCAGTATCGTAAAATTCCTTCATAAAGACGATGAAAGCGAAGAAAACGAAAATGAAGAACGGAGAACAGGCGACAGCCACGCCCCCTATCCGGCTTTGCGCCGCCTTGCACAAGGGGTCGCCGTGTTTCCGCAACTCATCAGGCGTATAAACAACATATTGGACAAATACGGAAAAATCAAGGATTCCGCCTCTTCGGAACTGTTCCATATCCGTCGCGAGCTGGCCGCAGCGGAAAGCGGCATCTCACGCACCTTGCATGCCATCCTGCGCAATGCGCAACAAGACGGCGTAGTAGACAAAGACGTGACGCCCACCATGCGCGACGGCCGGCTGGTCATTCCCGTAGCACCGGCCCTGAAACGAAAAATCAAGGGTATCGTCCATGACGAATCCGCTACGGGACGCACGGTATTCATAGAGCCGGCAGAAGTGGTGGAAGCCAATAACCGCATCCGTGAACTGGAAGGCGAGGAACGACGCGAAATTATACGTATCTTACAGGAATTCACCACCGAAGTGCGGCCTCACCATCAAGAAATGCTGCAATCTTACGAATTTCTGGCAGAAATAGACTTTATTCAAGGCAAGGCGAAACTGGCACGGCAGTTCCAGGCCATCCCGCCACACATCAAAGACACCCCCCTGATAGACTGGACGATGGCACGCCATCCTCTGCTCTACCTGTCACTGACACGCCATGGAAAACAAATCGTTCCGCTCGATATCGAACTGAATTCACGGCAACGCATCCTGATCATATCCGGACCGAATGCCGGCGGAAAATCGGTCTGCCTCAAAACAGTAGGCCTCATCCAATATATGTTGCAATGCGGACTCCCCGTCCCCATCGGAGAAAACTCCCGAACCGGAATATTCGGCAGCATTTTTATCGACATCGGTGACGAACAAAGCATCGAGGACGACCTCAGCACCTACTCCAGTCATTTGCTCAACATGAAACATATGATGAAGGCATGTGGCGGCACCAGTCTTCTGCTCATTGACGAATTCGGCGGGGGCACAGAGCCGCAAATAGGCGGCGCCATAGCCGAAGCCGTACTGAAACGCTTCAACAGAAAAAAAGCTTTCGGCATCATCACCACACACTACCAGAACCTGAAACATTTTGCCGAAGACCATGAAGGAGTAGTAAACGGAGCCATGCTTTACGACAGACAGCACATGCAAGCCTTATTCCAACTGCAAATAGGCAATCCGGGAAGTTCTTTTGCCGTGGAAATAGCACGCAAGATCGGTATTCCGGAAGACGTGATAGCCGACGCATCCGAACTGGTAGGAAAGGAATACATCAATGCCGACAAATATCTGCAGGACATCGTACGCGACAAACGTTACTGGGAAAACAAACGGCAGAATATCCATCTCCGAGAAAAAGAGATGGAAAAAACCATCGCACGCTACGAAAAAGAAATAGAAGAACTGCACCAAAGTCGGAAGGAAATACTGGGAAAAGCCCGCGAAGAAGCCGAACAACTCATCCGCGCATCGAACGCCAGGATCGAAAATACAATAAAGACCATTAAAGAGGCGCAGGCAGAAAAGGAAAAAACCCGCCACATTCGGCACGAACTCGACCAGTTCAAGAGTACACTGGACAACATAGAACAGTCGCACGAAGACGACAAAATAGCCCGAAAGATGCAGCAGTTGCAGGAACGGAAAAAAAGACAGGCCGAACGGAAAGAGAGGAAAGCGGCAGAAGCATCCAGGCATAAGGCTCAACCCGACGCCCTGCAATCGGCCGCCCGTGAAGCGGAAGAACAGAACCGCCCGTTAAAAGTCGGAGAGACCGTACGCATCAAGGGGCAAACCACTGTAGGCACAATTGAGGAAACTGATGGAAGAAACGCCATTGTCACCTTTGGAATGATGCGCACCAACGTGAAAAACGAACGGCTGGAACGGGCACAGCCTCCAGCCCCACAAACACGTACTCAATCCGTAACCTATGTCAGCAAACAGACCCAAGATGCCGTATATGAAAAAAAACTGAACTTCAAACAGGACATCGACGTAAGGGGAATGAGAGGCGACGAAGCCATCAACGCTGTCACCTATTTCATTGACGATGCCATCCTATTGGGATTATCACGTGTCAGAATACTTCATGGGACAGGCTCCGGTATCCTCCGGACTCTCATCCGGCAATACCTGAACGCAACACCCGGTGTCAAATCGTTCAAAGACGAACATGTACAATTCGGAGGAGCAGGCATTACCGTGGTAGACCTGAGCTGACATTCCGCCAACGATTATCCACAGAATACCGGATTTTTATGTTATTTTACCTGCATGACAAGTCTGAAATCGACCATTATTTATTACCTTTGCACCCAAATAAGTACATATTGTGACTTTTTAGACTTTAAGACAACATTATGCTGGAAAGATTTTTAAGTCAAACGACATTCACGTCGCAAGACGACTTTATACAAAATTTCCATGTAAAGGTACCTGATAACTTTAATTTCGGATACGACGTGGTAGACGCTTGGGCAGAAGCAACCCCTGATAAAACAGCATTATGCTGGACCAACGATCACGGTGTACACCACGATTTTACTTTTGCCGAACTGAAAGACTATACCGACCGCACGGCATCCTACTTCCAATCGCTCGGCATCGGACACGGCGACATGGTAATGCTCATCCTTAAACGCCGATACGAATTCTGGTTCTCCATCATTGCCTTGCACAAGATAGGAGCGGTAGCCATTCCCGCCACACACCTGCTGACAGGAAAGGACATCACGTACCGCAACAACGCAGCCGGTATCAAGATGATAGTATGCGCCGGTGAAGAAGTGATCCTCAATCATGTAAAGGACGCGCTCCCTTACTCCCCCACCATTACACATCTCGTATCCGCCGGACCTATCGTCCCGCGCGGTTTTGAGGATTTTCAGAAAGGGGTCTTGGAAGCACCCGCATTTATCAAACCGGAACATCCTAATTCCAACGACGACATCTCATTGATGTACTTCACATCCGGAACAACAGGAGAGCCGAAAATGGTAGCCCACGACTTCACTTATCCGCTCGGACATATCGCTACCGGATGCTTTTGGCATAATCTTCACGAAGACAGCCTGCACCTGACCGTGGCAGATACGGGATGGGGAAAAGCCGTCTGGGGCAAACTCTACGGACAGTGGATTGCCGGAGCTACCGTATTCGTGTATGACCACGAGAAATTCCAGCCGGCCGACATCCTGCAGATGATACAGGACTACCATATCACTTCGCTTTGTGCCCCCCCCACCGTATTCCGCTTTCTCATCCGTGAAGATCTCACCCGATACAACCTTTCCTCCCTGCAATATTGTACAATAGCCGGTGAAGCCTTGAACCCGGCCGTATATGAAACTTTCCAGGAACAAACCGGAATCAAACTGATGGAAGGATTCGGGCAAACGGAGACCACACTTACAATCGCGACCTTCCCGTGGATGGCACCGAAACCGGGGTCGATGGGCGTCCCCAATCCACAATATAACGTAGACCTTATCAAGCAAGACGGCACACCGGCCGCTCCTAACGAACAAGGACAGATCATCATCCGCACGGACAACGGAAAACCGCTCGGACTGTTCAAGGAATACTACCGTAATGCGGAACTCACCCGGGAAGTATGGCACGACGGGATCTACTATACAGGCGACGTGGCATGGAAAGACGAAGACGGATACTATTGGTTCGTAGGACGTATAGATGATGTCATAAAAAGTTCAGGCTACCGCATTGGCCCTTTTGAAGTGGAAAGCGCCCTGATGACCCATCCGGCCGTAGTGGAATGCGCCGTAACCGGAGTTCCGGATGAGATTCGCGGACAGATTGTCAAAGCACATATCGTGCTGGCTAAAGACTACAAAGACGTGGACAAAGAGAATCTGGCTAAAACTCTTCAAAACCATGTCAAACAGGTGACGGCACCTTATAAATATCCCCGACTCATTGAATTCGTAGACGAATTGCCTAAAACTATCAGCGGTAAGATACGCCGAGTGGAAATTCGTGAGAAAGACAAAAAAGAGTATTAACCCAATGGCTGAGAATCCCGGCCGGCGATTATTTTTATATCTATGAAACAAAAATTGCTATTATTGTCCTTGCTGATGCTGAGTCTCGCAGGATTTGCACAACCCATTGATTGGAACAAAAAGCTTCCGTCTGATCCCCATGTCGTAACCGGCAAACTTCCGAACGGCATCACCTACTATCTGCGTCATAACGAAGAGCCTAAGAACAGAGCCAGTTTCTTCATTATCCGCGACGCCGGCGCCTTGCTGGAGAACGACGATCAGAACGGACTGGCCCATTTCCTGGAACACATGGCATTCAACGGAAGCAAAAACTTTCCGGAGAATAATATGATATCCACACTTGAACGTCACGGCATATCTTTCGGAGGCAACCTGAACGCATACACCAGCCAGAATGAAACGGTATACAATATCAGCGACGTGCCTATGGACGACGAAGCACTGACCGACACCTGCCTGCTCATTCTACACGACTGGTCATACTACCTGACCCTTGATCCGAAAGATATCGATGACGAACGTGGTGTCATCACAGAGGAATGGCGTACACGCAACACCAGTTCCACTCGTATCTTCAAACAAAAACAACCCATTCTCTACCACAACTCCAAGTATGCCGTGCGCGATGTTATCGGCAATATGGATGTTATCCGTACGTTTAAGCCGGAAACTCTGCGCGCATTCTACCACAAATGGTACAGAACCGACCTTGAAGCCATCACCATCGTGGGAGATTTCGATGTGAAGAAGATGGAGGAAAAGATCAAGAAAGTATTCTCATCCATACCTGCCGTAGAGAATCCCGAACCCCGTCCGTTCTTCGAGATCC
The DNA here is from genome assembly GCA_910586505.1 of uncultured Paraprevotella sp. GTDB lineage: Bacteria > Bacteroidota > Bacteroidia > Bacteroidales > Bacteroidaceae > Paraprevotella. Next base: position 3,456 of record CAJUGV010000016.1, on the reverse strand, counting down.
CCTCGCATGATGAAACCTTCTTCTGCCTGGCCACAGACAAGGAAGCCACATCGACCAACATTCAGGTGGTTCGCGTGTTTAGAGACAAATCGCTTGACGGAAAAGGCTACAACACCTATCAGGATATCAAGAACGACCTTATGGCCAGTTTCTACAACAGTATGATCGGTAACCGTATCGGCGAAATCATACAGCGCGGACAGGCTGCCTACGTAAATGCTTCGATCGGCTTCTACGGTCTGGTAAGAGGATATTATGCCTATTCCATCAGCGCTACAGCAAAACCCAACCAGGAAAAAGAAGCGCTCATAGGAGCATGGCAGGAACATGAACGGGTGCTGCAACACGGATTCACCGAAGAGGAGCTCAATCGTGTGAAGACCAACTTGATGACAAGCCTTGAATCCATGTTAAAAGACAAGGACAAAACAAAAAATGATGCGTATGCCGAAGAGATTCAGGACCATTTCCTGACGCAGGCGGCCATTATCGATGTGGAAGACTATGTAGCAGCCGTCAAGGAAATCTTACCTACCATCACAGCCGAGGAGGTTGCGGAACAAGCCAAGAAATGGTGGAAAGCAGACAACCGCTCCATCATCATCAGCGGACCGAGCGAAGGAGTTACGCACCTGACAGAACAGGAAGCCCGCGACATCATAGCCGAAATGGAAGGCAAGACTGTGGAGGCATATCAGGACAACAGCGTCAAAGGCAATCTTATCGAGAAAGAACCTGAGGCCGGCACTATCATAAAGATAAAGGAGCTTCCCCAGTTCGACGCTGAGGAATGGACAATGAGCAACGGCGCAAAAGTAATCTTCAGAAAAGCGGACTTTGAAAAAGATGTTGTCACACTCTCTGCATACAGCCCCGGCGGTTCTTCTCTATACACCGACCTCGATCTTCTTCCAGCCGCTTCCAATGCCGGACAGTTTACGGCCAGCTACGGTTTGGGCTCATTCGATGCCATCTCCTTGAGCAAATACCTCACGGGCAAGAATGCCAACACCCAGGTGGCTATCAGCGGTCTGTATGAAAGCGTCAGCGGAAACGCATCACCCAAAGACTTCGAGACGATGATGCAGATGATATACCTCCGCTTCACTGCGCCCCGTTTCGATCCGCAGATTCATGACGTACTCATAGAACGCAACCGCATCACAGCCAAACAGTCTGCCGGACGGCCGCAGACGATGATGCGCGACTCCATCAGAATGATTACGTCCGACTATCATCCGCGCGTACAACTGTTCAACGATTCCTACATCGACAAACTTACACTCGACCGCATTGAGAAAGTCTACCGTGACCGTATCTGCGATGCCAGCGACTTCACATTCTTTATCGTAGGCAACGTCGAGAAAGCCGCAGCCAAGGAAATGGCACAGAAATACATCGGTTCCATCCCCTCGCTCCACCGGAAAGAGAAATGGGTGAACCATAACATCAAAGGCCCGGAAGGCAAGGTGGAGAAGAATATCGCCATCCCGATGGAAGTACCCAAGTCGAATGTTACTCTCATGTTCAACAAAGACATGAAGTATAATTTAAAGGATGCCTATACCATCAACATTCTCGGCAAGATTCTCACCAACCGCTACACAAAGACCATCCGTGAGGAACAAGGCGGCACCTATGGCGTAGGCGTCAGCGGATCGGCCACGCGCGAACCATACAACAATTACAGTATGTACATGGTGTTCGAGTGCGACCCTGAAAAGGCCGAGATTCTGAAGCCGTTCCTCTACAAGGAAGTAGACCTTATCCTCAACGAAGGCGTAACGGAAGAAGAACTGAACAAAGTCATCAAGAACGAACTTAAGGAGGCCGAGCAAAGCAAGCACCATAACTCTTACTGGCTGGGCACACTGATGACCTACTACAAGACGGGAGTCAACACCAACGATCCGAAAAACATGGAAGATCTCATTGCATCCATAAAACCGAAGGACGTACAGAAATTGGCTAAGAAGTTCTTCAAGGAAGCAGACGTAGTGGATCTGATATTCTCTCCGGAGAAGAAATAAAGAAAAAACATCCGTATTTGACAAAATGACAGGTTGTGGAATATTGATCCGCAACCTGTCATTTTGTTTATCCACAGCCAGCAAGAATCATCCATACACCCTCTACCCCGGCAGACGGGAAACAATCGTCTCTCTCGCCACTTACCGTCATCTCATTTTGACAGTCCTTTCCCCTATCAGCCTGACAAAAACAAAAAACTTTCCGGCCGGCTCCTTCCTCCGCACGACATACAGACGGCCAAAAAGGATTTAAGGTAACGAAACGTCAGCACACCCCCGTACGGCTGAAAGCCCCAACCAGACAAACCGGACCGCTTCCCAACCACCCTAATCCTTTCTTACGAACGCATACTGAGGAATAAACCGCAGATAAGAAGAACGGTATGCGGAATAAAAAAATATTTCATCCTGCCGAAATTTTATTTTCATGAGGACGACAATATGAATATATGCACAACATTAATGTATATATACGGAATTATGTGGATTTTTATTCAGTTCAAGCGTACAGAACCATCATAAACATCTTTTATCTTTGAACCGAAAACAAAGAAAAAAAGACAAAATGACAGCAATCCACACGTCTTTCAGTCATTATGATATACTACGCATCACCTTGACAAATCCTTCAAACGAAGCCTCCAAACTGCTCAGTTGATAAGGCATAAGACGAAGAGAGAAAGTGCCTTTCACAGCCGTAAGGTCAAAATAAACCCGCACCACGCTGGCCAGATTAAACGAAAAGGCATCGCCCTTCTTCATCAGAAAGGAGCAGCAGCGCACCAACAGTTCGCGCTCATGTTCCAGTTGTCTCATACATTGAAACAGCATATAATAGGAAGCCATTCCGCAATCCCGCAACAGATAATTCATCCGCTCGTGCGGGGAGTCTATATGCAAGCCGGAAAATAAAAAGGTCAATTCATCAAGATCCTCGCCACACACCCCTACCATAAAAGTAATGAACTTGGTACGGTCTACTTCCGTGGCCTCATTATTAAGAAATACGGCCAATGGCAAATAAGCATCGCAACGCAATGTGAATTCCCTGACATTCCTGCGCAAAGGCACTGATTTAAGCAAAGTGCCGAGAAAAGCCCTGGAACGATAACGGAACAAAAAGAGAAACATGTACCAAAATGTCCTGTCCGAGACATGAGGCATAATCCGCGTACTCATGATCTCACCAGCCATGCGGAAGTCACGATGCGACAAACCATCCAGGTAAGCCACAAGCCCATCGCCGTCCTCATCTGCAAAGAAAACCTCGAGGCGCGCCAGTATCACGGGACTACAAAACATTCCATCCGCCATAAGCATAATAAATAAAAAAGGCGAAACGGAAAGTGTTTCGCCTTTACTTTTTATTTCAGAGCCTCTTGTCGGATTCGAACCAACGACCCCGAGATTACAAATCACGTGCTCT
>CAJUGV010000015.1 GCA_910586505.1 uncultured Paraprevotella sp. | reverse complement strand
TAAACTGGAAAACAATAAATTAACAATGCACAACGAAAATAAACTTTTTTGAGGGGAAAATTAATGCAAAAGAGGCAATACCCACATAGTAAACTTTAATAGCATTCATCGTAAAGCGCACATACACGCAAAAACAAAACCATAAAACATGGCCATTATATACCTAACAAGAATAAATAAGGAGGCGCTCACCACGCCTCCTAAACTATATGATCCTACACAGGACATATTTACAAACATGCCGGTAAGTCATAAAGCCTCGTACCATGACTACCTTTTATTAATATATAATATTTATGGGGCTTTTCTATAGCCAATGCGCGTTTCACCTGTTCTACATTATCAAATGTTCGGAACGGATGACGAGCAGCCCGAAATTTAGGCCCAACCAGCCATACATGGTCAATGCCCGATTCCACCAATAAATTCACAATATCCTGATGAGCCTGCCAACTACTGGCGCCTAATTCACCCATATCACCAAGAATTGCCATTCGGCGCTCTACTTTCATATTACAAAAGTTTTCTATTGCCGCCCGCATACTTGTAGGATTCGCATTATAGGCATCCACAATCAGCGTATTATCTCCTGTTTTCAATAATTGCGAACGGTTATTACGCGGTTCGTAAGCCGCCAATGCCTCATTTATCTGTTCAACCCCTACACCAAAAGTACAACCTATCAAAGCCGCAGCCAACATATTCTTCAGATTATAATCCCCTATCAGACGACTTTCCACTTTCTGCCATTCCCCACCGGCCGGCCGCCAACGTATTTTCAGAAACGGAGCACACTCTTCTATTTCACCTTCCACACTCAGCACCTCATTACACGGTTTGCCATAGCAAATACAATGAAGCCCACCTGCCATCACTGTCAACTCCTCACTATCATTGTCAAGAAAGACCGTTCCGTGTTTGGCACGCAGATAATCATAAAGTTCACCTTTTGTGCGCTTTACCCCTTCTAACGAACCAAATCCTTCAAGATGAGCCATCCCCACATTCGTTATGATACCGAAATCCGGATCAACAATTTCGGCCAATGTTTTTATCTCACCCGGATGGTTCGCACCCGTTTCTATCAGAGCAATGGTATGCTCCGGCCTGATGCGAAGCAATGTACTAGGAACTCCTATGTGATTGTTTAAATTTCCTTGTGTAAACAACACCTGATGCTTCTTAGACAACACGGCTGCCGCCAACTCCTTAGTAGTAGTTTTCCCGTTAGTACCTGTCACCTGAATAATAGGAATGCGAAACTGTTCCCTATGATAATGGGCCAACTCCTGCAAAGTCGTAAGCACATCATCCACCAAAATATAACGCACGTCACCTTCTACGACATATTCAGGTTCGTCCACCACAGCACAGAAACATCCCTTTTCCAATGCCATAGCGGCAAATGCATTACCATCGAATGAATCACCTTTCAACGCAAAAAACATAGAATCACACGGACAGTCACGACTGTCAGTCGTAACCACAGGATGATTCTTATAAAGTTCGTAAAGTTCTGCTATCTTCATATTTCCATTTTTTACCCACAAATATAATCCAAAAGCATGAAAAACCGAATATTTCTCCGTACATTTGCAACAGAAAACCACATAAAAAGAAATGAACGGACAGACAAAACGTACCATAAATGTCAACGGAAGACTTATAGATTTGTCCACTCCGAAAATCATGGGTATCCTGAACGTAACGCCAGACTCCTTTTACGCAGGAAGCCGAAAAGAGACCGAAGCAGACATTACCGCCCGCATAGAACAAATCCTAACGGAAGGAGCTGACATTATAGACATAGGAGCCTATTCCTCACGCACCAATGCCATTCCCGTTACTACGGAAGAAGAGTCGACACGCCTACGCAGAGGACTTGAGATAATTCGCAAGACCACATCCGATGTTATCGTTTCCGTCGACACGTTTAGAGCTGATGTCGCTGCCATGTGTGTAGAGGAATATAACGCTGCCATTATAAACGACATATCCGGCGGACAAATGGACAAACAAATGTTCAACACCGTGGCACGCCTCAATGTCCCCTACATCATGATGCATATGAAAGGAACCCCGCAAAACATGCAGCATAATCCTTCCTATAATAATCTGCGAACGGAAATCATGCAATACTTTGCGGAAAGGATACAAATATTACACTCACGGGGTGTCAAAGACATCATCATTGATCCAGGCTTTGGTTTCGGCAAAACACAAAACCACAACTACGAACTATTCCGCCATCTGGAAGATTTTCAATTGTTCGAACAACCTATCCTTGTCGGCATCTCACGCAAATCAATGATATACAACCTACTCGAATGCACACCCGACGAAGCGCTGAACGGCACTACCGTACTCAACACTCTCGCCCTTACCAAAGGAGCAAGTATTCTTCGCGTACATGATGTGAAAGCTTGTGCAGAAGCCGTAAGAATCTTTAACCAAATGAATCAACAGCCCTAAAAAATTCCTTTATGCCATTAGAATTCGGACTGAAAGACTTTATCGATATATTTCTCGTAACACTGATGTTGTACACGTGCTACAGAGTAATGAAAGAATCACGTTCGCTCAACATATTCTTCGGTGTACTGATATTCGTCGTTTTTTGGCTATTTGTCTCCCAAATCCTGGAGATGAAACTTCTTGGTTCTATCCTCGACAAACTGGTAAGCGTTGGAACGCTGGCACTCATCATTCTGTTTCAGGAAGAAATCCGTAATTTCTTCTTCACCATTGGCCGACATCGCCAAGTCGAAAACCTACTCAGAATGCTGCGACGCAATAAAAAGGGAGTACAGACAACAAATAAAGACGACATCATGCCTATTGTAATGGCTTGTATGAGCATGAGCAAACAGAAAGTAGGAGCTTTAATTGTGATAGAACGCAACCTCCCGCTTAACGACATCATGCGATCCGGTGAAATCATTGATGCCGATGTCAATCAACGTCTCATCGAAAATATATTCTTCAAAAACAGTCCGCTCCACGATGGCGCCATGGTTATTTCCAAAAAACGAATTAAAGCTGCCGGTTGTATCCTGCCTGTATCCCATAGCATGGATATACCCAAAGAATTGGGATTGCGTCACCGAGCTGCCAAAGGCATCTCTCAGGAAACCGACGCTTTAGCTGTTATCGTATCGGAAGAAACCGGCAACATTTCCGTAGCTTATAAAGATACATTCCATCTGCGACTGTCTGCCGAAGAACTGGAACGCTTTCTTACCGATTACCAAACATAACGGACGCATCACGTAGAAGCGGATTATATAAAAGAAAGAATACAGATTCCATCATTACCGAATCCCGAAAAATAAAATAAGAATCATACCGATATTCAGTTAAAAAGCCGTAATTTTGCATATTCCTACTAATCGCAATGCAGATTTTTAATCTAAAAAATTTAAAATATGGACTTAATCAAAGAGATTGTCTCACGCGCTCAGGCAAACAAGCAGCGCATTGTGCTTCCTGAAGGAACGGAAGAACGCACTTTAAAAGCGGCCAACCAGTTGCTCACAGACGAAGTTGCCGACTTGATCCTGTTAGGCAACCGTGAGGAAATAGAAACTGCGGCCGCCAAATGGGGTTTAGGAAACATTTCAAAAGCGACCATTATTGATCCGTCAACCAGCCCCAAAAGAGAAGAATACGCACAATTACTCTTCGAGCTACGGAAGAAAAAAGGTATGACGATAGAAGAAGCACGTGAAAAAGCTACTGACCCTCTTTTCTACGGATGCCTGATGATTAAATCCGGTGATGCAGACGGACAGTTAGCCGGTGCACGCAACACAACAGGCAACGTACTCCGCCCGGCTCTTCAGATTATTAAGACAGCTCCGGGCATTACCTGTGTATCAGGTGCCATGCTGCTGCTCACCAAAGCCCCCAATTTTGGTAAGAACGGTGTACTTGTAATGGGTGATGTGGCGGTAACTCCCGTACCTGATGCAGGACAACTTGCACAAATAGCCGTCTGTACAGCTCGCACCGCCAAAGCCGTAGCCGGAATTGATCCGAAAGTGGCCATGCTAAGTTTCTCTACTAAAGGGTCCGCTAAGCATGAAGTGGTAGATAAAGTGGTAGAAGCCACCAAAATGGCCCGCGAAATGGCTCCGGGCCTCAGCATTGACGGTGAGCTTCAGGCGGATGCAGCCCTCGTTCCAAGCGTAGGTGAAAGCAAGGCTCCGGGCTCCGAAATTGCCGGCCACGCCAACGTATTGGTAGTTCCCAATCTCGAAGTGGGCAATATTTCCTATAAGCTCGTACAACGTCTGGGACACGCAGAAGCCATCGGCCCCATCCTTCAGGGTATAGCCCGTCCTGTCAACGACCTTTCACGCGGTTGTTCCATTGAAGATGTCTACAACATGGTAGCCATAACCGCCAACCAAGCCATTGCAGCAAAAGAACAAAAATAAACGACTGATTAAAAATTACACCTATTATATAATATGAAAATTTTAGTATTGAACTGCGGAAGTTCTTCCATCAAATATAAACTTTACAATATGGAGGAACAGTCCGTCATGGCACAGGGAGGCATTGAAAAAATAGGTCTTCCCGGCTCATTCCTGAAAATGACCTTACCGGACGGAACAAAGAAAATCATAGAAGAAGACATCCCGGAACACACCAAAGGCGTACAATTCATTTTCAACATACTGACAAATCCGGAATTAGGTGCACTGAAATCTTTGAAGGAACTGGATGCCGTTGGACACCGTATGGTGCACGGCGGAGAGAAATTCAACCAAAGCGTGCTGCTGACTCCCGAAGTTCTGGAAGCATTTACGGCATGTAATGATCTGGCGCCGCTACACAACCCCGCCAACCTGAAAGGCGTGAATGCCGTATCGGCCCTGCTGCCCGACCTCCCTCAGGTCGGCGTGTTCGACACGGCTTTCCACCAGACCATGCCCGACTATGCCTATATGTATGCCCTGCCATACGAGATGTATGAGAAATACGGCATCCGCCGCTACGGTTTTCACGGCACATCACACCGCTATGTTTCTCAGCGCGTTTGCGAATACCTTGGTATTGATCCGGCCGGCAAACGTATCATCACTTGCCACATAGGTAACGGAGGTTCCATTTCGGCTGTAAAAGACGGAAAATGTATTGACACCTCCATGGGACTGACTCCGCTGGAAGGTTTAGTTATGGGCACTCGTTCAGGCGATGTGGACGGAGGAGCCGTGACTTTCATCATGGACAAAGAAAATCTTTCTCCGGCCGAAATGTCAGCTCTCTTGAACAAAAAATCAGGTGTAGCGGGCATCACCGGCGTATCGTCAGACATGCGTGAAGTGATCGCAGCCGCACAGGATGGAAATAAACGCTGCAAATTGGCGTTGGAGATGTATGCTTACCGTATACGTAAATACATCGGCGCTTACGCGGCTGCCATGAATGGTGTGGACATCATCCTCTTCACCGGCGGTGTAGGCGAGAACCAGTCAGACATGCGCGAAGCTTTCTGTAAAGGGCTCGACTACATGGGCGTATCCATCGATAAGACAAAGAACGAGGAGATACACGGTGATGAAGCCATCATTTCCACTTTGGACAGCAAGGTGACGGTTTGCGTCATCCCGACCGACGAGGAACTAATGATAGCCAAAGACACTATGGCGTTGGTATAACCTACGCTCCTATCCTATACCATCAGCCCTTCAATGCCGATAGCCAGGCATTGAAGGGCTGATTTATCATTAGGAATGACTATATAGAAGAATACTTAAAAACATTTTCCAACAAGTCTTTCCATTCATTTTCACTTTAAGCCGCAACGGTCCAATATCCGGCCATACAGCCAGGCTGTTCCGTAGGACGCAATGCAGGCAAACGATAAAACCACTGCCAAATGCAGTGTCGTGTGGCCCAACAGACGGAAAACACAGACAAAAACCAGTATGTGGACCAGATACCATTCATAAGAAAACTTACTGGTAAAACTAAAGAAATGACGCAGCGCAGCCAAACGATAAGCCAGCAAGGCCACAGAAAGGTAAGCCAGCAAGGACGGAACATCATTGTACATTTTTAAGAAACCGCCTTTCATACCTGCATAACCTGTTACAGCCAGCATGGGAATACCCACTACCGCCAGCACAAATACCGACGGAACTTTAAGCGACGACGGATTCTTTTTATAAATCAAGGCCAATGCCATCCCCGCAACAAATTCCCACAGATACTGAAGGAAAAAGCTGCCCCATACTCTCATATCTTCCTTTCCGAGCCATGCAACCCACGTGGCCCAGCACAATCCCATAATTAAAGACACTACGACTGGAACGGAACGCCCCTTCTTATTAAGACACTCAAACGCCTTTACAATCAGAGGCCACAATAGATAAAACTGGAATATAGTAGAAACAAACCACATCTGTATTCCGAAAGAATTTTCAAAACGCTCGACAAACATTTTAAAAAAGAACAGATGGCTTAACAACGCCATCCCTTTCTCCGGTGAAGTATTATAGAAAGGAATGGCTGCGCTCAACAGCACGACAATAATATAAGGTATATAAACTTTAAAAAACCTGCGCTTCAGAAATTGCCCGTATGACAACGGACGGTTCAAATACGAAAGGTAGAGACCGAAGCCCGAACATAAGATAAAAACATGCACTCCCGCACCTCCAAACGAAAGTGCCTTGTGAATCAAAGGATTACCCCCCCCCGTTAAAATTCTGCAACAAGTGCATTAAAACAATCGTTGTGATGGAAAACCCTTTCAGGAAGTCCACCACATCAAATCTTTTCACCGTCATAAATTTTTCTTTTAAATAAACATTCATTTAAACCCGCTACTGTCAAAGAGCTGTATCCCCCTCTATATAGTTCTCCAGAAACAAGTTTTCACCATCGAACACCGCATATGTAAACTGTGTGATCCAATCACCGAGGATCAAAACGCGGCTTGATCGCGAGAGCATCAGATCCAGTTCTATATGCCTGTGCCCGAAAATAAAATAATTGATCTCGGAATGCACTTTCAGATAGTCCTTAGCATAACGCACCAGAAATTCCTGATCTTCGCCCATATAAGGCGGATCGCCTCCTTCCAGACTATGCTTGCGGCGGCTATACGCAGCCCAAGCCATCCCGAAATCAACAGCCCAACGGGGATGGATACAGGAGAACATCCGCTGGCAAAAACGGTTCCGGAACACAGAGCGGAGCATACGGAATTTTCTGTCGGGATCGCCCAGCCCGTCGCCGTGCGCCAGCATGAAAACCTTGTCGCTCCACTCCACCGTCTCCGGTTCGGTATGAAGCGTCACTCCACATTCCTTAACAAGATAATCCCCGCACCATATATCATGATTACCTGTAAAATAGTGCACCTCCACTCCAAGATCTGTCAGTTCACTGAGTTTTCCGAGCAGACGTGTGTAACCACGAGGAACTACCGTCTTATATTCATACCAAAAATCAAAGATATCCCCTAAAAGATACACCGCCGAAGCCTTATCTTTCACGCTGTCTAAGAAATGAACCAACCGTCTTTCCCGTGTGCGGTCATGGGGCAACGAGCGACAGCCAAGATGGGCATCAGAAAGAAAATATACGCTTTTCATCACAAAAATCCTAATTCAACCTTAGCTTCTTCCGTCATCATGTCTTTGTTCCATTCCGGCTCAAACACCAGATTCACCTCCACACACCTTACTTGCTCAATACTCTCAAGCTTCTGCCGGACGTCTTCCACTATAAAATCAGCCGCCGGACAATTAGGAGCGGTAAGCGTCATGTCCACAGCCAGAGAAAAATCATCTGCCAGATCTATCTTATATATCAGCCCAAGATCATACACATTGACAGGTATCTCAGGGTCGTACACAGTCTTTAGCATCTCTATCACCTTCTCTTCCACCGCCAGCTTCGACGGTTGCACCTTTTCCACTTCCATATATCTGTATCTATTTATCCTATTATACCAATTTCCCTTCCTCACAATAACTATAAAATCCGCCATCCGCCACTATGATATGGTCCAACAGACGAATATTCATCATCCGGCAGGCTTTGAGCAGACGCTCCGTAATCCGATCATCCTCCACACTGGGGCGTAACTGCCCCGAAGGATGATTGTGGCAGAGTGCAATGACCGGGGCACGGCTTAACAACGCCTCACGAAGAATCAGGCGTATGTCGACCGACGTCTCCGTCAGCCCGCCCTTGCTTATCAACACCCTATCCATGATGCGACATGCCTGATTCATCAGCACTACATAACACTCCTCATGAAACAGATCCTGCATCTGCGGCCGGAAATATCTGTATAAATCCACGCTTGACTGTATGGAAGGCAGTTCCACTGCATCCTCTCCCATTCGCCGGCGTCCCAACTCACAGGCTGCCATAAGGGTGACGGCCTTGGCTTCACCCAACCCTTTATAACGCCTCACCGTCTTTTTCATTCCGGTCACCCTACTTGTCCGTTCCACTTTTCCAGTCAGTTCCCCGAGCGACATCCGTCCCAAGTTCCTTAAACTGTTGCCACAATCGGCCAACAAACGTTTCATCAGCTCTACAGCCGATTCATCCGAACTTCCGGAACCGATAAGAATAGCCAGCAACTCGGCATTGCTCAGCATTGCCGCTCCTTTCCGCATCAATTTCTCACGCGGGCGGTCATCCTCAGCCCATTGCTTGATATTCAGCTTTGCCGCCTCCATACCCTGTTACTTATAGAAACTCTTTTCAAAAGCCGAAAACTCGTCTTTCCCCTGCACACAACGCTGCCACCATGCGCGGATAAATCCCGTTCCATAGCCCGTCAATTGAACAAATGACGCTCCAACGGACTGCACACCTATCTTCAAGCTACGATTCCTCACAGCAGCATCTGCACAAATAATTACTGAAAATAACAGCAACGGCAACAAAGGGATCCACGACAAAGCGCTGAAAAAAGCCGCATGCCGAACCAATCCAGGCATCTCTATTGCATACACATACCGGTGAGTCATCTGGAATACCCATACCGAGCCTATCCACCCGACAAGAGCAGCCAGCAACAACACTCCCGTCCCTACCGTGAACACCATAGGCAACAAATGTACAGCTTTCAGAGAATCAGGATGTTTCTTATATAAATTAATGCGTGCGATACCGGAATTATGCACCTGCTTGAAAAACTTCCGCATATCCGTACGCCGCTTATGCCATACCCATGCCTCGGGAAAGAGACGGCAGCTGCACCCGGCCTTGAAAATACGGATGCTGAAATCTATATCCTCGCCGAAACGCATAGGGGAAAACCCGCCCAAACGACGGTAAACGTCAGCCCGCACGCCCATATTGAACGAACGGGGATAAAACTTGTCCATCTTCTTCTTTCCGCCGCGGATCCCCCCCGTTGTAAAAAACGAAGTCATGGCATAGCTGATGGCTTTCTGCACGTCTGTAAAAGATTCATGTGCACGGTCCGGGCCACCGAAAGCATCAACCGGCATGCGTTGCAGATTCTCGTCCACCGCCTTCAAATAGCCGGGCGGGAGCACGCAATCCGAATCCAGTACAATCAAATACTCTCCCTTACAACGTTCCGCACCGTAGTTACGTGTTTGTCCGGGCCCTGAATTAGGTTTGATATAATACTTCACTGCCAAACGGCCGACGTATTTCTCCACCACTTCACGACAAGGCTGTGAGGATCCATCCTCTACCACGACCACCTCAAAGTCTTCAAACGTCTGTCCGGTAAGGCTTTCCAGCAACTCATCCACCTCATCGGGACGATTGTAAACCGGTATTATCAAAGAATACTTCATTGCTTATACTTGCTTTTCAGGAGAGTACCCCCTCATTATACATTTTATTCTCCATGCGCCCTTTCCTGTTCGTATCCGGACATCATCAAGCAAAGATAACAAAAAAAGCGAACAACAAGACGTAAACCGCCCTATTATTCGCTTTAGTATAAAAATACGATTTATTCTCTCGTTACTTCACACGACCCAGATACGAACCGTCACGAGTATCCACTTCAATCTTCTCGCCTTCGTTGATGAACAACGGTACGCGCACCGTTGCCCCTGTCTCGACAGTAGCCGGCTTCAAAGTATTGGTAGCGGTATCTCCTTTCAGGCCCGGTTCGGTATAAGTAATCGTCAGAACCACTTTGGTAGGCACATCCGCATAAAGTACAGTTTCGGTAGAGGCGTCCGATACGACTTCCACCACTTCTCCCTCCTTCATGAAATCCACACCGTTAATCAGCTCCTTGGAAACAGGAATCTGCTCAAAAGTCTCCTGGTTCATAAAGATATAGTCCTCGCCTTCCAGATAAAGGTACTGATACGGGCGACGTTCCACACGCACGTCTTCCAATGACTCACCTATATTGAAACGGCGTTCGAGCACATACCCGTTCACCACATCTTTCAGTTTGGTACGCATAAACGTGTTGCCCTTTCCGGGTTTTACATGCAAAAAGTCGATACAGAAATACAACTTGCCGTCCATGCGGATACAAGTTCCCTTTTTAATGTCTTGAGCGTTAATCATAAAAATCTTGCTTTGTTATTTTATTCTTAAGTATATAATTACTACGTACTTTCTTTAGCACTGCAAAGTTAATGGAAAAAAGAAAAAAAACACAAAACTTATGATGGAAAATGACTTATCTCTTGCTTTATTTAAAAAAAGTGCCTAATTTTGCACCTCGAATCCCAAAAGGAAACAAATAAAAACAGAATATAGCGATGAAAAGAACATTTCAACCCCACAACAGAAAGAGAAAAAACAAGCACGGTTTCCGTGAAAGAATGACCACTAAGAACGGACGCAAGGTATTGGCCTCACGTCGTGCTAAAGGTCGTAAGAAATTGACTGTATCGGACGAAAGACACGGCAAGTAACCGGCAACAGTTTTTTTCCGGAAGAAATTGAAAGAAGTAAGGGTTTCCTTACTTCTTTTTTGTTATTTATATGTATCTTTGAACCCAAATACATACACGAATATACAATGAGTATTAAAGAATTCTTCGGTAAGCTGACCAGCAAGATAATATGGGTAAACCTGCTTATCATGTTTTTGACCATAGCAGCCATCGCCACCGGCGTCTGGATTGCGCTGAACCGATATACCATGCACGGAATTGAAGTAACCGTACCCAACGTAAAAGGCATGCGGGCGGGCGATGCACGCCGGGCTCTGGAGAAAGAAGGCCTGACAGCCATCGTTACGGACTCCGGATACAACAAGACATTGCCTTCGGGCACGGTACTCGAACAGACTCCGGCCTGCCACCGCCAAGTAAAACCCGGCCGGGAAATCTACCTGACCATCAACACCACACGTACGCCCACGCTCCCCATGCCGGACATTGCCGACAACAGCTCGTTGCGCGAAGCGGAAGCCCGCCTCAAGGCCATGGGCCTCAAGCTCAGCCCGTGCGAGTACGTCGACGGTGAGCGCGACTGGGTATACGGTGTCAAATACCGCGGAAAAAACATTTTCGGAGGCGACCGCATCCCTATCGATGCCGAACTGACCCTGCAGGTGGGCAGCGGAAGTTTCAATGACGACACTCTCTTTGTCGATGATCCCGACGGCCTCCCCTCCATAGACGACATGATTGCCGAAGACAGCGAAACATCTTCGGTCAGCGACGACTTTTAACCCACTTACCCACCCTTTCTGCCACAGGATGAAGACGGATCACATTTACGAGACGGACCAACCGCTACCGGACGGCATCACGACCGCACCGGGCGAAGAACCGGAAGAGGAGGAAACCTCGGTATACGAACACCACCGGCTCACTGCCGACAGCGGACAGAAACCGATGCGCATCGACAAGTTCCTTATGGAGCATCTGTACAACACATCGCGTAACCGGCTGCAACGGGCTGCGGAGCAACAGTTTATTCTTGTAAACGGGAAACCCGTAAAAAGCAGTTACAAGGTGAAACCGTCCGATGAAATCATCATCCTGCTCGACCGGCCCAAATACGACAACGACATCATTCCGGAGGATATTCCTCTCGACATCGTATATGAAGACCAAGACCTGATGGTCGTGAACAAGCCCGCCGGATTGGTAGTGCACCCGGGTTGCGGCAATTATTCCGGTACGCTGGTCAATGCCATAGCCTGGCACCTGAAAGACAATCCCGACTACGACCCTAACGACCCGACCGTAGGACTGGTACACCGCATCGACAAAGACACATCGGGCCTGCTGGTCATCGCCAAAAATGCAAATGCCAAGACCCATCTGGGACGGCAATTCTTCAACAAAACCACCCACCGGCTGTACAACGCATTGGTATGGGGCAGTTTTCAGGAAGAAGCAGGACGCATTGAAGGCAACATCGCCCGCCATCCCAAAGACAGAATGCAGATGGCCGTATTCCCTCCCGACAGCGACACGGGAAAACATGCCGTCACCCATTACCGTGTGTCGGAAAGTTTCGGCTATGTCACGTTCGTGGAATGCCGCCTTGAAACAGGCCGCACCCACCAGATACGCGCCCACATGAAGCATATCGGACATCCGCTCTTCAATGACGAACGCTACGGCGGTAACGAAATCCTGCGTGGCACACAATCCAGCAAGTACAAACAGTTCATACGCAACTGTTTCGACTGTTGTCCGCGACAAGCCTTGCATGCCCGCACACTGGGCTTCGTACATCCGCGTACCGGAAAAGAAATGAATTTCTCCTCCGACATCCCGGCCGACATGACGGAATTGCTGGAACGCTGGCGCCACTACACAGCCGGACGCGAACATGAATTTCAATAAACACAAGACAACATAACAATAGCAGAGACACATGAAAAGAACAATTGCGATTGTAGCCGGAGGAGACTCCTCCGAACACGATGTTTCACTACGAAGCGCCGAAAACATCTATTCAAATCTTGACAAAGAAAGATACAACGTATATATCGTGGAAATCAAAGGCCTGCAATGGGAAGCCGTGCTGGCAGACGGCAAGCGTACCACCGTGGACCGTAACGATTTCAGTTTCATGAACGGTGAAGACCGCATACACCCCGATTTTGCCTACATCACAATACACGGCACCCCCGGCGAGAATGGCATCCTTCAAGGATATTTCGACCTTATCCGTCTGCCTTATTCCTCCTCGAACGTATTAGTAGAAGCCATGACATTCAACAAGTTCACGCTCAACCAGTACCTTAAGGGATTCGGCGTAAGCGTGAGCGAAAGCCTCATTGTCCGCAAAGGATTCGAGCATCTGGTCACCGACACGGAAATCGTCGAGAGAATAGGACTTCCCTGTTTTGTCAAGCCCAATGCCGGCGGTTCAAGCTTCGGCGTAACGAAGGTGAAAAGCAAGGAAGAAATACACGATGCCATTGTAAATGCCATGAACGAAAGCGATGAAGTGATGATAGAAGCGTTCATGGAAGGCACGGAAATCAGTTGCGGATGCTATAAGACACGGGACAAGGAGGTGGTTTTGCCTATCACCGAAATCGTGACAAACAATGAATTTTTCGACTACGACGCCAAATACAACGGACAAGTACAGGAAATCACACCGGCACGCCTCAGCGAAGAGACCACCGAACGGGTGCGCCTCATCACCTCTACCATATACGACATTCTGGGATGCAGCGGCATTACCCGCACAGACTACATCATCACCCGTACCACAGATAAAGACGGCAAAGAGCACGAACGCATCAACATGTTAGAAATCAACACCACTCCCGGCATGACCGCCACGAGTTTTATTCCCCAGCAAGTACAGGCCGCCGGACTGAACATGACCGAAGTACTGACCGAAATCATCGAAAACAAACTTTCTTAACCTCTATATTTCCGCCTATGCGTACGCCTGAAGAATTTGACGAAATCCGTCCTTACGATCCGGAAGAACTTCCGGCCGTGTTTGAAGAACTGATAGCCGACCCCGAATTTCGCGCCGTTGCCGGCCTCGTAGTGCCCGACATGCCCTACGAAGAGATCTGCGCGCGCCTTCGCCGCTGCCGCACCAGTCTGGAGGTGCAACAGACTTTCTTCCATCCTCTGCTCCACGGCATACTCGACAAGCACAGCGACGGACTGACAATGGAATGCAGCCTCATTACAGACAAACGGATTCCGCACACTTTCATCACCAACCACCGCGACATCGTAATGGATGCGGCATTCCTCTCCATCTCCCTGCTTGATTACGGCTTTGACAACACGCTTGAAATCGCCATCGGCGACAACCTGCTCATCCGTCCGTGGATAAAGAAACTGGTAAGGGTGAACAAATCCTTCATCGTACAGCGATCGGCCGGCATCCGGCAGATGCTGGCCTCCAGTGCGCGTATGAGCAAATACATGCATTATGCCATTGCCGTAAAGCACGAAAACATCTGGATAGCACAGAGAGAAGGACGTGCCAAAGACTCTGACGACCGCACGCAGGACGCCATTCTCAAGATGATGGCCATGGGAGGAGAAGGAACCGTCACCGAACGTCTGAAACAACTGAACCTTGTCCCCACCGCCCTCTCTTATGAGTACGATCCCTGCGACTATCTGAAAGCACAGGAATTTCAGCAGAAAAGAGACATCAAAAACTTCAAGAAGAGTCCCGCCGACGACCTGGCAAACATGCAGACCGGCATCTTCGGATACAAGGGGAGAATCTGCTTCCGTATGGCAAGCCCCCTCAACGACTGGCTGGATACCCTGCCGGCCGACATGCCCAAAACCGAACTCTTCACCACCATTGCGGCACACATAGACAGAGAAATCCACCGCAACTACCAGCTTTATCCGGGCAACTACGCCGCCGCCGACATGCTCAACGGCGGACATGACTTTGCACACCACTACACTCCGGAAGAAAAGGCGCGTTTCGAAGCTTATCTCGAAAGCCGGATAGAAAAAGTAGTGGTGCCGCAACCCGACACGGCTTTCCTGCGCGAACGCATTCTCACGATGTATGCCAACCCGGTATTCAATCATATCGCCGCCACACGGCAATAGATCACATGAGGATACATTGTCACATACAGACAGGCATTCCGCATCTTCATCCACTGGGGAAGATGCGGAATGCCTGTTTGCTTTTTCTTTGCCTTCTGGGTCTCACAACTTGCGGCGAAGACGGTGAAGACAGACGTCCGTATCCCTCGCTCATCACCGAATTTGCAGAACTGTATACCGACGGCAACGGTTCGGGCACCTACTTTGTCAACGATGACGGACAACGCTACGCCGCACACACCCCGCTGCAAGGCCTTCTGCCAGATGCCGCCTACCGCCTCGTTTTCGGCTACGAACCGACGGGCACACTGCTTAACGGCACGCCCGAAGCGCGCATCTACACCGCCGAAACGGTAACCCTGCTGAAAAAAACCGACACTCCGTCCTCCGCCGACGCTCCCACCGCCGTAACCGCGGTCTGGCGCGGGTCGGAATATCTAAACCTGCACCTCACACCCAAGACACAAGGCGGCATGCAGGAATGGGGCTACCGCACGGATTCCGTCACCCTCACCTCTGCAGGAAACACCTATCATCTGTCTCTCGCACACCGGCAACCGGACGATCCGTTTTCCTACTCCGCCACCGTCTATGCCAGCCTCCCCCTACGTCCCCTCGGCATGTATCCGGGCGACAGCATAACCTTCACCGCGCTGACTTTCGAAGGACGGCGCACGTGGCGGTTCCGCTATTAATCCCCCTCACCCTCCGCTGCGGAACACACAAAATTTTCATGGGCACGAAAATAAAATTTCGTCCTCATCATTTTTTAAAATGCTCCGCATGAAATTTTTCCGTTCTTCACAAGATGCCATCTCCCATTCCGTCCTTGGCATTTTTTCTTTACACCCGGCATCATGACGGAATATAAATCCCCGGTTTATCCCTCCCCTCTGTGCTTCTCTCATCAATCCGAAGCTATGTTTTTTTCAACCATAGGAGAGAACCGTCTATCCACTTTTTGCCTATATTTGCACCCGTAAGGACAACCGTACGGTTCATCCAGCCGTGTCAGGCCAAAACCGAAAAAACCTGCCGGCCTGTATACCCCGTACCAAAAACAAACCATCATGAAAAAAGCATTGAGATTAATCACCGTGTGTATCGTATCGTGCTCTGTCGGCTTCATATATGCAGAAGACCAAAAACAAAGCGGGACGTCACAAGCGGTATCGCCCGACGGCAGATTCGCTTTTCAGTCGGCCGGCAATCCGGTGATCACCCATAAATTCACAGCCGACCCGGCCGCCTTGGTCGTCAACGACACCCTATGGTTGTTTACAGGGCATGATGAAGGAAAAAAGAATCAAGGACTTATCATGAAAGACTGGTGTGTCTTCTCCACGACCGACCTCAAGAACTGGACCGAATATCCCGTTCCGCTGAAAGTTTCGGATTTCAGCTGGGACAAAACAGGCAGGGCTTATGCCGCACAAGCCATAGAGCGGAACGGAAAATACTACTGGTACATCAGTACGGACGGTTCCGGCATTGGCGTGGCTGTCGCCGACCGCCCCGAAGGGCCCTACAAGGATGCCATCGGGAAGCCCCTTATAACGAACGACGACTGCTTTGCCTCCACACATTATTGGGCGTCTATCGACCCGGCCGTCATCATCGATGACGACGGCCGCGCATGGCTGTTCTGGGGAAACGGACAATGCTACTACGCCCCACTAAAAGCCAATATGACCGAGATAGACGGGCCGGTGAAGAAAATTGATTTTGAAGGATTCGATTTTACAGAAGCCCCCTGGATACATAAACACAACGGAAAGTATTATCTCTCTTATGCTTCCGGCTATCCGGAAAGAATAGCTTATGCCATGGCGGACAACATCGAAGGACCTTACGAATACAAAGGCATTCTCAACGAAATAGCCGGAAATTCCGACACCAACCACCAGTCTATCGTGGAATTCAAAGGTAACTGGTATTTCATCTATCACAACGGAAGTCACCAAAAAGGCGGCTCGTCCAGTACGCGCTCCGTCTGTATAGACCGCCTATACTACAATCCCGACGGAACCATGAAGCGAGTGGTCATGACATCCGAAGGAGCGGCTCCTCTGTAAAGGACCAGACCACCGCATGACCGGCGTACCGACCGGCACGGCGCTACCCATCCACACAGGAAAACAGGCATGTGAAATAAAAAACGTCCCGTTCTGTCGCGACAGAACGGGACGGATGCCCTACCTGTATCCGAGCCTACAAAGCTTCCAGCATACGTTTGAGCACCACCGTAGCGGAAATCTCACGGTTGGCCGCTTCGGGAATGACCAGCGACTGCGGGCTTTCTATCACGTCGTCTGTCACTATCATGTTGCGGCGCACCGGCAGACAGTGCATGAAAAACGCCCGGTCGGTCACTGCCATGTGAGCCGCATCCACGGTCCATGACATGTCCTTGCTCAACACCTTGCCGTAGTCTTCCGGCCGCGTCACGCCCGGACAGCTCCAGTTTTTGGCGTAAATGAAGTGCGCTCCCTCAAAAGCTTTCATCTGGTCATACTCCACGTGCGCGTTCCCCACAAACTTCGGATCAAGTTCATATCCCTCAGGATGCGTCACCACAAAATCCACATCGGCCGCATTCATCCATTGGGCGAAACTGTTAGGCACGGCCTGCGGCAATGCTTTGGGATGGGGAGCCCACGTGAGCACCACCTTGGGACGCTGCACCCGTTTGTACTCCTCGATGGTGATCAAATCGGCAAAACTCTGCAAAGGATGCACGGTGGCGCTCTCCATAAAGAAAACCGGCTTGCCGGAATAGCGGATGAACTGGTTCAGTATCTTCTCTTCATAATCGTCCTTACGGCTCTCGAACGTGGCGAACGAACGCACACCGATGAGGTCGCAATAACTTCCCATCACGGGAATGGCCTCCAGAAGATGCTCGCTCTTGTCGCCGTCCATGATCACGCCACGCTCCGTTTCCAGCTTCCATGCTCCCTGATTGACATCAAGCACAATGACATTCATACCCAAATTCATGGCCGCTTTCTGCGTACTGAGACGTGTGCGCAGACTGTTGTTGAAGAAAATCAGCAACGCCGTCTTGTTACGGCCCAGATGCTGATATTGAAACCGGTCGCGTTTCACCTCGAAAGCCTCACGAAGAGCCTGCTTCAAATCGCCCAGGTCTTCTACATTCTGAAATACTCTCATATTACTGTTTTTTATAATTGATAATCCATTTACTGCGGACGCACCTGCCCGTTTCCGCGGACAAGCCATTTATAAGTGGTAATCTCTTCCAATGCCATCGGCCCCCGGGCATGCAGCTTCTGTGTACTGATACCTATCTCCGCTCCCAGTCCGAACTGCGACCCGTCGGTGAACGAAGTAGGCGCATTGACATATACGCAGGCGGCATCCGCCTGACATAGGAACAGCCCGGCCGTAGCGTCGTTCTCGGTCACGATACATTCGCTGTGCCCGGAACCGAAACGGGCTATATGTTCAAGAGCCTCATCCACCGACGTCACTGTCTTCACCGCCATCTTATAGTCCATGAACTCCGTGCCGAAATGCGCTTCCGACGCCGGTTCAAGCCATTCGGCCGGATAGTGGCCGCACAATGCCTCGAAAGCCGGCGCGTCGGCATAGATCCTCACTTTCCGCTCGCCCAACGGGGCACACAGCCGGGCAAGGTCGTGCAGGCGTGCCTCATGGACGAGCAGGCTGTCCAGCGCGTTGCATACGCTCACACGACGCGTCTTGGCGTTGCAGATGATGGCCGCTCCTTTCTGCACGTCGCCCTCCGCATCAAAGTAGGTATGACACACACCGGCCCCCGTTTCTATAACCGGAATGCGTGCATGGTCGCGCACATACCGAATCAGGGAACTGCTGCCGCGCGGAATCAACAGGTCCACATAACCGCGCGCCTGCAACAAAGCCGCCGTAGCCTCACGCTCCACCGGCAGAAGCAGCACCACATCCGGATTCACACCGAAACGTTCCAGCACTCCGTGAATCACGCTCACAATGGCATGGTTGGAGCAGCAGGCATCGCTGCCGCCTTTCAGCACACAGGCACTTCCGGCCTTGAAACAAAGCGAGAAGACATCGAAACTCACATTGGGACGGGCCTCATAAATCACCCCTATCACTCCGAAAGGCACACTCACCCGTTGCAGGTCCAATCCGTTAGGCAACACCGTGTGTTTCTGTACCCGCCCCAACGGCGAAGGCAGTCCGGCCACATGACGCATATCGGCCGCAATGCCTTCCAGCCTGGCTTGCGTCAATTTTAAACGGTCGAACATCGGATTGTCGGGCGACATACGTTCCAAATCCCGCATGTTCTCCGATAGCAAGTATTCCGAACGGGCCGGTATTTCATCAGCCACGGCACATAATATATCGTTTATGAGCGCGGGCGGCAGTCCGGTCAACTCACGGCCGGCCGCCTTTGCCCGCTCAAAAAGAAATGTCAGATCCATCATTTTCCTCCTTAATATAATAGTATATCATTTCCGCACCGCATCACTCCAAATACAAGTAGTCATAGTGCACCAAAGGTTTGCAATCGTGCCGTCCGAGCTGTGCAAGAGCCTCCCCACAGCCATATGCGGCGCGCCCCACACCGAGGTTCTTTCCTTCAGGAGACATGATGCTCACCAGATCGCCCTTCTCGAAATCACCCTCTATATGTGTGATACCGACAGGGAGAATGCTCACGGCATGTTCCCCGCATACCGCCTCCACGGCACGGGCATTCAAGTATATCTTTCCCTTAACGAAGCCCGTACTGTGGGCCACCCACTTCTTCACACTCGACACGTTTCCTTCGCCTGGAACGAAACGGGTGCATACCACACTGCCGGGGTGCAAGAGCAAATCCGTAAGCACGTCGTCGCGCCGCCCGTTGGCAATAATCACTTCCACTCCCTCATCGGCCACCTTACGGGCTATGTTGCATTTGGTTATCATTCCGCCACGCCCGAATCCGGACTTCTCCGTGCGGATGTATTCCCGCAAATCGCGTTCGGGCGCCACCTCGCGGATCACCTCTACCCCCGGTTCACCGGGCATGCCGTTGAAGATGCCGTCCACATTGCTCAGGATAACAAGCGCCTGCACATCCATCATCGTGGCTATGAGTCCGGACAGCTCGTCATTATCCGTAAACATCAGCTCCGTTACACTGACGGTATCGTTCTCGTTCACAATCGGAATCACACCGTTGTCAAGCATCACCATCATACAGTTGCGCTGGTTCAGATAGTGCCGGCGAGTACTGAAGTTCTCCTTCATCGTCAGCACCTGTCCCACCGCCAAGTGATGCTCGCGGAACAATTCGTAATAACGGTTGATAAGCTTGGCCTGCCCCACCGCCGAGAACAACTGACGCTGGTCTACGCTGTCCATTCTGCGGGAAGCCGCATCTTTCAGTTCTCCCCGCCCGCTCGCCACGGCTCCCGAAGAAATCAAAATGACCTCGATACCGTGTTTTCTTAATCCGGCAATCTGGTCTACCAACGCCGACATCCGCGTCACATCGAGCGTACCGTCCTTGCGCGTCAGTACATTGCTGCCTATCTTGACGGCCACGCGCCTATATTGTTGCATAAATGATCCTCCTTATTTTTTTACCGAGGCCCTCAGACCCTTTATCACACTCGACGTAAACCCGGCCTCCTCCATGGCATTCAGCCCACGGATCGTCAGCCCACCGGGCGTAGTCACCCTGTCTACCTCCATCTCCGGATGTAAACCGCCGGCAGCCAGCAAATCCACGGCCCCTTTCATTGTCTGCATAACGGTGCGTTGCGCATCACGGGCATTCAGCCCCAGTTCCACGCCCCCTTCCGTAGCCGCACGGATGTAACGCATCACATAAGCTATGCCGCAGGAGGCCAACGCCATCCCGGCATCCATCTGGCGCTCTTCCACTAACATGGCGTCGCCCAGTTCACGGAACATGTCCAGCATACAGGCGTCCCACTCCGGACTCGCACCGGCAGAAGCCATAAATGTCATGCCGCTCATCACGGCAATAGCGGTATTCGGTATCAGATAGTAAACCGCCGGAAAAATGCCGTCGCCACGGTCAAGACTGGCACGGAGCTGACCAAGTCCGATGCCGCCGGCCATCGAAGCCACAACCTGCCGGCCATAGTCCAATCCGCCTTTTATCTCCTCTATCACTTCGCAAAGTTTCCACGGCTTTACGGCCAATATTATCACATCGGCATCCCTGACGGCCAAGCAGTTGTCGCTTGTAACCCCCATATCGGGGAACTCGGCCTTCAATGCCTCCAACTTACCCCGTCCGGGGTTGGCTACCATGATATCCGAAACCGCCACACGGTTTCCCATGGCCAGACCGCGGGCCACAGCACCTCCCATATTGCCCGCTCCTATAATCGCTACTTTCATCTTCACATGCTCCTTAAAAGCAGACAAACCGATCTTCGGCATACGCCCCCGACCGGTTTATCCTTCACATTATTATTCATTAATATTTCATCACACGTTCCAGACGTTGCAGGAAATCGGCCGCCTCCGCTTCACTCAGACAAAGTGGAGGAAGCAGGCGCAACACATTCGTCCCGCTACATCCGGTGAAACAATGCTCCTCAAATAAAAGCTTACTTCGTATCTCTTTATAAGGAACATCCAGTTCTATGCCTATCATCAGACCGCGTCCTCTCACCTCGACCACATGCGGCAATTGCAGGGCACGGATGCCTTCCATCAGAAAACGGCCTGTCCTTTCGGCATTTTCCACCAACTTTTCCCGCTCCATGACATCCAGGACGGCCAATGCCGCCGCACAGGCCAGATGGTTGCCCCCAAAAGTGGTTCCCAACTGTCCGTAGACCGGAACGAACTTAGGCGATATCAACACCGCACCCAACGGGAAACCGTTGCCGATACCCTTGGCCACCGTGATCAGGTCGGGTTGTACATCAAGGTGCTGATGAGCAAAGAATTTTCCCGAACGGCCATAACCACATTGTATCTCATCACAAATCAGCACCGTTCCCGTTTCATCACATGCCCGGCGCAGCCCTTGCATAAACTCCGGAGTGGCCAGACGAATACCTCCCACACCCTGAATACATTCCACTATCACCGCACAGACGTCACCTTTGGCCAATTCCATCCGAAACGCGTCCAAATCATTGAGCGGCAAATAGGTCACATGTCCGTTGGCATTGATAGGAGCAATAATTTTAGGGTTATCCGTTGCCTCCACAGCCAATGAAGTACGTCCGTGGAACGCCTTGGATGCCGAGAGCACACGGCTGCGCCCATTGTAGAAACTGGCCAGTTTCAGCGCATTCTCATTAGCTTCAGCTCCCGAATTAATCAAAAAAAGCTGGTAGTCTTCGTAACCGCAGGCCTTCCCCAGGCGTTCAGCCAGCTCCTCCTGCAGTCTGTTGATCACGGAATTGCTGTAAAAGCCCAAACGGCCGAGCTGTGCAGACAATACCTCCACATAATGCGGATGGCAATGCCCTATGCTGATTACGGCATGTCCGCCGTACAAATCCAAGTAAGACTGTCCCTTGTCATCCCAAACCCGGCAACCGTCTCCTTTTACAATATTTACATCATAAAGAGGGTATACATCGAATAATTTCATCTTTCTGCTTATTTGTATTTTGTTTCTTGCCGTACCGATCTCAAAAAGCAGACGGCTTCAGACGCAAACCGGCCATCTCGTCCACCCCAAACATAATATTCATATTCTGCACGGCCTGCCCGCTGGCCCCCTTAAGCAGGTTGTCTATCGTTGACGTTATCAATAGTTTATCGCCGAACTTATCCACATGCACCAGCGCCTTATTGGTGTTGACTACCTGTTTCATGTCAATGGGCTTGTCTGCATAATGAGTAAAAGCCGCATCCTTATAATACTCTTTATAAAGTTCGACAAAGTAACCGGCCTCCAGCGATTCGTCTACGGCAACCACTTCCGTCGAGAAAATACCACGGGCAAAATCACCGCGATAGGGGATGAAATTTATCGCACCGTCGAAAGAAGACTGCAACGACTTCAGAGACTGGCATATTTCGGGCACATGCTGATGGCTGAAAGCCTTGTAAACGCTCATGTTGTTGTTACGCCAACTGAAGTGCGTCGTGGCACCGGGCTTTACTCCGGCTCCCGTACTTCCGGTTATGGCATTCACCGACACATCGCCACAAAGCAAACCGTGAGCCGCCAAAGGAAGCAGCCCCAACTGGATACAAGTCGCAAAACAGCCGGGATTGGCCACATGGTGTGCCGTCTCTATCGCCCGGCGGTTCAGCTCCGGCAAGCCATATACATAGTCATTGCCCGGAGCCGCCAACCTGAAGTCCTGCGCCAAATCAATGATTTTAATCCGTTCCGGCACATCATGGGTTGCCAAGAACTCGGCACTCTTGCCATGCCCGAAGCAGAAGAAGATGACATCCACCTCGTCGAAAGGCAACTGGTCCGTAAACAACATGTCTGTCTCTCCATACAGCCCCTCATGCACATCGGTGAGTTTGTTGCCGGCATTGCTGGAACTATTCACAAAACCAATCTCCGCTTCGGGATGATTCAGCAGCAAACGGCATAATTCTCCGGCCGTATAGCCTGCTCCTCCTATGATTCCGACTTTTATCATATACAATTATTTAATCCGTTCCTCATCCTTGTGATTTGAATAATACAGACGAAGCGGAGTGGAAGTCACCTTGATAAATCCTTTGGCATCCTCTGCCGTCCATCCCTTCTGTGTCTCACCGTATTCGCCGAATTTATTCTTCACCAAATCATCGGGTGAGTCCACACCAACCGTAGTAAAACCGTAAGGACGAAGCTCCAGCGTTACAACTCCGTTCACATTACGCTGCGAACTTGTCAGCATGGCTTCAATATCCGGCATCACAGGCTCCAGATACTGACTCTCATGCAAGAACATTCCGTACCAGTTGGCCACCTGTTCTTTCCAATATTGCTGCCACTTGCTTAATGTGTACTTCTCCAAAAAACGATGGGCACCGATGATCAGCATCGGAGCGGCCGCTTCAAAACCGACACGCCCCTTTATTCCGATAATCGTATCTCCCACATGGCAGTCGCGACCTATGGCATAGGCTGCACCGATCTTCTCAATCTCTTGTATCGCCTTGATTTTATCCTCATATTCCACTCCGTTGACACAACAAATCTCACCATTGCGAAAGCCCAACTTCAACAGTTCCGTGCCGTCTTTCGTCGGATGCTTCAAATAAGCACTTTCGGGCAAGCCCTGATTGCTGTCCAGGATCTCACCGCCGCAAATGGATGTGCCCCATATTCCTACATTATAAGAGTACTTAAGTTTGGTAAAGTCGGCGTAATACCCGTTACGGTTCAGGTAATCCACCTCTTCCTGACGAGTCAGATTACTGTCACGCGTAAGCGTTATGATTTCCATATCCGGCGCCATAACCAAAAAAGTCATGTCGAAACGAATCTGGTCATTACCCGCTCCCGTCGAACCGTGAGCAATGGCATCAGCTCCCACTTCATTGGCATAACGCGCAATGGCTATGGCCTGAAAAATACGCTCTGACGACACCGAAACAGGATAACAATTATTACGCAAGACATTGCCATAAATCATATAACGCAGGCTTTTCTCATAATATTCTTTCGTCACATCCAGCGTAACATACTCCTTGGCTCCTAATTTATATGCATTCTCCTCGTTAGCCTTCAACTGTTCTGCACTGAAGCCTCCCGTATTGGCACAGGCCGCATATACTTCATATCCCTTTTCCTTTGCCAGATACATCACTGTATAAGATGTATCCAAACCTCCACTGAATGCTACTACTACTTTTTTAGCCATAATATTGTTGTTTAATTTATTTACCGCAGGTTCTTCATTGCAGCCTCACGGGCCATCTTCACCACATCTTCCGGCAACTCTACCGGTAGCTTTTCATCAGGATGCATAGCCGGATCGTACAGCATAGCCGTACAAACACAATACTTTCGTCCCGTACGCTGCAAAATATCATAATTGATGCAACACGGATGTTCCGGAGTTCCACATCCTTTCCAATACGCTTCATCGTTCGTCAGCTCTGCAAACGTCACCGGCACATAGCCCAAAGCCGTATTGATTTTCATGACAGCACTCTGGCTCGTCAATCCGAATAATTTGGCATGAGGCCAACGCAAACGCGACAATGTAAAGGCAGTCTGCTTGATACGCGTAGCCAGGTGGTGACAGCGAAATTTTTCCACCACAATCAAACCCGAGTTAGCCACGTATTCTTTATTACCCCAACTTTCAATATAGCAAAAGCCTGCAAATTCCTCTGACTCTCCCTCACCGGCCAAAGCGATGACAGCCTTGCGTTCCTTCATCTTTGTCGCCAAATACTCATGTGTACGCGAAGCTATTCCAGATCCTCTCTTTTTCGCAGAGTCTGTTATGGTTGCAAGAATTACATCTACATATTTTTCGTGGCAGGCATCAGCTACTACCACTCTGATTCCATCATTGTATTCCACTCTTTTCTCTTACTATATACTATTTCACTTTCTTCATTTCAATGTACATCGGGAATTACCTCTGCCAAACGCATCAGTATCTGATCGGATGTAACTCCTTCGGCTAATACCAATAGAATAGTATCATCACCGGCCAATGTACCTAATATCTCGTCAAATCTTTTATTGTCTATATCATAAGCTATATGACTGGCATGACCCGGCAAAGTATGCACTACAGCCAAATTACCAGAAAACTTAACCGACAAAGCTCCTGCCTGACGTACAGCAGAGGCCGTTAAATGTGAGGCCGACACTCTTCTGTAAAGAGGAGAAGCAGGCAGTGTATATATATATTTACCTGAAGCAGTTGTAGCTTTTGCCACTTTCAACTGTCTCAAATCACGGGACAAAGTCGCTTGTGTCAACTTAAATCCCACTCTCTTTAACTCACGCAACAATTCTTCCTGACTTGAAATGTCCTGCGCGGACACAACCATTTTTATGGCCTCCAAGCGGCTGTCCTTATTCCTCATACAATTCTAGACTCTTTTATTCGAATGCAAAGATATACATTTTCATCCTTACAAGTTGCATAATATACAAAACATTTAAACCAAACATTCTATATACACTACATAACACACCTATAATCAACTTGAAGAATTACCAACAAAACCATTAAACAGCATGAATAATTATACAAAAATATTGCTATTTGCGTTTCTGACTACTATGTACGATAAGTTATTGCGCTAATATCTTTTATATAGCGATTGCTCATATTTCCATTCATATCGTCACCTATTTCAAACTTTTTCAGTACTTTTGCAATGAAAGAATTAAAAATGCAATTAATCACATCTAAATAGTATAAGCTTTATGGAACAGAAGAAAAGATATTTCCTTGCAGAGGAAGACATACCACGTTATTGGTACAACATTCAGGCTGACATGACAAACAAACCCATGCCACCACTAAATCCTGTTACCAGACAGCCTCTAAAACCGGAAGATTTATACCCAATATTTTCAGAAGAACTAAGTCGTCAAGAACTGAATCAAACAGATGCATGGATTGAAATACCGGAAGAAGTTCGCGAAATGTATAAATATTATCGCAGCACGCCATTGGTAAGAGCATACGGATTAGAGAAAGCATTGGGCACGCCCGCACATATATATTTTAAAAACGAAAGCGTCAGCCCTATAGGTTCTCATAAACTAAACTCCGCATTAGCCCAGGCATACTACTGCAAAAAGGAAGGTGTAAAAAATATCACGACAGAAACCGGTGCAGGACAGTGGGGAGCAGCCCTCTCATATGCAGCTAAAGTGTTCGGACTTGAAGCAGCTGTCTACCAAGTAAAAATCAGCTATGAACAAAAACCTTACAGACGTAGCATTATGCAAACATTCGGAGCGCAAGTCACAGCCTCCCCCTCCATGTCAACACGCGCCGGAAAGGACATACTAACCAAAAACCCCAACTACCAGGGTTCACTCGGCACAGCCATTTCCGAAGCTATCGAATTAGCACGCACGACACCAAATTGCAAATACACACTCGGCTCTGTATTAAGTCATGTAACCTTACACCAAACCGTTATAGGCCTGGAAGCCGAAAAACAAATGGAGATGGCTGGTGAGTATCCGGATATTATTATCGGCTGTTTTGGTGGTGGTTCCAATTTCGGAGGTATTTGTTTCCCATTCATGCGTCATACCCTTAAGGAAGGAAAAAAAACACGCTACATTGCCGCCGAACCAGCATCGTGCCCCAAATTGACACGCGGACATTTCCAATATGACTTTGGAGACGAAGCAGGATATACCCCACTTTTACCCATGTTTACCTTAGGGCATAACTTCGCGCCGGCGAATATCCATGCAGGTGGATTACGCTATCATGGCGCTGGAGTCATTGTGTCCCAGCTATTAAAAGATGGATTGATGGAAGCAACGGACATCCAGCAACTGGAATCTTTTGAAGCAGGTTGTCTGTTTGCCAAATCGGAAGGCATTATCCCAGCACCGGAATCCTGCCATGCCATTGCTGCGGCTATCAACGAAGCTAAGATCTGTAAAGATACAGGAGAAGAAAAAGTTATTTTATTCAACCTCTCCGGACATGGACTCATTGATATGGCCGCATACGATCAATATCTGGCGGGAAATCTAACAAATTATGAGTTGAAAGATGAGGATATCCAACATAATCTGAACGAAATAAAACAATTATAAATAGGTATCCACACAACAGGTTGTTACAGACATCTTCATAAAAATAATCCGCTTGTTAGAGAAACTGGTGGATTATTTTTATAACTTAAGAATGATAGTCCAATAAAAGCTACGACTGCATTAGAATTATCATCATACCCTCCCGTCCCAAAATAAACTCTGGTAAAATTCAGAAAGCCTCGTGTTATGATAGTTGTGATAGTATGATACATACTTTATAATAAAATTTGGTACTGATATACATATCTACACTGGAAAATCATAGAAAGGCTGGAGTCGGGAAATCCCCGAACCAGTCTTTTCTATTTATTTAACGTTTCCTCCCTGCATCCCACTCAATCACAATCCACTCCCAAGACATAAACGGACTATCCGATTTTTACGTTTTAAGTTCAGTATCAATCATTAAAAATACTGAATATGAAATTAGACGAAAACATTTTGAAAACCTGTCAAGGGCTTGTTATGAACTGTAATTGTAAGGTTCTTATCCTTGACGTATTAGATGAACATCGTGTATTCCTTGTGAATGATGTACACCTAAAGACACGTGAATGTCGATACAACGAAGTCCGTGATGCACAAGACATCACTACTCTTGTACTGAATATCGGGCATAACTTTGTAAACGGCATGACCGAACAGACCTTGCTTGAACGTACCCAATCTATCCATAAAGAAGATTTCAAGTTTGGCACTGACAATTACTTATTGATTACTAAAGTGGATTTGAATAGATAACCAATAAATATTGAATATTATGAAAAAGGATTTTATTACAGTGACTCCCGATAGCGGAAATTTGGGAACAGAAGTACAAGTAACTGTTGACCCCAATATTGATTTAAAATCACGCTCATCTTCCTTAAACTTCGCTTCGAATAAAGGGAACTCACTTTCGGTAAATGTCAATCAGCTTGGTGTACCTTGGTTTTGTACAATAGGAATGGCTACATACCATTTCTTTGATAATGGCGAAACTCATTGGGAAGCAAACTTTATTGAAGTTCCTCGAAATATTCTACCAATCATTAATTCTGATGGAAATTTCACTCAAAGGCTACAATTTTCAAGACAGAGATTTCCAATAGGAAATTCTCAATTAGATTCCATGACTGAACAGTATTTAAGTTTTTCTTTAATCGTTTTAGATTCTATTACGGATATAGTTAAGCCTATAGTTAGAGTGGCAAACGAGGGGAACGAAATTATAAAACTAACACAGATTTCATTGGGCAATGGTTATTCCCAGTTCTTACCTGAAAACGAAAAGGACCCTTTACTTTTTGTTCGTTTTGTAGGTTCCTCTTTCGGAAAGCTCATTAAGATTTCCTTTGACGATGATGACAATTACCAACTAACATACGATATTCGTTAATAAATATTATTTTAGATTATGAAGAAAGATTTCATTACAGCTACTCCGGATTCAGGTAAAGGAACTGACCAAATATCTGTAGCTTGTGGGCCAAATCCATTTTTAAAAACCCGTTCGACATCCTTGAATTTATCTTCTGATGGCGGTTTCTCACCTAAAGTTAATATTACCCAAGCAGGGCTCCCATGGTTTTGTACAATAGGAATGACCACTAACATGACAATTGACGCAGGTAATGATTTTTTTCAATTATCCTTTTTAACACTTAATCCTGATGACATAGAAATTACACCTAATGGTGAGATAATACAAACGATAACTGTTTGGAAAGAAAATTTTCCACCGTCATCATCGGGGAGAGATGAAATGACAGAACAAATTATAACGATAAACCTGTTAGTAAGTAAATTGCTTTTGGAAAGTGGTACACATAACCTTCAAGTAAATATTGATGGAATTTCTAAATATATGGAAGTCAAAAACTTGGGTGATTACTATTTGTTTTATCCTGTACCAGATGAGGATTGGACAATAATTCCAACAAGGCTTGCAGACAGGACGATTGAAATATCTTTCGATGGGGGTGTAACGTTTCCATTAACTTACAATATTATAGAATAATAAAAGAAAATTCAAGTAGAAATTTGTTTGCGACAGAGAATGTACTAACTTTGCATTTGTCTTTTAGACAGAAATATCGAAAAAGAAGTGCCTTAGAACTCGAGAATCGCCAAATTCAAATTAAGTACAAAGGAGGCACAGGGAGCGCTCATATCAAGTGGGCTGCTCATCTGTGTTTTGTACAAGCGTTTGGCGATGCTTTCGAGTTTTCACAGGTGACAACCCACTTTATCACATATAACGTAAATTCTCACAGGTTGTCTGAGAAAAACTTGAAAAATTTCGCCATTATGAAAAAGTATTTCGTTTTATCAGTATTCATTATGCTGATTGGGGCATTCGCTAATGTCCAAGGTCAAAATTCAGTAACTTCTGACAAAGGAGTGTTGGTTCATGGAAACGTCCGTTTATGCAACTATGAAAGAGGCTGTTTAATAACAGACAACGACATGAAACATTGGACGCAAAAACTTGAAATTTCCTATGATGGATCAGACAAAACATACGGTATTTACATCAATGTTCAAGGTGATGTTATTAATTTAGGTGTCAAATATAAAAGTAGCGGAAAGGAATCTTATACATACGAAGGAGCGGACAGGATGACAGGACGAAAGGTCGTTGTCGTAACAAAGCAAAAACTGAGTTGGTATCTGAATAACAACGGTGTAAGCTCTCATACTGAGGTTGAAAGTCCAAAGGGAATAATCGTTACTATTCCTGCTACTTATACAGTGTTTTCAGTAGTTCCTATTAAAAACAAATAGCATTACTTGATTGATAGTACAGCATTAAACCTATTCAAATCAGCCGGACTAAGTTCCGGCTTTTTTATTAGTCCGTTTTTAGGGTCCATAAGCAATGGCAGTGCCTCTGCGAGTAACTTCTTAAAGCCACGTTTTGTTTTCGCCCTTGATGACTTATAGAGGTGATTTATTACGGTAAACTTGTAACCTTTGCCAAGCCAGTCCCAAGTGAATACATATTGCTGGGGAATATCATCAATAGACAGGTCGTTGAAATAAGTGTCAATGATTAGTTGTACACCCTCTGTCCTTATGGCTACTGCTTCATCGAACATTTCAATATAGGGGACAATGATTGTTCCAAGTTTAAATTCTGTTGGTTCTTTTCTTCTTTTCATCTTAAGCCGCTGATTTTCTGATTTGCTTGTATGTATAACGTGTGTCAGCGCAGCAGATGAAACAGTTAAATCGGTCTGAATTGCTGATGTCCCTCAGATTATACCTATACACGAACTCATCAACATATTTCTGCAAATACTTTTTAAGTAGAGTTCTATATGTTCCTTTAACCATACGCTTGAAATGCGTCCAAGCACCCTCAATTCTATTAGTCGTTATGCTGGCATAACTATACAGTTTCTTGCTGTGGTCGACATAGTGACGTTCATAACTTCTTCCGATTTGATTGTAGGCATCGTTTTCGTCTGTGTAAATAATGGCATCGGGATGTACAAATTCTCTGATAAATGCAGAAAGGGTGTTGGCTTTGGTGTCAGGTGTTACCCGTGCATTCATCAGATTTTTCCGTTGTATCATTCCAACGACAGGTGCTTTGTCCTTGTGGGAGCGTCCTTGTGAATGAGGTACTTTCTTATCCCAATGACGATTTCCGTTTCTTCCGCCAACAAGAGTTTCGTCTATTTCAACTGCTTCTTCTAAGAAGTTCTCATTGGCGAGGCGCATTGCATGACGTATTTTATGCAACATATACCATGCTGTCTTTTGCGTGACCTCTATATCACTTGCAAGTTGGTAGGAGGAAAGACCTGTTTTATGATTGGTTACAAGCCAAATGGCGATAAACCATTTACGCAAACTTATCTTTGTCTTTTCAAACATCGTACCTGTACGAACGGTAAAGTTCTTACCTGTATTCTTACAGCGATATTTGCTACTTTTCAATTTATAAACTTTAGAGGTCTTATCAAATGGTGAAACAGGTTTTCCATGCCAATTAATGGCTTCAAGATGTTTAATACAGGCTTCTTCCGTAGGAAAGAGTTCATAAAGAGCCATGATTGATTTAGCATTAAGTTCAAATGGGTCTTTCATAAGGCTGTCCTCCAAACTTTTAATGATGTTACAATTTACAAAGATTGATTTGTTCAACAATGAGTTCACGGAGAAAATCTTGATAAAAATCTGATAATCTCCTGTGCGTATAACGAAAAAGTAGAAGGCGGAGTAAGTCGGATTTGAGTTAAATGATGTGAAGATGGTATGGAAAAATACGTTATATAGTTGTCATGCTAATATAATCGAAATTTTTCTGCACAATATTTCAACAACATGGCAATAACAAAAGCCGATACAAGTATGTTTTCGGCTTTTGTTTTGACGATAAAGGAAAGAGAATAGTTAAATAAATAGAAAAGACTGGTTCGGGGATTTCCCGACTCCAGCCTTTCTATGATTTTCCAGTGTAGATATGTATATCAGTACCTAAAATTTATACTTGAATATTAGCAACAGCAAGATCCACATTGAAGCTTCTCACTTAACAGAACTTTCAATCTGCTTTCTTACGAAAACGAAATAAAAACCATCCTCTACCAGTGACTGTATATATGCCTAAAGCAATGGGTAACACGACTGACCTTAATATTCAATCACGTGTATGACGAATACAAAAATTCTTATTAAAATAAGAACTGGCATCCAAGATAAACCTCAAACTCCGTCCAGCCTTAACAATGAATATTTAAAACAACAGATAGAAATACGATTCGAGCGGCATACAGATTGGTTTAAACCAATCCGATGCCGCTCTCTTTTACTTGATCATTAGAGAATAACGTTTCAACTCAGCCAAGACTGTAATCGTTTTCTAGCAAATAAGTAATAGAACAAAAGTCCCACCCAACTAGTTACGAAAATAAGAATAATGGCTATAATCCTCTTGATCATTGGAACATTCAACAACCAAATTTCATAAGCGGCCTTTAAGGTAAGTATCATACCAACCAGCCAAATAATCCATCCTATCATGACAGTTTGATTTTAATAGATTAATCCTTATCCTCAGTCAAGTTTATCCTTAACGTTCTCTTTAACATCCTGGAATTCTTCTTTTACATTCTGAGCTCCTTTCTTAATACTTTTTTTTGCTTTCTCAAAGCCTTCCTTAGCCTCTTCCTTTACATTTTCGGCTCCTTCCTTAACATCCTCTTTGGTGTCCTTCCAAGTTTCTTTGACTTTGTCAACCCCTTCTTTAGTTTTCTCCGAAGCTTTATCCACTGCGCGATCAGCCGAACTTCCAATGTTCTCAAATGTACAATTCTTCTTACATGAATCGTTTCTATACTTGCAAGCTATTATAGCCAATACTCCTGTTACTGCCAATGCAATAATTAATATCTTAGTCATAACTGTATAATTTATAAATGAATACTAATTTAATTTTTTCATAGTTTCTAGGGAATTTCAGTATAGCTGATACTTCGCCAGAAGCTTATAATTATCTTACCTCCGAAAGGTTATTTCTTAACTGTTCCTTTATGTGAAGTTCCCTTCTCTTTTTCAGTTGATCGAACAGTTTCTTTCTTATGCTCGGAATGCTTTGCATTACAAGCTTTCGCACAAGCTGTTTGTTTAACTTCCTTCTTAACAGCAGTCTTTTTGTTTTCTACAGTTGCTTTCATAATCGTATTTTTTATATTATCCTTTTAATAATAAATCATTTACTCACTTCTTTTTCTGATTCATATAATTGCACCAGCACATGTTATTGTCGGGTACAGATGACAAGACTTCGGCACTATGCTCTTTGGACAACTTTTTATCCATCTGACGCATTTCTTCTTCAGTTCTATCAGTTCCCTTGGGTTCTCTTTCGATCAGCCCATTGGTATCTCTCACTTCCTTAAGAGGATTCTCTATATACTGCCAATCTTCTTTCAACTGTGTACTAGGTCCTTCATTCCATGGTCCGCGAACATCTTCACCCTGTGACAGATTAAAATATAAATTACTGTACTTAGGCGATGTCTGTAAAGCTCCTGGAGGGAAATTAGGCTGTATAGTCTCCAAAGCTGCTTCAAACTGCTGGTAATGTGTAACCTCACGTGTCATCAAAAACATTAGTGTTTCTCTTACCAAAGGATCATCAGTAAAATGCAGCAAATTTTCATAACCAATCTTAGCTCTACTCTCACCTGCCATGTTGGAACGTAAATCTACCGTCAGATCAGCGCAAGCCGAAACATAAGTAGCACACCAAGGATTACCATTACTATCCGTCAATGAAGGACTACCCGGCGCAGCTACCAAAAAGAATGGATTGGTATAAGCCTGATGAATAAAATCCTCCTTCACTGCTTTACCGTTCATCATAGCATTCAGAGGGGTTATCTCCACTGCATCTTTCATTTCTCCTCCCACTGGGCCGAGCAACATCTGTATGGTTGCTCCTACAATTTCCAAATGCCCCAATTCCTCTGTTGCAATATCCATTAACATATCATACTTGTCAGGATACGGATTGCGACAACTAAATGCCTGTACAAAATACTGCATCGCTGATTTTAATTCTCCATTAGCTCCTCCAAATGCTTCAAGCATGATGCGTGCAAAACGCGGATCAGGTTTGGATACTCGTGCATTAAACTGCAAATCTTTCACATGATAAAACATAATCTCTCAATTTTAAGTTTGTAATAAGATCCATACTCTCTTTACTTTCCCACTACTAAAAAGGTGGCCCCCGATGAAGGCTTTTTCTCATACTTCTCATAAACTCTCCTTTCTTCATAACTTATCTTAGTGTTTGAATCACTCGACATCAGTAATAAATGTCTGTAGCAAATATAGAGCAAAAAAAAAGAGAGACGGAAATAAAATATCATTTATTCAGTATCCTTAAAAGCAGTTATACTAAAAATAATATATATTGTGACGAGATAAATAAAATTATTTTATTACAAGCTCACACATTCTTAAAACTGAATATTCTAGTTCTATCACGTATCCCTCTCTTATTACTTTTAGGAGGCAACATTAACCGACAAAATTACAGCTAATAATAAACATACGCCATGACAAGCTTCTTCCTCTCAATTATCCATTCCAAACAAATCATACATCCCATTGATCGTACTAGATCTCAAAAAATTCAATTGCATCCATTCTCTATATTGGCTTTTATCTCATTCAAACACTCCCTCCCACTTCATTGACTTTTGAAAATACGATAAAAAAAGAAGCTAAATACTATAGGCAACCATAGATTATATATAAATTTGCAGGATAATGGAACTACGTAAAATACTCAATAAAAGATTAACCAAGGAAGATTTATACAAAATGATTTGCCTTATGCAAGGAGGCTGTGGCGATCCTCACAAAAAATTGTTGTATAAACTCATCAATGATACAGAAGAGCGTATATCCTATAATGCACTTTGGATATTTACACATTTCTCAGCAACAGACAACAAATGGCTATATAAAAAGAAAAACGACCTGATAAACAAAGCTATGATAACACCACATAAAGGAAAGCTTCGCCTTCTACTCACCCTTTTACAAAAACAACCAATTACAAGAAATGATCTACGCACAGATTATCTCAACTTTTGCCTCACCAAAATTAACTCTACAGAACCTTATGCAATAAGGTCATTATGCATTAAGCAAGCTTATGCACAATGTCGTTTCTACCCAGAACTACTAACAGAATTCAAAAACCAAATTGACATCATGAAAGACAACAAGATGTCACCAGGAATGAGAGCAACCTTAAAAAACATTATCAACCAATTATCCCAGTCATAACAATCCACACATACATAAACAACAATCTGCCTTCCTCTCTACACACACCACCACATATCAAAACACCACATACATAAACGATATGATAACTATATGTATGGTAACTATAAACCACATAAACGACAATTCCCCGCCGGTAAC
>CAJUGV010000014.1:5591-40656 GCA_910586505.1 uncultured Paraprevotella sp. | reverse complement strand
TGGATGTTGCAAACTTAAAGGAAGATAATATCCGCAAGTCCTTTGACGGTAATTTGTGGATAATAACCAAACGCCAAAAAACAAATACAGATGTGAATGTTCCTTTGCTGGATATTCCTAAAATGATATTGGAAAAGTACAAAGGTAAATTGCCGAACGGAAAGGTACTTCCTATTATCAGCAATCAGAAACTTAATGCGTATTTGAAAGAAATAGCAGATGTATGTGGTATTAAAAAGAACTTGACATTTCATGTGGCAAGACATTCAAGCTCTCTTTTCTGATTGAGATACAGCTAATTAGAGTTTCTATTCTCTTGAATGGGTAACGATTTAGAAACGAGCGAACTACACATATCCACCATATTTCGCATTAAGTCAAAAGAACACTTTTCCCGATACAAAGATATAAATAGATTTTCAATAATCGGTTACCACACAGGCGATAATTATCGGAATACTTGCTGCTCCAATTTATTTTCTCATATTTATTCATTATATGATTGCTTATTTTAGCGATTTGCGCAATAAATGGATTCGTTTCAATATATGTCCGACACATAGAATTATTGTGGCAATCCCTATTTCATAGTGCAATAATCCTATGTCGGAATTAGCCCCGTTTACTCCCAATAAGATAATTCCGGTAACAGATACAAGTAAGAACACAACCGAAAGCACTACTGTAATTTTACTTTTTCTGCCAAGCCCATTTTTTATTATTCCTTTATACCATCCCCAATGTGTTGTTATATGGAATATTGCTGCCACAAAAAATAAAAAGTTGGTCAAAACATGAAATACAGCCCAATTATGCCATACTTCGTGGCTGTTGCCATGTCCGGCAATATGCAATCCTATTCCGGGAAATGCTGATAAAACAAACACAAAAACCAAAATTCAGTCTATTACAAAAATCTTCTTCATTGCTTACCGTTTTCATATTTACGGTGCAAAATTCGGTATTCAAGTAGAATCAGAACGATAACAATTGTAAAGAAATGAAGTTAATGACGGTTTCTTATGCGTGATAAAGAAACGGGAGTTATGCCAAGATAAGACGCTATATAATGTTGCGGAACACGCTGTATTATGTTGGGATACTCTTTCAGCAATTCTTCATATCGCTGTTGCGGTGTGTTTTTTATTCTTGACAAGAACAGTTGTTGGTAAGCATGAAAACGGTCTATGAGTTTTTCTTCATACAACTGTCTAAACGACAAATTATTGTTGATTAGGTTGTAAAAATCCTCTCTTCTTATAGCTGTGAGTTCAGTTGGTTCGATACTCTCCAAATAGAAAAGACTCGGCGTGCGTTTATATAGGCTATCGAATGAGGCGACAAAATCCCCTTCGAAAAAGAATTGAAAAGCAATATCTTTCCCTTCATTATAGAAAAACAGCCGCAGACAACCTTTACGGATCAGATAGAGTTTTTCTGCAACTTTTCCTTCCTCCAAAAGAATTGTTTTGGAAGGAATGGACAAGTATTCGGATTTTATCTGTGATTCAATATGATTTAAATGGCTGTTTTCTATCATAATGCAAATTTATAAAAATACCGTTTATCGTTTGTGGCAAATAATACTTTTTATTGGAGATTATTGCAATCAGATAGTTACAATTTCATTCCAATGTCTTTCCATTAGTAAAATAAGACCTTGAATATACTTATAGTAACTCTCTCCTTTTGTATCGCCAAGGTAATATTTTTTATTTATCTGCTAATTTTTCTACCACAATTTCAATAGCTAACAATCTCTATAAACCTTATAACTCTCGATTTTGTCTATTCTTTATTATTATAATTCTGCTTCGGTATTCGGAGTATATACAAATAGCAAAGATCAACCGGTAAACCATGATTTGCCGGTTGATCGGATTTTTCTACGCGGTGTCCGTCAATAGAGGTTTATTTTTTCTCTACCTCCAACCCATGAACATGCGGGCGGTTTCCGCATCGTGGTGGTCGAAGAAAAGGCTTTTACCCGTATCAAGAGTGGCGATGGCGGTCATATCCTCGTCGGAGAGTGCGAAATCGAATATGTCGATATTCTGCTGCATCCGCTCTATGTGGGTCGATTTGGGGATGATGACGCCGTGCTGGATGAGCCAACGCAGGGCGACCTGCGCCACGCTTTTGCCGTACTTGCTGCCGATTTCTGCAAGCATCGGATTCGTGAAGAAACCGTTGCGCCCCTCGGCAAGCGGTCCCCACGACATGATGCGCGTGCCGAACTCTTCCATGATTTGCTGCGGCTCGATTTGCTGGTCGAAGACGTGCGTTTCCACTTGATTGACCGCCGGAACGATTTCCACGTTGCTGGCGATGTCGATGAAATGGTCGGGATAGAAATTCGATACGCCGATGGCGCGGAGTTTTCCTTCCTTGTACGCCTCTTCCAGTGCGCGGTACGCGCCATAGCGGTCGCAGAAAGGCTGGTGCAGGAGCATCAGGTCGATATAGTCCGTCTGCAACTTACGCAGGCTCTCGTCGATGGAAGCCTTTGCCTTTTCGTAGCCATAGTTGGAAATCCATACTTTCGACACAAGGAAAATTTCCTTGCGGCCGATGCCGCTTTTGCGCACGGCATTGCCCACGCCCTCCTCGTTATGGTAGGCTTGCGCCGTATCAATCATACGATAGCCCACGCTGAGGGCATCCGTTACACAACGCTCGCACTCGGCGGGCGATACCTGATAGACGCCATAGCCCATCTGGGGCATTTCGACGCCGTTGTTCAATGTTACTGTATTCATTGTTCTATCCATTTTTTGATTTCTTCCGATTTAGCAGGCAGACGAAGCCCTTTTCTGATTTTCAAATCAGGATAACCTTTCTTCAATGTGGCGTCGGCTTCCGACATCGGGCTTTCGTAGGAGGTGCAGAAAGGGAATATCACCTTGCCTTTCAATTGTTCGCCGTAATTGTCGAGAAAAGTACGGATTACTGCCGGTTCTTCGTGCCACCAGATGGGAAAACCGATGAACACGGTATCCACCTTTGCGAAGTCGATATCGACAGGTTTGATAGACGGCCGAAGCGATTGATTGAGGTGCTCCTGCGTGCAGCGGGATTGTTCGTTTACCCAATCGACATCTTCCGATGAATAGGGTTGTTCAGGCAAAAGCCGAATCATTTTGGCACCTGTCACTTCCGCAACCTGCTTGGCGGCAAGTTCGGTATTGCCGGAGTGTGTGAAATATACGATTACCGATTTCATGTTACTATCAATTTTTGTCTGAGCCTGTACCGTACTACCTGATATGGCTAACGCCACGGTCATAGCATAGATGTATTTGAATATGTTCATAATTGTCAGGATTATATGTTACTCAATTAGTCCTATCTCTCTGAGCCATGATGAAATGTTCTGTTCGTTGATTCGTCCGCTTGTCAGTCCCTCTCCTGTCAGATGTGCGGCATCGGGTGTCAGCTCCACGATGCGTGCCAGCGTCTCATCACGATAGGTCGAAGCGTAGGT
The DNA here is from genome assembly GCA_910586505.1 of uncultured Paraprevotella sp. Lineage (GTDB taxonomy): Bacteria > Bacteroidota > Bacteroidia > Bacteroidales > Bacteroidaceae > Paraprevotella. The sequence continues at coordinate 37,172 of CAJUGV010000014.1, read as the reverse complement.
ACAGAACGGAACGACAGTCTTGCCTTTGAAATCGTAGCTTTCGGCAAAGGTACAAATAATCATCGGCGTAGTCCACCACCATACGGGGCAGCCGATGAATACCGTGTCGTAGTCCTCCCAGTTTTCCACCGTTGCGGCAATCGCCGGACGGGCATCGTTGTTTTTCTCTTCGAGTGCAACCTCGGTGCAAGGAGTGTATTCGGTCGGATAAGGCACTACCGGATTGATGCGGAACAAGTCGGCTCCGGTTTGGCGGACAATCTCCTGCGCCATGCGCTGCGTCGTGCCGCCCCAACTGAAATAGGCGACCAGAATCTTGCTGTCGCCATTCGGCGTGTCGGGATTGTCTCCGGGTTGGTCCGGGTCATCGGGTACATCCTCTCCTCCGTCATCCGGCTTTTCGGGATTTTCGATATCCGGTGTCTGGGGTTCATTCTCATCTTCGGGAGAACAGGCCCCGAATGTTACGATGGCCGCAGCCATCATCAGATAAATCAGGTACTTTTTCATATCTACATTATTGTTTATTGATTGTTTTTGCAATTATCCGGATGCAAAGTTAGATACGTCCGGTCATACCGGCGGAACAAAAAATACGGCTCGAATTACCATTTTTTCAGAAAATGACAGCGAGGCCCGACAGCTTCTGTATCGGACGGATGCAAAAACCGAAATAAGTGTAGTTTCAACCGAATTTCTTGTAAAGCCTGCCCAAAAGGTTCTCCCTACTTTTGCAACGTCGGACAAAGACAACGTATTAAATTAAATAGATAAAGAAATGAAAAAGAAAATCATTACCGGACTTATGGTGTTGGCTTCGATGATCGGCAGCACCTCTTTCGCACAGGATACTTATAAGACGGCGGCCAATGTACCGATGATACAACTCAACAACGGTGTACTGATGCCGCAATTCGGATTGGGAACATTCATGCAGCCTTCCGACGTGATATGCAAGCAGTCGTGCCTGACGGCATTGAAAGCCGGCTATCGGCATATCGATACCGCCCACGCCTATAACGATGAACGCGGTGTCGGAGAAGCCGTGAAGGAGAGCGGAATCCCGCGCGAGGAGATATGGATTACGTCTAAACTGTGGCCTACGGAATACGGTGAGGGCAAGACACTGAAAGCCATCGACGAGATGCTGGCACGCCTGCAAACCGATTATATCGACCTTCTGTATGTCCACCAGCCGATCGGCGATTTCGTGGGCGCATGGAAAGATATGGAGAAAGCTGTGGCAATGGGCAAAGTGCGTGCGCTGGGCATCAGCAACTTCGATGCAAGCGACGAAGTGTTCAACAAAATTATGAACGAATCCACTGTAAAACCTGCTGTACTTCAGATAGAGTGCCACCCCTACGCACAACGGCTGGCCATGCGCGAGAAGGTAAAGCCTTATGGAATCCACATCACCTGCTGGTTCCCGTTGGGCGGTGCGATGAGCAACGGCGCATTGTTGAAAGACCCGACAATCATGAAAATAGCAGAATCACATGGCAAGACGGCTGCACAGGTAATTCTTCGCTGGCACATTCAAGAGGGGTTCTCGGCCATTCCGGGCGCAACGAATCCTGATTATATCGAAGAGAATATCCTGATTTTCGACTTTGAACTGACCGACGGGGAGATGGCGCAGATGCGTTCGCTCGACAAGGAGCAGCGTTTCTTCAATGCTACTTTGGAGCAGGTCGAAAATATGGTATGGAACGCAAAATTGAGTGATTGATATGGAATACCGGGTATTGGGATTGAGCGGATTGAGAGTCTCCGCCGTAGGTCTGGGCTGCATGGGCATGAGCCATGCCTATGGTGCGCCGGCCGACAAGGAAGAAATGACGGTGTTGTTGGCCGATGCCGTGGAGATGGGTTATACCTTTTTCGATACGGCCGAAATGTACGGGACTTCCGACCAGCCTCACGATAACGAGGAATTGTTGGGGAAAGCCCTGCAACGGTTTCGTGACCGTGTCGTCATCGCTACCAAATTCGGAATATCGTTCGACCGTCCCGAAGCGGGCGGCACACATGCGGTCATTCCCGATTCACGTCCGGTGACCATCCGCCACTCGGTCGAGGAATCGCTCCGTTGTCTGCGTACCGACCGCATCGACCTCTATTACCAGCACCGTATCGACCCGAAGGTTGCGCCGGAAGAGGTGGCAGGTGTGATGGCCGACCTGATTCGTGAGGGCAAAATCCTGCATTGGGGCATTTCGGAGGCGACTGAAGAATATCTGCGCCGTGCCCACAAGGTCTGTCCCGTCACGGCCGTACAGAACCGCTATTCGATGATGGCGCGCCGACATGAAGAGCTGTTCCCCGTGCTCGAAGAGCTGGGAATCGGTTTTGTGGCATTCTCTCCGCTGGCCAACGGGCTGCTGACCGACTGTTATACGGCAGACACGACATTCGACCCTGCGACAGATTACCGGGCGTCGATGCCTCAGTTCCGACCGGAGAGCTTCGAGCAGAACCGTCCGCTTTTTGCCCTTATCGGAAGTCTGGCGGAAGAGCATCACGCCACTCCGTCGCAGATTGCGTTGGCGTGGATGATGAACAAAAAGCCGTGGATTGTTCCTATTCCGGGCACGCGACATCTGTGCCGGTTGAAAGAGAACATCGGGGCTGCCGATATTCATTTGACCGCAGAACAGGTGGAAAACATCGATGCGGCACTCGGTGCGATGCGGATGAGCGAAGTGTTCGGAGGATCACCCATAAAGCAGTAAGTTATGAAACCGAAAGTAATCCGCCATATCATGAGTTCTGTCGATGGGTGGTTGCCCAACGAGCGATTGTTTCGCAAGAACTGGCCTAAGGAAATGCGTGCAACCGTTAAAAATGCAGTAATTCAATGGTTTTAGGGGTGCGATTACAGAGCGAATCCGTATTTTCGCTATTTTTGCACTCGAAAACAAGATGAGGTTATGAAGGAGCAAAAAGATATTGTCGTTGTTGATTGGGGCGGTCGGATTCCGACTGACTCCGAGGAGGAATATCTGGCTCATTTGCTCTGCTTGGGCGGAACTTGCCGCTACCGTTTCAACGAACGGGATTTCGAGTTACATGCGGGGGATTTGTCCATTATCCGCAAGCGGAAACTTATCGAAAGGATAGAACCATCGGATGATTTCCGATGTAAAATCATCTATGTGACGCCCGGGTTCGTTGAACTGTGTACGCCGCAAAGCAATTACGGCATGAAAGGGCAACTGGCTCTCTTCCTCAATCCCGTCATGCGGCTCTCGCCCGAACAGCAGATTGTCTGCCGACGCGATTTCGACCTGCTCGAACAACGCATCACCGATACGGAACATCGTTTCTACCGCGAGACGCTCATCAACGCCATGCAGGCCGCCATCCTCGACTTCTTTGATTTTCATGCCCGCATCTACGGTGAAAGCGACATTTCCACACAGAACGCTTCCATCATGAATCGTTTTCTGAAAATGCTGGAAGAAGGCTCATACCGTGAACATCGGGAAGTGTCCTATTATGCCGACTGTTTGTGCGTCACGTCGAAATATCTGTCGGAGGTGTCGAAAAAGGTCAGCGGATATGCCGCAAACTATTGGATCAACCGTTACACGATTCTCGATATTTCGCGGCTGCTGCGCGACAAGTCGCTGACGTTCGTCCAGATTTCCGATATGTTCGGATTCTCATTGCCTGCTTACTTTAGCCGTTACGTGCAGCAGAACCTCGGGCTTAATCCGACGGATTACCGGAAATAGCATCTTTTTCGGGTTATTTATCGGAAAGCCGCCTGATGATTTTTGCAGGATTTCCTCCGACAACCGTATTGGGTTCTACATTTTTGGTCACCACCGCTCCGGCGGCGACAACTGCATTTTCCCCTACGGTGACACCGGGCAGAATCGTTGCTCCGGCACCGATCCAGCAGTTCCGTTTCAAATGAACCGGTTTGCAGGTCAATACCTGATGGTCGTATAAATCGTGATTGTTGGAAATAAGCTGGGCATTGGCGGCGACCATCACATCGTCATCGATTGTAATTCCTCCTGCCGCCATGAAGAGGGAGTTGTTCATGATTACCACATTCCTGCCGATTTTCACCTTATTGCCGCGCACTACGTTTACAGGAGGCATTATCCGACTATTTTCACCGATATTACCTAAGAACAGCTCATTTATTAACTTGTCATATTCTTCGGTATAAGGCATAGTATGGTTTATCCTGAAACATAATTGCGCGCAGCGAATCCCTTCTGCCGGATTCGCCTCTTCGGGTTTGCGCATATCTATTCTAAGTTCTTCCATATCCATCCGGTTGAATTATGCCGTTAATCCTTGCTGTCTGTAATCGTTTGGGGGCATGCCTGTCACCTTCTTGAACAACCGCGTGAAATGTTGCGGATATTGGAATCCGAGTTCATAGGCGATTTCAGAAATCGAGCGTTCCGGATTCAATACCATTTCCTTTGCCAGACCTATCAGTTTGAGCTGTATATGCTCCTGTGCGGTCTTGCCTGTCTCTTTCTTTATCAGGTCGCCGAAATAATTGGATGAGAGGCACAATTCCGATGCGCACCATTTCACTGTCGGTAATCCTTCTGCTTTTGCCCTGTTACTTTCGAAGTAGTTATCGAGCAAAGCCTCAAATCGGGTCAGAATGTCAGTATTTGCATTTTCTCGCGTAATGAACTGTCGCTCATAAAAACGCAGGCAATAATCCAGTAGCAATTCAATATTTGTCGCTATGAGCCGTTTGCTCAATCGGTCAATGGCGTGTTCCAGTTCATGGCTGATTTTATTGAGACAGTCCACGAATATTCCACGTTCTTCCAACGAAAGGTGTAACGCTTCGTTTACTTCATACGAAAAATAGGTGTACTCCTTGATATGGCCGCCCAAAAATGTGCCGCGTATGAGATCCGGATGGAAACATAATGCCCATCCTTTGGGCTGGAATGTCTCGCCATTGTCTTCGATGCCTATGACTTGTCCCGGAGCGAGGCATACCACTGTTCCTTCCTGATAGTCGTAATACTGCCGGCCGTATATCAAGTCACCGCATTTTACCTCTTTCAGATAAACTGTATAAAAGCTGAACGTATGGCGCATGTGGCGCATCGGTTTAGCCTTCGACAAATCAACAACACTGACAAGAGGATGCAAGGTCCCTACACCAAGCATGTCGTTGTATTCGGAAATAGTCTCTATATTCAATAAATTCTTGTTCATATATATTATGTTCGTTCATAATAGAAAGCAAAAGTAATGTTTTTCCAATGCCCGGATACATACTTATCGGCAAAATCCGTAATTCCGGTTATAAAATCCGTAATCCGTATAATCCCGGAAGATGTTTTGGTAACATCGTGATTCAAAGTGAGGAACAATCTGTAATTTCGGTAGGCCAATCCGTAATTCGTTTAAGCCCTTACCCGATACAACCGGCTATCTTTGCCATTGAGAACAATAAAAACTGATAATAACGAATAAGGTATGAAAAAGATTCAGATAATTTTAACTGCATTGTGCGCATGTGGAATTTTTTCGTTCGCACAAAACGCTGTATCACAAGATTACACAATGAAAAACAAGAACGTACTGGTAGCATATTTCTCCCGGACCGGAGAGAACTACAATGTGGGCAAAATCAGCAAAGGTAACACGCATATCATAGCCGAGATGATTGCAGAAGAAACCGGCGGCAAATTGTTTCAGATAGAACCGGTGAATCCTTATCCGGATGAATACAATGCTTGCGTGGATATTGCTAAAACGGAAAAGGAGAACAAGTCCCGTCCTGTAATCAAAGGAGATATTGCTGTGGAGAAGTATGACGTGATTTATATCGGCTATCCCAATTGGTGGGGAGACATGCCGATGCCGGTCTACACCTTCATCGAGAAGCATGATTGGCAGGGAAAGACGGTTATCCCGTTTTGCACCCACGAAGGCAGCGGCTTGTCGGATACGGAAAACAAAATAAAAAAGGCATGTGATGGCGCTACTGTGCTGAATGGTCTGGCAATACGCGGAACTACAGCCCAAAAATCGCAGGAACAAGCACGGAAAACAACAAAAGGCTGGCTGGCAAATCATTCAAGATAAATAACAGTTGAAAAGATAAAAGACATGAAAAATGTAATGATATTGACCGGAGCCGGTCAGATTGGTATGGCCATTGCCCGCCGGATGGGTTATGGCATGAAGATCGTCATCGGCGACAAGAACAAGGCAAATGCAGACGCGATTTCCAAAACAATTAACGAGGCAGGCTTCGACACCGTCCCCGTGGAAATGAACTTGTCCTCCCGGTCTTCCATCCTGAATCTGATTGCCGAGGCACAGAAGTACGGGGAGATTTCGATGTTGGTAAATGCCGCCGGCGTATCACCCAGTCAAGCACCCGTAGAAACCATTTTGAAAGTGGATCTATACGGTACGGCCGTGCTGCTTGAAGAGGTAGGTCGGGTGATTGCCCCCGGTGGCACGGGCGTGACGATTTCGAGCCAGTCTGGACACCGCATGCAGGCACTTACGCTCGAGGAGGACGAATTGTTGGCCACGACACCCGCCGAAGAGTTGTTGTCGCTCGAAATGCTCCGGCCGCAGAACATATACGATACGCTCCACGCCTACCAGATGGCCAAACGATGCAATGTCAAACGCGTAATGGCCGAGTCGGTGAAATGGGGGCGGCGCGGCGCACGCATCAACTCCATTTCGCCGGGTATAATCGTCACGCCGCTGGCCCTCGACGAGTTCAACGGACCGCGCGGAGATTTCTACAGGAACATGTTCGCCCAATGTCCGGCTGGTCGCCCCGGCACAGCGGATGAAATCGCCAATGTAGCAGAATTACTGATGAGCAATCGAGGTGCATTCATTACGGGCGCTGACTTTCTCGTCGATGGCGGAGCCACGGCATCTTATTTCTACGGACCGCTTAAACCCGAAACCAAATAATATGAAGACAAGACCTTATATCGTAAGCCACATGGTGGCATCCATCGATGGCCGTATCGACTGTTCGATGGTTGAAAAAATCAGCGGTGACGAATACTACACCACGCTGGAACGACTCGATTGCCCATCGCTATTGGAAGGTCGGGTTACATTGGAACATTATAGTGCCGAAAAGGAACCCTTCGTTGCGACGGTAAACAAACCGGTCGACAAGCCTTCGGTAAACATTGCCGTAAAGTCAGACGCCTATATGGTAGCCGTAGATACACGCGGACGTCTGCGCTGGCCATCTTCGGAGATTGACGGCACGCCGCTGCTCTGCATCGTAAGCGAACTGGTACCGGAAGAGTATCTTGACATGCTGCGCGAACAGGAAATATCGTGGATTTGCATCGGCAAAGACTCCATTGATTTACCTCGGGCAATGGAAATCCTTCGCAACGAATTTGATGTCAAACGACTTGCCGTACTTGGGGGAGGCCATATCAACGGCGGATTCCTTGAAGCGGGACTTATCGACGAAGTGAGCCTGCTACTGGCCCCGGGGATTGACGGACGGGCAGGACAAACGGCTCTGTTCGATGGTATCCAGGACATGAGCCATCCTCCGGTTCCGCTGAAACTGGCAAGTGTTGAGCCGCTCGCAAACGGGACTGTCTGGGTTCGTTATACGCTCAAAAAATAGATCAAGATGATAAAACAGGAAAGGGAATGACACAGTAAGGCCGTTCTTCCGTTCGGAGGTACGGCTTTTACATATCCGGAGGGCGGGAAATTTACCGTAAAAATCGCATTATATCCCGAAATTTCTGTAAGGCCGCTCTTGGAGGCATCATCTATCTTTGCGAAAGTGAATAGATTACAATAACCATTAAGAATCAGAGATATGAGTATGGATAATAAAATCAGCCGCCGGGATGCCCTGAAACGTATGGGGGCTGCCGTAGTGAGCGGTGCGGTTGCCTCCTCAGGGCTGCTTTCGCTGGCATCCTGCGAAGCAAAAAAGAGCAAACGGATTATCTTTTATTTTACCGGGACGGGCAACAGCCTGTATATCGCCCGCCAGTTGGCCAAAGAGAATACGGAACTGCTGAGTATTCCGCAAATGGTGAAGCAAGGAAAATATGAATTTGAAGCGGATGAAATCGGTATCGTTTATCCTATCTACGGGCACATGCCGCCCAATATGGTTCGCCGATTCATCCAAAAAGCGAACTTGAAGGCCGACTACCTGTTTGCGGTCTTGACATACGGCAACCGAAAGTGCAATGCGGTGGAAATATGGGATGAAGTATCGCGGCAAGCAGGAAAGCGGTTCGACTATATAGGGACTATCATCATGGTGGACAACTGGCTGCCCAATTTCGACATGAACGAGCAGATGAAGATAGACAAACGCATTCCGGGAAACTTGCAGAAGATAACGGCGGACATCAATGGCGGACGGCATTGGCACGAACCGGTCACGGAAGAGGAACGGCAACAACATCAGGGGTTCATGCAGCGAAGCGGCCTCGACCCCGAAGTGGGTTTCCTGATTAAAAGCGAAAAGAGTTTTACCGTGACCGATGCCTGTATCGACTGCGGCATCTGTACATACGTGTGTCCTCGCGGTAACTATGAGCTGACATCGAGGGGCGCGAAGATGTCGGGCGACTGCGAGTTCTGTTTCGCCTGCATACAGAACTGTCCCCAGAAAGCCATACAGTTCCGCAAGTCGGAAGACGGTTCATTCCCCGACGGAACGGAAAAGAATCCCAATGCGAGATACCGCAACGAGCACATTTCGTTGATGGACTTAAAGCTGGCGAATAATCAGAAACTATAATAATCCGAAGAAGTTATGTTGAGAAAAATAAGACTGACATTTGCCGTATTATTTTTTCTGGCGGTCACGGCTCTGTTCCTCGACTTTACGGGAACAGTTCATGCGTGGCTGGGCTGGACGGCAAAAATACAATTCCTGCCCGCGTTGCTTGCCTTGAATGCGGGAGTGGTGGTCGCGTTGGTTCTGCTGACGCTGCTTGTGGGCCGTGTCTATTGCTCGGTCATCTGTCCGCTGGGCGTGATGCAGGACATCGTGTCGTGGATCAGCGGACGGCGGAAGAAGAAACGATATCGCTTCTCTTATTCGCCGGAAAAGAAGTGGCTGCGCTACGGTGTGCTGGTGTTGTTCATCGTGGCTATGGTTGCCGGCATCGGCTCTTTCGTGGCGTTGCTGGCTCCTTACAGCTCTTACGGGCGTATCGCTTCCAATCTTTTCGCTCCGATATACCGTTGGGGAAACAACCTGCTTGCCTATTTCGCCGAGCGGGCGGACAGTTATGTCTTTTATGAAACGGAGGTGTGGATGAGGAGCCTGCCGACGTTCATTATCGCTGTTCTAACATTAGTCGTGCTTGCCGTGCTGGCATGGCGGAACGGACGGACTTACTGCAACACGATTTGCCCGGTGGGAACGGTTTTGGGATTTTTCTCCCGTTTTTCCCTGTTCCGTATCACAATCGACGAAAGCAAATGCAACCGGTGCGGCCTCTGTTCACGCAAATGCAAGGCGGCGTGTATCGATGGCAAGGAGCATCGGGTAGATTACAGCCGTTGCGTGGCCTGTATGGATTGTATCGACACCTGCAATCACGGAGCTATCGGGTTTCGAATGAGAACAAAGGCTTCGGAGAAAAAGACCGGAAAAGACGCGAAACCGAAAGCCGAAAGCGATCAGATTGATACCGCACGCCGCAGTTTCCTTTCGGCAACAGCCGTGCTTGCTGCCACGTCTGTGGTGAAAGCGCAGGAAAAGAAAGTGGACGGTGGACTGGCTGTCATCGAGGATAAGAAGATTCCGGTACGTGCCACGCCGATTGTACCGCCGGGGGCATGGAGCGCACGTCATTTCGCACAGCATTGTACGGCCTGCCAGCTTTGTGTGTCGGCCTGTCCCAATAACGTGCTCCGTCCTTCGACCGACTTGCAGAAACTGATGCAGCCCGAAATGTCCTACGAACGGGGATATTGCCGTCCGGAGTGTACACGCTGCTCCGACGTATGTCCCGCAGGAGCCATCCGTCCGATTACCATTGAGGAGAAATCATCCACCCGTATCGGCCATGCCGTATGGATCAGAAAGAATTGCATTCCGCTTACCGATGGTGTGGAGTGCGGCAACTGTGCCCGCCATTGTCCTTCCGGAGCGATACTGATGGTTCCGTCCGACAGCGAAGATGTGAACTCGGTCAGAATCCCCGTTGTGAATGCCGAACGGTGCATCGGGTGCGGCGCGTGCGAGAACCTTTGTCCGGCACGTCCGTTCAGTGCCATCTATGTGGAGGGACACACGATGCACAGCGTGATGTAAAACTTTATAAGCAGGAAGAATATGAACAATCAAGATAACAAGAAGAAATCCCTGTCCCGCCGGGATTTTCTGAAAACCATAGGAGCCGCCGGAGTGGCCACGACCGGACTGTCGGCGTGCGTGGGTGGCGGGAAAGACGGGACATCAATGACGGCAGCCGGAGAAATCCCTACGGACCGGATGACTTACCGGACGAATCCGACATCGGGTGACAAGGTGTCATTGCTGGGTTTCGGCATGATGCGCCTGCCCTCTGTCGGCGGCCGCAGTGCCCGCGAAGGAAATGAGGAGATAGACCAGGAGATGGTAAACGAGCTGGTGGACTATGCCATCGCCCACGGAGTGAACTATTTCGACACGTCGCCCGCCTATTGTCGGGGCAAGTCGGAACACGCCACCGGTATTGCGCTGAGCCGTCATCCGCGCGACAAGTATTTCATCGCCACCAAGCTGTCCAATTTCTCCCCGGCCACGTGGAGCCGGGAAGCCTCCATCGCCATGTACCGTAATTCGCTGAAAGAGTTGCAGGTGGATTATATAGACTATCTGCTATTGCATGGCGTGGGTATGGGTGGCGGCATGGAGGAGTTTGAAAACCGCTACATGAATAACGGTATCCTCGACTTTCTGCTGGAGGAGCGCAAGGCGGGACGTATCCGCAATCTCGGTTTTTCGTATCACGGAGATGTTGGGGTGTTCGATTATCTGCTCTCCCGGCACGATGAATACAAGTGGGACTTCGTGCAGATCCAGTTGAATTATCTGGACTGGAAGTACGCCAAACAAATCAATCCTCGGAATACAGATGCCGAATACCTGTATGGCGAACTGGAAAAGCGCGGTATTCCGGCTGTCATCATGGAACCGTTGTTGGGCGGTCGGCTCTCCAACGTGCCGAGCACCATTGTGGCACGCCTCAAGCAGCGCGAGCCGGAGATGAGCGTGGCTTCGTGGGCGTTCCGTTTGGCCGGCAGCCTGCCGGGCGTGCATACCGTGTTGAGCGGCATGACCCGTATGGAGCATTTGCAGGACAACCTGCGCACCTATGCTCCCTTGAAGCCGCTGACGGAGGACGATTTCAAGTTCCTGCAAGAGACGGCTACACGGATGATGCAGTTCGATACGATTCCCTGCAACGACTGCAAATATTGTATGCCCTGCCCGTATGGTCTGGACATTCCGGCCATTCTGCTCCATTACAATAAATGTCTGAATGAAGGGAACATCCCGGAAAACATGCAGGAGGAGAATTACAGGAAAGCACGCCGGGCCTTTCTCGTGGGCTACGACCGCAGCGTTCCCAAGTTGCGGCAGGCAAGCCGGTGCGTCGGCTGCAACCAGTGCAGTGTCCACTGTCCGCAGCGTATCGATATCCCGAAGGAACTGCATCGGATAGACGCATACGTGGAACGGCTGAAACAGGAAATCGGATGATGATGGACGAACTGGTTCGGATACTGCAAGACGGGAACCATTCCTTGGTGGTAGCCGGTGACGGAATCCGCACATTCGACGGTCAATGCATATCCGACTTGTATGGTCTCCTGACGGAACATCCCGATTGGCTTCGGGACGCGTCCGTGGCGGACAAAGTGGTCGGCAAAGGGGCCGCCGCGTTGCTGATACTGGGCGGCGTCCGGGAACTTTTCGCCGGTGTCATCAGTACATCCGCCCTCGGACTGCTTGAAGATTCCGGCATATCGCTCCGTTTTGCCGAGAAAGTCCCTTATATCATCAACCGCAAAGGAGACGGCCTCTGTCCGGTAGAGGCTTTGTGCAAGGATTGTAAAACGGCAGCGGAATGTTTACCCTTTATCCAAGGTTTTATAAACAAATTAAGAATATGATAAATAAAAAAATACAGCAATGGTTAGGCGGCATGATATTGTGTACCGCTTTGCTTTGTTCGAAAGACATCCAAGCCCAGGAAGCCGCGGACAGTACGCGCTTGTACATGATAGACGAGGTTGTTGTGACAGGAACTCGTAACGCCACGGATGTGCGGCATTTGTCGCAGACTGTTTCCGTGGTGAACCGTAAAAAGATAGAACAATCCATGCAGCCCTCGCTGCTGCCTGTGCTTACTGAAAACGTACCGGGACTTTTCACTACCGCGCGTGGCGTAATGGGATACGGCGTGTCGGGCGGTGCTGCCGGTGGAATCTCGCTTCGCGGACTTTCCGGCGGTACTGCACGAATGATGGTGCTGATAGACGGGCATCCGCAATACGCGGGTATCTTCGGACATCCGATTGCCGATGCTTACCAGTCTTTATTGGCAGACAAAGTGGAAGTCCTGAGAGGGCCGGCATCCGTGCTCTACGGTTCGAATGCGATGGGTGGAGTAATCAACATCGTGACCCGAAAAATGCACGAGGACGGTGTGCATACCAATCTTCACGCAGGATATGGTTCATATAACACGGTTGAAACAGAACTGACCAATATGGTCAGAAAAGGACGGTTTTCTTCTGTAATCAGCGGATCGTATAACCGCACTGACGGACACCGTGATGATATGGGATTCGAGCAATACGGAGGATATGCCAAATTAGGCTATGACATCACCGACAACTGGAATATGCATGCCGACGTGAACGCGACACATTTCAATGCTTCCTATCCCGGTCCTGTATCAGCGCCACTCGTTGACGGCGACCAACGTATTACAAGAGGAGTGTCTTCTTTTGCCGTGACAAATAACTATGAGAAGACTTCAGGTTCTGCAAGTTTCTTCTATAACTGGGGAAACCATTGGATAAATGACGGCTATACGCCAAGCGCAGGCGAGACTTCGCAGGACGGACGTTTCAATTCACGCGACAACATGATGGGCGTGTCTTTGTTCCAAAGCACGCAATTCTTCAAAGGGAACCGTATCACATTCGGATTCGACTGGTTCCGTTATGGCGGTAAGGCATGGACTGATTATGTGGCAGGCGAACGAGAGGGTACTCGCAATGATTTGGTTGACAAACACGAGGATGAATTTGCCGGATATATGGATTTTCGTCAGGACATTGGAAAATGGCTGACTTTGAATGCCGGGCTTCGTGTGGACAATCATTCAAGGATCGGTACGGAATGGATACCGCAGACGGGGTTTGCTTTCCATCTGCCACATGCCATTGAGCTGAAAGCCTCTGCATCAAAAGGTTTCCGTTACCCTATTCTGCGCGAGATGTATATGTTTCCTCCGCAGAATCCCGATTTGAAACCGGAATCTATGTGGAACTATGAAATAGCCCTGTCGCAAACGCTGCTGAACGGTCGTTTGAACTACGGTGTGAATGTCTTCTACATTGACGGAAAGAACCTGATCATGACACTTCCTAATCCTAACGGTTCCGGAATGCTCAATCAGAACTCCGGTAAGATAGATAATGCCGGCGTGGAATTGATGGCCGCATATCGAATCAATGCGAATTGGTCGGTAGATGCCAACTACAGTTTCCTGCACATGAAAAATCCGGTAATTGCCGCCCCTGAACATAAACTTTACGCCGGAGGCAGTTTCACCAAGGGACGTTGGAGCGTTTCCTCCGGTATCCAGTACATTGGCGGACTTTATACCTCCGTGGGAGACAATCCTGTTATGGAAAACTTTGTATTATGGAACTTGCGCGGACAGTTTTCTGCGACCAAATGGCTTGACCTGTGGGTACGTGGCGATAACCTGCTGGCTCAGAAATACGAAATAAACGCCGGTTATCCAATGCCGGGAGCAACGGTTATGGGCGGCATAAATATTCATTTTTAATTTAATAAAGATATGAGACGACGTTTTCTTATTATCAGCATGATGGCATTCATGTCTCTTTATGTAGGAATAGGATGTTCTTCTGCACAAGAAAAGCCGGAGAACAAGCCTGAAGAAAAAAACGATGTTGAACAGACTGACATTCCAAAAGTCTATATGTTCAAGGCAATCGATTCAGAGAATTTAGTGAAGATATATGAGGCTTTGGGTCGGGAAGCGATCGGAAAAGTGGCAGTAAAACTTTCCACAGGAGAACCCGGCGGTCATAATTTTCTGCAACCGGCATTGATCAAGGACTTGATACAAAAAGTAGATGGAACGATTGTCGAATGCAACACAGCATACGGTGGAGGTCGTGCCAACACGGAATCGCATCGCAAGGCGGCCGAAGACCACGGGTTTACCACCATAGCCCCGGTTGATATTATGGATGCCGAAGGTGAAATAGAACTGCCGCTTACAGGCGGCAAGCACCTGAAACATGATATTGTGGGTTCGCATTATCTGAACTATGATTTTACGATTATCCTGTCACACTTTAAGGGACACGCAATGGGAGGTTTCGGCGGCGCAATCAAGAACATGTCCATCGGTATCGCATCGTCCAACGGCAAGCGTTACATCCATTCGGCAGGAGCAAGTACAACAAGCTGGGGAAGCCCTGAACAGGATGATTTCCTTGAATCAATGGCAGAGGCTGCAAAAGCAGTCGCTGACCATTGCGGAGATAAAATTCTTTACATCAGTGTAGCCAACAACCTTTCGGTGGATTGCGACTGTGATTCTTCGCCGGAAGACCCGAAGATGGGCGATATTGGTATTCTTGCCTCCCTTGATCCTGTAGCTCTTGACCGTGCCTGTACTGACCTTGTACGTGCGTCCGAAGATCACGGTAAAATCCATTTGATTGAACGTATTGACTCCCGTCATGGCATGCACACACTTGACCATGCAGAAACAATCGGATTGGGTATTCAAAAATATGAACTGATTAAATTGGATTAAAAACTATGCAAACAACAGTAAAACTTTATTCATTGGAATACAGTGATGTGAAAACTTATCTTGCAACCTCATTATTTGTCTTGGGCAATATTGTCGTTCCACAACTCTTTCACCTTGTACCGCAAGGTGGAATAACGTGGTTGCCTATCTATTTCTTTACCCTTATCGGTGCGTATAAGTATGGATGGCGTGTCGGACTTCTCACGGCTATCGCTTCCCCTTTGATAAACTCCTTGTTGTTTGGTATGCCACTTGTTACAGGATTGCCTGCAATTCTGCTGAAATCAGTATTATTGGCTGTTTTCGCAGGCATGGCGGCTACTCGTTTCAAAAAAGCATCTTTATGGATGTTGCTTGCCGTAGTGTTGGCTTATCAGGTTATCGGAACTCTTGGAGAATGGATAATGAAAGGTGATTTTTACCTTGCCGTTCAGGATTTCCGTATAGGTGTACCCGGTATGCTCATGCAAGTATTCGGAGGTTGGGGGATAATCAATTATATCATTCGCAAGTAAACAAATTGAATATGGGTAAAATAAAAACGTTTTTAATTGTCGTTATGGCGGTTATCTCTGCAAATACAATAGCTTATGCCCAAAATAACAAAATGCAGAAAAAAGTATTGATCACTTATTTTTCTGCAACCGGGACGACGGCTCAAGCAGCAAAAAGAATAGCAAATGTTACAGGTGGAGACCTTTATGCGATTACACCTGTCGAATCTTACACAGGTGCCGATCTTGATTGGCAAGACAAGCAGTCACGCAGTTCAGTGGAGATGAACGACCCGAAATCACGGCCGGCAATCAAAGGCACAAAGGAAAACATCGCCGATTATGATGTCATCTTCATCGGTTATCCCATCTGGTGGGACCTTGCCCCACGCGTCATCAATACCTTTATCGAAAGCCACGACCTGAAGGGCAAAATAGTCATTCCGTTCGCCACATCGGGAGGTTCCACGCTCGCGGGCAGTGCAACGGCGTTGAAGAAAAGTTATCCCTCCCTGAACTGGAAAGAGGGACGACTGCTCAATCGTGCCGATGAGAAAACCATCCGCACGTGGATAGAGAAATTAGGATTCTAACCACTTAAAAGTGAAGAAATGATGATAACACCTTTATTCATAGGCGGTCTGGGTATGCAGGAAGTGCTGCTGATCGCGTTGGTCGTGCTGCTGTTCTTCGGTGGCAAGAAGATTCCCGAACTGATGAAAGGTCTCGGTAAAGGAGTCCGTTCATTCAAGGAAGGGATGAATGATATGGGAAAAGAAATCGAGGAAGAACCGGAGAAGAAAGAGTAAACGGATGGCGACGGATACGGACAGACAATCTTTCTGGGAACATCTCGACGTGCTGCGGGCGGCTATCGTGAAGAGTCTGCTCGTGGCCGTCGTGTTCGGGGTGGCGGCATTTTGCTTCAAAGAAGAGCTGTTCGCAGTCATCCTCGCACCCAAAGATGCAGACTTCATTACCTACCGCTTGCTCTATTCGCTTAGCGGTCTGATAACAGAGGCCGATGCACCGGATTTTCTCGTGAAGCTCATCAACACGGGATTGGCCGAGCAGTTCATCATCCACATGAAAGCAGCATTATGCGCCGGAATCCTCTGCGCGTCGCCTTACATCCTCTACCAGTTGTTTCGCTTCGTGTCGCCCGCTTTGTACGTCAATGAGCGGAAATATGTCATACGGGTGGTCGGGGGCGGCTATGCCATGTTTGCCTTGGGTGTGGCGGTCAGCTACTTCCTGATTTTTCCGCTGACGTTCCATTTCTTGGGTACTTATCAGGTTAGCGGCGAGGTGGAGAACATGATTGCCTTGCAATCCTATATCTCCACGCTGATGACCATGTCGCTGGCAATGGGACTTGTCTTCGAGATACCGATTCTCTCGTGGCTGTTTGCTAAATTGGGATTGCTATCGGCTGGTTTCATGTGTAAATACCGCAAACACGCCATTGTGGTGATTCTTGTGGTGGCGGCCATTATCACACCGACCTCTGATATCTTCACGCTGTCGCTGGTTGCATTGCCGATGTGGTTGCTGTATGAGATAAGTATTCTTATCGTAAAAAAATCAAGAAAAAAGGATGAAGCTATTATTGCAGCATAAAATCTTTGTAGGGTATTTTTTTCTAATGGCGATTATCGGTAGTATGGTCGCCATTGTTTTACATGAACGTAACCGTGTACGGAAGATCGAAGATGAGTCAATTGCGATTTTTCAGACCCAACACCATATCAATACCGCCCACCGTTATGTAACCACGTTGGCAACTTATGGTGAATCCGTTATCGTGTGGAATAAGGAGGACTCATTGTCTTATCGGGAACGTCGTATGCGAACAGATTCCCTGCTGCAAATCCTGAGTATACGATGCAGGGATTTTATACATCCCGACCAGATAGATTCTCTCCGTACATTGCTGGTTGCTAAAGAAGAACATTTATTCCAGATAATGGGTGCGTTTCAACAACAAAAGAAAATGGACAGTCTTTTATTTAGCCGACAGCATGTCGTTACATTGCAAGTCAGCCCACCTCGCACCATTACCCGCAAGAAAAAAGGGATAGCAGGATTTTTTGGTGGCAAGGAAACCGTGCAATTGCCACCCGTTACAACCGGACAGAATACACTAAACAAAGAATTGATTTCTTTGAAGAATGAACGGCAAAGAGACATTGAGGCTTATACGGACAGCCTGCGGTTACACAATAAGGAACTCAACGTGAAACTACGCATGTTGATTACAAGCCTGGACGAGCAGACATCGATTGCATTTCAAAACAAAGAAGAACGTCTTAAAGCTTCCTACGAACATTCCTCTCTTGTCATTACCGGTTTGATTACATTCTCCATAATCCTGTTGTTTGTTTTGTATCTTATCATACAACGGGATATCAAGATTAAGGCAAGGAACAGGAAACGCCTGGAAGAAACAATAGAACAGAACAATGCGTTGCTGGAAATGCGGAAGAATATTATCCTGACCATTTCCCATGACATCCGTGCCCCGCTGAACATCATCAGCGGGAGTGCCGAACTGGCTACGGACACCCGTGAAAAGAAACGCAGGAACAATCACCTGGACAACATCCGAATTGTCTGTAAACACGTGGTACACTTGCTCAACAACCTGTTGGACGTGTACCGTCTGAACGAGGCCAAAGAAACCCGCAACGATGTGCCTTTCAGCCTTAAAGACCTGTTGGAACGTACCGTTTTCGGATTCTCCCACGTGGTCAATAACAAGGGAATCCTGTTCTGTCACGATTTTAAGGATACCGATGTCAAACTTTACGGCGATGTGGACCGCATCGAGCAGATTATAGACAACCTGCTCAGCAATGCCGTCAAATTCACGGAAGCCGGTACAATCAGTCTGAATGCCTGTTATCATGAAGGAGAACTGCTGTTAGAAGTCAAAGATACCGGTATCGGCATGAGTGAGGAGACGCTCTCCCGTATCTTCCGTCCGTTTGAACGCTTGAGTTCAGTGGCCAACGCCCAAGGATTCGGACTGGGTCTGCCAATCACGAAAGGACTTGTCAACCTGCTTGGCGGAACCATCAATGTGACAAGCAGTATAGACCAAGGCAGCACCTTCCGCGTGACACTTCCCATGAAGATGACGGATGAACCGATAGAAAGCGAGAACCGGATAATCCCGCACCCGGTACACCTGCCCCAAAATGTACTTGTCATCGATGATGACACCATGTTGCTGGATGTGATAAAGGAGATGCTGGAGCGGAACGGAATGAACTGTACAACCTGTGCCACTTCCAAAGAGGTCGTAAAGGCAATGCGGGGCAAGGATTATGACTTGCTGCTGTCCGACATTCAAATGCCGGGAACCAACGGCTTCGATCTGCTGACTTTATTGCGAAACTCAAATATCGGGAACTCCCGGACCATACCCGTTGTAGCTATGACGGCACGCGGTGACAGGGACAAGGAGGCATTTCTCCATGCCGGATTTACAGACTATATCTACAAGCCTTTCTCTTCCTCCGAGTTGCTCAGCCTGCTTTCAACGATAAGAAGAAACCGGCAGGAAGAGACCCATAGCGTCGATTTCAGTCTGATACTCTCTGAAGTCAGCGACAAGTCGAAAACGCTTCTTTCCTTTATATTCCAGTCGGAAAAAGACCGGGAGGAACTCGGTGCGGCAATGAAAAACGGTGACAGGCAGAAATTGCGTGAAATCACCCACCGGATGCAACCGATGTGGGAATTGCTGCAAATGGAAGAAGCCTTGTCGGCTTATCGTGCTTTACTGAAAAACGAGACTATAAACGATAAGATATTGAATGAACATACCCGGCAGATTATGGATTACGCCGCCATCCTTATTAAAGTGGCGGAAGCCGAGATAAAAAGAGTGACAAATGAAACGGAAGATACTGATAGTTGAGGACAACGTCGGTTTGTCACAGATGCAGAAAGACTGGCTCTCACAGGCCGGTTATGATGCCGTGACGGCCATGAACGAGCCGATAGCACGCTCGTTGATACGCAGAACGCAGTTCGACCTGATATTGTCGGATGTGCGGTTACCTGAAGGGGACGGCATTTCCCTGCTGGAATGGTTGCGCAAGGAAAAGAAGGACATCCCGTTCATCCTGACCACAGAATATGTTTCCGTTTCGGATGTGGTGCGTACCATCAAGCTCGGAGCCAGGGATTACCTGCCCAAACCGGTACACCGGGAGCATCTGCTGGAGTTGGCTGAAGATGTGTTCCGCCCGGTGGCTACGGTGCGCAGGAAAGAGAAGGAGCTGTTTCACCGTACAAGCCCCAGGATTCTGCAAGCGGAAAAGTTTGCCAGGCTGGTTGCTCCGTCCGATATGTCGGTAATGATTCTCGGTGCCAACGGAACCGGCAAAGAATCGATAGCACAAACCATCCATAACAACAGCGAACGCTGGAATATGCCGTTCGTCGCGGTAAACTGCGGGGCGTTACCGCGTGAACTGGCCGCCTCGCTCTTCTTCGGGCACGAGAAAGGGTCGTTTACCGGTGCCGACAGCGCCAAGACCGGATATTTCGACATGGCGAAAGGCGGCACACTGTTTCTGGACGAAATAGGGACGATGTCCTACGAGATACAGTCCTTGCTCCTGCGGGTATTGCAGGAGAACACCTATGCTCCGGTAGGCGGCAGGGAGCGGACAGCCGATGTGCGGATAATTGCCGCCACGAACGAGGATATACAACTGGCCATCCGGGAAGGACGTTTCAGGGAAGACCTCTACCACCGGCTGAATGAGTTCGAGATTCGGCAGCCGTCGTTGGCGGAGTGCCTGGAAGACATCTTGCCGCTGGCCGAATTTTTCCGCGAACGCCATTCCAAAGAACTGAAACGGGAAACGCAAGGCTTTACGGACGATGCCAGGCGCAGGATGCTCGCATATCACTGGCCGGGCAACGTGCGGGAGTTACAGAACCGGATCAAACGTGCCGTGCTGGTCACGGAAACTCCTTTGTTGGAACTTCCGGACCTAAATACCGGCGGTCAAACGGAGCGTGTGAATAAGGAGATTGCCCCTGTCATATTACCATTGAAAGACGAGAATACAGAGAAGGAATCCATCATCAAAGCCCTGCAAATATGCAACGGGCACCGTGAACAGGCGGCACGGTTGCTGAAAATAAATCCCGCGACACTGTATCGGAAAATGAAGAAATACGGGTTGCGGTAGATTGGAAACACGAATAAAGCTCGTTTTCTTTTTCAATAGCGGTCATTTCTTGAGAGGCGGTCTGTATGTTACGGCGGTCATTTTTCCAGTTTTTGTTCCTGTTTTTCCGCTTTTGGGCGCAACGACTTCGGAGTGGAGCCCCTCCCGAGCCTTCAGGCGAGTGGCAAGTTGTTTTGGGGTGCCGGAAATAATTTCGGGTGCCCCAAAACACAACTTGCCATGTTCGCTTGAACATGAATTTTTCATCCGAAAAATTGTAATATAGCGGACTATTCTCTTCCATCCGAGAAAATTCTTTCTTCGTCATCTTTATAACTCCTTGAATACCCAAAATCGGCACCATCGGGACACCAGAACGGTGTAACAGGATGACACATGGTGTCACAGGCCGTCATCAGGCTGCCATGAGAGTGCCAATCCGGAAAATTTATCGTTATTTTGGCGTATGCCGGAATGCGTCCGGTCGCACAAGTATCCATGTGTTCGTCAGGTACGGGGTGCATGGTTACATCATACCTTTCGATAACGGGTGAATGTGAACATATAAGAACATAATAATGCAACCGTCCGCCCATGTGTGAATGCGTGACCGGCCTGATGTCAGGCAGAACACGTGGGGGATTGGGCACATGACCGACTTACCGGGCGGATGCACATACCCGCCAGATAATGTAAACATGTGATAAGGGTGGTATTCTTACATTCACGAGGTGAGGAAAGTGCAGGACTGCCGGAAAAATTGTCTAACTATCTAAAATATGGAATTATGGTAAAGAGAAAGGAAGTTAAAATCGACGAGGAGCAGATACGCCGCGTAATGGCCGGGGATATTCCCGCCTCCGTCCTGGAAAATCGTTATGGGAACAACGCTGCCGGCTCCCAAAAAGAAGATGGCAAGGAACCGGAACCGGAAAACCGTTTCGGGATTCCTGTCGAACCTGACAAGGTGGAAGCTCCCGGTTCCGGTGTGTCCGGCAGCGAGGAAGAAACGCCGTCCCAGGTCCTCCGGGAGAAAACACGCCGGAAAAAGAACAGTCTTCAGGAGTATCCCGAACATCTGTTTGGCAACAACGTTGTGAAAGAACGCCGGCAGACCTATGTCAGCAGCGAGAACTACGAACGGGTGCGTACCCTGCTTTCCGTAATCGCGCCCACACTCAGCATCTCGTGCTATATCGACAATATCCTTTCTGCCCATCTGGAACAGTACCGTGACGAGCTGAACGCCATCTACAGCAGCCGTATCAACCTGAAACCGTTATGATACATCCCGCCGCATGAAAAAAGGGACACCCGGAGGCTGGAATCTCTTCCCTCCTCCGGATGCCCCTGCTTTTTCTTCCCGGTACCGGGCTTATCTCGTACCGGTAGTTCTCACCCCTTTCGGTATCGGGTTGTCAAGGATTATCCTGTAGCAGAGTTTGCCGTCCACTTTCACCAGTTCCCTTGCCACCATGAAGCCCGCACACCTCTCCACCTTCGCGGCATCAAGTATCATGCCGGCTATGAAGCTGTTCGAGAAGCGGGCGCAACGCGGGTCGTTCCATATCGTGAACCCGTTCTCGTCGTCGGAAACGAACATGTACCAGTCTTTCGGCCTGTCGTCGTCCCTGGCGATGCACAGCCTGTTGCCTGCGTGCAGGCCCAGCTCCCTGCTCAAAATCTTGCTCAGGTACATGCTGCCGTCACGGCATACCGTGATTATCCGTTTCCCCTTGTAGGTCAGTGCCGGGTGGGAATTGCTCTTGTCATAAACAGTCAGTTTCATAATCGATTATGTTTTGAGTGATACATTTATTATCTTTCAGATTTGTCATGCCGACTCTCCGGCCATTATCAACCTTCTTCTGGCGATGAACTTCCGGTTTGCCCGAAGGGATTCCATCATCGCCTGTACCCGTCGTGTTACCGCCGATGTTTTCTCTCCCATGTGTCTGGCAATGGTGCGGAACGAGCTGCCGGTCTCGTAGAACCGCAGCATGAATATCCTGTAATCCTCGTAAGAGAAGTGCCGCCTGAGGAAATTCTGTATATCCCTTACCAGCCTGTCGCATCCGGTAAGCACCTCTTCCCGTTTTTCCGGTTCTTCCGCATCGTCGGTCTTTCCCAGTTTCACGAAATACTCGTTCCCGGGAAAGTCGTAGCGGCTGCTGTCCCTCGTTCCCGTCTGTAGCATTCTCCGGTAACATCCGAAGAAGTAGGATTCCCAGTTCTCGATTCCGCCGGAGAACATCACCTGTTTCCTGACTGCCAGATAAGCGTCATGGAATGCGTCCTCGTCAATTTTTCCATAGATGGAGAGTCTCTCTTTCATTCTCGCGTATGAACGGCCGAACCATTCGTTGAAGTCTTTCACGTCTTTTGTTGCCATATCCTTTTGCTTTTATCTGTTAGACATCCGGCCCGTGGTACGGGCACTCTTGTTTCTTTGTATGCCTTACAGCCGTTCTCCCACCGGAAAGTCGTCAAGGCTCGGCTGGAAAAAATACCGGAGCGCAGCGAGGATGATTTTTTCCACGCCGACCCGCAGGGCCCCGGCCTTGCGCCCCGGTGGGGAACGGCTACCTTTGCTTCAAAGAAATAAGTGTGTCCTTTTCTGTTTTCACCTTCGGAATTACAGCCGGACGGTGAAAAGGGATGTCTGCCAGTGACACCTCTCGTCCGGTTGGCAGCCCGTCTTGATTTTTTTATTTTCTTCGCTTCCGGAAACGGTTGGGATGGCATTATTTCCTCGTTCCGTTTTGTAATAAAAATCAATGTCAAACTTAAATTTACAGGAATATGGAAGTAGTGGTCATAGAGAAGGCAACTTTCGAGAGGATGCTCTCGGGGTTCGAGGATTTCGCTAAAAAGGTGGAACGGCTCTGCCGGGAGCATGAGGATTTAGGAGAAAGGGAGTGGCTTGACAGCGATGACGTGTGCAAGCTACTCTGCGTCAGCCCGAGAACCTTGCAGACGATGCGGGAGAACGGAACGCTGGCTTACACGAAGATAAGCCACAAGGTGTACTACAGGCCGGAAGACGTGAAGGCCGTCTTTTCTGTGGTGGGAATGAAACGACGTATGGCCGTTGATAAGGGAAAAGAATGTAATATTAACAACCTAAAGTAGCATGCTTATGACTGACAACGACAACATCCGGCTGCTGACACCGGAAAACGACACGCGCGTGAGAGCCTTTTTCTCGTCGCTGGAAGACCTTTCTAAAAGGGTGGAGAAAATACGTGACAGCAACAAGCCGTCGCTGGACGGGGAACGCTATTACACCGACAAGGAACTGGCGGTGAAACTGAAGGTCAGCCGCAGGAGTCTTCAGGACTACCGTAACAACGGCATACTGCCATACACCCAAATAGGCGGTAGAATCCTGTACAGGGCCTCTGACATAGAACGCACCTTGATGGACGGGTACAGGGAAGCGTACAGGTTGAAAAATACATAAACATCGAACTTTTATCATAACATGATTCAAAATGAAAAGTGGGGAGAAACCGGCTAAAAGCAGGGAGAAGAAAGTAAAAAGTAGGGAGAAAATCATCGCTTTGCTTTCACAGGGCAATACACTGAGCGCAGCAGCACTTGCCCAGCGGATAAGAATACCCCCCAAAGCCGTGGAAAAAACAGATTGCCAGGCTGAAAGCGGACGGAGTGCTCCGACGAATCGGGCCGGACAAAGGCGGATATTGGCAAGTGGTCGAAAAAACGGATTGATTTTTCTGGAAAGAGCGCAGTTTGCTGCCTGCTCGCTTCATCCATCTTTCAAAAGCAATTTGGAAATAAGCAAAATTCTATATTCTTCTTGCTTTGTAAAATAAAAAGATTTAATTCTTGATTTCAATCTCTACTTGTGTGAGAAGTTCGGCTACAGAAACAGTTGTAGCGTGATGCAAAATGCCAACGGCTTTTGTGTGAACATCAGTGAGCGTGATTTGGACTGCTACATCCGCTTTTGGGAGTATAGCTGTGGAAGAGGCAACTTCCCCGACTAGTCTATCATCATTGTGCGCAATAACTTCGAGAAGGACCAAGAAGAAAACCTGAAAGATTTGGCTCGGTTCTTCAAGGAGTACATGCCACGCTACGGTTACAAATACCTATGCACTAAAGGCGACGACTATAAGTATTATCAGACACTTGGTTTGAAGTGTATAATGGACGGTTTTTGTTCCAATTATGCACTAGCACTGAAAGAATTGAATGTCTAATACATGAATTAAGATTAAGGAGGGAACTTCCCTCCTCTTTTCTTTTTATATAGCATAACATTTTATATTTTTGTATTCAAATTAATGATATAAAAATAAAACAATGGATAAACCCATGAATCGAATAAAAGAGGTGCTTGAAGAAAGAGGAATCAAGCAGACTTGGCTGGCAGAGAAACTTGGCAGAAGTTTCTGCATAGTCAATGCATATGTTTGCAACAGACGACAACCAAGTTTAGAAGTTCTGTTTGAAATAGCATCCATTCTTCAAGTAAACCCTAAAGATTTAATTGATAGCAAAAATTAATGTATTATGGCTAAGACTCAAGACGAAATAAAAGAGCTACTTTCCACGAATTTATTTAAAAAGGGAATTGCGAATAATTATATTACTATCAACAACGATAATAGTTATATAACATACCATTGTAAGAATAATACAAAACGTAAACTCAGTAATCCAGAGGAATTTGTACAAGCAACAGCATATCTAAAACTTGTTATTGACTATAATTATTCGCCTCTGAATATATCTGTCAATGAAAATGTTCAAGTAGGTTCTTCAACAAAAGAAGCAGATATTCTTGTTTATAATGAGACAAATTCTAAAATCTTGATTGTAGTTGAATGTAAAGAAGAACAAATAAATGAAAGGCAATTTCAGGTTGCAGTTGATCAAGCATATAGCTATGCCCATTCTTTGGCAAGTCAGTATATCTGGGTTACGTCTGGGATTAAAGATGAGTACTTTGAGATAGTTGAACTATATCCAATAGAACGAATTAGCATCTCAGACATTCCCAAACGAGCGGGGAAAGTTGAAAGGTATAAATATGTAAAAGGAGCAAAAGAACCTCAAGCCGGGACACAGGCAGAATTGAGGCAAAAGTTTAAGTCTGCTCACGATGCATTGTGGGGTGGCGGAGCTTTAGCTCCTACTACGGCTTTCGATGAATTGGACAAGCTTATTTTTTGTAAGATATGGGACGAGAAATGGAGAGACAATACTCCAAAAACAAAAGGGGAACCGTTTGCTTTTCAGATCATATCTTATCCAGAAGACAAAGATGATAAACAGAATCTGAAAGCTAAAACGGAACTTGAAAAACGTGTTCGAGAGTTGTATGAGCATGGGCGCAAGAAAGATCCAGAAGTATTCAAAGATGACATTAAGCTTGACAAACACAAGATATATACCGTCGTTCAGTATCTACAAGACATAAATCTTTCCAGAACAGATCTTGATGCAAAGGGGGTTGCCTTTCAAAGTTTCATGGGAGAATTCTTCCGTGGAGACTTCGGACAATTTTTTACGCCTAATCCGATTGTTGAGTTTATCGTTAATTCTATAAATATTGATAAGGACTGGAAAGTACTTGACACATCCTGTGGAAGTGGTGGTTTCTTGCTTCATGCTTTAAAAACAATTCGTGACGAAGCTAATGAAATATATGGCGAAAATGCTGAAAGTTCATCATGGAAAGATTATTGGCATGAGTTTGCCGAAAAACATTTATTCGGCATTGAAATCAACGAGCAAATATCGCGCGTTGCCAAAATGAACATGATAATTCACGATGACGGCCATACTAACATTATCACTAATGATGGTCTTAAGAACAATAAGACATTAGAGATAGAAAATCGTAATCTTAAATTTCAGGATGGAACGTTTGATTTGATTATGACCAATCCTCCATTTGGTTCTACTATTAAGGCAGACGAAGTAAACTATTATAAAGAATATGAGCTGTTTGAAAAGAATCTTGGCATAACTGAGATAAAAGACCGGATTGCAGATGACAACAATAAAAAGAAATGGCGTGCATCTCAAAGTACAGAAATTCTGTTTTTGGAGCGATGCTATAAATACCTGAATGAGGAAAATGGATATTTGGCAATAGTCGTACCTGATGGCATTCTGACAAATTCAACAAGTCAATATGTACGTGATTGGTTGGTTGAAAAATTCAAAATACTGGCTGTTGTTTCTCTACCACAGCATACATTCTCACACGTTAAAGCCGGTGTAAAATCTTCTATTTTATTTCTCAAAAAACATCCAAAAGTTGTGACTCAGAAATTTGAACAAACGCTTAAAGATGTTAAGGCTCTTGTGCAGAAAGAAAAAGACCTTGACAAAGAACAGCGCACAGAACGGATGTTAGATCTTTATAAGGAGCGAATCTTTCAGTTTGTTAATGACTATAAAGTTTTAATGATAGAAGTTGAAAATATTGGTTATGACGCTACAGGAAAGAAGATAGAGGGTAGTGAACTGCCTGAAGTTGCAAAACGTATTAAGTCAATAATTTAGTATTGCTTATGATTGAAAATAAAATAAATATCTCACAAGCTTTAGGTAATCGTTTTGATGTGTCTTTTTACAATGCACGTTTTGACTTTGTATCTAATTCGTATCCTTCTTTTGATTTAGGACAATTAGTTTACATAAATCCTCCTGTTTCATTTGATGGCATTTCTGATAATGAAGAAATGTCATTTATTCCTATGGAATCTATTGATGAACATAATGGAACTATTAAGACATTGAAAACTATCCGATTTCGGGAGATTAAAGGTTTTACAAAATTTCAAGAAGGCGATCTGTTATGGGCAAAAATTACTCCATGTATGCAAAATGGGAAATCTGCAATTGCCTGTAAACTAAAAAATGGATTTGGCTGTGGTTCAACGGAGTTTTTTGTACTAAGACCAAAATCTGATAATATTTTAATTGAATATATTCATTATATATTACGGGATAAGCGAGTATTGAAATCTGCTCAAAATTCATTTGGTGGCTCTGCAGGTCAACAACGTGTATCAAGTTCTTATTTAAAGTCTGTAAAAATACCACTCCTTCCTATTGATATTCAAAAACAAATTATCAAGCAATATATTCAAGCGCAAGAAGCAAAACAGAAAAAAGACGAAGAAGCGAAATCTTTGTTAGATAGTATAGACTCTTTCGTGTTAAAGAATATGGGAGTAGCTTTACCCTCAAAAGATATTTATGCAAAAGTAAATGTAGTTTCCTTATCTCAATTAATTGGCAATAGGTATGACCCTTATTACCATAATGAATACTTTGAAGAAGCATTTAAACATCTAAAAGAGACCTCCAATTACAAATTGGTAAGATTAAGTGATATTACCGTATTGATAACAAGTGGTATTACTCCAAAATCAGGCGGTGATGATTATACTGATTCTGAACATGGTGTAGCATTCATCAGAAGCGGCAATATTGACATTATGGGCGAAGTAGATTTTGATAATTTATTATACATAAAACGCAATGTCCATAATACTCGAATGAAGTCATCTAAAGTACAAAACGGTGATATAATGATTGCTATTGTTGGCGCAACAATAGGACAAGTTGGAATTTACCATTCGTCTCGTGAAGCAAATATCAATCAGGCAATAGCTTTAGTACGATTGAAAGATGGATATAATCCGGAATATATTAAGGAGGTAATAAAATCTTCAATAGGCCAACTTAATCTTGATCGCCTTAAACGACCAGTAGCCAGGGCTAATATAAATCTTGAAGAAATATCCTCTATGCTCATTCCTGTGCCTGAAATCGAGATTCAAAATGAGATGGTAAAAAGTGTTGTTTCAATACGACAACAAGCAAAACAACTTCAAAAAGAAGGAGTTAAATTACTTGAAAGTACAAAACAAGAAATAGAAAAAATAATATTAGGCTAATCCATGAAAGAAGATATTTATAGCATTGCATGTCAATGCCAAACAATCATAAAGACGCAAGTAAGAATTACACGGAATAAAATACCATATTCTCATTTGAATCTTATATTTACAGATTATGATATTAATGGTGATATAAAACTATTAGAGACAAATCTGTTGGCTTTAGTGGAAAATATCAAAGTCAAATATCCGACAATATCCCAGTTACTACAGAAACATATAGATCAATATGACAATGATAAAATTATACATTTAAGTGCTATTGAAGCCATTGTTGACTGTATCGTTTCTTTAGAAAAGAAAGATGTAAATAGTAAACGAATTTTCATAAGCCATTCGTCCAAGAATAAAGATATTATTGAAAAATTTGTTGATTACATCTTGCAACTCGGTATAGGAATAAAAGCCGAAGACATCTTTTGTACTTCTATTGAAGAAATGGGAGTAAAAAATGGTGAGGATATTCGTAAACACATACAAACGAATATTCAAAATGTAGATTATGCGTTCTTGATAATTTCTAAAAAATATAAGGCCAGCGAAATCTGTATTAATGAAATGGGGGCAGTATGGGCTTACGACAACAAAGTACGATTATATCTTTTACCTGATGTGAATTTTAATAAAATAGGTTGGTTGTGCGACACTCGAAAGGCAGAAATGATAAATTCATCTATAGCCTTAGATGCGTTACATAAAGAAATGATAGAATATTTTGGATTACCGGATAAGGAAATCTGGAGTTGCCAAAGAGAAGCATTTCTAAAATATATAAATAACATCAAGTAGAAATTATGGCAAAGTTAGAAGGAATAATATATAAAACATTTAATCATTATGTTGTGCTTAGAGGTTTCGCCCCCATAAAGGATTTGGCCGCAATATCTCATAAACCAGATTCATATCAAAGAAATGCTTTGGACAATCATAAAAAAGAAATCGTTGAGTTTCTTGCAAATGGAGAATACAAGTATTTCCCTGAAATTACTCTTGCTTGCAGAGTACATGATTATGAGAACTTTGCAAGAAATATCGGTATTGATAATGCGGTAGATAGAGATGATGCCCAATTTGTTCCTGGATTAAAAGTTTTAAGTGAAAGACTCCCTTATGAGGGGTATCGGGCAAGACATGCTTATTTAATCAAAAGAACAAATACTGAATTAGTTAGGGTTGACGGGAATCATAGATTGGAACCTTTTGACAGTCCTGCTGATAGCGTTTGGACTGAAACAAATGCGGACATAAATGAGTTGAAAAAACTTATTGTACCTTTTACTGTGATATTCTCAGCAGAAGAACAAGCGGACAAGTTTGAAGCTGGTATATTCCATAACATAAATTTTAAGCAAGAACCATTAAGACAAGAGGCAAGTTTGAAAATTATTCATGATTTGAATGTGTTTGACGATAAAGAAAATTTAGGGAAAGAATACCCAATTGCACTTCGTCTAATAGAACAAGTAAAGTCAGGACGATACAATGCGATTCCTTGGTTAAGGGTTAATGATTCTATTGACCAAGACTATTATCGTACTGCTTGTTTGAGAATCGTACAATTAATTAACAAGTTTATTCCAGAAATTAAAGAGGCATACGAAGAAGAGCAAAAAAGGTTGCCAGGTACTCAAGCAAAATATGAAGAATTGGATTCGCAATTAGTTAAACTTCAAACATTGCATGATCAACTTGTAGAGAAATTAGATGATTTCAAATTTAGGAGCAATTATGATGTAACTTCACCAGAGTATAGGACACTGGAGAAAGATGTTTATGGATACAGTTTGCAAGTACGCGATTTGCAAAATCAATACAATGGAGCAAAATACTCATTAGAAGTCAGAAAGAGTCAATTGAAAACTTATCAATCATTTCTCGATAAGGTACAAGATGCAAATGCCATAGAACAAGCTTTAAATATAGTTGGACGAGAATATGAACAATTTGAGGGAAACGAATATGGGAATATTGCTTTCTTGTGTGCAATGGTGTTTTATGCATTATTAGATAAGAATCGACTTAAATCCTTTGTGTATTGGGCGAAGCAAAATGGAATAAACAAAATTGTTGATGCAGACGATTTGTCCAACGATGGCTCAGAGAACTTGGTTAATATGTTTGAGCGAATACATCAGACAAAAAGAAATGAGATTTTCATATCAATGCAATTTGGGGATTCTCAAAGTGAATTGATATACGAAAAAATTGTTCGAGCAGTAGAGACATTTAATGCTAAACATCGCAATATAACATTGAATCCAAGACCTATTAGAATTGATAGAACCATTGAATCAAGCACATTCTCCATTCAAGATAAAATACTGGAAGCTATACAATCATGTAGTTTGATTATTGCAGATTTAAGTAGTGCTAACATTAATGTTTATCATGAAATAGGATATGCAATGGGGGTGGCACAATCTCACAATATGATTCCTAACATGATATTATTATATAAAGAAGACACTGACCACAATAAAGAGAGAAAAGATATGGATAAATTTATTGGATTCAATTTAAGGAATTTGTCACAACTTCGTTTTAAGGATTATTCCCAGTTAGTTGATGGACTTGTAGAACGATTAGAAAAGCATTACGGTGTATAATTATGGGCAAAACAGTAACAACATATCTCATTGATGGAGATCCGAAAGGAACTCAATACGCATTCATTAGCAACAAGATTTGCCAAATGTTTGTCGTGCCACGTTCTAACCTCTCTTATTTGAATACACAAAAGAAGTTGCAAAAACCTGCGTTTTATATATTACTAGGCGAAGATGAATCAACCAAGCCACAGGCATATATAGGTGAAACGGAAAACTTTAAAGAACGTGTAAAAGACCACGACAGCAAAAAAGCGTTTTGGCAAAAAGCACTC
>CAJUGV010000014.1:0-5581 GCA_910586505.1 uncultured Paraprevotella sp. | reverse complement strand
TAATAAACAAATCCCTAAAGCACCGAATCTACCAGAGCATCAACAGGACTCAATAGATGAATTTTTCGAAGATGTGAAGTTTTTGGCATCATTTATCGGTTGCAATATCTTTGAAGTATCACAACCGAAGGAAGAACATTTGTTCTACACCAAAGGTAGAGGATGCAATGCAAAAGGCTTCTATAGTTCTGATGGATTCACAGTCCTAAAAGGAAGCATTGTTGCCCCAACAATGGTACCGTCTTTCAACTGGAAAGAAAAGCGAGAAAAGATGCTTCAAGACTACACCGCCAATGAAAACGGAATATTGGTATTGACATCGGATAAAACTTTTTCAAGCCCCAGTACTGCCGCCGATTTCTGTATTGGTAGTAGCAACAACGGCTGGTTAGTATGGAAAGATAAAGATGGAAATACATTAGATTCAGTTTATAGAAAACAATTAGAATAGATGATATGAATATATTTTCTAAAATTTACAAATTCTTGTATGATTTGAATAAGGTTGAATCTGAATTACATTGGATAAGAAAAGGATGGTATATAATATTGTTGATTTTTTCGTCAATGTATGTATTAAAAAACTTTGATACATTTGTAACTCAATGTTTTATTTGCAAATTTGATGGAAACAGCTTAATTTTTGTTTTATGGTTATTGTTATTAATCATGCCTCTTATCAATAGTATAGAAGGATATGGTTTTAAATTCAATAAAGAACAAGCCAAGCAAGATGAAATAACACATAAAATCAAAATATTGAAAGAAGATATTATTAAACAAAATAACCATCCTGATTTAGCCGAGTTAGAAAATCAATTAAAAGACATTCAAAAAGAATACACAAATGAATAATTATAATAAGAATCAAGAATTAATCCGCAAATATATTCGTGAATTGATTGATGACGGATTAAAGCAGATGAAAGATTATAATCTTTCAGAAGAATTGTATGGTATATGGCTGAAATATTCTCAACAAGTTTTGGAAATAACTACCAAAGATTATAATCCTGCAATTTTATTGAATTATCTTAGTGTTGTTATGTCAATTAATCCCCAATTAAAGCCTTTTCAAAAAATTGGAATATGCTTGGATTACCTTATAGGGGTATTGAGAATTATTTAAATAATAAAAGCAGGTTAACTCTGATATATTACATTAAATGCTAAACTTCGACGAATACATTCAGCAAGGCGAGCCGCAAAAGCGTGAAAAAGGCTATGCGTGGCAAACGGCAATAGGACTTCAAGCGGTAGATGGCCTGAAGCCCTCCGAATATCTTATTGAGACTGCTCGTAAGCATATTGAGGGGGATATAACCATTGATGAAGTACAACAACTTATCAAGAGTTACTACGATTCGAAAGATATTCGTACTGAAAAAGATTACGAAACGGAGGAAGCCGATAAAGTTTCTGCTAATATAACCAAGCTCTTGAACGAGCGTTCGTTTGCTTTCACTGTAGCTGGATTGACCGCTATCCATCGACGAATATTTGATGGTGTATTCAAATTTGCTGGACAAATCAGAGATTACAATATTACCAAAAAAGAATGGGTACTTCGTGGTGATACCGTATTCTATGTATCTGCTCCAGACATTCGGAAAGCCATCGAATATGACCTTGAACAAGAAAAGACGTTTGATTATACGGGGTTGGACATTTATCAAATAGTCAGCCATATAACTCAATTCGTATCGGGATTGTGGCAGATTCATCCGTTTGGAGAAGGTAATACCCGAACTACAGCAGTGTTTGCCATCCAATATTTACGTTCGATGGGATTCAATGTTGAGAATGACCTTTTCGCTAAACACTCTTGGTACTTCCGTAATGCTTTAGTTAGAGCCAACTATCAAAACATACAAAAAGGAATCAAAAGGGAAGCTGCCTATTTGGAACGATTCTTTCGTAACCTATTGATGGGAGAAAACAATGAATTGAGGAATCGTTTTATGATAGTAAATGCGCCCGAAGACATACTCATCTCCACCCCGACAAGTACCCCGTCAAGCACCCCGTCAAGATCGGAAAATCCATTACAGATAGATAATGAAAATATCATCCGGTTAATAAAAGCTATTGCGAACAATAGATTATCTGTCAAAGAGATGATGGCAACCGTAGGATTAAAAAACCGTGAGAATTTTATGGAATACTCACTCAATCCAGCCATAAAAGAGGGATTTGTTTCTATGCTCTACCCCGACAAGCCTCGCCATCCCCGTCAGAAATATCTGTTGACGATTAAAGGATTGGCAGTGTATAATTCTAAATATATGCAAAAATGACAGACAAGAACTGCATATTCCCTATTCAATCTGAGAACATAAACATACAATCAACTAGAAAGCCATTACAAGCGTTCTGTAACATATCTGCGGAAATATCCTATCTTCATAGCGGACATTCCACAAAAAGACTGAAAATAGACGGCACAACACGTGTATGCAAAACAATGAAATACAATGATTTGCATTTGTCCTTGCATTCTATGTACTTGTAAAAACGGAGGTTGTACTGATAAAATGAATTGTCACTGATAATCAGTGATGTAAATATGCTGCGTTGGTAGTGTCAATATTCTTGGCTATCCAATAGGAGAAGATAGTATTATAAAAATTGCAGACATCAAACTTACAAACGAACTTTTGGATGTCATTTACAACAATGGAAAGAAGCTGTATGAAAACTCAAGAAGTAAGGAAAAATCGACAAAAGAGAAGAAGAAATAAAAAGTAGGGAGAAAAATCATTCACTATGCTTTCTAAGAACAACACGCCAAGTGCAAAAGCTTTTGCCGAACAACGCTATAGGAAAGCAGATAGCCTGACCGAATGCCGACAAAGTGAAAAGCACATTGAACCGGACAAAGGCGGATATTGTCAAGTAACCGAAAAAACGGATTGATTTTTCTGGAGGGAGCGCAGTTTGCCGCCTGCCCGCTTCATTCGGCTGTCAAAAAATATCCCTCCTATAGGATATCGGAACAGCATACAGACCGGTAGTATTCTACTGAACGTATGCTGTTTCTCTTTTGTTTTTGTTCCGACTTTTCCGTCGGTCGCTTGTTTCCGCTGCCGACGGCATCCATTGTACAGACGTGAAAGGGAAAAAGTTTTCGGGCTGAATACGCTCCGAAGGAGGAAGATTCTGCCCGAAACGACCTGCCGCCCGACTTTTTCACTTTCAATGAAGTCTGTACTAACTTCCATGGGCGGCGAGGAAGCGGGCGACCGCGAAACAGGGATTCTAATTGGAAGATGCCCCGTTTTCACGTCTCCTTGCCATCAGCTTATCCATATCCTCGGAGATTTTATCATCGGTCACTTTGGCATAGCCTTGTGTGGTCCGGATGTTCGTGTGTCCCATCATCTTGCTGATACTCTCGATCGGCACACCTACTGAAAGCGTCAAGGTTCCGAACGAATGTCTGCTTGCGTGGTAGCTGAGATTCTCTTTCACGCCGGCCAATATGCCTATCTCGTGGATGCAGTACCAAAGCCTGTCCCGATTGGGCAGAGGGAATACCGGCCTGCCGTCATCGGTTGTATTGTAGAGGGACAATATCTGTTCGGCTACGGGGTGTAACGGTATAAGGGACTCGACATCGGTTTTCTTCCTGTTAATACGGATATACCTCCTGCCGTCCGCGGTTGTTCCGATATGCGAGGGATAAAGCCGTTTCACATCGACATATGACAGCCCCGTGAAGGCCGAAAAGATGAAGGCCCTCCGGGTAAGCTCCTGCAACCTCTCCGGCATGGGCTGCTCCATGACCCGTTGCAGTTCCGCCCGGCTTATGTGTTTCAACTTGTAGTCCGGTTTCTTCTCGTAGGGGACATCCGCAAGCGGATTGAAACGGAGTATCTCCCTGTCCACTGCAATATAGATAAGACGGTTCAGCCATGTAAGGCAGTGGTTGATATGCCCATTCCCGCAGCCTTTGGTTTTCAGATAGAGTTTATAGCCCCAGCCGAAGTCTTCGGTAATGTCCTCAAAGGCGATGTCCCGCATACCCAGCGACAGCAGATACTCGTGCAGGTATGCCTGCGAGGATTTGGACTGGCGGTAAGAGGAGGTAGAATCTATCACTTCCGAGCGGATTCTCAGTCTTTCCCGCTCCTCTTCCCCGGCTTTCAGCAATGTGACCGGAACGGTTGCTACATGGGTAATCTCGTTCTTGAGCATTTCCGCCGAGACCATACCCGCGTCCTTCAATAGATTGTCATATGAGGTCTCAATTTTGGAACGGAGTCCGACAAGGAGGTTGTTTGCCCTTGCATCCTTTACTTCCCCTGTTTTGGCGTTCCAGTCTTTGGGATTGCAGTAATAACCGGTGGCAAATACGCTGCTCTTGCCGTCAATGGTGATACGGCACAGTATTGAAGTCGTTCCGTCTGTTTTGACCTTGCCGCGGTTGATGTAGTATAGAATGGAAAAAGTGCTTCGCATAATCGAATTGTATTTATAGGGTTAGAGAATGAGTTTCAAATCTTTTGTCGCTTTGATATATTTGTCCATATCCTCGAAGAGTTTCTTAGGGGTTACACGGGCATACACCTGGGTAGTCCTTATATCCGCGTGCCCCAGCATCTTGCTGACAGTCTCGATAGGTACGCCGTTTTCAAGGGTCATGAGGGTCGAGAACGAGTGCCGTCCCATGTGGTAGGACAAACGCCCCTTGATACCGGCTTTCATTTTGATGCTCGTCAGACACCATTTCAGAGCCTGGTAAGGAATTACGGGAAACAGTGTGCCCCGTGTATCGTCACGGTATTTTTCGATAAGGGCTACCGCTTCGGGCAGCAGCTTCACACGGCTCAACTGCCCGTTCTTCCCCCGGCGGTATTTCAGCCACAATGCCCCGTTGTCGTCTCTTGACAGGTTGTCGGGAGTGATGGCCACCACATCCACGTACGAGGTTCCGGCATAACAGGCGAAAAGGAACATGTCCCTGACAATGGAGTGTTCGGGGCGGCATCCGGTAAGCTCTATGTCCCGTATCTTCTCGAAATCCTCCTTGCTTAACGCTCTTGGAGGTGTTTCCTTTTGTTTGGGTAATTTGTAGTGTTGAAAATAGAACTTGTCCGAGTGCCCCTCCTTGAATGCGATGCGGCAAATCTTTTTAAGGCTGGCCAAATAATGGCGCACTGTCTGGACGCCCAAGCCTTTCTCTATTACCACATACTCCTGAAATTCCCGGATGAATAGTTCGTTGAGCTGGCAGAAAGCAAGGTCGGATACTTTGAACCTGCTGCTGACGAAATCAGCGAGACGGCTGCGGGTATAGAGGTAATTGGGAAGTGCACGGTGAGACACATCGATACCTACACGTGCCCTGACTTCCCCAATATGCCTGTCGAAGAGTTTGAGCAAGGTCATCCGCGTCTCTTTGCTGCCTTGGAAGGCTTCCTTGACTGCTGTCGCATCGAAATCGGTCTTTCGTTCCAGAAGGGAATCGAAAGCGGTATTCACCGCCAACAGCAACTTGTCGATTTTCGCGTTGACTTCCACCGCCTCCTTGCTCTTGCCGTTCAGACGGCTTTCACGGGGATTCCACAGTTCGGGAGTG
>CAJUGV010000013.1 GCA_910586505.1 uncultured Paraprevotella sp. | reverse complement strand
CTAATTCTGTCTAAATTAAAATTATAATATATTATGCCGTACATTTCAGTTGAAAGCGGGGCTTTGACCTCCGAACAGAAGAAAGAACTTATTGAGCGGCTGACAGCAACAGCTGCCGAAATAACCCATATCCCGGCGCAATTCTTCACCGTAACCATTAAGGAATTGCCGGATGAGAACTTTGGTATCGGCGGCAAGTCGATTGACGAAATAAAACGTAGCTATAAAGGATAGTATTATGAATATCGAGGAACAACTACGGCGATTATCCGAAAGGGAAACAGATATGCACTTCAACAATGTAGAGGTTAATCCGGAAATCATACGGGCAATCATGATAAATGAGGTTGTCCCCTCATGCCCGGAAGATGATTTCTATGGAAAGCCGGATGCCGCATATATGTCAACGACAATTCCATTGTTCCGAAAAGCCGGGATAGAGGTGAATTCCGCACCGGATATCCTGAACAAAGGGATTTACATCACCAATGCTGTTAAGATGCCCAAAACCGAATATGCCGTTTCAAAAGAGAACATAGAGGAAAATCTGCCTTATCTGGAAAGAGAACTTGCATTGTTTCCCAATGTCAGGGTCATTATGCTTATGGGGGATGTGGCAAAGAAAGCCTTTAATATGATAAGCAAGAAGGCGACCGGGAAGAATGCTGTCCCAAGCATATCTACCTATAAATTGCGCAATACCGAGATTTTATACAACGGTATTCGTATCCTTCCATCCTATATAATGACGGGGCAAAACATCCTGATTGAGAAATCAAAATTCGAAATGGCATCGGAGGATATTGCAACGATGCACCGGTTAATTAAAGAATCATGATTACAATATGGCTATTACACCTGACAACATTCTGAAATATTGCCTTGACAACCTTGAAGGAGTTGTCGAAGTTCGTAGCTGGGGCGAGCGTGGTATTTTCTATAATCCCAGTAGCGTACTGAAACGTGGCGTATATGTCTTGACAATCAAAGAAAAGGATGGAGACAATGACCGAGCTTCCAGACTATACCGTGAGGGAGCGTGGCGAGTGAATATAGGTGTCCGAAAACAGACATTCCGCACTTTGTTCGGAGAATTGCCCAAACGTCCATGCAAAGGCAGTATTGTGGATATGCCATATAACTTTACTGCAAAGAATGTCATTATGCCGCATCCGGTCTATGCGTGGATGGGTTGGATTTGCGCTTTGAGCCCATCCGAAACGACTTTTGAATCATTGAAGCCATATATCCTCGAATCTTATGAATATGCAAAAGAGAAATTCAGCAAAAGGAAATAGCTGTTGTGATAAGAAACATATGTATTGATTGTGTATCACAGTTGCAATGATTTACCATTGGCAATTGCTCGTTTTGCAGCAGAGCGCAGCGACATGGCTTTGTGTATGATATTGTTTTAGGCTTCATAAGGTAATTGGAAATGGAAAGAATCACTGATCAATGCATAGTCGCTCGGCAGTTTTCTTAAATAATACAAAAACACCCAATTTTACATTCTTGGGTGTAAAATTGGGTGTTTATTTTGCAATTTGCTGATTTTCAGCATTTATTGCGGAGAGACAGGGATTCGAACCCTGGGAACAGCTGCCCGTTCACCGCATTTCGAGTGCGGCCCGATCGACCACTCTGGCATCTCTCCTTGTAGCAGACGCAAAGTTATAACTTTTTTGCGAAATGCATACGAATAATAACCTAAAAGATCTAATAATACTAAATAAATTATGGCACTGATATACATATCTACATAAGAAAGCCCGGAGTCGGCAAATCTCCAAACCTCCAAACCTCTCTTTCTATGTTTTTCTAGTGTAAATACTTAAATTTACACCTAAATTATAGTAGGCTTAATTAAAAAGGGGGGAGACAAGTATTGTATTTATTCAAAAATAAACAATTTTATGCAAAATTGAATAATAACTTACCCTTTATGAGGTAATATAATATCTTTTATTTATATTTACCGAATAATGTTTAATCGTATATTTTATTTATATAAATTCAAATTCATGAGAATATTCACAAATGCTAACTCAATGAGGTTTTTATTATTATTGCTATTAGGGTTTCTTTACCATAATATACAAGCACAAAAAAATTATGAACTTATCAATGAAGTAAACCAACTTGAAGAGGATAAACAATATTTAATTGTTTGTTCAAGTACAAATAAAGCGATGGGAGAGCTCAATGGTGATTATATGAATCCAGAACCTGTAATAATTATAGAAAACCGAATAGCTTTGGATGAAACTTCGAATGTACAACCAGTTACATTAAGTGGAAAAAGTGGTGCATGGAGGTTAAAGACCTCTAATGGTTACTTATCTTCCTCTAAAGCAAAGAAAATAGAATTGGTCACATCAGTTACTAATATCCCCAAAATAGCAATTAGTTTTAATGGTGATAACGCGAACATAACTTTTGGGAATTATGGTTCTATACAATATAATGAAACATTTCCTCGCTTTTTAAACTACACATCATCTGTAAATCTGTTGCCGGTTCAACTATATAAAGAAGTAGATTTTATACAACCTAAAGTTAATGACCCTATTATAACTCCAGCAGATAGAAGGGAATTCTACGATAAACTTTCGATAACTATTTCAAGTCCGACTGATGATGCAACTATTTATTATACTATGGATGATTCCGAACCATCAACCTCTTCTCTAAAATATGAGAATCCATTAACAATAAATGAGTCTACTAAAGTTAAAGCCATAGCGGTAAAAGAAGGTTGGAATAATAGCAACGTAACTACGGCAACCTATACAAAAATTGAGCCCTTTATTTCTTTGGAAAAATTGAAACTCGAAAGTGGTGCTACCGAAACAGGTGTTGACTGTTGTTTCAAATTGAATAATGCTATAGTAACGTATGCTGATAGCGAAAAAGCTTATATACAAGATACCACTGCAGGTTTGTTTATTTCTGGTAGGAACACATTGAGAATGGGAACATCACTAAATGGCATAATCTTAGCCCGACTTATACAACGTAATGGTATTTACGAACTGATAACAAACGGAACTGAATTTAATGAAGTTACAATAACGGATAACATAGTAATTCCTACACAAGTTGTAACAGTGACAGAATTAAAAAATAATATAGCCCAATACGAATCCATGCGTGTAAAAATATCTAACGCTACAGTAATCTCTGCATTTAGTAACCGATTTGGAGAAATTGAACAGGATAACGAAAGAATTGCATTGCATACAACTTCTGCCGATATTTCCATAGATTTACAGTCAACTATAAATATTACTGGGTATCCATGCACATTCAACTCTGTTAATCAATTAAATGTGATGTTGCAAAATGACATAGAAACCATAAGATCCGGCAAAAAAACTACTACATTAACATTTGAAAAACTATCATATTCTGTTTCTCAAGGCGAGACACTAATTGTCAAAGCTACAACAAACTCAACCTCTCCTATCCTTTATTCCTCTTCCGACAAAAGTCTGCTTACTGTGAATGAAACCACCGGAGAAGTAAAAACTGGAGATAAAGCCGGGACTGCTGTAATTACAGCTACTGTATTAGAAAACGATGAATATATAGGAGCAACTGCAAGCTATACTCTAAATATAACGGATATACCTGAATCTGAGAAAACAGTCGCGTTTGTAGCCATAAAAGATGAAAAATACTATGCAATGTCTACAGAGAGTACATCTGAAAATGAGCTAAAAGCGATTCCAGTTTACAAAATAGGTAACAAGATTGTCAATACAAAAGAAGCTGATATATTATGGCATGTGGATAATGCAAATGGAGTAATTACAACACAGAATGGCCTTTACTTAACAGCCAGTGAAACAACTAAAACAGATTTAACATTAGGATCCAAACAGTGCAAATGGACATGGAATCAGGAAGATTCGTATTGGGGAATCGGTAGTCGATCATTTATCTACAATTATGGTGGATTTAAGAACTATGCCATCAGCAATAAAGGATATAATGGATATGCAGATACATTTACACAAGCTATAAACGTAGTAAACGGTTACGAACGAACAAATCTTAAAGAGGGAGATTATGGTACTATTTGTTTGCCTTATGCGGTTGCAACTGGAGATTATACAGGTGCAGAATTCTTTAGTATTGCAGGAGTGATGAGAAGCAAAAACAAATTACCCGAGGCTTTAGTTTTAGAACATGTAGAACATCTTAAGGCTGGGATGCCATATATATTTAGAACTACGACAAACGGCAACGTTGTAGTTGCATATAATGGAGCACCTGCTATTAAAGCCGGTATGACCAAAGGATTGATTGGCTCCTTTGAACATCAAGATATAGTGGAAGGAATGTATCTTATCAACTCAGACAACAAAATACAACTCTGTGGTATAGGATGTTGGATCTCCGAAAACCGTGCTTATATAAACATGAATGATGTACCAGAATACAATGAAAAACTTGGCGTAAATCAACGTCTAATTGTTCTAGAAGATCTAGATACAAAAGTATTGGGTATTGTAACCGATAAAGATGAATTCGTTGATGTTTATACACTTGACGGTGCAAAAGTTCGTAATCTTGTGAATGTACATAAAGCCACAGATGGACTTCCGCAAGGAGCTTACATAATAAATAAAAAAATAGTGATTGTGAAGTAAACTGAAAAATATGATGATGAAGAAAAAAGTATATATTAAGCCAACTTGCGAAGTAGTAGCAGTAAATGTATGTTCATACCTTTTAACAAATAGCGGAATAGGAGTTGACAATAATCCAGGAAATGCTATTGAGGGCAGAATTAATATGAAATCAGATTATACCGATATTTGGACAGATTTTTAAGGCTATTTTTCATTTTACAGATAGACATAGATACTACTTCGTAATTTCTAAAAACCTTTTTATTCTGTATAATATTTATGCCATTATCTATATCAAAACCTAATCTTTTTATAATTTGATTTGGATATATCGTTTAAAAGATGTAATTTTGCATCGCTTTTGAGAAACAATAGCATTTTTGTAATACGGGGTGTAGCGCAGTCCGGTTAGCGCACCTGCTTTGGGAGCAGGGGGTCGTGGGTTCGAATCCCGCTACCCCGACAAATAAATAAAGGCACTGTAAAACAAGCATTCAGCGAGATATCAGTGCCTTTATTTTATTCATTAATTCGCGGGGAAATAAGTATAGAATAGACCTATATAAACCATATTGGAGTCAACCTTTACTTATACAAAGATAAATTACATTTAGATACACGAAACACCCAAATAGAGGAAGAATCAGCATTGAAACTCGCGATAAGGCACAATAATATACCTTCTTTTATTGAATTAGGTATTCCCTACTTCCTTTTTTGTAGGATATATGTGCAGAAAAGTTTTTCGGCTTTAAGGGAAACCTGCGTCAATTTCCCCCAGAAGCCGAAATACTTTCGACCTTGAAAAATATTTTGTTTAGACTTCCTGAGAAATCTCGGCAAGCAGGATCAGTTTTTATTTTAGTTGACTAACCTTTATATATACCCATTCCAACTGTCTGAAGAAAGAAGTTGGGGCTCAATCCTCCTCTTTCCATTCGTCGGACATTCCGAATTGCTTGTCGGCAAACAAATCTGCCAGTCCGGAGATCTGTTTTAAGCGCAAAAGTTCATCCTTATCCATTC
The DNA here is from genome assembly GCA_910586505.1 of uncultured Paraprevotella sp. Lineage (GTDB taxonomy): Bacteria > Bacteroidota > Bacteroidia > Bacteroidales > Bacteroidaceae > Paraprevotella. The sequence continues at coordinate 49,836 of CAJUGV010000013.1, read as the reverse complement.
CGATATTCCGCATAATCCAACTGTCCGACATTCCCGAACGTGTCAGTTCGGCAACAATGTTACTCATCAACTCCACGCTATGCACACCTCTTGCCCGGTTATGTCGTATAGTTGAACTCATCCTGTTTGATAAGTCCTTATCAATGACGGTAATTGGCAACATACCCTGCTCACGCTCATAGATGCGTCTGGACGTTTTCATCACCATGTAGCGATGAAAACCATCAACAATCTCATATTGGTCGCTGTCTTTCAAATAATAGCATACACACGGCATTGTATACCCGTCCTCCCATATGGAAAGTTCCAAGAGTTTCATCTCTGGCGGGGCGACCACATTGGGATTATAGTTGTTTGCCACGACCTTCTCAACCGGAACGGCAATCACATTATATATCGGACTCTTATATTTTTCCATACCCTAATGATTTGTATTTTTTCATCACATTGTCCCTCAACTCCCGCTCGCGCTTAGTCTGGGCAAATCCCATATACTTACACGTATGGTCATTTTTAAGAATACAGATACACATACGCTTATACGTCGGGATTTCTCGGAATTCGGGAATATCTATATCATCAAGGTATTCCATTCTTACAGGGATTTTATCAGTCCTGTACGCCGAAGCCGTACCAACCGTAAATGGGATATTCCTGTCTCGCAATTTTTGTATTGTCTCCTCACTAAGACATCCGCCCCGCATACGCCAAAAACGAATACTTACATTGAGTTTCTCCAGATAATTATCACGGATTTCGGAAGGAAGCGTCCCCAACAGAAACTCCATATACTGTTTCCAAGAGAATCCGTCGGGACACTTTATAGATTTCCATCCCATAGCAAGAGTATTTCCATAGATACCTGCAAAGTTCACCCCATTCACCCGGCTGACCATTCTACCCCAAGTGTCCGGATCAATAACTTTATACATCGTCAGCGTCGATAATGCTTGTGATATGAACGGACTTGCCACCCTCTGTCGTCCTATTGGAATCCCTGACTGATAATACAAATCATATAAATGATTGTAATACCATCCGAATCGGCTGTTGGCAATCCAAATATCGGAAACCTTCCAATCATATATTGGATACGCATTGAAGACATTGTTATCTATTTGATGAGTCCACTTGACGGAACCGAAACGGCGATAGTTTTTATCACTGTAAATAGTACGCCAACGGTTAAAGCTCTCCTGGGTCCGTATTCCGACAATACAACATATCCTGTGACAATTTTTACGACTGCGCAGCCAAGGCGCGAATAACCGCTGGAAATCATAATCCCAAAGATCTTCATTAAAGAATTCGAAATCTTCCGAAGTATAACACCCCTCAGGCATCTCCCTTACCCATATTTCCCTTTGGGAATCTTCCCATGGGCGCCAATATGATTGAAACATCGAGGTACATGTACTCACCTTAAACGGAACACAACAATGATACACATCAAGTATGTCACGATCCTCTGCCAGCCTCTTCCTGACATATTCCGTAGTATGATTGTACTGAGCTTCATAGTCCATATGAAACACACCAAGCCTGCGCCCCGGCAAGTTTCTGCGTATATAATCCACACAGAGATTCAATAAAACCCCACTATCCTTACCTCCTGAAAAGGAAACATACACATAATCGAAATTCTGAAAAATCAATTTCAGCCGCTCCTGAACTGCCTCATATACATTCAACTGGCGAATCATTATTCCGTATCTCCTTTCCTGCGGATATTCTGCATCTTATTGTATTGGGCAAACACCGTGCATGTCATGAAACCACGTAAACGGAAAGCGTTTGTATGACGCTTATGGCATAAAGCAGTCACCGGTCTGTCCGTGGAGGACAATATATATCCGATCAATCCATCCAAGACCTCGGGGTTATCATCACTGATGTAGTAATTGTCGATATACAGTCCGTTCCCGGAAACTTTCGCAGGCATAAAACCAGTTACAACACCTTCTTCCAAGCATATATACCAAGTATGTTGAGGAGTCGTTTTAAACGGATAATTATTATTCTGCCTCAACACATCGGGACTCATAACCAACCGTGCCACAAGTTCATACAACCGATCATCAGTTCCGTGTAAAGTTATCAGTTCCATATTATATATATTTCGTACGAAAAAGTAAAGAGTTACCTGTTGTCTGCTTCTTACAAACCCTTTACATTTGTAGATCACAGTATATCTTCGACCAAGACTCCATCTGCTGGTAATAGTCTTTAAGTTCTGATTTTTTTATCCACTGCCCTGTCATCTTTTCTTTCTCATTAACCTCTATATCTTTATTATTAAGACATATTTGATAAAGCACTCCCAGATGCACCTTGCCCACTTCATTAGTATCGTCATTAATAAAACCTATGAGCTGCATGTTCTCTATCTTACATCCCTCATGCACCAGAACCTCTTCGTTCATCTCGCGTTCCAGTTCATGATGCAAATAGTTTATATCCACTACATGATTTTCCCATGGATTCATGTGCCCGCCTACCCCAAGAGAATAAAGATTGTGCAGACGCGCCTCTGTCTGTTTCTTTGTACGTCGGAACACATATACCATATCGTCACAACAGATCACCGCATAAGGTATAATCTGCTTATGAGACGGATCTTCTTCCAAAAGATTACGACGACGATAAATACCCTCCGCCAATAATCGTCCCATAACATCCATGTTATCTTCCTTTATTACCGCGTTTTTTTTGTAGTCTAATATTTGCCATACCTTTTCAGTCGGAACAGCAAGTGTCAGTTCTGTTTTCATATTTTTTATTATTGTATCCCTTATTACTTATCGTAGGACTGTTTGCATGATTGTATTGCCCGTTATACATTTCATTCTCGCAGGATGTCGAAAAAACAAATAATTGCCCGACCTTATGTCCGGGAAGAAGTTTCACTTCAACCGGTCCCATATTACATATTTCAAAAGTGATTTTCCCACTATACCCGCTCTCAACCTGACCGTCGCAACAATGCACCGTTACGAAGAGCCGGGCCAATGAACCTTTTGTCTGAAGTATGCCTATATACCCCTTGGGCATGTTTATGGTTTCAGAACTGCATGCCAGTATCGCATGCCCCGGTTTCAGGATATACCCGTCCTGTATATATAATTCTTCCAGCCATTCATCGGGAATATCCTGCCCATATGTAATACATGGTGTGTCTTCCTTAAATCTAATTACCTGACGGTCCAAAGTCAATGAAAGAGAGAACTGGTCATACGCCTGTTCCTGAATCATGCCAAACTGCCGTATCAATGCTTTCAGATTATTGCCTGTCACAATCATCACGCAGAGAGTTTAAAGTAATTAATTATTTGTAGTACATAATATATCGCAGCCGGTAAGGCCACAATGCCCCAAGCCAAAAAACTTATCCAATGCTCTGTTACATAAGTCCAGAAAGTCCGTAATCTTCCGATCTGCTTTATATTGGCAGGCGGTGCCGTTTGATAATCCTCCAATGCATGTTCCATCGTAAAATCCGTGTTAATAAAATATACGGAAGCAAACCCTTTGCCGCGCATCAAGGTAACTTTTTTATTGCCGCCATTATAAAACCCGATTTTCAGGTAACCGTCGAATCCGGGATCTATCTTACCCGTAGAAATAAAACATCCCTGAAAGATGTAGTTTCCCTTACCGGTAACTATCCCGAAAGCATTGTAGGGCAATGCTATTTTTTGTTGGCTATATATTACAACAGATTTTTTCGGTTTTATTGTCAATCCCTCATCTGCTATTCTATACTGTTTATTGTCACCCGGCAATATATATACATCTCCTACAGCTATCTCCATAGATGCCGGATTAACAATATCCTCTTGCGCTCTATCTTTCACATAAATCAAACTTTCCGGAGACTTAAGATGCTTGCATCTTTCTTCCCAGCTATCAGTTATTCTGCTGTTTAGACTTATCAGTGCCATAGATTATCGTAGCTTTATTTCACAAAGTTACGATAAAATGAAATACAAAGAAACACTGTCATAGATTTTATTTGATTCCCCACCCCATAAACCAGACTACCCGTCTTTCCGAACTACTCCGAAAAACATGCACAAGTTCATTACTCCATTACATTTCCAATCCGCAACCACACCAGAAAGAGCTGCAACGAATCACGAAAACAAACCCGGAACAGACAGTCTGGCAACTCGCAGGAAGCCCCACACCCGCATCGCCGCCCACTTAAGATGAATCTGTCACCACCCAAAGGCAAGCCTCCGTAACCCGTTAGAAGAACCGGGCCTTTTTCTCTTTCTCTGCTTCTTACAGACTACTTTTTTACTCTACATTGCTGTTAATCTCAATAAATTACGTACCTTTGTACCTAAGAAAAATAGAGAACATGACAATGAAGGCTAAAAAAATATTATTCATTACTCAAGAAATGACGCCTTATGTTCCTAACTCGGAACTGGCCGCCTTAGGTAGAGAACTTCCACAAGAGATACAGGACAGAGGGATGGAGATCAGAACTTTCATGCCTAAATGGGGAAACATCAATGAACGCCGCAACCAGCTCCACGAAGTGATCCGCCTTTCCGGCATGAACCTCATCATTGACGACACGGACCATCCTCTTATCATCAAAGTGGCCTCTATACAGGCAGCCCGGATGCAGGTGTACTTCATTGATAACGATGATTATTTCTTGAAACGCATGATGGCTCTCGACGAGAACGGAAATGAATATGAAGACAATGGCGAACGTGCCATATTCTATGCACGAGGCGTATTGGAAACGGTGAAAAAGCTTCGCTGGACACCGGACATCATACACTGCCAAGGCTGGATGTCCGCTTTAGTTCCCCTCTATGCCAAGATCGCATACAACGAAGAACCTTCATTCCGCGACTGCAAAATAGTCTACTCCATGTCTTCGGAAGAACTGAAGCAACCGATGGGAGCAAATTTCGGCAACTGCATCGCTTTTAAGAATGTCAGTGCATCGGTTCTTGAAGAATTCAGTCCGGAAATGACTTTCGAAGAACTCAATAAACTGGCTATCAATTACTCTGACGGCCTGACCCTGCCGACAAGCGACAAATTCCGGTCTTTTGCCGAATACGCACATGGCAGACAGATTCCGGTACTTGAGAACGTAAGCGCCGCCGATGCCGATGCTTTTGCAGATTTCTACAACACAGTGTGGAGCAACAACCAGAATCAAGAATAAGAATTATTACCCTCTGAGTATTCATGAATTTCAAGACTTCATTCATCTCGATGCTTGGATTATGCGCCGTTGCCTGCGACAACACAACGGACAACATCGGCATCTATACGGATTCCGACAATATCAATGCGTCCTACTCTATCTACGAAGCAGACACACGTTCCATCGTAGTGGATTCCGTACTTAGCAACAGTAACAGTTCATATTTAGGACGCATAACGGATCCTGAAACCGGATTACCGGTCAAAGCGGAATTCCTTGCACAGTTCAGCACATTGGAAAACTATGAATTCCCTCCATACGACCTTATTGTCAAGAATCAGGCGGGGAAAATAGAAGCAGACTCCATAGAAATAAGACTGTACTACGAGAAATTCTACGGAGACGAGAACAATCCGATGAAAGTAGATGTCTATGAATTGGATACCACCCATGTAGTACGCGAAGACACGACATATTACAGCAATACTGATTTTAGCAAATACATCAATCACCACAACCCCAACCCCATTGCCCGGAAAGTATTCACGACCAAGGATTTCACACTATCGGATACCGAACTGGAAAGCAGCTCCCATGCCCACAACATCCGCATTATGCTGCCTAAGGAATACGGCACGTTCATCATGAACAAGTTCTATGAAAACAAAGACTTCTTCAGGAATTCATATAACTTCATCCGCCATGTCTGCCCGGGCTTCTACTTCAAGCTAACAGACGGAGACGGCACAATGGTTAAGATGAGAGTCGGCACGATGAATCTCTATTTCAGCTACAAAGATGCGGTAAAAGATACCACCTATGTAGGCATGAGCCGCTTTTCTGCCACACCGGAAGTCTTGCAGAACACTTATGTGGAAAATGACAACTTAAAGGAATTCATAGAAAGCGATACGCGTTGCACATACCTGAAAACGCCTGCCGGGGTATTTACAGAAATCACATTGCCTATAAACGACATCTACAGAGAAGAGCACCTGAACGACAGCATCAGTCAGGCACAGTTCACTCTGTATAGATACAATACCTCCACGCCGAGTTCTGCTTTCGAAGTGCCCGGAACCATCCTGTTGGTGCGCAAGCAGGATATGTACTCTTTCTTTGAAGAAAGACGTGTTCCCGACGACAAGACTTCCTATGTGACGTCTTTCAACAACAGTTACAACACATACACTTTCTCTAACATCAGCAACCTCGTTTCACGATGCAAGAGAGAGAGAAACGAAGGTGCCGCCAAAGCTGGGATAGCACCGGAAACATGGACACAAAACCATCCTGACTGGAACAAGGTCGTGCTCATTCCGGTAGAGGTAAACCGGGATAACAGCAACAATATCGTAAGCGTAACCCACGACATGGGATTGGGAAGCACGCGGCTGGCCGGAGGAGAAAGCAGCAAAATCAAAGTGCAAGTGATATACAGTTCGTTCCAATAATACCGGCACTCACACAGAAAACAAAACCGGAAAGGAAGATATGGAAACATATTATTTCCTTTCCGGTTTCTTTTGGTACAATACAGTCTGCATTCCCTCCCGCCTTCCCCCACCCTCATGTCATACACCCTAAGTATCCGTATACCTCCTTTGCCTCATTGCAAAGAATCATACACCGCAATAAAATAAAAAACCGTGCCCACAAAAATTAAAAATACTCCGCAGTAAATAAAATTTTCTTCCTCATGAAATTCCAGTGCCGGCTACAACGAATCTTACACACTGACAATCAAAGAAAAAGAGAATATCTCATATCTTGACAGCCGACTGCGCTCATCTGTCGTCAAGCAGACTCACACAGATCTACCCAAGACAAGAAAACTCCCGTTCATCTGCCTTATAACAGATGAACGGGAGTATACGATAATCCTCATTTTCCAGCCCTTCTCAACAAGGGCGGTTATCTATCACATTTATTTCTTAGCTGCCGCCTTTCGCGTAGCCGGCTTCTTCTCGCCCGCTGCAGAGAGCTTCTTCAGACGGGTATTCAAGCGTGCAATTTCCTTATCTTTCAGTTCCAGTTCCTCCCCTTGGTTCTTAATAAGCGTAAGCAAAGAGTTCAACTCCTCATTGTCCACATCACTCGGATACATCATGTTCACCCGATTAATAAAATCACCAAGGATATTCATATAATTAGTGAAAGCATCATACGCAGAATCGTAAATTCCGCGATACATATTCCAGCTACCCGGCTTCGTGGTCATAAAACGGAAATTGTTACTTGCCTGCAAGTAATCCCAATCCTGCTTGATACGCCGGTCATTACAGATGTGCACACGGTCTGCCACGCTATACAGTTTGCTGAAGGCCTCACGCTGCATACCGTTTCCCAGCCAGCAACTGATGTCACGCTCCTCATCTATCCACGACAGAGGATAAGGCACCTCAAGCGCCCCTACCGACTTATGCGCACTGATCACTTCCGAAGGAGTTGAAAAAGAGATACCACGGGATTTTGCACATCCGGGCAACGCCTTGATAAAGTCCAGGATGTTCGAAGACAGCGGCTGGAACATACCTAAAGCACAAAGTTCCATGAAAATATTGATGACCTGCTCTTCTTCCGGCACGGAAGCAATCCAGTCCATATAAGTGTCGGCAAACAGAGGATATTCACTCCACGTGGAATTGCCGAAACGCAATGAAATATCATCCGACAACTTATAATCTCTCAACAATAACTTCAGATTGGGATTCTGCGCACAATGATATACAAAATGCGGACTCTTCCAACCCAAAATATGCTTGGCGCCCTCTGTCAGCACGCCCTTAAAGCCCATTGCCGCCAGCGTACATCCGATATCATCGGAATATATCAGCGAAGAGTTGCGGAATACTTTCGGTTCTTTTCCAAAAAGCTCTTTCACCTTACGCGACATCCTCAAAGTTTCCTCTCTGAAACAGTCCTCATTGGCAAGTGAAGACAAACCATGAGAATACGGCTCTGCCAGAAACTCCACACATCCGGTTTCATTCAGTTCCTGCAACAGCTCTATCACGGCTGGAGTATAATTTTCAAAAAGTTCGATAGCAGTTCCCGAAATGGAGAAAGCCACCTTAAAGAAACCCTTATTCTCCTTCAGCATTTCGAGCAACGTCCTAAGCGCCGGGATATATGAGCGCTCGGCCGTCTCCGTAATACTCTTCTCATTCTCATAATCATCATAGTAATAGTGGTCTGTACCAATATCAAAGAAACGATAACGTTTCAAATGTATATTTTGATGAATCTCGAAATAAAGGCAAATCGTTTTCATTTATTAGAGTTTTAGATTATTTATATTTTTGAATAGTCTCATCGTAAAGCTTCCTGATGCGCTGGCCTACTTTCTCCCATGTTATGCCATCCACCTCTTTCTTGCCCTCCACCTGCAAGTATTCATGCAGAGACGGATACATACATAACGCATACATGGCATCCGCCATGGCATCTATATCCCAATAATCCACTTTTATACAATTGGAAAGAATCTCCGCACAACCGGACTGCTTGCTGATAATAGAAGGCACCCCGCTCTGCATGGCTTCGAGAGGCGAAATGCCGAATGGCTCAGACACAGAAGGCATCACATAGACATCACTGTCACGGAAACACTCAAACACTTGCCTTCCCTTCATGAAGCCGGGGAAATGACAACGGTCGGCTATTCCGTAAGCTGCGGCCATTTCTATCATGGCATTCATCATATCACCACTCCCGGCAAAGCAGAAACGCACGTTATGTGTTCTATCCAACACTCTCTTTGCAGCCTCTATAAAATACTCCGGCCCTTTCTGCATCGTAATACGCCCCAGAAAAGTCACCACCTTCTCCTTACGTTCGGCACTCGGCTTTCTCTCATCCACGATTGCCTGAAGTTCAGAAGCCAGCGGATACACGGCATTGTGCATGGCAAAACACTTGGCCGGATCCTGATGATAATGGTTGATGACGGCCTGACGCGTCAGTTCGCTCACGCACATGATACAGTCCGCATGGTCCATACCATTCTTTTCTATGCTATAAACCGTAGGATTCACATTACCGCGACTACGGTCAAAATCCGTGGCATGCACATGAATTACCAAAGGTTTCCCGCTCACCATTTTGGCATGTATACCGGCCGGATAAGTAAGCCAGTCGTGCGCATGGATAATGTCGAACTGCTGCTGACGGGCCACCACACCGGCCACTATGGAATAATTATTTATCTCCTCATGCAAATTATCGGGATATCGCCCAGAGAACTCCATACATCCTAAATCATTCACATGCATATAAGAAAAGTCTGCATAAATATGGTCGCGTAAATCATAATACAATTGCGGATCCATATACCCTCCGACGCGGCTGTTCACATAATTCCAGTCCACATCACGCCATACAATAGGAACGCTGTTCATTCCCACGATCTTCATGAAACTTTGATCTTCATCGCCCCAGGGTTTCGGAATACAAAACGTTATATCCATATCGGGCTGCAAAGAAAGCCCTTTCGTCAGTCCATAGCTTGCCGTACCGAGTCCTCCAAGAATATGAGGAGGAAACTCCCAACCAAACATTAATACTTTCATCTTCGTTCCTCCCTGTATTATATAACGTACTTTTCAATTAATTTCACTACCCGGAGAATCTCTGCCACATTCATCGCAAAAGAGATCGCCCCTCTGCCATGATAAGGGGGATTTCCATCAAAAAGTTCGGGAATGGTACCGAGAGCATGATAAAACAATTCTTCCTCGAATCCAACCAATACTCGCTCCACAAAACTCACTCTGCTCTTCTTGTACAGACTCAGACAAGCCTCCATATAGAATCCGGCAAGCCACGGCCATGCCGTGCCTTGATGGTAAGCATAGTCACGTTGCACCTGAGGCCCTACATACATCGGATTATACCCTCCGCTTTTAGGGCTTAATGAACGTAATCCCTTAGGCGTAAGTAACTCTTTCGTACATATATCAAATATCTTTTTCTTCTCGGCAAGATCCAACGGAGAATAGTCAAGAGCCACCGCGAATATCATATTGGGACGAACGCTCCAGTCGTTACTATTATCCGTTTCATCTACATAATCGAACAAATAGCCATGTTCATTCAGGAACACTTCTTTAAAAGACACACCGGCTTTCTGCACCATTGCAGCAAAGCGTTTCTCTTCTTCTTCCATGCCCACAATATGGCAAACTTCCTCGCTAAATCTCAGTGCATTATACCACAGCACATTAAATTCAACAATATATCCGCTTCTCGGCACAATAGGACAGCCATTCGCCGTGGAATTCATCCATGTCACAGCCTTATCCTTCCCCTTGGCATACACAAGTCCATTCTCTCTCACTTTAAGATTAGGATGAGAACTTGTGCTTAGATACGTCATAATATCCTTGGCCAGAAGACCGTACTTTTCCACACACTTCTCTAAAGATACAATCTTACCATACTGCTGGATACACCATATGGCCCACAAAAGAATATCCGGATGTTCTATTTCATGGATCTTCACACTCAGAGTTTTTCCGTCCATAAACTCGCGTATTCCCTTTTCCATTGTCTTCATACACAACTCAAACTGCTTCACCTCTTCATTAGGTAAAGTCAATCCAGGCAAGGCAATCAACATATCACGAGCACGACATTTGAACCATGGATAACCGGCAAGGATATAATTCTCACCGTCTACATGATAATAAAATTGGTGTGCGGAATTAACAAGACAATGATAAAAGTTATCTCTCGGAGTACGTATATTCACCTCAAAATCTGCAATCTGCTTCAGTTGACTGGGTTTTATCTCAGACAAGCCGGCAGAGAATACCACACTCTCTCCCTTCCTTATTTTCATCTCAAAATATCCCGGCACATAAAGATCTTCGTTAAACGCATATCCTCTTTCCAGTTCCTTTGGATACTCTACTCCGCGATACCAATCCGGCTGAAAAACAAATTCATTCTTTTTATTCAATTGCATATAAAGCTCCGGATAACCGTCATACATGCAAGTTTTGATTCCGTTTGACACTGGATAATAATCTCTGTTTACACGCCCGTTTTCGTGAGTATATTCTCTCACGCAACGAAACGCCAAGAACGGACGCAGTTTTAACGTCGTTTCCGAATGTGCATCCAACAAAGTATAGCGAATGATAATACGGTTCTCATAATGTTGAAAAACTTTTTCTTTCTTCAACACCACACCACCCACACGATAAATAGTAGTAGGCACCTGATCACAGTTAAATTCTCTGATATACTTATGTCCGTTCGGGCTGAAATTATTCCCCTGATACTTATGAAGTCCAAGATTAAATTCAGCCCCATGCTGCACAACAGTTTCATCCAAGGACGATAACAACACATAGTTCTCATCTCCTAACTCTGCTATAGGGACAACCAACAAACCGTGATACTTCCTTGTGTTACAGTCTAAAATCGTAGAACAAGAATAGGCACCCGAGCGATTAGATCTCAAAATCTCCTTGGGTAATGCCTCCTCCAAGTTTGTCATCAGAGTTTTATCAAAATGAATGTAACTCATAGTTTAGAATTTATATATAAGGTTTACACTTGATTCTTTATTTTGTCTTTGTATTTGTTATACAATCCAAAAATAATAAAAATAGAACTAAGCACGAAATATTATAATGACATTTTTTTAATACTTCATTAAAATATGCTGTAGAATATGTTTTTATAATCTTAATATTTCCTTAATGTCTCAAGAATTACTAATTTTGTGCCGTAAAACATAATTGGCAGCACATTTTGATTTATGGTCAAGAAGGAAATGGATAGTGAGGAGATAATGGGTAAAATTTCAGATTTATGCAAACCTCTCACTCCGGAACAACGCGAACACTTAACAGAAAACCTCACAGTTTATACATTTAAAAAGAACGAAGCTATCTATAGCGAAGGAGAATTTCCCACTCAATTCATGTGTCTTCTTTCCGGCAAAGTAAAGATATTTAAAAACGGAGTGAGCGGACGTAACCAGATTATCCGCGTAATAAAGCCTGTAGAGTACTTTGCATACCGCGCCTATTTTGCCCATCAGGAATATCTGACTGCCGCTGCTGCATTTGAACCTTCTACCATAGCCATGATCCCTATGACAACTATCACAAAACTTGTCAGCTGGAACAATGATCTTGCATGGTTCTTTATCAAACAACTGTCTGTAGATTTAGGAGTAGCGGATGAACGTACAGTTAATTTAACACAGAAACACATACGAGGAAGATTAGCCGAATCCATTTTATTTCTAAAGGAAAGTTACGGATTGGAAGAGGACGGATGCACTCTCAGCATATATTTATCTCGCGAAGACCTGGCAAGTCTATCCAATATGACTACGTCCAATGCCATCCGGACGCTGACAAATTTCGCTGCAGAGAAAATCATAGCGATAGACGGCCGTAAAATCAAGATTATTTCCGAAGACAAGCTTGAAAAGATATCCAAAATAGGATAAATCTCATTCAAATAAGGCCTCAGCCAGGAATAATAAAGTTAATCCATTCCTGATGTATACCTATTTTCATCGGCACAGACGCCTTCTCCCATATAGCCCCATCCAAACTAACCATGGCCTTGCCATTATCAAAAAACTTAACTTCTTTAGTTCTGTACGATTTTACAGCTTTATGATTGAGAAAGCGTCTCTGGAAAAGCATCCATAAAGCTTCCATCATCTGGCTCATTTTAGGATGAGATACCACAGAAACATCCAACAGTCCATTATAAGGCACTCCGCTCGGAGTCTGGCCATATCCATGTGCACTGCCCACACATACCGTCATTACACTCTTGTTAATCTCGTCTTGATTAACCTTAAAGTGCATCCTATGCTCCATTCTTTGAAACAACAGCAAAAACATTGACGAAAGATGTGAAAGAGTAAGCATTCCCCAAAATCTTTGGGTTTTATGCTTAATGTTCATAATATTAGCAACCAACCCCACATTGACACAGTTCAGAAAATAGCGGGGACTAACATCTCCGGCTTGTTCCGACACACAGTAGCCCACATCCACCTTACGAGTCCTATGCTTTATCAAACAGTCTATCGCCTGTTTATAATTCCCTTCTTCGATTCCCCAAAAATGTGCAAAGTCATTTCCCCACCCATTGGGAACCACTCCAAGAGCTATACTACGACGAACACCCTCGCCAAGGGAGAGAACGCCATTCAACGCCCTATTCAATGCGGCATCTCCACCCACAATAATTACAGTTGTATAACCGTTGGAAGCCAACATGCCTGCCAAACGCTCCACCGAATCCGGTCCTTCACTCTGCACAAAATCATAAAGAACGCCTTTCTCCGTTAAATATGAACGAATTGCTTCCCACTCTTTATGCACATGACGGACACCGTCCTTCGGACAGTATATAATGCCCCATCTTGATGGTTCCATAATTCAAATATCTTTAAGCACACAAATATAGAAAAAACTATTTATTTGACTTCAAAATAGCCTTCTAAAACTTCATCGATGCAACCATTCTTGGATCTGCAACACTTTTTCTGCCATTGGCAAGGCGGCATCCAGCCAGTTGATTTCAATTCCGCGGCGCTCCATTCCACGAAACCATGTCATCTGTCGCTTGGCAAACTGATGAATAGCCGTTTCAAGATTGCGAAACATCTCCGCGTAAGTCAATTCACCAAGTACATATTGCGTCAAAAACTTATACTCCAAACCATAATATATCAAGTTCTCTGCCGGTATACCCTCATCCAACAATCCTTTTATTTCATCAACCATGCCCTCATTCAAGCGCTGTCTCAAACGACTGGTTATCTTATCACGCCTCAACTCCCTTTCGATACTGACTCCGACAACCAAAGACTGAATAGGAGGAAACGGACGGCTTTCGGCAGGATGCCGGCGATAATATTCTTCTATCTCAATGGCACGTATCGCACGTTTTGCGGTATCAACATCCGTCGTATTATGAAGTTTCTTATATGCACCCAATATTTCTGTCAGTTCAGTCAATGTCTTACAAGACAAACGCTCACGAAGTTCGGGATTCTCCGGCACAGGCATCAGGTTATACCCTTTCAATACCGATTCTATATACAATCCTGTTCCTCCGCACAATACCGGAACCAACTGACATCTGCGAAGCGATTCATAAACCTCTAGAAAATCCCGCTGATATTCAAACAAATTATACTTGGTACCGGGTTCTACTATATCAATCAGATGGTAGGGGACCTGATAACCGTCAACAATATAATCCTTCAAATCCTTACCCGTCCCCACATCCATTCGCCTGTAAACCTGCCGGCTATCTCCACTGATAACCTCTGTTTTCAATTCATGTGCCAATGCTGCTGCAAGAGCCGTTTTCCCCGATGCCGTCGGACCTAATATGGTGATAAGTTCATATTCCATACCACTACCTATTTATATAATACACTATCCACAAAGTTACGAAAAAAGCCACCCTCGAAAAAGAGGATGGCTTTGTTTTTATTTGAGGAAAGTAAATTAACCGTTAACCTTCTTCATGTGAGCAATCAGTTCCAATACCTTGTTAGAGTAACCGATTTCATTGTCATACCAAGAAACCACCTTCACGAAAGTATCAGTCAAAGCAATACCAGCCTTAGCGTCGAAGATAGAAGTACGAGCGTCACCCAAGAAGTCAGAAGAAACAACAGCATCTTCAGTATAACCCAGTACACCCTTCAATTCGCCTTCAGAAGCAGCCTTCATAGCAGCGCAAATCTCTTCGTACTTAGCAGGCTTAGCCAAGTTTACTGTCAAGTCAACAACTGATACGTCCAAAGTCGGAACACGCATAGACATACCGGTCAGTTTGCCGTTCAGTTCAGGAATAACCTTACCTACAGCCTTTGCAGCACCGGTAGAAGACGGAATGATATTGCCGGAAGCAGCACGGCCACCGCGCCAATCCTTCAAAGAAGGACCGTCAACAGTCTTCTGAGTTGCAGTTGTAGAGTGAACGGTAGTCATCAAACCGTCTGTAATACCCCAGTTGTCATTCAACACCTTAGCGATAGGAGCCAAGCAGTTTGTTGTACAAGAAGCATTAGAAACGAACTGAGTGCCCTTTACGTATTTGTCGAAGTTCACACCGCAAACGAACATCGGAGTAGCGTCTTTAGAAGGAGCAGACATAACTACATACTTGGCACCGGCTTCGATGTGAGCCTGAGCCTTCTCCTGAGTCAGGAACAAACCGGTAGACTCAACTACATATTCAGCCTCTACTTCGTTCCACTTCAGATCAGCCGGATTGCGTTCAGCCGTCACACGGATTTCCTTACCGTTTACAATCAGCTTGCTGTTTTCAACGTCAGCTTCGATTGTACCTTCGAAAGCACCGTGCATAGTGTCATACTTCAACATGTATGCCAAATAATCAACCGGACACAAGTCGTTGATACCTACGATCTGAATGTCGCTTCTAGTCTGAGCGGCACGGAATACGAAACGGCCGATACGACCGAAACCATTAATACCTACTTTAATCATTTTACTTAATCTTTAAAATTAAAGGTTCTAATATAAGTTATTTAACTCTTTTCTACCATTTGCAAAGCGGAGTGTCCGAGAAAATTCCCCTGTTACGCTCCCGCACTGCAAAATTATGAAATTCTTTTGAATTAGACCATAAAATCACAAAAAATTAGAGAACTCCTCATGCTTTTTTTCAGACATTTCGCCCCACTCATCACTTATATCTCTGCAATCTGAAACATATCAACTTTAACCTCCATGCGCTCACTATCCTAAAATTTCCGGAAATGCAGCGTAATATCGTCTGCCCGTAGTAGCATACGGTCACCGTCAAGCTTCACGACCTCATAAATGACATCGTCAGACGGGATGCCTAGCAATGACAATTTACCGACATTTACCTTCTGAGACTGGTTCCCCTTCATCCTGAAATCATACATTCGTAAAGAAGAAGCCCCCTCATTGTACTCATAACGGCACAGGAAATCTTCTCCTGTCTGAATATTGCGGACCTCAGAAACACCCAATTGAAACGCCCAGTACACACGCTCATGTACCGTCTGCGTTCCCGTATTCCCATCATCAATCCGTTCCTGTTTCCAATACCCCTCCAGATCCGGATATTCAGGCGCCTTATCCGTACAAGCCCAACAGCAGAAAGCCGTCAGGAACACAAAAAAACTCTTGATTATCTTATACATATCCCCTCCTTCCTTATTGTGATCATTCCGCCGAAGCTGTTACCTAAATAATCCCCGTGATCCACTCCCGCAGAAAGAGAAAAACGCCAGCCCGGCAGTTTTTTAGGCGAATAGGCAGCTTCATAAAGAGAACTGAACTGATTACATATTCTGTCCAGCGGATCGTTATATGTTCCCCAATGCAAGGCATAAGACATCACTACCCTATAGCTCCACTCTTCAGACGGAGTTCCGCTGAAAGCCCAATGATTGGCACGAACGCGATTACTCCTGAACTTCAGACTGCCATCCTTATTATAAATAGGTCCGGGCAGTAACGGATTACCCATTCCCAGCCCATAGTGCTGCCATGACTGATAGAAGTAATTGTTGTAGTAATCATCCTTTGCACTGATTTGCACTCCCGAGAAAGCCGCATCGGGAAATCGTTCGTCTCCATCGTACAGGATAGGACCGGACTGGTCTTTCGTAGCCAGCCCCTCCCACAGCAAGGTACTTACCCAACGGTTGCGGGGCAGAGTGATCTCAAATCCCAGATGCCCGTCTTTCCAGCGTCCATACTGAAGAAACATTTGCGAATGATCGTCGAAGAAATGCTCATAATACGCGCGGAACTTCCAGTCGCGCCAATAATAGTTAAGCGCAAAGTTCCAGCTTCCCACATGATTCCCCTCCACATTCACCTGGTCACCGCCCTTTGTATCGCTGCCACCGGCCTTGGCAAAGAACACTTTGGCATAGTTTTTCAGTCCGTGCGGCATAGCATACACTTTTTCTGTTCCATCCGATTCAAAATAATGCTGTTTTCCTCCGAACTGTGCCGACATAAGCATACCCAACTCGGCCTCAAGCGGAAACTTTTCCTTGTTTCCCACCTTAAGCATCAGCTCCTTGCTATGATAGAGAATATCCTCCACATAAGTATGCCGCCCGCTTCCGGCAAAATCACGCTGCCAGCGATCATCCGTAAAACGCCCGTAAGCAACATACCCCTTAAAAGCAAACCATCCTTTTGTTCCGGGCACGGTGTAATAGTCCGCAATCTCGGCTCTTACTTGCGGAACAGGACGAGCATTGTTGCCTTCCACCATTCCGCCACTGCTCAACAGAGGATTCTTCCCAAGCGGAACACGCTCCTTGTTTCCTATACTCAGATTCAGCACACGCCACGATATATCCGCATAAGCCTGCTGCACGATAAATTCCGAAGGGCTGTTTGCTGCTGCGGACAAATCCAGTCCGGCACCGATTCGCCAGCCTCGGTTGAGAGACTTGCGGTATGACAGCCCCGCACGCAAATAAGCACTTTCGGGTTTCTGGCTCGACAGTCCGTTGCGGTTAGCCGTAAACCACAAAGGAGCATAATCTCCCGAACCGGCATTTGCAGATGCCTCGACTCTGTATGTCAGTGTAGTATCAGATTGCGCCCTGCCCGTAAGAACAGTCAACAGACTCCAAAACAACACATTTATGCCAACTTTGTTCATTCTCATATAATCTTGATGTCATCACAAAATACTCCGGCATGAAAAAATAGCCTCAACTATAAAGTTGAGGCTATTATCAACCACATGCCGATGCATGATTATCACTCCCATTCTATTGTCGAAGGCGGTTTCGAGGAGATGTCGTAGCATACACGGTTCACTCCTTTCACCTTATTAATTATATCGTTGCTGACCTTAGCCATGAAATCATAAGGGAGATGCGCCCAGTCGGCCGTCATGGCATCCGTACTGGTCACGGCACGCAATGCCACGGCACGTTCGTAAGTACGTTCGTCACCCATCACCCCGACACTTTTCACCGGAAGCAGAATCACACCGGCCTGCCACACCTGGTCATACAAGCCCCAGTCTCTAAGTCCCTGTATGAATATGTCATCGGCGTCCTGCAACACGCGAACTTTCTCCGGCGTGATATCACCGAGAATGCGGACGGCCAGCCCCGGTCCGGGAAAAGGATGGCGGGTGATCAGATGCTCGGGCATCCCCATCTGACGTCCCACGCGCCGCACTTCGTCTTTAAACAACCACTGCAACGGCTCGCAAAGTCGCAGATTCATTTCTTCGGGAAGACCGCCCACATTATGATGACTCTTAATCGTCTTTCCCGTAATATTCAGACTTTCGATACGATCGGGATAGATCGTTCCTTGTGCCAGCCATCTGGCATCTGTAATCTTGCGGGCCTCGGCGTCGAACACCTCCACAAAATCACGGCCTATGATCTTACGCTTCTGCTCCGGATCGGTCACTCCCTCCAGGTCCTTAAAGAACTTCTCGCTTGCGTCCACTCCTATCACGTTCAGCCCAAGGCATTCGTAGTCATGCAGCACATTGCGGAATTCATTTTTACGAAGCATTCCGTGATCTACAAAGATACACGTCAGATTACTGCCGATAGCCTTGTTCAACAACACGGCTGCCACGGAGGAATCCACCCCGCCGCTCAAACCGAGAATCACGCGGTCGTTGCCTAACTGCTCCTTCAACTGAGCCACAGTGGAGTCTACGAAAGAGGCTGCGCTCCAGTCCTGACGACTGCCGCAGATGCCCACCACGAAATTCTCCAGCAACAGGGTTCCCTGCACGGAATGGAACACTTCGGGATGGAACTGTACTCCCCAAAGCTGCTCCCCTTCTGCCTGATAGGCAGCATTCTCCACCTTATCGGTAGAGGCTATCACCTTGAAATTCGCCGGAAGCTTAGTGATCGTATCGCCGTGGCTCATCCAGACCTGTGAATTCTCTTCAAAGCCTCTGAACAGGGGATTCTCCTTATCAAAGGACGCCAGATTGGCACGCCCGTATTCGCGCGTTCCGGCAGGCTCCACATTACCTCCCAAGGTATAGCTCATAAACTGCGCACCGTAGCAAATTCCCAACACAGGGTATTTTCCGCGGATTTCGCTCAGGTCTATTTTAAATGCCTCCGTATCATACACGCTGAAAGGAGAACCGCTTAAAATCACACCGATGACCGACGGATCGTCTTTCGGAAATTTATTGTAGGGCAATATCTCGCAGAATGTGTCCAGTTCGCGGACGCGGCGTCCGATGAGCTGGGTCGTCTGCGACCCGAAATCAAGAATGATGATCTTCTGTTGCATAATTAGTTTTTAACTGATTCTGTGTGCAAAAGTACAACAAATAATCGAATTCAACAACACTCGCCCGCCAAGAAATCCTCCGCCGTCGACAGCGAATCCTGTTTACCCACATCCAATATTTTAAGCCCGGGCAAAGGACAGGCATATATGACCTCACAGTCGCATACGGAGAGATAGAAATCTATCACCGAGAACTTCTCCGGCCAGGCATCAAAATAGGCAAACAATTTCGGAGAGAACAAATGAATACCGGCAAAAGCATACTTGCGGCATACCGACACGTCCAAATGGGCGTAGGGCGATCTCACCTCGCCCGTACTTACATTCGTCCATCCTACCAGGCGGTTGCCCTCATCAAACAGCAAATATCTTTGCGTCTTGCGTTCGCTCACCAGCAACACGGCCGAAGCCTCTTTTCCCATCCGGTAAAAGTCCGTCAGATTCACGTTGCTCAATATGTCCACATTATGAATCAGAAAAGGGCTTTCCGCCTCACCGCCTTCCGACAACAAAGGTACGGCTTTCTTGATGCCACCACCCGTTTCCAGCAACCGTCCGCTCTCGTCACTGAAACGGATGTCTGCACCGAACGAATGATGCTCCTCCACAAAACGTACGATCTGGGCGGAGAAATGGTGCACGTTAATCACTATTTCCGTAAAACCGGCAGCCACCAGTTTACGGATCAATATCTCCAGCAAGGGTTTTCCTCCTACCGGCACGAGTGCTTTCGGCATCACATCGGTAAGCGGTTTAAGACGGGTACCCAGTCCCGCCGCAAATATCATGGCTTTCATTTTCCCTGTAATTACTTTACACGTTCCGCTGCTTCCTGCGGATTTTGGAAGCTGTACTTGCATACATGTCCTTCCCCGTATGCAAATATACGGGGATTATGTGTATTTGCCAACTCCGGAAACAAAGAAAGACAAGGGGAAGCCAGGCCCGGATTCCCCCATCCGCACGCTCCCTCTCTCCTGTCTTCCATACAAGAATTATTTTCTTTCCGCACCACGTTAAATTTTCTTCCTCATCATTTTTTCCTGTTTTGCGGAAGAAAATTTATTTTCATGAGCATCATTTTCAGGCCCCGAAATACAAATGATTATCAGCTATTTACAAAGCAAACAAGTGGCATACGCACAAGCCATGCCACGCATGCTCCACCCACACTGCCGAAACCGGCCCAGGAACTCTTTTCTGAAAGAATGCCAATAAAACATAACGGGAAGTTTTGCCAACTTTTAAAGCGGTTTTGCCATTTGCTTTTCCGGATTTTTATCTGATATTTGCAACATGAGATAAAAGTATTCACCAAACAGAAAAATATGAAACTGATTAAATCCCTTGCAGCCGCCCTTTGCCTCACATCGGCACTGAGCGCATGCACGCAGAAATCCGGAGACAATAACTCAAAACAGAAAGGAGACAATATGAAAACAATCCATTTGACAACAGCAGAGTTCCTGAACAAAGTATATAACTATGAAACCAATCCCGACACATGGGCCTACGCCGGCGACAAACCATGTCTTGTAGACTTCTACGCCTCATGGTGCGGTCCGTGCAAGGCACTCTCACCGGTATTGGAGGAACTGGCAGCAGAATACGACGGCAAAATCTACATTTATAAAGTCGACGTGGACAGTGAAAAAAGGCTGGCTGCCACATTCGGTATCCGGAGCATCCCTACCCTGTTATGGATTCCGATGAAAGGAAAACCGACCATGACACAGGGAGCCATGCCCAGGCAGGACCTGAAACGGATGATAGATGACGTACTGTTGAGTGAAGACAAATAGAAAATCACTGCAACAGAAAAGCATCGGGAATCTACAACTGCACCCAAACGGAGGGACGGAGCCATTTTTTCAGCTCCGTCCTTTCTTCATTTCACAAAATAAACCTATATTTACCCGTTCAACCACAAACAGCCGCTATGGAATTTCAGTTAAAAACGCGGATGGACGGAATAATGGCCCTCACCGACCGACTGCACGATTCCTCCTTTTTGCAACAGGACAGGAGTCTCTATAAATTCATATGGGTAAGACAAGGGTGTCTGGACATCGAAATAGACCACGTCACCCTGCACCTGAAAAAGAACGAACTCATCTCACTCTCGCCTCTGCACCATGTGGACATGCTGCACACCGAAGGAGAATGCCTTTCAGTGCTCTTCAACAGTAATTTCTACTGTATCTACGGGCACGATGACGAAGTGTCATGCAACGGTTTCCTCTTCCACGGTTCTTCAAACGTAATGCGGTTAACACTTTCCTCCGACGAGACTCAACGGCTGGAACATATCGCTGACACATTCCGCGAGGAATGCACCCTACGCGACAACTTGCAGGAAGAAATGCTTCGCCTATTGCTGAAACGCCTCATCATCGTATGCACACGTATGGCACACGGCAGACTTGCAACCGTACAGGAACGGGAAAACGGTTTCGACACCATCCGGCAGTTTTACGCCCTGGTAGACAAACATTTCAAAGAAAAGAAACAGGTGCAGGATTACGCCGGAATGCTTTTCCGCTCACCCAAAACCATATCCAACCTCTTTGCTCTCTACGGACTGGAGACTCCCCTGAGGGTCATCCACGAACGGGTGGATGCGGAAGCACGCCGCCTGTTGCTCTACACACAGAAAAGTGCGAAGGAAATCAGTGAAATACTGGGATTTGAGGACCTTTCCACATTCAGCCGCTTCTTCAAACGCATGAACGGGAAAAGCATTTCCGAATTCAGACATGCCGCCACGCCTCCCGATCATACAAAGTCCGTCTGATCCTTTATCCTTTCCGTGAAGGTAATATCTGCCTGATGCCCTGCTCACGGTGAAAAACATGTATCTCTATACCGAAGCGTGCCGCAAGGTGTTCCGCAAGATGTTGAGCGGAATAGACACTGCGGTGCTGCCCTCCCGTACAGCCGAAAGCGAACATCAGGTCGGTAAAGCCACGCTTCATATAACGTTCCACATGGGTATCCGCCAACTTGTACACACTTTCCAGAAAAGTCAGAATCTCACCGTCTTCCTCCAGAAAACGTATGACCGGTTCATCCAGTCCCGTCAGTTTCTTATAGGATTCGTACCGTCCGGGGTTGTGCGTACTGCGGCAATCGAACACATAACCGCCCCCGTTGCCGCTCGTATCCTCAGGAATACCCTTGCGATAGGAGAAACTGAAAACACGCACCACCAAAGGACCTTTCCCGTCATACTTAGACACAGAAGCCCGACCGCAGGCCGCAACCGGCTCCGAAGCCGCAACCTTTTCCTTCTTCTCTCCGCCCTCACCCGCAAGCGGCCTTTCCGCACTTTCCGTACAGAAACCGGGCAATTCCGTCATCCGGCTCAGCAGTTCATATAAATAAGGATAAGGGCAAGCTCCTTCGGCCAACAATCCCCGGAGATTCCTTATAGCCGGTTCTATACTGTCCAGAAAATACTTCTTTCTCTCGAAGAAACCGCGAAAACCATACGCTCCCAGCACTTGCAAGGTACGGAACAAGACAAATAGCCGCATCCGCTCCTTGAAACGAACTTCATCCATATTCGTAAAACTACGCGCCGCATCCGCATACACCTGTATCAGCTCTTCGCGCAAGGCCGACGGATAACGTGCCGAAGCCTGCCACAGAAAACTGGCCACATCATACTCCACCGGACCGCGCCGACCTCCTTGATAGTCTATGAAATAGGGACGCCCCTCTTCATTAAGCATGACATTGCGGGCCTGAAAGTCTCTGTACTGAAACGCATGGCGCTCCTCGTCATCCAGCAGGTCCGCACACATGGCCTCAAAATCCCTCTGTAGTCTCACCTCATTGAAATCCAAACCGGTACTCTTCAGGAAACAGTACTTGAAATAGTTTAAATCAAAGAACACACTCGTCTTGTCCATCGAAGAAATCGGATAACAGCGCCCGAAGTCCAGATTCTCGATATCGGCAAACTGTATGCGGGGTAGTTCCGCTATTGTTCTTCTCAGCAGCATCCTTTCCTCCTCATTGTAGGAGCCCCCTCTTCCGCGCCCCCCGGCCAGTGCGTCGAACAGACTGAGACGCCCCAGATCAGACTGAAGATAGCACAGTCTTCCCGCCGACACTGCCACGATCTGCGGCACAGACAGCCCGCATCTGCCGAAATGACCGGACAGATAGATAAAAGCCTCGTTCTCCTCTCGCGACGTACCTTTTACGCCTATCAGTGTTTTACCCTCCGACGAGGTAAACCTATAATACGTGCGGTTGCTTCCGGCTCCGGGCAACTGCTCCACATTTTGCGGCGCACAACCCGCCCACTCGTTATATAATCGAAACAAATCTTCCATTCTTTCTCAATCTTTATGATTCCAGATAGCCATCACCTTGCACCGGATGGCATATACGTTCAATGTGCTGACCAAGAGGCAGAGCACAACACCCAAGGTACAGGAGGGCCAGATGCCTCCCTCCTCCATCTGCGGGAACAACGACAATATCATGTCGAGATAATAATTCCGCAGCCACATCAGGAGCAAGACGGCCAATAACAAGACAAACACATTCATGCCTACCGTCAACACCTGATAAGGCAGGCTCACACGCCACGGACTGTAACCGATAAGCAACAGATTTTCCAGCTTCACCGTATTCTTCTGTACCAGCAAATAAATGCTCAGCATCAGAATATAGAACGACAACACACTGATGAGCAATCCTACGCTCATCACCACTCCCGATACGATCTTCAAGAAGTAGGTGGTCTTTCCGGCATCCAATTTGTCATCTTCGGTCTCATATCCTTTCTCCTGCAAAAAGCGTGCAATGGCATCATCAGCGGGATTATCCACTTCCATGACCAGACGCACCGGCACACCATCCGCTACGGGAGCATACACTTTATTGCTCCACTCCATGAACGCCTCGGGCACCAGTATGGTATTAAGCCGATTGCTAAAACCTACAACCCGCCCTTTCATAAGTCCTTCTCTGCCATTGCCTCGCAGACTGACGTTCAGATCCACCATGCCGACAATTCCTTCCGTAAGTTTAGGAAGCGAGCGGCTCTGCGCAAATCCGAAATTATATATCGTGAGATAACTCCGGGGCAAAATTATAGGCACCACCAAATCGCCCTCTTCAAAGTGCCACTCTTTCATGTCGGCATCCACAAAGCGGTCGGGAACGGATTCAAAAAACATTTCCGTACTCATGCCGCCCAGTCCTTCCACGCCCATACTGGCACTCACTTTATACCGGCTTGCCGTGAACGCCCCCACACTTTTACAAAAAGGCTGCGCTTCTATCTCCTCCATATCGGCACGGGAAAAACCGTTGGACCGCCCGCCAAGGGCACTCACCACGCCCATCCGTTTCGATATAATCAGATAATCTTTCTTTATAAAACTCTCACCCTGTGTAAACACAGGCTCAACGTCGCGATAGAATTGTACACTCAGCATGACGATAAGCATACCCAGCAGATTGGCAAAGAAGAAGCCGACGAGCTGCGGTACGCTGACATGCTGACGCAATAAGTTCCAAACCAAACTCATAACCTGAATATTTTTTCATAATCCATGGACATGCGCCGACCGACACTTGTCACAATCACTCCTGCACCCTGTGCACGCGCCTCCTCCATCATTATTTCACTCATCACCCGACCGTTCTCCTCGTCAAGATGACTGACCGGCTCGTCGGCCAGCAGAAAGTCGAACGGCTGTACCAATGCCCGAACCATAGCTACACGCTGTTGCTGACCGAAGCTCATATGTCCTACTTTGACATGCAACTTGTCGCCAATCCCCAGCGCACCGAACCAGTTTTCGATCTGTTTCCTCTTCTTGAAACCCGTCAGACGATTCTTTATCGCCACATTCTCATAGGCTGTCAATTCAGGAAACAGACGCAGTTCCTGAAACAAATGGCTTATTGAACGTTTACGTACATCCACCCAATCCCCCACGGTCTGATTACGTATATTCTTTCCGTCAAAGCTAATAATACCTTGGTAGTCTTTACGATAACCGATAATATAGCTGCAAAGAGACGATTTACCCGTACCCGAACCGGCTTCAATCAGATACAAATGCCCGCGTTCAAACGTCACATCCTGATGCCAGATTTCACTCTGCACGTCATCACGCAGGGCAAAAACCTCAGGCAGCGTATTCTTTAATTCAATCTTTTCCATTCAATCCAGCAAATCTTTCAACACGTTTCTTTCCTCATGCGTATACAATTCTATGGTGAACCGACGGGCATCCGCCGTATGCAGAACCGCAGCATCGAACAGCTCCAGCTTATCATCACCGATCTCGCCAGCCCCGCTGCTCCGCAGTATTGCACCGGTTTCCGGCTGATGAAGGAGTTTTTTCAGATTCATCCACAGGAATAAGCGACTTTTTACGATACGGTCATTCCATGTGGAAAGAGTTCGGCCATTCCCTCCGTCCACATGTTCCGTCAACCGCATTTCAGGCGTGACGTAAAGCGTCTTACCTTGCACGCCAAAATAGATTTGCACACCGTCGACATTCACGCCAAACCGATTGTTGCCATAGTCCTTAAACGACAGGTATCCATTACGGACGGCTGCGCTTTCTTTCCAGTAATCAGCCTCTCGTAAAAACTCACTGTCGGCCAGACGGGCCGTGAGCAACACATCGGTGTTTTCCTGAAAAGCACCTGCATTCACGGTTACGGCCACATCGCCTTTGATACTTTTTATAATAAGGTCGGCATCCACATTCATGTTCAGCCCAAGCAACAACGTACGCACCACCGGATTCTTGCGTAATTCATCCAGCAGTACACTTCCGTCTACATTTATACAAGCCCACGCCAGCGCATCAGACGGCACATTACCGGTAAAGTCTCCCTCAAGATGCCCCCCTATGCGAGTAAGCCGGTCGAAATATTTATCAAGCTCCGGATTGTCCGAAACAAATTCCGTTTCTATGGCCACACCATGTGAGGAGAAACACACATCGGCACAGATCCTCCCGTCACGCAAGACCACTTGTTCTGAAAAATCCTCTAAAAATTCTCCTCCAAGAACAACCGGTAATACGCCCAGTTCGGATGCCATACGAAGAGAAGCGTCCTTTCCTTTTAGGTCTGCATACAGCGGAGAAGCCATCCCGCTTTTATCCTTGTCCTGTTTAAAGCACAACATCATCTCACGACGCAGCACATCCATATCAGTTCCCAGTCCCGGCCCCATCACCAGCAGGGCACGGCTGTTGAAGCCAATCATCCAGGCTCCGTCATACACCGTCCAGCTACATCCCCTATACTCTTCTATCCCGCTACAAATTCCCTTTGCGGCAGCCCCTTCAAACAT
Organism: uncultured Paraprevotella sp.; assembly: GCA_910586505.1. Lineage (GTDB taxonomy): Bacteria > Bacteroidota > Bacteroidia > Bacteroidales > Bacteroidaceae > Paraprevotella. The sequence continues at coordinate 23,009 of CAJUGV010000013.1, read as the reverse complement.
AGCCCGTAGATCATTGTAATCACGAACCGGAACCAGCAATCCCACATGTTCGTCCGCCGAAATGAAAGCATAGCTTTTCTCCGACCAGTCGATGCCCGTGTCCATAAGGTCAACTCCTTCCGGAAGCAGCCCCTGCCAATCATCTTCTTTCATATTATTCTCGTCCGAAAGCCGTTGCCAGTCGACAAAGGCCAACACCTTGGGATGCGACGGCAACATACTCAGATAACTTACGGCCGTAAAATATCTGTACCCCCATAAAATTCCGGCGCATAGCAGAACAGCCAACAGCACCCATATATACTTCTTACTCATTCTCTTTATTTATGTTTAGCCATATTCTTCATTCTTTCACAGGGCATGACAAACATGCATCAGATGAACAGCCACCAAAGCAGCAGTCTCCGTCCGCAGACGGCTTCGCCCCAGGCTTATAGAACGGAATCCGTTTGCCAATGCCAGCCTCACCTCATCAACACTGAAATCACCCTCCGGGCCTACAAGTACCAGCGCATCCGCCCGGGCATCCATCTCGCTCAGCAGAAACGGTTTTCCCCCATCCATACATTTCTCAGCGGCATCCTTACCCGCCCCGACAATATCAGCCTCGTCATAACAATGCGCAATGAACTTCTGACCGGTGAACGGACGGGTCACGAACCGACGGAAATCCTCCATCTCTCCCAACCGCGGCTTGAAAGCCTTGTGACTTTGCTTCATGGCCGATATCAATATCTTCTCTATACGCTCAGTCTTCACCACCTTACGTTCCGAGTAGCGGCAATCCAAAAAAGTCAGTTCATCAAAACCGATTTCCGTAGCCTTCTCCGCCAGCCATTCCATTCTGTCCATATTCTTGGTCGGCGCCACAGCCAGCCTCAGCACCCCATTCCACTCACGGGCATGCGGCATGCATTCCTTCACACTGAAAAGACACCGTTTTCCCGAAACCGTAGTTATTTCAGCCCTATAAAAGTTGCCCCGTCCGTCCGTCAGACGTATCTCATCGCCAGACTGCAGCCTCAGCACACGCAGACAATGTGCGGCCTCATCGGCCGGCAACTCTTCACATTCCGGCAATCCCGGAGCATAAAAAAAACGGATTTCCTTCATTTTCGTCGTTCTATTTCGTCGCGCAACTGCGACGCCAATTCATAGTTTTCTTCTTCCACGGCTCTTTGCAGCGCTTCTTTCAGCGCCTCAATGTTCACCGAGTTCACAGGGATGGAGTACATGCCATCGCCAACCTCGCGCATATACTGCCGCTCAAGCAGCGCCTCACTTATCGTAACGGAACAACCGAACGTATAGGCCAGTATCAGACAGTCGGATGCCTTGCAGTAACGAATCATGTGAAAAGCCCCTTCCTGGCTGTAAAGAACATGACAATACGTCACCCCGCCCTCTACGGCTGCAATACGCACTTCCTCTATCGTCATACTGCATTGGACAAAAGCCGCGCGCATAATGTCTGCCATGGAAGAAGGCAAGGCATCGCTTTTCACCCCCTTCATCCTCATCAGTAACAGAAAAGCGTCGCTCCGTTCCATCAGCACCGGAAGAATACGTTTGCCGTCTTTTTCGCGCAGCACCGCCATATAGGCCGCCCCATCCGCCGTACATTTGGACACGGTCTGTACCACCAGTTCCTTCACAGTTTCTTTCATTTCGTGTGTCGGTCTTTTGTCTTTTCGTGTTTGTATTTAAAGAGAACGGAGAACAATACAGCCACCACCAGTGCATAAGCAGCAAAAATATACCAGCACATGTGCCAGCCAGCGATAACCTCATGACCGGTAGCATCTCCCGGCAAGTCATACACAAAATGATTGATCACCGCCTGAGCCGACAAGGTACCGACGGTGGCCCCCAGCCCGTTGGTCATCATCATGAACAATCCCTGCGCACTGCTTCGTATGCTGATATCCGTCTCCTTGTCTACAAAAAGAGAGCCCGAGATATTAAAAAAGTCAAATGCCACTCCATACACCAGCATGGAAAGAACAAACAACCACACACCGGTCCCCGGATTGCCTATTGCAAAGAAGCCGAAACGGAACACCCATGCCATCATAGCAATGAACATCACCCGCTTGATGCCGAAACGGCTCAGAAAAAAGGGAATGAGCAAAATACAACAGGTCTCACTGATCTGAGAAATGGAAATCAGAATATTGGCATGCCGGACACCAAATGTTTCCGCATACTCGGGGATTCCGCCGAATGCACTAAGAAACGGATTGGCAAAACCATTGGTAATCTGTAGACAGATACCCAGACACATAGAAAAAATGAAAAACAAAGCCATGCGTTTCTGACGGAACAATGCAAAAGCACGAAGCCCGAGTGCCTCAGCCACACTTTTACGCCCGTCGCCACTGCTCACCGGACAGGCGGGAAGCGTCAGTGCATAAGCCGACAACAAAAGGCTCAATATACCGGAGAAAGCAAACTGCGCGGCATTCTCCTGCATGCCGCCCAAATCCACCACCCACATGGAGCAGATGAACCCCACCGTACCGAACACACGGATGGCAGGGAAGTCTTTGACCGTATCCAGTCCGGCCCCCTCCAGTGCCGAATAAGCCACGGAATTAGCCAGCGCTATGGTAGGCATAAAAAATGCCACGCTCAAAGAATAAAGCGTAAACAACACGGCAAACGAGGCATCCTCACCGGTACGGAAACCGTAAAGCGAAGCGCCCAGCATGAATATTCCGGCCAACAAATGACAAAGGCTCAACACTTTCTGGCCCTGTATCCAACGGTCGGCAATAATACCTGCCAATGCAGGCATGAACAAGGAAACAATACCTTGTACGGAATAAAACCAACCGATATTTCCGGCCATTCCAATCTTAACCAGATAACTTCCCATAGAAGTCAGATAAGCTCCCCAAACGGCAAACTCAAGAAAGTTCATCACCGTCAAATGTACCTTTAGTCTCATAGCTCTCGCATTTAATATGGTTCAAAGTCTTTTACTGTATGCAAACTTACACAAAAAAAACCGTTTCCTAGCCTACACGAACTAAAAAAACGACACCTCCCAACCCACTACGCGCCCACACACCGCCCAAGGCCGTCCGGAACATCCGAAAACGGTCTCCGAGGAGAACGCGCCCACAATGTAAACAATTCCGAAAGGCCTTCAGGTATGCTACGACACACAAAGCACAAATCCATAAGTCGCACACTATAAACACGTTACATTTACAGCACAGCAAAACGGATTTTCATGCGGAGAAAAATATAAAATGAAGAGGAGAAAAATAAATTTTAAAGAGCATCATTTTTCAATACCGTGCGGTTCATTTTCCCGCACAGCGCCCATCCCGCAAAAAAGTCAACATAAGCGAAAGAAACGGCTCGCCGGTATGCGGCTCTATCTGGAAATGCACCCCGACTCTTTCAAGCCAGGGTGCATAAAAAAAAGAAGGTTGTCATCTCGACAACCAATCTTTCATTAACCTTAAATCTAATACCATGAAAAACACAGTGCAAATATACGGACTTTATCCATATCCTATGTGCTATCGGTATTAAATCTGCTTTTATTTAACTTTTATTCACCTTACGTTTCTTTTTCTTACTCTACATAGAGCACCAAACCCTTCAGATACTCTCCTTCAGGATGGTAGATATTCACAGGATGATCTGCCGGCTGATGCAATTGATGGAGGATACGCACACGACGTCCACTTTGCGCGGCGGCCGTAAACACGGCTGTACGGAAGTTGTCTTTATTTACCACTTGTGAGCAGCTGAACGTAAAGAGAATACCTCCCGGTTTGATTTTATCGAAAGCCTTTGCGTTCAGGCGTGCATACCCCTTCAGTGCCTGACGAAGCGCATCCTTATGTTTGGCAAACGCCGGAGGGTCAAGGATAATCAAATCATACTTGTCTCCCATCGCATCCAGGTACTTGAAAGCATCCTCCGCATAAGCTTCGTGGCGGCCATCTCCCGGAAAATTCAGTTCCACATTGGCACGGGTCAAGTCGATCGCCTTGGCTGAACTGTCGACTGAATGCACCAGCTCCGCCCCACCTCTCATGGCATATACGCTGAATCCGCCGGTATAACAAAACATATTAAGCACCGCACGACCACGGGCATAACGTTCCAGCAAGGAACGGTTGTCGCGCTGGTCTACGAAAAAGCCTGTTTTCTGCCCCTTCAACCAGTCGATATGAAACTTTAGTCCGTTCTCCACCGCCACGTTCTCCGCGCTTCCGCCCACGATGAAGCCATTCTCCTGCCCCAAAGCGGCCTTGAACGGCAAGGTGGTCTCACTCTTATAATAGACATTCTTCACCGCACCATCCGTCACCGCAACCAATGCGCGGGCTATCTCATGACGCGACACATGCATACCGATACTGTGAGCCTGCATAACGGCCGTCTGTCCGTAGACATCCACCACCAGACCGGGCAAACTGTCACCCTCGCCATGCACCAGGCGATAAGTGTCATTCCCATTTCCACAACCCGCCACGCCTATGGCACGACGCATGCCGTAAGCCACCCGCAGACGGTGCTCCCAATATTCTACGTCCACATCAATATCCTCGAAATCGAGCACTCTGACCGCAATCGACCCTATCTGCCAATGCCCGACAGCAACGAAGTCTCCCTCTGACGTCAATACCCGCACAACGTCTCCTTCTTCCGGCTCTCCCTCTATATGATGAATGGCTCCGGAAAAGATCCAGGGATGGTAACGTTTCAGACTTTCTTCCTTCCCTTTTTTTAGATATAAATTCTTGTACATAGTCTTATTCCTCGTTTTTTTGTGGTTCCTGTACGATTTCAAGTTTGTAGAGACCGTTTTTCTTCAAAGCTTCCAGCTCACGATACAGACGCACACATGCCCAGGCATCGGTAGCGGCATACAGCTTCTGCCCTTCCGTCAGCACATCTGCCTCCCAATTGCTCAGGCGCTGCCCTTTACTGATCTTTTGTCCGAAAACATTGGCATAAAGTTTTTGCAGACTCATATCCGCAATACCGAAATCCCTTACGTAATTTTGCAATTCAAGAAAAGCACGCGGCTCAAACTCTCCCCGCTTATGAAGCGAACTAAAGTCATCAGACAACGACAATCCGACTTTTAATATACGGTCATCCTCCAACAACCTTACCACACTGCCTGCCAGTCCTATTCGGTTCAGGCGAAACAGAAAACAAGAATCCTCGGTGGCCACCTGCAGCAAAGCCACCTTATTGACATGTCCTTTGCGAAACGAAGGACGGGTCTCCGTATCCACTCCCAGCACGGGCATCGTCAACAGGTAATCCACGGCCTTTTCGGCCTCGGCTTCTGTCTGAATCACGATAATCCGCCCCTCAAACAAGACACGTGGCAAAGTTGATATATTCTTTTTGTCGAATTTATTATATAATATTTTCATCCTTTGTTTTTAAGGTTAATCTTCTCCATATTCATCCTCCTCTTCATCACGAAGGGTATATTTCACACGATGAAGAGCACGCATGGCATTGGTCAGCGACTGCCCCCAATAAATCACAAACGAACTTCGGACTTCCGCTACCGCCTCAAACATGTTCTCATCAAGTCCCAAACGATAGGCCTCTGCAAAATTCTTCAGGGCCTGATAAATATCAGCCAGATCTTCCGAAATTGTCTTCATGGCCGGTTCGTCACTGAATCTCACCCCCTCATTGCAGAAATCCAGATAGTCATCGTCATCGGCCATCACACCTGAAATCGTATGGCGTATGTACTCATAATCCTCTTCCGAAACAAAAACTTCGGGAAAGAAATCCTCCTCTCCCTCCACATCGTCCAACAGTGACGCTTTCAGATAAAGCAAAGGCAGAAGTTTCAATATAGTATCCGTAAACTCGCTGGCTTTCCGTCCTTGCGACTGCTCCAGATAGGCACACAGTTCCACTGCTACGGTTACAAACTCCACCGTATTCCGAGAATAAACAATCGTTTTCTTATCATTCAAATCCATAGCGTTCCCGCTCCATTTTTTAAAAAGCGCAAAGCTACAAAAAATTAGGCGAAAAAATAGCAAAATTGATGATTTTCATTTACTTTTGTACTTGTTTTCACAGCAGCAATTCAAGATGAACAAAAAAAATCCGACGATAGAGACCACCAGATTAGGCAACAAGGTTCAAAAAACAAGAAACAAAGAAAACGGAAGCAAAGCGGAAAAACAAAACAATACGATAGGCACGGGCGAAGAACCGGTAGGGCACAAGGAGACCATACGCTTTTTCTTTGGCCTTTCTCTCCTCGTACTGGCCCTGTTCATGTTACTGTCATTCACCTCCCACTTGTTTACGGGAGCTGAAGACCAGTGCCTCATTGAACAAGGCGCCATGGAAGGATTCCTCAACTATGCCGGCGCGTTAGGCGCTTACTGTGCCAACTTCTGGATAAACCGCTGTTTCGGTTTCTCGGCTTTCATTATCCCTCTGTTTCTGATTATCGCAGCCATGAAACTGACCCGTGCCTATAAGGTCAGACTTTGGAAATGGTTCCTCAACTGTATCATTCCCCTTATCTGGCTGTCCGTTGTCTGTTCTTTCTTCTTTCAACAGACATTTGAAAATCTGAACGGATGGAGTTTCATCAATCCGGGTGGCGACCATGGACTGTTCATCAGCACCTGGCTCAGCCAGCGAATCGGAAAGATCGGCACATTCCTGGTTCTGCTTCTCATAGCCATAGCCTACCTTGCCTATCTGAGCAGCGAGACCATACGGCTAATACGCCGTATACTCAATCCCGTAAACTACATCAAATCCAAAATTCCGGCCAAGACGGACAAAAACGAGACGACGGCAGAAGAACAGAAAGACATCATCCCCGAAATAGAGGATACACATGAAGAAGAAGAGGACAACACCGTACATACCATAGATTTTGACATGACCGAAGTCATACCGGAGGAAGAATACGAAAACGGTTTTATAGAAGATAACGATGAGGACAGCGACGCCAGCCCTGAAAGCAAAGAGATTACGCCCGAACTGAATATCGTGGAAACGGAAGAAGAGGAACGGGCTAATGAAAACGGCACCGGTGCGTTGGAGCCCTATGACCCGAAACTGGATCTGGAAAACTATCGCTATCCGACACTTGAATTACTGGACAAACGCAATGAGGGCGAAATGTCCATCGACATGGAAGAACAGAACAAGAACAAAGACCAAATCATCGAGGTTCTACAGAACTTTGGAGTAAACATATCATCTATCAAGGCAACTGTAGGTCCGACCATCACCTTATATGAAATCACTCCGGCCAAAGGGGTACGCATCTCACGTATCAAAAACCTGGAAGACGACATCGCACTGAGTCTGAGCGCACTGGGAATCCGTATCATAGCTCCCATACCCGGAAAAGGCACTATCGGTATCGAAGTTCCCAACGCACGGCCGCAAATGGTTTCGATGGAGAGTATCCTTAACAGCCGCAAGTTCCGTGAGTCCGACTTCGAGCTACCTATCGCATTGGGCAAAACCATCACGAACGAAGTATACATGGTGGATCTGGCCAAAATGCCTCACCTGCTTGTAGCCGGTGCAACCGGACAAGGTAAATCAGTAGGTCTGAACGCCGTCATCACCTCCCTGTTATACAAAAAACATCCTGCCGAACTGAAGTTTGTAATGGTAGACCCTAAAAAGGTGGAGTTCAGTATATACGCCCCCATCGAAAACCACTTCCTGGCCAAGATAGCCGACGGAGACGACGAGGCCATCATCACAGATGTACAAAAAGTGGTGGCTACACTGAAAAGTCTATGCTGCGAAATGGATACACGTTATGATCTGCTGAAGAAAGCACGTGCCCGAAACATCAAGGAGTATAACGCCAAATTCAAAAACCGTCAACTCAATCCGGAAAACGGCCATAAGTTTATGCCATACATAGTGGTAATCATTGACGAGTTCGGCGATCTTATTATGACGGCAGGCAAAGAAATAGAACTTCCCATCGCCCGCATAGCCCAACTTGCCCGCGCCGTAGGCATCCACATGATCATTGCCACACAGCGCCCTACCACCAACATCATTACCGGTACCATCAAAGCAAACTTCCCTGCACGAATGGCATTCAAGGTCAGCGCCATGGTAGACTCACGCACAATTCTGGACCGACCGGGAGCCAACCAGCTTATCGGACGCGGTGACATGCTCATCCTTAACGGCAGCGAACCTATTCGTGTGCAATGCGCATTTGTCGATACCCCCGAAGTGGAACGCATCACGGCATACATATCCCGCCAGCAAAGTTATCTCGGCCCCTTTGAACTGCCTAAAGTTGAAATAGAAGGAGATGAAGGAGGACCGGCTTCCGTAGACATGACCCACCTCGACCCGTTGTTTGAAGAAGCCGCACGTCTCATCGTCGCTACGCAGCAAGGCTCCACTTCCATGATACAACGCAAGTTTGCCATCGGATACAACCGGGCCGGACGCCTGATGGACCAACTGGAACAGGCCGGAATCGTTGGCATGGCACAAGGCAGTAAACCACGCGACGTATTGTGCATAGATGATACGGATCTGGAAATGAGATTGAATAATTTAAGATAACCCTATAAAAGGACTACGAAAGATGAAAAAGATATTGTGGATTATAGTCTTGTGCATGACCGTCACCGCAACAAAGGCACAGAAAACACCTGACACAAGAAAAATTCTGGATAAAACAGCCGCACTCTTCACCGGAAAGGGTGGTGTGAAAGCCATATTCAAAGCCGACAACTTTTCCAATGGAAACCTGCAAGGCAGCATTTCGGGCACGATGTGTATTCTGGGCAATAAATTTCAAATGTCCACACCGGAAATAATAACATGGTATAATGGAGAAACGCAATGGAGCTACATAAAAGCCAGCGAAGAAGTAAACGTAAATGTCCCCACTCCGGAGGAGCAGCAAAATCTGAACCCTTATACATTCATCGGCCTATATAAAAAAGGATACGGCTACCAGCTTAAAGAAACCAATCTGCGCGGAAAGGCTTGTTATGAGATCACACTTACCGCACAGAACAAACAGAAGCATCCGTATGTCATTATCATGGATATAGACAAGAATACTCATGTTCCGATGTGCATTCGCATACAACCACAAAAAGAGGATAAGTGGACACGCATCTCCATACACCAGTTTCATACGGGCCAATCATTCTCAGCTAACGATTTTGAATTCAATCCCAAAGATTACCCGCAAGCCGAAATTATCGACTTGAGATAATCAGACTTATCTATAATATATATATTCACATTAAATACAAAGAATTATGGAACACATTCGTTGCTTAATCATTGGTTCCGGTCCGGCCGGATACACCGCAGCCATCTACGCAGGACGTGCCAACCTCAATCCAGTGCTTTATGAGGGCATACAACCCGGAGGCCAGTTGACCACCACTACCGAAGTCGAGAACTTTCCGGGATACCCCGAGGGGATAGCCGGTCCCGACCTGATGGAAGATTTACGGAAACAGGCCGAACGCTTCGGCACCGATATCCGTAATGCCATCGCCATTAAAGCCGACTTTGACGTGCGACCCTATAAAATTACTTTCGATAACGAAACTACCGTAGAAGCCGACACTATTATCATCGCAACCGGCGCCACAGCCAAATATCTGGGCCTTGAAGATGAAAAGAAATATGCGGGCATGGGTGTCAGTGCCTGTGCCACCTGCGACGGTTTCTTCTATCGTAAGAAAACCGTTGCCGTAGTAGGAGGCGGAGACACGGCCTGCGAAGAAGCCACATATTTGGCAGGACTCGCATCGAAAGTTTACCTGCTCGTTCGCAAACCTTTCCTGCGGGCATCAAAGATCATGCAAGAACGCGTGATGGAGAATCCCAAAATAGAAGTATTATTCGAACACAATGCGGAAGGATTGTTCGGCGAGAACGGGGTAGAAGGCGTCCATGTAGTAAAACGTAAAGGCGAAACTGACGAACAACACTACGATTTAGCCATCGACGGATTCTTCCTGGCCATAGGCCACAAGCCTAACTCTGATATATTCAAGCCATGGGTCAGAACAGACGAGACGGGATACATCATTACCGAAGGAAGTTCGCCCCGTACCGGCATGCCGGGTATATTTGCAGCCGGTGATGTAGCCGATCCGCATTACCGCCAGGCCATCACAGCCGCAGCCAGCGGATGCAAAGCCGCCATAGAAGCCGAACGTTATCTGGCAGAAAACAAGTTGTAAACTGCAAACTGTAGTATAAAAAGTAGCGCATTCTTCCACTTTTTCATGGAGAAATCCATTAAAAAGCTTGGTCGAATGCGCTGTTATTACTAACTTTGCACCCGATTTAGTCCAGAGAGGCTTGAAAAAGCGAGGTCACACAGACATCCGCCTCATGGAAAAACCCGTTTAATCCATTAAAATGTACGCAATTGTAGAAATTAACGGTCAGCAGTTCAAGGCTGAGGAAGGCAAAAAGCTGTTTGTACATCACATCCAGAATGCCGAACTTAATCAGGCTGTTGAATTTGAGAAAGTTTTGTTGGTAGACAACAATGGTAATGTAACTGTGGGTGCCCCCACTATAGAAGGTGCGAAAGTCGTTTGCGAAGTGGTTTCTCCGCTGGTAAAAGGCGACAAGGTCTTGGTATTCCACAAAAAGAGAAGAAAAGGTTATCGTAAGCTGAACGGTCACCGTCAGCAGTTCACAGAGTTAACCATCAAACAAGTTATTGCTTAATCCTTAAAAGTTAGAAGAAAATGGCACATAAAAAAGGTGTGGGTAGTTCTAAGAACGGCCGTGAATCAGCATCACAGAGATTAGGCGTAAAGATATTCGGTGGACAGAAATGTATAGCCGGCAACGTCATCGTACGTCAGCGCGGTACGGTTCACTATCCCGGTACAAACGTAGGTATGGGTAAGGATCATACTCTTTACGCATTGGTAGACGGTGTGGTAACTTTCAAGAAGAGTTGCTACAGAGGACGTCAGAACAGAAGCGTTGTTTCTGTAGAAGTTAAAGCTGAAGCGTAATAACGAGTTTATTATAACAGCATAAAAAGGGGGATGAGTCAAACAGCTCATCCCCCTTTCCATATCTATTAATCACTTGAAATTACAGCTTCATTTTCCATTCAACCCAAGAATGGCCCTGCCGCGTCCTTATCGAACAGATAAAAGCATGCGCATCATCCGGAATTTTCATGCTCATTGTTTTCAAACGCATTGCGCTTCATTTTTCATCGGTCCGCACTCCGCTTTTTACGACTTACCCACCCATTATCTTTTTAATCCGAAAAAACATTCGCATCTTTCATACCCATTAATTTACAGCAAGTTAAGGTGAAGGATGTCTCTCACAGCCTTCACCTGATATTTCACCCACTCACGATAACAGTCTGTGTGTCTACACTTTAAGGTGAATGTTCTTTCTTTCACATAAAAAAGGGGTATTTCGCCTTTCACGCGGCCTACATGCCTTTCCTTGAAAAACCGGAAAAAAATACCCTTCACCGCAAAACACTGAACTACAATACATTCAGAAATTCTGCGTGAAGGGTTCATATTTATTGTTTCTCCTTTATTTATAAGCAACAAACAGGTATGAAACAACGAAAGCTTATCAGGACGGCGCGCTCTTTCCCGCACGCCACCGGCTGTCGGTCCGCTACTCGTTCATCGACAACACGCTTTGATTCTTGCGTGCCTCTTCAACTGCTTTCACCGTCACTGCCACATAGTCAGACGAAGTTCTGAACTTAGGCATATCAGGGGCGACAACCGTTATCACCATTTCATTCTCATCATTTCCGTTTGCATACACCTGATTGGTCTTATTCACACCATAATAGTGCACACCTTTCTTCTCATCGAATCTGGATTCTCCCGGCTGAAGAGCGCTACCCAGACTAAACTGGAGCACTCCGTCTTTCACAGAACAACGGACTGTCTTTGCCACTATCGAGTCTTTAGCCTCTACACTAAAACCATAATTCTCTCCTTGAACAAAACGAACACGCGCCGGCACGTTTACCCGTGCTTCACTGAACGGTACCGTTGTCACTTCACTTGCATTCACTGCGGCCACCATCATTATGGCGCCCACCATTGTCATCAACTTTTTCATTTCTCAATCTTTTTACCTAAACTTAAACTAATGGCCTCCATGGCCTCTCCTAAAAACAACACAAAGATAATGCAGAGAGCAATCTATCTGCAACAAAAAGTACGTATTTAACAAGAAATAAAAGATTAAATTGACATACATCAAGAAAAACAGTTCATTGTTACAAAAATACCATGAAATTGATTACAATATGTCAATCCATACTATCCGTCACGGCAACCTGTCCGACAAGAAGGAGGGCTCTGCCTTACGTTTTTCTTCATTCTGCAAAGAAATCAGGAGTTTTTCGGGCATTTCTTACCCATCCTACCCTTTTTTTAATTAATTTTGCAAATTGCAGAAAAGTAGGAATATAAAATATATAATAGTATGCTTACATTAAAACTCATCAACGAAAAGACCGAATGGGTCATAAAAGGTTTGGAAAAAAAACATTTTTCCGGAGCAAAGGAAGCTATTGACAAGGTGCTGGCTACTGACAAAAAAAGACGTGAAGCACAGACACAACTGGATATCAACTTGTCGGAAAGCAAAAAACTGGCCGCACAAATCGGTGCGTTGATGAAACAAGGCAAGAAAGAAGAGGCCGAATCAATCAAGAAAGAAGTTGCCAATCTGAAAGATACAAACAAAACTTTACAGGAAACCATGGACCAGGCGCAACAGGACCTTAACGCCCAGCTCTGCGCCATCCCCAATATCCCTTATGACATCGTTCCGGAAGGAAACGGTGCAGAAGACAATGTGGTGGTAAAAATGGGAGGTATGGAAACGGAACTTCCCAAAGATGCACTCCCCCACTGGGAACTGGCCAAGAAATACAATCTGATCGATTTCGACCTCGGCGTGAAAATTACAGGTGCCGGTTTTCCGGTGTACCGTGGTAAAGGCGCACGGCTGCAACGCGCACTCATCAATTTCTTCCTTGATGAAGCACGCAAGGCCGGCTACGAAGAAATCATGCCTCCTACGGTTGTGAACGAAGCGTCCGGCTACGGCACAGGACAGTTACCTGACAAAGAAGGGCAGATGTATCACTGCAATCTGGACGACTTCTATCTCATTCCGACAGCAGAAGTCCCTGTGACGAACATCTATCGTGACGTGATTTTGGACGAAAAGGCATTACCGATCAAGAACTGTGCCTACACCCAATGCTTCCGTCGCGAGGCGGGGTCATACGGCAAGGATGTACGCGGGCTGAACCGTCTGCACGAATTTTCAAAAGTGGAGATCGTACGCATCGACAAACCCGAACATTCGGAACAGTCGCATCAGGAAATGCTGGCACACGTAGAAAGCCTGCTCCAAAAACTGGAACTTCCCTACCGCATCCTGCGTCTGTGCGGAGGCGATATGAGTTTCACCTCATCCGTCTGCTATGACTTCGAAGTATATTCGGAAGCTCAGAAACGCTGGTTGGAGGTAAGTTCCGTATCCAACTTCGATACATATCAGGCAAACCGGCTGAAATGCCGTTTCCGCCGCGAGGAAGACAAAAAGACGGAATTGTGCCACACGCTTAACGGTTCGGCCCTCGCTCTGCCGCGCATCGTGGCCGCCATTATGGAAAACAATCAGACTCCGGAAGGCATCCGCATACCGAAAAGTCTGGTGCCCTACTGCGGCTTCGAGATTTTGGACGAGCAGCCGTTTTAAGTCACACCTTTCATTATAAAGCATCATGAACAGAATCATATCCAAAAGCCAGTTCTCCGAGAAAGTTTTCAAGTTCGAGATTGAAGCGCCGCTGATAGCCAAGGCACGCAAAGCCGGTCATTTCGTCATTATCCGCGTAGGAGAGAAAGGCGAACGCATGCCTCTCACCATAGCCGGTGCCGATCCGGTCAAGGGAACCATTACACTGGTGGTACAGAAAGTAGGTCTCTCTTCCACACGTTTGTGCAACCTGAACGAGGGCGACTTTATCACAGACGTGGTAGGCCCGCTGGGCAAAGCCACACATATTGAAAACTTCGGCACCGTGGTATGTGCCGGCGGTGGTGTCGGCGTAGCTCCCATGCTGCCTATCATCGAAGCCCTGAAAGCAGCGGGCAACCGTGTGATTTCAGTATTAGCAGGCAGAAGCAAGGAACTGATAATTCTGGAAGAAGAGGTTCGTAAAAGCTCGGATGACGTCATTATCATGACAGACGACGGCAGTTACGGCCAGAAAGGCCTGGTAACCGAAGGCATAGAAAGCGTTATCAAACGTGAGACTGTAAACAAGTGCTTTGCCATCGGCCCCGCCGTCATGATGAAATTCTGCTGTCTGCTCACCAAGAAATACGGCATTCCTACCGATGTGTCCCTCAATACCATCATGGTAGACGGCACGGGAATGTGCGGTGCATGCCGCATATCTGTTGGAGGAAAAACCCGTTTCGTATGTGTGGACGGCCCTGAATTTGACGGTCACGAAGTAGACTTTGACGAAATGCTCAAACGCATGGGGGCTTTCAAGAAGGAAGAGACCGAAGAGATGGAGCGATTTACCCAAACCGCTGACGGCGGAAAAGATTCTACCGATTGCCGGGCAGAACAAACCTGCGCGACGGGCGACGCATCTCAGATGGACACTACCACTCCACTCCACGAGTTGACAGACCGCAATGCCCCGTGGCGCCAGGAAATACGCAAGGCGATGAAACCGAAAGAGCGTACGGCCATCCCGCGTGTCATTATGCCGGAACTCGACCCGGTTTACCGCGCCACCACCCGCACGGAAGAAGTAAACACCGGACTGAGTGCGGAACAGGCCATAACCGAAGCCAAACGTTGTCTGGACTGCGCCAACCCCACGTGCATGCAAGGATGTCCGGTAAACATCAATATTCCTTCGTTTGTCAAGAACATAGAAAGGGGAGAATTTCTCAACGCAGCCCGCGTTCTGAAAAGCACCTCCGCCTTACCGGCCGTATGCGGCCGTGTATGTCCGCAAGAGAAACAATGCGAAAGCCGTTGCATTCACCTGAAAATGAACGAGCCGGCAGTAGCCATCGGTTATCTGGAGCGGTTCGCTGCCGACTTTGAACGTGAGAGTGGAATGAGTTCCATACCCGAATGCGCGCCCGCCAACGGCATCAAGGTGGCTGTCATCGGTTCCGGTCCCGCAGGTCTTTCATTTGCAGGCGACATGGCAAAATACGGCTACGACGTAACAGTATTCGAGGCATTGCACGAAATCGGCGGTGTATTGAAATACGGTATTCCCGAGTTCCGTCTTCCCAACAAGATAGTAGACGTAGAAATCCGCAATCTGGAGAAAACAGGCGTTAAGTTCGAAAAAGACTGCCTCGTAGGCAAGACGATCAGTGTAAAGGAACTTGAAGAGAAAGGATTCCAGGGCATTTTCGTTGGTTCGGGAGCAGGACTGCCTAATTTCATGGGTATCCCGGGCGAGAATAGCATCAACATCATGTCGAGCAACGAGTATCTGACACGCGTCAATCTAATGGATGCGTCCAACCCAGAAACCGACACCCCGATACATCTGGCCAAGAATGTCATGGTAGTAGGAGGAGGCAACACGGCAATGGATTCCTGCCGCACGGCCAAACGGTTAGGCGCCGAACGCGTCATGATAGTCTACCGCCGTTCGGAAGCCGAGATGCCGGCACGTATAGAAGAAGTGAAACATGCCAAAGAAGAAGGCATAGAGTTCCTCACCCTACACAACCCTGTGGAATACATCGCTGACGAAAAGGGAGCCGTAAAACAGGTTGTCCTGCAAAAAATGCAGCTGGGAGAGCCCGATGCCAGCGGACGCCGCAGCCCCGAGCCTATTTCGGGAGCTACCGAAACCATCGATATAGACATGGCCATTGTAGCCGTAGGCGTTTCCCCCAATCCGATTGTCCCCACCTCAATCCAGGGGCTTGAACTGGGCCGCAAGAACACGATCGTAGTGAACGAGAGCATGCAGACCAACATCCCCTTCATCTTTGCGGGAGGCGACATCGTGCGCGGAGGAGCCACGGTAATCCTTGCCATGGGAGACGGACGACGCGCAGCCAGAAGCATGCATGAATATCTGCAAAAGTAATCAGACACATACATAAGAACCGGCCCGTATGAACCCGCATGACTCATACGGGCCGGTTCCGTAATCTCACAAGCACTTACCTGCCGGCACTACCAACAGGCATGTCGTCTGCCGTCTGTAGATAAAACGAAAACATACCTGTTTTTTTCTTTGCGCTTGAGGCAGAAAGGGTTTTTATTTTCGTAATTTTGCACTTCGCAAAGATATAACAACATAATCATACAACCACACACATGAATGCAGCCTACACCATTCTTTTGCTCATCGGCAGCAACATTTTTATGACATTGGCCTGGTACGGCCACTTGAAACTGCAACAGACAGGCGTGTCAACCCACTGGCCTCTCATCGGCGTTATTGTCTTTTCATGGATAATAGCCTTTTTGGAATACTGCCTGATGATACCAGCCAATCGAATAGGCTTTGAAGGCAACGGCGGTCCGTTCAGCCTGATGCAACTCAAAGTGATCCAGGAAGTGCTGTCTCTCGTTATTTTCACAGTCATAGCCACCGTGATGTTTCAAGGAGAAGCCCTTCATTGGAATCATCTGGCTGCATTCCTCTGTCTGGTACTGGCCGTATACTTCGTATTTCTCTGAATTTCGGAATAATATTCGACATGCAACCTACAGAAGCACAAATTCTGGAACGGCGCATCTGGCGCCACTTCAGCAAAGGACTGACACAATACCACCTGCTTGACGACGGCGACCACATCCTGCTCGGCCTCTCTGGCGGCAAAGACTCGCTTGCCCTGCTGGATTTCATGGCACGCCGCGCACGTATCCTCCGTCCACACATCACTCTCACCGCCCTGCATGTTCGGATGACCAACATCGCCTATGAGAGCGACACTGCCTACCTTGAAACCTTTGCCGCCGAACGGGGAGTGCGCCTTATCGTGAAGGAGACGTTCTTCGATCCGAGCACAGATACGCGGAAAAGCCCCTGTTTTCTCTGTTCATGGAACCGGCGGAAGATGCTATTCACCGTAGCCAAAGAACTGAACTGCAACAAAATTGCATTGGGACATCATCAGGACGACATCCTTCACACCATGCTGCTCAACCTCTCCTTTCAAGGACAGTTCTCCACCATGCCGGCCCGCTTACAGATGCGCAAGTTCCCCATGACCATCATCCGCCCGCTATGTATGGTGCAGGAGCGTGACCTCATGGCTTGGGCCACTTTGCAAAACTATCGAAAACAGAAGAAACTATGTCCCTACGAAACCGCTTCGCACCGTTCGGACATCAAACAGACTTTCGCACAGATAGAACATCTCAACCCCGAAGCACGTCATTCGATGTGGAATGCCCTGGAACAGGAAAACAAACTTATCGAATAAGAAAAAAGACTTCCTATTCGGAACAAAAAAAGGAACATGTCTTTCGACATGTTCCTTTCTGTATCTTATCTGCATACAACCTCTACCGCAGACGGTCGAGCGAACGGACCAGCAATTCATCCTTCATAATATTGCGGAAAGCCAGATAGTCCAGAATCAAAGCCACAGCCGGAAGGCCCGACGACCAGTTTACCGTAAAGTCCGCTCCGAGGCGCCCCTTGAACATGTAGACAAAAACACCGAATACAATGTAATATCCCACTAAAAAAAGGCCGCTTATTACGGACAGGCGCACCTGCAGCATACGGCGTTTGTACATAAAGAAAGCCGCCAACGAACACATAGCCACCAGCGCAAGCAATACCAACAAAGCCCAAGGCGTCAGCAAACGTGTGCCATCGGACATGGCAAGCCACAGATTATAAAAATCCGCCACCTTGATGCCATCGCAGTGAAAATACCCTATCGGCATACACAGCCCCGCCACGGCACATGCCGTAACCAGCAGAAGGTAGACAGACTGTATTCTTTGAATCATAACATTCTCTTTATCGGAAACTTCTTTATTCGGCCGTTTCCTTCTCCTTCAACGGATTGCGGAAATAAACCTTGTTGTCTACAAACTCCTGCGTAGCAATCAAAGAGGGTTTCGGCAGCTTCTCATAGAAACGGGATATTTCTATCTGTTCCCTATTTTCGAATACCTCGTCCAAATTGTCACTTACTGACGCGAATTCCTGTAACTTCTTGGACAACTCGTTCTTGAGGTCCAGAGAAATCTGATTCGCACGCTTGCCAATGATAGCTACACTTTCATAGATATTACCGGTTTCGTCACACAGGTCCATAATATTACGGGTCACTGTGTTTGTAGGCGCATTTGTTTTTTTATAATCCATAATTATATAATTGATTTACTTATTCTCTATGACTTCCTGTTCACATATTTCTCTGCCTGCGCGAAAATCCGTTGGGCATCTTTCAGGTATTTCGACTCCGGATATTCATTCATAAATCCGTAGTACTCGTCTATGGTATCACGGTAGCGATCCATGCGTTTTTCCTCCACGCTCTGCCGTGCCAGCTCATACTTGGCCCGCAATATCATGATGGAGAACTCCTCACGGCGCTCAGGACTGGCATAGGGATAGTCCAGCAATGCGTTACGGGCCGTCACTATGCAGGCCTCATAATTACTGCCTCCATAGGAACAGTTTCCCATATACGAGCCCAGGTCGTAATACAAACGTGCAGCATCATATTCCTTTTCCACCATCTTATCCTGCAGGGCAAATATCATATCCTGCGCCTGGTCTTTCAACTGAGTATAAGGATAATAGTCCAGAAACTCCTGAAATTCTTTTACCGCAGCCACCGTACTGCTCTGATCCAGACGGGTATCCGGCACGCTCTCATACAAGGAACGACCTGCATAGAAACGGGCATGTTCCACAAAGGTTCCTTTAGGATAAGACTGATAATATTTCTTGAAATAAGAATAGGACGTATCGTAGTTTCCGTCACAAAATTCTGCCATGGCCAGCATATAAAGGCATTCTTCCCCCCGTGAGGTTCCTTTCATAATCGTAACGAGCTCTCCCAGCAATACGGCCGAACGGGAATATTGGCCTTTCACGAAATATTCTTTCGCTGCCTCGTATTTATATTCATAGTCAGCGGTTTTCAGCACAGTGTTATAATGATTGCATGATGCCAACAACAGTGCCGCCCCCGACAGCAATAAAAAAATCCGTCTCATATTGTACAATTGAGTTGCAAAATTATGGAAAAGCAGCGACTTCTGCAAAAAATGGGCGTTTTTAAATGCTAAAAAATCACATCGTTCCGTTTTTTTCATCATAATGAGCGTACAAACTCCCGGTGTGCGGACTCTCCTTACCGTCATCCGACTGCCGGAAGAGAAGCGGCTTGCCTCCAGACGCGCCCCGCTAAGCAGGCGGTTACAAATCGAAAGGAGTAAATACGGAAAAAACCGTCCGCAAAGCGTAAAAAAATCATGCGGAAGAAATTTTATTTTCATCCTCATCAAAATAAAATTTCTTCCGCAGTAAAATCCGGCACCCTCCTATAAAGAGACAAACAGATGATTATCAGAAGTATAACATATTAACGCCATCACCTTCTCCATATACCGAAAACCCATACCGGCCCCCGGCCCCATTCTGACGGGACACGATACAGCCGTGGAAGCCCCCTACTTCCGGTTACCAAATTCATTTCGCACCATATAGGACAATAGAGAGAAAATAGCTATTTTTGCATCTGGAAGAATTTGAAACAAACCATAGCAGATATATGCCTAAATTCGAATTGACAGCAGATTATTCTCCCACCGGAGATCAGCCGGAGGCCATTGCACAGCTCACCGAAGGCGTTCTGCAAGGACTGCCGGCACAGACATTGCTGGGCGTCACAGGGTCGGGCAAGACTTTTACAATAGCCAACGTCATTCGCAACATCAACAAACCCACCCTCATCCTCAGTCATAACAAAACGCTTGCAGCGCAACTTTACGGAGAGTTCAAAAGTTTCTTTCCGAACAATGCCGTGGAATACTACGTATCGTATTACGACTATTACCAGCCGGAAGCCTACATACCGTCGACCGACACTTATATAGAAAAGGATCTGGCCATCAATGACGAAATTGACAAACTGAGGCTGGCCGCCACCTCCGCCCTGCTTTCGGGCAGGAAAGACGTCGTAGTGGTCTCGTCCGTGAGCTGCATCTACGGCATGGGAAATCCTGCGGCATTCTATGACAATGTCATCGAACTGAAACAAGGCAGCCGGCTGGACCGTAACGTATTCCTACGCCGGCTGGTGGACAGCCTGTACACACGCAACGACCTGAATCTGGAACGCGGATGTTTCCGCGTCAAAGGCGATACGGTGGACATCTATCTGGCCTATTCGGACAATCTGCTCCGCGTAACATTCTGGGACGACGAAATAGACGCCATCGAGGAAGTGGATCCCGTAAGTTGTATGCGGCTGGGCAGTTTCAACGAATACCGCATCTACCCCGCCAACCTCTTCATGACCACAAAAGAGAGTACGGCACTGGCCATCCGCCAGATAGAAGACGACCTGCATAAACAGGTGGCCTACTTTGAAGAAATAGGAAAACCCTATGAAGCCAAACGGCTATACGAACGTGTCACATACGATATGGAAATGATACGCGAACTGGGGCACTGCAGCGGAATCGAGAATTATTCGCGCTACTTCGACGGGCGCGAAGCCGGCACACGCCCCTACTGCCTGCTAGATTTCTTCCCCGACGACTTCCTGATCGTGATAGACGAGAGTCACGTGTCCGTACCGCAAATAAACGCCATGTACGGCGGCGACCGTGCCCGCAAGAAAAATCTTGTGGAATACGGCTTCCGGCTTCCGGCCGCCATGGACAACCGGCCGCTCAAGTTCGAAGAGTTTCAGCAACTGGCCAGGCAGGTAATTTATGTTTCCGCCACTCCTGCCGACTACGAACTGCAACAAAGCGAAGGTATCATCATAGAACAGGTGATCCGCCCTACGGGACTGCTCGACCCCGTCATTGAAGTAAGACCGAGCCTGAACCAGGTGGACGACCTTATGGAAGAAATTCAACAACGCATAGAACGCGACGAGAGAGTGCTCGTCACCACACTGACCAAACGGATGGCGGAAGAGCTGACAGACTACCTGCTCCGGCACGACATACGGACAAACTATATCCACAGCGACGTGGACACCCTAGAACGCGTACAAATCATGGACGACTTGCGCGCCGGACGTTTCGACGTACTTGTGGGGGTGAACCTTCTGCGCGAGGGCCTCGACCTTCCCGAAGTGTCGCTCGTGGCCATTCTCGATGCCGACAAAGAAGGATTCCTGCGCTCTCACCGCTCCCTGACGCAGACCGTGGGACGAGCCGCCCGCAACGTAAACGGCAAAGCCATCATGTATGCGGACCGTATCACGGAAAGTATGCAGAAAACCATCGACGAGACCAACCGGCGACGGGAAAAACAGTTACGCTACAATGAGGAGCACGGCATCACCCCCAAACAAATCAAGAAAGACCGCAAAATGGCTGACCTCATCAGCGCCCATGCGGAAAGCCACGCGGAAACCCGAGCCTATGTGGAGCCGGAGAAAAGAATGGCCGTAGCCGATCCGGTAACGGAATATATGACACGCGACCAACTGGAAAAGAGCATCGCCCATACGCGCAAGCTGATGCAGGAAGCCGCCAAGAAGCTGGACTTTATCGAAGCCGCCCAATACCGCGACGAAATGTTGCGCATGGAAGAATTGCTCAAAGAAAAACAAAAAGACTGAAAAGAAAGGTCCCGCCGCACCCTGTCCTTTATATAACAGGTGTGCGGCGGGATAAGATGCGGTTTAGAATTCCCACTTGCATGCAAGAGTGGGTATGGCAAGAAAACGATTGTTGCACCCCTCCTCCGTGTATACAAAGTTATTACTTATCTCCACTTCCGTACCAACGCTCAGCCTGAAGTCATCGCTCACTTTCTTCAAAGCAGCCAGGTTGAACCAAAACTGCGGTTCCGACACCAAAACCAGATTGCCATTCACCCTGTTGTCGTGCCACAAGTCTACAAAACCGGTAAACGAACACAACCCCTTTAAGAAACCGTAACGCCACACTCCGGTAAGTTGCCATCCGTGGCAGTACGGCCCGCTTTTAGCGGTGTACTTGTAAAGGGCCTGCACGGAAAAACCTTTCGTAAAATCCTTACCGTTCCAATTGTAAGCCATACCCGCCAGATAAGCGTCGCCAAAGGCATAACCGTCGCCATGCCCGCTGCCATAACTCAATCCGCCGTTGTACTCCACATGGAAAGCCACGGGCATCTTGGCAGTCTGAAACTCCCGGGCCAGCTCGCCGTAAGCCCCCCTCAACACATTGTCTCCCAAGTCGGCATCGACAAAAAAATACGTACTGCCCCACCTGTCGGCAGAGAAATTCTCAACGGTTGCTGTCAGATGCTGGCGCGATGCGATGGCGTGGCCGTACATCTTATGACCCAGGTCGTAATGTAACTGGACGTTGAGTTGTGCGAGGCATCCGGAAGCCCAAAGGCAAAATACCCCGGCATAAAAAAACTTTTTTTTCATTACTTTTGATTCTAAAAACGGAGGCAAAAGTATGTAAAATAATCCAATATCAGACATACCCCGACACATTTGATAGAAAAAAGCCCGCCTCATCTGAAAAGCCCCCAGAAACTTCGGAACGCATAAACACATAAGAATAAGGAGCTTAATGCAGACGAGCAAAATACGGGCAAAAAAACAACAAAAAAAACTCCCTCAAAAGTTTGTCAGATTAAAAAAAGTGCATACCTTTGCAACCGCAAACGAGAAACAACACAGACAGCCTAACGCAAGTCGGTTGTTTACTCTGCAAAAGAGGGCGTTTAGCTCAGCTGGTTCAGAGCATCTGCCTTACAAGCAGAGGGTCGG
>CAJUGV010000012.1 GCA_910586505.1 uncultured Paraprevotella sp. | reverse complement strand
GCCGACCCTCTGCTTGTAAGGCAGATGCTCTGAACCAGCTGAGCTAAGCGCCCTTCCCTTTCGTTTCAAAAGCGTTGCAAAGGTAACTGTTTTTTCCATTCCATGCAAGAATCCGGCGTCTTTTTTATGAAAAAAGTCCGCAGACAGGAACAAATCCTGCCGGCGGACCATCATTATTTCTCTCCGGTTCCAATTTATTCTCCGGCAAACCGTGCAGCCTGCTCGGCTATGAGCGCCTCATCGTCGAAATAATTAATCTTCATAGCCCTGCGCACCTCCGACAATGTGTCGGCTGCCGCCGAACGGGCCACTTCACATCCTTTTTTCAACATCTCGTATACAGCCGGAATATCCTGTTCGAACTCTTTGCGACGCTGACGGATAGGAGCCAACTCTTCCTGCATTACGGCAGCAAGGAATTTTTTTACTTTCACATCCCCAAGGCCTCCGCGACGGTAATGCGCCTTCAGTTCGTCCAAATCGGCATAATCGGGTAAATAACGGCCGAAATGCTCAGGACGGGAAAAGGCGTCCAGGTAGGTGAATACCGTATTGCCTTCCACCTGCCCCGGATCGGACACTCTCAGATGATTGGGATCGGTATACATAGTTTTTATTTTCTTCTCAACCTCGTCTGCCGAATCGGACAAATAGATGCAATTACCCAATGATTTACTCATTTTAGCCTTGCCGTCGGTTCCCGGCAAGCGAAGACAGGCCGCATTCTCCGGAAGAAGTATATTAGGTTCCACCAAAGTCTCACCATAAATATGATTGAAACGGCGAACTATCTCTCGCGCTTGTTCCAACATCGGCTCCTGATCCTCCCCCACCGGTACGGTAGTGGCCTTGAAGGCCGTAATATCGGCAGCCTGACTGATAGGATAAGTAAAGAATCCTACCGGAATGCTTGCCTCGAAATTACGCATTTGTATTTCGGTCTTCACCGTTGGATTGCGCTGTAAACGCGATACCGACACAAGATCCATAAAATAGAACGACAATTCACACAATTCCGGTATCTGCGACTGAATGAAAATCGTGGATTTGGAAGGGTCAATACCACATGCCAGATAATCAAGCGCCACTTCTATCACGTTCTGACGCACTTTCTCGGGATTATCTATGTTATCTGTCAACGCCTGGGCATCGGCCTCAAATATAAATATCTTGTCAAACAGACCGGAGTTCTGCAACTCCACCCTTCTTCGCAGAGATCCTACATAATGACCAATATGTAACTTGCCTGTAGGACGGTCACCCGTCAATACTATTTTTTCCTGCTTCATTTTATGTTTGTATAATTTGTTCTGCAAAGATAAGCAGAATGCTATGAAATATCAATAAAGATCAGCCAAAAAGACGGTCTAATTCATCTTGTTCGAGAATCGCCACAATAACTTTTCCATCCGGAGTATGATTGGGAGTGCGACAAACAAAAAGGTCGTCAACCAGCGCTTCCATCTCCTCATCCGACAGAACCTTACCTTGTATGATAGCTGCGCTCCGTGCCAATGACAACGCGATATAATGATGTACATCTTCTTCTACATTACAACCTTTTTCGATAGAAGAGTGTACGATACCGCGAACCAACTCCACCGGATCCAGCTTCTCCGTACCGGAAGGAACTGCATTGATAGAAAAACTACCTCCTCCCAATACAGACAAATCGAAGCCCAGCGCATGAAGGTCGTCCGTAAGATGCTCCAGTACGATACTTTCGGACGGCGGCAATTGCAGCATTTCCGGAAACAGCAACCCTTGCGACTGTCCGTCACAGCCTTCCATCTGCTTACGATACCTGTCATAAAGCACCCTGACATGCGCACGATGCTGGTCTATAATCATCAAACCGGACTTCACCGCCGTCATAATATACTTACCCTTATACTGATAATGCCGGGCCAACATGGTAAAAGAATCCTTCACATCGGCATACAACGACATGTCGTCGGAAAGTGGTGTAGAGAAGTCTTTTTCCACAAAGTCTTTCGTCATAAAGTCATCCGCTCCTCCCCCTTTCACTTCGTATAAATCCTCCCAATCCATCTGTTTCGGTTTATAAGAAGAAGACGAACGGCCCGCCTTGAAAGGATTGAAATCAGGATTAACTTCCAATGTAGGAGCTTCAACCTGCACCGGAGTATAAGAATCCCCGAATACGGGTATCTCCGGCACCCCTTCCATATCGAAATCAATGGAGGGCACTGCATTGAAACGCCCCAGGGACTCTTTTATTGCCGCCACTATTATCTGCCAAATGGCCAATTCATTCTCAAATTTGATCTCAGTCTTTGTCGGATGGATATTTACGTCTATATTGGCCGGCTCCACATCAAAATACAGAAAATACGAAACCTGCTCACCCACCGGTATCAGCTGCTCAAACGCCTCCATCACCGCCTTGTGAAAATAAGGATGGCGCATATAACGTCCGTTCACAAAAAAATATTGGTGGACACCTTTCTTTCGGGCCGACTCAGGCTTGCCTACAAAACCGGAAAGATGAACCAAAGAGGTTTCCACATCCACAGACAATAGTTGTTCGTTCAGTTTCTTGCCAAAGATATTGATAATACGCTGCCGCAATGTAGATTTAGGCAGGCTGAGCACCAAACTGCCGTTGTGCGTCAGACTGAAAGAAATATCCTCATGCACCAAAGCAACACGTTCAAACTCCTGCAGGATATTGCTCAGTTCTGTTTGGTTGGACTTAAGGAACTTACGGCGGGCCGGAACATTAAAAAACAAATTCCGTATCAGAAAATTACTTCCGGGAGCACACGATACCGGTTCCTGACCAACAAAATGCGAACCTTCTATATTCACACATGTTCCCAGTTCATTGCCATGCAAACATGTTTTGAGTTCAACCTGAGCTACAGCCGCAATGGAAGCCAACGCCTCTCCTCGGAACCCCATCGTGCGCAAAGCAAACAGATCACCTGCTTCACGAATTTTGGATGTTGCATGACGCTCGAACGAAAGACGTGCATCCGTCTCTGACATACCTTTCCCGTTATCCACTACCTGAATAGAGGTTCTACCGGCATCCTCCACCACTACGTCTATTTGCGTAGCAGAGGCATCCACAGCATTTTCGACTAACTCCTTTATCACCGAAGCCGGTCGCTGTATTACCTCACCGGCAGCAATCTGATTCGCCACCGAATCTGGCAGCAAATGTATAATATCACTCATCCTTACGAATACACTTAGAAACGAAAACTTCCCGTCAACAGATAGTGCCAAATAAACAACAGCACTCCTATAATGATCAGTGCTACCCCAAATCTCATCGGCTTACGCCCGCCTTCCTTCCGGCGCCGCAAATGCTTTGTCCCTTTGACGAAAGTTCCCCGAATATCTTCCGGGCTAAATTCTTTAGGCGGCAAAAGTCCTAATTCCCGCTTAGCACGGTCTTCTATCGCCTTCAACTTCTCTTTACGTTCATCTATATACATATAAGTATGATGATACCTTCGAGGTTCACGTGTTTTAAAAAGTATCATAAACTATTTCTTTTTGAATTGATCCAAAGATTGTACAGGGGCCTTACGTTTGTAAGAAGCCTTCAACTCCGTTCCCGACTTCTTGGAACGCCACAGGAAAATATCATCCTTATTCAACGGACGGATATAGTCAAACCATGCAAAGTTGGATAAGTAAAGTCGGTTGGCAGGTATCATGACTATAGGATAAATCACCCCTGTAGAAGCCGGCATCCATATCTTTTCCATCTTTCTGTCTTTCATATATAACTTAAGCTCCGTCGTCTCCGTATAATTCAGCCCTATCATCAGGCTGTCATCATCGAACATATAATAATCGACATACACATTCCCGTTCACCCACGTCTGGTACATTTCGCCATCACGGAAATACGAAATCATTTCCTTTCCTGCCACTTGGTTATAATGCACAGTGTCTATCTGTTCCACTGAAAGAGCCTGATCTATCACATGAATCCTGTCAATAGTAGAATCATTGAGAAATATCTTGATTACCTCTCCCAAAACCTGTTGCCCCGCATTCCACACTATCGGATCACGATACATCGTAATACAGGTATCTTTCGTATTATACACCAAAGAATCACACACCGACTGCACATCCGTACGGTAGGAACGTACTTTATGATAAGCACGCATCTCCCGGTACATGGTATCCGTATCTATATGAAATGTATATACCTTAAATGTATCAGCATGCATATACATCGTATCTCTCTGCGAGAAATCTATTGCCACCGCACTGTCTGTAGCCATTGAATAACCAAGACTGTCATTGTAGTAGCAGTAATTCCCGGTAAGCATATTCTTATTCACTTCATCTGTGTACACCACATTCCGAAACCCTTCTCCTATACCTGTTTTACTATCATAAAACAGACTATCACCCACCATTTTGCGTCCCTTATTGGTTACGATGGAGCGATCTAACAAAATAGCCTGCTCTGTTTGGGTATTGTAAAAGCCGGATTCGGAATAAATGTGGTTATCGCCACTATCTATATTCGACGGCCCGACAATTTCAGCCATGCTGGTCCGCGTATTATAATTTAAAGTGTCGGAAATCAGCGTAAACCTGGGATTCTCCAATTGTACGTTATAATTGAATACAGCCTGACGCGTAGGCGGACTGTATTGTCCCCAGTCGGAAATCAACACGTTGTCCTTATCTACCAGCTTACCCCCTTCGAAAAAATATCCTAATTCATACAAACGGTCATAATCCAAACTATCTGTATAGAGTTTGGATTCACGATGCGTCAATATGACATTATGACGTACACGAGCCAGTTGCTCCATTCCATTATAAAGCAACATGTCGCCCACTAAATCCAATGTATCACCTTGCACCATCTTCACATGACCGAAAGCATCAAAAGAATTGGTTGCTTCATAAAAACACGCACTATCACAATACATCAACACACCGTCGTGCTGAAACTGTACATTTCCGGTCAAGATCTGTGCTCCGGGATGGCGATACTGATCGTAAGTAAGGTTGTCTGTATGTAATAAAACAACTTTTGACTTAGACCGCTCACGCTGAGATTGCTCTTCTGCGCTCGACCCTGCAACATAAAGCACAAACAGGCATAGAATACAAAAGGAAAGTAATCTATGCCCGCTGTTTATTCTTTCATTCAGTCTCCTGTTCCTCATTTTATCCATCCGGGATATTCAAATTCACAATTACTCCACCCGTCGTTTATTCGTATATAGGTGACCTTTTGCTTATCCTTTATCCATTGATCAATGCGTTGTTCTTGCATCTTAGCCATGACAACATCTTTCAACACCTGAAAATCTTCCGACATAGAGGCCCTGTGCGCTTTAATGTGTGTTTTTAATTTCACCACAGCACACACTTCCTTACCCTTCGAATTCACCATCAAGAAAGGATTGGATATCTCACCAGTCTTCATTGTAGAAACAACTTTTGCGACTTCAGCCGGTAACTCCTGTAACTGAAACCGTGAAGTTCTGATCTGTTCACCAGTAGCCTGATCAACCTTCACGTTAGTCATAAGCCCTCTGTTATTTCTACTGTCTTTGTCATCCGACAAATAAACTGTAGCTTCATCAAATGTATACTTCGCTTTACGAATATCTTCAGCAATGGAATCCATACGCACCATTGTCGTATCTATATCAGACTGAGCTAATTTCGGTTTACGCAAGATATGACGAACCTTGACTTTATCACCGCGCTTATCCACCAGTTGGATTATATGAAAACCGTACTCCGATTCCACTACTTTGGATATCTTTTTCGGATCAGTCAGACTGAATGCCACATTAGCAAAAGCGGGATCAAGCTCTCCACGACCTACATAATCAGGCATTTCACCACCATAACGGGCAGAACCGGGATCCTCAGAATACAAAATTGCCAAAGTAGAAAAAGAAGACTCTCCATTATTCACACGTTCTGTGTAATCACGAAGTTCTGACTTCACACGCTCTATCTCTTCCTGTGGAATTCGAGGTTGTTGAGTTATAATCTGAACCTCCATCTGATCGGGAATCCATGGAAGACTGTCCTCCGGCACATCCTTAAAATAACGACGCACTTCTGCTGGTGTCACTTTAATGTCGGAAGTCAGGCTCCCACGCACTTTCTGAACAGTATATTGCTCCTTAAGCGATTCGAACATCATCTCACGAATCTGGGTCATTGTTTTATGATAATACTCTTCCAGTTTCTCTTTAGAACCTGCACGCATAACCAATTCACTCAAGCGCGCTTCCATACTAGCCGAAATCTGAGAATTATCAACCTCCACACTATCCAGTTGAGCCTGATGCAAAAACAACTTTTGCACAGCTAATTGTTCTGGAATAACACAATAAGGATTTCCGGTAATATTTGATCCGAATTCCATCCGTGCGGCTTCTACATCAGAGCGTAAAATAGCCTCATCGCCTACCACCCATATAACTTCATCCACAACATTACTCGGACTCTGCGCAAACAAATACATTTGCATTCCTCCGAAAAGGAACACAAATGTATATAATAATTTTTTAAAAAGACTCATATCTACTTATTATAAACGTCTACGAAGATAATGCTATCCATGTACGCATCAATGTTTATTAACCGTATTTAAAACCTCTTTGTATATTTCAACCTTATAGGTTTCACGCAACTTTCTTACGAAATCGGCTTCACAAGCAGCTTGATAATCTGATATGACTTCTCCACGTACATCTGTCCATGTTTTAGGCTTACTCAATTTCTTACCAAACACTGCCGTATAAGGATAAGACTCCAGAGCTTTAGGAGTTGTCTTTTCCTTAAAAATTATATGGTCAACAAAAGCATTATCTCCTTTTTTAAATAGATTCTTCTCCACTCTGATCTGTTTTACAGAATCCTGATTAAAGGAAGCACGCAAAGCATCGATCCATTGATCTTCCTCTTTCGATTTCAACAGATCCCGCACTTTTTTAACCAAATCCTTGTCTTTACAATGATAAACCACACCTCTATAACGTGGAGCATCCCATTTGTAATCCGATTTGTTCGCTTTGAAATAAGCTTCCAACCCAGCTGTATCCCTTGCTGCTTTTTCCCAAACTTCACGCGTACTTATCTCATATAAAAGAAGACCATCATGATATTCCTGAATCAAATATTTCAGTTCCTCGTCTGCATCGCAAAGTTCTTTTGTTTTCCGAGCTATTACATCTTCTTCCTGCAACCGACCAGAAGAATTCCTCACCAAAGAATCAATTGTAACAGATGCTATGCGCTCCTTTAGGCCACGACTTTCCAAAAAAGTCTGCAACTGCGGCTTCAAAGATTCATAGGGTTCCAGTTGCTTCCGATCCTTCATATACACGATATGATACCCCATTGGAGTCTGAAAGACTTTCGACAGTTCGCCTTTATTCAATGAAAAAACCACCTCTTCAAATTCTTTCATAGTCTGCCCCTTGGCATACCACCCTCCCAAGTCGCCACCATGCACAGCAGAACCTTTATCATCTGAATGCTGCTTAGCCAATGTTGAAAAATCCGCACCTTGCTGCAAAACTGCATAAATAGAATCTATACGTGCCTTGACTTTTGCCTGAACGTCCGGAGTAGCTTTCTGCTCCACAACAAGCATAATATGGGCAAGACGTACCAATCCATCAGGACCGATAGACTTCTTCATGTCATCATAGTAGCGTCTCAATTCTTTCTCCTCTTGAGCAGGAGACACAAAATAGGGACGTATCTGCTGGTCGCGATACGACCTGAATTCTTTCTTAAAAGAAGTTAGCGTATCATATTTTGCGTCTAATGCAGCCTCTACTTTCAACTTATAATTGACAAACAAGTCCACATATTCGTCAACTGTTTTCTTATCGACGACATCTTCCCCGTTGTTCTTATTGATATTGTACTCAAACTCCGAACGGGTAACATCTTTCCCGTTGATTCTCATTACCACGGGATCAAGTTCTCGAGCAAGCACAGTACCTGCAAAGCACAGCATACCGCAGCACAATGATAATCCTTTCATCACATTTTTCATTCCGGACGACTATAATTCGGTGCTTCGCTTGTAATAGTTACATCATGAGGATGGCTCTCCAAAACTCCGGCATTTGTGATTCTCACAAATTTAGCCTGATGCAATTCTTCTATCGTATTGGCACCACAATACCCCATCCCTGAACGTAAACCACCAATCAGTTGGAATATAACCTCCTGAACCGTACCTTTATAAGGCACACGCCCAGCAATTCCTTCCGGTACCAATTTCTTCGCATCCTTTACATTTGCCTGAAAATAACGGTCTTTAGAACCACATTCCATCGCCTCTAGAGAACCCATACCGCGATATGACTTAAACTTACGACCATTAAATATAATAGTGTCACCCGGCGACTCCTCTGTCCCAGCAACCAATGAACCAATCATCACACAATACCCCCCGGCAGCCAAAGCCTTAACCACATCTCCGGAGTAACGCAAACCACCGTCAGCAATCAAAGGAACACCTGTTCCCTCCAAAGCACTGGCAACATCATAAATAGCAGATAACTGCGGCACTCCCACGCCTGCCACAACTCGAGTCGTACAAATAGAACCAGGACCAATACCTACTTTTACACCATCGGCACCAGCTTCAACCAACATTTTGGCTGCCTCACCTGTCGCCACATTACCCACTACAATATCCACGCCCGGAAACTCCGCTTTAGCTGCTTTTAGCTTCTCTATCACATATTTTGAATGTCCGTGTGCAGTATCAATTATGATTGCATCAGCTCCGGCATCAACCAAAGCACGCATACGATCCAACGTGTCTGCCGTCACACCTACTCCGGCAGCCACACGCAAACGTCCTTTCTCATCCTTACAGGCCATCGGTTTATCCTTAGCTTTTGTGATATCCTTATAAGTAATAAGCCCTACAAGACGACCTTCCTTATCCACAACCGGAAGTTTCTCTATTTTATTTTCCTGTAAGATTTTGGCAGCTGCAGAAAGATCTGTTTGCATATGCGTAGTAACCAAATTCTCAGAAGTCATTACTTCATCTATCTTACGGTCGGGATTTTGCTCAAAACGTAAATCACGGTTGGTAACGATCCCCACCAATTTCTTGTCATCATCTACCACCGGAATACCACCGATATGATACTCAGCCATTATATTAAGCGCATCAGCGACAGTACGTCCACGTTTAATTGTCACAGGATCATAAATCATACCATTTTCTGCACGCTTCACAATTGCCACCTGACGCGCTTGTTCCTCAATGGACATATTCTTATGAATCACACCAATTCCGCCTTCACGCGCTATGGCAATAGCCATAGGAGCTTCGGTTACCGTATCCATCGCCGCCGTTACAAACGGCACTTTCAATTCTATATTACGGGAAAACTTCGTAGTCAACTCCACTGTACGTGGTAATACTTCTGAATAAGCGGGAATTAACAATACATCATCGTAAGTTAATCCATCCATTACAATTTTGTCTGCAATAAATGATGACATAGGCTTTAAATTTATTGCATGCAAATATACGCATTTTTATTAGAATACCGTTGTTTTTTATTTTTTTTGTGATAAAAAGACACCCACATCAAAGTGAAGATGATGCAGGCGACTTCCCTCTTCTGCCTCTTAGTTAAAACAACTTCAACAGATTTATACCACAAAGAATATCAGAGGCTGTTTCACTCCTCCGAACACGAAACGCCAAAGGGCCATTACAACATTAATTTGCCATTTCAGAAATAAACTTGATCCTGACAAGACGTATTTCCTCTTCCGTATAGTCTTCGCCCAGTTCATCCATCGCCTCTGCCAGACTGTCTGTCTCAGATTCTTTAAAATAATCGTAAATATCCAGCAAATGGTCTTCATCCATAACCTCGTTGAGGAAGTAATCAATATTCAATTTCGTACCGGAATATACAATAGCTTCTATTTCGTCAAGCAGCTCATTAAAATCAATACCTTTCACCGAAGCGATATCATCCAAAGCCACCTTACGGTCAATACTTTGAATAATTCCTACTTTCAGCTTCGATTTATTGGCCACTGTACGCACCCGAAGTTCTTCGGGACGTTCTATTTCATATTCTACACAATATTGATGTATCAACTTACAGAATTCTGTTCCGTAACGCTTCGCCTTTCCGGCCCCTACTCCAGGGATATTCTGCAACTCCTCTATGCTTATCGGATACATCGTAGCCATAGCCTCCAACGACGGATCCTGGAATATGACATAAGGAGGAACGTTTAATTTCTTAGACATTTTCTTTCTCAGATCAAGCAATGCGTTAAACAGTGCCGGATCAATCGCCCCCGTTCCTCCGCCAGAACGACCTACCGTATCATCGCTATCTTCATCAAATTCATTATCCTCAGAAACCATAAAAGATACCGGTTTCTTCAGAAACTTGCGCCCTTGGGCTGTCATCTTCAATATCCCATAGTTCTCTATCTCTTTCTCCAGATAGCCGGCAATCAGGGCTTGTCGAATTACGGCATTCCAAAACTTATCTTCATGCTCGTCACCACATCCAAAACAATCCAAATCCGCATGCTTGTGAGCAAGAACTTCATCTGTTTCTTTCCCAGTCAACACATCTATAATATAATCCGCCTTAAAGTTCTCTTTTACAGCCTGTACCACTTCCAGCAGATCGCTCAACAAACTCTTTGCCTCCACCTTCTTTTTGGGATGTAAACAGTTATCACAATTTCCACAATTCTCCTTATGATATTCCTCACCGAAGTAATGCAGCAGAAACTTACGGCGACATACGGAAGACTCCGCATAAGCCGCAGTCTCAGACAGAAGTTGCCGACCAATATCCTGTTCGGCCACAGGTTTTCCCTCCATAAATTTCTCCAACTTCTGAAGATCCTTATATGTATAATAAGTAATACACAACCCTTCTCCTCCGTCTCGTCCCCCTCTGCCTGTTTCCTGATAATATCCTTCAAGGCTCTTCGGTATATCATAATGAATAACAAAACGCACGTCAGGCTTATCGATACCCATACCGAAAGCAATAGTAGCCACTATCACATCGATACGTTCCATAATAAAATCATCCTGCGTCTGCGAGCGTGTAGCCGAATCCATTCCAGCATGATACGCCCTTGCATTGATATCATTCGCCCTTAATATCTCCGCCAATTCTTCAACTTTCTTACGGCTGAGAGCATAAATAATACCGCTCTTTCCCGGACGCTGCTTAATGAATTTAATGATATCCTTATCTACATTCTTGGTCTTGTTGCGCACCTCATAATACAGGTTCGGGCGATTAAAGGAGCTCTTGAACTCCACGGCGTCCGCCATTCCCAGATTTTTCTTGATATCTCCACGCACCTTATCGGTAGCCGTTGCAGTTAGCGCAATCACAGGTGCAGAACCGATTTCATTGATGATAGGACGAATCCGCCTGTATTCCGGACGAAAATCATGTCCCCACTCCGAAATACAATGCGCTTCATCCACCGCATAAAACGAAATCTTCACGCTACGGAGAAAATCCACATTCTCCTCTTTTGTCAGAGATTCCGGGGCCACATAGAGCAGTTTGGTCTCTCCGCGCATAATATCACGCTTGACCATATCCACCGCTCCTTTATTAAGAGATGAATTCAAGTAATGAGCAACACCGTCCTCACCGCACACAGCCCTTATGGCATCCACCTGATTCTTCATCAAAGCGATTAACGGCGATATGACTATCGCCGTTCCTTCCATAAGCAAAGACGGCAACTGATAGCATAGAGACTTACCTCCGCCGGTCGGCATCAGCACAAACGTGTCCTTCCCCTCCAGCACGCTACGTATGATAGCTTCCTGATCCCCCTTAAAGGTTTCAAAGCCAAAATACCGCTTTAGAGGCTCTATCAAATTCATCATCTCATCCATATTAATAGTTTTCCGATAAAATCAAATTTAGGTCAAGTATTGTTCTCCTAACAAAGTTATAAACAAATACCTCATATTTGCAAATTATCGGGAAACTATTTTCGGGATTTCATCATTTCTTAACCCTCAGCCCGTCTTACAGTTCCGATTCAGCCGGCATTCACCCCTGCGAGGTTGGCTTTCTCCAGCTGTTTCTTGGCATAATCCAGCGTTACTTTAAAAGTCTTCACATTCTTGGACGGCACTTCAAACATGGCATCAATCATGATACTTTCCATGATAGACCGCAACCCTCGCGCACCGAGATTATATTCCATGGCCTTGTCCACGATATACTCCAACGTATCGTCGTCAAACGACAACTTTATACCATCCATTTCAAAAAGCTTCACCTGCTGCTTCACAATAGAATTCTTAGGTTCTGTCAGAATACTTCGTAACGCTTTGCGGTCAAGAGGATTCAGGTAAGTCAGCACAGGCAGACGGCCTATAATCTCCGGTATCAGTCCGAACGATTTCAAATCTTGCGGAAGAATATACTTCATCAGGTTCGACTTATCAATCTGCTGCAAATTCTGCACTGAGTTGTAACCCACCACGCGGGTATTCATACGCTGGGCTATCTTCTTTTCAATTCCATCGAAAGCCCCTCCGCATATAAACAGGATGTTACGCGTATCCACATGGATATATTCCTGATCGGGATGTTTGCGTCCTCCCTTGGGGGGCACGTTAACCATCGATCCTTCCAGCAATTTCAGAAGCCCCTGCTGCACGCCCTCTCCGCTCACATCACGCGTAATGGAAGGATTATCGCTCTTGCGGGCGATCTTGTCTATCTCATCTATAAAGACAATACCGCGCTGAGCCGCCTGCACATTATAATCGGCCACCTGCAACAGGCGTGAGAGAATGCTTTCCACATCTTCTCCCACATAGCCGGCTTCGGTAAATACCGTAGCATCCACTATCGTGAAAGGAACGTGCAGCAACTTAGCAATGGTACGCGCCAGCAGCGTCTTTCCCGTTCCGGTACTACCCACCATGATGATATTGGACTTCTCTATCTCCACACCATCCTCCGTTGCCTGCTGCGCCAGTCTTTTATAATGATTGTACACGGCTACGGCCAGATTGCGCTTGGCGTCATCCTGCCCAATCACATACTGGTCCAGATAAGCCTTGATGTCACGGGGCTTAGGCAAATCGGCCAGTTCAAAGCCAAGCCCTTCATTGCCGGCATGATCAGCCCGCATCGAATCTTCCACTATCCGGTAAGCCTGCTGCACACAATCGCCGCATATAAAGCCATTCATACCTGTTATGAGCAGTGACACGTCACGCTCGGCCCGCCCGCAAAAAGAACATGCTTTCTTCATCCTTATTTCTTACGTATTAATACATTGTCTATCATACCATAATCCCGGGCTTCCTCAGCTGTCATCCAATAATCGCGGTCGGAATCCGCCCATACCTTGTCAAAATCGGTATGAGAATGCTCGGCGATAATGGTATAAAGCTCTTTCTTCAATTTCTGTATCTCACGAACTGTTATCTCAATGTCGGAAGCCTGTCCTTGTGCTCCGCCCATCGGCTGATGTATCATCACACGGCTATGCGTCAGCGCAGAACGTTTGCCTTCCGCACCGGCTACCAGCAAAACAGCCGCCATGGAAGCAGCCATCCCCGTACAAATTGTAGCCACAGGGCTGCTGATAAACTGCATAGTATCGTAGATGCCCAATCCTGCATAAACCGAGCCGCCGGGCGAATTGATATAAATCGACACGTCTTTTCCCGGATCTACAGAATCCAGGTAGAGCAACTGGGCTTGCAAGGTATTGGCCGTGTAGTCATCAATCTGCGTACCGAGAAAAATGATGCGGTCCATCATCAGGCGGGAGAATACATCCATCTGCGTCACATTAAGCTGGCGCTCTTCCAAGATATAAGGATTGAGATACTGATTCTGCGCACTCACTACATCATCCAAGGTCTGACTGCTCAGCCCCAGATGCTTCACTGCATATTTCCTAAAATCGTTCATTGTTATCTGTTTATGTTGAAAAAAGGAAACGCCTGGACATTGTTCCGTCATTACTGATAATGCACGGAAAGACATGTCCGGGAGTTTCCTTTCTTACTTTTTTATTTCAAAAATAAGACCTGTCCAGCCAGGAAATCAAGCAAAAAGCTTATTGAATTCTTCTACGCTTATTTCTTTCCTGTTCAGTTTCACCACAGCTTTCAGGGCAGCCGCCAGTTTGTTCTCCACACTGCGGTTCAACAAAGATTCCACCTGATCCTGCTTCTTCAGCATTTCATTGGCATAATTGTTCAGCACATCTTCGGGCATATTGATCATGCCGTATTGTGCAAACTGAATCTTCGTTATATTCTTTGCGGTTTCAACCATGTCTTCTCTTTCCACCTTAATGGCATAGGCTTTCACCAACTGTTCCTTAATCAGGTGCCAGGTCAGTTCTTCGATGCTCCGGTCGTAATTTTCCTCCACGAACTTCTCACCCTTATCAGCATTGCTTACACGCATGAAACGCTTCAAGAAAGCATCGGGGAATTCCAGCTTGCCAACCTTGTTCATCATGTAAGCGCGCACGTCGAGAATGAACTTGTAATCGCTGTCGGCTACAAACTGCTCAGCCATCACCTCCTTAATCTTATTACGGAATTCCTCCTCACTGCTCACAGCGTCCTTACCAAACACCTCGTCGAACAAAGCCTGGTTCAATTCGGCTTCCTTGAAACGGGTGATCTCCTGCACCTGGAAGCTAAAATCGGAAGTCATGGCAGGAGCGTCTTCCTTCTTGATCTTCAACAAAGAGGAAATCTCCACATCATGACCGTCATACGCCTTGTGAGGATTGAACACCAGCACATCGTTCACCTTGCATCCGCTGAAGATCGCTTTCTGCTCATCGTTCTTCATATATTCGGGCAGCATCACGGCACCTTCCACCTGCACACCGCCTTCCTTGGTGTTTCCGTTCTCGTCCAGCTCAGCCAGCAGTCCTTTCACCATATCCTTAGCTTCGTAGCTGTCTACATGCTCATAGCTTCCCGCACGCTGGGCGTACATATTCACCTGTCCGTCCACCATCTTGTCATCCACCTGGATATCATAATAATCCACTGTGTCTTCCGCACCGAGTTCCGCCTTGAAATCCGGAGCCAAAGCTATGTCAAAGGCAAACGAGAATTCTTCCATCGTATCAAAATCGATGTTCTGCTGACGATCTTCGCTCGGCAGAGGTTCACCCAAAATGTTCAGATTATTATCTTTGATATAAGCATACAGTTTCTCACCCAACAGCTTGTTTACTTCCTCAGCAGTAATATCCTTACCGAAACGTTTTTTCAACAGCCCCATAGGCACCTGTCCCGGACGGAAACCAGGCATGCTCGCCTTTTTGCGAAAGTCCTTCAAAGCCTTCTCTACTCTATCGGCATAGTCGGCTTTTTCCATCTTAATAGTAAGCACGGCGCTTACTTTGTCAATGTTTTCTAATGAAATATTCATTTTATCGTCTTATTATTTATATGTAATTACTTTACCATGTCCATTACGCCGCACATTTCAGCGCGTGCAAAGATAGCCTTATTCTTTTAATTTATCAAAGCCCCTGCGCACTTTTTTCTTCATCTATCTTTTGGAAGTCTTTCAGACGAAGCACAAAGCTGTTCGTCAGATATTTGGCCCGCACCACTTCATTCTCTGACAATTCCTTAGGCGACCCTTGAAACAAGATCTGCCCCTCGAAAAGCAGATAGGCCCGGTCGGTAATACAGAGCGTCTCCTCCACATTATGGTCGGTGATCAGCACCCCTATGTTGCGTTGCTTCAGTTTCCACACGATATACTGAATGTCTTCCACCGCAATGGGATCCACTCCTGCAAACGGTTCGTCCAGCATAATAAATTTAGGATCGATAGCCAGACAACGCGCGATTTCCGTACGCCGGCGCTCACCTCCCGAAAGCCTGTCACCCAAATTCTTTCTCACCTTCTGCAGGCTAAATTCCGAAATAAGGCTCTCCAACTTCTCACGCCGGTAATCCTCCGGCTTTCCCGTCATCTCAAGCACGGAAGCAATATTATCCTCCACCGTCATCTTGCGGAAAACGGAAGCCTCCTGTGCCAGATAGCCGATGCCGTTACGGGCCCGCTTGTAGACAGGAAAATCGGTGATTTCCAGATCACCGATGAATATGCGGCCCTCATTGGGCACCACCAGCCCCGTAGTCATATAGAATGACGTAGTCTTGCCTGCCCCGTTCGGTCCGAGCAACCCTACGATCTCTCCCTGCTTGACATCGAACGATACATGATTCACCACCGTACGCTTGCCGTACGTCTTGACAAGCCCTTCTGTACGAAGCACCAGCCTTTCATTCCGACCGTCCTGAGAAAGAGTTTCTTCCATAAACTACAAATTTGCGTACAAAAATACGAAAATTGTATTAAAAAGCCGCCCCTTGCGCAAAACTATTTCGGGGCCGTAGCGCCTTTTTAGCGGATTTTCATTAATTTTGTATGATTTAAAAAGTACGGAATATGTTACTCAACAAAAGTCTGGCCACATTCGGGCGTTATCTCGCACTGATGGGACGCACATTCTCCCGTCCCGAAAGAATGAGAATGTTTTTTAAACAATATATAAAGGAAATGAGCCAATTGGGAGTGGATTCCATCGGCATCGTACTTTTGATTTCATTCTTTATAGGAGCCGTTATCTGCATACAGATCAAACTGAACATCCAAAGCCCCTGGATGCCGAAATTCGTCACGGGATACACGACGCGGGAAATCATGCTCCTGGAATTCTCATCCTCCATCATGTGCCTGATCCTGGCCGGAAAAGTGGGATCGAATATAGCTTCGGAGATCGGCACCATGCGCGTCACGCAGCAGATCGACGCCCTTGAAATCATGGGAGTGAACTCGGCCAATTATCTCATCCTGCCAAAAGTGCTGGGCATGATGACCATGATGCCGTTCCTCGTCTGTTTCAGCATCTTTTCGGGTTTTGTGGGGGCCTATGCCACGTCTGTCATAGGACAGGTGATCACGATAGACGACCTTACGCTGGGACTACAGCATGACTTTAACGAATGGTACGTCTGGATGGGATTCATCAAATCCATTTTCTTCGCTTTCGTCATCACCAGCGTATCGGCCTTCTACGGCTATACGGTCGAAGGCGGATCCGTAGAGGTGGGAAAGGCCAGCACCAACTCCGTGGTGAGCAGCAGCGTGCTCATCCTTTTCTCCGATGTATTACTGACTCAATTGTTATCCTGATGATAGAAGTTAAATCACTATATAAGTCTTTCGAAGACAAAGAAGTGCTGAAAGACATCAACAGCGTGTTTGAAAACGGAAAGACAAATCTGATCATAGGACAAAGCGGATCGGGAAAAACGGTGCTGATGAAATGTATCGTCGGACTGTTCCGCCCCACATCCGGTGAAGTGCTCTATGACGGACGGGATCTTGTGACGATGAACAAACAGGAATGGAAACTGCTTCGCAGGGAGATGGGAATGATCTTCCAGAGCGCAGCCCTTTTCGATTCCATGACCGTATTGGAGAATGTCATGTTTCCGCTCGATATGTTCTCGAGAAAGTCTTATGCAGAACGGGTAAAACGTGCACAATTCTGTCTTGACCGGGTCAATCTGATAGAAGCTCAGAAGAAATTCCCCGATGAGATAAGCGGAGGCATGCAGAAGCGGGTGGCCATCGCAAGAGCTATCGCACTCAATCCCAAATACCTGTTTTGCGACGAGCCGAACTCCGGCCTCGACCCTAAAACCTCGCTGGTAATAGACGAACTGATACATGACATTACCGTGGAGTTCAACATGACCACCATCATCAACACCCATGATATGAATTCTGTCATGGGGATCGGAGAAAACATCCTCTACATCTACGAAGGACGGAAAGAATGGCAGGGAAACAAAGATGAGATTATGGGTTCCACAAACGAACGCCTCAACAGTTTCATCTTCGCGTCCGACCTCTTCCGCAAAGTCAAGGAAGCCAATAAATAACACGGCAACTCCTGCCCGCATCCCTTTCTTATGCCTAAAAAAATCGGACATAAGCAGAGGACCGGATTTTCATGCGGAGTATTTTGAAAAATGCTCCGCATGAAAATTTATTTTTGTCCGCACCGAAATCCGCCGGCTTGCGGAGCATTTTTTCAGTCCTTCCGAACCCTGAAAATCAACACATTGCAAAACCGGGAAACAAAGTAAAGAATAACAACACCTTACATCACCCCGACACAATAAAGCACATCATATAAAAACGCCACCTTTGCCTGACGGCAAAGATGACGTTTCTTTCTATCCACTGAAAAGCCGGCTTATTTCAAGACTGCAAACACGGCATCATAATCAGGCTCTTCCGTTATCTCCGGAACAAGCTGGACGTAGGCCACCCGCCCTTCTTCGTCCACAACAATCACCGCACGGGCAGTCAATCCG
The DNA here is from genome assembly GCA_910586505.1 of uncultured Paraprevotella sp. Lineage (GTDB taxonomy): Bacteria > Bacteroidota > Bacteroidia > Bacteroidales > Bacteroidaceae > Paraprevotella. Next base: position 39,501 of record CAJUGV010000012.1, on the reverse strand, counting down.
GCCAAAGGCCCGTCAACCATCATCAGACCATAGCTATCCGCAAAGTCCTTACTGCGGAATAATGATACGGGCTTCACCCTTTCAATGCCTTCCACCGTACAGAAACGTCCTTGTGCAAAAGGCAAATCCATGGACACCGCCAGCACCTGGACATCATCCAGAGCGGCCGCCATTTTATTGAATCTACGTACGGACATCGCGCACACAGACGTATCAAGACTGGGAAATATATTCAGTACCACACGCTTTCCCTTAAAACCGGCAAGCGTCAACTCACTCAAATCACCGGCCACGGCTGTAAAGTCGGGCGCCATCTCACCTACCTGAGGCATCACTCCGCCGGTGTGAACTTCACTCCCTTTAAAAGTCACTGTTTCAAACTGCTTCATAGTTCTTTTCATGTTAAGTATTCCGGCATGCAACAGACATGATCCGGACAGAACCCGAAGGCCTGCACACAAATATACGCAAAAGAACGGCATAAAAACATTTCAGCCGGTTAATTATTCTTTTTTCAGGAATAATTAACCGGCTGTAACTTTCAGGATGCCGCTCACTGCATCTTCCATACATCCCCGCACTTCACCATCGGCAAAGAGACCTCCTCACGGGTACTGTCGCCAAACACGACTTCCAGAAAGACACTGGCCACATCACCCGCAACCGTATCCCTCAGAATACGCACTGCGGCCAACCCGCCCCTGCCGGATTTCTCACGTGCGGCATACTGCGCCACGAGATCAACCATCTGCGCACGATACTCATCCGTCATACTGTCGCTATAGGCTATGGAACGCACAAACTCATCATACTTTCCGTCAATAATGTAATTGTAATACATCTCTGCCGCCCGCGACGCCTCGTCCGGCCCCTTTTCCCGACAGGACACCCACAACGATACGCCTAAAAAAACGGCAGCCAATGACACGATCGACCTCATCACTTCTGGCGGATAAATATATTAATGGGCGTGCCGGTAAAGTCCCAACGCTCACGTATCTTGTTCTCAAGGAAACGACGGTAAGGCTCTTTCACATACTGCGGCAGGTTGGCATAAAAGACAAATGAAGGTATCTGCGTGGCGGGCAACTGCATACAGTATTTTATCTTGATATACTTGCCTTTTATCGAAGGGGGCGGATACGCCTCGATAAGGGGAAGCATCTCTTCGTTAAGCTTAGCGGTAGACACACGCTTCTTTCTGTTCTCATAAACCTCCTTCGCCGTTTCGAGCACCTTGAATATGCGCTGTTTGGACAATGCCGATGCAAAAATTATAGGAAAATCATCAAAAGGAGCCATACGATGGCGGATGGCATACTCATATTCATTCATCACCGTCGTAGTCTTATCCTCCACCAGATCCCACTTGTTCACCACCACCACAAGGCTCTTGTTGTTGCGCTGTATCAATTGGAATATGTTCAGATCCTGCGCTTCTATGCCACGCTCCGCATCAATCATCAGCACACAGACATCCGAATTCTCTATGGCACGGATAGAACGCATAACAGAATAGTACTCCAAATCCTCCGTCACCTTGTTTTTGCGACGGATACCCGCTGTATCTACAAGGTAAAAGTCAAAACCGAACTTGGTATAACGTGTATAGATGGAATCGCGCGTAGTACCGGCTATATCCGTCACGATGTTGCGCTCCTCGCCGATAAAAGCATTTATCAGACTGGACTTCCCCGCATTCGGACGCCCAACGACAGCAAAGCGCGGTATGTCTTCTTCTGCCGCATGATCAGCTTCTTTGGGGAATTTAGATACAACCAAGTCAAGCAAATCCCCCGTACCGCTACCCGTTGCAGCCGAAATACAATAAGGGTCTCCCAGCCCCAGCGAATAAAACTCGGCGGCATTATAACTCCACTCTGTAGTATCGGCCTTATTGCATACCAACACCACAGGCTTTTTCGTACGCCGCAGAATATGGCCTACCGCCTCATCCAAATCGGTCAGCCCGTTCCTGACATCCACAAGAAACAGTATTACATCAGCCTCCTCCGTAGCCAGCGTCACCTGCTTCCGTATTTCCTCTTCAAAAATATCATCCGAATTAACCACCCATCCACCGGTGTCAATTACTGAAAACTCGCGTCCGGTCCATTCCGATTTCCCGTACTGACGGTCGCGCGTCGTTCCGGCCTCATCACTGACAATCGCATGACGGGTCTGCGTCAAACGGTTAAAAAGAGTAGACTTACCCACATTCGGGCGTCCGACAATCGCTACTATATTTCCCATATTACATTGTATTTCGGCTTCACAGCCTGATTGTTAATCCATATTATATCCGAACGACTTCAAAGCCCTCTCCGAACTTCTCCAGTCTTTATCCACTTTCACAAAAGTCTCTAGGTAAATACTCTTACCGAAGAACTTCTCCAATGACTTGCGCGCTTCCGTAGACACCTTCTTCAAAGCCACTCCACGATGGCCGATAAGGATACCTTTCTGCGAGTCCCTTTCAACATAAATAACCACATTGATATGAATGGACTTCGCCTCTTCCTTGAAGCGCTCCACTACTACTTCTACCGAATAAGGAATCTCCTTGTCATAATAAAGCAGTATCTTCTCGCGGATTATTTCCGTTACAAAGAAACGGGCCGGCTTGTCTGTCCACTGGTCTTTTCCGAAGTAAGGAGGAGAATCCGGCAACAGTTCCTTGATTCGTCCCAGCACCGCATCAACATTAAACTTGCACAATGCGGAAATTGGAATAATCTCCGCCTTGGGCAATACTTCATGCCAGGCTTCCACCTTCGCCGTAAGCTCTTGCTGATTGCTCACATCAATCTTATTGATGAGCAGCAACACAGGCACATCCATCCTCGACACCTTTTCCAGAAATTCCGCATTCTTGTCCGGAGTCTCTACCATATCCGTCACATACAGCAACACATCGGCATCCTGCAAAGCCGACTCCGAGAAGTTCAGCATAGACTCCTGCAATTTATAATTAGGCTTCAGCACTCCGGGGGTATCGGAAAAACATATCTGCATGTCCTCCGTATTCAGAATGCCCATAATACGATGGCGCGTGGTCTGTGCCTTAAACGTAGCAATGGAAATACGTTCACCCACAAGAAGATTCATCAGCGTAGACTTACCCACATTCGGGTTACCTACAATATTTACAAAACCGGCTTTATGTGCCATAATCGTTCTTACGTTCTTGAATAAAAAAACGCATCTATAAACGGATGCGTTTTCTATACATGTTAAAAAAAGAATAGTCTGCTGTTTCTTTATCTTACTTGCCGGCTCCGTCGTATCCCCACTTCATATAAGCGGCTCCCCAGGTAAATCCGGCACCGAAAGCAGTCAGAATCAAATTGTCTCCCTTCTTGAGTTGATGTTCGTAATCCCACAAAGCCAAGGGCAACGTAGCAGCACTGGTATTACCGTAACGCTGTATATTCAACATTACTTTCTCCATCGGCAGTTCCAGACGGTGTGCCACAGCCTCAATAATGCGCACATTGGCCTGATGCGGAATAACCCAAGCTATATTATCTTTCGTCAGGCCGTTACGCTCGGCCACCAACGCAGAAGCATCGCTCATGTTAGTCACGGCAAATTTAAATACCGTACGGCCTTCCTGATGCAGGTAATGCAAACGATGGTCTATCGTAAAATAGGAAGGAGGACAAGCGGACCCGCCCGCCTTCATGCACAGGAACGGCAATCCTTTGCCGTCTGTACGCAAATAAGAATCTTTCCAGCCCAGATCTTCCGTGGTGGATTCAACCAGTACGGCTGCGGCTCCGTCGCCAAAAATCGGACAAGTGGCACGATCCGTATAGTCCACCATCGAAGACATCTTATCTGCACCCACAACGATTATCTTCTTATAACGTCCACTCTCTATCAGGGCCGAAGCTGTATCCATAGCGAAAAGGAACCCACTGCATGCCGCCTGCAAATCATAGGCAAAAGCATTCGTCAGACCCAATTTGCCGATAACGATGGAAGCCACCGAAGGGAAATGGTAATCAGGAGTAGAAGTAGCGACAATCACACAGTCGATTTCCTCCGGACCCACACCTGTTTTTTGCAACAACTGTTTGGCCGCCTTACGGGCCATATAGCTCGTACCCAGCCCTTCCTCGTTAAGAATACGTCGTTCCTTTACACCGATACGGGTCATTATCCACTCATCGTTCGTATCGACCATTCTTGACAGTTCGTCATTATTCAGGACATATTCCGGAACGTAACCGCCGACTCCGGTGATTACTGCATTTATTCTTTCCATTCTTTTATTCTGCTTTCTAAAAAAAAGTAGCCGGAGAACACGGTTGCTCTCTGGCTATATCTTCCTCATCAACTACTAAACAGCAGCCTCTTTCACGATAGCCACTTTACCTCTGTAATAGCCGCAAGTGGGGCACACAGTATGATAAATGTGGAATGCACCGCAATTCGGGCAAATGGCCAACGTAGGCGCTACTGCCTTATCATGAGTTCTTCTCTTACGTGTTCTTGTCTTTGACTGTCTTCTTTTAGGATGTGCCATTTTCTTAAGTATTTAATTATTATCTAATATTTCTTTCAATTTGTTCCAACGCGGATCTGTCGCCTTGTCACGCCCGACCTCCTCTTCGTCTTGCTTTTCGGAGTAATCACGCTCATCCGACGATGTCACCAAATGTGCTGCCAGCGCCTCTGTCATCTCCACGTTGCAGTGCCCAGGTTCATGCACGTGTGTAAGCGGAACTTCCAACACCATAATTTCATATATCATCCATGCGACATTCAGTTCGGCATCCTCATACGGAAGTATGATAAGTTCCCCCTCATCGGCATATTCGTCTCCCAACTTTACGGTAAACGTACGCTCCGTATCAATCGCCACGTCCATGTTGTCAAGGCACCGGTCGCACGGCACGTGCACAATGCCTTTAATGTGAAAAGCAAACGAATAGCCTCCTCCTGTTTCTTTCACTTCCAAAACGGCCTCGGCCTGCCCGCTCTTCACCAATGTACCCTCTACAGTTTTAAAAAAGGCATCATCCAATACAAACCGACGCTCAATGACGTCTGTCCGCATATTTTTTAAATCAACCTTATAACTGTCAAGTACATCCATTTGGGCTGCAAATTTACAAAAAAATAAGTGAGAGGCGCAAGAAAAAGCACAAAAATCGTTCTTTTTAATACTTTTTCAGCTCCACCCGAAAAATCGTACCCACGCCTATTTCCGAATGTTTCACGAAAATACGCCCTTTATGATACTCCTCCACGATGCGCTTTGCCAATGACAATCCCAGTCCCCATCCTCTCTTCTTCGTCGTAAAACCGGGACTGAACACCGTCTTGAAATAATTCTTAGGAATCCCCTTACCCGTATCGGCAACTTCTATAACAACCTTCTCCGCTTCTTCGAACGCCGTAACCGTAATGCGTCCCTGTCCTCCCATTGCATCGATGGCATTCTTGCACAGATTCTCAATCACCCATTCGAAAAGCGGAGCACACATGCAAGCCGTAAGGGGCTGCTCGGGAAGTTTACAACTGATGGCCACCTTGTCCGACGTACGCCGGGAAATATAGTCCACCACATGCTCCAGCACAGTACTCAGTTGTTCCTTGCGGGGTTCGGGCAAGGAGCCTATCTTGGAAAAACGTTCCGCAATCCTTTCAAGTCGCTTCACGTCCTTATTCATCTCAGGTATCAACTCATCCTGCGGATAAGTCTCCTTCAGAATTTCCACCCATGCCATCAATGAAGAAATGGGAGTACCCAGCTGATGGGCCGTTTCCTTGGATAGTCCGACCCAGACCTTGTTCTGCTCTGCCTTTTTGGAACTTAGCAAAGCAAAAATGGCCACCACCACAAAGATGAGCACGACCCCCAACTGTACATAAGGATAGGAAGAGAGACGTTTCAACATAATAGAATCATCATAATATATTTCCATATAATCGTCTCCCGAATCCGGACGGGTCTTCTCGTTCAGGTAAATGCGGACTACACGCCCGCCCCGCCGCATGTCAGCGGCCAACTGTTTTACCTCCCGAATACTATCTGCTCCGCAACGGGCTTTCAGCAAAAGATTGCGGTAGCTGTGTATCTCTCCCGACTTATACTGCACAATGACGGGTATGGTATTGTTTCCGTTCAGAACCTTCAGCACCAGAGCCACGTCCGTATTTTCGTCCGCATTGTTCAGTGTCCGCATGGCTTCCGCCCACACTTCCATGTTTCGCCGCTCTCCCAAAGCCAGATCACGCACCAGATAATGGGAAACGATAAGCGAACCTACGGCTATCACCACCGCCATCACCACCAACAAAAATTTCACTTGCCTTATACGGTCATACCATTGCATACTTCTCTTTTTCCTACACATCTCCTGAAATAACGAACGGTTTTTCATTTTATTGCCTGCATACCCCGCAGTCTGCCACACAAAAACAAATACATTATTTTTTATTTTACCACAGATATCGTACCTTTGCAGTCTACTACGACATTTATATATTCTATTAAAACTACAAATTATGATACAGTTCCTACAAGCAGCAAAAGACACAACCAGCGTAACGAAAGAGGTTGTATCGGCCATCTCCTCCGGCCACACAGACCAGATTATAGAGAAGCTCATCGACCTTTCCATCGCGGCAGGCCGGAACATTCTGATTGCCATTCTAATCTACATCGTAGGGCGCTTTCTCATCTCGCTTATCCAGCGCGTGCTCAACAATATGCTGACACGCCGCAAGGTGGAAATCAGCATCCAGACTTTCCTTAAGAGCCTTATCAGCATCCTGCTCAACGTGCTGCTGATCGTGTCCGTTGTCGGAACATTGGGAATCAACACCACTTCGTTCGCCGCCTTACTGGCCTCGGCCGGTGTGGCTATCGGTATGGCCCTGTCCGGCAACCTGCAGAACTTCGCCGGCGGCTTAATCATCCTTTTCTTCAAGCCCTACAAGGTAGGTGACTGGATTGAAGCGCAAGGCGTTTCCGGAACAGTCAAAGCCATACAAATCATGCACACCTTGGTCACTACGGCCGACAACAAAGTGATCTACATCCCCAACGGCGCCATGAGCAGCGGCGTGATCACCAATTACAGTAACATGGAAACACGGCGCGTAGACTGGATTATCGGTGTGGACTACGGTGAAGATATCGACAAGGTAAAGAGCGTCATCAACGAACTTATACAAAAAGACAGCCGCATTCTGAAAGATCCGGCACCGTTCATCGCCTTACACGCCCTCGACTCCAGCAGTGTCAACGTCACCGTGAGGGTATGGGTGAAAAACAGCGACTACTGGAACGTGTATTTCGAAATGAACAAAAACATATACGACGAATTCAACAAGCAGAGCATCAACTTCCCGTTCCCGCAGATGACTATACATCAGGCCTGACGCCAACCTCTGTACATTCTCATACCATGCCGGCAAAAAGACGATCATTCTCTTTTTCTGCCGGCATTTTTCATGTCTTCCCCGCCCCGCCCTGCCGGACGAATACTAATTTTGTGAAAATAGTAACCGCAAAAGCGGCTTATAATGATTTAAGTCGTAACTTTGCTCAAAGCAAAGCAAACCGTCATGATTCAACAGAAAGACATCATACTTCGCGAGCGTCCGCGCGGATTCCATCTCATCACACGGGAGATTGCCGAACAGCTCTCGCCACTGCCCCGGACCGGCTTGCTGAATCTTTTTATCAAACATACCAGTTGCGCGCTTTCCATCAACGAGAACGCCGATCCCGACGTACGCTCCGACATGGGTGAAATATACGACCGCCTGGTAAGGGAAAACGAACCTTTTTACAACCACGTGCTCGAAGGAGCCGACGACATGCCCGCACATGCCAAATGCAGCCTTACGGGCGTGAGTCTCTGCATCCCCATCACCGGAGGAAAACTGAGCCTGGGCACCTGGCAAGGTATTTACCTTTGTGAATTTCGCGACTATGGCGGAAAACGCAGAATCACGGCCACCATCTTAGGAGAATAAACGGATGATAGACAGAGCGACAGTAGACAGAATCGTAGATGCGGCACAGATCGTAGACGTAGTGTCGGATTTTGTGACCCTGCGGAAGGCCGGCGTCAACTACAAAGGCCTATGCCCTTTTCACGACGACCGTACCCCCTCGTTCGTGGTCTCCCCCTCTAAAGGTCTCTGTAAGTGTTTCGCTTGCGGAAAAGGCGGCAACGCCGTGCATTTCATCATGGAGCACGAACAATTGTCCTACCCCGACGCACTGCGCTATCTGGCCCGTAAATATAACATTGAGATTAAGGAACGTGAACTCACCGACGAGGAAAAGCAGGCTCAGGACGAACGGGAAAGCATGTTCGTCGTCAATGAATGGGCTTGCAGATTCTTTCAGGACCAACTGTACAATACCGTAGACGGACGTGCCATCGGCATGGCTTACTTCCGTTCCCGCGGATTCCGCGATGACATCATCAGGAAGTTCCAACTGGGTTACTGCCCCTCGCAAAGGGATGCCTGTGCACGCGAGGCGCATGCCAAAGGATACAAAGAGGAATTCCTGCTCTCGACCGGTCTGTGCTACAAGCGCGACAACGGACGGTTGCAGGACCGCTTCTACGGGCGCGTCATCTTTCCCGTACATACCCTGAGCGGAAAAGTGGTTGCGTTCGGCGGACGCGTGCTCGACGCCGCCACCAAAGGCGTGAGTGTAAAATACCAGAACTCGCCCGAATCGGCCATATACTCCAAAAAGAAAGAACTCTACGGCCTGTTTCTTGCCAAGCAGGCCATCGTAAAACACGACATCTGTTATCTGGTGGAGGGCTACACCGATGTGATTTCCATGCACCAGATGGGCGTGGAGAATGTCGTGTCATCGTCCGGCACGGCCCTCACCACGGAACAAATCCGTATGATACACCGCTTTACGGAAAACATCACCGTGCTCTACGACGGCGACGCAGCCGGCATCAAGGCCTCGGAACGGGGCATCGACATGCTGCTGGGCGAAGGGATGAACGTCAAGCTGCTCCTGCTGCCCGACGGTGACGACCCGGACAGTTTTGCCCGCAAGCACAACGCCACCGAATACCAGGCTTACCTGAACGAGCACCAGGTGGACTTCATCAAATACAAGACAGACCTGCTCCTTCACGAGGCGCAGGGCGACCCCATCAAGCTCTCCCGTCTCATCAGCAGCATCGTGCACACCATCTCCGTCATACCGGACGAGATCACCCGTTCTGTCTACACCCGTGAGACGGCCACCATGCTGAACATGGAAGAGCGCCTGCTGGTGGCAGCCATAGCGAAAGAAATCGCCAAGGCAAAAGAAGAAAGACAGAAACAGCGTGAGAACGAACGGAACCGCAGGAACGCCGCCTCCGCACCCTCTCATGCGACGCCTCCTCAGACCGGAGCGGCCCCCATTCCCGCACCGTTTCCCGTGCCTCCCGCCGAAGAAGGCATCCCTCCTGTCCCCGCCGAGAACCCGCCGACCGATATTCCGGTACCGGACATCGTGCCTGCCATGCCTCCGTTGCCCGACGAACAGCCGCACACTCTTTCCTACATCCCGGAAAGCCACACAAGCGAAATGCTCTTTTACAAAAAAGAGCTGCTCCTCATACAGGCCATTATCCGCCACGGAGAGAAAATCATGTGCTACGCCGAAGACGAACAAGGTGAAGAAGTGGCCGTACATGTAGCCGAATTCATCCATTACGCACTACAGGAAGACGGACTGCTGTTCCACACCCCGCTTCACAGACGTATCCTGCAAGAATCCATCGACCACCTGCACGAAGAGAGTTTCTCGGCCGAGCGCTACTTTCTGAATCATCCGGACAGCAGTATCAGCCGACTGGCCTTTGAACTGAGCGACGACCAGCACCAACTTAGCAAATATCATTCCAAGCATCAGAAAATAGCCAGCGAAGAAGAACGTCTGGCAGAGCTTATCCCGCATCTCATCTCCGACTTCAAACTGGCTATCGTAGACGAGGAACTGAAACAGATCTTGCTAAAACTGCGCCAGCCGGACATATTGTCCCGACAGGAAGAGTACATGAGAATCATGAAGCACTACAAAGAGATGAAAGACATCGAACGCACGCTGGCCAAAGAGCGGGGCGACCGTGTCATCACCTGAGACACCCTGTCTGACATTCTGACAATACGCTACTTTTTCCTTCGCGAGAATCGTCCGTCTGCCGACAGGATACGGTTTGCCTTGCTACAACAGATTCTCGCGGACTGGCATTCCGACATTTTGCCGGCCGAACCTCCGTTCCGCTTTCACCGCGCTCCGCCCCCCTCACGCCATCCGGCATCATGCTTCCCTGCCCGTCATCAAAAACTGGATTTCGCCGACTTTTCGCACGGATTCCTACAGGCAAAATAAAACCGGAATAGAGATTTGTCCCGTTCAAAATACGGACCGCAACTCTTTCAGCGGCCTGTTTTTCCCCCAGAAAGGCTTGCCCGGAACATTTCGTGCGGACCATTTTTCCACACACTGCGCCATACTTTTTAAAATGAACCTGATGAAAATCGCATAATAAAGAGATAACGAGTGCATAAAACCGGCATTATGCGCATATTTATACAAGAAGGAAGTCCTGATTCAGACTTCCTTCTCTTCTTTTCCATGCTCCATGCAAGCAAATTTCTATCGTTCTGTCAAGCCATATCCCCCAGCCGGCATCATTTTGACACTACGCCCCTTTCTTCATACGCAAAGGAAGCTTTTTTCTCATTCACGGGTGATATAGAAACTGCGCTCCACCGGTTCGGCCGTCCGAATGCGTCCGAACAAGCCATGCTGCCATGCCACCACCGTTACTTTAACCGGAAATTTGGCACGGAGCGGAATACGGGTCAGACGCAGGTGTGTGCCCTCCACTTCAGCCGGCCCCTCTTTCACATAATAATATACCGGCAAACCGCAATCCGACTCGGCACGGAGCGTTACGGTTTCCGTTCCCTCGCGCACATCGTCGATACCGGGGAAAAGCAGACACTGCCTTCGTCCCTCCTCAAGGGGATAAGGCAGACGGATACAAAGTTCCTGCACCGCACCTTTATAGCGGGTATCTCCGTCATAGCTCGCCAGCAGGAACATCTCCGACATACGCCGCCGGTTATCCGCACCCATCCTGCAATAACTCACCGTAAACGTGGTATCGTCCAGTTTTTTCACCGGACCGCAGATGCGGGTAATGACCGGCTTTCCCGCAGCACGCGGCTCTATCTCCCTCTGGCGGGTACTATCCGTGAATACGGCTTTCAGGTGAAACGTCACTCCGTCGGCCTCCGGACGGAAAGGCACACTGCCCTTGACATGCCCGTTGGAATTGTAAAGCGACAGTTTCCCTTGCTGCTCCACCCCCAAAAAAAGCTTGTCCTTACCGCGTTCCTGCGCATAGATCCGCTCGGTCGCCTCTGCCATCTCACGGTCGAAATACCAGAAAGCATCGTGTACGTCGCCCTTGTATTTCCCATAAGGGGCCGCCTTGGCTCTCCGCGGTTGCACCGGATGCCAGCGTTCCGCCAGCCAGCCGTCTTGCGGGTTCACTCTCCGCAATACCGGCGCACGGCCCGCCTCCACCGTATCGGGCAGACGCGCCTGCAACGCTTTCCGTATGAAAAGGGCAATGTATTCCGCCGTACGGTCGGACACATCGAAATGTCCCCGTCCCGCATCACAGAGAAAAGAGATGCAACTCTCGGGATACATCATGCGGAATGCCAGAGCCGGATTCACCCGTGCCTCCCACCATTCATACTCTCCTTCTATCATCAGTCCGGGGATTCCGTCGATATTGCGCGTACGTCCCCATTCCAGATTGGCACGGCCATAGCCTGTCAGATTGGTGCGCGGGGCATCACCGTGATACGACACCACAGCGAGCGTACGCTCAGGATGCCACGCCGCAAAGTTCCACGGGTATGTGGCCATGGCGGAATGCCCGAACGGCACCAGCGGCACGAAACTCAGTTCGGCATATCCGCTGATTTCCGCCAGCTCGTCCAGCATTTGCCTGCAAGCTTCCGCACTTCCGGAATCTGCTTTCCATTCCTGATCCCAGCCGGGCGTTATCCATATCAGCGCCACCCCTTCCTCACGCATTTTCCGCCGGAAACATTCATTCTCAAAAAGTGTCTCCTCGCACATATTGTGCATTCCCATCATCACGGCCTTCACTCGCCTGCAGTCATCCGGAATCCAGAGGAAGACCTGCGGATTCTTTCCCGTCTCCGACGCCACAATGTTCCTTACCGGCACGGACCACTGCCATTCGGCCGCCCTTCCCGGTGCAAGAAACATGCTTAAGATATATAGCAAAACAACTGTTTTTTTCATCTTTCCTTGTTTTTATTTTCCCGAAAACAACCCTTTCACCTTATACAAATTCAATCCTAATCCACTCATTAACCTAATTCTAAAACCTTTAATATATGAAAAACAATCTCATCCTATTTTATATGTGCGCTCGCGCGCACGAAAAGCCGTTTCTGTTTCCGTCGAAAAACAAAACGCGGATGCGGCATGTCAATCGCTCACCACACCGGTAATCTCCACCTCGGAGACCACAGCCGGACACACCGCCGTATTCTCTTTGAAACGCACCCTTACGAAACGGCCTTTGACCGGTTTCTTCTCCGATGCCAGTTCTATCACACAAACCGACTTCTTTACGCGGTCTGCACCTTCCTCCGCCACCACCAGCCAATGCTCTTTGTCGGCAGATACCTCCACCACATAGCTACGGACCTCAGCGGAGGGAAAAACCAGTTTGATACGATGCAGCACCAGTCCCTTCTCCGTATCCGACATCCACCAGGGGGAGACATCGGCAGCGGCAGCCTGCCAATAAGAGGAGACATCGCCGTCGGCAGCCCGACCGGAAGCATACCCCTCGGCCTGGCTACTGGCAAAGGTGGGATTGTTACGGCCGAAAACCTGCTGCTCCCTTACCGCCCCACGGACATAACGCACATACGGGCGGTCTTTCGCCACAGGTGTGACGCCTTCGCGATAAGGGCGATTCCCGACAAATTTTATCTCTACCCGCGACGGCTCCAATCCGTCCGAACGGGCTTCCACGACGGCCGTTCCGGCCTCGTAGGACCTGAATTCTATGGCGGCTTTCCCGTCGGCTATACGAATATCGCTGTCGGCACGAAAGGTAATGCTCCGTCCGGTGGGAAACTCTCCCGGTCCTGATACAACCGTCAGTGTCACTTCCGGACTGTCGGAAAGACTACGCCCGGCGGCATCCTGCACACCGACCTGCAACATGACATCGTCCGTGCCGTCGGTACCTATACCGTCATATCGATCCGCCGTCAGCACCAGACGGGCCGCATCTCCGGCTTCCGGCCAGACGGGCGGCTCTATGCCCCGATACTCGTTCCGGTACCAATACCAGGAGCGTTTAGGTATACGAAAATAGTCTACCAGTCCCATTTTTCCCAACGTACTTCCGGCAATGGATCCATGGTCGAAGCCACACCACACAGCCTGCCCGCTGCGCCAGGCAAGCCCCTTGTAGGCTTCGTTTTTCTGTAAGTCGCCCCATCCCGGCGCATACTTTCCCGGACGGTCGGCCGTCACACTGCCGTATTCGGATACCATCGAAGGAATGCCCGGATGCTGAAATTCCGGAATCACGCTTCCGTCGCCATTGTATCCGGCCACATCGCCCAACAAGTCGATACGTCCCTCACCCAGCGGACGCTGTGCCCCTCCGATGGCCGCCGGGCGCGTAGGATCGAGCCGGCGCGACAGCGCCACGCATTCGGTCAGCAGACTCCGTACCCCGTCCATCACTGCCGGTGCGGAGAAAAAGGCCTCATTGCACATGCTCCACACGATGATGGAAGGATGGTTGCGGTGGATGCGTATCATTTCCGCCAGTTGCTCTTTCACACTGTGGCCGAAACCCTCGCAGTCTTCCGGCCGCACGGGATAGGCACTCGCATTCCAGTATCCGTCGGGCCGGAAGCCGCCGATGCCCCAGAACGCATTTTCCGACCAGAAAAGCATGCCTTCACGGTCACAGGCCTCGACAAAGGCCGGCGAGTGGGGATAATGAGAGCCGCGAATGAAATTAAATCCGGCCTCTTTCATCAGGCGCACATCGCGAAGCATTCCGGCTTCGGTGACGGCATCGCCCCATCCTGCATGATCCTGATGCACGTTGGCTCCTTTCAGATAAAGATGTTTGCCGTTCAGAAAGAAACCTCTGTCTGCCGTCCATTCCATCCAACGGAAACCCGTCACGGTCTCCACACGGTCGAGCACCCGTTTTTTGTGCGACAACGTACTGACCACTTTATACAGATAAGGATGTTCCGGCGACCAGCACTGCGGATGCTCCACCTCGGGTGTCAGTTGCTCTACCGGCACGACAGCTCCCGCCGCCACGTCGTATTCATGAGCCACCGACGCAACTTTCCGTCCGGAAGCATCCACCACATCGGTCTGCAACCGGTATGTGCCGCTGCGGCGGTCCGCATTGCGGATCTCCGTCACGACCTTTACGGCAGAGCGGCGGCCGGCGCTCTCGGCCAGACCGGGAGTGGTCACGGCAATCCCGCACCAGTCTATATGCACAGGCGATTTCAATACCAGACGGACATTGCGGTATATACCTCCGCTGAACACGTGCTCGCCGGCTCTCGGCGCACGGTCGGGACGCCACAGATTGTTCACTCTGACGGCAATGACATTCCGCCCTTTCACGGCATGCGGAGTGATGTCCACGCAGAAACCGGTATAACCGCCGAAATGGGTTCCCGCCCTGACGCCGTTCACAAAAACTTCCGCTTCCTGAAACACACCGTCAAACTCCAGAAAAATTCTCCTTTTCAGTTGTTTTCCCGACAGACTCACAGTCTTGCGATACCAGCCGTAGCCTACATAAAAATCCTTACTCAGAAAATAAGGTATGCTGAACGAATGCGGCAAGCCGACCCTTTCCCATTCGGTGTCGTCATATTCCGATTGTTCCGCACCGGCGTAGTCTCCGCGCGAATATCTCCATGAAGCATTTATGTTCCATACCTCACGCAGACCGTCTTCCGCCTTCAGACTGCCCGCAACGGCACACAGCCATACGATGCAAAACAACCTCAACCACATCCGCATCCTACTTCCGGTAATAAATCAACTTATTCCGTCCGGTCTCCTTGCCGTCCGTATAAAATACCACCGTCAGGTCCGACAGTTCTTCCATCGGCGCCGCAAACAGCGTCGGGAGAGTCAGAGCTGACATGCCGTAAGGATCCAGCGCTCCCACTTGTCCCTCTGCAAACTGACGGCCGCGGGCCTCAACGACCACCCGCGACGGACGGGAAGCAGACAATCCGTAGTTTTTCACTTCAAGCGTCAGGGTTTTCGCCTCCTTGTCATACATGGGATAGGCCGCCGAAAGCATGGCCGGGCGATAGTCTACGTATGGCAACGACGCATAGCCGTACAGCATACCGCCCTTCTTGTAGCGCCCCAACAACTTGGGCGCGAACTCATCCGGCTGCATGCCGTTTCCGGCACCGTCAAATTCCACAATCAGATCCTTACCGTCTTTTCTGGTACGCACGGCTTTGCATCCGCGTCCGAAATTAACTTCCGTATAGCTGCCGAAACGCAGTGATTTGACATCTATGTCTTTTTGAGGATTAAAGCCCTGCTCCGCACGGATCCTCACCTCTATGGTTTTGGTGTCTGCCGTAATCGTCTCACGGTTCAGCACTTCCAGCAACAAGCCTTTGTTCAGCGGAATGCTGATGTTTTTGGAACTGTGGTTGTCGTTGGGCAGATCCTGCCACTTTATCGTATCGATCACGGCGAAGTTTATCTGCACGGCACGCCCCACACTGTCCTGAAAAACTTTGGGACGTTCATACTTGAACCAATGCTCCACACGGCCGTCGGGATGCACCGACACACCTGGCATGTAGGCCTCTCCCTGTTCCGTCACCCAGTTGAGTCCGTCTTTCGAACGTTGGTAATAGGCGATACGCCCCAGCCAGTCGTTCACAATCAAATGATACTGCAAATGGTCGCGCCATACGACCGGATCTTCAAACCGTCCCTCTACAGGAGGATAAACCCTGCGGTCGGTCAACTGTTCGTAAGGCGAAAGTCCGTCGCGGCTTACCCATACGCCCCCGCCACGGCACACCATCAGAAACGAACCGTCGTCGCGGCGGGCAAACGTAAGGTTAGACAGTCCCTCGATAATCCTGCGGCTGCGGGCATCGAAATTAAACTTGGCATAACGCCACGGTCCGTCGACCGACGAAGCGATGTAATACCCGTCTATCACATAGACGATGATCCGGCCGTCTTTCAGTCGGAAAGCCTCCGGATTATGCCCCTTTCCAATCGTATCGCAAACGGTGTAGGGACCTTCCAGCTTATCGCCCACAGCGTGAAAAACCGTAGACTTAGGCCAAAACATGTGCCCCTTTGGAGAATCCTCAGGCCATCCGCACACAAACAAATGATACTTGGAATCGGGTGTCTGCAAGATATTGCCTCCCCAAAAGGAAGTTCCGGACAATTCTATCCCGTTGTCCACCAGACGCGGACGCACACTATCCGCCCCCCAAACATCAGAAGACAGCACTTCGCCTTTCATCGGCAGCAAACGATCTACAAAACGGGCTCCTTTCACCAGATTCTGCCATTCCGATGGCCGTTCACGTTCCGTCACTTGTGCACAAACTCCTCCTACGGAGAGCACCGCCAACAGAGCACTGAATAATCTTTTCATATATATACTTTCTCTAATTAACCGTTAAACATATAATTATTATACGAAAAAACGGCATGGATTACCCATACCGTTCTCCCTGTTTTTAGTATAATTAACGCAAACTTCCTGACGAGAGTCATCAGACACCCCCTTATACCGTCATCATTGTGACGGTACGCTCAATTTTATTCACGAAGACAGCGGGCATCTAAAACAATATCCTGAAAACAATTTTCCTCCTCAAACAACCCTGATACCCTAAAACCAACATTAACCTAATTCCAATATTAACTAATATATTCACTCTATTATACGTATAAGAAAAGCAAACTACCTAACCGACCTGCTGTTTTTTTTATTTTTTCCAAATACTTTTAATATGCGGCAGGCCACAAAACGTGAAAAAGAGACCGTGGTATTACAGAATACTCAGGCCTCTTCTTTTCGGTATTCCGCACCTGCAAAGCGACTGCGTCAGCGGATGAACAGCAACTCACGGTACTTAGGCAGCGTCCACATACGGTCATCGACTATCAATTCCAGTTTGTCGATATGATAACGGATTCGCTCCAGCATAGGAGCGATCACATCATGATAAGCCACGGCTTTCATTCGCATGTCTTCCGTCTTGTTAGCCTGCTTGCGGGCTTCTATCATCTCGTCCACATGTTTCTTTATGTAGGCCGTATGTCCGGCCACTTCTTTGATGATAGCCCAATTCTCAGAAGAAAGGGCCGTCGCCTCCTCGTCGTCCGTAATCCGCTTTATCTTGTACACGTTATCAATCAGACGGCCCTGATATTCTATAGCTACGGGAATGATATGATTCATAGCCAAATCGCCGAGCACACGAGACTCTATCTGAACTTTCTTGGTATATGTTTCCCATTTCACTTCGTTACGGGCCTCCAGTTCGGACTTTGTCATCACACCGGTCGACTCGAACATTACAATGCTCTGCGGAGCAAGATAACGATCGAATATCGCCGGACAACTGGTTTCGCAATCCAAACCGCGACGCACCGCTTCTGCCTTCCATTCCCCGCTGTAACCATTCCCGTCAAAACGGATGGGTTTGCAAATCTTTATATATCTACGAATCACCTGAAGAATTGCCGCCTCACAGCCCTCTCCTTTCTTCATGAGGGCATCGACCTCGGCTTTGAACTCTTTCAACTGCTCGGCCATAGCGGCATTCAAAGCAATCATGGCACTGGCACAGTTGGCTTCCGAACCTACGGCACGAAACTCGAAACGATTGCCGGTAAAAGCGAAGGGCGACGTTCTGTTACGGTCTGTATTGTCAATAAGCAACTCCGGAATCTGCGGAATATCCAAATGCATGCCATGCTTGCCGCCCAAAGCCGTCAGAATCTCTTCAGAGCTATCTTCCAGACGATCCAGCACACGGCTCAACTGCACACCGAGAAAAGACGAAATAATGGCTGGAGGAGCCTCATTGGCCCCCAGGCGATGAGCGTTGGAAGCGCTCATTATGGACGCTTTCAGCAGTCCGTTATGACGATAGACAGCCATCAGCGTGTTCACAATAAATGTGATGAAACGCAAATTTTCTCCCGTTGTCTTTCCTGGGGCCATAAGCATCATACCGGTATCTGTTCCCAACGACCAGTTGTTATGCTTGCCCGATCCGTTCACTCCCTTGAAAGGTTTTTCATGCAACAATACGCGAAAACCATGCGTCCGGGCCACTTTCCGCATCAGCGACATCAACAGCATATTGTGGTCTACCGCAAGATTACATTCCTCAAAAACCGAAGCTAATTCAAACTGATTCGGCGCCACCTCATTATGGCGTGTCTTCACCGGAATTCCCAGTTCCAGAGCCCGGATCTCCAAATCTTTCATAAAAGCAGCCACGCGTGCCGGTATCGCTCCGAAATAATGATCCTCCAGTTGCTGATTTTTCGAGGCTTCATGCCCCATCAACGTACGCCCCGTAAGCATCAAATCCGGCCGGGCGGCATACAATCCCTCGTCGACGAGAAAATATTCCTGTTCCCATCCCAGATAAGAATGTACTCTCCTTACCGACGGATCGAAGTAATGACACACTTCTACTGCGGCCTTGTCCACCGCACGCAACGCTCTCAGCAAAGGCGCCTTATAATCCAGCGATTCGCCGGTATAAGCAATAAACACGGTAGGTATGCACAAGGTATCGTCCACCACAAATACCGGCGAGGAAGGATCCCACGCACTGTAGCCACGAGCTTCGAAAGTATTGCGAATACCGCCACTGGGAAACGAAGAAGCATCCGGTTCCTGTTGTACAAGCAATTTACCCGAAAACTCTTCCATCATACCACCTTTCCCGTCATGCTCCACGAAAGCATCGTGCTTTTCTGCCGTACCTTCCGTAAGCGGCTGAAACCAATGAGTATAATGAGTAGCCCCCAGTTCAGAAGCCCAGCGCCTCATGCCTGCTGCCACCTCATCGGCAACGGCACGGTCGAGCACCGTTTCATGCTCCATCGCATCTACCAGTTTTTCGTATACAGCACGCGACAGATACCTAAACATCTTCTCACGACTGAATACATACTTCCCAAAATACTCTTCGGGCCGTCTCGACGGCACAGACACCTCCTTTGGTTTTGTGTGAAAGGCCTTCTCCACCACTCTGAATCTTAATTCCGACATAATTATTACTTTTTACTACGCATATTTACAAGACATTCGCACTCCGCTTTTGTTTCATGCAAAATTACACCTCATAGAAAGCAGATTATACAAAACGGCATCGCTTTTTGTAAAAACAGACCGCCGTCCTTACAATCTGAAACATACAAGATACGCTTCCTGTTCAGATCATCATAATAAATACCGCCTGACAGGTAAATATACATTTCTGCCAGTCCGGCCACTTGCCTGCATTCAAAGGAGTCAAACGGGAATAGAAGAAAAAAACAAACCGGAAGCATATCTTCCCTCATGCGCTTCCGGCAACTTGTATATAAAACAACTCCGTGCGTGAAAACACTTATTTGCTTTCACGCACGGAGTCAAGGGTTATACTTTTGTCAGAAATAGAAGCCGAGACCCAACTTCAGACCCACCTTGCTTCCGTCCGAAAAGTCATTCAGACTCATGTGATAGTACACAGCCGGCTCTATCGTAATAAAACGGTTTACAAAGAACGCGTATCCGACTTCCGGACAAAGCTGTACATTATTCACGTTCTTGGTCGCATGCTCATACTGCAATCCGAGACCCATATAAACACCGTTCTGTGTAAAATAGTAACGTCCGCCCACTCCCAACTGGAAATTATCGGTATAATCCGTATGGTTATAACCTAATCTCCCGTAGAGCATCCAGGCTTTCTGTACGAAATAACCGCCATTCAGATCAAATCCGAAATTAAACTTTTCACTTGAACTATACGACAGTCCCAAACCGGTAGTAGAAGCCGAAACATAAGTTGTTCCCTTCTCAAACTGTGCTTTCGCACCAATTGCCGCAACCATAAGCAGCAAAGACAGCATTAACTTCTTCATATTATAATTTTACTTGATTAATAATCATACTGCATGCTCAAATATTCATCCTGCCTGCGGTCCGACTTTCTTCATCCGTACATACCATCTGACAAATGCGCCCAGTAGAAAAGCCGCCATCAGAACCCCGGCCATACATCCCGGCAAATAAGGCAGTCCGAACCCTTCTGCCGCCACCAGGATATAGGTGGTGCAAACGGCCGTCATGAACAGCGCCGGAAACAGGGTCACATAGAAAGCCTTTCCCTTACGCGCCAACCAGACTGTGACCGCCCATAGCGTAAAGATAGACAAAGTTTGATTAAACCACGCAAAATACCGCCATAATATATCAAAGTTGATATTCATTAACACTGCAGCTATCAGAAAAAGGGGAACAGAGACGACCAGACGGCGCAAAATGCCGTTTTGCCTGTAATGCAGAAAATCGGATGCAATGAGTCGGGCGCACCGGAAAGCGGTATCGCCCGAAGTGACGGGAGCAGCCACCACCCCCAATATGGCCAGCACCGCACCGGTCGTACCCAGCCAGTCACGACAGATGGCATTGACCACAATAGCCGGATTCGACTTGCCGGAAGAAGCCATCAGAGAAACAAGTCCTTCATAGCTGCCTGCAAACTTGATAGCTGCGGCAGCCCACACCAAAGCCACGATCCCTTCTGTTATCATCGCACCGTAGAACACATGCCGGCCCATCCTCTCATTTTTCATACAGCGCGCCATCATAGGACTTTGCGTGGCATGAAAACCGCTGATGGCTCCGCACGCAATCGTAATGAACATCATAGGGAACACATTCAGCTTCCTATCCGGATGGTGGTTCTCAAAAGCAGATGTTATCTCGGGCATCCAGCCGTCGTGCGTATAAATACCCACCAGCACACCGACCGCCATAAACAATAATGCCAAGCCGAACAAAGGATAAATTCGCCCGATAAGGGCATTGATGGGAAGCAGCGTAGCCAAAATATAATAAATGAATATCACAACGCTCCAGAACAATGACGTGCCCCATGCGCCCCATCCTTCCGTCATGGAAGCCAGCAAACCGGCCGGGGTCGTCACAAATACCGTCCCTACAAGTACCATCAGCACCAACGACAACACACGCATGACGAAACGCACGCCCGCACCCAGTTCGTCACCCACCACCTCCGGCAGACTGGCGCCATTCTTACGCAATGAGATCATACCCGACAGATAGTCGTGCACAGCTCCGCCGAATATACATCCGAAAACAATCCAAAGGTAAGCGGCGGGGCCATAAAGAATACCCAGTATCGCCCCAAATACAGGACCGGTTCCGGCTATGTTCAGAAACTGAATCAGATAGACTTTCCACTCAGGCATCGGAGTATAGTCTACTCCGTCGGCCATCGTATAACAAGGAGTTTTGCGGGACAAATCGGTCCCGAACACTCTCTCCACAAAAGCCCCGTACACGATATATCCCAACACCAGAAGCACGAGAGCCGTAGTAAATGTCACCATATCAAATTATAAATTTTGCAGCGCAAAAGTAATAATTTGTATCGTAAACACCGGCATTTGTCCTCAAAACTTTCATTATCTATCCTGAAAAGCGTACCTTTGCAAACCGTAAAACAACAGATACCGACATGAAAAGACTAATCCTTTCCTTATATATATGTGTAGCAGGATGCCTTGCCGGAGCGGCCTCAACCCCACCGGAACCGCTCTCTTCTCCCAAACGCGAGACGAGAGCTGTCTGGCTCACCACCTACAGCAGCCTGGACTGGCCGAAAGCCAAAGCTACTTCCCCCGCCGGCATCAAGGCCCAGCAGGAAGAGCTGTGCCGCATTCTCGACCGCCTTAAAGAGATACACATCAACACCGTATTGCTGCAAACCCGTGTGAGGGGCAGCGTCATCTATCCCTCCGATATCGAACCATGGGACGCCTGTCTGACCGGAACGCCGGGCCGCTCTCCCGGCTACGACCCGCTGGCTTTCGCCATTGCCGAATGCCACAGGCGCGGCATGGAGCTGCATGCGTGGCTCGTGGCCATCCCGTGCTTCAAGACATCGGCCGCCCCGGCAAGCAAAAAATCAGTGCTCAAAACACATCCTCACCTCTGCGTGCGCCACAACGACAGTTGGTACCTCAACCCTGGAGAACCCGAAACAGCCGCCTACCTGGCTTCGATCTGTCACGAAATAACCTCCCGTTACGATATAGACGGCATTCACTTCGACTACATCCGCTATCCTGAGAACGCCGGACGCTTCAACGACGCCGCCGCATACCGCAAATACGGGAAGAAGCAGAACAAGGCCGACTGGCGGCGCGCCAACGTGACCCGCTGCGTACGCACCATGTACAAAACCGTAAAGGATATCAGGCCATGGGTCAAGGTGAGTTCTTCCCCCGTAGGGAAGTTCAGCGACCTGAGCCGCTACCCGTCCCATAACTGGAATGCTTATTCGGCCGTCTACCAGGATGCGCAAGGCTGGTTACGCGAGGGCATTCAGGATTTGCTGTTTCCCATGATGTATTTCCGCGGGAATCATTTCTTTCCTTTCGCCATCGACTGGAAAGAGAACGCCTACGGCCGTCCCGTCATACCAGGACTGGGCATCTACTTTCTCAGTCCGAAAGAAAAGGACTGGCCCCTGACCGACATCACACGCGAACTTTATTTTACACGCACACTCAAGACGGGTGGACAGGCCTTCTTCCGTTATGCCTACCTGAACGATAACCACAAAGGGCTGTTCGACTTTCTGAAACAGGTGTTCTATCCCTATCCGGCACTGACGATGGCCTGCCACAGTGCCGACAGCATCGCCCCCACAGCACCCGGAAACCTACATAAAAGCGAAGGACCGGACGGTTACCGGCTCCACTGGTCGGCAGCGACCGACAATGTGTGCGGCAAGGATGTGCGCTACAATGTCTATGCTTCGCCATCGGCCGCAGCCGATATCACCTCGGCCAGCAACCTCATCGCCACCTATGTAGACTCCTGCAGTCTGCCCATCGACATCACTTACTGCACCCTTCACGGAATTTCGTTTGCCGTAACAGCCATCGACCGCTTCGGCAACGAAAGCAGACCGGCACGCCTCGCCGCACACGGATATGAAGCTCCGGCATCCTCACCCCGCTTTCTGCCCCACGACGGGATCACTTTGCAAATATCCGGACAGCACAGCCCCTACTTCGTTATCGTAGATCTTCAGGGGCACATCGTAGGCACAGCTCCGGGCGACCGTCCCGTCCGCATAGGGCACCTGCCGAAGGGCATATATGAAATACGGACACTTGGAAAGAAAGGACGTTCCGAAAACATCGGGCATTTCATCAAATAACAGCCCTCCTACCGTCCGGGCCTCCATTCCATCCTCCATTCCGGCTCTCCCGTATCAGCCTCCGTCTGCCGTGCCACGGCCCTGAAACCCTCGCGGCGGTAGAACATCATTGCACGATGATTTTGCTCGTACACGTGCAACGCGAGAAAACGATGTCCGCACTTCAGCACCTCCAGCAAGGCATGGCCCACCCCCTGCGAGCGCGCATTGCTTTCGACAAAAATACCCGCCACATAATCACCCGACAGTCCGGCAAACCCTACAATGCTCCCTCCGCTTTCATACACCCAGACCTCGGATTCGGGCAAAAGGCGCCGCACCTCACCGGCATGACGCTCCCAATACCGGGAGGCGATAAAAGTATGTGTATCCAAATTGGATGACATCCATATCCGGAAGACTGCATCCAAATCTTCGTTCCTCATTCTCCTTACCATATATCTTTCTTGTCACTTATTCCTTGCATATCCATCGTCATCCTCTCCGGAAAAAGCCCACATTGCCGCACGGTAGTGCCCGCAGCCCGTGACGGGTATGAGCGGCAGATAGCCCCTGAGCAGCTTACCGTCAGAGATGACCGGCGGACACGCCGCCAGATTGCCGTCATGATCGGCCCGGAGCATTTTCTCATCCTTATAATAATCTATCACGAAACGGGCCTCGGACGAGGGTGCGATGAAACGGCCCAATGAGGCCGCCACATGTCCCATCGTACGCCGCAAGTTAATCTCGACACAGGGATGCACACAAATCCGGTCATCGGCCCCAGTACGGCACAACATCATATCAATACCCAGACATCCGTGATAACCGCCACCGAAAAGTCGCGTCAGATAACAGATAATACTTTGTTTGATACATTCCAGCAACGCCTCGGGCACAACAGTCGTCAGCCTGCTCATCTTGGCCTCTTCAGACGCCACCCGGTTGCCGGCATACGTTCCGCGTGCCGTGGTGAGAAACTCGGAAAGGGCCACATAACGCACTCCCCGTTCCCCTTCCACATAAAATTCCATGGCAAAATCAGCAACCTTGTCATACAGAGGCTCCACCACCACACCTCCCTGCTCGCGAAGCAGACGACGGCACCAACCTGAAAGCGGCGGCTCATAACGCCCGTATCCCAGTCTCAATCCCTTGCCGCTTCCCGACCAGGGAGCTTTCAGAATCGTCCGGGGGTAAAGATTCACCCACCGGACAACCTCCTGTTCGGAAGTACAATAACAAGCCTTGCCGCACAGATGTTCCGACCACCTGCGCGCCGTCTCCGAATCCCGACGCACAAGATAATCCAGCATATCCACTGCATGACGCCGGCCGGACCAGTCACGATAACGAAGCAGAAATGCCTCGTCAGGCAAACATTCCGCCGCTACTCCTCCCGCCAGCAGACGATTGACCACCAGCGGACTCCACCCCCAGGGCTGCACCTCGGAACAGGCAGGCAGGTCCTTACGCCCCACCCATTCCACTTCCGGACAAAGTCCTCCGGCCTGCCCGGCCAGCAATCGCGCCTCCGACACCGACGCCACAGCTACGGTATCGCCCGCGGAGGTCCACCATACCGGAAGCGCAGACAGTTCGTCCGCCATCATACGCGCCGAAGCCGGCGGTATGAAATGGGGGCTGAAGCAAGCCAGTGCCAAATCATTCTCAGGATTAAACCAATGTAATGCCATGAAACAAAATTAAGAAAAAAGAAGAAAACCACCAAAACCATCCTCCGCCGCGGCATGCTTCCTCCCGAACAGATAAAACATCATACGGAAGACAGCAGAGCCGAATCATTACTTTGTAAAGAATATTACAATACACCATTACCCCCTTCCCTTCATTTGGCGCTCTATACAGATCGCTGGAAAACAACATATTAGGCCACAACGAAAAACCATGTGGAGCATTTTAAAATTTGATGCTCACGGTTTTTCAAAATACTCCGCAACAAAATTTGTCACCATGCGGCAGAAAATCCGACGCACTCCGCAGTACTCAGGGATGTAAAGATTTACACACACCTTGCAACGACAGGAAAGCATCACGCTCCCTTCTCATTCGCCTCAGAAAACGAAAAGAAAGAATATTTTGTCAACTCCACTTTGCATTTTTGAGGTTTTCTATTATCTTTGCATGTTGTAACAAGAAACAAAGAATGGAGTCCTTTTTCAGAACACACGCGTATCTTGTGGAGCATGTCAACGCTCCCGTCCGTCGCGCCCTTATGGACGAGATAGACTGGAACGACCGTTTGATCGGCATTAAGGGTACACGCGGTGTGGGAAAAACTACATTCCTTCTTCAATATGCCAAGGAACACTTCCGGACGGAGGACCGCAAATGCCTTTACATCAATCTGAACAATTTTTACTTTCAGGGGATGGGTATAGCCGAATTCGCCGCAGAGTTCTGTGACGCCGGCGGAAAAGTGCTGCTTATAGACCAGGTGTTCAAACAACCCGGATGGAGCGCCGAACTGCGCAAATGCTACGATACGCTGCCGGAGCTGAAAATAGTGTTTACAGGATCATCGGTCATGCGCCTGAAAACGGAAAACCCGGAACTGAACGGCTTGGTGAAATCATACAACCTACGGGGATTTTCCTTCCGCGAGTATCTCAACTTGCAGACCGGCAATGATTTTCCGGCTTATACCCTTAACGACATCCTGCGCGACCATGAACAAATCGTGCGCCGCATCCTGCCTAAGGTCAGCCCGCTGAAATATTTCCGGGATTATCTGCACCACGGTTTCTATCCGTTTTTTCTGGAAAAGCGGAACTTCTCGGAAAACTTGCTCAAAACCATGAACATGATGCTCGAAGTAGACATCCTGCTCATCAAACAGATAGAACTGAAATATCTGACCAAAATCAAAAAATTGCTGTATCTGCTGGCAATAGACAGTCCCGTGGCTCCCAACGTCAGCCAATTAGCGGAAGACATACACACATCGAGAGCCACCGTGATGAACTACATCAAATATCTGGCCGACGCACGGCTCATCAACATGATTTATCCCAAGGGGGAGACCTTTCCCAAAAAACCGGCCAAAATCATGATGCACAACAGCAACCTGATGTATGCCATCTACCCGTGCCGGCTGGAGGAACAGGACATCCTCGAAACATTCTTCCAAAACACGATGTGGAAAGACCACAAACTGCACAAAGGAGAAAAAGGAAACACATTTCTGGTGGACGAAAACCTGAAATTCAAAATATGCCCCGGCGAGGAACGGAAGCGCAATACCGAGACCATCTACGCCCGGCACAACATCGAAATAGGCCACGGAAACGAAATTCCCATTTGGCTCTTCGGCTTCTTATATTGAGAACAAAATAAAAAAACAGAAGTTTAATCTCGTTATATTAATCATTCATTATGGCAAAAGAAAAAAAGTTTATCACTTGTGATGGTAACCAGGCCGCAGCACATATCTCGTATATGTTCTCAGAAGTGGCCGCCATCTATCCCATCACCCCGTCGTCGACAATGGCAGAATATGTGGACGAATGGGCAGCACAAGGCCGGAAGAACATTTTCGGCGAAACCGTACTGGTACAGGAGATGCAGTCGGAAGGCGGAGCAGCCGGAGCCGTTCACGGTTCTTTGCAGGCCGGCGCACTGACCACCACCTACACCGCCTCACAAGGTTTGTTGCTGATGATCCCCAACATGTACAAGATAGCAGGTGAACTGCTGCCTTGCGTGTTCCACGTATCGGCACGTACGCTGGCTTCTCATTCATTGTGTATCTTCGGCGACCATCAGGACGTGATGTCCTGCCGTCAGACCGGATTCGCCATGTTGTGCGAAGGTTCCGTACAGGAAGTGATGGATCTGGCCGGTGTGGCACATCTGTCTACCATCAAGAGCCGCGTTCCTTTCCTGAACTTCTTCGACGGATTCCGTACCTCTCATGAGATACAGAAGATCGAGATGCTGGAGAACGACGACCTTGCTCCCCTCGTAGACCAGGAAGCGCTGAAGGAATTCCGCAGCCGCGCACTGTCTCCCGAACATCCGGTGGCACGCGGTATGGCCGAAAACCCCGACACGTTCTTCACACACCGCGAGTCTTGCAACAACTTCTATGACGCAGTGCCTGCCATCGTGGAAGAATACATGAACAAAGTTTCCGAAATCACCGGCCGCAAATACGGCTTGTTCTCTTACTACGGCGCCGAAGACGCAGACCGCGTTATCATCGCCATGGGTTCCGTAACAGAAGCCATCCGCGAAGCCATCGACCACCTGACCGCACAGGGCGAAAAGGTAGGTTTGGTAGCCGTACACCTCTACCGTCCGTTCTCGGCCAAACACTTTATGGCAGCCGTTCCGGCTACTGCAAAGACAATCGCCGTACTGGACCGCACCAAAGAACCGGGCGCCCACGGCGAACCGCTTTATCTGGACGTGAAAGAGTGCTTCTATGGCAAAGAGAACGCCCCCGTTATCGTAGGCGGACGTTACGGCCTAGGTTCAAACGACACTACCCCGGCACAGATTCTGGCCGTATACGAGAACCTGGCTCTTCCCGAACCGAAGAATGCCTTCACTCTCGGCATCGTAGACGATGTGACTTTCACTTCGCTGCCGCAGAAAGAAGAAGTGGCTATGGGCGGCGACAGCATGTTCGAGGCCAAATTCTACGGTCTGGGAGCCGACGGTACGGTAGGTGCCAACAAAAACTCAGTGAAGATCATCGGTGACAACACCAACAAGCACTGTCAGGCCTACTTCTCTTACGACTCCAAGAAATCCGGAGGTTTCACCTGCTCGCACCTGCGTTTCGGCGACACCCCCATCCGCTCTACCTATCTGGTCAACACGCCTAACTTTGTGGCATGCCACGTACAGGCCTACCTCCACATGTATGACGTGACCCGCGGACTGAAGAAAAACGGAACATTCCTGCTCAACACCATCTGGGAAGGAGAAGAACTGGCCAAGAATCTTCCGAACAAGGTGAAAGCCTACTTCGCCAAGAATAACATTAAGGTATATTATATCAACGCTACGAAGATCGCACAGGAAATCGGGCTGGGCAACCGTACCAACACCATCCTCCAGTCGGCGTTCTTCCGTATCACCGGCGTGATTCCCGTGGAACTGGCAGTGGAACAGATGAAAAAGTTCATCGTGAAGTCTTACGGCAAGAAGGGCGAAGACGTGGTGAACAAGAACTATGCGGCCGTAGACCGCGGAGGCGAATATCAGGAGCTGGCGGTAGATCCCGCATGGGCTACTTTGGAAGCCGACGCAGCCAAGGAAAACAACGACCCCGCCTTCATCAACGAAGTGGTACGCCCCATCAACGCCCAAGACGGCGACTTACTGAAGGTGTCCGCTTTCAAAGGTATCGAAGACGGCACATGGCCTCAGGGCACAGCCGCATACGAAAAACGCGGTGTGGCTCCTTTCGTTCCGACATGGAACATCGACAACTGTATCCAGTGCAACAAGTGCGCATACGTCTGTCCTCACGCTGCCATCCGTCCGTTCGTACTCGATGCGGAAGAAATGAAGAACTTCCATGCTCCGGCTATCGAAATGAAAGCTCCGGCAGCCATGAAGGGCATGAACTTCCGCATTCAGGTAAGCGTAATGGACTGTCTGGGCTGCGGTAACTGTGCCGATGTATGTCCGGGCAATCCCAAGACCGGCAAGGCGCTCACCATGGTTCCGCTGGAACAGGAACTGGATGAGGCTGCCAACTGGGAATACTGCGTGAAGAACGTAAAGAGCAAGCAGGATTTGGTAGACGTGAAGAGCAATGTGAAGAACTCTCAGTTCGCACAACCTCTGTTCGAGTTCTCAGGTGCATGCTCAGGCTGTGGAGAAACTCCTTATGTGAAGTTGATCTCACAGCTCTTCGGCGACCGTGAAATCGTAGCCAATGCAACCGGATGCTCTTCTATCTATTCCGGTTCCATACCTTCAACTCCTTATACGACCAATGCAAAGGGACAGGGACCGGCTTGGGCCAACTCACTGTTCGAGGACTTCTGCGAGTTCGGTCTCGGTATGACACTGGCCAACAAGAAGATGCGCACACGCATCGAAGAACTGCTCAAGGGTGCCATCGCCGCAGACGAGACTCCGGCCGATTTCAAGGCAGCCGCTCAGGAATGGATCGACGGCAAGAACGACGCCGACGCCAGCAAGGCAGCCGCAGAGAAACTCGTTCCGATGATCGAAAGCGGCAAGGCCAACGGCTGTCCGGCCTGCGCCAAACTGTCGGAGTTGTCTCACTATCTGGTGAAGCGCAGCCAGTGGATTATCGGTGGTGACGGTGCTTCTTACGACATCGGTTACGGTGGTCTCGACCACGTGATCGCATCCGGCGAAGACGTGAACATCCTCGTGCTCGACACCGAAGTTTACTCCAACACCGGCGGTCAGTCATCCAAGGCTACTCCTCTCGGCGCCATCGCCAAGTTTGCGGCTTCGGGCAAACGCATCCGCAAGAAAGACCTGGGTATGATTGCCACTACTTACGGTTACGTTTATGTGGCACAGATTGCCATGGGTGCCGACCAGGCCCAGTGTCTGAAGGCTATCCGCGAGGCGGAAGCTTATCCCGGACCGTCTATCATCATCGCCTACGCGCCTTGTATCAACCACGGTTTGAAGAAAGGTATGGGTAAATCACAGGCTGAGGAAGAAGCAGCTGTGAAGTGCGGTTACTGGCACTTGTGGCGCTTCAATCCGGCTTTGGAAGAAGAAGGCAAGAATCCGTTCTCGCTCGATTCCAAGGAACCGAACTGGGAAGCATTCCAAGACTATCTGAAAGGCGAAGTGCGCTTCGCATCTGTCATGAAGCAATATCCGACAGAAGCGGCCGACCTCTTCAATGCTTGTGAGGAAATGGCCAAGAAACGCTACCAGAGCTACGTACGTATGACTAAGATGGACTGGAGCGAATAATCGTCCTCCGTCATAGTACATACCCATAAATACAGGAGGATGCGCCGGTTGGCGCATCCTCCTGTTCTTTTCCGCCTGTCACGGACTGTACCACAGGCCGGATGAAACGACATTCAAAATATCAGTTCCGGCCGGTTACATACCGGTAGACCTCAGTCGACACATCGGCTATAATCCGTGAGGCCATCCGCTCATCTTTTACGTCCTTAACAAATACGGCTATCGTATACCGCTTTCCATCCGGCATCAATACGAATCCTATATCGTTGACTCCTGTAATTTCTCCCCGGCTGTTTCTATCTCCGGTACCCGTCTTATGGCCCAATACCGCTTTTGTTCCGGCAAGAGGAACCGGCAAACGATCACTCCCTGTCCGGCAAGCCGTCATGGCATGTTCTATAAAAGTCTTGTATTCTCCCGTCACCACACGATTGGTAACAAACCAATCGAGAAGCCGTGCCGCTTCTAACGGCGACGTCCAATTCCCGTAACAAGTTTCCACATCGGCGTGCATGTCATCCTCCGTGGCTACAATCGCAAAATCATGCAGTCCGACACGACGCAGACAGCTATCTGCCGCAACAGGACCGCCAAACTCCCGGAAAAGGATATCGCAAGCGTTATTGTCACTAAGTTGTAAAGTATATTCCAACAAATCTCCTATGGAAAGAAATAAGTTGCCATGCGGATACCTGTCACGCAAAGGGCTGTATGTATCAGGCCGAAGATCCCGGCTGTCTATCCGGATGGAATCCTCAAACGACAATCCGCGGTGAGCACAGATTCCGGCTACCGCTAAAGCCTGATGGAACTTGAAAACACTCATCATCGGATAACGCTTATCATTGTTCACAACCAACGTGTCGTGTCCGTCCAATATCACGGCAATCCCTACTTCAACATTCTGACGGACCGCTATTTCCCGGAGTTTTCCCTGCAGAGTCTCCCAATCAGCCTGTGCCGCCATTATCCGAACGGACACCATCAGACTCAGCAGAATTATCCGGTAGTGTCTTACCTTTCCCATCCCCATTCCATGCCTACTCCATTCCTTGCTCTTGCAGGCGCAACCGTATCAGTTCAAGATGAGCCATATATCCGCTGAAAGTCACGGATAAAGTTTCCTTATGTATCCTCAGCACATTCAACAATGCACCCACCGTGCGCCTTAAATCGGGAGTAGACGTAGCCTCGTTCAGTTGAAGACTCTCAGGCAGGCGTTCCATACGTTCTTCAAACCAACGCACCACTTCCTCTACTTCCTGCCTGGAATACTGGGGCTTATAGATATGTGGATTCCGCTCCACCTTCGGCTCATCGCTCCTATTCTCTGCCATTATCTGCTAAAATTAAATGTATATGTTCTTAAAACGCTCTCCGCACAAGCATATCCTTCCTCATACAAAGCCGTGAGTTTACCCACATTTCCTTCCAAACGGTCTACCTCAAGTTTCTCAAGAGGACGTACTACTATGGCTTTTCCTTCATCCTCCAACCGTTCTATGAGTTCCAACTGCCGGTTATAGCACTCACACCTGTGGCTGAGCGCTTCCCGCAAACGAGGGAAACGCCGGTAGATGAAAGAGGGAATCCGAATATCGCGACTTTCCTTACGGTAACCGCGGTTACGCGTCAACACTACTACGTTCCGCTCATAGCCGAGCGACATCGCACGCTCCACCGGAATGGAATCCACAATCCCCCCGTCAAGCATCGGCATACGATCGACTATGACCACCGGACAAACATAAGGCAGACTACTGGATGCCTTGACTATGCGCAGCAGTCTTCCATAATTTTCCTTCTCGGACAAATAATTGGCTTCTCCTGTAAGACAATTGGTTGTCACCATTTCAAATTTGGCCGGATTCGCACGATACGCTTCAAAATCATAAGGAAGAATCCGTTCGGGAAAGTCCTTATACAGCAGTTCCTGATTCAGTATACTATGCTGTGTCCAAAGAAAACGTATGCCGATATACCGGTACTTTTTGAGCAGATCAATATTACTGTACTTCGCACGCCCCCGCTGACAACTCATATACGACAAGCCGTTGCAGGCCCCGGCCGATACAGCCACCGTATAAGGAAAATACACCTGATGATCCAACAACCAGTCCAGCACTCCGCATGTGAACACTCCCCGCATTCCACCGCCCTCCAATACCAGTCCCGTATGTCCGCTTATCTCCATAATTATTCCTAATTAACAAGTAAAGTTAATCAAAATACCAAATGAAATCACTATTTTTGCATACTTTATTATAAGTTTTACCTTTAAACTATATCTATGTTATTCGATAAAGATACATATACAGCCCGACGTAACAGACTGGCACGTCAGGTAAAAGAAGGGATCATATTGCTTTTCGGCAACAACGACACCCCGGTCAATTATCCGAGCAACGTTTACAAATACCGGCAGGACAGCAGTTTTCTTTATTTCTACGGCCAGCACCGTGAAGGCCTCGTAGGCGTAATTGATATTGACAACAAAAAAGAGTATCTGATCGGAAATGATGTTGATATCGAAGACATAGTTTGGTTAGGTTCGGTGGATCATGTATCCGAATTAGCCATGCAAAGCGGTGTAAAAGAGAGCGCACCGATGAGTAAACTGGCAGAATTGGTGAATCAAGCTAAAGCCCAAGGGCGGAAAATACATTTCCTCCCGCCTTATCGCCATGACCAAATGATTCAGATCATGGACCTGACGGGGATTCATCCGTCACAGCAAAGAAACAAAGCATCACTTGCCCTTATCATGGCTGTAGTCGATCAGAGAGCGGTGAAGACACCGGCCGAAATCGAAGAAATAGAGAGGGCCTGCGCCATAGGATATGAAATGCATACTACTGCCATGCGCCTTTGCCGTGCGGGTGTAAGCGAACAATATATTGCAGGGGTCATCAACGGCATCGCGTCCGGAAAGGGATGCATGCCGAGCTTTCCTTCCATACTCACCATGCACGGAGAGATTATGCATGGATATCCTTCACCCAACCCTCTGGAAAGCGGAAGGCTCATGTTATGTGATGCCGGAGCGGAAACGAACGAGAACTACTGCTCAGACAACACACGTACAACGCCTGTTGACGGCAAATTTACCGCACAACAAAAAGAAATATACAGCATCGTGGAGGAATGCCACGACCATGCGCTGACGATAGCTCGCCCTAACGTCAAATGGTGGGACGTACATATGAGCGTAGCCCGCCTCATGACAGACCGGCTGAAAGAACTCGGACTCATGAAAGGTGATACGGAAGAAGCCGTGCGCAATGGTGCGCATGCCATGTTTTTCCCACACGGGCTGGGTCACATGATGGGACTGGATGTGCACGACATGGAAGGACTCGGACAACAGTACGTAGGTTTTGATGACGAAGTACAACCATCTACCCAGTTCGGTACAAACTGTCTACGTTGCGGACGACGACTGCAGGAAGGCTGGGTCATGACCGACGAACCGGGCATTTATTTTATACCCGCTTTAATAGATGAATGGAAGAACAAAGGTATCAACAAAGACTTCATCAATTTCGAACTGTTGGAAACATACAGAAACTTCGGAGGCATACGCATAGAAAACGACATCCTAATCACAGCTACAGGTTGCCGCATGCTGGGACATGACCGCATACCATACCATATCAAGGACGTGGAAGATTTCATGGCACAAAGAACAAACTAAATATCATAAATATATTAAAATGAGAAAACAACTTCTTTTTATCGTAATGGCCTGCCTTTCTCTCGGCACTTCGGCCCAAGAGAATACGGTAAGTCCGGACTCGGGCTTCGTTTTCACCACAGTAAAGGAAAACCCCATCACTTCTATCAAAAACCAAAACCAAAGCGGCACATGCTGGTGTTACAGCACCCTTTCTTTTTTTGAATCGGAACTGCTCCGCATGGGTAAAGGAGAGCAGGATCTCTGCGAGATGTTTGTCGTTCATAAAACAATGCAGGATCGTGCCGCTCAAACAGTACGGACACATGGCGACGTATCGTATGCACAGGGCGGTAGCTTCTATGACGTGATTTACTGTATGAAAAACTACGGCATCGTCCCACAGGAAGCCATGCCGCAACCCGGCACACTGTACGGTGACACTCTCCCCAATCACAACGAAGTTGATCTCGTAGCTACAGCTTTTGTAAATGCACTGGCCACGAGCAAACTTAAAAAACTGTCCCCCGTATGGAAACAGGCTTTCTGCGGTATCTACGACGCATATCTGGGTAAATGCCCCGAGAAGTTCACCTACAAAGGAAAAGAATACACACCGCAGAGCTATATGCAATCACTTGGCTTAAATATGGACGACTATGTTTCTCTGACATCTTTTACACATCACCCGTTCTACCAACCGTTTGTAATCGAAGTACAAGACAACTGGCGCTGGGCGCAGTCTTACAATCTTCCGATAGACGAACTGATGGAAGTTTTCGATGCCGCCATCCACAACGGCTACACCATCGCTTGGGGATCTGATGTAAGCGAAGTCGGCTTCACACGTAATGGTATCGCAGTTATGCCGGACATGAAAAACGCGGCAGACCTTACGGGATCCGACGCCGCACGCTGGCTGGGACTCAGCAACTCCGAAAAACGTTCGGAAGCATTGAAAAAACCCTCACCGGAAATCAAGATAACACAAGAGATGCGTCAGGAGGCTTATGACAATTGGGAAACAACCGATGATCATGGCATGCAAATCTACGGCATCGCCAAGGACCAAACCGGAAAGGAATATTATATGGTAAAGAACTCTTGGGGAAAAGCCGGAAAATATGAAGGCATCTGGTATGCTTCCAAAGCATTTGTAGCTTATAAGACCATGAACATCATCGTCAACAAGAATGCCATCCCGCGTCATATTCTGAAGAAGATGGGACTGAAATAAAAAACACAAGAGACAATCAGATTCTCATAAAGAGAGTAAAAAGCAATCGCAGTTTCCAAAAAAAGATTTGGGAACTGCGATTTTCTTATATTTTTTTCCTAATTTTACATGAATAACTGCGCAGTAACGAACAAACGGTGCGCCTTTAGACTGCAAAAAAGAAAAAATATATATAATGAACTATAGATGGAATTTAGAAACTCCTACACCCCAAAAACAGGAAGCGGCTGAACGTTTGGCAAAAGAACTGAACATCAGCCCTATTCTTGGTCAACTTTTGATAGAAAGGAATATTACAACAGTAACAGAGGCCAAGAGATTCTTTCGCCCCTCCCTCACGGAACTACACGATCCGTTCCTGTTCACCGACATGGACAAGGCTGTAGAACGCCTGAATATAGCACTGGGACGAAAGGAAAGAATCATGGTTTACGGAGATTACGATGTGGATGGGTGTACAGCCGTAGCGTTAGTCTACAAGTTTTTGCAACAATATTATTCTAATATAGATTACTATATTCCAGACCGTTACGAAGAAGGTTATGGAGTATCAATAAAAGGAGTTGACTATGCTTATGAGAGTGGCGTCAAACTCATTATCGTACTTGACTGCGGAATCAAAGCCGTCAATGAAATTGCCTATGCCAAAGAAAAAGGCATAGACTTTATCATTTGCGACCATCATGTACCAGACGAAATATTGCCTCCTGCCGTAGCCATTCTGAACGCCAAACGCTTCGATTCCACCTACCCCTATCCCCATCTGTCCGGTTGTGGTGTAGGATTTAAATTCATGCAAGCTTTTGCTAAAAGTAATGGCATTGAATTCAGCCAGCTTATCCCGCTATTGGACCTTTGTGCAGTGAGCATCGCGTCGGACATCGTACCGATCATGGGAGAGAATCGTATTTTAGCCTACCATGGATTACGACAACTAAATGCCAATCCCAGCGTAGGCCTGAAAGCTATCATTGATATATGCGGATTATTGGAACGTGAGCTGACCATTAATGACATAATATTTAAAATAGGCCCAAGAATCAATGCGTCAGGACGTATACAAAATGGAAAGGAAGCGGTGGCGCTTCTTGTAGAAAAAGACTACCAGACCGCACATGAAATGGCAGAACAAATCAACCGTTACAACGATATGCGTAAAGGGCTGGATAAGTCTATGACAGAGGAAGCCAACTCTATTGTGGAAAAACTGGATAAACACAGTGAACAGCGTTCTATCGTTATCTACAATGAAGAATGGCATAAAGGCGTCATCGGTATAGTAGCCTCACGTCTTACGGAGATTTACTACAGACCATCAGTGGTACTGACCCGTACAGATAATTTAGCCACAGGTTCGGCACGTTCTGTTTCAGGATTTGACGTGTACAAAGCCATCGAAAGCTGCAGAGACCTACTGGAGAATTTCGGAGGACATACATATGCGGCCGGTCTTTCATTAAAAGTGGAGAATGTACCCGAATTCAAACACCGGTTCGAAACATACGTGGAAACGCATATTCTACCGGAACAAACTGCAGCCATATTGAATATCAACGCTCAGATTGACTTTAAAGACATTACACAGAAATTTCACCACGACCTCAAAAGATTCAATCCGTTCGGACCAGACAATACAAAACCATTGTTTTGCACGCAACATGTCTATGATTATGGCACAAGCAAAGTCGTAGGGCGTGAACAGGAACATATCAAATTGGAATTAGTGGACAACAAAAGTAACAACGTGATGAATGGTATAGCCTTCGGACAGAGTTCACAGGCTCGCTATATCAAGACTAAACGTTCTTTTGACATCTGCTATACCATTGAAGAGAACACGCACAAACACGGTGAAGTACAACTCCAGATTGAGGATATACGGCCCTCTTTCTGTAAAGAATAGAATTCACAACTCAGAAATGGATGACGTTTATCTATCCATATTAAAGAAATATTGGGGATATGATGAATTTCGCGGCATACAACGTGAAATCATTGAGAGTATAGGAAACGGACGGGATACTTTAGGCCTTATGCCTACGGGTGGAGGAAAATCCATAACCTTTCAGGTTCCCGCTCTCTGCCATGACGGGATCTGTATAGTAATAACCCCACTTATAGCTTTAATGAAGGACCAGGTCCGCAACTTGAAAAAACGCGGTATCAAAGCTGCAGCCATTTACTCTGGTCTATCACGTGAGGAAATCGTCACCACACTGGAAAACTGTATTTTCGGAAACTATAAATTCCTTTATATATCACCGGAACGGCTTTCATCTGACATATTCCAAACAAAAGTACGACACATGTCAGTCAACTTCATCACTGTTGACGAAGCTCATTGCATCTCTCAATGGGGATATGATTTCCGCCCGTCCTACACTCAAATAGCAACAGTACGTAAACAATTGCTGCCAGATATTCCAATATTGGCACTCACAGCCACAGCCACACCGGAAGTTGTTGACGATATACAATATCAACTTGCATTTAAGGAAAAAAATGCTTTCCGAATGAGTTTTGAACGAAAAAATCTGGCTTACATAGTTCGACACACTGAAGATAAATTGGGAGAACTGATACATATACTAAACAGTACCCAAGGAGCAGCCATTGTATACACGAGAAGCAGAAGAAGCACTAGGGAAATAGCCGAAAAATTACAAAAATCAGGCATCTCCACAACCTTCTACCACGCTGGGCTCGATGATGCAGAGAAAGATATACGACAACACTTATGGCAAGAAGATAAAGTACGAGTAATAACGGCTACAAATGCTTTTGGTATGGGTATCGATAAACCAGATGTACGAATTGTAATACATCTGGACCTACCGGATTCTATTGAAGCATACTTTCAGGAAGCAGGTCGAGCTGGTCGTAACGGAGAACAAGCTTATGCAGTATTGCTGTACCAAAAATCGGATCGCACACGGTTGATGAAAAGAATCCCCGACACCTTCCCTGCCAAAGAGGACATACGCCAAATCTATGAACACATCTGCTTTTATTATCAGATGGCCATGGGAGACGGTTACAATGTTACACGAGAATTCAATATGGATGAGTTTTGCAGAAACTTCAAACATTTCCCTATCCAGACTGACAGCGCATTGCGACTACTACAGCGAGCCGGCTACATTGAATACACAGACGAACAAGACAATGCTTCAAGAATTCATTTTCTACTCCGTCGAGACGAATTATACCTTATTCATGAATTGGGACAAGATTTAGAACTGCTCATTCAATGGATTCTACGTAGTTATGGAGGAGTATTCAGTGACTACGTATTCATAGATGAACGCCGCATAGCCACCCTGTCTGGTCTAACAATAGATCAAGTATACCATGGATTATTAACACTGACCAAGAACAGAATCCTTCATTATATACCCCGAAAAAAAACACCTTATATAACTTTTTCTTGCAAACGCATAGAAAAAAGACAATTAATATTTCCTCCTAATATCTATGATAAACGCAAAAAGAAGTTCACAGAGAAGATAGAAGCTATGCTTCATTACGCAGAAACCGACTTTTGCCGAAGTAAATTGCTTCTATACTATTTCGGAGAAAAAGACTCTGTAGAATGTAAGCAATGCGACATTTGCAGACAACAGAACTCTAATAAACATGCAATTATAAATGACAAAATAATTATATCCCACATTCTGGAAAAGCTAAGCGATGGCAGAAAGCACCCTCCGCAGGACATGCTACTTCCGGGAATAACACGCGAAAGAACCGCACAAATCTTAAAGGAAATGATAGAAGAAGAGATAATATCTATCACAAACGGCCTGCTATATCTTCCCACACCTTAAGCATAGCCACACTTCCCCGTCAGCCTCTGCGCCCCATTCGGAGCATCCGACGGAACCACGCCCCGGGCAAAGAGAGGAAGAGGAAACAAAAACCCCAATAAAAAAGAAAAAAACAAGTTCACAAACTCTTTCATATATTATACTGTTACCATTATACAGTGGGTCCATTGCATCAGACAGACAAGCCACATCCGGTCCAGCATCCCCCTTATCTCCTCCGAAGAAAACAT
>CAJUGV010000011.1 GCA_910586505.1 uncultured Paraprevotella sp. | reverse complement strand
GGCAGCGGGCGTCCTTCCCGAAAGCGAGTGCAAAGGTAACAACTTTTAGAACAACTACCAAATCATTACAGCTCTTTTTTTCAAGGAATATATCAACAAAATAACAAAAAACAATACATGAACATCGAAAACACGCTGGAAAACAATAAATTAACAATACACAACGAAAATAAACTTTTTTGAGGGAAAAGGTAAGAAAAGAGCAACTCTCCATTGTCATATACAAAAAAGCACTTTCGAATGACGGCAGAAAGTACTTCTTAAGATTAGAGAGACACTTACTATCTGACTATCTTGGTCCCATTAATTATATAGATACCATGCGACAAATTACGAAGTGCCTCACACCTACGAACAGATGTCTTCAGTTTAACGCCATCAAGACCGTATACATCCACCCGCTCCTTTCCCACAGTAGAACTTGTAATACCATCGGGCTTAGCATCAAAAGAAATCAGCACGGTATGGTAATTCCCTACTTCTTCCGGTGCAAGACGGAGATACAAATTATACCCTTTCACCATTCTATTCTCCGTATTGGCAGAAAACGAACCGCTTTCCAAACAAAAAACATCCGTTCCAATATCAGAAACAGCCGCAAATGTTCCACATACCGTCACGCCATCCTCATTCAATTGCAAAGGTTCCACATCAGATCGCAAAGTACCCGTATTTTCTATTTCCTCTATATCTTTTAAAGATGAAGCCAAATAAATCTGTCCGGCCTGCACACGCGTGGCATTCTTAAAAAATAGTGTCAGTACTCCGTCATCCCCTTTCATCAGACCGTCCAGCTCTTTCCATTCCGAAAACCATTCGTGTGCTTTCGTCCAGCTCATAGAGAATGGTACACAAAGACCCGTCCATTCACCTGCCTTAAAACGTTTGGCCAATATAAATGTCTTATAGTCATAGACAGGTGAATACTTCTCACTCAATTCGTCTAGCACGTTCATTCCTATCAAATCCCGCAGTTCGGTATAACGCGCCACCAGCTCTGACGTTGAATAGAATGAGATATCGGAAATCACCGCTGTCCCGTCGGCCGCAGCAGATGTTAGGCCAAACACTGTATTCAGTGCCTTTCCCCATGATGAAAAGGCCACCGTATCCGTCTTGAAATTATCGTCCAGTCCGCTCTTCATGATATCCCACACAAAGAGAGTTTCGCCGTTATCCAATCCACATGAATAGGTAGGAGCCACTTGTGAACCATGATTCGCTCCGTTGAACCACCACATATACGCCATACCGTCTCCCGTCTTCAAAGAACTGCCGCGCACCGCAAAATATTTGCGGTGCGACAACAGATTCGAAGCTTCATCCAAATAAGTGGCATATTGCAGGGCAATATTATTATTGCCCCGCTTGCCATAAACCTTTATCGTATTGGTACCCTCCGGATATTCAACCTTATCCACACGAGCGGCATCACCCATAATCCAATGTGCGGCATTAAACGCATACACCGGGGTCTCGCTGTATTCTTTCAGCAGGCGCAGGCTGTACAAGCCCGGGGTAGGCGTGGAACCGGTGGCCTCAAAGCGCACAAGCACGCTGTCGACCAGCACACCACTCTCATCACACAGCATTTCGGTCGGAACAGGATACTCCACATTATAGAATCCAGCAGCCTGACGTTTCGGAAGCGTCACCTTACGAAGTTCCTTTCCATTGACGGAAATCGTATACGTGCGTCCGGCATCCGCAGAATGATAACGGCACATTAAGGCTACATTCTCGCTCACCCCCTGCGTGCACAACATATAGGAAAACCATTTGCCTTGCTTGGCATCCACAAAAAACTCACCGGCATAGGCACCTTTCTCAAAGTCGCCCTGCAACACATGCCCCGCATCGCTCTGCTGCTCTCCGGTTGACACAAAATCAAGCGTACGTTCGTTCAGACGCTGCTTGACGGCTTCTTCCGCCATCACAGCCCCCTTGATTTTCTCCCATTCAGCCTCGCTCATCTGATTCCAGTATATCATGTAGCGCGCCTCATGTATCGTAAAGAACGGCTGCAACAGCAAATCGGCAAAACGTTCGCTGCTGTACAGTCCTTTTCTTATCTTGAAATGCAGTTTTTCCTTATCCACAACATAAACGGAATCCAACACGCCGGCCCTTTCCCCAATCAGCATGGGGGCCGAAGTCAGACTGAGCTGCGCGCCATGCGAAGGACAATGGTCCATACGTCCCTCACCGGCAAACTGTCCGGCAAGATTCTCCTCGCTTGTTTTTGCTCCAAGAAGCACCGGACCGTAACGCAACGCCACATAAGACGGATAGTTCGGACATTCCACCATATCCAGATGCATGGGAATCTCGACCGTGACTTTCTCGCCGGCCTTCCAACTGCGCGACAGCGCGACGAACTCCCCAGGAGCGCTCTTCACATTCTGCTCCACTCCGTCGATCAGTATGCGGAATCCGGCCGTGCACCACGACGGACGACGGACGGCCATCGTATAGGTTCCGGATTTATCGAGCGTCAGCACCGTACGTTCTTCGTAAGGAAAGCGTGTTTCCTGCGTCAGCGCGAATACATCATTCTTCAGACGTGAAGCCATAAAGAGATTCACATAAAGCGTATCATTGGCCGGTGAATGAGCATAGACAAACTCACCGTACTTGCCGTGGTTCTCCATTCCCGTACCCACACAGCACCACATCCCTTGATTCACCTGCGAATACATACGGTAATGCTGCGGACGCAAACTGGTGAAATACACATAACCGCCCGTATGAGGGTTCTGCGTGGAAAGAATATGGTTAATGGTGGCATATTCATAAAAGTCGGCATATTTGACCGACGGGTCCTCACCGAACAAGTCCTCCGTCAGTTTCAGCATATTATTTGTATTACAACTCTCCGGCCCGTCGGGATTCGTAATATAGTCCCCACTGCGGTTTGCCGGAAGAAAATGCTCGGCCACACTGTTTCCTCCGATAGCCACCGTGCGGTGATCGGTCACCTCAGTCCAGAAGTTACGGGCAGCCTTCAAATAGGTTTCCGTCACCCCGCTTGTCTTTCCGCCGTCTTCCTGCGCCACACGTGCAAAGCCGATATACTTGGGCACCTGCGTATTGGCGTGCTTGTTGTTGAGAAAAGACGAGTTCACCGTCTGCATATTCGTCACCATCGTCTGGTGGGAATAGCGCCGCGCCGCCACCAGATACTTCTCATCCCCAGTCAGGCGGTAAGCATCGGCATAGACCTCGTTGATACCTCCGTGTTCGGTGTCCAGTATATTCTGCACCTCGGCATCCGTCAGGTTGGAAATCAGATTCACGCCCCAGTCGCACAATTTCAGGAAACACGCCAGTGCCTTTTCGTTTCCTCCGTATACATATGCATCGCGCAAGCCGGCATACACCTTGTGCATCGTATAAAAAGGCACGTTGCCACGGTTGCTGTTGAAACGCGACAGGTTACGGGCATACATGTCGGTCCACACCTGATTATCGGGCAAGCCGCCGATATATCCGTACAAACCTTCAGTATTACTGTCAAACCGGGCCTGACATTCCGCCATCTTATCCACCATATAATCCATCCGTTCTTTCATCCGGACGCGCATATCCTCATCCTGCGAGGCGGCATAGGCCAAAGCCAGTGCCGTAAGGTAGTGGCCGCCCACATGCCCGTCCAAGCGGAAGTTTCCCGACCCCCAGTTCTGAAAGTTCGGATGCCGAGACTCCCACGAGGTGATACCAGCCTGCCGGAAATAAGGTGTCAGCAAACGGTCCACATCATATTCCAGCAACAGTTTGTCGTTAAGGTCCATTGCCGTCTTAAACACACTTTCTTCCAGCACGACTTCCTGCAAGTCGAACAGCCGGGGGTAAAGTTTGCTTTGCGCCGTCACCCTCTGCACTCCGGTCAGCAATGCGGCCGCAAGTCCGACCGACATCAATAATTCTCTCTTCATATATTATATATTATAAATAGGTGTATCCGTACCAGTATCGTTATTACCAAATATCCCAATCTATGCCCTCGTTCACGTCGGCTTCAAAGATATCGTCGAAATCCGAAGCCGAACCTCCATAACCGATACCGTTGCCGCTCAAGGCCATCATCCCGTTACCCTCCATTTCCACCACATCAACTCTTGGTGTCATGTAACTCTTTCTATTCATCTTCTTTACCGTTTAGTACTTTCCGTTACTTCATCATCTTTTCTCCGTTCACAATATAAATTCCCTTCGGGAGCCCGTCAAGAGCATCCTGCATGCGAACGCCTTTCTTTATGCGGATGCCTGCCAGGGAGAACACATCAACCTGCCCGTTCCCCTTTTTTTCTGCCAGCACTTCACCGACGTCCGTTACCTCACCGTCAATATCAATCAGCATCCGGTTTACTCCTTTCACCTGCACCGGTTCCTCCACATAGGCCCTGAATC
This sequence comes from uncultured Paraprevotella sp., assembly GCA_910586505.1. Lineage (GTDB taxonomy): Bacteria > Bacteroidota > Bacteroidia > Bacteroidales > Bacteroidaceae > Paraprevotella. The sequence continues at coordinate 64,453 of CAJUGV010000011.1, read as the reverse complement.
CTTTCACGGTCACAGTCCTATCCGCCTTGTAAAACATATTATTGCGGATAAAGAACTCGCCGCCGCTGATCTCCGTCTTAGCGAAATTTCCTTTCATCGTCACGCCATCTACAACCGTTTCGCCCGGAAGAGTGTTTTCAGAAAGGGACATGCCATCAAGATTCAACCCGGCAACCGCTTCGCCCACTTGAACAATATAAGGTACGCCGGCTTTTACCTCTGCCTGTTCATCAAATGTCAGCGTATAACTATCTTTATTGACTTCCGCTCCTGTCAGCATTCTCACTTCCGTAATATCATTGGCCGCCAAGGCTGTCGCATCCATATCAAACGGCACACAGAACGTGTTCCATACAAATGGCTTCAATGTACGCTTCACACTGACCAGTTCGCTCCCCATGATCATACTGCTGCCGGCCTCCTCATCCAGCCGGGAAATCTTCATTGCCTCTGCCAATACCGGATACTTCTCCGCAATGCCTGTCAGCGAATAGAATGAAATGTCCGTAATATCCGCCGTTTTGTCATCTCTGGACGACGTCAAGCCAAACAATGTCGTATTATCACTTCCGAACCGGGAAAGAGTAAACACAAAACCACCCATATTACCCGAAACCTGGGTTCTCATGACATCCCACACGACAAAAGAAGTACCATCCTCCAAAGTTGTCTGAAACATGGGATAATCGGCCTTGGCTACGTTACGTCCATTCAACCACCATAGCTGGGAGTTCGCAGGAGCGGACGTCTCCAGCCCCTTCCCGCACACCACCATATATTTGTGTGACGCAAGTACCATGCCGTTAAAATCCATCTTGATCCGAAGACAAACATCGTTCTGCGTTCCCCTGGTGGCCAGATGCAGGCTGTTTGCGCCTTCATCATACGATATATTCTCCTGCGGCACCCGAACGCCGTCGCCCGTCTCCCAGTCAGTACACCTAAAAGAATATTCACCTCCCTGCACCAAACGTACGCCCTTGACACCTTTTGAGTACTCAAATTGACCACTTTCGTTTCTCGTTCCTTCAAAACGTATGGTCAGTTTGTCTTTCTTCAGCGTTCCGTCCGCATTTCTCCAGAACTTAGCCGGGATAAGAGCATACTGCCAAAAATAGAATTTATCTTTCCACTGCACCGCGCGGAACAGACCGTCCTTATAAAGTTCCCCGTCAATAAGAATTCTGGTACGCCGCCGTCCGAAGTCGCCCGCATTAAAATGACAAGCCAGATAAAGAGGTTCCGACAAATCCGCTTTCTCCAAAGACAAGTCATAACTGAACCATCCGTCTTCCGTAGTCGTGTTCACCCACGGATGATACTCATCTCCGGTTTCTTTGGATACGTCATACCCTCCTCCGCCTTGAAAATTATGGTTATCTATCCACGACGCTTCGTCCAGCACCGTCTGCCCATGCGTCTGCCCGTTCACTTTCTGCGGCAGGCCGACGCCCGATAAAACCGCAAGCACCAGAACAAGAATTTGTTTTTTCATGATAATACAATGATTAATTAAAGGAATCTTACTTTTGTGTTTTTTCATCTGTTCATTGCAAAAATATTCTTTTATCGGCAGAAGAACGGATATTATTCCCTCAAAAAGACGGTAAAATTGGAGTTTAAACTATTTCTCTCCCCTTTATGACGAAAAAACACCCCCTGTTTCTTTCTTTTTTTATTCCGCCTCCCGCACCGACTCCAGCAAAAAAACGCTACTTTTGTAAGCATAGACACAAGAAACCATGAAGAAAGCACTTTTTCTTTCCATTTTGTTCTTTTGGTACGTGGCAACCCCGTTTCTGCAAGCACAACCGGTATCGCTGACCGAAATACCCGCCCTGAAAAAACTTCCGGTCAACGCTATACACCGCGTCTATCAGGACAAGGAGGGATATATATGGTACGGAACCGTAAACGGGCTGTGCCGTGACGACGGCTACCGCATACAAGTGTTCCGGGCGGACTACCTGCACCCGAAAATACTCGACAACAATCTGATTGAATGCATCACGGAAGACCGGAGCGGCCGCATCTGGTTCGGAACACGCAAAGGCGCCTATATACTGGACAAACAAACTTACCGGATCGAGCGTATCAACCATCCTGCACTAAAAAACAGGACTGTCGTTCAGATGTACACGACCTCGGACGGGAACATATGGCTGTCCACTCCCGGAACCTTATTACGGTTCGACGGCAACGGACAATGCAGAAAAGAATATGCCACACTCACCCACACACGGCCTACCACCGTATCCGGTTTCTGCGAAAGCAGGGCCGGCGACATCATCATATCACTTTCCTCGGGCATTCTTTACCGGATAGACAGGGAACGGGACAGCCTCACAGCCTTTCCCGACAAAATGAAACGCCACAATCCCGGCTGCATCATCCAAGACTGTAACAACGACTATTTCTGGATGTGTACATGGGGCGACGGACTGGTACGTTTCAATCCTGCCGCCGAGGTAGACGGCATGTTCGTCTATCAGTCTCATATAACCCCGGACGGAAGCAACCTGATGTATCTGACACAAGACCCGAAACAAGGTATGCTATGGGCCACAAGCGACATCAGCCTCCTTGCATTCTCCGTCAGGAACAATGAGGCGTACCCGGAAACGAGCTTCGCCCAGACGGCCGCCCACAGCATGCTCAACGAAATCGTAAGGGACAGCCGCGGAGATTTGTGGGTAACAGCTTTCGACCGGCCGAGTTTCATCATCCATCCACAGGAGTCCCAACCTAAAGTCTACACGCTTCCGGCATTGAAAGATCACAGCAAACACCACCCTGCCGTCATGGCCCTCTGCGACGCCGGCGACGGGAAAATGTGGATATTCCAAGAACGTACCGCCGTATTTCTTTACGACCTGACCACTCACACGGCCGTCAGCCACCTGCAACAGGCCGAACTGGCACACCAGCCTTTGGGACTGGTAAAAATCATGGAGAAGAGCGCTAAGGACAACGGTGTATGGATAGCTCCGGAAAACAAGCCGATGGTGTTCCGTCTGACACGCAAAGGCATGAAAATGAAGCTCGACCGCACCGTCAGTCTCTCGCCTTATACACATGACGACGCCATATCGGCCGTCTACGAAGACCGGCAAGGGCGCTACCTCTATGCCGGAACGCAAAAGGGACTGTTTCGTCTCGACCTCCTCCGCTCCCAAGTGGAAACCGTGTGCGACACCTTGGGACACGTGACGGGCTTCATCGAAACGGAAGACCGCACACTTTACGTCTGCACCTACAACAAAGGACTGTATGCCCTCTTTCCGGACGGAAAAATGCACCGCTATCATATCCGGCAGGCACTTTCCTGCCTCACCCGCACGACAGACGGGCTGTTATGGACGGGAAGTGACGAAGGCGATCTGCTCTCGCTAGACCCGAATAGCGGACGTCTCAGAAGTTACAACCGGATGTGTCACCTCAACGGCGACATGATCAACCGTGTGGCAGCCGACGAATACAACCATCTATGGGTCGGCACCAACCAGAAAATCATTGAATTCAATCCTCACAACGGCTCATACCGCACCTTTCTGACGGGAGACGGGTCGGCCGGACTATGGCGTCTCATCCCCACCGCCCTGTGCAAGGGCCTCGACGGCAAGCTGTATTTCGGCGGGATATCGGGCATCAGCTGCTTCTCTCCTTCCAATGTTCTTGAACGCGAAGCCTCGACCGCGCGCGTATATATCACCGACATCCTGACCGGAGAGGGATCGCTGTTCTTTGACAGCCACCGCATCTTCGACCCTCAAAAAACATTCGAGATAAAGCCCGGCGAAAAGAATCTCACCATCCGCTTTTCCACCCTCAACCACCGTATGGCCCACAAAATACGGTATGCCTACCGCATGAAAGGCATCGACAACGAATGGCTGTGGCAACAGGAGGAACAGCCGGAAGCCGTCTACAACCACCTTCCTCGGGGAACATACGACTTTGAAGTCAAAGCCACGGATGAAAACGGACTGTGGAGTAATGCCGTAACCACCCTGCGCATCCGCCGGTTGCCGGCCTGGTGGGAATCGTGGTGGGCCTTCCTTATATATATAGCAGCCGTCGTGGGATGTGCCGGTGCAGCCGTCCGCCATTACGTGAACCGCATGAAGAAACGCAACGATGCCCTATGGGCGGACAGCGAAGAAATGCTACGCATGCGCGACTACCTGAAACTGACAGACGAAAACAAAGACGGGGAACAGGAACAACTGGGACAAATGCTGCTGGAAAAAGCCGTGAAAACAGTAGAGGAAAACCTCTCCGAACCTGATTTCGGAGTACAACAACTGGCCGAAGCCATGAACATGTCACGTTCCACACTGACACGAAAACTGAAAAGCATCACCGGCGACACCCCGCTCGACTTCATCCGCCACATCAAAATGAAGCATGCACGCCGCATGCTGCAAGGCAAAAACATCAATGTGAGCGAGGTGGGGGCAGCATTAGGTTACTTCAACCGCAAGTATTTCACTTCATGCTTTAAAGAAGAATTCGGCATGACACCAAGCGAATATCAGAAATCCTGTGAGGAGAGGAGCCATCACAAGGCAATAGAATCCTGACACATTTATGCGGCCCGCCCGTTTCCTTTCCTCTCATCCGTCAAGGAAACGGGCGGGCCGCACAGTCCATAATTATAACGGTTCCGGAACGGCTATCTACCGACCGTCTGTCACCACTTCAATTCACGATGGAACTCTACCACAGCCTCTATGCCGCGGCGGAACATCTCAAGCGGGAAATTCTCGTTAGGCGAATGAATGGCATTGCTCTCCAGTCCGAATCCCATCAGGATCGTCTTCACCCCCAGAATCTTTTCAAAATCGCTGATGATGGGGATGCTGCCGCCGCGGCGCACTGCCAACGGACGCTTTCCGAAAGCCTTGGCAAATCCGGCCTCGGCCGCCTTGTAGGCCGGCAGGTCTATCGGGCATACATAGCCCTCGCCTCCGTGCATAGGGGTGACTTTCACCGTCACATAGTCCGGAGCCGCCGAAGCCATATAGTCGACCAGCATCTGCGATATCTTCTCATGTTGCTGGTGGGGAACCAGACGGCACGACACCTTGGCGCAGGCACGCGACGGAAGCACCGTTTTGGAGCCTTCGCCCGTATGGCCGCCCCAGATGCCGCACACATCGAACGAAGGACGGCAACTGTTTCGCTCGATGGTACTGTAACCCGCCTCCCCTTTCAGGGCACGCACCCCGATGGCACTCTTGTAGCGTTCTTCATCAAACGGTATGTCAGCCAGCATGCGACGCTCCTCGGCCGAAAGTTCCTCCACATCATCATAGAATCCGGGGATCGTGATACGCCCGTTCTCATCCGTCAAACGGTCCAGCAGACCGCATAACACATTGATGGGATTGGCCACAGCTCCGCCGAAATGCCCCGAATGCAGATCACGGTTCGGACCTGTCACCTCGATTTCCCAATAGGCCAGTCCGCGCAATCCCGTAGTCAGCGACGGAAGGTCGGGCGAGAGCATGCTCGTATCGCTCACCAGAATCACATCGCAAGCCAGCAGTTCCCGATGTTCCTGCAGGAAGGCGTTGAGAGCCGGAGAGCCGATTTCTTCCTCCCCCTCCAGAATAAACTTCACGTTATGCCGCAAACTATCCTCGCGTACCATATACTCAAAAGCCTTCAACTGTATCATCGACTGCCCTTTGTCATCATCCGCCCCGCGGGCATATACCCGCCCGTCACGCACCTCGGGTTCGAACGGATCGCTTTTCCAAAGTTCGAGAGGTGCCACGGGCATGACGTCATAATGTCCGTATATCAGCACCGTAGGCGCATCGGGCGATATGCGTTTCTCCGCATACACCAACGGATTGCCCGACGAGGGCATCAGGCGCGCCTCATCCGCTCCGGCTTCCAAAAGCAGTTCCCTCCACCGTTCGGCACAAGCCGTCATGTCAGCCTTGTGGGCCGGTTCGGCACTTATACTCGGAATGCGTATCAGACTGAACCATTCGTTGAGAAAACGGCTCTCGTTCTCCCGGATATACTCTTTTACGTTCTTTGCCATATCGTTTTCTTTATTCGGTTGTTTTTCATATTCCCTGCTCAAAATTAGGATATATTCTCCTGTTCTGCAAATTTATACATATAAAAAGCGAACCAGACACACGGGGACAGTCGCCTGTGGACAAAATACAGACATTTCGGAGGGCTCCGCCGCAGCCCGGATTTTCTTGCGGAGAAAAACTTTTTTTGATGCGGAGGAAAATAAAAAATCATGAGCACGATTTTATCACGCTCTGCGCATGAAAATCCTCCACGTCCCCGGCACCGGCTCATTGATATGCTAACAAATTGGGGATGTGCAACTTAACGCACATCCCCAATTTGCTTTACCGAATAAACGGGCATACGGCCCGTTCTATAAAAAAATCATTACTCCACCGTCACCGACTTGGCCAGATTACGCGGCTGGTCCACATCCTTACCCTTGCACACGGCGATATGATAAGCCAGCAACTGCAAGGGAACCGATACGACCAAAGGATCGAAGCATTCCAATGTTTCGGGCAGTTCTATCACTTCATCCGCCAGCTCGCGTATCTTAGTGTCGCCCTTCGTCACAAGAGCGATGACACGCCCCTGACGGGCTTTCACTTCCTGAATGTTACTGATAAGCTTGTCATACATTCCGTTACGGGTGGCTATGACAAACACAGGCATCTCGGAGTCTATGAGCGCAATGGGGCCGTGCTTCATCTCCGCAGCCGGATAGCCTTCGGCATGGATATAGGAGATTTCTTTCAGCTTGAGGGCACCTTCAAGCGCCACGGGATAGCAATATCCCCGGCCCAGATACAGACAATTGTGCGCATAGGTGAAAATCTTGGCCATCTGGGCTATCTGCTCGTTGGTTTGAAGCGCTTCTTTCATCTTGTCGGGGATGGTGACCAATTCGTGCACCATCCGCACATATTCTTCACGGGAAATCGTACCGCGTTCTTTGGCCAGCGCCAGTGTCAGCATGGTCAGCACCGTCACCTGTCCGGTAAAAGCCTTGGTCGAAGCCACTCCTATCTCCGGCCCCACATGGATATAGGCTCCCGTATGCGTAGCCCGCGGAATGGACGCTCCTACGGAATTACAGATACCGAAAACGAATGCGCCTTGCTTGCGTGCCAGTTCGATGGCGGCCAGCGTATCGGCAGTCTCTCCCGACTGGGAGATGGCAATCACCACGTCGGTAGGCAAGATGACGGGATTGCGGTAGCGGAACTCCGAAGCATACTCCACATATACGGGAATACGGCAATAGTTCTCGATGAGCTGCTGACCGATCAGTCCGGCATGCCACGAGGTTCCGCACGCCACGATGATGAAACGGCTCGCGTTCAGAAGCCTTTCCTTATGGTCGATCACAGCCGAAAGCGTCACGTTGTCGGCATCCACATTGATGCGGCCGCGCATGCAGTCGCACAGACAATCCGGTTGTTCGAAAATCTCTTTGAGCATGAAATAAGGATATCCGCCCTTCTCCAACTGCCCCAGGTTGATGTCTACCGTCTTCACTTTCGGGTGCATGCGGGCATTGTCCATATCCACCACCTTCAGTTCGTCGCCGGGACGCAAGACGGCGATATCACCGTCCTCCAGATAGACCACCTTGTCGGTATACTCCACAATAGGGGTCGCATCGGAAGCCAGGTAAAACTCACTGTCGCGCCCTATGCCCACCACCAGCGGGCTGCTCTTGCGTGCAGCTATGATCTGTTCTGGGTTCCTCCTGTCGAGAATCGCAATGGCATAGGCGCCGATCACCTCATGCAAAGCGACCTGCACGGCACTCAACAAGTCCAGCTCATTGTTCTCTTGGATGTATTCTATAAGTTGCACCAGAACTTCCGAATCCGTATGACTTCGAAACTTCACTCCACGCTGCACGAGTTTTTCTTTCAGCGTGGCATAATTCTCTATGATACCGTTATGAATCAGAGCCAGATTACCGGACGCCGAATAATGAGGATGAGCATTTTCGGCACACGGCTCGCCATGTGTGGCCCATCGCGTGTGCGCGATACCTATATGACCGCTGATATCCTTGTTCTCCACGGCGCGTTCCAGGTCGCTCACCTTTCCTTTTTCCTTATATACGTTCAGTTCCTCCGAATCGCTTATCATAGCCACACCGGCACTGTCATAGCCTCGGTATTCCAGACGTTTAAGCCCCTTTATCAAGATGGGATATGCCTCCCGTTTACCTATATATCCTACGATTCCACACATGCTTTTCTTTTTATTGTATCAGCAAACTTACTGAAGTAAGAACGTTTTCTCGCGTTTTTTCGTATATTTTTGCGTTATTTTAAGCAATTTTAGTATATTTGTGCTTGATAAAATAAGTACGAAATGGGATTTCTGAAAACATTGTTCGGCGGCAGGGAAGAAACGCCGGAGGAAAAAAACAAAAAACAACGAGAACGCAACTTCGACGTACTGAAATACGACGGTTTGCGTGCCTTTAAAACCGGAGAGGTCAAATATGCCATACAGTGTTTCCGCGAGGCCGTCGCCATCCGCAACGAAGCAGAAACCGTAAGCTATCTTGCCGAAGCACTGCTGACAGACGGCCAAGCGGAAGAGGCACGGCACACACTGGAACTGCTGGCTGAAGAACATCCGGATAATATCGGTATCAGACTGGCCATGACACGGGCCGACGAAATGCTGGAAGACTATACCCGTATGGACGAAGACTGCCAAAAGGCACTGCTCATCAATGACCAGCATGCCCCGGCACTCTATCGCGCAGCCATAGCCAAACATGCCCTGCACGACGATCTGAATGCCGTGGTAATGCTGACACAGGCCATCCTGCTGTCGCCCGACATGAACGCCGCCTACCTGCTCAGGGCCAAGGTGCTCGGCGGCATGGGAAGCCCGAAAGAAGCGGAAACCGACATCGACCATCTGCTCGCCGTCCTGGATGCCGAACAAGACTCTATGACGGAAGAAGCCGTGATGATGAAAGCCGCACTGCGCCTTCAACAAGGCGATACCGATACAGCCATAGCCTATTATAATAAGGTGAAAACGCAAAACCCGCTGATGAGAGAGGCCTATACAGGACTGGCCACGGCATATACAGCCGGCAGACAGCTTGACAAAGCGCTGGCCACGCTAGACGAAGCACTGGAAATCATGCCGGATTTTAGCGAAGGCTACAAGGAACGCGGACGTATCAAACTCATGCTGAACGACAAGGCGGGTGCAACCGATGACCTGAAGAAGGCACTGGAAAGCTCACCCGAAAGCTCAAAACAATGGGACGGACAGTTCAGCAACATCGAGCAAAGCATGAACGAACAATACAAAAGCCGAAACCCTTACGGTTTCTAAATGTAAGCGATCAAAGCATTTCCCGGACAAAATTCACATGTATGCTCAAAAAAACCTTGAATTTATTTGCCGGAATTGAAAAAAGCCTTAATTTTGCAAGAGATTCAAAGAGACAAGAATGAAAGAATTATTCAACACATATTTTTATTTCTTCTTCTACTTTTACTTTAGCCGTAAAGTGAAGCGGGAATTCGTATGTGTACAGAACAGAAGATTATACTAACCGAATAAACAATGAAGTCCCGCTTCCCACAGGAGCGGGACTTTTTTGTCAAAGACACTCAACACACACAATGAAACGAATCGCAATACAAGGCATCAAAGGGTCTTTCCACGACATGGCAGCCCACTATTATTTCGAAGGAGAGGACATCGAACTGATCTGTTGTTCCACCTTTGAAAACGTGTTCGCCACAGTAAAGAACGACTGTACGGTACTCGGCATGGCAGCCATCGAGAATACCATTGCCGGCAGCCTGTTGCACAACTATGAGCTGCTTTGCGACAGCGGACTGACCATCGTAGGCGAGCACAAGTTGCGCATCTCGCACAGCCTGCTCTGCCTGCCCGATGACAACCTGGAGGATATTACGGAGGTCAACTCGCATCCGGTAGCCTTGATGCAATGCCGCGACTTTTTGGCCCGGCATCCGCATCTCAAGGTAGTGGAAGGCGAAGATACGGCCGGATCAGCCGAAACGATCAGCCGCGAACAACTGCACGGCCATGCGGCCATCTGCTCCAAATTCGCCGCTCAACTCTATGACATGAAAGTGCTGAAAGAAGGTATTGAGACCAACAAACATAACTTTACCCGATTTCTGGTGTTCAGCCAGCCTCAGCGCGCCAACCTGTTGCGTGACATCCGCCGGACCAACAAGGCGAGCCTCGTGTTTACCCTACCTCACGAAGAAGGCTCGCTCTCACAGGTGCTGTCCATTCTGTCGTTTTACAAACTCAACCTGACCAAAATACAATCCCTCCCCCTCGTAGGAAAGGAATGGCAATATAAGTTTTACGTCGACCTGGGATTCGATGACTACACCCGTTATTCGCAGAGCATCGACGCCATCACACCACTCACACAAGAACTTAAAATATTAGGAGAATACAAAGATGGAAAGCAAACCGTATAACCCCGCCATACAGCCGGCCGACCGGCTGAACTCCGTCAGGGAGTATTACTTCTCGGTAAAACTCAAGGAAGTGGCCCGGATGAATGCCGATGGCAAGGACGTGATAAGCCTGGCCATAGGAAGTCCCGACATGCCGCCTTCGCCGCAGACCATAGAAACACTGTGCAAAGAGGCACGCCATGCCAACGCCCACGGCTATCAGCCCACGGCCGGCATCCCCGAACTGCGCCGCGCCATGGCAGACTTCTATAAACAATGGTATGATGTGGACTTGGATCCCGACAGCGAGATACAACCGCTCATCGGATCCAAAGAAGGCATCCTGCATGTCACGCTGGCACTGGCCAATCCCGGCGACCGCGTGCTGGTTCCCAATCCGGGGTATCCCACCTACACGTCGCTCAGCAAACTCTTAGGCTGCCACATCACTTACTACGACCTGTTGCCGGAAAACGGTTGGCAACCGGACTTCGAAGCGCTGGAGCAGACCGACCTGACAGGCGTGAAAATCATGTGGACCAACTATCCCAACATGCCGACCGGCGCTAATGCCAGCCGTGCGACCTACGAAAAGCTCGTGGACTTCGCCCTGCGTCATAACCTTGTCATCGTAAACGACAACCCATACAGCTTCATTCTCAACCGTGAACGACTCAGCATCCTGCAGATACCCGGTGCCAAACGGTGCTGCATCGAATTCAACTCCATGAGTAAAAGCCACAACATGCCGGGCTGGCGCGTGGCCATGCTGGCTTCGAACGCCGAATTTATCAAATGGATACTGAAAGTGAAAAGCAACATCGATTCGGGAACGTTCAGGCCCATACAACTGGCAGCAGCGGCAGCATGCCGCAACGACATCCGCTGGCACGAGGAAGCCAACATACATGTGTATGCGGAGCGGCGGGCGGCAGCCGAGGAAATCATGCGCACACTGGGCTGCACCTTCGACCCTGATCAGGTGGGCATGTTCCTCTGGGGGCGCATCCCCGACACCTATGCGGACGTGGAGCAACTCACCGAAAGAATCCTGCACGAAGCCAGGGTGTTCATCACTCCGGGATTCATCTTCGGCAGCAACGGCAGCCGCTACATCCGCATTTCGCTATGCGCTAAAATCGAAAAGATAACGGAAGCGCTCGAACGTATACGGAAAATTTTCTGAAATCAAACAAGAACAAAACAAACAATATCACAATATGGAAGACTTAAAACTGACCCCTCTGAACATTCCGGGTATAGATGAAAACAAGCGGCCGCTCGTCATCGCCGGTCCTTGCAGTGCCGAAACCGAGGAACAAGTAATGGAAACCGCACGCCAACTGGCCGACAAAGGCATCAGGATATTCCGTGCCGGAGTATGGAAACCGAGAACCAAACCCGGCGGATTCGAAGGCATGGGCGAAACGGCCCTTGAATGGATGAAGCGCGTGAAAGACGAAACCAGCATGCTGACAGCCACCGAAGTAGCCATGCCTAAGCACGTGGAGGCGTCGCTCAAGGCCGGGATAGACATTCTCTGGGTAGGGGCACGCACCACAGCCAATCCGTTCGCCATGCAGGAGCTGGCCGACTCGCTGAAAGGTGTGGACATCCCGGTACTGATCAAGAACCCCGTTAACCCCGACATCGAACTCTGGATCGGCGCCCTCCAGCGCATTAACGGCGCAGGTATCACCCGCCTGGGAGCCATTCACCGCGGCTTTTCCAGCATCGACCAGAAAATCTACCGTAACGCCCCCATGTGGCACATCCCCATCGAACTGCACCGCCGTTACCCCAACCTTCCCATCATCTGCGACCCGAGCCACATAGGCGGCCGCCGCGAGCTGATAGCCCCGCTCTGTCAGCAGGCCATGGACATGGGCTTCAACGGACTCATCACGGAAAGCCATTGCTGCCCGGACAGTGCATGGAGCGACGCCAAGCAACAGGTTCTGCCAGACGTGCTCGACTTCATACTCGACCGTCTCGTGGTGCGCGAGAACGTAGAAATGACCGAGAGCCTCTCCGCTCTGCGCAAACAGATAGACGACCTTGACAACAAGCTCATGGACCTGCTTACCCAACGGATGCGCGTGAGCCGCGAAATCGGTACTTACAAAAAGGAACACGCCATGGCGGTGGTACAAACCGGGCGCTATTCCGAAATTCTTGACAAACGCGGCGTCCAGGGCGCCATGTGCGGCATGGATGCGGAATTCGTGAAAAAAATCTTTGTAGCCATCCATGAGGAAAGCGTGCGCCAGCAAATGGACATCATCAACAAATAGTCAAAAGAAACAAACTAAGGACTGGCATTATGAAAATACTTATCCTGGGAGCCGGTAAAATGGGATCGTTCTTTGTCGATCTGCTCAGTTTCGACCACGAAACCGCCGTATTCGACATCGACGCCCACCGTCTGCGCTTTATGTACAACACCCAACGGTTCACCTCCATAGATGAGATCGACGCATTCCGTCCCGAACTGGTCATCAACGCCGTCACCCTGAAATACACACTCGACGTATTCAAAGAAGTGATCCCTCACCTTCCGCAGGACTGCATCCTCAGCGACATCTCATCCGTCAAGACGGGATTCAGGGATTTCTATGAAAGCACAGGCATGCGCTATGTCAGCACGCATCCTATGTTCGGCCCTACTTTTGCCAATTTGGGTAGCCTGAATCATGAGAATGCGATCGTCATCAACGAGGGCGACTATATGGGACGCATTTTTTTCCGTGACCTCTACAGCCGTCTGGGGTTGCACGTCTGCGAATATTCTTTCGAAGAACACGACGAGACCATGGCTTATTCGCTGAGTATCCCGTTCGTGTCCACATTCACTTTCGCAGCCGTAATGAAACATCAGGACGCCCCGGGCACTACGTTCAAACGGCATCTGAAAATAGCTCAGGGAGTGCTGAGCGAGGATGACTGCCTCCTTCGCGAGATCCTTTTCAATCCGCGAACAAAGAACCACGTAGAACGAATCCGCGAAGAACTGAAAAGCTTAATCGGCATCATCGACACCCGTGACGAGGAGGCCCTGAACCGTTATCTGACACGTATTCGGGAAAACATCAAATAAAACGTCACGAAAACCGTTTCATTCCGCCCCGCAACTTTTCAGCCGCACAAAGTACCAGGACGGGAAATAAATCTCTATCTTTGTACACATGAAGAAAATCATACTCATCACGGGGGGCGAACGGTCCGGCAAGAGCATGTATGCCGAAAAACTGGCGCTCAGTCTGTCCGACACGCCGGTCTATCTGGCTACAGCACGCATCTGGGACGAAGAATTCCGCCAACGTGTACGTATCCACCGCGAACGGCGCGGACCGCAATGGACCAACATCGAAGAAGAAAAATACCTGAGCCGTCACGACCTGACAGGCAGAACGGTACTGGTGGACTGTATCACCCTATGGGCCACGAATTTTTTCTTCGACCGCAGCCGGCAGCCGGACACCTCCTCTTCTCATCCGTCGGATACGGTGGAAAGCCTGCAGGCCCGCCAAGGCATACGGCAGGTGGAAGAGACCCTGCAGGCCGTGAAAGACGAATTTCTCCGCCTCACCGCCCAGGATGCCACATTCATTTTCGTCACCAACGAAATCGGGATGGGGGGCGTATCCGCCAATGACGTGCAACGGCGGTTCTCCGATCTCCTGGGCTGGACCAACCAGTTCGTAGCGTCGCAAGCCGATGAAGTGTACCTGATGGTAAGCGGCATTCCCGTAAAAATCAAACAGACATGAAGACATTCCGGATCACAGCACCGGACGAGGCCATGCGCCCCGTCCTGCAAAACAAAATAGACAACCTGAACAAACCGAAAGGTTCGATGGGACGGTTGGAAGAACTGGCCCTGCAGATCGGACTGATACAAGGCACGGACAGTCCCGAACTGCGCCGCCCGTGCCACCTTCTGTTCGGTGCCGACCACGGCATAGAGCGTGAAAAGGTGAGTGTATCCCCACGGGAAATCACCTGGCAGCAGATGATCAATTTCAGTCGCGGGGGCGGCGGTGTCAACATGTTCTGCCGCCAGCACGGATTCGAACTGTTCATTATAGACATGGGAGTGGACTACGACCTGGGTTCCTATCCCGGCGTCATCGGATGCAAGGTGGCGCGCGGCACGCGCAACTTCCTGCACGAGGCGGCCATGACGGCAGACGAAACGGACCGCTGCATGGAAACGGGGGCGCGGATGGTCACCAAGTGTCACGAACAAGGCTGCAACGTGATCAGCATAGGAGAAATGGGTATAGGCAACACCTCCCCTTCCTCCGTCTGGATGCACCTGCTCACCGGCACTCCGCTGGACCGCTGCGTAGGAGCGGGAGCGGGGCTGGACCACGCCGGCATTCGCCACAAGTACGAAGTGCTGCAGGCATCCGTCGACCGCTTCCTTGCAGAATGCCCCGAAAACCGTAGCTCCGATCCCCAATCCCCGCAATATGCCGAAGAGATATTGCGCCAGTTCGGCGGGTTCGAGATGGCAGCCGCCGTTGGCGCCATGCTCCGTGCAGCCGAACTGCACATGGTGATTCTCGTAGACGGCTTCATCATGACGGCCTGCATGCTGCTGGCCACCCGACTGTGCCCGGCTGTGCGCCATTATGCCGTGTTCTGCCACGAAGGCGATGAAGCCGGACATAAAGCGATGCTTGATACCCTGCAGACACGCGGACTGCTCAGACTCGACCTACGCCTCGGAGAAGGCACGGGAGCCTTGTGCGCCTATCCCATCCTTCAATCTGCGGTGCGCATGATCAACGAGATGAACAACTTCGAGAACGCCCACATCACCAAATACTTCTAACCAGCCGATACCCTCCATGACCGACCGCCTGTTAGCCTCTCTGATGTTCTTCACCCGCCTGCCGTTCTGGCGCATCCGGCAGGTAAACGGTGAAAGTTTCAAACACGTGGTAGATTACTGGCCGATGGTGGGATGGCTCACCGGCGGCATCGCCGCCCTGACATACTGGGCTACCTCCGGCCTCGTCCCCGCCGCAACGGCAGCACTGCTTGCCGTCGGCGCACGCCTGCTGCTCACAGGCGCCCTGCATGAAGACGGGCTGGCCGACTTCTGCGACGGATTCGGCGGCGGCACCACCCGCGAGCGCACACTGGCCATCATGAAAGACTCGCATATCGGCACTTACGGAGTACTGGGACTGATCTTTCACACCGGCCTGCAAGTAAGCCTGCTCACGGCTCTTCCCCCTGAGACCGCTCCCGCCGTCATCTTCATGGCCGACATCTACGCCAAGGCATGCAGCAGCCTCATCATTCTGCAACTCCCCTACGCCCGCACGGCGGAACAAGCTAAATCCGGCGTGGTCTATTCCGTATGGAACAGGCGCGCAGCGGTAGGCCACGGCATGCGTTGCCTCATCGCCCTGGCCCCCGCCATTCTTTGGGCCGCCTTCGGCACGGACCGTTTTCCCTTTCCCGCCCTGGCCATCCCTCCTTTTACAGAACTCCTTCTGACAGCCCTGATGAAACGACGGCTGCAAGGTTACACCGGCGACTGCTGCGGAGCCTTATTCCTGATTTGCGAACAGAGTTTTCTGCTATCCTCCGTCATTCTTTACCACCTCATATAATCTTCATCATGGAAATCTATTTAGCACGCCATACTTCGGTCGACGTAACCCCCGGCACTTGCTACGGCTTCACCGACGTACCTCTCCGCCCCTCATTTCCCCGCGAAGCCGCCGCCACCCGGATGCGGCTCGCCGGTCTTGCCTTTGACAAGGTCTACACCAGCCCGCTCAGCCGGGCGGCCAAGCTGGCCGCTTTCTGCGGATATCCCGACGCCATAAGAGACGAACGACTGAAAGAAATGAACATGGGCGACTGGGAAATGCAGCGTTTCGACGACATCACGGACGAAAGGCTGCAAGTGTGGTATGACGACTTCCTGAACCAGCCCACTACCGGCGGCGAGTCGTTTCGCGACCTGTATGCCCGTGTGGCCTCTTTCCTTGACGGGCTCCGCCGGCAATCCATCGGGCGTGCGGCCGTATTCGCCCACGGCGGGGTGCTGATCTGCGCCGGTGTCTACGCCGGAATCATCCCGCTCGAAGACGGTTTCAAACATCTTACTCCCTACGGCGGAGTCATCAAAATCAATCTCTGAGACACCATGTTCCGCGCTTTCCTTTTCCTCCTGATCCTGTCGGCCTTTCCCGACGCGCTTCGCGCAGCCTCCCTCCCCCTTGCCTTTACCCGTCTGGACGCCTCGGACGGACTGAGCGACAACAGCGTGATGCACATCCTGCAACTGCCCGACGGCCGGATGGTCTTCACCACACAAGGCAACATCAACCTCTATGACGGCATGCGCTTTCATTACATCCACCGGAACGACTCCGATCTTCATCCTCTCCGCCACTACCACGGTGCCTACCATGTCTATGTGGGCGACAACGACCGGCTGTGGATAAAAAACTACAAGCATATGTGGTGCCTCGACCTCCGTCACGAACGCTACCTGACTCATCCCGAAGAAGTGTTCCGCGACATGGGGCTGGCGGAAGAGGTGACCGACCTTTTCGCAGACTCGGAACACGGACTATGGCTCGTTACCGAACGAGGCTTGTGGGACGGACGCCGCAAAAAATACCTGCCGCAGACGACATTCAACGGTGACTTGCAGGATGTGGAAACAGCGGACAGCCTCGTCTACCTGTTCTTCAGTTCGGGCGAACTGACATGCCACTCCCGCCGGGACGGCCGTTTCCTCTACCGGAGTGCCGCCTATCCTGCCGACGAACAGGCCGACTACGACCGCACCTCGCTCGTGGTGAAAGGACCGGACGGGAATTTCTATCAGATCAGAGCCGGCAGAAAGGCTGCGCTCTTCTCGTTCTCACCGGCCACACGCCGGTGGCGCAGGCTCCTGACAGCCGACGGCAATCTGCACACCCTCATCGTCCCGTCCGCACGCACCGCCTGTATCAGCAGCCTGAACGGCATTTGGGAAATCGACCTGCCCGACGGACAGGCTACATTCCGCAGTGCACTGATGACCGCCGACGGAGAACAGTTGCAGACAAGCATCAATACCATCTACCGCGACCGCGACCGGGGCATCTGGTTAGGCACAAACAACCACGGCATTCTATATGCTCATCCGGAGCGCCTGCGCTTTGCATCCGCCGCTTCGCCGGAAGCGCTCTCGCTGACATCCGCCGACGTGGAAGAGGCCCTGCGGCAAAAGAACGACCGACGGAAAGATTATCAGGACTACCGTTACAACGACGTCCTCACCGACAGCCACAGACGCAAATGGTGTGCCACGGCCGACGGTCTGCGCCTCTTTTTGTCCGCGCATGCGGAACCGCGCATGTTCTACACAGAAGACGGCCTGCCCAACAACTTCATTCACGCCTTTACCGAAGACGCCCAGGGACGCATCTGGGCTTCCACCAGTTGCGGCATCTCGCAGATAAGCCTCAGCCCCGGATCCGACACGCCCTCCTTCACCAACTACCGCCACGAAGACGGCCTCCTGAAAGGAGAATACGGCAACCGGAAAGCCTGCACGCTGACCGACGGCCGCATCCTGATGGGCGGTACGGAAGGATGGACGCTTTTTCACCCCGACAGTGCGGAAGTCCCCTTACGACAGTTCCGGCCTCTGCTCATCGGCCTGTCACTCTATGGCACCCCTCTCTCCATTGCCCGCGCCGGCTCCACGGCCCCCCGCCGCTCACTCGCCCAGGCCGCGCCCTACCTCTCACACTACGAATTCAGCTACCGGGAAAACCATATCGGGATGGATTTTTCCGCACTGAACTATGTTTGTCCGGCACAAACCCACTACCGCTACCGCCTGATTCACGGCAACGACTCCACCTGGTACGAAGCCAGTCTGGCATCGGGCAGTAACCTTGTAGACGAAAGAGGCAACCTGCATCTCAGTTTTCCGCTGCTCCCTCCGGGCCGCTACCGTCTGCAAGTGACCGCTTCCACGCGGAACGACTTCCGCAACAGTCCTGTCACCGAAGTTTCCTTCGTCATACACGCTCCGTGGTGGCTCACGCCGTGGGCCTATACGGCCTACCTCGCCGCCCTCCTGCTGACCGCCGCACTCGGCATCCACCTGTACATACGGCAGACACGCCGCCGCATCCTGCGCCGCCACAAGGAAGACATCCTGCTGTTGCGCATACAGCATCTCATCGAACGGTGCGACAGCTACGAGCGCCTGTGCCGCACGCCATCCGAAACAAGCACTCCACCGCAGGAAAAGGAAGAGCCGCCCATCTGTTCCGCCGACAGCGAATTTCTGAACAAAGCCGTGGCACTGGTGGAAGCCAACCTGAACACACCAGGCTACTCCGTGGAACGGCTGAGCAAAGACCTCTGCATGGAGCGTAGCGGACTTTACAAGAAACTGACCAATCTGCTCGACAAATCGCCCAGCCTGTTTATCCGCAGCATCCGTCTGAAAAGGGCCGCCGACATGATTGCGCAGGGCGGCATGAGCATGAACGAGATAGCCGAACGGGTAGGCTTCAGTTCGGCAAGCTACATGAGCCGGTGTTTTCAGGAGGAATATGGCTGCAAGCCCTCCGAATACATGGGTAATATGAAGAAATCAACATAGCTGACATTCGTTTCAACACCAGTATCCTCCCTTTTCACGGACAGCGGATTAATTTTGCACCTGTATGACACTTCATTAATCCGCCGAACCATGAAAAGAGACATTCACATCACACTCGCATCGCCTTAACCTACCGCTCCTCTCTCTCGTTATGCACGGAGCGGTATCCTGATGCGCATCCCATCCTAAAATATTAATATATTAACCCTAATTCATTTATTATGAAACTACAATCTTTTCTTCACCGCACCCTTTTCGGGTGTATCGTTCTGGGAACGACCTGGCTCACGGTCAGCCGGACACAGGCACAGGACATCTACCGTTTCCGGTGCCGCGATTATGTGTCGACCGACAACAACCGCGCCCCGCAATCGGCATTCGGGTATGACGACGAAGCCAATACATTCACCGTCACCTCTTCCGGCCAGAACAACATCGCCTTTAAAATGGACAACCGGACAGACGGCAACTACTACATCAACAACTCTCAGGACTGGTTCCTTGTGCAGGGCACCCACCTGGCCACCTCCGCAGGCAGCAGCTATATCTGGTGGTTCAACGGATACAACGGCAACCAGACTCCTCCCACACTGACAGCCGACAACGGAGACGGCACAACGTGCATACTTTGGGACATCCGGCGCACGGCAGGCATCAACGCCAACATGGATTTCAGCGCCCCCGAAATCTTTATCTCCTCCAACGGACAGGGATTCATCCATGCCATGGGCCTGACCTCCACATCCGGAAGTTCCACCATCCGCCACATCGGTTATCATGCAAAATATGAGGTGGCGGCCCTCTATCCTTCTCTATTGGCCGCCCTGGATTATACCGAGACCACACTGACCGAAGAGATCAAGGCCCGGCTAAGCCGCACCATCGACGAATCGGCCCAAATACTCGAAGGCGATGCCGACTCCGAATCCAAACAGACCGCCACAGAGGCCGTACGGAAGGCGCAGAACATTCACGACACGGCGGGTGCGACCGAGTATGCCACGGTGTATGAGGCCCTGAACAACCTGTGTGCGGCCATGGACTACTACCAGGCCCACGTCACCGACTTCTCTTGGGAGAAGACACCGAACGGCCTGCATGCCACGCTGAACGAGAAACACATCCGCCTCACACTCTACGCTGACGATATCCTGCGCGTATGCAAAGGAGTTGACGAGACACCGGACAAAACCAGCCTGTCTGTCATCCTCGCGCCGGACCACGGCACCACTTTCGAGGTAAACGAAGACAAGGAGCAGCAAACGGTGACTATCGGCACAAACAAAATAAAGGCCGTCTATCATCTGACCACCGGCCAGGTGGAGATTCTGCGCTATAACGGCGCCGAACTCCTCCGTGAGAAACAGAACGGCAGCTCTTTCTTCCCCTTCAAGGACGGACCGAAAGACAGCTACCGCCTGTCGCTCACCTTCCAGCTCGACGACAACGAAAAGATTTTCGGTATGGGACAGATTCAGGACGGCCTGCTCAACCGCCGCGGACAGACGTTTTCACTGCAGCAGGACAATAAGAAAGTGTGCATCCCCTATTTCCAGTCGAGCAAGGGATACGGCCTGTTCTGGGACAACTACTCGCCCACCACTTTCACCGACAACGAAGAGGGCACCCGCTTCCAGTCTACCGGACGCGAGATAGACTATTATGTACTGGCGGGCGAGGAAAGCAACGATGTGCCGGCCGCCATGCGCCGGCTGACAGGAAAGGCCCCTATGATGCCCTTATGGAACTTCGGACTGTACCAAAGCCGCGAACGCTACACCAGTGCCCGAGAGGTAATGGACGTACTCGACGAATACCGCAAGCGTAACGTACCGCTCGACTGCATGATACAAGACTGGCAGTACTGGGGCGACAACGCACACTGGAACGCATTGGAATTTCTCAACCCCTTGTTCGGCAACTATGACGAGATGATCGGCCACATACACGACAACCACGCCAAACTGATGATTTCCATCTGGGCCAACTTCGGGCCGGCCACCCGTCCTTATGCCGCCATGAATGCCAAGGGGCGTCTCATCCCCGTAGAGAGTTACCCGCAGAACTGCGGCGTGCGTCCCTACGACGTCTACGGCAAGGAAGCAAGAGACATCTACTGGGACTTCCTGTACAACGGACTGGTGAATAAGGGCATAGACGCTTATTGGATGGACTCCAGCGAACCGGATTACTTCAACTGGCAGAATGCCGACCTGGACTATGTGACGGAGACAGGACAGACCTGGCGCTCGCTGCGCAATGCCTTTCCGCTGGCTCATGTGAGCGGCGTGCATGACCATCACCGTACCGCAGAGGCACAGGGCGACGCCATGCTGAAAGGCAAACGTGTGTCCATCCTCACCCGTTCGGCTTTCGCCGGACAACAACGTTACGGCGCCAACACCTGGAGCGGTGACGTAGTGGCCAGCTGGGAGAACCTTGCGGCACAGATTCCGGCCGGCTGCAACCTGTCCGTCTGCGGCATTCCTTATTGGAACAGCGACATCGGCGGTTTCTTCCTGGGCAGCTTCAAAGGTATAGACGATCCTGCATGGCGCCGGCTGTACATGCGCTGGATGCAGTTCGGCACATTCACTCCCATGATGCGCTTCCACGGCACACAGACCCCGCGCGAAATCTATCAGTTCGGCGCGGAAGGCGATGGCAGAGGCGACTACGACCAGATTCTGAAATACATCAGGATGCGCTACCGCATGCTTCCCTACCTGTACAGCACGGCATGGCAGGTACACCGTCACGACGCCTCATTCATGCGCGCCCTTCCCGTGGCATTCGGCGACGATACGGAGGGCTATGACATCACGGACGAATACATGTTCGGCGACGCATTCCTTGTAGCTCCCATCGTGAAGGACGCTGCGGGCGGACGCGATGTCTATCTCCCCGCCGGCCACCGCTGGACGGATTTCTGGACCGGTGAAACCTTCGACGGAGGACAGCACATCACCAAGTATGCCGCCGTAGACATCATGCCTCTCTATGTGCGGGCCGGCAGCATCCTGCCCTGGGGGCCCGACGTACAGTATTCTACCGAAAAACCGTGGGACGACCTGGAAATCCGCGTCTATCCGGGCGCAGACGGACGGTTCACGCTCTACGAAGACGAAAACGACAACTACAACTACGAACGGGGCGAATATACCGAGATTCCGTTTGAATGGAACGACAGGACACGCACACTCACCATCGGCGCACGCAACGGCTCGTTCAAGGGCATGCCCGCCACACGCACGTTCCGCATCTGCAAGGTGTCTGCCCGGCGGGGCACAGGCGACCTGCACGAGACACGCTATGAAGCTGTCATACACTACGACGGAACACCCGTAAGCGTTCGCCTCGACAGTGAAGACGCCTCCGTCCTGTATACGGACGTCACCGCACAATATATCGTAAATCCCAGTTTTGAGGCAGACGGCGGCACACTGAACCAAAAGGCGCCCAAAGGCTGGAACACCGACTGCCGCACGGCATGGTGGGGCGTGAACAGGGGTGGCGGCAACGGCGACCCCATGGCCACGGACGGACAATATATATTCGGCGTGTGGGACAGTTCCCACACGGCACAGGCCGAAATCAGCCAGACGATAAAGAACCTTCCGGAAGGCTCATACCGCCTGACCGTAGACATGCACGCCTCACACCAGAACTCCACTCCGCGCGTAGGCCGCCAACGACTGTTTGCCGGGGAGGACGAAGCATTGTTCCGCGACCAGATCATGACACCGGGCGGCAGCGACATGCACCCGCTTCAGACTGTCGGTCTCGACTTCACCGTAACCGCGGCCGACCGGCCGCTCACCATCGGAGTCACCACCTCGGACAGTGAGAACGAGACATGGTTCAAAATAGACAATTTCCGCCTCTACAGGGTGGAACGCCCCGTCGTAAACCTTGATGAAAACAAAGCCTATGCCCCCGGGATGCAGGGTATCACCGACATCGACCTTGTACAGCGGCTGACCACCCAATCATGGAATACGTTCTGCGTGCCTTTCAGTCTGAGCGCAGAGGAAACGGCACGCCATTTTTCCGAAGTGAAAACATTTGCTTCCGTGAGCCAGGACGAAACAGGCTGTGTGCTGGACTTCCGGAACGCATCTTCCATACGGGCCGGATTGCCCTATCTGGTCAAGCCTACAGAAGAAACCGGACGGATGATGTTCACAGATGCCGTCATTGACCATAACGAAATCCCCGAGGTCACGACCGGACGCATCACATTCAAAGGCACTTACTCGCCTACCGCCCTTCGGGATGAAGAGTTTCACCTTGCGGACGACATCTTTCAACGGGCCGTACAACCCCGGACGATAAGCGGATATCATGCCTATATCATCCTGCACGAAGGCCATCTCTCCGTTCCCGAACGGATAACCATATCCATTGACGGAAAACCGACCGACATATCAGTCACTCCGCAAGACAAGGTCCGAAAGACGGCCGATGTGTACAATACCGGCGGCGTATGCCTGTCAAAAGGAGCCAATACGGAAAAGGCACTCAGAGAACTGCCGCGCGGTATCTATATCATCAACGGAAAGAAGGTGGCCAGATAACAGGCGGAAGCAAGATTTTTTCCTGACACGATGATCCGCCAAGACAATTACATAACACACTGATATACAAGATACGGAGACCATTGAAAAATGATGGGCATGATTTTTTAATTTCGTGCTCATCATTTTTTTATGTAATGCGGAGTACCGTCCGGCGTACTGCGGTACAAAATTCGGAGGCAAGCGCATTTCCTTACAACTAAAAGCTAAAAAAAGCAAACAACGGACTTTCTTTCGTTTTTTTCACAATGTATCCGTTCCTTTTTTTCACGGAAAGACTACATTTGCCCTTGTACATTAATAAATATAAATCTTACACGTATGAAGAATTGGAAAACAGAGGCTTTCATTCTGGCCATAGGTCTGATGCTGTGCGGCATCTTCGTGTGCAAGGGACTCAGCAAGTTTTCATCCCGCAACCGCACGGTCACCGTCAGAGGACTGGCCGAAATGGAAGTAAAGGCCGACAAGGTGACCTGGCCGCTCACTTACAAGGTGCTGGGTAACGACATGGTCACCCTTTACAACGAAATCAAGCAGACAAATGCCAAAATCATCGCTTTCCTGAAAGAAAAAGGCGTCAAGGCCAACGAGATCAGCGTGAACGCACCGGAAATCTTCGACGCACAGGCCGACCGCTACAACTCCAATCCGCCGGCATTCCGCTACAATGTGACCACCGTCATCACCGTCACCTCGCGTCAGGTGGACCTGGTGAGAAGCCTCATCAACGAACAGAGCGAACTGCTCAAACAAGGCGTGGCCATCATCACGGGCGACTACCGCAGCAATGTGTCTTACGACTACACGGGGCTGAACGACATCAAACCTAAAATGATCGAGGAAGCCACCAAGAACGCACGCACGGCAGCCGAGAAGTTCGCCAAAGACTCGGATTCCGAACTAGGCGGCATACAGAAAGCCTATCAAGGCCAGTTCTCGATAGAAGACCGCGATCCCAACTCACCTTATATCAAACGGGTGCGCGTGGTGACCACCATCGACTACTCGCTCGAAGACTAAAGTTCGCGCAACAAAACCCATACATCGGCCGGGCTGTCCGCAAAACGGACAGCCCCGTTTTGTTTCAGAAAGTCGCGGTCGCGGAATCCCCACAACACGGAAATGCACGGCAGTCCGGCGCCCGCGGCCGTAGCCACATCCACTTCGGAGTCGCCCACATAAACAGCCTCCCCGGCTGACGAACCCAATTCGCGCAAGACAATCTCCACCATATCGGGAGCCGGCTTGCGGCTTACCCCGGCACGCTCGCCCACCGCCACCTGTACCGTATCGGAGAAATAAGACCGATAAAGTTCGTCGACCCCTCCTTGCAGTTTGTTCGACACGACAGCCACCTTGTATCCCTCCGCCTTCAAGGTCTCCAACAGCTCCATCACGCCAGGATAGAGACCGGTCTTCACCTTGCAATGGTCTACATAATAACGTTTGAAACAGTCGAACACCGCTTCAAAACGTACTTCATCCGTGCCCTCCGGCACAGCCCTCTCCATCAGTTTTCGTACACCGTTTCCCACAAACGCACGTACCTCTTCTATCGTACGCTGCGGCATGCCATACTGCGCCAGCGCATAATTCGTACTGTCCGCCAGGTCTTCCAACGTGTTAAGCAGCGTCCCGTCCAAATCAAAAATAACCGTTGTGATTCTCGGCATTCTTCCCTCCTTTTTTATTTAAACATTAGAAATCCGTGGCAAAGTTACGAAAAAGGCGGTCCGTACATCCGTACAAACCGCCCGAATATATGTATTCGTGATAAGATTCTATCAGAAAGCATAGCCCAGGCGCACCCAGAAGTTGCTGGTTCCTCCGTCGGCATCCTCATTGTCGGTAAGAAAACCGCGCTGATAAGTCAGATCAAGATTGTAACGCTTTGCATACCACACACCGACACCGACTTTCAGACCACCATCGAAACGGCTATAACCTTCGGCGTCGCCAATCTTCACGTCGTCCAAGTCTTGTCCATCATACTCGCCGGTATACTTGCCCGCATAGTCCACTGCAAGGTAGGTACCGATATGCGGGTCTATAGAAAACTTGGTATCCGGAATGGCAATCTTCCACCCGAAGATAAACGGTGACCAATGGATGTTATGAGCAGCCAGTTTCTGTTCATAACCGCCTTTGGAAATCTTCCATCCCCGACTGGCCAAAGCAAAGTCCATACCCCAATAAGCACCGCGCTGACGGATGGACTTGTTGAACTCGAAGCCCAGAAAATATCCGACCTTGGCATCCGGCCCTTCGTCGGCATCGGAATAAACCATACCGTTGGACCCCACACCGAGACGTACCATCCATGTCGTCCTGCTCGGTTCTTTCGGTGCAGAAATGGTACTCACACTTCTTGAAGTCACCAACTGAGCCTGTGCCCCCACAGCCAATACGGCTGCGCACAAAAAAGAAAAAAACTTTTTCATCTCTTTGCTTGATTTTTAATTTTACTGTATTGTTTTATTTTGAAATAGCCTGTGTCTGCGCCGCAGTCCCGTTCGGCGTGAACTTCTCGTTACGAATCCAGTCGTTATCGGTGGAGACTGCGGTACGCCAATTCTTGTACTTGGCAGGATAACCGATTACTATCACCTCATAGCTCGTGCCGCCATCCTTCGATTTGATATCGAAAGAAGCCGCCACAATGACATCGGCATGGTGCCTGTCGGTACTTAAAAACAAGGCACGCGCACGAAGATTGGGCACTTCTCCTTTCAGTGCGTTGACCTCTCTGTCCGTAAATTCCCATGTATCCTTGATTTTGCCTTTTATCGTGTCCACCTCCAGATCGGCCACAAGCGGTTTGATATACACTCCCATCACGGGCTCGGCAAGACGCGACTGAGACTCACGATACTCCACTACTTTCTGGGCATTGGACCGAACTGTCACTCCGAGCGTGCACAAGAACACGATTAAGAATCTTTTTAATATACTCATTTTACCATGTATTTAGTTAAACAAATGTTACAAAATCTGCATTCCGAAAAAATTCTCCGACTTCTAAACAGCTTTCTTTTTCGAGCTATCTCTTCATAAGAGAGCAAACATGCGCTGCAACACACTATAAATAAGCAAAGTATAAAATCGTTTAAATTGAATGTAACAAGTATTAGCGAAGTTTTTCATCTTTATGACGAAATTTATTCAAAGATAATTTTGTACAATACAAACTTTTAGATACTTTTGTGCGGAAGAATTGCTCTCTTATGAAGAGAAGAAGTACGCGAAATGGTGATTCCGGGTTTAGAAACTGGTGTAACCATTAGCAAAAAGCAACGATAAAGACGGTGTATATGGATCATAGAACACGACTTTACAGCATCTTCGCCGGCATGGCTTTAGCTTGTTGCTCCATATCGGCCCAAACAGTAGACTATTCCGTAGTCTCAGTACCGGAAGAATCCGGTACCGACTTCACGCAAATCTCACAAATCACAGATTATGTGTGCATGCCCGAAGTGAAACGGAGCGGACGAAATATCGGATGGTTCTCCAACCGCATATTGGATATTTCGAAAGACGGCACTCAAATAGCCTATCTGTCGTTTCGCAATAATACAACCAATATCTTCATCAAAGAGTTAAGCAAACAGGGTTCGTCCATACAAAAGACCAACCGCACGGCCGTACTGGACTTTTCTTATTCGCCCGACGGCAAGCAGATTGTCTTCTCGGAAGCCCGCGGAAAAACCAACCAGATATTCCAGACCTCCTCCGACAAAGGGTTCGTGTGCCGGCAGATCACCAATGGCAATACGGATTATTCGCCCATCTATTCGTCCGACATGGGACTGGTATTCTTTGCCCGACAGGAGAACAACGGAATCAGCATCTGGAGCCACGACATGAAAAATAACTTTCTGGCCAACTATTCCCAGGGGTTCAATCCCTATCCGGTCAGAGGAGAGCAGGCTTTTATCTGTATCCGTGCCAATGCTGCCGGGAACAACGAAATATGGAAAATAAACTATGCCACGGGCGTAGAGGAAT
Organism: uncultured Paraprevotella sp.; assembly: GCA_910586505.1. Lineage (GTDB taxonomy): Bacteria > Bacteroidota > Bacteroidia > Bacteroidales > Bacteroidaceae > Paraprevotella. Next base: position 36,722 of record CAJUGV010000011.1, on the reverse strand, counting down.
GTATCGTGTCGCATCCGGAACACAATTTTACTTCTCCCACCATCTCACCGGACGGAAAATGGCTGCTGTTCGTGGGAAGCAGCAAGATAGAAAACGGCAAAATCACTTATTATAATACGGATTTGTTCGTTTCCCGGTTGGACGGGACCGAATTTACACAGCTCACCTATCATGCGGCCGACGATCTGAGTCCCGTATGGAGCAAGGACGGGCGCTACATCTATTTCGTCTCCCAACGGGGGAATAAAGAAGCCAAAGCCAACATTTGGCGTATGACCTTTAACTATTAGTGTTCAATTAACTATATTATCAACAAAAAAATCAGTGATTATGAAAAAGTTTAAATGTTTACTAACCGCCATGTTATTGGCTTGTTCAAGTGCTTCATTCGCACAGTTTACAAACGGTGGTTCTTCATCAGACAGAACTCCATGGAAGGGTGTCCGCTTCTCTTATGACCGCACCTTTGTCAATCAGGACTGGGAAGGTTCTGAAGATCCCGACATGAATGGTTTCAACATCGGTTATGTTCATTCTTTCAGCATTGCCAAGAAATTGCCATTCTTCTTCGAAACAGGTTTGGGCTTGGGCTTCGCACGTTACAGCGACAGCTATAGCTATGATGGAGAAAGTCTGGATGAGAAGCTTACCACATTAGGTCTGACTGTTCCTCTCAACGTAGTATATAAAATAAATATCAACGATAAGTTGGCTCTGAAACCTTACACCGGTTTCTACCTGAGAGTAAACCTGATGGCCAAGAACAAATGGGAATACAGTGATGAAGACGGTTCAGTTGATGAAACATACAACCTCTTCGATGAAGATGAAGTGGGCAAAGACGGCAAATGGAACCGTTGCCAGTTCGGCTGGCAGATCGGTGCCACTTTGGATATCAATAGATTCAATGTCGGAATCGGATACGCTCTCGACTTCAACGAAATTGCAGACAAGACAAAATGCGGTATCTTCTCTGCTCGCGTAGGCTACAACTTCTAACAGAGAGTTAGGATAATTATTATCACGGAAATGTGCACTTATCCGCACATTTCCGTTTTTTATGAAAAGACATCGGCTCCTTTTTTATAACTTTGCGGCATTAACAAACCAAGCATCACCATGCTCTACGGACACGGAGACGACGCATACAATTATAACCATCCGATCACTGTCAACTTCAGCAGCAACGTATATCATCATACGTCGCTCACCCCCCTGTTCCGACATTTGGAACACCGTATGGAACAAATCCGCACTTATCCCGAACCATCGCCCCGAAAGGCGGAACACCGGCTGGCAAATGCCATGAGGCTTCCGGCAGAAACGGTCTGCCTGACACGCGGGGGAACCGAAGCCATTTATCTCATAGCACAAGCCTTGTCCGGAAGAAACTCATTCATTCTGGCTCCTACATTTTCGGAATATGCGGACGCCTGCAGGCTGCACAGTCATCAAACAAGATTTATCTATACGCTCGACCGCCTGCCGCAAGAGGCAGACATCGTATGGATTTGCAACCCGAATAATCCCACGGGGCACGTGATTCCTTATGATGGCCTGCAACAAATAGTCATGCGGCACCCGTCGGTGTTATTTGTCATCGACCAGAGCTATGAGGATTTTACCGCCGAGAGGGTGCTCTCTTCCCGTGAAGCCGCAGCCATGCCGAACGTAATCCTGATTCATTCCCTGACCAAAAGATTCGGCACACCGGGACTGCGTATCGGTTATCTGACGGCACGTAAAGAATGGACAGAACGTATCCGCAAGATAAGAATGCCGTGGCCGATGGACTGCCTGTCGATCGAAGCGGCAGTCTATCTGACGGAACACGAAGAAGAATTCCGCCCGGACCTGACGAATCTGCTAAAGGAACGCACACGCATGGCCGAAAAACTGGAGGCCCTGCACATGGCAGAAGTATGGCCGGGACAAACGCATTTTCTGCTGGCCCGCTTGCGGATGGGAAAGGCTTCGGCATTAAAGGATTATCTGGCCGAAACACACGGCATGCTTATACGCGATGCGGGCAACTTTGAAGGCTTGGACGGGCGCTACTTCCGTATCGCCGTACAGCAGCCCGAAGAGAACGACCGGTTAATGGCCGCCATAGAAGAATGGATGTTTTCCGTATAATCAACATATATGTATAGCATTATACCTTTACTGATAGGCTGGGGACTGGACCGCTGTGCCGGGGACCCCGCCGGACTCCCGCACCCCGTTGTGGCTTTCGGCCGCTGGATCGGTTTCTTCGAAAAGAAAGCCAACTGCGGAACGCACCGGCGGGAGAAGGGCACTTTCTGGGCCGTAACCACATTGTGCAGCGTATTTCTGCTCAGCCATCTCGCTCTTGCCGCATTGAGCATAGCCTGCGGACTATGGGAGGCCGGCGGCACATACTTATATTATATCGTGACGGGGATACTCATCTTCTATTGTCTGGCCGGGACGACCCTTATACGTGAGGTGAGAATGGTATTCCTTGCCGCAGACCGCTCCATCGAAGAAGGACGGAAACAAGTGAGCCGCATCGTGGGACGCGACACCAGCCGGCTCAGTGACCGGGAAGTGCGGACCGCCGCACTGGAGACTTTGGCAGAAAACCTGAGCGACGGTGTGATTGCCCCGCTGTTCTGGCTCTACCTGCTGGGACTTCCGGGCATGCTGACCTATAAAATGGTAAACACAATGGATTCGATGCTGGGATACCGCACGGAAAGATTCCTTGACTTCGGACGCACAGCCGCAAGGATAGACGATGCGGCCAATTATCTGCCCGCCCGGCTGACAGCCTTGCTCATGGCATTGTCCTCGTGCCTTCCGCCCTGCAGGCGCCAAAGCGCACGCACACTGAGAAACGAACTGCTGTTCATACGGGATTTCGGCAGAAAACATGCCAGTCCCAACTCCGGTTATCCCGAAGCGGCACTGGCCGGTATTCTGGACTGCCGCTTCGGAGGACCGCACCACTATTTCGGAGAATATTGCTTCAAGCCTTATATCGGAAAGAACGAAAGAGCGCTTACCACGGCCGACATGCGGCTGGCCGTGACGATAAACCGCTATGCGGAAGCCATGATGATACTGGGGGGAATCATACTATACATCCTCTGAGGAAAGAATACGGTAGAACTTTTGCATATCCATATGGCTGCGCACATGGGCCGCCAGCAGGTCGTACTGACGGTTCTTATACACCGCATAATCTTCTGCCGGTTCACAAACGGAAGGACCGACATAAGGTCCCAAAAGGAAATCAAGAAAAGCGGGATTGTCTAAAATACCGTGAATATAGGTACCCATGCAACGACGGTGGAGATAACAGCCGTCCATCGTACCGTCTGCCATCCGGTTCAGCGGCGGTACCGGAGCACTGGCCACAGCAGCCGCGGTATGCCCCATGTGAATCTCATATCCCCGGCACAAGACCTCCGATCCGCAAAAGCGGTATTCCACCTGACGGGTGATCTTTTCACTCCCTATGACGGTACGCACAGGCAAAAGGCCTAACCCGTCCGTGCGCAATGCAGTTCCCTCCACACCGTCGGGATCGGCTACTTCCATTCCCATCATCTGATAACCGCCGCAGATACCCATGACGGTTTTTCCTGAACTTGCCGTCTTAATGATCGCTTCCGCCATACCGGTACGCCATAGTCCGCGAAGATCGTCTATCGTAGCCTTACTGCCGGGTACCAGAACGATATCGGCTTTCAGCAATTCGTCCGGACGGTCGGTATAGTACAAATGAACCCTCTCATCACGCTCCAGCCTGTCGAAGTCCGTAAAATTGGACATATGCACCAGCTTGACTACCGCCACATTCACCTTACCGGACACGGCACGACAGTGCTTCTGCTCCAGTTCTACCGAATCCTCTTCTTCTATCTGTATGTGATGGAAATAAGGAATCACACCGAGTACCGGCACCCCGCATTTCTCCTCCATGAGCCTCCTCCCCTCTTCGAACAGACGGATATCGCCTCTGAACTTATTGACGATAATACCTTTTATCCTCCGACGGTCCTCCGGAGTCTGCAACATAACGGAACCATAGGCTGAGGCAAAGACTCCCCCACGATCGATATCAGCCACCAGAAACACATCGGCACCGGCATAACGGGCCATAGGCATGTTCACTATGTCACGGTCGCGCAAATTGATTTCCGCAATACTTCCCGCCCCTTCCATCACAATGGGATGGTAACGGGCTGAAAGACGGTCGAAAGCAGAGCAGACTGCCAGACGCAATTCCTCACGCCCTCCCCTGCGGAAATAATCGTATGCGGAACTGTTTCCTATCGGGCGGCCATTAAGCACCACCTGCGAGATTTGGTCGGAATTCGGTTTTAGCAATACCGGATTCATATCGGTATGGCAGGGTATGCCGGCAGCCTCTGCCTGCACAGCCTGCGCCCGCCCGATCTCCAATCCCTCGGGAGTGGCATAAGAGTTAAGCGACATGTTCTGCGCCTTGAAAGGAGCAGGATGATATCCGTCCTGCAGAAGAATACGGCACAAAGCCGCCGCCAACACACTCTTTCCGACATCACTGCCCGTACCGGCCAGCATAAATGGGTGCAATCGTCTCATCACTGCATATATTTGATTTATACATGCAAAGATAGGGCTTAAGCTGCAACCGGAAAGACTATAAATAGAAAAAACAGTTATGGAAGATAAATGATATAGACGAACCATGCCCGGCCACGGACGTTACCGCCCCTCATCCATTACGGTCTCCAATCTACATAAAGGAAACTCACGCTTGGATTGGATACAAGCTAAAACAACCGATAAATCCTTAACTTATATTCCCTCTCATCACGACAGACGGAACTGCATGAATATAAGTATATAAAACATCTTCATAAAATAAGCCGCCCCTTCCGGGACGGCTTATATATATAGCAAAATGAATGATTATTATTCTGCACTTGCCGCTTCAGCTTCTGTTGCCGGAGTTTCTGCTACAGGAGCATCCTCTGCCTTAACAGCTTTCTTTGAACGACGTGTACGTGTCTTCTTCGTTGCCTGCTTAGCCATGTTTTCATCATAGTCTACCAACTCGATGAAACACATCTGTGCATTATCACCCTGACGGAAACCTGTCTTAATGATACGAGTATATCCACCCGGACGGTCGGCTACCTTCACAGAGATTTCCTTAAACAACTCTGTTACGGCATATTTATTCTGCAAATAGCTGAAAACAACGCGACGTGAGTTTGTTGTATCATCTTTGGATTTCGTTATCAACGGCTCAACGTACTTCTTCAAAGCTTTCGCCTTTGCAAGAGTCGTAGTGATTCTTTTGTGCATGATCAGAGAGATGGCCATGTTTGCCAACATCGCCTGTCTGTGGGATGCAGTACGACTCAAGTGATTGAATTTTTTATTATGTCTCATTGTTTTTAATCTTTATCTAATTTATACTTAGAAATATCGGTTCCAAACGACAGATTCAGACTCTCTAGCAAATCATCAAGCTCAGTGAGCGATTTCTTACCGAAGTTTCTGAATTTCAATAAATCGGTCTTGTTAAACTGAACCAAATCTCCCAACGTCTCAACATCGGCAGCTTTCAAACAGTTCAAGGCACGGACAGAAAGATCCATGTCAACCAATTTGGTCTTCAGAAGCTGACGCATATGCAGAACCTCCTCATCAAACTCTTCATTACCTTCTCCTTCGTTATTTTCCAACGTAATCTTCTCGTCAGAGAACAACATGAAGTGATAAATCAGAATCTTAGCGGCCTCCTTCAATGCATCTTTCGGGTGAATGGAACCATCAGTAGAAATTTCAAGAACCAGTTTCTCGTAGTCAGTCTTCTGTTCTACACGATAATTCTCAACTGCGTACTTTACATTTCTAATTGGAGTGTAAATTGAATCGATTGGTATCACATTTACATCGGTACAGAAAATACGGTTCTCCTCAGCCGGAACATATCCCCGTCCTTTGTTAATGGATAACTCAATCTGCATCGTTGCTTTGGCATCTAAATGGCAAATAACTAATTCAGGGTTTAACACTTCAAATCCAGTCAGATACTTGTTAATATCACCAGCTTTGAATTCAGTAGTATTCTCCACAGTGATACTCAACTTCTCATTCTCGAATTCTTCTACTATTTTCCTGAATCTCACTTGCTTGAGACTCAAGATAATGTTGGTTACATCTTCCTTTACTCCAGGCACAGAAGCAAACTCGTGCTCCACGCCCGCAATACGCATCGTATTGATGGCATAGCCCTCAAGAGATGAAAGGAGAATACGGCGTAAAGCATTACCAACAGTAATACCGAAACCGGGCTCCAACGGACGAAACTCGAACTTGCCGTACTTGTCGTCCGCTTCCAACATTAATACTTTATCAGGTTTTTGAAATGCTAATATCGCCATTATCTTAATTATTATTTAGAGTACAACTCAACGATCAACTGCTCCTTAATATTTTCGGGAATATCCGCACGCTCCGGTTTGTGAAGCAACTTTCCGGATTTCGTATTCTCATCCCACTCTATCCAAGGATATTTGCTATGATTGAATCCGGCCAAAGCATTGGCAATAACCTCCAAAGACTTTGATTTCTCACGAACACCGATTATCTGACCGGGCTTAACCGAATAAGAAGGTATATTAACCACATTGCCATCCACTATAATATGCTTGTGGCCTACCAACTGACGAGCAGCAGCACGAGTAGGAGCAATACCCAAACGGAACACCACATTATCCAAACGGCATTCCAAATTCTGCAACAGGATCTCACCGGTAATTCCACTCATACGAGCGGCCTTCTCAAACATATTACGGAACTGTTTTTCCAAGACTCCGTAAGTATATTTAGCCTTCTGCTTCTCAGCCAACATGATACCATATTCAGAAGTCTTCTTTCTTCTATTATTTCCATGCTGACCTGGAGGGTAGTTTCTTTTTGACAACACCTTGTCCGGTCCGAAAATAGGGTCACCGAAACGACGAGCAATTCTTGATTTTGGTCCAGTATATCTAGCCATTTTATTTCTAATTTAAAAGTTCATGCAGGAAATCCGACTCATTGCAGCCGCGACTACAGAAAGGAAATGAAGCCCTAAACTTATCGAACACCTGCTTTTATTATAGGTTACCTCTTATTAAACTCTTCTTCTCTTAGGAGGACGACAACCGTTGTGTGGCAATGGAGTAACATCAACAATCTCTGTTACTTCAATACCAGCACCATGCACTGTACGGATAGCAGACTCACGACCATTACCCGGACCTTTAACATAAGCCTTCACCTTTCTCAAACCAAGATCGAATGCAACTTTCGCACAATCCTGAGCTGCCATCTGAGCTGCATAGGGAGTGTTCTTCTTTGAACCGCGGAAACCCATCTTACCCGCAGAGGACCAAGAAATCACCTGACCCTCGCTATTTGCTAAAGACACAATGATATTATTGAAAGAACTATGTACATGCAACTGTCCCATAGCATCAACTTTCACATTTCTTTTCTTAGCTGCGACTGTTTTTTTTGCCATATCTAATTATTATTTAGTAGCTTTTTTCTTATTTGCAACTGTCTTCTTTTTACCCTTACGCGTACGAGCATTATTCTTGGTACTCTGTCCACGAACAGGAAGGCCAATACGATGACGAACACCACGATAGCAACCGATATCCATCAGTCGTTTAATATTCAACTGAATCTCTGAACGAAGATCTCCTTCTACTTTATATTCTGCACCTATCACGGCACGAATATTACCAGCCTGCTCATCAGTCCAATCCTTAACTTTAATGTCCTTATCAACTCCGGCCTTCGCAAGGATTTTTGCAGAACTACTACGACCTATACCATAAATATAAGTCAAAGCAATTTCACCTCTTTTATTCTGAGGCAAATCTACACCAACAATTCTTATTGCCATATACTTATTTTATTTCTTAATCCAATAAAACATTAACCCTGACGCATTTTAAACTTAGGGTTCTTTTTGTTAATAACATACAAACGTCCCTTACGACGCACTATTTTGCACTCGGGAGTACGTTTTTTTAAAGATGCTCTTGTTTTCATATTCTTATTTTTATTTATATCTAAATACAATGCGACCTTTTGTCAAATCATAAGGACTCATCTCAACCCGAACTTTATCTCCTGGCAGAATCTTAATATAATGCATTCTCATCTTTCCGGAGATATGAGCAGTTATCTCATGACCATTTTCCAACTCTACTCTAAACATTGCATTAGAAAGAGCTTCTATAATCACACCGTCTTGCTCAATTGCTGATTGTTTTGCCATACTTAATATAATTTTCCTTCTATTTTCTCTATTCCTTCAAACGAAGATAAGATATCCGCCTTTCCATGATGGATTGCTATCGTATGTTCAAAATGTGCCGCACATTTACCATCCGTTGTCTTTATAGTCCAACGATCAGGCATCATTCCGATAAGAGGAGCACCTAATGTTATCATAGGCTCTATTGCTATACATAAACCATTTTTGATTAATGTACCATTCCCTCTTCGTCCATAATTGGGTACCGCAGGATCCTCGTGCATTTCTCTGCCAATTCCATGCCCTACAAATTCCCTTACAACTCCATATCCATTAGACTCACAATGACTTTGTACCGCATAACCGATATCTCCTATCCGCTTTCCCACAAATGCAGCTTCAATACCTAAATATAAAGCCTCCTTCGTTACTTTCAGCAAATGCTTAATATCACTTGAGACATCTCCTACACAAAACGTATAACATGAATCTCCATTATAACCATCTAAAAGCGCTCCACAATCTACTGAAACTATATCTCCGTCCTCAAGTGGCCGCTCATTTGGTATTCCATGCACTACTTCATCATTTACAGACGTACAGATTGAAGAAGGGAAAGGCCCACCATATGGATTCGGAAAACCTTTAAAAGTAGGTACTGCCCCATTATCTCTGATATACTCTTCTGCAATTTCATCAAGTCGCTTCGTTGTTACACCAGGCTGAATATTCTTTGCAATCTCCGTCAATGTGTCTGCCACCAATAGGTTTGCAGACCGCATCAACTCAATTTCATCCTCCGTTTTAAGAAATATCATATCAGATAAAACTTAATAAGCTGATACACCAGAACGTCCGTGAATTCTACCAGAACTCAGTAATCCATCATAGTGTCTCATCAACAAATGGCTCTCTATCTGCTGTAGGGTATCTAATACAACACCGACTAAAATAAGTAGTGAGGTACCTCCAAAAAACTGTGCAAACTCAGCCTTGACATTCAAAAGGCCTGCAAACGCTGGCAAGCAGGCAATAAATGCTAACGCTAAAGAACCTGGCAAAGTAATTCTTGACATAATTTGATCTATATACTCAGCAGTATCCTTTCCGGGTCTTACTCCTGGTATAAAACCATTATTACGCTTCATGTCCTCTGCCATTTGAGTAGGATTCAATGTGATTGCTGTATAAAAATACGTAAAAGCAATAATTAACAAAGCAAAAATCACATTATATAACACACTTGTATGGTCCACCATCATTTGCATAAACGGCGTTGCCTGATCTACTGAAGTAAAACCAATTAAGGTAATTGGAATAAACATCAAAGCCTGAGCAAAAATAATAGGCATCACATTAGCTGCAAAAAGCTTTAAGGGAATATATTGACGTGCTCCCCCAAATTGCTGCCCTCCAACGACACGCTTAGCATATTGAACTGGAATTCTTCGTGTGCCCTGCACTAACAGAATCGCAGCGCAAACTACCATTAAGAGAATCATAATCTCTATAATAAACATCAAGAGACCACCACCACTCAAATTATTCAAACGCGCAACAAATTCTTGTCCGAAGGCCTCCGGCAAACGCGCAATTATACCAATCATAATGATTAATGATACGCCATTACCAATTCCTTTATCTGTAATACGCTCTCCCAACCAAAGGATAAACATACTACCAGCCGCAAGAATAATTGTTGAAGTTATCATAAACGTAGTCCAAGTAATCGCAGGATTCAATGCACCAGCTGACTGCATTTTCAAATTCATCAGATAAGCAGGCGCTTGCACCATCAGAATAATGATAGTTAAAATACGCGTAATCTGGTTCATCATACGACGTCCACTCTCGCCTTCACGCTGCATCTTCTGAAATGAAGGAACAGCTATACCAAATAATTGCACCACAATTGATGCAGAAATATAAGGCATAATTCCTAATGCGAATATTGACGCGTTTGAAAATGCACCTCCAGAGAACATATTCAACAAAGACATTAACCCCGCCTCTGTCTGTGTACGCAAAGCTGTCAATTGTGAAGGATCAATTCCTGGAAGTACCACAAATGAACCTAAACGATAGATTGCAATAAACAGAATGGTGATGAGGATCCTTTGCTTAAGATCCTCAATCATCCATATGTTCTTAAAGGTTTCTATTAACTTCTTCATTGAATCAAAGTTTTGTAGCGTTACCACCAGCTGCAATTATTGCAGCTTCGGCACTCTTTGAGAATGCATTTGCTTCAACATCCACTTTAGTTGTCAACTGGCCATTACCCAGAATCTTGACTAATTGTTTACGTGATGCTAAACCGGCTTCAATAATATCTATCAAAGTAATCTTATCCAAATTCTTAGCTGTAGCTAAGTCCTGAATTGCATCAAGGTTTACAGCCTTATACTCTACTCTATTTATATTCTTGAAACCAAACTTCGGCAAACGTCGCTGCAAAGGCATCTGACCACCTTCGAAACCAATCTTTCTCTTATAACCAGATCTCGCTTTCGCACCTTTGTGTCCGCGAGTAGACGTACCACCTAAACCGGATCCAGCTCCACGACCTACTCTTTTACAGGTCTTGACAGATCCACTGGCTGGCTTTAAAGTATTTAATTTCATTTCGCTTTAGTTTTAAAATAAATAACTAATCAATAACGATTACCAAATGGTGCAATTTCTTAACCATCCCTCGAGTTGAAGGAGTATCCTCCACCTCGACTACATGGTTAAGCTTTCTCAATCCTAATGTATCAAGAGTTCTCTTTTGGTCCTTAGGAGCACCTATTCTGCTCTTAATCTGCTTAATCTTTATAGTTGCCATAATAAACCTCCTTATCCTCTAAATACTTTATCCAAATTAACACCTCTATTCTGGGCGATCATCTTGGCATCCCGCATCTCAGCCAATGCTAGAATTGTAGCCTTCACCAAATTATGAGGATTAGACGACCCTTTTGATTTAGCAAGGCAGTCCGTTATACCAACACTCTCACACACAGCACGCATTGCACCGCCTGCTACTACACCTGTACCTGTTGAAGCTGGCTTGATGAAAACTTCCGCTCCCCCAAACTTCGCTTCCTGCTCATGAGGTACTGTACCATTCAAAACAGGAACTTTCACTAAATTCTTTTTGGCGGCTTCAACCCCCTTGGCAATCGCAGCTGTCACTTCTCCAGCCTTTCCAAGTCCCCAACCAATGATACCATTTCCATTACCAACGACAACAATGGCAGCGAAAGTAAACGTTCTACCACCCTTCGTTACCTTAGTAACACGATTGATAGCAACCAATCTATCCTTTAATTCGATATCACTGCTTATCTTTACTCTATTAATTGCCATAATAATTTAAAATTTAAGTCCTCCGTTACGTGCAGCGTCTGCAACTTCTTTCACTCTACCGTGATACAAGTAACCGTTACGATCAAAAACTACTGTCTCGATTCCAGCTTCAAGAGCCTTTTTAGCAATCATAGCTCCAACCTTTGCAGCTTGCTCTTTTTTCGGCATAACTTCCATTCCCAAAGAAGAGGCCGCTACCAAAGTAGTTCCTGTAACATCATTAATTATCTGAACATAGATCTGCTTATTGCTTCTAAACACCGTCATACGCGGACGTTCAGTAGTACCAGAAATCTTATTGCGAACTCTATACTTGATTTTGATTCGTCTTTCTAATTTCGTTATCATAATCTTATTGTTTTAAAATTACTTAGCACCAGCTGACTTACCAGATTTTCTACGAATCTGCTCACCAACGAACAAAACACCTTTTCCTTTATATGGTTCAGGCATACGGAAAGAACGAATTTTTGCGCAAACTTGTCCCAACAATTGCTTATCACAAGACTCCAATATAATAAGAGGATTTTGATTTCTCTCTGATTTCGTTTCCACCTTTACCTCATTCGGCAACTGAAGAAATATATTGTGCGTATATCCTAAAGCAAATTCGATCAAATTACCTTGATTCGTTGCACGGAAACCTACACCCACAAGTTCTAACTTCTTTACATAACCTTCAGAAACTCCTACTACCATATTATGAACCAAAGAGCGATACAAACCATGGAAAGCCTGCTTCTGCTTTGTCTCTACAGAGTCATTCTGTTCGTTAATGGTAAAAATAATCTCAGAATCAACAACCTCAACATTAATCGAAGGATGTACTGCCTGACTCATCTCACCTTTTGGTCCCTTTACAGAAACCACATTCTCAGCACTTACAGTAACAGTAACGCTCGCAGGAATGCTAACTGGTAATTTTCCTATTCTAGACATTTTATATCCTCCAAATTAATATACATAACAAAGCACTTCCCCACCAATCTTCAGTTCAGAAGCCTCTTTATCTGTCATTACTCCTTTAGATGTAGATATGATAGCTATACCCAATCCGTTAATAACTCTCGGCATATCTTTATAACCTGTATACTTACGCATACCAGGTGTAGATACACGGGTTAACTTTTTTATCGCGTTAACCTTGTTCACTGAATCGTATTTCAGTGCCACTTTGATTGTACCTTGAGGACCATCCTCTACAAACTTGTAGTTCAAGATATAGCCCTTTTCAAAAAGAATCTTCGTGATTTCTTTCTTCAAATTTGACGCAGGAACCTCAACCACTCTGTGCTTAGCCTGAATGGCGTTTCTCAAACGCGTCAGATAATCTGCTATTGGATCTGTCATTTTATATAAAAATTAATTAATCGGGCCTCTCCCGACAATATTAAATAAATTACCAACTTGACTTCTTTACACCTGGTATCAAACCGCTTGAGGCCATTTCACGGAACTGAATACGCGATATTCCAAACTGTCGCATATATCCTTTTGGACGTCCAGTAAGTTTACATCTATTGTGTAAACGGATAGGATTTGCGTTTTTGGGAATACGCTGCAACTTCTGAGCAGCCTCAAAAGCCTCAACGGGGTCTCCAGTATTCACAATGTTCTTCAAAGCAGCACGCTTTTCGGCATATTTAGCTACCATCTTGGCTCTCTTAACTTCACGAGCCTTCATTGATTCCTTTGCCATGTATATTAATCGTTTTTAGCATTCTTAAAAGGTAGTCCAAACTCTTTGAGCAATGCATAACCTTCTTCATCCGTCTTGGCTGTTGTTACAAATGTAATATTCATACCAAGTATTCGATCTATTGAATCAATATTAATCTCGGGGAAGATAATTTGCTCCTGAATTCCTAATGTATAATTACCTCTACCATCAAACTTGCTCTCAATACCCTTAAAGTCACGGATACGTGGCAAAGCCACACGAACCAGTCTCTCAAGAAACTCATACATTCTTTCACGGCGCAATGTCACCATCACACCAATAGGCATTTTCTTACGTAACTTAAAGTTTGCAACGTCCTTCTTTGAAACCGTTGCAACAGCTTTTTGTCCCGTAATTGCTGAAATCTCATTGATAGCAACATCAATAATCTTCTTATCAGCAGTAGCCATACCCAATCCCTGGTTAATAACGATCTTCTTAAGCACCGGAATCTGCATGGCAGAAGTGTAATTGAACTGTTTCTTCAATGCAGGAGCAATCCGCTCTGCATACTCTTTCTTAAGGCTAGCAGTATTTCCCATTTACTTAATCTCCTCTCCTGATTTTTTAGCATAACGAACTAACTTACCGTCAGCATTTAATTTTCTACCAATACGTGTCGGTTTGCCGGTCTTCGGGTCTAGAACATTCAAGTTTGAAATATGAATAGGAGCCTCTTGCTTTACAAATCCTCCCTGAGGATTCTTTGCACTCGGCTTCTGGCTCTTGGATACCATATTCAATCCTTCAACAATGGCACGGCGTTCATCAACGAACACTTTTAACACCTTACCAGTCCGGCCTCTATCCTCACCGGAATTCACGTAAACTGTATCGCCCTTTTTAATATGTAATTTACTCATTACTTTACTTATTAAAATTAAAGTACTTCAGGTGCCAAAGACACAACTTTCATATTTGCCGCACGCAATTCACGAGCAACAGGACCGAAAATACGACTTCCTCTCAACTCACCCGCATTATTCAATAAAACACAGGCATTATCATCAAAACGGATATACGAACCGTCAACACGACGGATCTCTTTCTTAGTACGTACAATCAAAGCCTTTGATACTGCACCCTTTTTAATATCACTTGACGGAATAACGCTCTTTACAGAAACAACTATCACATCTCCTACAGAGGCATAACGTCTTTTCGTACCGCCTAAAACACGGATACAAAGCACCTCACGAGCTCCGCTATTATCTGCAACTACTAATCTAGATTCTGCTTGTATCATAATTACTTAGCTCTTTCTACGATTTCTACAACTCTCCAACACTTAGTTTTGCTCAAAGGACGAGTTTCCATAATCAGAACTGTATCACCAACGTGACAATCATTCTTCTCATCATGAGCATGGTATTTTTTCGTTTTCGATACGAACTTACCATAAATAGGGTGTTTCTCTTTAAACTTAGCAGCCACAACAATGGTCTTATCCATTTTGTCGCTGATTACAACACCAGTTCTTGTCTTTCTTAAATTTCTAGCTTCCATGTGGACCATTATTATTTGTTAAGTTCTCTCTGACGCAACACGGTCTTCATACGGGCTATATTACGACGCGCAGCCTTAATCTGTGAGGGATTCTCCAATGGAGAAACAGAATGATTTAACAGCATCTGCGTGTAATTAGCCTCTTCAGCTTGAATACGTTCCACCAATTCATTGGTCGCTAATTCCTTTATTTCTGTAACCTTCATAATCAAGCGTTTTTATCGTAATCACGTCTAACAATAAACTTAGTTGTAACAGGAAGTTTCTGAGCCGCAAGACGCAAAGCTTCCTTCGCAATCTCATAAGAGACACCTTCTACCTCGAAAATAATACGTCCGGGAGTTATCGGAAAAACATATCCAACAGGATCACCCTTACCCTTACCCATACGTACATCAGCCGGCTTCTTCGTCACTGGCTTATCGGGAAAGATACGAATCCAAATTTGCCCCTCACGCTGCATATAACGAGTCACTGCGATACGAGCGGCCTCAATCTGACGTCCTGTAATCCAATGCGTCTCGAGAGACTTAATCCCGAATGTTCCGAAAGCCAACTGGTTACCACGTTGGGCGTTACCTTTACAACGGCCCTTTTGCGGTCTTCTATATTTTGTTCTTTTCGGTTGTAACATAATTCTTAACTTTCAAATTTAACGATTAAAGTTCTTCTTCTTACGGAAGTTCTTGCCACCATTGTTGCTACGGCCATTCTCTTTTGCCTGAGCGAAATTAGGCGCCAAATCTCTCTTGCCGTAAACTTCACCACGGCAGATCCAAACCTTGATTCCAAGCAAACCTACCTTTGTCAAAGCCTCGGCCTGACAATAATCAATATCAGCCCGGAATGTATGCAATGGAGTACGTCCCTCTTTATACATTTCAGAACGTGCCATTTCCGCACCATTCAAACGTCCGGAAATTAAAATCTTAATTCCCTCCGCTCCACTTCTCATCGTGTTAGAGATAGCCATCTTAATAGCACGACGATATGCAATTTTGCCTTCAACTTGACGTGCTATATTATTAGCAACAATCACAGCATCCAACTCAGGCTTTTTTACCTCGAATATATTAATTTGGATATCCTTATCGGTAATCTTCTTTAATTCTTCTTTCAGCTTGTCTACTTCTTGGCCGCCTTTACCAATGATCAATCCTGGACGGGCTGTACAAACGGTTATCGTCACAAGTTTAAGCGTACGTTCAATAACAATTCTTGATACACTAGCTTGAGCTAAACGAGCATTCAAGTACTTACGAATCTTGCTGTCCTCCAACAATGACTCTCCGAAGTCCTTGCCTCCGTACCAATTAGAATCCCAACCTCTAATAATACCTAATCGGTTGCTTATCGGATTTACTTTCTGTCCCATACTACTTTTAATTAATCATTAGTTTTAGCTCCAACGAACAAAGTCACATGATTTGAACGTTTGCGGATTCTATAACCTCTTCCCTGTGGAGCCGGTCTCATTCTCTTTAACGTAGCACCACCATCAACATAAATTTTAGTCACGAACAATTCGCCATCTTCGGCTTTTCGTCCGTTCTTCTGTTCCCAATTTGCAATAGCTGAGCGTAACAGCTTCTCCACATCAGCAGAAGCGGCTTTCGAAGAGAACTTTAAGGTTCCAAGTGCCCTATTCACCTCCATTCCGCGAATCATATCAACGACATATCTCATCTTTCGCGGAGAGGAAGGCACATTCTGCAACTTAGCAAAAAACTGGGTTTTGAGGGCTTCTTTTCTTTTTTCAGCCGCAATTTTCTTTCTTGCTCCCATTTATTTAATTACTTTATTATTTCAAATAATCAACCTGCTTACTTTTTCTTGTTACCAGCATGGCCACCAAATTTACGCGTAGGTGCGAATTCGCCCAATTTATGTCCAACCATATTTTCAGTAACATAAACAGGAATAAACTTATTTCCGTTATGAACTGCAATTGTATGACCTACAAAATCAGGAGATATCATTGAAGCTCTAGCCCAAGTCTTAACTACACTCTTCTTTCCGCTCTCATTCATCGCGAGAACCTTCTTTTCGAGCTTAACCTCAATATATGGACCTTTTTTTAATGAACGACTCATAATTTACTCAGATTTTCTTATTACTTCTTATTACATCTTTCGATTATATACTTGTTGGACTGCTTCTTCGGAGCTCTCGTCTTCAGGCCCTTAGCATACAATCCCTTACGTGAGCGCGGATGTCCTCCGGACTGACGACCTTCACCACCACCCATCGGGTGATCAACCGGGTTCATTACAACACCACGGTTGTGCGGACGACGACCCAACCAACGAGAACGTCCAGCCTTTCCAGAACTTTCCAACGCATGATCTGAGTTACCTACACTTCCAACTGTAGCCTTACACGAACTGAGAATCTGACGAGTCTCACCCGAAGGCAACTTTATTACACAATAACGTCCCTCACGAGAAGTTAATTGCGCAAAATTACCGGCAGAGCGAACCAGCAAAGCACCCTGACCTGGACGTAATTCAATATTATGAATCACCGTACCGACCGGAATATTCTCCAAAGGAAGCGCATTACCAATCTCTGGCGCTACATCCTTTCCTGACATCACTGTGCTGCCCACCTGTAAGCCGTTAGGAGCAATTATATAACGTTTTTCACCATCTGCGTAATACAACAAAGCAATACGAGCCGAACGATTCGGATCGTATTCAATTGTCTTCACTACAGCTGGCACACCATCTTTCTCTCTCTTGAAATCAATAAAACGATACTTTTTCTTGTGACCGCCGCCCATATAGCGCATCGTCATCTTACCGACGTTGTTACGACCACCTGTTGAACGCTTACCATATACAAGAGACTTTTCTGGTACGGATGCAGTAATCTCTTCAAAAGTACCAATAATCTTGTGTCTCTGCCCCGGTGTTGTGGGCTTAAATTTACGTACTGCCATCTTTTATTAAATATTGCTATAGAAATCAATCGTATCGCCTTCTTTCAAAGTAACAATTGCCTTTTTAAAGGCATTTGTACGACCCTGAATAAGACCTGACCTTGTGTAACGGCTTTTCGACTTACCTGCATAATTACATGTATTCACCGCTACTACAGTAACATTATACAAAGCTTCGACCTCTTTTCTAATTTCCAATTTATTAGCTTCAGGACGAACAATGAAGCCGAACTTATTCTGCTTCTCTGTAATTGCGGTCATCTTCTCAGTGACCAACGGTTTAATTATATATCCCATAACGGTTTCCTATTCCTTATTTGGTTAAGATTTCGTCTACAACTTTCAGCGAGTTTTCAGTCACAACCATTACGTCTGCGTTCAATACCCCATAAGTATTCAGCGCAGCCGCGGACATAACATTAACACGTTCGATGTTACGAGCTGACAAATATACGTTTTTATCTGCACCTGGTAAAACGAACAAAGCTTTCTTACCCTCAACTTTAAGATTATTTATGATTTCAACAAACTGTTTGGTTTTCGGAGTTTCAATTGTAAAATCTTCAACCACAACAATCGCATTCTCTTGTGCCTTATAAGACAATGCAGATTTGCGAGCCAAAACCTTAACCTTTTTATTCAACTTAAAGCCATAATCACGAGGCTTAGGACCAAATACGCGTCCACCGCCCACTAAAACGGGAGAGTTGATATCGCCACGACGAGCACCACCGCCACCTTTCTGGCGTCCTAATTTACGAGTAGAACCGCTTACTTCACTTCTTTCCTTTGACTTTGCTGTTCCCTGACGCTGATTTGCAAGATACTGCTTTACATCAAGGTAGATCACATGGTCATTAGGCTCGATATTGAAGATAGAATCATTCAGAAGAACTTTTCTTCCGGTATCTTCACCCTTTATATTTAATACACTAACTTCCATTATTTTTCAATTATTACGATTGAACCTTTGTATCCGGGCACAGAACCTTTGATAAGGAGCAAATTGTGCTCAGGTATCACTTTTAATACTTGTAAATTTTGTGCAGTCACACGTTCATTACCCATCTGTCCACCCATACGCAAGCCTTTGAATACTTTGGCCGGATAGGAACAAGCACCAATAGAACCCGGCTTACGGGCACGATTGTGCTGTCCGTGCGTCGTCTGACCTACACCACCAAATCCGTGGCGCTTAACTACACCCTGGAAGCCTTTACCTTTTGAAGTTCCGATTACGTCAACGTAAACAGCTCCTTCAAACATATCCACTGTAACAGTGTCACCTAAATTCAACTCTTGTTCGAAACCTGTGAACTCGGCCAAGTGTCTCTTGGGAGTAGTACCTGCCTTCTTAAAATGTCCCATAAGAGGAGCTGTCGTATTTTTCTCCTTTGCCTCTTGGAAGCCAAGTTGAACCGCAGCATAACCATCTTTCTCAACACTCTTAATCTGAGTTACTACACAAGGACCAGCTTCGATAACAGTGCATGGAACATTCTTACCATCGGCACTGAATACGGATGTCATTCCGATTTTCTTTCCTAATAATCCTGGCATTTCAGTTAATTTTAATAATACTAAACTTTAATTTCTACTTCTACACCGCTTGGTAATTCAAGCTTCATCAGTGCATCCACAGTCTTTGCGGTAGAGCTGTAAATGTCGATCAATCTCTTGTAAGAAGACAATTCAAACTGCTCACGCGACTTCTTGTTGACAAAAGTAGAACGGTTAACAGTAAAAATACGCTTGTGCGTAGGAAGAGGTATAGGACCACTTACAATAGCCCCTGTCACCTTCACTGTCTTCACAATCTTCTCGGCCGACTTATCAACCAAGTTGTGATCATAAGATTTCAGTTTAATTCTGATTTTCTGACTCATTGTTTTATTAATTTATTTATGAATTAATGAAATGGAAAGAAGGTATGCCGATTAAGAGTCATTCGCTAACCGGCACCTTCTATCCAATTGTATTATTATACTAAATCTGTACGTCCTTTAATTTCTTCAAGCACTGTCTTCGCAATAGAGCTTGACACAGCAGCATGATGATCATAAGTCATTGAAGAAGTAGCACGTCCGGAGGTTATCGTACGCAAAGCTGTTACATAACCGAACATCTCAGCCAACGGAACCATCGCTTTCACAATACGGGCACCGCTACGGCTTGTGTCCATTCCTTCCACCTGGCCACGACGCTTATTCAAGTCACCGATAACGTCACCCATATTTTCTTCCGGAGTCACAACTTCCAGCTTCATGATAGGCTCCATCAATACAGGCTTAGCCTGAGCACAAGCACTCTTATAAGCCTGCAGCGCGCAGATTTCGAACGAAAGCTGGTCTGAATCCACCGGATGGAAAGAACCATCAAGCAACTCAACCTTCAGGCTATCCATCGGGAAACCGCCCAAAATACCATTCTTCATTGCACTTTCGAAACCTTTCTGTACAGAAGGGATGAATTCCTTTGGAATATTACCTCCAGTCACCTTATTCTCGAACTGCAAACCGCCTTCCTTATAGTCTTCATCTACAGGACCTACATTAACAATGATATCGGCAAATTTACCACGTCCACCCGACTGTTTCTTATATACCTCACGCAAGTTAACAGTCTTCGTAATGGATTCCTTATAGTTAACCTGAGGCTTTCCTTGGTTACACTCTACCTTGAACTCACGTTTCAGACGGTCGATGATAATATCCAAGTGCAACTCACCCATACCGGAAATCACAGTCTGACCGGTCTGCTCATCAGTCTTCACAGTAAAGGTAGGATCCTCCTCTGCCAATTTAGCCAAACCATTAGACAGTTTATCCAAGTCTTTCTGAGTCTTCGGCTCAACTGCAATACCGATTACAGGATCCGGGAAGTCCATAGACTCCAATACGATCGGTGCGTCTTCGTCACACAGCGTATCTCCGGTACGAATATCCTTGAAACCTACTCCGGCACCAATATCACCGGCTCCGATAACCTCTACCGGATTCTGATGATTCGAGTGCATCTGGAACAGACGAGACACACGCTCTTTCTTACCAGAACGAGAATTATAAATATATGAACCGGCCTCAACCTTACCTGAGTACACACGGATAAATGTCAGACGTCCCACATACGGATCGGTAGCGATCTTAAACGCCAAAGCCGAAGTACGGTCTTCTTCCGACGGCTTGCGTTCTTCTTCCTCGCCACTATCCGGATTCGTTCCGATTACATTAGGAGTATCCAGCGGAGACGGCAGGAATGCACATACATAATCAAGCAACGTCTGCACACCTTTATTTTTAAACGAAGATCCGCAAAGCATAGGAGTCACCTCCATAGCAACCGTAGCCGCACGCAACGCACGAAGAATTTCCTCTTCTGTAATTGTAGAAGGATCATCGAAATACTTGTTCATCAACTCATCGTCGAACTCAGCAACCTTCTCCAACATCTTATCTCTCCACTCTTCTGCCTCAGCCTGCAAATCAGCGGGAATCTCTTCTACAGAATAGTCAGCTCCCATTGTTTCGTCATGCCACAGAATAGCTTTCATCTTAATCAGGTCGACAACGCCCTTGAAATTCTCCTCCGCGCCAATAGGAATCACGACCGGACAGGGATTTGCACCAAGCACATCCTTCATCTGACGCACAACTTCAAAAAAGTCGGCACCGGAACGGTCCATCTTATTCACATAAGCCATACGGGGCACATTATACTTGTCAGCCTGACGCCATACAGTTTCCGACTGGGGTTCTACACCACCAACCGCACAATATGCAGCGACCGCACCGTCAAGCACGCGCAAAGAACGCTCTACCTCAGCAGTAAAATCCACGTGTCCCGGAGTATCAATCAAGTTAATCTTATACGTCTGATCATTCCATTTCCAACGAGTGGTTGTCGCAGCAGAGGTAATGGTAATACCACGTTCCTGCTCTTGAGCCATCCAGTCCATAGTAGCAGCCCCGTCATGTACTTCACCAATCTTATGGGTAAGTCCCGTATAAAAAAGGATTCGCTCAGAAGTAGTAGTCTTACCGGCATCAATATGCGCCATGA
Source organism: uncultured Paraprevotella sp. (assembly GCA_910586505.1). Taxonomy (GTDB): domain Bacteria; phylum Bacteroidota; class Bacteroidia; order Bacteroidales; family Bacteroidaceae; genus Paraprevotella. Next base: position 14,864 of record CAJUGV010000011.1, on the reverse strand, counting down.
TACCGATATTACGAGTCAAATGTAAATCTTGCTTTGCCATTTTCAGATACTTTAATTAATTAGAATCTAAAGTGTGCAAATGCACGGTTAGCCTCAGCCATACGATGCATATCTTCCTTACGCTTGAAAGCACCGCCCTGCTCATTAAAAGCATCCATGATTTCAGCAGCCAACTTATCGGCCATAGTCTTACCACCACGCTTGCGAGCATAAAGAATCAAATTCTTCATAGAAATAGACTCCTTACGATCGGGACGAATTTCAGTAGGAACCTGGAAAGTTGCACCACCCACACGGCGAGACTTAACTTCAACCTGAGGAGTTACATTATCCAATGCAGTCTTCCAGATCTCAAGCGCGCTTCTTTCTTCATTAGCCATCTTTGCCTTCACCGATTCAAGGGCTGCATAGAAAATCTCATAAGAGATATTCTTCTTACCATCATACATCAAATGGTTTACAAACTTAGAAACTTTAACATCGTTAAAGACTGGATCCGGAAGGATCACACGTTTTTTTGGTTTTGCTTTTCTCATTTCAAAAAGTTTTTCAGTTTGGCTGTACTTCGATAATCTTCAATCTCCCACCGGAGTATTTACTCAACCTTTAGCTCAACAAACCAAAACTAATAAATAATAATTCTTTTAATAAACAGACGAATTACTTCTTACCCGCCTTAGGACGCTTTGCACCATACTTGGAACGACGCTGTGTACGATTAGCCACACCGGCTGTATCCAACGTTCCACGAACGATATGATAACGCACACCCGGCAGGTCTTTCACACGACCGCCACGCACCAATACTATGGAGTGCTCCTGCAGATTGTGTCCTTCTCCCGGAATGTAGGAGTTGACTTCCTTCATATTTGTTAAACGCACACGAGCGACCTTACGCATCGCCGAATTAGGTTTTTTAGGTGTGGTAGTGTACACACGGACACAAACGCCACGACGCTGCGGACAGTTATCCAAAGCAGGCGATTTGCTCTTGTCTACCAACACTGTTCTACCCTTTCTTACCAATTGTTGAATAGTAGGCATTTTTTTGTTTTTTTAATTTATATATATTGTTATTTATATGATCTTATTACATAAAGCCCACACTAAGGGCTTTCAGGCCGCAAATTTACGAATTAAATTCTAAATAACAATGTATTTTCTCCTTATTTAAATATCTGCAGTCCCATAAAACCAACTTTGGCAGACATATTTTAATATTATTTTACATATTAAAACTTCTTTTAATCAACATACAAAAAAAGGAGGCCTACGCCTCCCCTTTATTGATCTTAAATGGTGCCACAGTCCGCGGCCCGCTTTGATACAAATCTATCTCTCCGAAATTACGCTCATACTTATTTATATTATCCTGCAAAGCATAAAGCAAACGTTTGGCATGCTCGGGTGCCATTACAATACGGGATTTCACATTCGCCTTCGGCAGCCCCGGCATCATACATACGAAGTCTATGATAACCTCGGATGTGGAATGAGCGATCATAGCTAAGTTAGCATAAGCCCCCTGCGCCACTTCCGGGCTGATCTCTATCTGCAACATGTTATCTTGCTGCTGTTTTTCATCATTAGTCATAATTACTGTAATTTATATCATACTTATATAAGAGTTACAAATATAGCCAAAAAGTTCCGTTAGAACAATATCTACCAAGAACATAAATACCGTTTCTGCTATAATTAAAACAGGAAGAGGAAGACATTGCATGTCTACCAAGGCTGTCTGCACAACTGTATCTTCGAACGCACTTATCCGGCCTCCGCTCATGCGTAATTTTTCATGCGGAGTATTTTAAAAAATGATGCGGACTAAAATAAATTTTCAACCGCACCATTTTTTTGCATTCACCCGTCCATATAAACCCCACATTCATTCAGGCACTCATCCGTCACCTTTGCGACGCGGTTCCTATAGACGAATGACATTGAAGATCCACCAAAAGATAAAAAAGCGAGCCGCTTTCACACTGAAAGCGGCTCGCAACAACTTTATAATAACAACCGGGCTATTCTTCAAAATCCAAAATCGATTTGCGATTAGCCATCAGGCGGTCATAATCTTCCTTACAACCGACGACGATCTTACCGAACTCACGAAGTCCTGTACCTGCCGGAATCAAATGACCACAGATAACATTCTCCTTCATACCCTCCAATCTATCGGTCTTACCGTTGATAGCCGCATCATTCAACACCTTGGTCGTCTCCTGGAAAGAGGCAGCCGACATGAAGCTGGAAGTTTGCAATGCAGCACGGGTAATACCCTGCAAAATCTGAACGGAAGTAGCCGGCATAGCATCACGTACTTGAACTAACTTCAAATCCTTACGCTTCAATGTAGAATTCTCATCACGCAGTTTACGCGCCGTGACAATCATTCCTTTTTGCATGGTTTCAGAATCACCTGCATCAACTACCACTTTCTTACCCCAAATACGGTCATTCTCTTCTGCAAAATCCAGCTTATCCACAATCTGCTGCTCCAGGAAGCGGGTATCTCCCGGTTCGTCAATCTGCACCTTACGCATCATCTGGCGAACAATCACCTCAAAGTGCTTGTCATTGATCTTCACACCTTGCAAACGATACACATCTTGTATTTCATTCACAATATATTCCTGTACCGCAGTGGGACCCTTGATGGCCAGAATGTCAGCCGGAGTGGTAGCACCATCAGACAACGGTGTACCAGCACGCACATAGTCGTTCTCCTGTACTAGGATCTGCTTGGACAACGGTACGAGATACTTCTTCTCTTCACCTAACTTGGACGTCACGATAATCTCACGGTTGCCTCGTTTCAGTTTACCCATGGTTATCTCACCGTCAATCTCAGACACAACAGCAGGATTCGATGGATTCCGGGCCTCGAACAGCTCCGTTACACGAGGCAAACCTCCGGTGATATCACCAGCCTTACCCACGGCACGCGGAATCTTCACAAGCACATCACCGGCTTTGACTATCTGGTTGTCTTCCACTGAAAGGTGACCGCCAATTGGGAAGTTATAGGTTCGAATCAATTCGCCGTTCTCATCTATAATGTGTGCAGAAGGTATCTTCGTCTTGTCCTTAGACTCAATGATAATCATTTCACGCAATCCCGTAGTCTCGTCGGCCTCGACACGATAAGTCGTGTTTTCTATTACGTCTTCAAACAAAATCTTACCCGGTGTTTCCGTTACGATAACCGCATTAAACGGATCCCACTTGGCAATCAGTTTGCCCTTCTCCACCTTATCTCCCTCGTTTACATACAACGTTGAACCGTAAGGTACGTTCTGCGTGAATAAAACAATATCCGTATTCACATCAACAAAACGAACTTCAGCCAGACGACCTACCACCATTTTGGCAGAAACACCTGCTTCATCTGTAATATCCACTGTACGCAACTCTTCGAATTCCACCTTCGAATCATACTTCGCTACAATCGAAGCGTTAGCAGCTGCATTCGAAGCCACACCACCAGCATGGAATGTACGCAAAGTCAACTGTGTACCAGGCTCACCGATGGACTGGGCAGCAATGACACCGACCGCCTCGCCCTTCTGTACCATACGGCTGGAAGCAAGGTTACGTCCATAGCACTTCATGCAGACGCCCTTTCGACTTTCACAAGTCAGTACCGAACGTATTTCCACACTTTCTATCGGAGAATCCTCAATTTCCTGTGCCTTGGCTTCAGTAATCTCCTCTCCGGCAGCCACAATCAATTTGCCTGTAGAAGGATTGACAATATCATGTACAGATACACGCCCCAAAATGCGTTCATAAAGTGAAGAGATCACCTCATCGCCATTCTTAAGTGCTGTACAGATCAATCCGCGTAACGTACCGCAATCTTCTTCTGTAATAATTACGTCATGAGACACGTCTACAAGACGACGGGTCAGATAACCGGCATCGGCTGTTTTCAAAGCCGTATCGGCCAAACCTTTACGCGCACCGTGAGTAGAGATAAAGTACTCCAACACACTCATACCTTCCTTAAAGTTGGAAAGAATCGGGTTTTCAATAATCTGTGCTCCCTCGGCTCCGGCTTTCTGAGGCTTAGCCATCAAACCACGCATTCCAGAAAGCTGACTGATCTGACCGGCAGAACCACGGGCTCCTGAGTCAAGCATCATGTACACTGCATTAAATCCTTGGTCAGCCTCTTTCATAGTCTTCATCAGCACCTTGGAAAGGTCGTTGTTAACATGAGTCCAAGTATCAATTACCTGATTGTAACGTTCATTATCAGTAATGAAACCCATACCATAGTCATTAGCAATACGCTCCACTTCTTCATTTCCGCGACGTACCAATTCCTCTTTTTCTTCTGGAATGATAATATCGCCTAAGTTAAATGACAAACCACCGACATAAGCCATACGGTAGCCCAAGTTCTTGATTCCGTCAAGGAAATCGCATGCACGAGCCACTCCCACAGTCTTAATTACATCGGTAATAATGCCGCGCAAAGTTTTTTTGGAAATGATGTCGTTGAAGAAACCGACCTCTTCTGGAATAATCTCATTGACAATTACACGACCTACCGAAGTTTCCACCATCTTCTTCTCCAACTCTCCGTTCTCATTCAGGTCCTTCACCATCACCTTGATAGGAGCATGTATATCTACACGCTTCTCATTGTAGGCAATAATGGCTTCTTCCGGACCATAGAACGTAAGTCCTTCACCTTTTGAGGCGGGACGGAGCTTGGTAATATAATACAATCCCAACACCATATCCTGTGAAGGCACAGTAATAGGTGCACCATTAGCGGGATTCAATATATTATGAGACTGCAGCATCAGGATCTGTGCCTCCAATATAGCCTCATTGCTCAATGGCAAGTGCACAGCCATCTGGTCACCATCAAAGTCGGCATTAAATGCCGTACACGCCAACGGATGAAGCTGAATAGCTTTTCCTTCTATCATTTTAGGTTGGAATGCCTGAATACCCAAACGGTGCAAAGTCGGAGCACGGTTCAACAATACCGGATGTCCTTTCATCACATATTCAAGAATATCCCAGATCACCGGTTCCTTACGGTCTACTATCTTCTTGGCAGACTTAACCGTCTTCACAATTCCGCGCTCTATGAGTTTACGGATGATAAACGGCTTATACAATTCTGCAGCCATCAGTTTAGGCAAACCGCACTCACCCATCTTTAGCTCCGGACCTACTACAATAACAGAACGGGCAGAATAATCCACACGCTTACCCAGCAAATTCTGACGGAAACGTCCTTGCTTTCCTTTCAAAGAGTCTGAAAGAGATTTCAAAGGACGGTTAGCATCCGTCTTTACCGCACTTGACTTACGGGAATTATCAAACAAACTGTCTACAGCTTCCTGCAACATTCGTTTCTCATTACGCAATATCACCTCCGGAGCTTTGATCTCTATCAGCCTTTTCAAACGGTTATTTCTAATAATAACCCGACGATATAGGTCATTCAAATCAGAAGTGGCAAAACGTCCGCCATCTAACGGCACCAAAGGACGCAGTTCAGGAGGAATAACCGGCAATATCTTCATTATCATCCATTCCGGCTTATTACGTCCACGGCTGGCACGGAAAGATTCCACGACCTGTAAACGCTTCAGGGCATCAGTCTTACGCTGCTGTGCCGTATCTGCATTTGCATTGTCACGTAATTCATAAGAAAGCTTATCTAAATCAAGACGAATCAAGAGATCATACACAGCCTCCGCACCCATCTTAGCGATAAACTTAGTAGGATCTGAATCCTCCAAATACTGGTTTTCTTTAGGCAACTTTTCTAAAAAATCCAAGTATTCATCCTCTGTCAACAAATCATTAGGTGCGACACCTTCTTCCGCCAATACACCTGGCTGTATTACAATATAACGTTCATAATAGATAACCGCATCCAATTTTTTGGTCGGTATCCCTAACAAATATCCTATTTTGTTAGGTAAAGAACGGAAATACCAAATATGAGCTACAGGAACAACCAGAGAAATATGTCCAGAACGTTCACGACGCACCTTTTTTTCCGTTACTTCCACACCGCAACGATCACATACAATACCCTTATAACGAATTCGTTTGTATTTACCACAATGGCACTCATAATCCTTTGTAGGACCAAAAATACGCTCGCAGAACAAACCGTCACGTTCAGGTTTATAAGTACGATAGTTAATGGTTTCCGGTTTCAAAACCTCACCATACGAATTTTCCAGGATCTCTTCCGGAGAAGCCAGTCCTATGGTTATTTTCGTAAAGTTACTCTTTATTTTAGATTCTTTTCTAAAAGCCATATTTTATTATTAATAAAAGAGTTCAACTATGTTATTCAAGCGTAACGCTTAAGCCCAAACCTCTCAATTCATGGAGCAATACATTAAGAGATTCCGGAATACCTGGAGTCGGCATCGGTTCACCTTTGACTATAGCTTCATATGCTTTTGAACGGCCGATCACATCATCCGACTTGATGGTCAGGATCTCTTGCAACACATGAGATGCACCAAAGGCTTCGATTGCCCAAACTTCCATTTCTCCAAAACGCTGACCTCCGAACTGAGCTTTACCACCAAGAGGCTGCTGGGTAATTAATGAATACGGGCCTATAGAACGGGCATGCATCTTATCTTCAACCATATGTCCCAACTTCAGCATATAAGCAATACCAACAGTTGCCAACTGATCAAACTTCTCACCAGTTTCACCATCATACAGCTGCGTAGAACAATAACGAGGTAATCCTGCCTTATCAGTCCACTCGCATAGATCATCCAAAGTTGCACCATCAAAGATTGGAGTTGCAAACTTCACTCCTAATTCTTTCCCGGCAGCTCCAAGAACTGTTTCAAAAATCTGCCCGATATTCATACGTGAAGGCACACCCAATGGGTTCAATACAATATCCACCGGAGTACCATCAGCTAAGAACGGCATATCCTCTTGACGCACAATCTTAGACACAATACCCTTATTTCCATGACGTCCTGCCATTTTATCACCTACACCAATCTTACGCTTCTTGGCAATGTAGACTTTAGCCATTTGAATTATTCCCGAAGGAAGCTCGTCACCGATTGTAATAGCAAATTTCTTACGTTTGAGTTCGGCATCAAGTAACTTGTACTTCTTCAGGAAATTTATAATCAACTGAGAAATCAAATTATTTAAATGCTCATCATCTGTCCAGCCACTCAATTGTATGGTAGTAAAGTCTAATCCTTCCAAAGCAGAAGCCGCAAACTTTCTTCCTTGTGCTATCACATCGCTTCCCATATAATCTTTCACACCTTGTGAAACCTTATCTTTAGTAAGCTCCAACAATTTATCAATAAGAATAGCCTTAAGATCCTCAACCTTACTATTGAACTCCTCGTCTATCTTAGGAAGAATTAGCTTATCTGCAGCCTTAGCAGCACGGGTCTTAATTGCACGCGAGAACAATTTTTTGTCAATTACCACACCGTTCAACGATGGAGAAGCTTTCAAAGAAGCATCTTTCACATCACCAGCTTTATCCCCGAAAATAGCCCGCAACAACTTTTCTTCAGGGGAAGGATCACTTTCTCCCTTAGGAGTAATCTTTCCTATCATTATGTCTCCTGGCTGAATACGTGCTCCGACTCGAACAATACCGTTTTCATCCAAATCCTTGGTTGCCTCTTCACTAACATTCGGGATATCAGCAGTCAATTCTTCCACTCCTCGCTTTGTCTCACGGACATCAAGGGAGAATTCCTCCACATGAATAGAAGTAAGAATATCCTCACGAACAACACGCTCATTTAATACAATAGCATCCTCGTAGTTATATCCTTTCCAAGGCATATACGCCACCAAAAGATTCTTTCCTAAAGCCAACTCGCCTTTCTGGGTAGAATAACCTTCAGTCAAAATATCACCAGCTTTCACACGTTGACCCTTGTCACAAATAGGACGTAAATCTATTGTCATATTTTGATTTGTACGGCGGAACTTAGGAATACGATATTCTTTTAATGCAGGCTCAAAACTAACAAAATCTTCCTCTTCCGTACGATCATACAAAATACGGATGGTAGTAGCATCTACATACTCTATTACTCCATCACCTTCGGCCGTAACCATCGTTCGCGAATTCTCGCAGACTTGCTTCTCTATTCCCGTACCTACGATAGGAGATTCACTACGTAGCAAAGGCACCGCCTGACGCATCATGTTTGATCCCATTAACGCACGGTGGGCATCATCATGCTCTAAGAATGGGATCAAAGAGGCTGCAATCGAAGCAATCTGCTGTGGAGCCACATCCATCAAGTTCACATCTGAAGGCGGAACAACAGGATAATCATCATCTTGACGACATTTTACTTTATTACGAATAAAAGTTCCATCATCATTAAGAGGGGCGTTACCCTGACCTATGATCTGCCCTTCTTCTTCTTCAGCAGTAAGATACTGGATACCAGACCCCAATGACAGATCAACAACTCCTTCATTTACCTTACGATAAGGTGTTTCAATAAATCCAAGATCATTAATCTTAGCATATACACACAATGAAGAAATCAAACCGATATTAGGCCCTTCAGGTGATTCAATAGGACATAAACGTCCATAATGTGTATAATGCACATCACGAACCTCAAATCCTGCACGCTCACGAGACAAACCACCAGGACCTAAAGCTGATAAACGTCGTTTATGTGTAACCTCTGCCAACGGATTGGTTTGATCCATAAACTGAGAAAGAGCATTCGTTCCAAAGAATGAATTAATAACAGAAGAAATTGTCTTGGCATTAATCAAATCCGTTGGGGTGAACACTTCATTATCACGAACATTCATACGTTCACGAATAGTACGACTCATGCGTGCCAGACCTATCGCAAACTGATTGCTCAACTGCTCACCTACTGTTCGCACACGACGGTTGCTTAAATGGTCAATATCATCCACCAAAGCCTTAGAGTTAATCAATTCTATCAGATACTTGATAATCTCTATAATATCCTCTTTTGTCAGTACACGCACATCCATCTCAGTAGAAAGGTTTAATTTTCTATTGATACGGTAACGTCCCACTTCCCCTAAATCATATCTCTTCTCTGAAAAGAACAGATTATTAATAACTTCTCTTGCACTCGCATCATCAGCAGGATCCGCATTTCGTAACTGTCTGTAAATATACAATACAGCCTCTTTTTCTGAATTACTAGGATCCTTCTGAAGTGTATTAAATATAATAGAATAATCTGAAGTATCAACCTCCTCTTTATGAAGCAACACACAAGAAACCCCACTTTCTAGAATATCATTAATATTGTCTTCCTCTAGGATTGTTTCTCGATCTAATATTACCTCATTACGCTCTATAGATACAACTTCTCCTGTATCTTCATCAACAAAGTCTTCAACCCAACTCTTCAGCACTCGAGCAGCCAATCTCTTACCTATCTGCTTTTTCAAGTTCGTTTTGGTCGCCTTTACTTCCTCTGCCAAATTAAAGATTTCTAAAATATCTTTATCATTTTCAAAGCCTATTGCACGAAGTAGAGTCGTAACCGGTAATTTCTTCTTACGGTCAATATATGCATACATCACATTATTGATATCCGTTGCAAACTCTATCCAAGACCCTTTAAAAGGAATGATACGTGCCGAATAAAGTTGCGTACCATTAGCATGGATACTTGAACCAAAAAATACGCCAGGAGAACGATGCAACTGCGAGACTACAACTCGTTCAGCACCATTAATAATGAATGTTCCATTATCGGTCATATAAGGAATAGGACCTAAGAAAACATCCTGAATAACCGTATCAAAATCTTCATGATCAGGATCGGTACAATATAACTTCAATTTAGCCTTAAGAGGCACACTATATGTGAGTCCCCGCTCTAAACACTCTTCTATAGTATAGCGTGGGGGATCAATATAATAATCCAAAAATTCCAGCACGAAGTTATTCCGCGTATCTGCAATCGGGAAGTTCTCCGAAAACACTTTATACAAGCCGTCATTTTTACGCTTCTCTGGAGGAGTATCCAACTGCAGGAAGTCTTTAAACGACTTCAATTGCACATCAAGGAAATCCGGATAGGGCATCGGATTCTTGACTGTAGCAAAGTTTACTCTCTGATTTACAAGATTAGAGGACATCTATATTATTATTAGTTGAACTTGTTGATAGTTTTAGACACAAAAAGGTAAAGAACCCTCTACCAGAGGATTCTTTACCGATTCACCTGCTGAACAGGTTTAATTTATTTCAATTCAATTTCTGCACCAGCTTCTTCCAAAGTCTTCTTCAATGCTTCGGCATCAGCCTTAGCCATACCTTCTTTCAACACGCTGGGAGCGCCATCAACCATTTCCTTAGCTTCTTTCAGACCAAGACCGCAAGCTTCCTTAACAGCCTTTACAACCTGCAACTTAGCAGCGCCAGCACTCTTCAATACAACATCGAAAGAGTCCTTTTCAGCTGCAGCTTCTGCACCAGCAGCAGGACCAGCAGCAACAGCAACAGCTGCAGCAGCAGGCTCAATTCCATACTCATCCTTCAGGATAGTTGCCAATTCATTTACTTCCTTAACTGTCAAATTTACTAATTCTTCAGCAATAGCTTTCAAATCTGCCATTTTTCTCTATTTTTTATTTGTTTGATACTAATTTAAATTATTCTGGTCTTTCACCAAGAGTCTTGAGAACACCATGAATGGTGTTTCCACCCGATTGAAGAGCTGAAAGCACGTTCTTGGCTGGTGACTGCAGCAATGCAACAATCTCAGCAATAACCTCATCCTTGCTCTTAATAGCCGTAAGTGCAGCAAGTTGATCAGCACCTACATAGAAGCCTTCTTCTGCATACGCAGCTTTCAAAGCAGGCATTCCATCCTTCGCAAAATCCTTAAGTAACTTTGCAGGAGCATTTGCAATATTGGCAAACAACACTGCAGTTGTACCTTTCAAGCAACCATATAAAGGAGTAAAATCAATTTCAGCAGTTTCCAATGCCTTGTGAAGCAATGTATTCTTCACTACAACCATTTTCACCTCCGACTGAAAACACTTTCTTCTCATCGCACTTGTTGTAGCAGCATCCATTCCAGTTACATCAACAAGATAGAAATGAGCATACTCATTCAGGATTTCACCAAGCTGGGCAATAATATTACCTTTATCTTCCTTTCTCATGATTCAATTACATTTTAGATTTCCTCAACAGCCTTCGGGTCCAACTTGATTCCGCGGCTCATTGTACTTGAAAGATAAATACTCTTAATATAAGTACCCTTGGCAGCAGCCGGCTTCAACTTATTGATTGTTGCAATAAATTCCTTTGCATTCTCAGCAATCTGCTCAGGGGTGAAAGAAACTTTACCGATTGAAGTATGCACAATACCAGACTTATCTACCTTAAAGTCAATCTTACCCTGCTTTACTTCTCTTACAGCCTTAGCCACATCCATAGTTACAGTACCGCTCTTGGGATTAGGCATCAATCCCCGAGGACCTAGCACACGACCGAGAGCACCGATTTTACCCATTATTGAAGGCATGGTGATAATGACATCTACGTCAGTCCATCCTCCTTTTATTTTCTCGATATATTCATCAAGACCAACATAGTCAGCACCCGCTTCCTTAGCAGCAGCTTCAGCATCAGGAGTACATAAGCACAACACCCTTGTAACCTTTCCAGTTCCATTAGGAAGAGAAACAACGCCTCTCACCATTTGGTTAGCTTTACGAGGGTCCACACCTAAACGTACATCAATATCTACAGAAGCATCAAATTTGGTTGTTGTAATTTCCTTTACCAATTGAGAAGCTTCTTTCAAAGAGTATGCTTTCCCTGCTTCAATCTTTTCAGCTACTAACTTCTGATTTTTTGTCAGTTTACTCATTTTAATTGAAGATTTAATTTATTAACCCGGGAAGTCTCCTTTCACAGTGATACCCATACTTCTTGCTGTTCCTGCAACCAATTTCATCGCAGCTTCCAACGTAAAGCAATTCAAGTCAGGCATTTTATCCTGAGCTATTACGCGTACTTGCTCCCAAGATATTTCGGCAACTTTTTTACGGTTCGGCTCAGCAGAACCACCTTTTAATTTTGCAACCTCCATCAACTGTACTGCTACAGGAGGAGTCTTTACGATAAAGTCATAAGACTTATCCGTATAATAGGTGATTACAACCGGAAGCACCTTACCGGCCTTTTCCTGGGTTCTGGCGTTGAATGCTTTACAGAAATCCATGATATTGATACCCTTGGAACCCAAAGCAGGACCCACTGGGGGTGATGGATTTGCAGCGCCTCCTTTAATCTGTAATTTGATTAATCCAGCAACTTCTTTAGCCATTTCTTTTGTTTTTATTGAATTTGATATTCAAGAATAACACGCGTAACAGAACGCATTATTCCTTTTCCACTTGCATAAAACCTAACTCCAACGGTGTTTTACGACCGAAGATCTTAACCATCACTTTCAGTTTCTTCTTCTCGTTATTGACCTCTTCAATTACCGCAGAAAAACCACTAAAGGGTCCCTCTGAAACTTTAACTGTCTCGCCCACCAAATAAGGTATTACGATTTCTTCAGGAACATCCTGCATTTCATCAACCGCCCCCAAAAGGCGATTTACCTCAACTTGACGTAATGGAGTTGGATTCGTATTTGACTCACCCAAAAATCCTAAAACATTCGGTGTATTTCGTAGCAACACTGCTATTTCTCCAACCATTGCTGCCTCTACTAAAACATACCCAGGAAGATGGTTACGCTCTTTAACTATACGCTTACCATTACGAACCTGAACAACTTTTTCAGTAGGAATTAACACCTGAGACACGAACTTTCCAAAGTCGCCTTTTCTGATTTCAGCGTCAATATACTCCTTCACTTTGCTTTCCTTTCCACTAACAGCACGCATTACGTACCATTTCATTTCAGTTTCAGCCATCTCTCAATTAATTAGGATAAATAACTTCCATTACGCTTTGGAACACGAAGTCCATAGCAAAAACAACCAATGCAATGAGTAGGGAAGCAGATAATACTACAACTGCACTGTTAGTAAGTTCTGAACGAGTTGGCCAAGTTGTCTTATGGACAAGCTCATCATAAGATTCCTTACAATACTTAAAGATCTTCTTAAACATATTCTTTATTTTTAGCACGGGAGGAGAGGCTCGAACTCCCGACACCCGGTTTTGGAGACCGGTGCTCTACCAACTGAGCTACTCCCGTGTGTACATAATCAGTTCCCGATACAAGACCGAGAACTGATTAATTATTGTGTATTAGTCAAGAATTTCTGTAATCTGACCAGCACCTACCGTACGTCCACCTTCGCGGATAGCGAAACGAAGACCTGGGTTCAATGCTACTGGGTAGATCAACTCAACTGTGATAGTTACGTTATCACCCGGCATTACCATTTCAGTTCCTTCCGGCAAAGTGATTTCACCTGTACAGTCCATAGTACGCAGATAGAACTGAGGACGATATTTATTATGGAACGGAGTGTGACGACCACCTTCTTCTTTCTTCAGGATATAAACCTCAGCTTTGAATTTAGAGTGCGGTTTAATCTGACCCGGCTTACAAAGAACCATACCACGTTTGATTTCGTTCTTGTCGATACCACGGAGCAACAGACCTACGTTGTCACCAGCTTCACCTTGATCCAGCAACTTGCGGAACATTTCAACACCAGTTACAACAGACTTCTTGTCTTCACCCAAACCGAGGATTTCAACTTCGTCACCTACATGGATAACACCAGCTTCGATACGACCAGTAGCTACAGTACCACGACCAGTGATTGAGAATACGTCTTCAACCGGCATCAAGAACGGTTTGTCAATATCACGCGGAGGCAGAGGAATCCAAGTGTCGCAAGCATCCATCAGCTCCATAACCTTCTCTTCCCACTTTTCAACGCCATTCAACGCACCAAGAGCAGAACCCTGGATGAACGGAGTGTTGTCGCCGTCGAATTCGTAGGCTGAAAGCAGTTCACGCATTTCCATTTCAACGAGTTCCAACATTTCAGCGTCGTCTACCATGTCACACTTGTTCATGAATACAACCAGTCTCGGTACGTTTACCTGACGAGCCAGCAAGATATGCTCACGAGTCTGAGGCATCGGACCATCAGTAGCAGCAACTACGATGATAGCACCGTCCATCTGAGCAGCACCAGTTACCATGTTCTTTACGTAGTCGGCGTGACCCGGACAGTCTACGTGAGCATAGTGACGGTTTGCAGTCTAATACTCTACGTGAGAAGTGTTAATTGTAATACCTCTTTCTTTTTCTTCAGGAGCGTTGTCGATAGAATCGAATGAACGCAGCTCTGAAAGACCTTTCTTTGCCAATACTGTTGTGATAGCAGCTGTCAAAGTTGTTTTACCGTGGTCAACGTGACCAATCGTACCAATGTTCACATGTGGTTTCGATCTGTCAAATTTCTCTTTTGCCATAACTTAATTGTTCTTTATTTGATTAATGATCATGTTCTAAATATCATTTTGAGCCGGTGCCGAGACTTGAACTCGGGACCTCTTCCTTACCAAGGAAGTGCTCTACCGCTGAGCTATAACAGCAAACATCAGAGCGGAAAACGGGGCTCAAACCCGCGACCCCCAGCTTGGAAGGCTAGTGCTCTATCAACTGAGCTATTTCCGCATACTTCCTAAACCTTAAAAAGGTTTCGAAACGTGGGCAAAGATGGATTCGAACCACCGAAGGCGTAAGCCAGCAGATTTACAGTCTGCCCCATTTGGCCACTCTGGTATTTGCCCTCCCTTCATTTTCTTGAGCCTCTTGTCGGATTCGAACCAACGACCCCGAGATTACAAATCA
>CAJUGV010000010.1 GCA_910586505.1 uncultured Paraprevotella sp. | reverse complement strand
GTTTCGTCGTTATTTTGTGGATGATATGAAGTTTTTCTGGTATTTCGGGAAACAATTATTAGGGAAGTACAGAGACCCTTTTGATACAACATCATAGGATTTCTTTTATGTTGTATGGAGCTGCGTGATTATCAGAGAGAAATGAAGCATCGTCTTTATGAAAGATGGTGGAGCGGTGCCCGTAGTATAATGGTGCAAATGCCAACGGGGACAGGAAAGACATTCTTGATGGCGGAAATTATTCGTGAGAATTGCGCAAACGGGGTGCTTGTTGTTACTCATAGGATGGAGTTGATCGAGCAGATTTCAAAAACGTTAGATTATTTTGGAATAAGCCATGGATGTATTACAGGAGGAAAAAAGTTTGTGTCAGCTGAAAAAGTTCAAGTGGCAAGCATTCAAACTTTAAGCCGTAATATTGAAAGAATGTTTTTTAATCCGGGGCTAATTGTAGTTGACGAGGCACATCATGCTTTGGCAAAGACATATAGGGCATTGTGGGAGAAGTGGTCTGAAGCTCTTTTTTTAGGACTGACTGCTACTCCTTGCAGATTGAGTGGGGAGCCTTTTACCGATTTGTTTGATTTAATGCTTCAGACATATAGTATTGAGAGCTTTATAACAGAGGGATGGTTGTCGGATTTGGAATATATAAGTGCCGATCCGGACAGTAAGGCAGTGCGTGATGTTTTCTCATTATCCAAGCGCGGTGCAGATGGTGATTTTCAGATAAAGGAAATGGCTATGGTGATGGACTGTCCAGAGAGTATACAACATTTATATGATACATATCAGGCATTTGCTTCGGGAAAGAAAGGTATAGTCTATGCCATCAATTGTGACCATGCGCGGCATATTGTGAATTTTTATCGGCAGCGTGGTGTTAGCTGTTGTTGGGTTGATGCCAAGACTCCGGCAGAAGAACGTCGTAGATTGGCCGACAGTTATAAAGAAGGAAGGATACAGTTGATGGTTAATGTGGATATCTTTTCAGAAGGATGGGATGTTCCTGAGGTGGAAGTAATTCAATTGGCAAGGCCCACATTGTCTCTTTCGAAGTATTTGCAACAAGTAGGACGTGGGATGCGTGTGTCTCAAAGTAAAAGCCATGTGATCATACTGGACCAGGTGGGCTTGTATCTGACATTTGGTCTGCCTACGCAAGACCGTGATTGGCAACAGATGTTTGAAGGGGAGAGGAGCGGACGTGGCGTGACGACTTATAATCATCCTATATATATAGGTGAGAATACCATGGGGAAAGAACTGGTGAACCTTGAAATGGTACGGATTAAGAGTAAAACGGAAAAGCGTGAGGGATTGGAAGTTTTTATTCAGAATGGTAAATATGGCATTTCTTTAAATGGCAAGGAGGTCTGTGCCCCTCAGTTTGAAAGGATAAAACGTTTGCCGGATCCCTATTATGCCATGTGTTTTTATCCGTATGACAATGTTTTCCGTGGAAAAGTGACGGTTGTAGATGCAAAGGGCATCGACTTGAAGCCGGAACTCTATGGTAATGTTGAATGTAATGGAGACTTCTTCAAAGGGCATAATTTTGCAGGACGGTTGATCTATTGGGATGGAAAAGCAGGACGGAATTACTGTAAAAAACCGGAACTTGGGCGATTAGGACGGTTTGAGCTAGTCAAACAGGGAGATTTGTATATGTTCCGTTTTGTATCGTCTGGTATGGAATTCTCTTTTAGAAAAGAGGATGTCAGAGTTAATACGAACGGCAAGATCTTTATCATAGGTAATCGGTTGATAGTCTGTAATGGAAAAATAAAGAATGTCTATGAATTTGTAGGATTTAGCAAAGGGATGATTTTAGTCAGATTACCCGGTCAGTGTGTGTATAGCCTGATTCAGAGTTCCGGTAATCGTTTTTGTGATTTTAAACAGTCTTATTCCGGGAGAGTTACTCGTGAGCCGGACGGAATAAATGTACGGTTTAACAGTTGGCAAGGATTTTAAATTTGAAATACCTACAAATTAGTATATGAGGTTTCATTATTTCTCCGTATCTTTGCAGCCGCATTAAAAACAAATATATGATGGAATATAATAACGAAAGCTGGGCTGGCTTCAAAGGTGAACAGTGGAAGAAAGAGATCAATGTAAGGGATTTCATTCAAAATAATTATACCCCCTATACAGGAGATGATTCTTTTCTTAAACCGTCTTCTGAAAAGACCCGCAAGGTTTGGAATAAGTTGACCGAGATGTTCAAGATCGAACGTGAAAAAGGTGTGTACGATACTGAAACAAAACATCCTCAAGGTATAACAACCTATGGCCCCGGATATATAGATAAGGAGAATGAAGTGATTGTAGGATTACAGACGGATGCTCCGTTGAAACGGGGAATCTTTCCGAAAGGAGGAATCCGTATGGTGGAAAATAGTCTGGAAGCTTACGGTTATCATCTTGATCCTATGACAAAGGAAATTTTCACCAAGTATCGTAAGACGCATAATGAAGGTGTATTTTCTGCATATACAGAGGAAATGATTGCAGCGCGTCGGTCGGCTATTATTACCGGTTTGCCGGATGCTTATGGCCGTGGCAGAATTATCGGTGATTATCGGCGTGTGGCATTGTATGGTACGGCACGTCTTATTGAGGATAAGAAACAGTTCCAGAAGCGTCTTGACATACAGGAGCTTAATGATGAGATCATTCGTAATCGGGAGGAAGTAACGGAGCAAATACATGCTTTGCAGGAGTTTGAAAAGATGTGTGCCGCTTATGGTTTTGACGTGACTCGTCCTGCTAAGGACGCCCGTGAGGCCGTGCAGTTTGTCTATATGGCATATCTGGCTGCTGTGAAAGACCAGGATGGTGCCGCTATGTCAATAGGTCGTACTTCTACTTTCCTTGATATCTATATAGAGAAAGATATTCGTGAAGGTAAGCTGACAGAGGAGGAGGCACAGGAATTAATTGATCAGATGATTATCAAGTTACGCATTGTGCGTTTCTTGCGTACTCCGGAATATAATGATCTCTTCTCCGGTGACCCTGTGTGGGTAACCGAGTCTCTCGGCGGTATGGGCGTCGATGGACGTACTTTGGTGACGAAGACCTGTTTCCGTTATCTCCATACGCTTTATAATCTCGGTCCGGCTCCGGAGCCAAATCTGACGGTGTTGTGGGCAGATAAGTTGCCTGAAAACTGGAAAAAGTTCTGTGCGAAGGTGTCTATAGACACTTCTGCCATTCAGTATGAGAATGATGATCTCATGCGTGTGGATTACGGAGATGACTATGGTATTGCCTGCTGTGTCTCTCCGATGAAAATCGGTAAGCAGATGCAGTTCTTCGGTGCCCGTGCCAATTTGGCTAAATGTTTGCTCTATGCGATCAACGGAGGACGTGACGAACGTACAGGAGTACAGGTAGCCCCGAAATTTGAGCCTATAACAAGTGAGTATCTTGATTACAATGAAGTAATGGAGAAATACGAGCAGATGATGCGCTGGCTGGCCAAGGTGTATGTGAATGCGCTGAAGATTATTCATTACATGCACGATAAATATGACTATGAGGCATACGAGATGGCATTGCATGACGGCGACGTACAGCGCATACGTGCCACCGGTATCGCAGGTCTGTCTATTGTAGCGGATTCATTGGCCGCTATTCGCGATTGCAAGGTGAGGGTGATTCGTGATGAACGCGGTCTGGCTGTTGATTTTGAGCGAGAGGGCGAATATGTTCCTTATGGTAATAATGATGACCGTACGGATGCCATCGCGGTGGAAATCACGGAGAAGTTTATGAATTATCTTCGTCAGCATGAGACTTATCGTAATGCGACAGCTACACAGTCTATCCTGACGATTACAAGTAATGTGGTGTATGGAAAGAAAACCGGTACTACTCCTGACGGTCGTCAGGGAGGCACGCCATTTGCTCCGGGAGCGAATCCTATGAACGGACGTGATGTGAAAGGTGCGGTGGCAGCTTTGGCTTCGGTGGCAAAATTGCCTTTCCATCATGCACACGACGGTATTTCTTATACTTTTGCCATTTCACCTGCTACGCTGGGTAAGGAACGTGAAACACAGGTAGAGAATCTTGTGAGCCTGCTCGACGGTTACTTTACTCCCGATGGCGGACAGCATTTGAATGTGAATGTGTTTGACAAGGAACTCCTCGTAGATGCGATGGAACATCCTGAGAAGTATCCGCAGTTGACGATTCGTGTTTCCGGTTATGCCGTGAATTTTGTGAAGTTGACACGTGAGCAGCAGTTGGATGTGATTTCTCGTACGATAAATCATTCTTTATAAGAGGTGGATGTATGGGTAAACCGTTATTGGGTAGAATACATTCTTTAGAGAGTTTCGGGACCGTGGACGGTCCCGGAATTCGTTTTGTGACCTTCTTGCAAGGTTGTCCTCTCCGTTGTCTTTATTGTCATAATCCGGATACCTGGTGTGTGGAATCGGAAGTAAAGTATGAACTGACGCCTCAGCAACTGGTGGAAGAGGTCATGCGTTACAGAAGTTTCATAGCCAAAGGGGGAGTAACGTTGACCGGAGGGGAGCCGTTGATGCAGGCCGATTTCTGCCGGGAGTTCTTCCGGTTGTGTCATGAGGAAGGTATTCATACGGCACTGGATACTGCCGGGACGATATTTAACGAGAAGACTCTTTCGGTGTTGGATTTTACAGATCTGATAATGTTGGATATAAAGGCTCTTCATCCGGATTTGTGTCGTAAAGTGTGCGGAAATGACGGAAGGAATGCTTTGCGTTGGCTTGATGAGTTGGAGAAGCGCGGAAAGGAAGTCTGGATACGACATGTCGTGGTGCCCGGGCTCACGGACGACGACGGGTTGCTGGAAGAGTTGTGGGAGTACCTGAAGCCGTATAAGGTTGTCCGTAAGATAGAATGGTTGCCTTATCATACGATGGGAGTGTTCAAGTATAAAGACTTAGGTGTGGAGTATTTGCTTGATGATGTTCCTCCTTTGTCGGCTGAACGCATCAGATATATTCGTGAGAAATTCAGGTGGCCTTTGTGCTGATTTCTGGCTTTAAATTTAGTGCGCATCATTTTAAAAAATGGTGCGCACTAAATTTTTATTTCTTCCGCAAGACTTTTTTTTGTCGAGCAGACGGTTTTTAGCTAAGAACAAGTACATTTGGAATACTTGTCTTTTTCGCAAATTCATTACCTTTGGCCACAAAAGAAAAAAGAGATGTGGAGATATAAGATTGGAATATGTATAGCTGTCATGTCTTGTTGTTTATCGGGATGCGAAGTGATAGAATACCATCCCTATGATACACGCATTAAGGGAGAGACCGGACTGACGGCAAAAAACATTAGTCTGATAGAAACGAAAATGCAGGGGAAACATGAGTTTCGTTTTGCTATGATCAGCGATACGCAACGTAGTTATGATGAGACTAAAGATGTAGTCAATGCTATTAATGAGCGTGGCGACATAGATTTTGTTATTCATGGAGGGGATTTGGCAGACTTCGGTGAGACAAAGGAATTTCTATGGGCGCGCGACTATTTGAACGTACTGCAGATGCCTTACGTATGTCTGCTTGGCAATCACGACTGTCTGGGGACGGGATTTGATGTATATCAGAAAGTTTTCGGTAAGGATAATTTTGCTTTTACGGTGGGTAATGTACGTTTTGTTTGCCTGAACACCAATGCACTGGAATATGATTATAGCCATCCGGTTCCGGATTTTAATTTTATGGAGGACGAGTTGCGGGATATGCCGGATGAAATTGAAAAAACCATTATGGTCATGCATGTTCCACCTGGAGACAGTGAGTTCAACAATAATGTAAGGCGCCCTTTCGAACGTTATGTCTGCAGCTTTCCCCGAGTACAGTTTTGTTTGTTCGGGCATATTCATAGTTGGGATGAGAAAGAATACTTTGACGATGGTATAGTGTATTATGGCTGTACCACAGTGGGTAAGAGAGGATATTATGTAATTACGATAAAGGAAGAGGGATATGAGATTGAACGTTGTAGTTTTTAGCGTGTGTATATTGGCCTGCTTTCCTTTTCGGGGCCGGGGACAGAATGTAGCGGAATTACCGGATTCTGTTCCTACGCGCTATGAGAAAATTATGGAACGTCGCATGGAAGGATGGAAACGTCTGATGCCCAGGCATTATAAGATGCAATTTGCAGGGAGTGTCGGAGTGGTCTCTGCCGGTATGGGATGGACTTATGGGAAAAAAGAGCAATGGGAGACAGATGTGATCTTAGGTTTTTTGCCTAAGTTTGAGAGTGAGCACCATAAGGCTGTGGTTGCCTTGAAACAATCCTATTTGCCCTGGCGTTTGCGCATCGGGCATAGTGCATGGGTGGTTCAGCCTTTGTCATGTAGTCTGTTTGTATCTTCCGTTCTGAGCGACAAGTTTTGGACGCATGAACCGGACCGTTACCCTAAAGGGTATTATGGATTCTCCACCCGCGTGCGTGCCAACCTGTCTTTGGGACAGCGTATTATGTATGACATACCGGATGTTTCCAATTGGCGGATACAGGACATTTCCCTTTATTATGAGTTGGGGGCTTGTGATACGGACTTTTGTACTTTCTTCGGTGACCGCAGTATTGGGTTTAAAGAAATATTAAGTCTGTCTGTCGGAATTAAGCTACATATTTAACTACTTTGATTTGCTGATACGTGTTTTAGTCTGTATCTTGTGCTTGGTTAGAAACCCTTATCGGTAACGAGGCGGAGTGCTGGAAATGAAGGACTTGCCTTTTCCGGAAAGATGTTGAATATTAAAAACAGGAGTAAATATGAGAATTGAATCAATTAAAGGACGTGAAATATTGGATTCCCGCGGCAATCCGACTGTAGAAGTGGAGGTAATGCTGGAGTGTGGTGTGACAGGACGGGCTTCCGTGCCTTCCGGAGCGTCTACGGGTGAACATGAGGCACTGGAGTTGCGTGATGGCGATAAACAGCGTTATGGCGGTAAAGGAGTGCTGAAAGCGGTGGATAATGTCAATAAGGTTATAGCTCCGGCATTGGCCGGATGGTGCGTGCTGGAACAGCGGGCTATCGACCGTAAGATGCTGGAGATAGACGGAACGAAGACAAAATCCCGTTTGGGTGCAAATGCCATTCTGGGTGTGTCGCTGGCCGTGGCCAAGGCTGCTGCCAATTACCTGGATATCCCGTTGTACCGCTATATCGGTGGGGTAAATACTTATGTGATGCCGGTGCCGATGATGAATATTATCAATGGCGGTTCGCACAGCGATGCTCCTATCGCATTTCAGGAGTTTATGATACGTCCGGTGGGCGCCTCATCTTTCCGTGAGGGACTGCGTATGGGGGCGGAAGTTTTTCATGCTCTAAAGAAGGTGCTTCATGACCGCGGATTGAGTACGGCAGTAGGAGATGAGGGTGGCTTTGCTCCTTCTTTGAATGGTACGGAAGATGCGCTTGAGTGTATTATGGAGGCTATCAGGGTGGCTGGTTACAATCCGGGAAAAGATGTGATGATAGGGATGGATTGCGCCTCTTCGGAGTTTTATAAGAATGGGGTGTATGACTATACGATATTTGAAGGAGAGAGAGGAACAAAGCGTACTTCGGATGAGCAGATTGACTATCTGGAGAAACTGACCGCTAAATATCCGATAGATTCCATTGAGGATGGTATGAGTGAGAATGATTGGGATGGATGGAAGAAGTTGACGGAACGCATCGGTAGCCGTTGCCAGTTGGTGGGTGACGATCTGTTCGTGACAAATGTCGATTTCCTTTCTAAAGGAATTGCGATGGGATGTGGAAACTCCATACTGATCAAGGTCAACCAGATAGGTTCGCTTAGCGAAACGTTGGATGCAATAGAAATGGCGCATCGTCATGGGTATACAACCGTGACATCTCACCGTTCGGGAGAAACGGAAGATGCTACTATAGCAGATATAGCGGTGGCAACCAACAGCGGGCAGATTAAGACCGGTTCTCTGAGCCGCTCAGACCGTATGGCAAAATACAATCAGCTTCTTCGCATCGAAGAGGAACTGGGCGGATTGGCCGTGTATGGTTACAGGCGCATTAAATAAGGTTTTGCATTGTGATTAGGCATTGTCCGGATACATATAGTGCGGGACGCGAAACAATTCTGTTTTCGCGTCCCGCATTTTTATGGGCAAGGCTGTGCGGCTCTGCTACCCGCAGTGGAAGTATCTGCGAACCAGATTAAGCATGGCTTCCGGTTGGTCGATGATCTCCGTACGGAGTGTTTTGTCTGCATAACTGCGCAGTTTACTGATGATACCATCTATCATAGCCGCACTGAACACGTTGTATTGTTCGAATATGTCGCGTTGATTTTGCAGGCAGTCCGCCGACGCTTCGCAACAATCGGGTAATTGTGCTAAAGATTTCAGTTTGTCTTCATTCTCTTTCCGGTGAATATTGACGTTGACATATGTATTCTCGGCAACGGTCAGTGCATTGGCTTTTTCAAAACCGTGACGGCATGCTACGGCCAGTCCGGCCAATAGTTGGTATATATCGGCAGATCCGTCTGGCGAGCGCATCTCTACGGTCTGTTTTTGGCTGGTGTCGTAATGGTTCTCCGTTTCCAAAGGGTTGGCTAATGTACACATGTCCGTCCGGCCTGACCAACCAAGCGGTACGCGTACCAGTACCGAGCGGTTGCGATCGCCCCAGCAAATGTTAGTGGGAGCTTCCTGGTGGGGTACAAGGCGAAAGTAAGACATCGGGTTTGTATTTCCGAAAGCAGTAATGGAGGGGGCTAGTTCCATCATTCCTGCGATGGCCTTTCGGGCGGTTTCTGATAAAATGCCGTTTTCCATCATTTGGTTTTGCCCGTCTTTCATGATGCGCATGTGGATGTGTAGTCCCGAACCGGCTTTTCCTGTAGTGATTTTCGGTGCGAAAGTCACGTCATATCCGTATCGGTAAGCCAGATTGCGTATTATCCATTTGGCTATTATCAGTTGGTCGGCAGCCTGTTCTACCGGAACCGGCAGGAACTCTATTTCATTCTGTTCATAAATCTTGCCGTCTATTGTGAAATTACCTACTTCGGAATGTCCGTATTTGATTTGTCCTCCGGCCTGTGCTATATAAAACATACAATCTGTGCGGAAGGCATTGAATTTGGCGTAAGGGCCGGATTCGTGGTAGCCGCGCTGATCGGAGGCTGGGAACATACCGTTGTCCGGAGCGATGACGTAGTATTCCAGTTCTCCCATGGCCTGAAATTCCATGCCGGTTACTTCGGAAAATGCCTTGCTGGCTTTGTGGAGTGTATATTCCGGTGAACTTTCCAAAGGTTTGCCGTCTTTGTTGAAGAAGGAGCAGAGCATGGAGAGGGTGGGAATCTCGGCAAACGGGTCAACGAAGGCGGTCCGGAAACGGGGAATGACATAAAGATCGCTGCTTCCGGCTTCAATAAACGAGAATAAGCTTGAGCCGTCCACGCGCTCGCCGCAAGTAAGTATCGCTTCCAGATAGGCTTGGTTGTTGATGACAAAGTTGAGTGTTTTCAGACGTCCGTCACCTGCAGGGTACATGAAATTGATCATTTTGATTTCATTCTGCCGGATGAATGATATGATATCGGCTTTCGTGATCTCTGTGGCGGGTTTTTGTAGGAATGCTACAAGCTTGTTGGCATTCATGGAAAGTTCTTGATTCATAAGTTTAGATAATAAGGTTGCTATGTGCCAAAGATACACATAAAGTTGGTAAAATGATGACTCTCCTGCATTTTATTTCGGTATGATGTTCGGATTCTCTGGTATTTAGGGGCATACTATCTGGCCTGGAATCCGGTAAGTTCTTTTCAGCCTTTTCCATTTGCGAATTGTTTTCAAATTTGTATCTTTGTAATATTGCAAAGACTAATACTATGCCACGGATAAAAGAAGGATTCAAAGGAGAACGCTTGGTTGTGTTGCCGGGCTTCTTAGTTGAAGAACTGAAGCGTGACCCTTTGGGAGGTGAGCTTTACATTACGGACATCGGTTATTACCCTCATGCAGACTTTCATTACTGCGAGCGAAAGGAAGACGACTCTCAGGAGTTCGTGCTGATTTATTGTGTGGAGGGCGAAGGATGGTTTGAATTAGATAGTAAGCGTTACGAAGTCAGTGCCAACCAGTTTTTTATCCTGCCTAAATATAAGGCGCACGCATATGGGAGTAAGGCAGAGAATCCTTGGACAATATACTGGATTCATTTTGACGGAATGAAAGCCGCCTTCTTTAGTGCCGGGTTCGGCAAGCCTCATGATATTTTTCCTACAGAGCATTCCCGTATTAAAGAGCGGTTGATGTTGTTTGAGGAGATTTATGCTTCCGTAAGTTCTGGGTATAACAAAAATTATATGTTATATGCAACGACGAGCCTATTTCATTTTTTAGGTTCGATGAAGTTTCTGGGCGAATATCGGGAGTGCCGTTTTACGGGGGTGCAGGAAAAGAGGGATATGGTGCAGCGGGCGATTCATTTCATGCAAGAGAATCTGAACAAGAGAATCCGTCTGACGGATATTGCCAGAGAAGTAAAACTCTCTCCGTCTTATTTTTCGAATGTTTTTGAAGATAAAACAGGGTCTCCGCCACTGCGTTATTTGGGATATCTGCGCATACAAGAGGCGTGTCATTACTTAGACTTTACGGATCTGAAGATTAGTCAGATCAGCCCATTGGTAGGTTATGAAGATTCACTTTATTTCTCCCGCCAGTTTACAAAATATATGGGTATGTCTCCATCTGAATACAAAACCAGGAAGAAAGGATGAGGCTTTCTTCCTGGTTATATTTTGCAGTGTTGTATTAGTGTTTAAATCTTACTGTGGTTTTACGACCGTCATAAGAAACGGTTTGGCTGTCGAGTGGGGTTCTCACAATAAATGTACGCTCTTGTTGCATTCCTGGGAAATGTCCTTCCCGTTGGTTTATTGTGAGGGTACGCTTCTTTTCGTCCCATGCAAATACAATGGTAGAGGATAAGCCATTTTCATAGTTGTAATTGTCGCCCTCGTCTTCGTAGAGTTCGAACATCGTATTTTTACCCGGATATATGTTTATAGTGACCGGTTTACCCACTTGTGCTCCGGTATATTCTGCAACTTCTGTTGTCGGGATTATGCTACCGCATCTGATAAAGAGTGGGATTCTGTCTATTTCAGACCGTACTTCAATCCATTTTCCGCCTTCGTATTCTTTGTTTGTCCAGTAGTCTGTCCATTTTGTACCTTTCGGAAGATATACTTTACGGTGCGATTTCTCCTTTAATGGATAGGTTATGGGACATACAAGGAAACTTCCGAACATATATTCGTCTTTTATATCCAATACTTCCGTATCGTTCGGGAAGTCGAATGCCAGACAGCGTGCCATCGTATAACTGTACCTGGATTGCATGGCTGCCATACTATATATATAAGGTATGAGCGAATAGCGTAAGTGTATCATTTTAAGAATGGCATCATAGTATGAAGTTCCTTTTTCTCCGAACTGCCAAATTTCGCGTGGTGTGTCGGTTCCGTGGCTACGGAGCATAGGCAAGAATGTGCCCCATTGGAACATACGAGTATAGTATTCCTTAAAACCGTCGTCTTTTACGCCGTTTTGAAATTCTCCACTATAGAACCATCTTTTTCCGTCATTGCGTGTGAAGAAAGATCCTACATCCACAGTCCAGTAAGGATTTCCGGTTGCCATATAATTGAGGCCGGCCGGGATCTGTTGACGGAATGATTGCCAAGAGGCATAGGTGTCACCATTCCATACCATTGTGCCATATCTTTGTTGACCCGCATAGGAACTTCTGGTAAGGTTTACTACGCGTTTTTTGTCGGTGGTCAGTCTTTGGTTCTCATAGATACCTCGTGAGTGATAGAGTGAGTATAAACTGCTGCGTTCTGCTCCTAATGCATCGCTGAGAAGATTTTTGTTTAATATCCATCGTTGTTCGTGCGAGTCACGGCCATAAGCTTCTCCGTTTAGAGGATTAGGTTTCCAGTCTCCGTCCAAGGGTTCGCTACAGTCGCACCACCAGGCGTCAAAACCCCGTGAGAAGAATTCATCGTTGGCATATTTCCAGTAGTATTTGCGTGCTTCATGACTGAATGCGTCGTAGGTAGAATGCTCAAGCATGAAGCCTTGTTTGCGGAAGTCCTGTTCCTGAGGGCATTTTTGAGGGTTGGGCCAGATGCTGACCATCAGTTTGGCGTTCATGGCGTGCACGGAATCTGCAAGTGCTTTTGGAGACGGATAAAACTTAGGATTCATTTTCATATATCCCCATCCTTGTGGCCAGTAATTCCAGTCTTGTACAATCATGTCTATGGGGACATGGCGTCTTCTGTATTCACGAAGAGTTTTTATGATGTCGTCTGACGATACATAACGTTCTTTGGATTGTGTGTAACCGAAAAGGTAACGAGGCATGAGTGACACTTTTCCCGTAAGATAATGATAACCTGCCACAATGTCGTCCATCTGTTCTCCGTGAATAAAATAGTAGTCCAGTTGGCGGGCTGCCTCAAGTTCCATGGAAAAACTTTCGGTTTCATTCTTTTCTGTGTCTGAGACGTATGGACTGAACTTCATGGCACAACCCGCATCGAAGAGCAATCCGTATCCGCTGGGAGAGATTAGCATGGGAATCATGACTTTCAGATTGTGCTGAGTTAAGTACATAGTTTTTCCTCTTAGGTTCATGTAGTCTTCCATGTGGGAGCCCAGTCCATAGATTGCGTCGTTGCCTGCATATGAAAAGTTTACGCAGTAACGTGTGCTGGTGCCGATTGTGTCTCGTCTTAAAATGTCTTTTACCGTTATTTTTCCGTTTGCCGTATCTACCATGCGTGCCGTTTTGTCGTTGTATACGATTCGTTCCTGTACGACAGACTCTGCTCCGTGAGGATGGAGGTCATGTTCTTTAAGTAGAGTTTTACCGTTTTTTTTATCAATGAATGAAACTGCAGACTTTTCCTTGTTCACTTTTACGATAAGTTCTGACGAAGTGAATATATGATATTTCTCAGTTTCCTTATGCTTGACTTTTATTTTTTCTTTTTCGTAGATGTATACTCCTGTTTCGTTGTCCGTGAATATACTGTCCATTGTCCATTGCACCCTTACGATGGACGGAGTGATAAAATCAACATTGAGTTTTTGTGCTTGGGCAAAGATTGCCGAAAGAATAAAAGCAATAAATGCTCCGATTGGTTTCTTCATGAGACTTTTCGTTTAAAATTGAGTTAAAAGAACGTTGCGAAGATAGACAAATAGTTCTGGTTTTACAATCTTTCGATTCGGTTTTTGAAGATAAAACGTGGCCTGAGATTGTTTGGGAGAAGAAAGTCTGTTAGATTTGTCTTATATATTTGATTATCCCTTATTTTTGCAGGATCTTAAGGGAAATGATTATTATTAAATTAGAATAGTATGAAAATGAGTTTTGTTTTTATGGGAATAGTTGGTGTTGTTTTGTCGGTCGGGTGTCGCAAAGATACGTCCTGTTCTCAATATGAACCTGTATGTGCCGACACTTCGATAGTTAAAAATGAGGTGATGAATACTATTCTCCACCGGCGCAGCATTCGAAAATTCCAGTCTCGGCCTTTGGAGAAAGAAAAGATGGCGGACATTATTAAATGTGGAGTTTATGCACCGAACGGCAAGGGGCTTCAGTCGTGGGAAGTACGAATTGTGGATAATCCGGGTTTTCTGGTTGAGATGGATTCTGTTTATAGCTGTTTTATGAAACGGAATGAAATGAAAACCGTGCAGCAGGCTGCCTATGGTGCTCCGGTTTTGGTTTTTATAGCTTATGACACTACGTATGATTTGTCACAGGTCGACTGCGGACTGTTGGGGGGTAATATGATGCTTGCTGCCAGTTCTATGGGAATAGGGTCTTGTTGTCTGGGCGGAATCTGTCGGTTCTTTAATGCTCCGGAGGGCCTTGAGCTTCTAAAGCGTCTGGATTTTCCGGATACTCATCGATTGCTTTATGCCATAGCCTTTGGCTATCCTGACGAGATGCCGAAAGCGAAAACTCGAAATATGGAAAAAGTGAAGTATGTAGAGTGAAAGATAGATGAGATGGCGGGAAAATAAGCGGATAAGTGACGGAAAATAGGAAGAAAAAGCTATATAAATTTGCATCGAAAGTTTTTTTGCATTATCTTTGCAGCGCTTTCAGAAAGGAAATGCGGAAATAGCTCAGTTGATAGAGCACTAGCCTTCCAAGCTGGGGGTCGCGGGTTTGAGCCCCGTTTTCCGCTCACGTAAGACTTGCCTGATATAGGCAAGTCTTTTTTATTATTGTGCTGTGTCGTGTGCGGCAGTCGGTGATATGATTGGTCGGCTACATTTTCTTTGGATTAGGTTTCTTTATGGTAGGTTAGATGGGAATGGCAAGGGTATTGAAAGATTTGGCATTCTCCATGTCGTTCCGGTCGTTATGTCCGTCACCGCATATTCTTTCTGGCTGCATGAGTTTAGTGTGGGGCATGGCGGTATGTATTTTAGGTATAGCCTGCATGCCGGACCGTTGCGTATCCGTATCCCTGTATATATTAGGACCCATTCTTGTTATCGAAGAAACCGGATACTCATTTCGGGCTCGGATAATGGATGGTCCCTAACAGAAGTTCTGTGGCTTTGATGTTGTCCTGTTCTGATAGTGGGTCCGGTGCGCGTCCGACGAATATGGCAAAGTTCTGCGCTTTCATGTACCGCGTTGCCGGCAGGGATGCCATTGCATTTCGTTTGGGGCATCGGAATATCTGTGTTTCCCCTTTTCGCTTGATATGCCTGAATGGGGGTGGAAAGGTAAATGGCATAGGACCGCAGACATTTGTCCCTCATTTTGAAAGAGGGAGTGTTGGGGTAGAGGCGCCGTATCCGAAGTGCGGACTTCTGAAATCCGTTATTCTCCTTTCGTATTGGTGGCTGTCATGGTTTTGTGATGAAAGATAAAAGGAATGTCCGACAGGTACGGGCATTCCTTTTATGTGATGTTTTTTTGAGCTGTTTCCCGATTTCTATTCAGCACTGAACCTGAACACAGTGGTCTGCCGATATTCGTATTCCGGACGCAACAGGCAGGATGGAAAATCCGGGTGCGAGGGCGTGTCGGGATAATATTGTGTTTCCAGACATACCGCGGTGTCGGGCTGCGTGTAGTAGCCGGCGGTGTAGAGCAGTACGGCAGGCAAGTCTGTCTTTACGGACAGGCGGCGGCCGGAGTGCGGATCTGAAAGCTCTGCGGCTTCGACCATGTCGTCGGACTTTGCCGTTTTGAGCACGTAGCAATGGTTGTAGCCTTTGTTCCATTTGATTTGCTGGTGGTCGGCATACAAGTCGCGCCCTACCGGTTTGCCGCTGATAAAGTCAAAGGGCGTGCCGTCTACAGTGATCCGTTTGCCGGTCGGTATGAATGCCGGTGTGGTGTCCAGCATCGTGTGCGAGGGAATGCGTAATATGTGGTCCGTGATCCGCTCTCCCTTTCCGCCCAAGTTGAAGTAGGCATGGTTGGTCAGGTTCAGGTAAGTGGGCTCGTCTGTCGAACCGTAGTAGAAGACGGACAATTCGTTTGTCTCGCTCCAGCGGTATTCCACCGCTACGCGCACATTACCTGGATAACCGCCTTCTCCACCGGGCGATTCCAATGCGAAGCGTACGCCGTTTTCCAGTAATTCCCAATCCCACAGTTTGCGGTCGAAACCGGAGAAGCCGCCATGATTCGTGTTCTCACCGTCGTTCTTTTCCAGTTTGTGTTCCACTCCGTCGATATGGAAATGCGCGCCGCCGATGCGGTTGGCAAAACGTCCCACTATGGCTCCCATATAGAACCCGTCGTTCAGGAGGTCGGTAGGACTGACCAGCACGTTCTCCATTCGGCCGTTCCTGTCCGGCACCATGGCGGAAAGCCAACGGGCACCCCAGTTGGTCAGCTCCACACAGGCTCCGGTTGAGTTGGTCAACCGGAAGCCGTGGACCGGGGTGCCCGTCGGCAAATGAGTGATTATATATGCGTCTACTTGCATAACTCGCGATGGATTTGCGCGCCTTGGTGGTTGATGTCCAGCATGCGTGCCTTGTCCAGATACTCTGCGGCATGTTCCGTGTCTCCCAGACCGAGGTAACCCAGTCCCATCACATAGTTGCAGTGGATGGCATTGCGCTTGTTCAGATTGTCTTCCCAGATGGCCAGGTCGGGCAGCGACACGGCGAAATAGTCGATGCGGCAGTTGTCGAACAAGTGCTTCTCGCCGTGTTTGATAAGCTTGTTGAAACGGCCTCTTGCCTTGCCTTCCTCACCCAGCGCACGCCATGCCAGCCCCTGATAGAATATCTTGTCGGGCTGTGCGTCGTTGTAGAAGAAAGCCTGCTGAGGCTCATCCGTCCCGACGGTGGCTTTCAGGAAGCAGGCTTGCGCATGAGTCTCGTCTCCCAGGCCGCGGTATGCTTCACCTTTATAATACCAGATATCGTTTTCTTCGGCGTTGATGAGTTTGCCTTCGCCCAGGTTGTGCGGATACCGGTCTGTGGCCTGCAAAAGTGCCAGTGCGTCGGCATAGCGTTTTTCTTGCAGGGCCTTCTTGGCCAGTTCCATGTGGCAGATCGTATATTGTCCTGTGATCTTGCCTTCACCGCCTTCCCACGGATGGAATTTGCGTGCGGCAATCAGATTCTTGGCCTCTTCGTAGCGTCCCAGCTGGTTGTAGAGGGTGATGCGTTCGATAGACAAGTCGTCGCGGCTTTCCGTTTCGGAAAGATGTGCTTCGAGGAATGCCAGACGTTCTTCTTGCGGGCGTCCCAGACGTTTGTACAGTTGGTCTAATTCCATCAGGATACGTGCGTCGCTTTCGTCGAGCTTGTAGGCTTTTTCCAAAGTTTCCAGCGCCTTCTGCTTGTCGTTGCGCTTGTTGTAATAAGCCAGCGACAGGTTACGCCATACTGTGGGGAATGCCGGATTGATGGCGGCCGAAGCCTCCCAGCAGGCGATCGCATTGTCGTACTGGCGGGCGGCATACCAGAAGTTTCCTAAGCTGTAGGCCGCTTTGGCGCAAGCTCCTGCGTTCACTTCCATGGCATCTTGCAGGATGACAACCTCTTCGATGCGGTTGGGGAAACAGTAAGAGTGGTCGCCCTGCTCGCCTTGCCGGTAATGGAGGCGTGCCGAATCCTTGTCATTCTTGCGTGAGTAGAAGAAACCTAAGGCATAGTGTATCATCGGATACACCGTGTTTTGCGTTGCCGCATAGGTTTCCAGCAGTTCGATGGCTTCGTCATAGAGGCCTGCCGTGGCAAAGTCGAGCGCATATTCGATATAGGGGTGTGCGGCTCCTCTCATGAGGTGTTGCATTTCCTTCAGCGCTTTTTCGTCCCGGGTGAGCAAGTATTGTTCGTAGCGGCATCCCATGTTGAACTGGTCTATCTTGAGCGATTCTTCGATGAGGGCGGCAGCTTCTTCCTTGCGTCCCAGGTGGCGCAGGATGGAGGCTTTCAACTGGCGTGCCTTGTGGTGGTGCCAGTTGCGTACGAGCGAACGGTCTATCAAATCGAGTGCTTTCTCGAAGTGGCCCCGGCGGCAGTCGATGGCTGCCAGATTGTAATAGGCGGCATCCTGCCATGCGGCATTCCAGGCCGATTTAAAGAAAGCGTCGTAGGCCTCGTCGGTTTTGTTTTGCATCAGGCAGCTCCATCCTAGGTTATAGTGAGGTTCACCGTCGTAGGGATTCGGGTTCCGTTCGGTCTGTGTCTCGATGGCAGTCCGGAAGAACGGTTCGGCCTGGGCGAATTGTCCTTTGCGCATGAGCCATAATCCCATGGCGTTGTTGCAACGGATGTCGCCCGGTTCGCGGCGGAGCGCTTCTTTATAATATTCCGTCGGGTCGTAGGTGGCATGACGGTATTGTTCCAGATGCTGTCCGGTGAGGAACAGTTGTTCGATAGACGCGATGTCTTTCGGGTCCTTCGCTGCTTTGGCGGGATCGGGTACCGGTTTGATTTCCGGTTTGTCGGCCTGGTAGCCGACGATGATGCGCCCGTTGCAGTCGCGCACTTCTACCAGCAACTCTTCTTCTTTCAGGTTTTCGGCGTTGAATCCGGCTTCAAACGGTTCTGCCGGACTTACGGAGATAACCTTGTCGAGAAGCACGGTGTTGTCTGCGGTGTTCTTCGCCCACACATGCAAGTCTTTGTTGACGCCTGTGGTGTAAAGTATCACCTTACCCTTGTTGTCCTTTATTTCCACATTGAGCAGGGCATCCTTGGTGGCGTTCTTCACGTAGCCCACTTCGGCATAGGGCATGAAATACTGTTTCCATGACTTTTCCTCGTAAGGTTGCAGCCAGGTGAAGTCGGGTTGGTTGTCGGTGTACATACCCGTCATCAGTTCGATGTACGGTCCGTCCTCGTCGGTCAGGTTGCGGTCCCAGGCGCATCCGAAATCACCGTTTCCCCATGTCCATTGTTTTTTTCCGGGAGACACGTGATGGTCGGCCACGTGAAGCAGTCCGCCCTTTACGCCTTCCTCGTATCCGCCCACAAAGTCGAATTTGGATTTGATGGCCATGTAGGATGTCGGCACAGGGATGTTTTTATATTTTGAGATGTCCACGCCGGCAGAGTAGTCCTGCTTGTAGTATACGCCGGTGGCGATGGGGAAAGAGGACACGTCGCGCTTGCCGTGATCGAATACGGCATTGACATCGGGCGGGAACACGGAGTGGTAGTGGTCGTTGACCACTACGGCCGGATTGGCCCACCACAGGAATGTCTGCGGGAATGAGGTGCGGTTGTAAATCTTCACATTGATTTCGATGTAAGCCTTGCCCGGATAGAGCGTGAAGCCCTGCATGCCTTTGGTGCGGAACATGCGTTCCACCTCGTTACACCACACGGTTTTGCTGCCGTCGGCATGTTCTTCGATGGAGAAGTCGGTGGGAAGGAAGGTCGACGGACGGTGGTGCTGCGGCCAGTTGAACTCTATACCTCCAGAGATCCAGGGGCCTGTCAGTCCGACCAATGCGGGCTTCACCACTTGGTTGTAGTATACGAAATGGCGCTGTTTCACCTTGTCGTAGGCCATATGTATGCGGCCTCCCAGTTCAGGCAGAATCATCACCTTGATATATTCGTTCTCGATAAAGAGGGCGTGGTAGAGCTTGTCTTTCTTCTCGTCAGAGATTTTCTCCACAACGGGATAGGGATACACGGAGCCGCTGCTTCCCTGATACACACGCTTTTCAAGGAAAATAGGATTTTTTTCTTCCTTGCCGATTTCATAGGTGGGAAGCATGATGTCTTCTTCCCAGGCACGCACCTCGGAGGTGCTCACTGTACTTTGAATCAAATAAGAAGTGATTTTTTCCATAATATAATAGTTATTTGATAAGTTCTTTCTCGATTTCCTCCAGGCTCTTTCCTTTTGTTTCAGGCAGGCGGCGCCATACGAAGATGCCTCCGGCCAGACAGATGATGCCGTAGAGCCAGAATGTGCCGGCTGCGCCCAGGCCGGTGTTCAGCACCGGGAAGGTATAGGTCAGCGTGAAGCAGGCCGCCCATAGGGCAAACGTGCATACCGACATGCCGATGCCGCGTATGCGGTTGGGAAAGATCTCGGAGATGATGACCCACATGGTAGTGGCCAGCGTCATGGCGTAGCATGCAATGGCGGCCACTACGATGATGAGCAGCAGTATGCCGTTGATGTGCAGAAAATAGGCCGTTCCCATGATGGCGTAGATAAGTGTGAGGCCGAACGCGCCGAAAAGGGTGAGCGCCTTGCGTCCCCAGCGGTCTACGACACACATGGCCAGGATGGTGAATATCACGTTGGTCACGCCTGTCACCACGATGTTCATCAGTACGTCCGACACGCCGTATCCGGCTGCCATGAAGATTTCCTGCGCATAGTTGAAGATCACGTTGATGCCGCACCATTGCTGCAGCACGGCCATCACCACGCCGATGACAAGGATGTTGCGCATGGAGGGGTGGAGCAGTTGTTTGAATCCGCCCTCGGCCGTCTTTACGGAAGCTGCCGCTTCGATGGCTGCGAGTTCTTCGCGGGCATGTGCCTCTCCGCCTATCTTGGTGAATATCCGCAATGCCCTTTCCTTATGGCTGGCAGAGGCCAGCCAGCGCGGGCTTTCGGGCAGAACGAAACTGAAAATGAAGAACAGGGCGGCCGGTACGATCATGGCCCAGAACATCCAGCGCCATCCCGTCTGTCCGTTCCACGACAGGCGGATTATCTCCGCTGTGGCGTTGTCGGCCACCGGCTCGGCTATCTGCCAGTTGACGATTTGCGCGGACAGGATACCCAGCACCACCGTCAGCTGGTTGATGGAAACGAAGCGTCCTCGCAGGTGTGCCGGAGCTATTTCGGCGATATACATGGGAGAGAGGCTGGACGCGATTCCGATGGCGAAGCCTCCGATCAGGCGGAACACGTTGAAAGCCACAAACGTATCGGCCGCTCCCGTACCCACCGCCGTACAGATGAACAAACCGGCGGCGAGTGCCAGGATGGGTTTGCGGCCCAGACGGTCACTCAGTTTGCCTGCGCTCAGGGCGCCGATAAGGCAGCCTATCAGGGCGCTGCTCATCGCCCATCCTTGCATGGTAGGGCTGTCGGCAATCTGGAAATACTGTTCATAAAAAGGTTTGGCGCCTCCGATAACGACCCAGTCGTAACCGAACAGAAATCCGCCCATGGCGGAAATCAGCGCAATCAGAAACAGGTAAAGATTTGTTTTTGTCTTCATGACTATAAAAATGATTTAAGAATTTATTTCCAAGTGCAAAGTAACGTGGTTTTCTTCGTTTATAAAATGGATAGAATTACTTAAGACATGGATAATCTTGCGGTCGGGCTTTTGGCGGAGTCCGGAATGCAGGCTGATTTGTACCCGTCCGTACCTTGATAAATTTTCGTGCTCATCATTTTTTAAAATACTGCGCTTCATTTTAAAAAATGATGAGCACGAAATTGTAGGGAGAAGAGAAGGGCATATCCGGATTGGAAAGAGGCCGGCTACAGGCGTACAGGGAGATGGTGCAAAATTGTTATTTTTCGGTGAGAGTATGAAAGGGAGGGCCGGTGGGTTTCATTATTTTTGTGAACGGAAATAATAAGCGAATCAAATCAAACGAAAGCTATGGATATAAGAATCGGAAAGAGGCGTGTGGCCGGAGGGCTTGCGGCGCTGGTGTTGTCTTGCTGCGTGCAGGTCCGCGGCGAAAAGCGGTGGTCGGAATATGTGAATCCTTTTATCGGTGCTACGACAAACACGCAGATGGCGCGTGCCGAGCACGGCCTGGGGAAGACGTTCCCCGGAGCGGCCACGCCGTGGGGAATGACACAGGTGAGTCCTAATACGATTACCGGAGGCGACAATGGGTCGGGATATAGTTTTGAGCACACTACGATAGAGGGATTTGCCATGACGCAGATGAGCGGCATAGGGTGGTACGGTGATTTGGGAAACTTCCTGGTGATGCCTACGGTGGGGACGTTGCATACTTACCGCGGCGAAGCCGACCGGCCGGAGGACGGATACCGTTCGCGCTACGACAAGCAAAGCGAGAAGGCGACTGCGGGATACTATGCCGTGCATCTCACAGACTATGACATCCGGGCCGAGCTGACGGCCACGCCTCATGGCGGAGTGATGAGGTTCACTTATCCGGAGAGTGAATGCTCCCGGATACAGATTGATCTGGCACGCCGTGTAGGGGGCACGTCCGTCAGGCAGTGTGTGGAGCGTGTGGACGACCATACTATCCGCGGATGGATGCGTTGCACCCCCGATGGCGGAGGCTGGGGCAACGGAGGCGGAAAAGCCGATTATACGGTTTATTTCTATACGCGCTTCAGCCGTCCGCTGGAGAATTACGGTGTATGGTCGGCCGATATTCCGGAGGGGATGGGCCGCAAACTGGAGAATGTGACCTCGCCTGAATTTGCCGAAGTGGTGAGCCGGGCAAAAGTGACGGAGCGTCCGGAGCTGATGGAGGGCGACCACCTGGGATTCTACACCGAGTTTTCCACTCGGCGGGGGGAGCAGGTGCTGATGCGCACGGCCATCTCTTTTGTCAGCATGGAGGGGGCGGAGGCCAATTTCAGGGCTGAGCTTGGCGGACGTGACTTTGACCGATATCGCGAACGGGCTGCGTCCATGTGGGACGAAGCGCTGTCGAAAATCAGAATATCCGGAGGCACGGAAGACGAACGTGTCATATTCTATACGGCGTTGTATCATTCCATGATAGATCCCCGCGATTATCGCGATGTGACGGGCGAATACATGGGCGGCGACTTTAAGGTGCACAAGACCGGTGCGTTCAAGAAACGTACCGTGTTCAGCGGATGGGATGTGTTCAGAAGCCAGTTCCCCTTGCAGAATCTGATAAACCCCGAAGTTGTGAACGACGTCATCAATTCTTTTGTCACACTGGCAGAGGAGAACGGCACGGGTGTCTACGAACGCTGGGAGTTCCTGAACGCCTATAGCGGCTGCATGCTGGGTAATCCGGCCATTGCCGTGATCGTGGATGCCTGGAAGAAAGGCATACGAGGTTACGACGTGGAAAAAGCCTACCGTTTTGCGCGTCGGACGGCCGACCGTATCGGTCATCATCCGGAATTGGGCTATTCTCCCGGCAACAGCGGTATTTCCGAAACGTTGGAGTACGGCTATTTCGACTGGTGTGTGGGCGAGTGGGCCGAGGCATTGGGAAAGACGGCCGATGCCGTGACTTATAAAGGGCGCGGCCAGGCCTACCGGAGGATTTTCGACAAGGAGAAAGGATGGTTCCGGGTGCGCAACGCCGACGGGGCGTGGGCTGACTGGCCGGAGAACGGCCGTTTGCAGGAATGGTACGGCTGCATGGAATGTAATCCCTATCAGCAGGGATGGTTTGTGCCCCACGATGTGCCCGGCATGGTGGAACTGATGGGCGGCCGCGACAAAGTGCTGGCCGACCTGGAATCTTTCTTCGGGCATACTCCGCGCGAGTTTTATTGGAATCCTTATTACAACCATGCCAACGAACCGGTGCATCATGTGCCTTTCCTGTTCAACAGGCTCGGTGCTCCGTGGCTGACGCAATACTGGACGCGCGTGATTTGTGCGGATGCCTACAAGAATCATCTGGCGGGATTGTGCGGAAACGAAGACGTGGGACAGATGTCGGCCTGGTATATTCTTGCCTCTATGGGGCTGCACCCGCTTTGTCCGGGCGAGACACGTTACGAACTGACGGCTCCCGTATTCGACCGCATGGAAATCATGCTCGACCGTCGTTATGCACGGGCGCGCAAGTTTGTGATTACAGCCGAGGGCAATGCGCCCGACGCATGCTATATCCAGTCTGTCACGCTCAACGGAAAGCCTTACAACCGCTGTTATATAGAACACGAGGACATCATGGCCGGCGGAGAGCTGCATTTTAAACTGGGACGCACTCCGAATAAGCATTGGGGCGTGGAATGAACTTTCAATAAGAATCTTCCCGGTCATGCCACGGATGGCATGACCGGGATTTTTTTGTTTCACTTTCCCGATGCGGGGTCGGCCTGTGGGTGAAATCGCAATTTTGTCCATGTGATTAGTCGTTCTCTCCATTCCGTTTTTAGGGGAAAGGGCTTTCCTTTGCAAACAGAATACTTATTCTTAAATCTATAAGGTTATATGACGAAAAAAATCATTTTATCATTGATCGTTCTCTTCTGCCTGAGTGGTGTATTGAGGGCGGAAGAGTATGGCGTGTTTTCGCCGGACAAGAAGTTGGAAGTGAGACTTCGCGTCGACGGACAGACGATGTTTGAGGTGTGGTATAATAGAGAGAAGATGGTCGCGTCTTCGGCAATAGGCATGCACCTGTCCGACGGGCGGACGGTGGGAGCGGATGCCGTGACATCGGTGAAGAAGAAGCGCGTGAACGGCAAGATAGATGTCGTGGTGGGAAAAAACAAGACGCTGAAAGAGTCCTACAATGAAATCGTCCTTTCTTACGGCAAAGACTACGACCTTGTGGTAAGAGCCTATAATGAGGGATGGGCCTATCGCTTTGTGACGCATCTGAATAAGGAAATCATTATCAATAAGGAAGACGCGGAGTTCAACTTCGCATTTACCCCGACAGTGTATTTCCCCGAATGCGACGCCAATACGGCGCCCGAGCGCGAACAGTCGGGAAAAGTGCACCAGATACATCAGGGCTACCGTAATTTCGAGCGTCTTTATAAGGTATACAAGGCTCCCGGCGAGATTCCCGAAGGCCGTTTCTCGGTGTCTCCCGTGCTTTTTGAATATCCCGGAAAGCCTTATAAGATCGTGGTGACCGAGTCGGATACCTACGACTATCCCGGTCTGTATATGGAGGTGGCCGGACAGAATGCCATGCGTGGCAAGTGGGCGGCTTATCCGAAAGAGGTGATGGACGGCGACCCGTCGAATCCCCACCGCTGGTATTCCAACCATCTCGTGATTACACGTGAGGACTATATTGCCAGGACGCAGGGAGAGCGTACTTTCCCGTGGCGCGTCATGATTGTAACCGACGAGGACAAAAATCTGCTGAACAACGAGCTGGTCTATATGCTGGCAGAGCCGTGCAAACTGGAGGATACCTCATGGATACGGCCCGGAAAGAGCGCATGGGAGTGGTGGCATAAGGCTGTGGTGGAAGGAGTGGACTTTCCCGTAGGCAACAAGCACCTGTCTTTGCCGTTGTATAAGTATTATGTGGACTGGGCTTCCGATAACGGAATCGAATATATGACGCTGGATGCCGGATGGAAGATGGAGTACATCCGCGAACTTTGCGACTATGCGCGGCAGAAGAATGTGAAGATTCTGGTGTGGACATGGGCCAGTTGCCCGCTGGAGAATCCTAACGACTGGATTAAGCAGATGCATGAATGCGGGGTGGCGGGAGCGAAGATAGATTTCTTTGAACGGAACGACCAGATTGCCATGCGCTGGGAGCGCGAGTTTGCCGAGCGTCTGGCGGAATACAAGATGGTGGCCGTTTTCCACGGCTGCCCTGTGCCGGTAGGACTGAACCGTACCTATCCGAACGTGATGAACTATGAGGCCGTGCGCGGTGCCGAGTGTAATTATTGGGAGAAGACCATTACTCCCGAATACCACACACGTTTCCCGTTTATCCGTTCGTTGGCCGGACCGGAAGATTACACACCGGGCGGAATGCGCAATGTCACGCCTGAGGAATTCCGTCCGATGGATATCGACAGTGTGCCTCCCATGAACATGGGTACGAGGGCGCACATCATGTCCATGTATGTGATATTCGACCATTGGGTTGGCTATCTTTGCGATGCTCCGTCGGAGTATGACAAGTGTCCGGATATTCTGGATTATCTCTCCAGCGTGCCTACCGTATGGGACAGGACGCTTCCGCTCGATGCCAGATTGGGTGAGTATATCGTGATGGCCAAACAGACGGGGAAGAACTGGTTCGTGGGGGGCATGACCAACTGGACTCCGCGTAGCGTGACGGTGGATTTCGGTTTCCTGAAACGGGGAAAGAGCTATCGAGCCATGATTCTCAAGGACAAACCGGAGTCGGGCGACTATCCCAAACAATATGCGTCCGAGACGGTAACCGTAGACAGAAATACGAAGCTTACGCTTGATATGGCGCGTGGCGGCGGTTTTGCCATTCGTCTGGTGGAAGAGTGAGTATAAGGTTTTGCATGAATGGCGGCAGGAATAAAAAATTCCTGCCGCCATTTTTTTAATGGGCGTGGAGATTTAATTCCGTCCGGGTGAGCCTCTTACTCCCGGATATTGGCTATATTTGTGTGTTTTCTATCTATAATGAATATTGAATGATGCTTGATTTAAAAAAGTTTTTTGTGGTTGTTTGGGCCTGGCTATGCTGTAGTCAGGCCATGGCTTTGTCTGTCTACGGACTTACTTGTGAGCAAATGGAGAATCCGGTAGGCATAGATTGTTCCGATCCTTGTTTCAGCTGGAAGTTACATTCTAGTGAGAGAAACTGTTTTCAGAAGTCCTATCGCATTCAGGTGGCCTCCTGTAAGGAACTGTTGCAACAGGGAAAAGCCGATGTGTGGGACAGCGGAACGGTGAAAAGCGAACGCTCCATTATGATTCCTTATGCCGGTCCCGGATTGGAATCGGCGCACACTTATTATTGGAGGGTTTGTGTGAAGGATGCAGGTGGAAGTAGCTCGTGGAGCGGCATACAGCATTTCATAACCGGCCTGATGGCAGAGTCGGACTGGGCTGGCGCCTGTTGGATTGCCATGGAGCCCGATGGCGAAATTATGGTGCCTGCGTTGCCTACTCCCGAAGACCGTTGGAAATTGGGCGATAAAAAGGTGGGTCGGTATGCTTTGCCGTTGCTCCGCAAGGAGTTTGTGCTGGAGGACAAAAAAGTGGAACAGGCTTTGGCTTATGTATCGGGGTTGGGGCATTTCGATTTCTTTCTTAACGGCAAGAAGGTGGGGGAGCATTTTCTGGACCCGGGGTGGACTAAATATGACAAGGAAGCATTGTATGTGGCTTTTGATGTGACGGATATGTTGCAGGCGGGGAGCAATGCAATCGGAGTGATGTTGGGCAATGGGTTTTACAATATTCCCAATGAGCGTTATTATAAACTGACAGGAAGTTTCGGGGCTCCTAAACTGAAAATGAAATTCCTGATACGTTATTCGGATGGCAGTGTGCGGCAGGTATGCACGGACAGTTCATGGAAAACTTCGGAAGGGCCTGTCACGTTTTCCGGAATCTATGCAGGCGAGGATTTCGATGCCCGTAAATGTCAGGAGGGATGGAACCGGTCCGGATTTGATGATGGGAAATGGAAGCCGGCACTGACGGTCGCCTGTCCAGCGGTGTTGCGCGCCCAGGTCGGAACGCATCTGCGTATAAGGGATGTCCTTCCTGTTGTTACCTGTTATCGGAATGGTAACGGGGATTGGATTTATGATTTCGGGCAGAACTTTTCAGGGGTTGTCCGCTTAAGGGTGAGAGGAAAAGACGGACAGGCCGTATGTCTCAGGCCGTCCGAATTGCTGAATGCCGATAGTACTGCAAACCAGCAGGCGACAGGAGAACCTTATTATTTCAAATATACGCTCTCCGGAAATGAAAAGGAAGAGAGGTGGCAACCGCAGTTTACTTATTATGGATTCCGTTATGTGCAGGTAGAGGGGGCTGTTCCTGTCGGGGCTGATAATCCGAAAGGGTTGCCTGAGATTTTATCGCTGGAAGGGTTGCATACATGCAACCAGGCCGCTGTGAGCGGCACATTCTCCTGTTCAAATCCGATGTTCAATAAGATCTATGATCTGATTGACTGGGCCATGCGCAGCAATATGGCCAGTATATTGACGGACTGTCCTCATCGTGAGAAACTGGGATGGCAGGAAGAAGCGCACCTGATGCAGTATTCGTTGCAATATCGTTATAACCTTTCCGGCCTATACAAAAAGGTGCTTAGTGACATAAGAACCTCGCAGCTTGACAACGGCTCCGTGCCGAGCATCTGTCCTGAGTATGTTCGTTTTGCAGACGGATTTGAGGATTCTCCGGAGTGGGGCAGTTCGTTGGTTGTTTGTCCCTGGTATGCGTATAAATGGTATGGTGACCGTCGTTTTCTGGAGACAAACTATTCCGGGATGAAAAAATATGTGGATTATTTGGGAACACGCGCGGTGGGGCATGTCATAGCGTACGGTTTGGGAGATTGGTATGATATCGGACCGAAAGCGCCCGGATACGCGCAACTTACTTCTAATGGAGTGACAGCCACGGCGATGTATTATTATGACGTGTCTATCATGAAGCAAGTGGCTGCGCTTTTGGGAGAAAAAGATGATGAGTCGCGTTATGCCAGCCTGGCTGATAGCATAAGGGAGGCTTATAACCGTTCTTTTTATCATCGCGAAGAAGGCTTTTATGACCGCAACAGCCAGACGGCCAATGCTATAAGTCTGTTTATGGGACTGGTGGAAGAAGGTGAGCGTGAAAAAGTGGTGGAGAGTCTGGTACGTGACATAACGGAGCGCGGAAATGCCTTGACTGCCGGAGATGTAGGTTATCGCTATGTGTTGCGGGCATTGGAAGAGGCTGGGCGTACGGACGTGATATACGCCATGAACAGCCGTTACGATGTGCCTGGTTATGGCTGGCAGTTGGCCCATGGTGCCACCGCGTTGACGGAATCATGGCAGGCTTATGGTTTTGTGTCCAACAACCATTTCATGCTGGGGCATATTATGGAATGGCTGTTCAGTGGTTTGGGCGGCATCCGTCTGAATGAAGACGATGTGGCTTTCAGGCGCATATTGATAGATCCCCAGGTAGTCGGCGATGTAACGGAGGCGCAAACGACGTATGAGTCGCCGTATGGAAGAATATCCTGTCAATGGGAGGTAAAAGACGATTATTATCTTCTTCAGGTGGATATCCCTGCCAATACTATGGCCGAGGTTGTTTTGCCGACAGAGGATGTGGACCGAGTGACGGAGTATGGCATGAAACTGGAACGAAGAAAGGAACTGAGTTGGCGGAAGGCGTCCGAACGGCTTCATGTCAGTGTAGGTTCGGGCTCTTATCGGTTTAAGGTGGATAAGGGCGGGATTTAAAATATCAGGCAGTGGATGGTCATGCATCCACTGCCTTTAAAATAAATGATGCATACGTGGTCGGGGGATCAACCGCATGGTACGCTCGATTGTCGAGGAACGGTCTTTCGGGGCTACAAAAAGAAAAAACTCATTAATCGTATGATTAATGAGTTTTTGTTGGGGTGACTAGTGGGATTCGAACCCACGACATTCAGAACCACAATCTGACGCTCTAACCGACTGAACTATAGTCACCATTTTAATGCGCTTTTTAAGCGGAAGCATCGCGTTGCTTTCCTAAAGCGATGCAAAGGTACGCATTTTATTTAAAACGGCAAATATTTAGAGCATTTTTTATCGACAAGTTTTTTTCAAACTTCAAAATAAGGGTATAAATACCTATATAATATACGGTGTGCCGCGGTTCGCACGGCACACCGTATATTATATAGGCAGATGGCTATCGGTAGAATTCTTTCTTGCCGGCCGAGAGGGTGTTCTTCATCAGCATGCAGATGGTCATCGGTCCTACGCCGCCCGGTACGGGGGTGATGAAGCTGCATTTGGGTGATACCTCGTCGTATTTTACGTCACCATTCAGACGGAATCCGCTTTTCTTCGTAGCGTCCGGAACACGTGTCGTACCTACGTCGATGATGGTGGCGCCGTCTTTTACCATATCAGCCGTCACGAAGTCCGGCCGTCCGATGGCTGCGATGATGATGTCCGCCTCACGGCATTCCTTTTTCAGGTCGCGGCTACGGCTGTGGCATACGGTCACGGTCGCGTCGCCGTATTGCTTCTGCATCATGAGTTGTGCCATGGGTTTTCCCACAATATTGCTGCGGCCCAGGATAACACACTTCTTGCCGCTGGTTTCGATATGATAACGCCAGAGCAGTTCCAGAATTCCTTTCGGAGTGGCAGAGATGTAGCAGGGAAGTCCGATGGCCATGCGTCCCACATTGATGGGATGGAATCCGTCCACATCCTTGCGGTAGTCTATGGCTTCGATTACTTTCTGTTCCGAGATATGGGCGGGAAGGGGAAGTTGTACGATGAAACCGTCCACGTCTTCGTCGCGGTTCAGTT
Organism: uncultured Paraprevotella sp.; assembly: GCA_910586505.1. Classification (GTDB taxonomy): domain Bacteria; phylum Bacteroidota; class Bacteroidia; order Bacteroidales; family Bacteroidaceae; genus Paraprevotella. The sequence continues at coordinate 49,843 of CAJUGV010000010.1, read as the reverse complement.
TGTCCACTTCGGCCAGCAGGTCTTCTTCGCTGATGGTATCTTCAAAGCGCAGCAGGGTGGATTTGAATCCGCAGGCTTCGCAGGCCAGTACCTTGTTGCGCACGTAAGTCTCGCTTCCTCCGTCATGTCCCACGAGGATGGCGGCCAGATGCGGCCGCTTTCCGCCGTTGGCTACGATTTGCTTCACTTCCTCGGCTATTTCCGCTTTAATTTGTGCGGCAGTGGCTTTTCCGTCTATGATTTGCATATGGTTCTTTCTTTTTCAGGTTGCGGGTTAGAACTTAGGCATTTTCGGCATGCCCGGCATTTTCGGCATGTTGGCCATCATCTTGCCCATTTTGCTGCCTGTCACCATGCGCATCATCTTGCGCGTCTGGTCGAATTGCTTGATGAGGCGGTTCACTTCCTGTATGTTGGTGCCTGATCCTTTGGCAATGCGCTGGCGTCGGCTGGTGTTCAATATTTCAGGATGAGTACGCTCGCGCGGCGTCATGCTCTGAATGATGGCTTCGATGCTCTTGAAGGCATTGTCGTCGATATCCACATCCTTGATGGCCTTACCCACACCCGGTATCATGCTGGCCAGGTCTTTCAGGTTACCCATCTTCTTGATTTGCTGTATCTGCGACATGAAATCGTTGAAGTCGAACTGGTTCTTGGCGATTTTCTTCTGCAGGCGTCGTGCTTCTTCTTCGTCATACTGTTCCTGTGCTTTCTCTACCAGCGACACGATGTCTCCCATACCGAGGATACGGTCTGCCATTCGTGAGGGGTGGAACTGGTCGATGGCTTCCATCTTCTCGCCCGTACCCACGAATTTGATAGGTTTGTTCACCACCGTGCGGATAGACAGGGCGGCACCGCCTCGCGTGTCGCCGTCGAGTTTGGTGAGCACCACGCCGTCGAAGTCCAGCCTGTCGTTGAATTCCTTGGCCGTATTCACTGCATCCTGTCCGGTCATGGCATCTACTACGAAGAGGGTTTCGTCCGGAGTGATAGCATTCTTGATGGCGGCGATTTCCTGCATCATCTGTTCGTCCACAGCCAGACGGCCGGCAGTGTCGACGATGACCACGTCATAGCCTTTGGCTTTGGCTTCCTTGATGGCGTTCTGTGCGATTCCGACGGCATCCTTGCTGTCCGGTTCGCTGTAGACGGGGATTCCGATCTGTTCGCCCAGCACCTTCAACTGTTCAATGGCCGCCGGACGGTAGATGTCGCAGGCTGCCAACAACGGGTTCTTGCGTTTCTTGCTTTTCAGCATGAGTGCGAGTTTTCCGGACAGTGTGGTCTTTCCCGCACCGTTGAGGCCGGCCATAAGGATGACGGAGGGATGTCCCTGCAGGTTTATCTCCACCGTTTCGCTACCCATGAGCGCTGCCAGTTCGTCGTGCACGATCTTTACCATCAACTGACTGGGTTTCACGGCTGTCAGCACGTTTTGTCCCAGTGCCTTTTGTTTTACAGTGTCGGTGAAAGATTTGGCCACCTTATAGTTTACGTCGGCATCAAGCAACGCGCGGCGTACGTCTTTCAGGGTTTCAGCCACGTTGATTTCCGTTATCTTGCCTTCACCTTTCAGGATTTTGAAAGACCGTTCCAGTCTTTCACTCAGATTGTCGAACATATATAGTTTGTTTATTGTGATGATTCTTAAAGCCGCAAAGATACGAAAAATCTTCTGTAGGAAGGGGCATTCGGTGATAAAAACCGTGTGTGAACCGTCTTAATTGGTCCGCATGCGTGCGGAGATAAGGATGGATGCCGGGGCCCGTGGGGCTTGTTCCGCAGGTTCATCCGATGAATGGCGGTGCAGGTGTCCGGTTTCTCATTGCCGGGCGCGGTGTCAGGATAAATGTAAGGTCTGCGGAAGGGCGAAGGACGGGAGTATGTGTTGATTGTATCAAGGCGGAATGGTTTGATTTGTAGGCTGTTGTGAGGTGAGGCTTCCGCAGCGGAATCCTTTTGCGCACGACGGAAAAATTCCGTGCTCATGAATTTTATTTTTCGTGCTCATGAAATTTTTTTGTTGTCCGCATGATTTTAGCGTGGTGCGCCGACCGTTTTTCTATCATATTATGATGTAATTTATTTTCCGGGTATCAGGTGGGGATGGAAGGCCTCTTGTCTCATTCCGGATAGCTGGTATGGAGGACGGATTTTGGCGTATTGTTGTTGTGAGTGTAACGATTGGAAATGAAATAAAATCCTCGAATGTTTGTGAATTAAAGTTTTAATCGTTAATTTTGCGCCTGATATTTAGCAAATTTTCATGAATATGAAGAAAAAAAGTTTTGTAGCTGCCTTTGGCTTGATGGTTTCAAGTGTAACGTTTGCAGGCGGCTTTCTTACCAACACCAATCAGAATGTAGCTTTTTTGCGCAACCCGGCCCGTGACGGTGCCATCGGAATAGACGGAGTGTACAGCAATCCGGCCGGTGTGGCTTTCCTGCCACAGGGACTGCATTTGTCCTTGAACTTCCAGAGTGCCTATCAGACGCGCGAGGTGACGTCTACTTTTGCACCATTTAAATATGGGGTCGGTAATCAGGATAGCGGTTCCAAACTGTTCAAAGGTGATGCCAAAGCTCCGGTCATCCCGTCCTTGCAGGCTGCCTATAATCGTGGTCGCTGGTCTTATTCTTTCAATTTTGCCATTGGTGGCGGAGGCGGAAAGTGTGAGTTCGGCAACGGTCTCGGTTCGTTCGAGAGTCAGGCGGCGCTTTTGCCTTTGTTGGGTGCAGGTATGGGTATAAATAGCTATTCGCTGGACAGTTATATGCGCGGGCGTCAGTATTATTATGGATTCCAGGTGGGAGCGGCCTACAAGATAACAGACAATCTGTCGGCTTTTGTAGGTGGCCGTCTGGTCTATGCCAACAGCAACTACTACGGATATGTGAGGAACATCTCGGTGAACAATCCTGCCGGAGAGGGAATGACGGGCGCGTCGGACCTGTTTGCCGGAAAGCGTGACTATTATGTGGCTGCGGCCGGTCAGTTGGCTGTGGCTGCCGAGCAGGCTGCGGCTGCAGGGAATGCGGCGTTGGCTCAGGAATTGCTGGCCAAAGCGGGTGAGGCCAAAACGGCAGCCCGCCAGATGGGAACGCTGGCTGTGGCCACGGAAGACGTGATGCTGAACTGCGACCAGTCGGGTTGGGGATTCACGCCCATCATAGGATTGGATTATAAGATAGGGAAGTTCAATTTCGGTGCGAAGTATGAGTTCAAGACGAAAATCAGACTGGAAAACCGTTCGGCCAACAGTTTGTCGGCATCCCGGCTGGAAATGCTTGACCGTTATCGCGACGGATATACGGTGAAAGAGGACATACCGGCTCTTCTTACGCTCGGAGCGCAGTATGAGATCCTGCCTTCGCTGCGTGTCATGGCCGGATACCATCACTATTTCGACAAGCAGGCTTCGCAGGAAGGAGGCTCCAATGAGTTGCTGAAGAGTGGGTCGAGAGAGTTTCTGGCCGGAGTGGAATACGACATTACCGAGAGAGTGCAGGTGAGTGCGGGATGGCAGAACACTTATTTCGGCCTGACCGATGAATATATAAAAGACATGAGTTTCAACGTATGCTCCAATTCATTGGGAGTGGGACTGGGAATCCGGGCCACGAAGCGCATCAAGGTGAATGTGGCTTACTTCCATTCGTTCTATAAGGATTATGACCGTGTGACGAACGATTATAACGGAATCAGCGGTACCGTGGCCACGGCGATGGGCCAGCCTTTGGCCGACGGCTTGCTGGCCAATGGCGCATTGAAAGGCGGAGATACGTTCACCCGTACCAATAAGGTGTTCGGACTGGGTATAGACTTCAGCTTCTGATCATGCGCTTTGCGCGCCTCCCTTTTGGTTTTAGGGATGACAAAAGACGGCATTTCCGGTGAATCCGGAAATGCCGTCTTTTTTGAGACAGGCAGAGACGCGCTCTGCCTGTTGCTTACGGATAAACTTCCGCCAGTTTCTTGCTGAGCGCTTCGCCTCGCAGGTCTGTAGCTACAATTTTGCCGTCAGGCCCGAACAGGATGGTGGCGGGGATGCCGCGGATGGCGTAGATGGCACCGGCTTCACATTGCCATGCTTTCAGGTCGGACAGTTGCGGCCAGGTGATACCCATGTCTTCGGTTGCTTTTTTCCAAGCCTCTTTCTGTGCGTCGAAAGAGATGCCTACGATTTCAAATCCTTTGGGATGGAACTGCTCGTATGCCTTCTTGACATTCGGCATTTCGGCGCGGCAGGGTCCGCACCAGCTGGCCCAGAAGTCTACAAGCACGTAGTTTCCTTTGCCTACGTAGTCTGACAACTTGCGCGGAGTGCCTTCCATGTCGTTCATTGTAAAATCGGTAAACATCGCTCCCACAGCCTTGCGTTTCAAGGCCTCTATGTGTTGGATGACATCTGTCAGAATGTCGTTGCTGCTGAAAGCATAGTCTTTCAGGTATTCTTCCACCTTGTCCATTCCTATATTTTCGGCATAGTATGCTATCAGGGCAGCGGGAATCATGTTTTCCTTGTGTTCCTCCAAAGCTTTCCGGATGACTTCAGCCTGTCCGTTCTGAGCTTTTGAGAATTCTTCCTGCAGGCGTTTCATTTCTTCTTCCGGAATCTTTCCGTTGCTCTTCTGTGCCGCTTCGCGCGCTTCGCCCTGCAATGCTCTCATTTTATCGTTGAAGACGTTGATGTTTTTCTTCACGTCTGCGTATTTTCTGTTAAGGGGAGAACCTTCCACTTCCGTTCCGTTCTCTGTCCGGCTGATAGTGACGGGTGTTTCGTCGAGAATGAAGGAAGTGATGATCTTCCTGAACTGTTTGTCTTGCGTCAGCGCTGCGATAAGCGGCAGTTTTCGCTTGCCTGTCAGGATGGCTTTGCCGTTTTTGCATTCGATGCTGTCCAGCACGGAGCCGTCTTCTTCCGAGCAAAGGTAGATTTGGGAAATGTCGTTGCGGTCGGTGGTGAACGTCACTTTGTAGTCCGACTGTGCGAATGTCGCTCCACAGCTTGCAGCCATGAGCAGACTCATGATTAGTTTTTTCATTTTTGTATGTTTAGAAATTTAAAACTGGTGGTAAAGGTACGAATTCTTTTGGTTACGGGGTATTGAAAAACTTTTTTTAAACAAACTTTTTGCCGTTTCTTCTCTTTATCGTAACTTTGTCCTCGCAATCCCGGAGGGGATATATGATGAGTGCTTGGTAACCTCTTTAAAAACAAGAAAATATGAAAGAAAAAACTGTAAGCGTATCCTTCATGATCATGGGGATACTGTTTTGTATGTGTCTCATTTCAGCCAATCTGCTGGCTACGAAACCCATTGCGTTCGGTCCGTTTAATATAACGGCCGGTCTTCTGATCTTCCCTGTGTCTTATATTGTGAACGATTGCATCGTCGAAGTGTGGGGGTTTAATAAGGCCAAACTTATTATATGGGTATGTTTCCTGATGAACTTCCTGTTTGTTTTCTTCGGCTTTTTGGCAGATATCATTCCCGGAGCGCCGTATTGGGACAATGAGGATGGGTTCCACCGTTTGTTCGGCCTGGCTCCCCGCGTGACGTTGGCCTCCTTTCTGGCTTTCCTTTCCGGTTCGTTTCTAAATGCCTATGTGATGAGTGTGATGAAAGTCTCATCTGGCGGGCGGCGCTTTTCTTTACGTGCTATTGTGTCGACAATCGTGGGCGAGGCCGCCGATTCCCTGATATTCTTTCCCGTAGCCTTGGGCGGTCTGGTGCCTTGGCACAATCTGTTTCTTATGATGTGTTGGGAACTGTTGCTCAAGACGCTTTACGAGATAGTGATACTTCCCGTTACGATTCGTGTGGTACGTTATATGAAGCGTGCGGAAGGAGTAGACGTGTATGACAAGAATATATCTTATAATATATTAAAGGTATAGCAAAGATGATGAGGAATGATGAAACCGCATTGGTGGTGTTCAGCGGCGGGCAGGACTCCACCACCTGCCTGTTCTGGGCAAAGAAAAATTTCGGGAAGGTCACGGCGTTGAGTTTTGTTTACGGACAGAAGCATGTGAAAGAAGTGGCGCTGGCTGAAGCAATCGCCCTAAAAGCCGGTGTGGAATGGGAGTGTATGGATGTGTCTTTTGTAGGCAACTTGGGTAAGAACTCGTTGACAGACAGTTCCATTCGGATGGATATGGAGAAGCCCGAGGGAACCTGCCCTAATACTTTCGTGCCCGGACGTAATTTGTTTTTTCTCAGCATTGCCGCGGTATATGCACGCGAGAGAGGCATCAATCACATCGTCACCGGTGTATCACAGACCGATTTCAGCGGCTATCCCGATTGCCGCGATGCCTTTATCAAGAGTCTCAATGTAACGTTGAACCTCGCGATGGAGGAGCAGTTCGTATTGCATACTCCGCTGATGTGGATAGACAAGTGCCGGACATGGGCCATGGCCGATGAGCTGGGAGTGCTTGATATTGTGCGCTACGATACGATGACTTGCTATAACGGTGTGCAGGGTGACGGATGCGGCCATTGTCCGGCCTGCAAATTGCGGAACGACGGTCTGCACAAGTATCTGGCGTGTAAAAAGAACAACTCGTAAACTTATTAAAAGAGATAGAAGAATGAGCAGCGAAAGAGAAAAAGAAGGATTGCAGTTGCTGGGGAAGAAAACGGAATATCGCAGCGATTATGCTCCCGAAGTGTTGGAGGCGTTTGAGAATAAACATCCCGACAACGATTATTGGGTTCGTTTCAACTGTCCGGAATTTACCAGTCTGTGTCCTATTACCGGGCAGCCCGATTTTGCCGAGATACGTATCAGCTACATCCCCGACCGGCGAATGGTGGAGAGCAAAAGCCTGAAATTATATTTGTTCAGTTTTCGCAATCACGGCGACTTCCATGAAGACTGCGTCAATAAGATCATGAAAGATCTCATCCGTCTGATGGATCCTAAATATATTGAAGTAACCGGGATCTTTACTCCGCGCGGTGGTATATCCATCTATCCCTATGCCAATTATGGACGCAGGGGGACGAAGTATGAGCAAATGGCTGACTTCCGTCTGATGAATCATGATATGAAGTAGGGCTTACGGGCCCTATCTTCTTTTTTGCGGTTTATGACAGTTCCAGTCCGAAGGTTTCCGTAAGTTTTTTCAGAGCCGGATTCTGTTTCAGCATGGCCTGGTATTGCTGGGGCTTGCTGATAATATGAGTCACCTCTTCCGGTTGTGCGATCCGGACTTTCATGGAGATATTTTTGTTGTGCAGTTGCTTGCGCATAAACACTTCTACACGGCGTGCGATGTTCTCCATGTATATTTTTACTTGTTCGTTGTCGACCAGCACTTCAAACGTAGCGTCGTCCAGCAGTTTGGGCCGGATGATCTTCATGCGCTGGGCCATTGCTGTCTCTTCCTGAGGCAGCAGGTTGACGAATTCATGCCAGCAAAAGGATATGTTGTCTTCCGTAACGGGGTAGTTTTCCTCTTCTGTTTGTTGAGAGGTTGTCACCGCTGTACTGTCGGAACTTGCCGGCTGAGTCTGTGCGGCATCCGGCTGTTCGGTGATGTTTTGTCTGAGCCGGCTGATGGAGGGGCCGAAAGAATTGATTTTTATCTTGGGCGCTTTTCTTTCCCTTGTATCGGATTCCGGCAGGGGAGACTTGCGTGTTTCGTATTGTTCCGTTCTTTCCTGAACGGTAGAGGCAGTCTTTTCCGCAGAAGCCTCCGGCTTCCGGGAATTCACCGGAGCGGCAGCGGGCTGCGCCGTTTCGGCAGGCTGGGTGAACAGGGGTTTTAAAATCTTCTCAGGGCCACGCCCCGATCCGGTGCTGTCGTCCTCCAGCGTGAGTTGTGACAATTGGATCAAAGATATTTCCACCAATAACCGTTTGTTCTTGCTGGACCTGTAGTTCAGGTCGCAGTCACTGCATAGTTTGATGGCGCGATACAGAAATTTGGGAGGACAACGCCGGGCCTGTTCCAGGTAACGTTCCTTGATGTTGCTGCTTACTTCCAATAACGGTATTGTCACAGCGTCACGGCTTACCAGCAGGTCGCGCAAATGTAAAGCAAGTCCGCTAATGAAGTGACTGCCTTCAAACCCTTTTTCCAGAATTTCGTTGAAGACAAGCATGCATTGCGGAACTTCATTTTTCAAAAAGAGGTCTACGAGCTTAAAATAATACTCATAATCCAGCACGTTCAGGTTCTCGATGACTTTATTGTATGTCAGGTTACCATTCGTAAAACTTACGGCCTGATCGAAGATGGATAATGCGTCGCGCATGCCGCCGTCTGCTTTTTGGGCTATGATGTCCAGTGCTTCAGGTTCATAGGTATATCCTTCCTTTTCGGCCACAAATCTGAGATGGTTTACGATGGTATGCACGTTCATCCGGTTGAAGTCGTACACTTGACAACGGCTCAATATCGTAGGCAGTATCTTGTGTTTCTCCGTAGTGGCCAAAATGAAGATGACATACGAGGGCGGTTCTTCAAGCGTTTTCAGGAAAGCATTGAACGCAGCGGTGGAGAGCATATGCACCTCGTCTATGATGAAAACCTTATATCGTCCGATCTGAGGAGGAATGCGTACTTTCTCTATCAGGGCGCGAATCTCCTCTACAGAGTTGTTGGAGGCGGCGTCCAGTTCATGGATATTCAGCGAACGTTGCTCGTTGAAAGCCTTACACGATTCGCATTCGTCACATGCTTCTCCATTGGCTGCGGGATGCAGACAGTTGATCGTTTTTGCAAAGATACGGGCGCATGTGGTTTTTCCTACTCCGCGCGGGCCGCAGAACAGATAGGCATGTGCCAGCTTGCCGGCTGCGATGGCATTTTTCAGAGTTGTGGTAAGGGCTTCCTGTCCCACCACGGCGTCAAATGCCGAGGGCCGGTATTTTCGTGCCGATACGATGTATTCTCCCATAATGGATAAATGAATTAAAAAACCTTTGCTGCAAAATTAGCAAAAAAAATGAGTGTGGCCTCTATTTTACTTGATTTTGTAGTATCTTTGTGCCTGTTAATCGGGTTAGGTTATGGGTAAATTAAATACTTTTTGGAATATCTTCCGTCGTCATAAATATGGCTTTGTAATGGTAGCTTTCGCATTGCTGTTAGGCGTTTTGGACGAGAACAGCCTGTGGAGTCGGTACCGGCATAAAGTGGAATTGGCAGAATTGCGTTCGGAGATAAGGAAATTCACGGAAATGTATGAGCATGACACGCGCTATCTGGAAGAGATGAATACGGATACAGAGGTACTGACCGAGATCGCCCGTGAGCGTTACTATATGAAAACCGACGATGAGGATGTTTTTGTTATAAAGAGTTCAGAGAAAGATGAGAAAGCTCAGTAAGATACAAAATGCGGTATTCATGGTAGGTGGCATACTGCTGTTGGTGGGTGCCGGAACCTATTTTACAGGTTGGCTTTATGCGTTTTATTTGTACGCAGCGGGGGCTTTTGCGTTTGCTGCCATGCAATTGCTGGCCGGATATGAAGGAGATAATTTTGTTATACGCAGATTGCGCGGCCAGCAGGTTATCGGGGCGCTTTTGCTGGTATGTACGGCATTGTTCATGGCGATGCGCACGTTTGATTTCGGTTTTGCCCGCGGGCAGGAGTGGGTGGTAAGTCTGACGGTGGCTTGCGTGCTGGAGCTGTACACGGCTTTTCGTATTCCGGCCGAACTGGAGAAGGAAGAAACCCGTAAAAGCAACAAATAAGGTTTAAAACGCCAGATACAAACTTAAATTGTGATAAAAGGTTTTAGCCTCAGGACAGAAGGATTTATCTTTGTATCTTCAAAGTCAGAATAATATAAAGAAGAATGAAAAATATTTTATGGATACTGGCAGGCTTCCTGCTGTTGACTTCCTGTAGTCGGACGGAATATATGGTAGAGGGGAACTCTACGATACAAACTCTGGACGGCAAGAAACTGTATTTAAAAGCCTATAAGGATAATGACCTGGTGGATATAGACTCAAGCGACGTCGTGCACGGGAAGTTCAGTTTCTCAGGTACGCTTGACTCGGTCATGATGGTGAGTCTTTTTATCGACAACGAGTGTCTGATGCCTTTTGTGCTCGGGCCGGAGGATTTGTCTGTGCATATCGGTGCGGCACGGCTGTATGTGACCGGAAGTGCTCTGAACGATACTTTATATAACTTTATCAGATTGAAGACCAGGCTGGACAACCAGATAGCCGAACTTCCTCACAAAGAGAGCCAGATGATAATGGACGGGGTGGATGAAGATGTAATTATGGTACGTCTCAACGATGAGGCAAACCGTTTGGCTGTTCAGCACGACCGTCTGATCACGAGCTTTATCACGTCCAATTTTAATAATGTATTGGGAGCAGGAGTATTTATGATACTTACGAGCGGTTATCCTTATCCGGTTATGACTCCGCAGATAGAGGAGATCTTGTCGAAGGCCACTCCCTATTTTATGAATGATGTGTATGTAAGCAAATATATCAAGGCGGCTAAAGAGAACATGGAACAGATGGGATATGGTTATGACGATACAATATCGGAGGATTCTCCGACCGGTGCGTCGGCTATGTCAGAAAGTGTGCCGGCAGAATGATGATGGCATACAGTATACAATGACGGCGGCCTGCTTCTTGCAGGCCGCCGTCATTGTATGTAGGGTAATTATTGATCTTCGTTTTTTACAAATCCTTGTCGTTCGGGCGGGAGGCCGTTCATGACGGCCTTATAGGCTTCGTCCATGGTCTCTTTAATGTTTTCCGTTCCTTTGCCTTTCGGAAAAATAGGTTGATGAATGGCCATGGTCAGTTTTCGGCGTCTGACGAAGCCGAAACCTTTTGTACGTGGCAGGATGTCGAACGATCCGTTGATCGTGACCGGCACGACAGGGAGCTGAAGCTCGTCGGCCAGTTGAAACGCTCCTTTTTTGAACACTCCCATGTGGCCTGTGAACGTGCGTGCTCCTTCGGGAAACACCACCAGCGATGTGCCTTCCTTCAATATTTCCCGTGCTTTTTCGTAAGTCTCATGTATCTTTTTCGGACCGGACTTATCCACAAAGATATGGCGTGCACTTTCACATGCCTTTCCCACGAGGAAGATCTTACGGAGTGATTTTTTCATCATCCATTTGAAATTCCGGCCCAGGAAGCCGTAGATCAGGAAGATGTCGAAAGCGCCTTGATGATTGGCCACGAATACATAAGAAGTTTTTTTGTCTACGTTTTCTTGTCCGCTGACTTCTACCGGGATAAAGAGTACGCGGCAGAAGATGATAGACCAGATTTTTCCGGGATAGTAACCCCAAAAATGTGCATTTCCCAACCATGAACCGATGATGGTGATCAGGGCGGTCAGCATGGTGCATAGCAGAAGAATGGGCAACGCGATGCAGAGTTGATAGATTCGATAAAGCAACAACATGTTTCTTATGAGTGTTTAATTTTACAAAGGTATAGAATACCTATTTACTGTGCAAGGTTATAACGTTAATTTCGGGCCATGCACCGAAACGGAACGGAATCAGCGCGCCTCCCAGGCCGAGGCTGACGTATAATCCTCTTGTACCTTCAAGATACATGTGTTTCCATTCGGGATAGAAATATCTGGAGGGCGACCATCCGAAGAGCATGAACTGCATTCCGTGCGTATGTCCCGAAAGCGTAAGCTGGATATCGGTTTGCGGCAACACTTTGCGGCGCCAGTGAGTAGGGTCGTGGCTGAGCAGTATTTTAAACATGCTGTTATTGTCAGTATCTGTTCCGTAGCCCGGAATACCGTTCAATGCTTTTTTCAGGTCACCGTGTTCGGGGAAAGGCGGGTTTCCGTCATTCTCCACACCGGCCAGTGCAATGCTGTCTGTGCCTTTTCGGATGATGCGATGCTCGTTGAGCAGCAGATCCCAGTTCATGGAACGCTGTCTGTCCATCAGTTCCTGGCAGGCTTTTGCCTGTTGCTGCGGAGTCAGGTAACGGGCGTATGTCAGGTAATCGTGGTTACCCATGACGGAATATACACCGTCCGGAGCGTGCATGCGTGAAAGGATTTCCTCGAATCCGTTCAGTTCATCGACATGGCTGCTGACCAGATCGCCCGTGAAGACGATCATGTCGGGGTGTTGCTCCATGACCCGTTCCACGATCTTTTCCACCATTTCAGGCCGGCTTCTGAATGAGGTAAGGTGCATGTCGCTGAGTTGTACGATGCGATATCCGTTGAATGCCTGAGGAAGATCGGGAGAGGAGAATTCCGCATGGCGCACTTGCAGGCGGGACGGTCCGAAGAGGATTCCTATCCCCATGATACCCAGTAGCAGCAGCGAGGCTGCGGCACTTACGGCAGTGCAGAACTTTCTCATGCCGGGAAGAATCAGACTGATACCCTTGCCGGCCAGATCGGCAAGCATGAATACGGTTTTGGGTAGCGCGATGAGCATGTAAAAGTTGAAGAATATAATTATCCGTGTCAGATTTTCCGGTGCGTGGCTTTCCGTCAGGGCCAGTGTCAGGGCGACGGCCAGCATCAGGATGCCGGGAAGAAACAGCAGGATCCGGAAAGGCCATGAGCGTTTCTTCCCGCGTATGAGACGGAAGTAGAGGTAAGTATCCGGCAGTATCAGTGTAAGTAACAGGATGGGGAGAATTCTTAGAATCATAAGTCAGATGTTTGAATTTTAAAGATTGGCGGCGAGGAATCTGCGCATGTCTTCTATGGGAAGCCCGCGTCGCCGTGCGTAGTCTTCCAGTTGATCTTCACCGATTTTCCCGATGGAGAAATAGCGTGAGGATGGATGGGCCAGCATCAGGCCACTCACGGAAGCATGGGGCGACATGGCCCCGTTTTCGGTCAGGCTGATGCCGATTTCGGCAAAGTCGAGCCATTCTGCCAACAGGAAATTGACGGACTGGTCGGGCAATGACGGATATCCTACGGCCGGGCGGATGCCTGTAAATTTCTCTTCGAGCATTTCTTCGGCGGATAGCTGCTCGTCGGGAGCATATCCCCAGAAGAGTGTGCGCACTTCACGGTGCATTTTTTCGGCCGAGGCTTCTGCCAGTCTGTCTGCCAGTGTTTGTGCCAGCAGGTGCTTGAAGTTGTCGGCGTATGGTCCGGTTTCATACAAATGTTCTATTTCCTTGTCTACGGTGGCGGCAAAAATTCCCGTTGTATCGGGCAGTCCTTGTGAGAGCGGCCGGACGAAGTCTGACAAGCATAGATAAGGATGGTCCGGCCCTGCGGTGTGCTGCTGTCGCAGTAGCGGCAGACGAAAGGACTGTATGTCCTGTCCGGGATCAGACAGTATGATGTCGTCGCCGTCAGAATTGGCTGAATATATGCCGAAGCGTACATGAGTAAGGAAATCCTCATCCAGTTGCGTCAGCATGCGGGAGGCGTCCTTGAAGAGTTGCATGGCTTCGGCGGCCCGTGCCCGTTCGGCCTCCGGGAAGCCCGAGAGCCAGCCGGCGCGGCAAGCGTCGCATCCGTGAATGCGGCCGATGGCGGCGAAGCGCGGCGGAAATCCCCATGCGTGGAAAAAATAGATCCAGTTGATATAGGGGACCACTTCGTGTATGCGGTAGTGCAGTGTGTGTGTCATCGGGAAAAGGTGAGTCGCTGTCCGCGAATGTCTTCATTGATGCGTCCGTGGTCATAGACCGGATAACCGTTGCAGTAGGTCTGTTCTACCGTCCAGTTGAATGTGGTTCCCTCAAGCGGGCTCCACCCGCAGCGGCTCAGGATGTTTTCCTTATGTAAGGTCCACGGTGCCGAGGGGCGAAGCAATACGAGGTCGGCCTGTGCTCCTTCGCGGATGAATCCGCGTCCTTGTATTCCGAAAAGCCGTGCGGGGGCATGACACATCAGGTCCGCCACACGCTCTATGCCCAGCACGCCCTTGTCGGCCAGCGCCAGCATGCTTACGAGCGAGAATTGTATCATAGGCATGCCGGAGGCGGCTTTTATGCATCCGCCTTCTTTGTCAGATAGCAGATGAGGGGCATGGTCCGTGCCTACCACGTCGATACGTCCGTCGGTAAGTGCCTGCCGCAGTGCTTCGCGATCGGCCATGGTTTTGACGGCCGGATTGCATTTGATGCGCGTGCCCAGACGCGCATAATCGGCGTCTGTGAATATCAGGTGTGCGAGGCAGGCTTCGGCCGTGATGTTCTTCATGCGGCCGGTGGCCTCATCGGTCAGTGGACCGGGCTGGAAGAGCGAGAGCTCGCGTGCCGTGGTGACATGAGCAACGTGCAGGCGGGCGTTGGTCTCACGGGCCAGTCTCACCGCCAGTTCCGTGGAACGGAAACAGACTTCTTCGCTGCGGATGTCGGGATGGTGTGTCACGTCGGGATCTTCTCCGAAACGTTCGCACATGGCTTTCGTGTTGGCTGTGATGACGGCGGAGTCTTCGCAATGTGTCATGATGAGCAGAGGAGAACGGCTGAAAATAGCCTTCAGAGAGTTTTCGTTATCTACGAGCATGTTGCCCGTGCTGCTCCCCATGAACAGTTTGACACCGCATATCTGCTGCGGGTCCAGCCTTTCCAGTAAATCGGTATTCGTATGTGTGGCGCCGAAGAAAAACGAATAGTTAACCAGGCTTTTCTTCTCGGCCAGCCGGAATTTGGCGTCCAGCGCGTCCAAATCGGTAGTCTGCGGCACGACGTTGGGCATATCCATGTAGGAGGTCACTCCTCCTGCGGCGGCGGCACGGCTTTCGGTGGCGATATCCGCCTTTTGGGTGAGGCCGGGTTCGCGGAAATGCACATGGTCGTCTATGACTCCGGGCATCAGGACGAGCCCCCGTGCGTCGATCACTTTGTCGGCGGATGGCCGGGCGTGCATCATATCAGTGTCCGGAACGATGCTCATTATCTTGTCATCTTCGATGGTCACCGTACCCGCAAAGCGTGTTCCCTCGTTGACGATAACCGCATTTTCTATTCTGGTTCTCATGTTCGTTTGTTTTTTTTGTCCCTTAGTTCCTGCAAATTTAATAAATACTTCTTAATCTATAGAGAGCAGCAGGTGTATTTGTCCGGAATGGCAGTAGCGGTGTGATGCCGTTGCGGAAAATCTCTTGGCGGGTGAAGTTGTAGAGTGTGCTGTACGGACCCGAAAAAGGCTGTTGGCAGTACGCAAAATTTTCGTGCTCATCATTTTTTATTTTCATGAGCACGAAAATAAAAAATCGTCCGCATGAAAATTCGGTGTGTTCATACGGACGATAAAAACGTTTCTTTACAATCTTGTTTCTACATCGGCGCAGGGTATTTTCTGAACCAGCCGTCCAGTCGCAGACGGATCACTCCGAATACGGCCTCGCTGAAGATGCCGCCACTCATTTTGCTTGTCCCCAGTTCACGGTTGACGAAGATGACCGGGACTTCCTTTATTTTAAATCCGCACTGCTTGGCTGTGAATTTCATTTCAATCTGGAACGCGTAGCCTTTGAACCGCACCTTGTCCAGTTCGATGGTCTCCAGCACACGGCGGCGGTAGCATTTGAAGCCTGCCGTGGTGTCGTTGATTTTCAGTCCCGTTATCATGCGTACGTATTTGGAGGCATAGTAGGACATGAGGATGCGTCCCATGGGCCAGTTCACCACGTTGACACCGTTGATGTAACGCGAACCGATGGCTACGTCATAGCCTTCATTCGCGCAGGCGGCGTAGAGGCGCGGCAGATCGTTGGGATTATGGCTGAAATCGGCATCCATTTCGAAGATATAGTCGTATTTTTGCTCCACCGCCCATTTGAATCCGGTGATATAGGCTGTGCCGAGCCCCAGTTTTCCCGAGCGTTCGATGAGGTGCAGGCGGTCTTTGAATTCGTCTGCCATCAGCCGTTTCACTATGGCTGCCGTTCCATCAGGCGATCCGTCATCGATAATCAGCATGTCAAACGGTTGCTCCAATCCTAATACGGCACGTATGATGTTCTCTATATTCTCTTTTTCATTATAAGTAGGGATAATGACTACACTGTCTGAACGCATGTCTTTTTCGGCTTTAAGGGTGAATATTCCGGTTTGTCTTCGCAAAGCAAATATAACGATAAAATCAGGAATGCAGGCACAACGCTTAAATATTTCTGCGCGGGGAAGCATTTTTTTTGTTATTCTTTGTATTTTTGCACCCGATTAATCATGGAAATACAAGGTTTGCAGGCCCTTTATGCGGGCCACACTTCGGTGAAAGCTTTGGGAAAGGCGTTGCAGGGCGGTTCGGTTCGGACTGTTTTTGCAGAAGGATTGTGCGCATCGGCCGCCCCCGTGCTGTTCGCCAGTCTGGCGAAGGCTTGCCCGCAGGTTGCGGACAGCCCTTTCGTGTTTATCCTCGACGACGCCGAGGAGGCGGGTTATTTTTATCACGATCTTGTGCAGATATTGGGCGAACAGGAGGTGTTGTTTTTCCCGTCATCGTTTCGTCGCGCCGTAAAGTTCGGCCATCGTGATGCGGCCAATGAGATACTTCGCACGGAGGTCATTAGCCGTCTTTCGGCCGGCCATCATCCGCTTTTTGTAGTGACATGCCCGGAAGCGGTGATGGAGAAAGTCGTGTCGCGGCAGAAGTTGGAGGAACGGACGCTTAGACTGCACGTGGGAGAACGGGTGGATATTGTGTTTGTGGAGGAGACGCTTGCCTCTTTCGGCTTTTCACGGGTGGATTATGTGTACGAACCGGGGCAGTTTGCCGTGCGCGGCAGTATTCTCGATGTTTTTTCTTATTCTTCGGAGAAGCCGTGCCGTGTGGACTTTTTCGGCAATGAGGTGGACAGTATCCGTGTATTCGACATGCAGTCTCAGCTTTCGGGCGACAGGTTGCAGGAGGCTGTCATAGTGCCCGAGTTGGGGGGAGCGTTGCAGGACAAGGTCCCTTTTACGGACTTTTTGCCTTCCCGCACGGTGGTGGTGATGAAAGATTTGTTTTTCGTGCGTGATGTGGCAGATCGCGTATATGCCGAGGGATTTTCCACCCAAGCCCTTCTTGACGAACAGGCAAATTCGGAGATGGAAGAGGCGGAACTGCGCGAAAAAATGCGAACTGACCGAATTTTCATCAACGGTGCGGCCTTGATGAAGGGGTTGCTGGGTTTCCGCAGGGTGGAGATCGGGAGAAAGCCTTCTGCTGCGGTGCAGGCCACGGTGCGCTTCCGTCTGAAAGCACAACCTGTCTTTCATAAGAATTTTGAGATGGTGAACCGCAGTTTCCGCGAATATCTGGAACAGGGTTACACCTTATATATATTAGCCGATTCGGTGAAGCAGACCGACCGTCTGGCTTCTATCTTTTCCGAACAGGCATCAGGCATAGAGTTTACGCCTGTGAACCGGACGCTGCATGCCGGTTTTGCCGATGAAGATCTGAAAGCGTGTTTCTTTACAGACCACCAGATATTCGACCGTTTCCATAAGTATAATCTTCGCAGCGACAAGGCGCGTAGCGGAAAGGTGGCTCTCTCACTGAAGGAACTGCAGGAATTCAATATCGGTGATTACGTGGTGCATATGGATCATGGAGTCGGTCGGTTCGGGGGATTGGTGAGCATTCCTAACGGCGACTCCATGCAGGAGGTGATTAAAATAATCTATCAGAATGATGATGTGGTGTTCGTCTCCATTCATTCCCTGCACAAGGTGAGCAAGTACCGTGGCAAGGAAGGTGAGCCTGTGCGTTTGAACAAGTTGGGAACCGGGGCGTGGGACCGCCTGAAAGAGCGGACGAAGACCAAGATCAAGGATATTGCGCGCGACCTTATCAAACTTTATTCGCGCAGGAGGCAGGAGAAAGGTTTTGCTTTCACTGCCGACAGCTTTATGCAGCACGAACTGGAAGCCAGTTTCCTTTATGAAGATACGCCCGATCAACTGAAAGCCACGCAGGCAGTGAAGTCGGATATGGAACGGGAGCGTCCGATGGACCGGCTGGTATGCGGAGACGTGGGCTTCGGTAAAACCGAGATTGCCATACGCGCTGCCTTCAAGGCTTGTGCCGACAACAAGCAGGTGGCTGTACTGGTGCCTACCACAGTACTGGCTTACCAGCATTTTCAGACTTTTTCTTCACGTCTGAAAGATATGCCCGTGAAGGTGGACTATCTGAGCCGTGCGCGCGGGGTGTCCCGGACGAAAGACATACTGAAAGAACTGGCCGACGGGCAAATCAATATCATAATAGGGACACATAAGCTGATAGGGAAGTCGGTGAAATTTAAGGACCTGGGTCTGCTGATTATCGATGAGGAGCAGAAGTTCGGAGTGGCCACGAAAGAGAAACTGCGTCAGATGAAGGTGAATGTAGACACTCTGACGCTTACGGCCACGCCGATACCCCGCACGTTGCAATTCTCGTTGATGGGAGCGCGTGATCTTTCAGTCATTCAGACCCCTCCTCCCAACCGTTATCCAGTTCAGACGGAGGTGCATACTTTCAGTGGGGAACTGATTGCCGATGCCGTCAATTTCGAAATGAGCCGCAACGGCCAGGTCTTCATTGTGAATCATCGTATAAGCAGTCTGTATGATTTGGAGGCGTTGCTTCGCAAGCATGTGCCGGATGCCCGCGTATGTGTGGGGCACGGTCAGATGTCGCCGGAGGAATTGGAGAAGATTATTCTCGGTTTTGTCAATTATGATTATGATGTACTGATATCCACGACAATTATAGAAAGCGGCATAGATATCCCTAATGCCAATACAATCATCATCAATAACGCACAGCAATTCGGGCTGAGCGACTTGCATCAGATGAGAGGGCGCGTGGGGCGCAGCAACAAGAAAGCGTTCTGCTACCTGATGGCGCCACCGCTTGCTTCGCTTCCTCCCGAAGCACGCCGCCGATTGCAGGCCATTGAAAATTTCAGCGACTTGGGTTCGGGAATACATATCGCCATGCAGGATCTGGATATCCGTGGAGCCGGCAACCTGCTCGGAGCTGAACAGAGCGGTTTCATTGCCGACCTGGGGTATGAGACCTATCAGAAAATATTGTCTGAGGCTGTGAAGGAATTGAAGAATGACGAGTTCAACGATTTGTATGCCGATGAGATGCGAAGAGGCAATGAACTGGGAGGAGAGGATTTTGTGGATGAATGTATGCTGGAGAGCGACCTGCAGATGTTCTTTCCTGATAACTATGTGCCCGGAAGCAGTGAACGTATGCTGCTTTACCGGGAATTGGACGGTCTGGAACGAGATGAGGATGTGGAGGCTTTCCGTAACCGGATGAAGGATCGTTTCGGTGAGATTCCCGAGGAGGGTGAAGAACTGATTCGTGCAGTAGCCCTTCGCCGTTTGGGTAAGGGACTCGGTGTGGAAAAGATATTCCTTAAGGCCGGCCGCATGGTATTTTACTTTGTAAAGAATGAGAATAGCGCTTATTTTGAGAGCAAGGTTTTCGGCCAGTGCATCGCATATGCTACCATGAACGTCCATCGCAGTAATCTGCGCGAGTCTAAAGGACGCCGTTCGATGGTGATCCGGGAAGTGCCTTCGGTGAAAGAAGCCGTGTCGATATTGAAACAAATTTCGGAAATGCAGGCTGTGTGACGGGTGTGATCCGCGTCGGGGTGCAGGACTTTCGATTTTGTTTTTTGCAGTAATCTTCGTATCTTTGAAAATCCGGTCGGGGATGTTCCGTCCGGATGACGATAAAAAGGAAATATAAAAGTGGGATAGCGATTCCATTCAGCTTTTGTGAAAACGAGCTTTTAGCTCTTATTCTCTCTACCTGAAACCGCCAAAATTACAGTCCGGAGAATAAGTAAGGGAAGGTTCGCGTCCATTTGGGCGTGAACCATCCATACTTATGACTGGACATGGTTACTTGGCGGTACCGAGGTAGAGTCGTGAGTATCGGATGGTTTGCGCTTTTGTTTTTTATGGTACATATTGGGCATCTTATTGAGGAGGAACTGCGTCGTCAGCGTCGCACGGTTTCCTGGCTCGCAATGGAACTCTATTGCGACCGCACCAATGTGTACAAGATTTTTCGCAAGGAGAGCATTGACACGTTATTGCTTTACCGCATATCTGTGGTTCTTTCGCATGATTTCTTTAAATATTACACGAACGGGCTTGTTGATGATGGCAAGCTGTAGCGGATCTGTCTACATGGTGTGGCGGATCCGTCTATATTCGTATGATATTTTAACTTATGGATAAGCTAACTTTGTGGGCGGATATTTGAATGTATGTACTGATAGATTCTTTCGGGAATTCGAAGTGCATATTGGAAATCAGTCGTAAATGCCTAGAACTATTAAGATATTATTCTTGCTGTGTTGCTGTGGGACGGTCTGTGCGGGCAGTCGTGCGGAAGATATATCGGAGGCGAAAGGTGATACGTTGTCTTTTTTTAAACGTTTCTCTTTTCATACCAATGCTTCCGATTGGCTGCTGCTGACTCCCAATGTCGGTGTGGAATTGAATTTCACCGGCACACCGCGTTCACATTATTCATTGTTGTTGACCGGAAAGTGGAACTGGAATACTGATCACACAATCGCTCCGCGCTATATATATAATGTGGCAGGCGCTTCGGTAGAGGCACGTAAGTATTGGCGAACCGGCGGGTTGTGGGAAGGGCACAGATTCCGCCGTTTCTCGCGATATACGAGTACGAATGAGCGCCGTAAGAGCGGGACGGTGGCACGCGATACGACAGTCTCCTTGCCCCGTTGGGGATTTGCCATGTTCCGGCGTAATGTCGTATCGGGACGAACCTTTGAAACACCGCGCACTTACAGGGCGTATTATGCCGGTATCTATGCGGGGTATGAGAAGTTTACTTATGCTTGGGGGCGTAAGGGCATACAGGGAGACAGTTATAATTTCGGATTCTCCGGCGGATGGAGCACGCCTTTGTACTTTTTGCGTAACGGGCATAGCATCGACCTTGATTTGGGACTTTCGGTAGGAGCCAAGATGATGGCTTATGACGAGTTTCGCTATGAGGAAGAGACCGGATGCCATGTGTATGAAGAAACGAAAGCGCGTCATTTTCTGCCGTATCCCGTGGTGCAGGATATCCATGTAGGGCTTGTGTTCCGTTTTAAATCCATTAAATATAAGGTGCAGGGCGGAGCAGAACGCTATGCCATATGGGAGGATTCCGTATATCTGCCCCGAAGAAAACGAAGGGAAGACAAACGTGCACGCAATTGGGAACTGCGGGATTCAACCTGGAAAGCCCGCGAGGTGATTCGCGGTATAGAGAAACATAAGCGGGACTCTTTGAGGGAGGACCGTTTAAAAGCCGATTCGTTGAGGAAAGTGCTCGGAACGATTGAGCCCGGCGATATAAAACAGGAAAAACGTGCGGTTCGTCTGTCCGACATTTTGCCCGATAAGAAGTCCGGTAAAGCTAAAAACAAGGAAACGGGTGAGCGGAATAAACTTAAAGCGGAAGCCAAAGCGCGCAAAAAGAAAGAGAAGGAAGAACGAAAGAAGTCGAAAGCCGCAGATGGGAGACAAGGCAAGGCTATCGGTGGCGGAGATAAACGTAGAAGAAATGAAACGGCAGGAAAGGAGGGTCGCGACGATGAGTAAGTCAGGAATATCCAGTTGGCTCATGATTTTGCCTTTACTGGCAGCCGGTTGTACGGAGATAGACTTGTGCATGTCCGATCAGCATCCTCACCGGACTTTTCTGGACTTCCGTTATGATTGGGGCGGGGTGGACGAAACTTTGAGAACCGACAGCATGAGTGTGCTGGCGGTACGTCCAGTCAATGTAATGCTTTATAAGTTTCGGATTACAGCCCGTGAAAATGACAATCACGGGGTTATGCTTTCCCCTCAGGAAGAGCGGAAAAGAGAACCGGACAGGATTGACGAGGAGGGTGATATAAGCAACTCGTCCGGAGATTGCCTTTGGGTTCGTCCGGGCAACTATAAGTTTGTGAGCTATACAAGTGACAGTGAATTGATCGTCAGACATGAGGATGAGGAGGAGAATGCGGACGCGGAAGAAAAAAACGTATCATCAGATATGGAAAGTCTGATTATGACGTATAAACCTGTTCCTGTGTATGATGCTTCGTTGGTAAGTGTGTTCGGTTCATGGAAGACGCATAACACTTACTCCGATTATGTGGCCGGTGGCATGAAACCCGTTTATATGGCCGCTGCCGACTACATAGACGTGCCGGTGGTGGCGGACGATGGCGCGCGCGTGAGGGTGGATTTTAAACCGCAGGCCGTGACGCAGCACGTGGAGTTCGTCTTCGGTCTGGAGAAAGAGAGCGGGATTGTGGTGGACAGCATCACCGGAGAAATCTCCGGAGTTCCCGGATCCATGGAACTGTTTACCGGTTTGCTCAATCCGGAGAAAAGCTATAAAATGCTGTTCAAGCTAGGCTATCCCGCGTTGGACAGCCGTGAAGACAGTCTTCATGCGGAGATGCTTACGTGCAGTGGGGCGGTTGATGCGACTGGTATCGTGCGAAGTGTGAACGACCTGATGCAGACAGGGCCGGGTATCTTGCAGTTGGCCGTGTATTGCCACGTCACCTCGGAAGCAACGGATGTGATGCCCTCCAAGATGTTTCAGAAGATATTCTACGCAGGTATCAACCTGTTCAATACTTTGACCGAGACCAAACTGCTGGAATGGGAAGAGGAACACGGGAAATATAGTCGGACTTGTACTTCTGCTGTGTTGAAGATCGGTACGGTACTTCGCCTGAGCAAGGAAAAGGTGCTTGTAGGGGGAAGCGGGAGTACCGGGCTTGACAGGTGGTTCGAGGGAGATAAGGTGGACTTGGACATATAATAAGGAAAAATGGATAGAATGAGAAAATATGTAATGGGTTGTTTGGTCTTCGTGTTAGCGGCCTGCAACAAATCCTACCCCGGACTGTATGCACCGGTGATAGATGAAGACAATCCTAATCCGGAGGTTACGGCAGATCGTGTTCCTATTAAACTTTCGGCTACGGACCCTGCGTTCAGTATTGTTACACGTGGCCACGGGCCGTTCGACGACTGGAGCGAAGAGGAGAACCGTGATCGTTGGCGGGTGGCCGACTTCTATATATATGCATTTCTGGCCCGAAACCATGAGTTTTCGGGGAATGTGAACTATGCCAGTGAGGAAGTAAACTTTCTTACGCATAACGACGACGGTCGTATTCCTTACTGTCTGGTAAAAAATCGTAAGGCGAGGATAAATGGAGCGCCGGAACCTACCCTTGAATGGGTGCCTGAGAATACGGGTGAGGAATAC
Source organism: uncultured Paraprevotella sp. (assembly GCA_910586505.1). Taxonomy (GTDB): domain Bacteria; phylum Bacteroidota; class Bacteroidia; order Bacteroidales; family Bacteroidaceae; genus Paraprevotella. The sequence continues at coordinate 26,612 of CAJUGV010000010.1, read as the reverse complement.
CAGCCCTATTATTCCGTTTCCTATCCGGACTACATGTTTAACTTTTTCCTGTACCATATCGATAATGCGGAGCAACATGGATGGGTTGCGGAGTCCACGCGTGTCTATTGTGATATTGAAGTGGACGGTACGCAGGATATTATATCCGGCTATGCACATGCCACGGAAGAGAATCTGGAGAATGTGGGGGATAACGACGAGTCGCGGTATTTATGGAACAACTGGCAACGGTTGATTTATAGTGCGCGTGCGGGGCACCGTCAGATACATCCCCGTTTTTATTTGAGACATGAGATGGCAAGGCTGAAATTTCAGGTGAAAGGACTTTCGCCGGAGAACTCGGATAAGATTAAGGTGATGGCCATAGGTGTGAAAGCCCGTTATAGGGGGATTTTCACGGTGGCACGCGACTGGGGTGGGGGATGGTCGTGGAGCGAGGATGCGGAACAGCCCCAAATTGGTGTGGAGTGGAATTCCGATCGGAATATTATATACGTGGCCACGGAACAAACGCCTAAAGACGAGTTTGGCGCCACTTTCGATCTGAATAAATGTCGGTTTGAACCTTTGCGTTCGGTTGGCTATAATCAAAGTGAGGATTTGGGGGAGATATTGCTTCCGCCCGATGAGAGTTACAGTATTTATATCAAATACAAGATGACGGATTATCCGGATGCTGTTTTTACCGCTACGTACAGTGATGTAGGTTTTGCGGAAGCCGGCCGCTATTTTGAGGCCAATCATGTCTATGAAGTGACGCTGAGCGTCTATGGCATGCAGTCCATCGGGCTTGAAATAGATAATTCCGGTTTGTCATGGAATGCGGGCGGCAGCTTGGATGTAGATAAAGGAGAAGATTTTTAAGACTATATATCGTTATAGCATATTAGTTGTTTTACTTTTAATGGAAAAGAGTATGAAAAAAAAGTTTTTTGCTTCAGCTTTGGTGATGGGCCTGCTGAGTGCTTGTTCGAATGATGATGCGGTACCGTCGGGGGCCGGAAGTGGTTCTACAGACAATGGGTTGATGCCTATTGAACTGAATATGAAGACTCCGGTGAGTATCGTAACGCGTGGTATGGGTACGGTTGGAGGAATGGTGGATGACGCTGCCAATAATATCTGGCGTGGGGAGACACTTTACTTTAACATGTACATGAAGAAAAACAAAGACGGTAAAGATGTATTGGAGGTTTCTACATGGCCTAATGTGAATGAGAGCGGGGTCAGGAAAGACGTGGCTAACTTTGATAACGAGCCTATTCGTATTACAAGTGCGAAAGATGCTGAAGACCCTACGGTGGCTAAGGTCCAATGGCCGGATTCCAAATACTATGCACCGGATGCCTCACGTCATGATTTCTTTGCTTATCGGATAGATGATGCAACAGTGGACCTTGATGCACAGAACAGACCTGTGATAAGCAATGAAGTGGGAGCAAGTGGCGAAATCTTGTTACAGAAGTCCGTTAACTTTGAGATAGACGGTTCGCAGGACCTGATGGTAGGACAGGCCGATCCCCAGGCATCGCCCGACGCTTATTCAGCAAAGTCTGCACGTGCCGGTCTTATCCCGCAGATCAAGATGGAACATTTGTTGACACGTTTCACGTTTGAAGTTAAAGCGGGGGATGAGTCGGCAGACGGATTGGAAGTTAAGAAGATAGCCGTGGTATCGAAAAGTAAGGGCCGTATGATTGTTGCCTGGCATCCCAATTCAAATCCGGGTACGGCAGGTAAGATCGTTTGGGATGAAAATATAGAACCGGTAGAAATGGTGCTGAAACAACGTCCGTCTGCGGGCGGAAATCCTCAGTATCTTACGGAATTGGAGGACATGACTCCGGTAACATTGGCATGGGATGCTGATAAGGATGCCAACGGGCAGGTGGTTATTCCGGTGGGTGAGGCCTTGATGGTGGCTCCTTACAGTGAAGAGTACAAAGTGCATGTTACGACCTCCCAACCCCTTGACGGCGGGCGGACCAATACGTTTGTGAGCGAAGGTACTATCAGTATTGTAGAACGTACGAGCGACTTTGAGCAGCCCACTAAAGCAGCGGCTCTTCCGGGCACTTCATATAAAGTGACGGTGAAGTTGTACGGACTGTCTAAGATTGAACTGGAGACTAAGCTGACCGGATGGGTTTCCGGTGAGAATATTGAGGTAGATACGGCTACCGATTAAGGTATAAGAAAGGAAAATAGTGGAGTTAATGAATAAATATGTTTATGTGATGGCTGTGGTGGTATCCTGTGTGATACTGCCCGGCTGCTCTAACGAGGAGAATGTCTACGGGGATGATTCGTCGGGCACATTGTTTGTGCCGGGCGACAGTGAAGTGGAGATTTTATTGAGTTTAAGCAATCAGAGTGGCATAGCAATAGACAAACGTGCTGCTATAGACGGCGACGGTGACTTTGAGAATATGGGTGTTTTCTGTCTGGCTCGTCAAAAACAGGATATAAATGCAAGTCCGGAAGACATTAACTGGTTCTCAACGGACGAAGCCAGTGCGACAGCCTGTATTATGAATAACGTACAGGCACGGAAAACCGGCGGCGATGTAACGTGGATGGATGCAGATAAACACTACTATTATCCTATCAGTCAGTTCTATAGTTACGACTTCTACGGATATTATCCTTATGTGACGGGTAACGATATTACGGCAATGGACAATCGTGTGGAAGTGACATATGAACTCGATGGAACGAAAGACATCATTTGGGGACGCGCCACCAGCAACGAACAATATGCTTATAGCGCAACTTATTTCCGTCAGAGCGGAAATAAGGGACGCTATCCCACACTCGACCTGAAGCACGTTATGACTCGTTTCAAGTTTCAGGTAGCTCCCGGCGCTGAGGTGGAAGGCGGGGATGAAGTATCACCGGCCATGAAAGATTATGCCGTTTCGAAGGTCATGATTGTCAATGCGGCGGCCAAAGCCGTGCTTACCGTAGCGGATTTCAATCAAATGACTGCTTTGGACGAGACTAACTGTCTGACAGGGTCCGGCTATACCAGCTATGTGTTGTGTGATGAGGAGGGGACTCCTATTGAACCTGTAATGGTGGGTATGGATATGAATACCATGACCTCGTTGGGCGAAAGCATATTGGCGATTCCGCAGTCGGAGTATATCGTAAGAGTCACTCTTGTGAATATGAGTACGGGAGACGAGTTTGTGACGGAACACCCGTTGAAACTGATCAATTCTTCGACATTCCAGCCCGGACATACCTATACGGTTACGATTACGGCACATGAACCCAAGGAAGTCCAGTTGCAGGCCAATCTGAATGCGTGGGTTGATGCCGAAGATAACCCTTCTGTCAATTTGTAACTGTTGTTCATTTTCTGAGATACAAATTGATTTGACGGCGTCCGGTCTTGTTTCGGTCGCAGATAAGTGCCGGACGTCGCTTTTTCAGATAATACGTATTTAAATAATAAATAAGATATTATATGATAATGAAGCGTCTGTTGTGGATAGTGGTGTTTCTGACGGGTTTGTCGGCTGTTAAAGCTCAGATGCTGGCTCTGAAGACGGATGTCTTGTGGGATGCGGCCATGATGCCGAATCTGAATCTGGAACTCGTGACAGGAAATAGGACGAGCGGTGCGCTTTCCGTGATGGCCGCACATAGGCCGTGGGGGTGCGACATGAAACTATACGGTTTGCAGCCTGAGTTCCGCTATTGGTTTTCCGGCCATCCTATGTTCCGTGAATTTATCGGAATCGGACTGGTTGCTGTGAATTACGACATAAAATGGGGAAGCGAGATATATGATGGCGATGCCCTTGGAGGAGGGCTTACCTTCGGCTATGTGTTCTATTTGTCTCCTCATTGGAATTTGGAATGCTATGGTAGCTTCGGAGCAGTCTGGTACGATCAGAAACATTACTATGAGAACGACCATTATAAGGAGAACCGCAGGACGGGAAACGGATACGCCCTGCTTCCATTTAAGATTGGCGTGTCGTTTTCTTATATTATCAGATGATGAATGTATCCAAAAGAAAAACAAAGTTTAAGCAATAGATATAAGTATATGTATAAGGTGGCTCATAGATTCAGTCTCAATTTCTTCGTGTGTGTCGTGATGTTGGCTGCGCCGCTGTGGTTGTTTGCACAAGCGAAGAATGTGACGGTGACGGTTTATCGGGTCGAGGACCTTACGAAAAGAGATGCACGCAAGCCTTGGAACAATCAGATAGTTTACGGTTTCTTCAGTGCAGGTAAGGCTAATAAGTTTTATGAGAACTGTATGAAGGCTAAGGAAAGGGGAATTACCTATGTGCCGGCGCGTGAAGATGAGTACGACGTGATGGAGGGAACAGGAACTGAAGGTGATTGCACCTTGCTTTTGCCGTTAACCGGATACATCATTGTCAAGCCCGAAGGAGCGGAGGTGAAGAAAGAAGCCGTGAAAAACCGGTTGAATATCGAAATTAATATAGTGGAGGGAAAAGTCATTCAGACTGTGCGTGTCTTGGTTAAGCGTCCTCCTGGTCCGGAGCCTCAGATTCCGGATGCCTGCGGCAATAGATTAGAGTTCTTCTATCAATTTCCCTTAAGCCCGGAACAGGTCGACGTCAAATCAAGGATAATAGTAAAGCCGTTGGTCACAGTGCTGGAAACAGGCGATACTCTGGGCTGTCTGTCTCCTTTTGTAAAAGATGGAACAGAGTTTGCCAAGGCGAATTATCGCCGTGTGGGGTTCGATTATTCCAACGATCCCTTATATCGTTATCACGTCGGTTTTATGAGAGAATCTCATGCAAGGGATTCCATGCCGATGAATGTGGTACTGTATCCTGTCAACAGAAATCTGCACTATCGGATCACTGCCGACATGGTATATGGCATGAATATGAAGACGCCGTACCGGATAGACAGTATATGTCTGTCTGAAGGCTATGTGCGTGATCCTATGCGCTTCTTGGATTATGATATGATTCAGGTACCTATCGATAAAAGAATTTATGAGCGTCGAGGGCGGGCGCAGCTCAGCAAGGATCATTCGAAACTGTATCTGAATTTCTTACAGGGGAAGGCGGAGCTTGATCCGGCGGACTCCACCAATATGATGCAACTGAATCAGTTGAAGCAGACCTTGTCGAGGTATGACGGGGCTGATGCCGGCATAATGGGCGCTGTGATACACGGTTCGGCCTCTCCGGAAGGAGGTGTGGCTGTGAACGAGCGCCTTTGTCGTCAGCGTGCCGATTTTCTGAAACAGGAGTTAAACGGCCTGCCGTGCATGAAAGAGGCGCGGGATGCGGGCGAAGTGAAATCTGCCGCCAAGGTGGCGTCGTGGGAAAGAGTGGCCGAGGAATTGGCCGCGGATTCTTTGGGTAGCGAGGCTCAGATGGTGCGTTCTATCCTCCAATATACCCGTGATGTCCGGAAGCAGGAGGAACAGATCCGTCACTTGCCTTGTTGGGAAGTAATAGAGAAACGTATTCTTCCCCGTTTGCGTTATGTGGACATAGAGTATTCTTATTATACTAACCGCGTGAAAACAAGGGAAGAAATATGGAAAGAATATCAGGAGAATCCAGACTATCATGCCGGCAAACTCCAAAAACCTTATGAGTTCTATCATCTGCTGGATATGATAAAAGATCCGGCGGAGAAAGAGCCGATCGCCCGTGCCGCTTATGAAAGTGTGAAAGAGGGAGATGGGGTGAGGCCGTGGGCGCTTGCTGCTTACGAACTGGCACAGTGTTATCTGGCACGCAACCATACCGATACAATGCTTCTCAAACCGTATCTGGACGAAGAGAACAGGCGCTTTTACGAAAAGACGGATTTTGATACGGATAGCAAACTCGGCTGGTATAACGATCCGGCCATCGTGACAACGCATATCGACATGTTGTGTAAAAAGGGTGATTTTGCCAAGGCATACGTTTGTGCAAAGAAGTTGCTTCCGGAAGAACCTCGTTTTAAAAAGCTGGAGATGTTTCTGCGTTGTCTGAATTGTGAATGGGATGATCCGGAGGTGATAGATACGGTGTCCAATTCATCTCATTGGAACAAGATTGTAATATTGGCGGCGCAGTCGGATATTTCAAACAAAGAAACAGCTTTGTTTATGCTGACCGAATCGTCGAAGGTAAATCAGGCCGACCCAAGGGTGCTTTATATGAAAGCACAACTGTTGTTCAGTCTGTTTGGTAAAAGTCAGAAATCTACCGTGGGATATCGGGATGAGAACTTTATTCCCGATGAGTTTTTTGAACCGGCATCGGACGATCCTTACCGTGATGAGTTCGGCGAAACCGTTCGCGACTGGGGAGTACCGATGGTGCAGTGTGCCCTGACAGATGAGGATTTTATAAAAGTGATGCTCTTCGACGGAGAGTTTAATGACGACTACCGCAAGGCATTCAAAGCCTATTGGAAGAAGATCAAGGATGGAACGGCCAAGCCGCCCAAGTTGCCCGAGCAGACTGCGCAGACGGGACAGCAGGCAACGGACATGCAAGAGCCGGACCTGTTGGATGAAATGTTCGGAGAAGAAGAGTAGAAAGAAACATGAGAATAGAAAGGAAACGCATAATGGTCATGGAACGTTGGGTGGGAGCGATGCTTTTCGTCCTCCTTCCTGCTGTTGTATTTGCAGAGGGGACGGTGAGTGTGCCGGAAGATGCGGCGGTGGATTCGGTGACGGTAGACAAGACACTGCCGAAGTTGGAGGGGATCGTGAATCTTGATCCTGTGGACTATCTTTTGCCGGACCGCTATGTGGCGGAGGGCGACTCTTTCTCCGTCCGCGGGCTGGGTACCCGTTTGTTTGCGGGAGTACATTCCGGTGCAAGACTGATTGTTCCGTGTGGAAATATGAAACTCATCCCCTCGATGCCTATGGATTTCTTTGTCGGCTTCCGTTTCTCGGGTGTGCGTGCCTTACGTCTGACCGGTACGCATACCACGTATGAGGTGGAGAACAGCTTCGGCAGTGTGGAGCAGTGGGGTGTGGATGTGGACTATATGTTCGATTTTTCTTCCTATCTCTATGGTTATAAGAGGCGGCGTGTGCTGGGCCTTACGGCAGTGGCAGGACTCGGCTACGTATATTCATCCTACAAAGACGTGGCAGAAGCCGTGTTCAAGGGGCAGGTCGGACTGAATATGTATGTAAACCTGAGTCGTAATGTCCGTCTGTTTGCAGAACCGTTCTTCGCCCTTGCATCCGATAATATAGACCATTCGGGAAACATGAATGTGTCGAAATATGACATACAATACGGGGTGAAGGCCGGGCTGTCTGTCAATTTCGACAAGATGAACGGGTATTACGGCAACGATGTGGTTTATACCAAGGGGCTCTTCTATGAGGTGGCCCAGGGGATTTCCTTATTCAACAGCAAGGATTTGAGTTTGTTCAAGACGTTGGGAACAAGCTACCGTGTCGCCGTAGGGCGTTGGTTCGATCCCATTGTCGGTCTGCGTTTCTCGGCTGCGGGACAGGAGTTTTATTGGAGCCATGCCGCCGAGGCGGCTTCCGTTTCATCCGTTGCTTATGACAATCTTTACAGAGGAAGCATGCATGCTTTCCGTCTTGAGGGACTTGTTAACCCGTTGAATTTCGGTACGCGCCGGCGCCAGACGCAGCATTTGTTAGATGTGGTGCTGGCAGCTGGCGGGGAATACGGCTGGCTCAGCAAGAATATGCCGCCTTCTACCAATGATCTGAAATGCTTTTATGCAGGATTTACGGGTGCGGCACAGTTGCTGTATAATCTGGACAAGGAGACCTCTTTCTTCGTAGAGCCGCGTGTGACAGTGGCGAGGTTTCACGAACCCTATCTGAACATGGACCGCAGAGCTGTCTTTACCGAAACTGCGATGACGCTGTCTGCCGGCGTGCGCATCTGTGCCGTCAATAAGCAGGAGCGTTCCCGTTGGCCTAAATACTTCTTCGAGCATCGTTTGTTCTCGGGGGTGAACATAGGAGGATTGAAACACATGAAGACTTTCAAGCGCGACGGCGACTTTTCCCCGAACATGTCGGGTGCATTCTATGTAGGATACCATCTGTCGCGTCGCGTCAGTCTGAAAAGCCAGGTTGAGTATCTCACGCTGAATGAGCAAATGCGCTTGGCATATAATGTGAACATGTTGGGAGTGGATAAGACGTTTTCGGCACAGTGGCACCTGCGTGACAGTTACCTGCATTTTAAGTTGTCTTATCTGCTGAATCTTTCCAATATTTACCAGAAATATGATTTAAACCGCCGTTTCAACTTCTATGCGGAGGCCGGCGCGTTGTATGCCTTGCGCGTGGCACGCAAGGCCTTCGTTTACAGTGGGGAGCATGAAGTGCCGGAAAATGCGTCTCCCGTTATCCCCTCTGCCGCTAAGGGTGCTCCTGCGTTGTTCCTCGGTGTGGTAGGGCAATACCGGGTGAACGACCGTTGGAGTGTGCTGGTGCAGCCCGAAGCACAGTATTACCTGCGTAAGGATTATCTGGGTGGAAACGGGTTGGCGAATCTCAACGATATCATTGTGAAGTTATCTGTGGGTACGAGCTACACGTTCTGATAAACGGTTTGCGTCCGTGTCCGTTTATTCCGTCCTGTGCCGTTTTTAGGTGGTCTTTTCTCGTGGAACCGTCACAACGGTGCGGCGGTTGATGTCCAGTATGCAGAGACCGAAATCGATCATGGCATTGAACAAGGCAATACGTGAGTAGGAATAGATCTCGTCGGCCGGGATATCGCATTCCGTCAGCCGCTCCTCTTCAAGCAGTCGTGCGCGTTGCGTCCCTTTTAGGAGCGGATGTTTGGGGGTGTACCAGATTCCTTCTTTCTCCAGTGCGATGTTGGCTATGGAAGTGTCTGTAAGCAGGCCGTTCCGTACGATCAGCACGTCGTCCTGACTGCCGCGGAGAGCGAACAAAGCTTCCAGTGCGCTCCTGTCCGCATTTTTATACCGGTAGCGGATGGTATCGGAATATACCGTTCTGAGTGAACGTACCGTCCTGACAGTGTAGGGCGAAAAGGACACTTCGAGGATCTGCCGGTTGTAGACGATGCGGCATTTGTGTACGCCTCTTGACGGCAAAGCTGTTACAAACTCGCTGATGTCCAGCAGGTCGGAAGTTCCGAAGACAGCTTTTCTGGTGGCGTTCATTCTTCGGTTGTGACGGCTCAGGTTGTGCCACTCTCCGTCATGCAGTCGGATGGTCTCAATAAACCGGCACATATATTTTTTGTTTCATTTCTTCATATTCGTTTCCGGCATCGCTCATGGATGTGATGCCGCCGCCGCTTTTAAAGCACAGCCCCTGTTCCTGTTGCTCTATAAAGCGGATCATCACCCCGCTGTCGAGGTCTTTCCCGTCGAAATAACCTGCTATGCCGGTGTAGAATCCCCGTTCGTAGTTTTCTGCCTCACCGATGATTTGCATGGTCTTCTTCTTGGGTGCTCCGGTAATGGAGCCGGCCGGCAGCATGCTGAAAAGGATATTTCCCAGATGCGTCCTGTAATCTTCAGGCAGCTTGCCGCATATTTCCGAGCTGGTTTGCAGGATAGGGCCGCGGTTGGTCTGCAGGGTATCGATATAGCGGTAGCGTTTTACAGCGACTTCGGTGGCCACCATGCTGAGGTCGTTCCTTATTAAATCTACAATCGTGGCATGTTCCGCGGCTTCTTTTTCGTCATTTAGCAATGTGTGTCGTGCATTCGGAATGGAAGCATTGATCGTTCCTTTCATGGGGAAGGAACTGATCATCCCGTTATTTATGCGTACAAAACTCTCGGGTGAGAACACAACAAACTGTTCTTTGACCCATACCTTATATAGCGCGCGTGAGTGATGGTATATATTCTCTAACGTAAGGTTGGTGGATACCGGGGTTTGAAATGTCAGATTGGTGAGAAAACTGTTGCCGGCAAGAATATTCTTCTTGACATGTTCGAATGCGGAACTGTATTCTTTAAAAGAGACTGGCGCAGGTTGCCATTCCAATGGTTCCGGTATGCCGTCCTGTTGTTTATGGAATTTTCCTTCATTCGTAAATCCGTTCAGGTTGTAAAGCAGTTCTGCCGAAGACACGTTCTTTACCTCTTCCACGTAGTTTTTCTCCTGCAGGTAATCTATCAGAAATATAAACGGTTCTCCACGTCTTGCGAGCGTGTTGATGCATTTGACAGCTTTCTGTTTGTCATATAATCTCATATACTGAAGGAGGGAAGTTAATTGGCTGAGGCTTCCGCCTCTTCCTGTCGGGCAGTGAAGCGGAAAGGGGGGATGAGTTTGAGTATGCGCACCTCTGCATTGTCCATGCGCGGAATGTCGCGGATGGTTTTATTCAGGCTGGCTGCCTGAATGACGCGGCAGAACAGTCCGTGACTGACTACCAGCAGACGGCTTTCGGGATAGCGGGTTACGACATCCTGGAGAAATGTGATGGCGCGGATGAACATGGCTCCGGTAGGTTCGGCCCTGTCGTCTAATATTGTGCGGGCTTTGAGAATGTTCATTCCGGTGAAGGGACCCCAGTCGCGTTCGCGGAGCAGCGGGGTGTATTGGGGTGTCAAACCGTGCGGAACGTTCAGTATGGTTGCCGTGTCCACGCAGCGCTTCAGGTCGCTGCAAAGCAGGGCGTCGAAATGCACGTGCTCCAGTTCATGGCTTAAATCCACGACCTGTGCGATTCCTTCTCCCGACAAATGTCCGGGCAAGTGTCCCTGTAGGATGTTGGCGGCGTTTTCCTCCGTCTGTCCGTGTCTTACGAGATAAAGTTCCGTCATGCTGACCGTATTTTAATAAAGCGAAGGCAAAGAAAATAAAATAAATCCGTAAAACGGTTTATTTTCACTGAAAAATCGTTTTTTCTTTCGTCGTTTCATTGATAATTTTCTATCTTAGCGCTGTATAAACATTAAATAGTTACAGTTATGAAAGTTGTGAACAGTTACATATTCCGTGCAGTCTGTGCGATGCTTGTCGGCATTCTGCTGGTGTTTAATCCGGAGCGGATGACTGGTTTGCTGGTACAGGTGATTGGCGGTTTGTTCCTGATTTCCGGGATGGTGTCGCTTATTAATTATTTTATCATAGTATCTTCCGACAAACAGACGTTCAAGCCGTCGTTTCCCTTGGTGGGGCTGGGCAGTGTGCTTTTCGGGGTATTCCTCGGTTTTTTCCCGGAACTGTTTATTACTTATCTGATGTATATATTAGGTTTTCTGATGGTTCTGGCCGGTATCAACCAGTTGTGGAATATGATTCATCTGCGCCGTCTCATTCCGTTCCGGTGGTATGTGCTGCTGTTTATGTTGCTGATTACGGCGTTGGGAGTGTTTGTAATCCTCAAACCTTTGGAATCCGCGTCGATGCCCTTTATTCTGTTGGGTATAAACTTTATGATTTACGGAATATCCGAATTGGTTAACGGAGTGCGTTGGCGCAAGTACAGCCGGAAGCAGGCGGAAGCGGCCCCCATAGAGTTGCAGAGCGGGGAAAACTGATTTGTTGCAAGAGAGATTTTTTCTTGCCGGTTGTGCCGCGAAACCGGCTTTCAGATAAGCTTTGCATATCGTTCCGGAAAGCTCTGAAAAATGAAGCGCAGTAAATAAAAAAATGATGAGCACGGTTTTTAAAAACCGTGCTCATCATTTTTTATGCCGTTCGGCACCCTGTGGCGGCAGGTGCCTTTGGCCCTCTATTCTTTTTTCTTCAGTTCGGCATCGAACTGGCGGATGGCCGCCATACCTTCGTTGCAGGCGCACGGACCGCTTATACAGCCTCCGGGGCAGGCCATGACCTCTATCATGCGTGTGGGGCATTTGCCGGTCTTGGCATAAGAGCGAAGCATGGCGATGTTCTTCTTGTTCAGGTCGGCTATAATTGTACCTTGCAGATTAGGATCTCCTACCATGTTTTTAACGGCTGTGAATACGCCTCCTGTTTTGGCAAAGGCGTGCGCGTCGTGTCCGGCATGTTCTTCGGGGGTAAAGTCTTCACATGCCTCCAAGTCTATTTCCAGTCCCTCCAATACGGCATCCAGCTCGCGGAATGTCCATACTGCATCTACATTCGGGTTCTCCCGTCCTTCCGCCTTTTTGGATGCGCATGGGGCGATGAATACGGTCAGGGCGTCCGGATGTTTCTTGCGGGCATATTCCGCTACATAAAACATGGGTGAACCTGTCGATGAAACGTATGGCATGATTTCGGGGATATGTTTCCGTGCCAACTGTACGTAGGCGGAACAGCAACTGGTGGTCATGAATGCCGCTCCGTTTTCCAGTCTTTCTTTAAATTCCTCCGCTTCATTGCGTATGGTTTCCTCCGCTCCGTAGGCTACTTCCAGTACATCGCTGAATCCGATGGCTTTCAAGGCTCCGAATACTTTCTCTATAGGTTGCTTGAATTGTGCCAGTACGGAGGGAGCCACCATGGCCACCACTTTTCTTCCTTCTTTGATCCGATTCAGTATATCGAATACCTCACACTGATCAAATATGGCACCGAACGGACAGGCATTCAGGCATTTGCCGCAATAGATACATTTTTCCGGGTCGATATGCTCCACTCCGTATTCGTCTTTAGAGATGGCTTTTACGGGACAGGCTTCTTCGCACGGGACGGGGATATATACGATGGCATGGTAAGGACATACCTGATGGCACCGACCGCAGCTGATGCACTTCTCATGGTCGATGAAAGCCTTTCCTTCGGCATCGTAACGGATCGCGTCTTTCGGACAGTTGTTGTAGCACGGGCGGGCTGCACATCCGCGGCACAGATTACTCACCTCGTAATTGATTTTCACGCATGAGGAGCATGCTTCGTCCATCACGCTGAGGATGCTTTTGTCCGGGTCCGGTTTTTCGCGTTTCATCATGCGGGCTGCGTAGGCCGACAGGCGTTCCATTTCGTTTGTTTCGTCTGTCATGTCGAATCCCATCATGGCCATGGTTTTGTATTTGGTTACAGCGCGTTCTTTGTAGACGCAGCAACGTCCTTGCGGTTTCTGCTTGCGCGGATGCAGTTCCACAGGCAGGCAGTCTATCTTTTCCAGTAACTCATTTTCCTTCCACATCTTCACCAGGCGGGCCAGTAGCTGGTAGCGGATGAACATGATATTGTTGTTGTAAGCCATCTTTTTAGGATTATTTAGTTGTGAATTTGGGACAAAGTTACGATAAAAAAGGCATTCTTTTGTATCTTTGTGTTAATTTTATGGCAGATTGTTCGAAGAATATATCAGAGAATGTGTTTTCCTCCCTGCTCGAAATGCTTTTGTCCGGAGAGAGTCCCGGAAGAGAGGGGTGGAGACTGTTGCTTGGTGCTCCCGATAGCGGGCAGGACCGTCGTCTCCGGTCGCTTGCCGCCGAGGTTGCGCGTGGGCGATGGGGCAGGGGGGTGTGGATTCGCGGTCTTGTGGAGATCTCTTCTTTTTGTCATAATAACTGTTACTATTGCGGCCTGCGTCGTTCCAACCGTCAGGCTTCGCGGTATCGCCTGTCGGTCGAAGAGATCCTTGAATGTTGTCGTAAAGGAGACAGGCTTGGTTTTTCTACCTTTGTGTTTCAGGGGGGAGAGGATGACGTACAGGATGACGAATGGATGGAGGGGATGGTACATGCCGTCCGTGCGGAATTTCCTCGGCACGCCATTACATTGTCGGTGGGAGAGCGCGGCGAGGAGGCTTACCGTAGGTTCCGCAAGGCTGGGGCAGACCGTTATCTTTTGAGGCATGAGACCCGTAATGATGGGCATTATGCGCATCTGCATCCTTCCGGAATGAGCGGCTTACACAGACGTGAGTGCCTGTATACCCTGAAGGACTTGGGCTATCAGGTAGGGGCCGGCATGATGATTGGAACTCCCGGACAGACAGTGGACTGCTTGCTGGACGATATTGCTTTTTTAGAAGAGTTGAAACCTGAAATGATAGGTATGGGGCCGTTTATTCCGGCCGCCGGTACTCCTTTTGCCAACTTTCCGGCTGGTTCCGTGGCGATGACCTTACGGATGATTGCTTTGATGAGACTCCGTTTTCCGGATGCTTTGATTCCGGCCACTACGGCTTTGGCCACGCTGGATGACGGAGGGCGTGGGGCCGGTATCCTGTCGGGGGCGAATGTGGTGATGCCTAATCTGTCACCCTCTCCGGTGAGGGAGAAGTATGGCATTTATGACCGCAAGGCTTGTCGTGGGTGTGAGGCGGCAGAGGGAATACACCGGCTTGAACAGGATTTGAGACGAATAGGATATCATATCTCTTACGGACGTGGCGATGCAATGTCGCATGCCGCTAAGTGATCGGGTAATTTAATATAAGTGAAGATGATGAAATATGATGTGAAATCAGAATATGCGGGAGAGTTTATCTCTGATGCGGAAATACGGGAGACGATGTCTTATGCGGAGGCGCATAAGAATGACAGGCAGCTGATAGTTTCCATTCTGAATAAGGCACGTGAATGCCGGGGGCTTACTCATCGTGAGGCAGCGGTGCTGCTGGTCTCCGAAAAGCCTGATCTGACAGAGGAAATATTTGCTTTGGCCCGTGATATCAAGCAACGTTTCTATGGCAACCGTATCGTGATGTTTGCACCGCTCTACTTGTCCAATTATTGTGTGAACGGTTGTGTGTATTGTCCGTATCATGCGGTGAACAAGACAATCCGCAGGCGCAAATTGTCGCAGGAGGAAATCCGGCGCGAAGTCATAGCCTTGCAGGATATGGGGCATAAGCGGCTGGCGCTGGAAACGGGGGAGGACCCCGTGAACAATCCTATAGAATATGTATTGGAAAGCATCCGTACGATTTACGGTATCAAGCATAAGAACGGTGCCATCCGTCGTGTGAATGTGAACATTGCAGCCACTACGGTGGAGAACTACAGGAAACTGAAAGAGGCGGGAATCGGTACGTATATCCTGTTTCAGGAAACATATAATCGCGTGAATTACGAGGATCTGCATCCTACGGGACCCAAGAGCGACTATGATTATCATACCGAGGCAATGGACCGTGCCATGTTGGGTGGAATAGACGATGTGGGAATCGGTGTGTTGTTCGGTTTGGAAACTTACCGTTACGATTTTATCGGGCTGCTGATGCACGCCGAACACCTTGAGGCACGTTTCGGAGTGGGCCCGCATACCATCAGTGTACCTCGTCTGTGTGCTGCGGATGATATTGATACGGCTGACTTTAAGAATTGTGTGCCGGATGAGATTTTTCATAAAATCGTGGCAGTGCTTCGCATCGCCGTGCCTTATACGGGAATGATTGTCTCTACCAGGGAAAGTGCGGTGAGCCGCGAGAAAGTGCTGGAACTGGGTGTGTCGCAGTTGAGCGGCGGTTCGCGCACTTCCGTCGGCGGATATGAGCATGAGGAAACGCCGGACGAGAACACGGCACAGTTTGATGTATCCGACAGGCGTTCGCTGGATGAAGTGGTGGGATGGCTGTTGGATTTAGGTTATCTGCCGAGTTTCTGTACGGCCTGTTACCGTGAGGGGCGTACCGGCGACCGATTCATGTCGCTTGTGAAAAAGGAGCAGATAGCCAATTGTTGTCTTCCCAATGCCTTGCTTACCCTAAAGGAGTATCTGGAGGATTATGCCTCGCCGGCCACACGTCTTAAAGGGGAGGCGATGATAGCCCGTCTTCGGGAAACCGTGCCTGGAAAATATGTACGTGAGAACCTGTGTAAGTATTTAGGCGCCATTGCGGAGGGACAACGTGATTTTCGTTTTTGAAATTGAATATGATATAACATGGTAAAAGAGGAAGTGGCACGGGCCAACAGGTTTCATATAGGGCTTTTCGGGCGTCGGAATTCCGGAAAATCATCGTTGCTGAATATGCTGACAGCACAGCAGGTATCCGTTGTTTCTCATTTTCCGGGCACCACAACGGATGTGGTTATGAAGAATCTGGAATTGCCCGGCATAGGAGCTTCAGTGTTGGTGGATACTGCGGGTTATGACGATGAGGGGGATTTGGGCGCATTGCGTGTGAAGCAGACCGTGGCGGCTGCCCGTAGGGTAGATCTGGCTTTGATTGTTGTGGCCGGGCCTTCTGATGAGGCCGTGATGGAGAAGGAGTGGGCGGAGCGTTTTGCCGAGGACGAGATACCTGTCTTATATATATATAATAAGGTGGATGAGGATGGCGGACAATATATGGAGAGCTGGCGGACGGTGTTGGGAGGAGCTGTGCTGTTTCCTGTTTCCGCATATACGGGCGAAGGACGTGAGGCCTTACTGACCGGCATGGCTGCTGCTTACGGTCAGGTGGATGACGTGGAGGATCTTACCGGAAATCTGGTGGGGGCGGGAGATGTGGTGTTACTGGTTATGCCGCAAGATATCCAGGCACCTAAAGGCCGTCTCATCACCCCTCAGGTACAAACTCTCCGCAATCTGTTGGATAAACGGTGCACGGTGTTGTGTTGTACGGTTGATGATCTTCCACATACGTTGTCGGTTTTGTCATTGCCTCCTTCACTGATTATTACCGACTCGCAGGTTTTTCCAAAGGTAGAGGCTATGTGTCCGCAGCAGTCGCGGCTTACTTCATTTTCCGTTCTCTTTGCACGTTATAAGGGTGATGCCAAATTGTTCCTGTCGGGGGCGGAGGCATTGCTATCCTTGCATTCCGACGCTCGTGTTTTGATAGCTGAGGCTTGTACGCATGTGCCGCAGCACGAAGACATAGGGAGAGTGAAACTGCCCCGTCTGCTCACTCGGCGTTTCGGTTCCTCTCTGCATGTAGACATTGTGTCGGGGAATGATTTTCCCGAAGACCTGTCGTCGTATGATTTGGTGATACATTGCGGTGCCTGTATGTTTACGCGTCGGCATGTGCTCAATCGTTTGCGTCGTGCGCGTGCTTGTGGAGTTCCGGTTACTAATTACGGGATTGCTATCGCTGCTCTTACCGGAATACTGGATAAGGTAGTTGTACCGGACTGAACCGGACCGGGGAAAACTCAATGTGATTTGCGGAAAGGTTTGGCCGGGTCCTTGAGTGCCAGCTTATGCAGGTCTTTCGCGAGTTGACAGATGTAGATAAGGAAGAGAATGATAGCTACCGTAATTCCTATCATATCAAATACACTCCATTTCTGTCCGTGAAACTGAATGTTGGTATCGGACCATGGATTATAGATGTATGTGGTGCAGACCGCAATAATCAGCAGGCGTACTTCCGTGGGACCCAGTTTACCATAGGTGAGACGAAACTCATTGACAATAATGGTTGAGATGTAAGTATAGATGGACATACATAGGTAACCGGCCAAAATCATCAGTGCCACATCCATTCGCATCATGGGCGAGAGCCCCATGCCCAAGCAGATGAGGCAAGTGGTCAGTGCATCCAATGTATGGTCTATGAAGAATCCGTATATGGGGCGTTGCGTAGAACGTACCCGGGCCAGTGTACCGTCCAGACTATCACCGTACCAGTTAATGACGAGTCCCAATGAGGCTAACCATAAAAAGTTTATGTCTGAGTGGGACAACATACAGCAAACGGCAAAGAGTATGGCACCCGCTACGCCGATGAAAGTTAAAAAATCGGAGGTAACCCATGACGGCTGCTGTTGAGCAAGTCGGATGAGTAGCTTTTTTTCCAGACTGTTCAGTATGGAAGTCTGGATTCTTTCAGATGATTCGCTTCCCATGTTTTATTCCTTTTTTGTAATATAATCCGTCGCGTTTTCTATCTCGTCGGCGAAGTTTTTCGCTTTTTGTGGCAAAGTTAATGATTTGTTTTAAGATTAAAGTTATTTATGGCAATCGAATGTGGCTGTTCTTTTTAATAATGTATGGTTTGAAGCTTCAGGAAGCGTATGGGGCCCTTAAAACATTGGGACAAGTATTAGGGTGTGTTGAAATCTGTACGATAGGCCGGTTCAGATATTTTTGAGGAAATATTTCATATAGTAGGCCTTAAATTGTTCCGTAAAAGTGACAACCCACAATAGTTGCTTGAGTCCAGGCGTATTCTTGTTGTGCCAAGTTTATGGGTTCGCTAAAAGCCGCTAAGGTCAAAGGTGTGTCTGAGAATGAGTTGAAGCGATCGGGTGATGTACGTTGCTCATCTTCAATTATCTGTTTCTTGTTCTTATGGATGCTAAGGAACACTCTTTGTTACCTGATATAATCAAGGAACCGGCACGGGTGAAAACCCATTATTGTCATCTCTCGCTTCCTTGTTTCCTAATGATGCGATGTCATGATTGGCTGTATCGTCCATTCGTCACATCAGATAGAGCAGACGGGTGAAAGTGTCCGTAAAATGAAAGTCTCCAAGAAGTAACAATCTCAAATAAAAAATAGTCCAGTCGGTGGGGACATGTCGAGGGGTATATAAAAAATCAAGGAGGCGAAGGATTTTTGGTGCATGGGAACTGCGTGTTATGGACTTTCTATTTGTCCTCGTGTATGCCTTATCAACACGCGTTCCGAAGACTTTTGTTCCTTTTTATTCGGCTTTTCTTAAGATTTTCCCTAATTTTGCAATTGCAAGTTGTTGTCTTGCAAGATATTTTAATATTAAGAAGCGGTATGTTCTCTTGTAAGTGAAGAACATGGGAAATTCAAGACACTGTATAGAAAGCATAGTGATTCTTATGTATATAGGCATAGGTCTCTACAATACATTTGTGCATTTGGGTTTCCTACGACCTTCGACTGGGAATGTTACATCGGTAGTCCGTGCTTCTGCATTTAGTAATCTGTCTCATTGTACTGAAGGGCAAAAAAGGAAAACGATATGGAACAAAAATTCTGTCAAAGTTGCGGTATGCCGTTGACCACTGATAATAAGGGAACTAATGCCGATGGTAGCTGTAATGAAGATTATTGCATCTATTGCTATAAGAACGGCAAGTTTACGCAGGACTTTAGCATGGATCAAATGATCGAGTTCTGTGCACAATTTACCGATCAGATCAACAGGGAAGCAGGATGGAATCTCACTCCTGAACAAGCTAAGGAGCAAATGCGCCGGTTCTTTCCGATGCTGAAATGATGGAAAAAGAAAGACGGGAGAACAATCATGGAAAAGGCAATGGATTTGCTGGCTCAATATGGGCCATAATTATTTTTCAAGTCATTGATGTAAGGTTTCAGTTTTTCCAGGAAATCAATATCAAAATCAAAAAAGAAGTTTTGGTAATAGTCATTTACTGCGATATTGTAAATTATATCAATTCTATAATAATTTTTACTAACAATCTCCAATATCCCATTTCTTATCCTATATGATGCTACACCTAATAACTCTTGTGTTGGAGAATAAAAATTACATTCATCCCATCCTGTTTCGAGATTTATAAAAGGCTGTCTCCAAGCCTCTATCTTGCCAATAGCAGATGAATATGGATCACCGGCATTGACTTTCTCAAATAAGTCAGGATTGGGTGACCAATTAGATGGTAAAGCAAAACTAATACTATCATGTTGACTTTGCAATTTCCTTAGAGCCGAATCAACCGTATCATTATTATTTACTTTCCCAGAAATGTCATTTGTGTTAAAGTCCGTTGATACTCGGATACCAGTTGCGTACTTGAATCTTGTAATGTATCTTTGGAACTTCGATAAGATTGTCAAAAGAGCATCCCCCTTAGCAGCGTCAGTCGGCTCTCCTCCTGTTTCTAACGCAGGAGACTTCGTTGCATAGAACTGGTCAGGAGCAGTAGCCTTATCCAAAGCATCTTGAGCGTTCTTAATAATGTTCTGATTTTCCTTTCCTACGTTACTAATATCCGTAGATATTTGCTCCATATCCCTATCATAACTATCTTTTGATACAACTCCTCCTTTTTTATCAAGTTGTCTTTTCAGAGTTTCATTGAAATTAAAGTAGAAACCACCATTCCATGTAATAGAATTGCCCGTGACTTTAGATAAGAAGGACGAAAGTCTGTACTTTACTAAGCTCCATACGTTATTTCGTTGTACTTTTCCTAAGATATAATCATCCGCAGTAAAATCAGGTACTATTTCATTAAATCTAAATACCAGTTTCTTATTGGTCTCATCGAATACTCCCGTAACATCATCTATGGAAAGGTTTGATGAAGTAACATGATATTGTATGTTTGTTCCCAAATCATCTATGAGGATATTTCCTATTGCATCATTGTATTGTACCTTCGTGGTAGTGATGGCAATAGCAAGCGTATTGCCTTTATCCGTGATTTGATAATACTTACCAATAGACAAACCTACATTCTTGGCTATATTCACCAATTCCGAATATGTAATGTAAGATATAATCTTTTGGTCAAGAATTACCCATACTCTCCTTGCTGCATCATATACTTTATGACATTTCTGACTGGTGGTACTGTCATACCAAATCAATACGGTATTCTCTGGCGGGGTGGTACCAATATGTACTCCCGCCACTTGTCCCAAATTTTTCGTATTTCCCGCCATGACTATTTATTCTTTAATGATTGTTCTGCAACCGCATCATGCCAATTACCATCTTCATCATAATAGGCACGGGTGGTTATCCATAAAATTGCATCCGCTGTACGCTGTCCGAAAAGAACGTGCATACCATATTGTCTGGCAAGCTCCGTGGTTCTTGTTTTGATTGCTTGTAAATCCTGATTAGAGAAAGAAGCAGGAATGTTAACCAAAAGCGGTACATCTTCCGAATTATTTTTATCCCATGTAATATTAGCATTCTTGTAAACCAGAATACCACCGCCACGGTGTACACCATCTTTCAAGTCTGCCTGTATATCTCCAAACTCTTCTTTCAGGGTATCAGCAATAGTCTTTACAGCTTTGTCTCGTGCCCGACTGCCATTCGTAATGTCTTCGGGCGATAAGACTACGCTTTTCGATTTACGAGCAGCGGACAATGCTTGTAGCGTGGCTTTCTCTCCTGTTTGCAATTCATTCTTCTTATCTAAAAGAATGGAACGCATTTGCAAAAGAGCCTCATCATTGGGACGATATATCATCTGCTTCTGGATACTTTGCAAATAAAGGTCAACTTGCGTTTCCGTAGTATTCTCCAATCGCTTCTTGAAATCTTCTACTTCTGGAGAAAGTAGGTCTGTACCGCCACCGTTAGCATTGAACTCTTGGCTTTGTACAGCTTTCTCTATATCCGTTTCCAATGAAGGTGTTGTTCCATAGCAAATACCTTTATTGATTTGCCGCTCCCTTGCTTTGCGTGCTGCTTCTATCTTATCGGCAGTATGCAAATCATCTTGAATAATTCTTCCATCTTTCATATCTTGAATATTTATTGTTCCTGTTAAATACCTACTTCTTTTGCTAATGCTTTCTTTACGTTTGGTCTCAAATTCGTACCATTTACAAAGCAGCCTTAACTCTCGGTTTCAATATACTTTTTTATTTCATTGGAAACTTTGTACCCCTCCTTAGGTTTAACTGCGTTCAAACTTGTGCCAATTCTTTCATATAAAGATATGTTCATTTTATTCAACAATATTTTTTCCTTGCTATTAAGTTTTTTTATAGCAGGATCAGATACATCGGACAATTTGGTTGAAATGTCTTCTAATAGTATCAATTCGTTGTTCTTAGCAGAGACTTTTGTATTATTCGTTCCTCCTACGCCATTCTTTTCACTTTCTTCTTTCTTTTTTGTAACTTTGCTACCACCTGGTTTGGCTACACGCCAATCGCCCTTACCACCATTAGCAGATTGACGCCATACCCATTTACCATTGGGGTGCATATCTCCCTCCTGATGTTTGGCTTTCTCAAATTCATCAAGCTCGGCTTTGGTAAGACTTGCTTCCCATACCTCCCTTTCAAAAGGATTGATTTCATCATCAAAAGCCTTTTGGGTTTTCTTATACATAATTTGTTCAGGCTCCTTTACATTCTCCAAATCATTCTTGAATTGCAGAGCCACGTTTATTGCTTCTGATAAATCCGTTGCTTCCTGTTCGTCACCTTCTTCGTTTTCGGTATCTACGGGAAACTTGCTTACTAAATATCCTTCGGAAAGTTTGCTGATGATAATATCGCCATTCTCCAAATTAGTAATATAGGAGTTATCCGTATCTTCAACTCCAATATATTCCTTTTGGTCTTGGCCATTGAATTTACGCAAACCTAACATACGCATTTTGTACATATCGGATTTACCTGCATACGCATCGCCATCTTTGGATTTGCTTGAAGTTTCCTCCTCTTCCGAAATGTCCTCCTCTTCTGCTTTCTGAATAGTGGAAGTGTCATATCCAAAGGCTTTTGCCATTTGCTCAACTTGACGTTTCCTATTGTTCTGAATATCTTCTAACCAACTCATATTATTGCTTTTTATCGTTATTTCCGTTTTTGAAAAATAGCTTCGCTGCCTTGAAGCTATTGGAACATGGCTACGTTTATAAAGATATACGGCTTCTTTTGCAGATAAGCTTTTTGACCTTTATCATACCTATTATAATTGCGAAACAGAAAAAATATATTACCATAATCCCTGTGTGCTATTCTTGGTAATATCCAATAATTAAAGCCTCAAACTCACTTGATTTAATTTTCATTTAATATTTGGATTATCTTGATAATAATTCCTATTATCATACATGATAAACAAATTACGGCCCAAATAATATCCATCTTCATTCGTTTTTAATGATTAATACTAAATATTTTATTTGCGTGTATTGTGATGTTATCTCATTTTCTGTTCACTATCAGCTAAAGCCAGCGATTTGTATTGTTTATCCGTCCATTCTTTCTTATGTTCGACAAGATTATCTATTACGCTACCAAGTTCTTCGCAATAAACTTCATCATGAACAGATATAACTTTCTTCTTTCCAGAAGAAAGTAACGTTATGATATAGCAATCACGACCTTCATCCAAACTGATGTACACCCAACCTTTGTGCAATATGCCACTTACTCTTAATGCAAGCGTGGCTTTATTCTCGTATATCGTGGCTATGCGTTTCGATACTCCCCATGACATCTGAACATTCATAGATACGCCACATCTTATTTGACGATTGATTTCATTCGCAATTTTCATTAAAAATTCTTGTTTCATACGGCTATTCGCTTGATTGGTTTCTCTATCGTATAACTTTGGGAAAATTATAATTGAGAAGTCTGGAAAAGAAAAAGGGCAAGAAGTAAATCCTGCCCTTTCTTCCACTCCCTATTATAGAGGGAACGAACGTATCAGATACGTTGTTTGCTGTAAACGGCTATCATTTGGTAGCCGTCCCAGTACGAAAATTGAAATACATCTATTTCCATATTTTCTCGTTTTTAATGGTTTAACATACCAATTTGATTTACGATTGCCGTGGTAAGCATCGTGAAAATACAAAGAAAGTTTGGAATAAAAAAGGGAACAATCCGTGAGGACGTTCCCTTTATGCTTTATATAATCTCGGAGCTTATTTTGTAACTTTCTTAACCCAGCTTTTCTTTTTATCGCTCCAATAAATACCGTTCTTTTTAAGGACTTTATCAAATGCGATTTGTGATTCTTCATCGTCTATCGAAGTAGCATTCCAATCAGTATCGTCATCCCAACCAGTTTTAGAATTAAAGTAATCATTCAAATCAACGGTTTGTTCTTATCTAGATTGCTCTTTCTGAGAAACTCTCCGAAATTCAGTATTAGACATACACATATACGGATTGACCATAAATGTTACGAAAGCGATATAAATGTACTCGTTTGTTCGTTTTACAAATACTAACTCACTCCTTGTACTATTTTCTTCATCAAGAACGTACCCTTCGGATTGATATTCATTTATCATATACTTAGCATTCAAATATCGAACGCCACCAACCGTAACCTTTTTTATGTTTCGTCCAGTAACATCAGCCTGAATCTTACAGGTTATTTTACTATCTCCCATGCCTACAATGAGATTTTCCAGACTATCTTTATCGTACCCTAACGATATTAGGGTACGAGGCGGTAACACATCGAAACCACGATTAACTATGTCGCTCTTAGCCGATGCTTTATTGAGGGTTAATAACTTTTCGGCAAACTCTGGAATTGATTCCCGAATGATTTGCGAATGGGAAAGAATGTTAATACAAAAGATTAACGTCACGATACAAAATACTTTCTTCATAATGGCGAATTTTTAACGAATAACTCTGTAGGCAACCGATAAGAGTAAAAATCATATCAACGTTTTATAGGTTGAAGAAAGTGGGCTGCCCCTGTACTACTCGTTAGGTATCGCCAAACATCTGTATATACGCACAGATAGGCAGCCCACCATATATGAGCTGTCCACTGCGCCTTGTATATACCTCTTTGATAATTTGGCGATTTCAACGAGTATAAGGCACTTCCTTTTTGTTTTCTCAATGTCTGTCCCCGAAAGAACAGTGCAAAGATAGTGAGAAAATTCATATCTTTGCATAAAAGATTGGCTGAAAGCGGCTCTTTATCAAATAGAACAAAAATCGAAATCATGAGTATTTCATAAATAGTTACATGAATAGAATTATTATCATAGGCAACGGTTTTGACAAAGCACATGGTCTTGCAACCGGATACAGGGATTTTATAGACAGCTATTGGATCAATGTTTCCGGTCATATATTCAACGGCTATAAACGTTGGCTTGCGGAACATTGGGATTTAATCTCTGGTCCGTCACCGTATGAAGATGAATTTGTCCTATTTGAGGTATTTCAGGACAAGCAATATAAAACGCCGGAACCATCATACCCTCCATCGGATTCAGCTCCCTACGATGAGGTTCGATGGTTGATTGCAATGTTCAATGATGGTACTAATATGAGATATGAGGGTTCGGTTCGCCTCACTTTCAAAAATAAATTCTTCGGGCATATTTCCGGTTATTGTTCTCTCAATAACTGGGTGGACATTGAGAACGAATATTATGGGAAATTGAAAGAACTTCTTGCGGAAGAATATGCAGTTATTCGAAGTGAAAAGGTTCGGGCATTGAACCGAGAGTTCGATGTCGTAAAAAAGCGACTTGAAATCTATTTGACAGAGGTATTCCAAAAAACGCAAACGAAGCCATTTTCATCTATTCAAAGGGCTTTTGACAGTATAATTAATCCGAAAGAAGTTGCTTTCGGAAAACAGACAATGTTTATCGATTCCATCTTTAACAATATTACCACTATTGGAGAAGATGATGCTGTTCAAATTGATATAGAAAACGCCCCTAATTATCTTTCTTGTCACACGAAAGATGAAGAGCTTTACGACTATGTCACAAAACATTTATCCGACAAGCGTTTTCAAGAAACCTATTGCACACCTACCAATACCTTAATCTTGAATTTCAATTATACCCAGACTGCAAAACAATTATATGCAAGAGATGCCGATGAGATAATTGACATTCATGGAGCACTTAACAATGAACGTAACCCGATCATTTTCGGCTATGGCGATGATTTGGACGATGATTACAAACGGATTGAAAAGTTACAAGACAATGACTTTCTCGAAAATATCAAGTCTGTACGCTATCATGAAACAGGCAATTACCGTCAGTTGTTGGGTTTTATTGAATCCGAGCCGTATCAAGTAATTACCATGGGACATTCGTGCGGCAACTCCGATCGCACGCTACTCAATACCTTATTCGAGCATCGCAACTGCATCTCCGTAAAAGTCTATTACCATCAGCGAGAGGATGGCACAGATGATTACAGCCAACTGATTCGGAATCTTTCGCGTAATTTTAACGACAAGGCAGCTATGCGAGATAAAGTCGTCAATAAGGAGTATTGTTTGCCGTTGGTTCCGACAACTGGGCGAGAGATTCAAGAGGAAAGTTTGGAATAAAGGTGGTGCTTGGTTTCGTCATCACAGCTTCTTTTTCTCTAAATCCCTTTTTACAACCTTCTTGTGCCATTCTGCTCTTATTTTCGTTTTTTATCCTTATCTTTACTGGTAGAAATTAAGCAATTAGAAAGACTTTATGGAAAATAATAAAACTTGCGAACATAAATGGATAAACAAAGGAACTTATAAACTATGTTCCGTTTGCGGTGAAATAATTCAAAGCCCTGTTTTCGCACGAATGAATGGAATTACTCCTGATGTAGAAACGGATAATTACCATTTTTATCAACTCGAAGATGAGGTGGAGCAATCAGACGTTCCTCATCAGAATGATAAACGTGATTAACGATAAGACGTAATACTTCATCCACGATAGGCGGTGTTGTATTCTTTAATAACCAATCATAATATTGTTGTTCGGTTATTCCATTTGCCTTGAGATGATGCCTTAAAGCAGTCCATGTTGTTTGAGCTTTCATAACGTTTTATTTATCAAGTGTTCTATAATCGGGATTAGCTTTCATTTTACTCCGTATCGTTATATCATTGAAGAGTTTACGAATACAAAGAATACCTAAACTTTCCCCAAGTTTCGGAAACTTCTCCATAAATCGCCCTTTCAGAAGGTGAAGACGCAAAGAGTGCTTATCTTCATCTTTATAATCAAACTGTTCCTCAAACATAATCTGATTGTTCCGTTCTCCTCTGAAGATGATATTGTCTTCCTTACCACCATTGTCTTGTACTTCGATTGAAATAATTGTTCTGTTCATATCTACAACTGCTTTTTAATTAGTA
>CAJUGV010000009.1 GCA_910586505.1 uncultured Paraprevotella sp. | reverse complement strand
AGGTGTTGTCGATATGGAGATACACTTTTTCCTGTGGCAGTCCGGTGCCGAAATGTTCCACTTGCCGGGCAAGGGTGGCGATTTCTTTTTGTTGTTCTTGTTGTGCCGGCATCTGGATAGGGGGTAACAAGGCTAATAATCCGTATAACAAGATTGATTTCTTCATTTTATTCTTTCTTACTTTGAAAATTATAGGATTTCCGTTAGTCGTCTGTGGCCCGACTACTTTCATCCGGTATGTAGGTGTTGAACCGTATTGTTTCTATAAGGAGATCGTCCTTTGGGGCCGGATGCGAGTAGAGTTTCTCCTGATGCTGTATATGGTAAATGCAGTCTTCTCCGTTTTGGAAAACGGGGATACAGCAGAGGAGGGGGCAGAGAGCAAGTTCGATCTATAACCTTATCTTTTTTCATGTGAGGATAGTGGCTTGTTATTGCGATTATTCGGATTTTGTTTTCCACACCACGGGTTTTCCGTCGTCTGTAATTCCTTCAGCTTCTACGGCTATTACCGTTTTTTTACTGTTGTTGTATAGTTTAATGGCAGCTTCTCCTTTTTCATCGAATTCAACTTTAGGGGTCCAATACAATGTCCGTCTGTAGTCATGGGTTTCGGATAGTGGTTTCTTGCTGTAATCCGGACTGTAGAAATCAGTGCAGATGGCATACCCTTTGGCCGCATACCGTCTGTCCCGGTAAGTGGGTCGTCTGGTCTCGTCAGGTAGTAGGCGGTAGTCTATTACCACATCCGGTTGGTTGGCTTGTCTGTATTTCCAGCTACCTTGTTCCCGTGGCACATAATCCGTGTAGATGTATAGTTTGTCCAAATTGTGCAGCCGGCGGTATTTCTCCATTTGTAAGTTGGATAGTTGCATTTTTGCAGGAGAGGGCGTTTCTACACCTTTAATTTTATGTTTCTCCCTGATATGCAGCAATAGTCCGTCATACCTTTCTTCCACATCGAAATGCCTGTCCATACCCATATCTCCGAAAAAGGCTGTGGCAATCTGTCGTGCGAAAGTTCTCCAGTCATGCATTCCTCCGTTCAGTCCGTAGTCAGCTGCAAGGTTGAATGCGTGGTAGGCATCCACAACTATGGCCGGTTTGCTGAAATCCAGCTTTCTCAGGCCTCCCCGTTTGTTCATAACCGTGACAGTGTTAAGTTTCCTGTCGGTGAAAGACGCAGTGTGAGTGGAATCCGTATCTTGCATGTCAAGTTTCTCCTCAAAGACAATGTCCTGATAGTAACAGTAGGGTTTGGGAAATACGGGGAAGAACGGGTCCAGTTTGACATAAAACTCCGGGTATGCCTGTTCGTCCATAAATCCTTTTTTCTTCATCCTGTTCTTGTATTTCTCGTTTTTGGTACTGTCCGAAGCACTCAGAAAGAGGATGTGTTTGTCAAAAACTATAGCCGACGGCATGTAGAACTTTCCGTTTTGGGTAGTTTGTGCGGCATCGACGATGTGGGTTCCTTGTACGAAGGATGCTGAAACATTGCTCTCTTTGTGCAGTGGTTTGTCAGAAAGGGCATAAAGTTCTTGTAGTGTCCATTGCATCCCTTGCTGATTAGAGGTCGTATAGAAATCGTGCACCAACCCTCCGAAAGAAGGAATATACACGGAATCTCCGTAATAGGTTTCTTCCAGCAGAGAAAATGTTTTGTGTACGCTTCCGCTGAGTGTTTGTATTTTTTCTGGCAGGAACTCGAATACCGGTCTGTCCACTCCCGCCATCCTTCTCCATTCATGCCTTCTCCATCCCTGCACCATCATGAGTAGATCCAGAGCCTGCTTGTGTATGCTGTCATCCTTTTGGAAATACCATTCCGGATTTTCCACAAACCCTTTAATCTCGCTGGCCAGCAGCATTTCTGTGAGCATCGTTCCATTGTCGTAGCTTTGCTCATCCGTGGCCCGGTCACGGACTGCGAGCGAGATATCCGCTCTTTTTTGTTCTCCGTCCAAGAGCTTCAGTTTCAGTTCTATTGGTTCAAACGGTCCGTATTCTTTCCTCCCTCCCTCTACCTCTATTCTTGGTTTTCCGTAATCTTGCCGGTTGATGAAGCAGAGCCTGTCTGCATAGATGGTTCCTTCTGCGTTGAAGAGGGTAATCTGGTTCACCCCTGTTTGTAATTGGCCTACGGGAATCCTCACGGTGGTATGAGTGTGCTCTTTCCTGTGGGTTACATGGCAGAAGAACCTGCTCACTCCGTTGCATTGTACTTGCAGTCCGAGCTCCTCATCTCCGGCTTTTTTCCCTTGTATTGTCACATTCAGTTCTTCTCCTTCCTCGCTTACGTATAAAGAGAACCCTTCTTTTTCCACTTCCGGCAGCTCTACTTTGTATTCATCTCCCTGATAGTTTAGTTTAGCCTTGTATTTTCCTTTTGTCCCGATGTCGGAAATGGTAAAGACTCCTCTTCCTCTGTTCACGGTTCTTGTCCGGGTAATCTCGTTTCCGTTTCCGTCGGTGATAATGATTTCCGCCTCCATGTGCCTTCCCTCCTCATCGTTGAGTTCGAAGGCCACCCGTCCGTTCGTTCCTTCAATCAGATGTCCTCCTTCCGGATAGAATCGCAGGTCAATTCCTTTTTTTCCTTTCTTTTCCTTGTAGTACCTTCGCATGGGTCGCAGTGTCATGTTCTTTGTAAACGGTTCCTTCTCTTCTGTTTTGTCGAAAACAGGGAACACTCGTGAATAGATTTTGTCGTAGTCCCTGAAGAAGTCCCTGGCCATCTGTTTGTTGTAGAACATCTTCTCTGTATATTGTGAATGCCGATGTTCGTATTTGCCGAAGTTTAGCATCCATCTGGTATAGGCCCTTATTTCATAGTATCCGGCATAGAGCGAGTCGGTGAGGGTGAATGCTCCGTGTGCCGTACCGTTTTCCATTTTCAGTTGTTGTCTTTCCACGAGGAACCCGTCAGGCGTGAGCAGTTCTGCATACATGATTTTGCTCAGATCCGTGAGCGTTCCTTTGTCGCTTCGTGTGACGTATGCTTTATACCGGATGGTATCCCCCAGGAAGTAGCAGGTGTTGTCGATATGGAGATACACTTTTTCCTGTGGCAGTCCGGTGCCGAAATGCTCCACTTGCCGGGCAAGGGTGGCGATAGTAGATATATTATTTGCTGTCTGAGAATATCCGATATTGCATAAAAGTAGAATCGGAAAGAAATATAAAAATCTTGCAGCCATGTTTCTTTTTTTGTTAGGGACGAGAAATCCCGATTGGATTTCTCGTCTTGTAAAAAACTATATTATAAAATAAAACTTTGAGATTATCTGAAAGGAGGTATGATTGTGGTGAAAGTTTTTATATCTGAATATAGTTTATTTGTAAACCAACAATCGGCTGAAAATTCAAGAATTACGGAGTGATATCCATTATATTCCATTCCTGAAACAGTGACTTTCTCGTTATGTAAGCCTGGATTAAATGGAGGGTTAAAAAATGAAGCCCTATAGTTATAAGTAGGAATAATTCCGCTGGTATCACATGTTATAGTAAGAAGTACGTCATAAGATGCATCAACATGAGTGAATTTGTCGCTTATGTGAGTGGGTGGATTGAACTGATATATCACTACAACTCCGAAATTTTCACTATATGTTAGTCCGCTTTTCGCCAAACTCCTTTTCACAGCCTTTTTGCTCCACTCCATCTGTTCTTCGATTTCCTCGTCTTGTGAGCAACTCCAAAGAACCATAGCTCCAAGCACGACTATCATGCTTATGGCTTTTATTAATATACTGTTTCTCATTGTTATGTTCTTTTTAAATGGATCATGTTTTTAGTTTGCTGTGCAGTCGGTCTCATATCGGGAGCGGGTCTGCTGGTTGGTTTGGGATTAGTGCATTGGTTCAGGTATTAAATTATGTCATTTTATTGATTATCTCCATATTTGTTTTCCGTTTTCATATGTGAACAGTCGCTCTTCCTTACCTTTATGATGATTATGCAACCAAAACAGTGCATGAAGAGGAGCGTTTGGGAATGTCAGTTCCGCTTGGAAGTTACCTTTTTGTTTTCCTAATGACATCCAACCTTTGTCATTCCAATAAAACAATTCATAGGTCTCACCTTCACGGATAAAGTTATCATCGTTACGCGGGAGAAAGACTATGCGGGAAAGTGAAACTGGATAGGAGTATTCCCATCCATACCAAATTTTCTCAGTGTCTTCGGATTCATAGAAACTCAATACATCTCCGTCTGTCAAAGTTTCCATTCCGTGTTTCGGTTGTGAATGGCTGTTGCCGATAAAATGAAGCGCATGCAATGTGTCTCCTTCCTCATTAAAAGTGTATAGCTCAGCCATGTTTCCCCTTGACGGACTGGGAGGTAAATAACGAAAATATTTATATTTTCCGTTGTCTTGCAGACGGATATCCTGAAAACGGTTGTCCTCCAAATCAGGTATTGTATACAGTGTAAGTGAATCGTTGAAATCCTTTCGGTTGGCTACTTGGAATTTACCTCCGGTTATATCTCTGAGAAATCTGTTGGCTTTTATGTTCCGATATTTACGTTTGACCTTTATTGCGGTTGTTCTCGTGGTGTCGGGTTTTAGTGTGACCCTTTCTCCTTTGTTGTTTAATAGAAAGGCGTCTCCGGCCGGAATGACTCTATCTTCTGCGTAATATACGGGTAAGTAAACAATATCCCTTCCCATATGGCTGAACGAGGCTTTGGTTCCCGATTTCTTTGCCCAATGCACGATTTTCCATGTTCGGTTGTCAAAGACGGCCAGATAAACATAGCCGCTGTGACGGTTCTCGTCCGTGGGATATAGACTGACTTCCACATCCGACGTTTCTACATACTGGTCTGTCACGTCGATTAGATGGGGTGTATTGAAAACGTGGGGGAGGGGTTCTTTTCCTTGGTTTTGCATAAAAAGAGAAGATGTTTGCTTTTCAAAGGTTTCTCTGAACACTTTGGGCAGGCGGTCTTCCTTACGTTTCATGAAATGGCATCCTACGGGTTGCCCTATTTCAAAAGGTATTGCGGTTTCGTTATCGATAAAGAACACACACCACTCGTGTCCCATGGCGCGGTTTCCCCATTGCGGAGTAAAATCTACAGTGGCGGGAATGCCTTGTGCGCGGAATGAAGCCGCGTTCAAATGAGCATATTCCCGGCAAATGGCGGCTTTGATATGTGTAAGTTGTCTGAGGGGAAAGTCGGGGAGCTGCCTGTTGGCGTAATAAATCCACGGTTGCATTCCGAGAAAGGTGGCGTGGGCTATTCCATAGACAAAGCAGGCATTGAACGTATTTCGGTCATAGTCTTCCACTTCCTCTTTCGGCAAAGGAAATTCTCCTCTCCATAAACTCAGTCCCTCATGCCCGATCCGGTAAGGCAAGACATACCGGAGGAACATGCCGAAACTGTATTGCCGGTTCCAGTTGCGGTGCCACACCGCAAAAGCACTGTCGATGTGGGCTATCAGAAAGTCGGCTTTGATATGTTCGATGTCGAAGAGGGGGGCGGTCATGCAACTGTCCAAGCCGGGACCTACTTGACTGAGGATGGAGTCGTATTGCCTGTTCCAGTAGGCGCGGTCGCCTTTTCCGTGACGGAATATGCTGTCCATGGCATGATAGTATGTATTCACGGCGTTCCCTCCGAAACCATAATGGCCGTCCATGTTTTCAATCAGGAAGCGGGCGGCTTGCAGTTTTAAAGAGTCGTTGCGGTAGTGGTGCAAGACCGCTTCCAGCTCTTTTCTGTTATTGCCGGCTTGTGCGAGAGAACGGTCGAGGGCGGATTCCCGGCAAGAACTTGCGAATCCCGTTGTCATGCATAGCAGTATGAGAAAATACAATAGCTGCTTTATCATTTTCCGTGAGTTTCATGTACTACCGTGTAAATATAGTAAAAAATGATGAAGGTTGCGGAATAAATTGAAAAAATTACGGGGTGTTTTGTAATATATGTTGTTTTTCGGGTCTGATTTCCTTTTTAATTCTTTCCACATCGTATGAGGGCACTTTTATATCCTTTTGTTGGATTGTCAGTGCGATGGAGTCGGCACGGGAAAAATCCCCGGTATTCTTGTACGCATAGTACAGTCCTTCGAGCGGGGCAAAACGGACGGGACACATGTAGGCCGCTGATTTGTAATGGCGGATGGCTTCCTCATACTTCCGGAGCTCCCGGCAAATATCTCCGGTTAACAGTTCCAGATTGTATTTGCTCCACTGTTTCCGGCATGCCAGGGCCATGTGCAGGGCTTCTTCCGGATATCCGGTCTGGAAAAGTTCTGCCGCATAGTTGTAAAGGAATTCGGGATGATGGGCGAAATGTGTGTATAGGCGGGCGTATTCCGGCATCATCTTCTCTCCTTTTCCTTTGAGTGCTTCGCGGCTGGCATGTCCCCAATCCTTTTCCCAGGGCAGTTCCCGAACGAGATACGTCTCCATGCCGATTCCAGCAGAGAAGAGGCCGAGGATTGCCAAGGACTTCAGGACTTTCCGGCGGAGTAGGACCCTGAGGCGGTTTTCCGCGGCTATGCCCGCACACCATCCTACGGTCACCCATGCCATGGGATATCTGAACGGGTAGGAGAACAGTGAGAATAGCAGAAGAGGGATAAGCGTGCAGGAGGCTGTCAGCGAAGGCATGTCTTTCCGGTGACGCAGGATATAGCATAATCCGGCCGGCAATAAGAGCAACGCTAATGGGGCGGCAATGCCGTGCTCTACCCATAGATAGGCAAATTCGTTCAGCGGATGTCCCGTTTCATCGGCCAGTATGGCGGCCGGACTGTCGGGATGCTGCTTAAAGAAGTCCGCTTGCTTGTTCATATATTCCTTGTTGAACCCTCCTGTGCCGTAACCGGTCCATGGATTCTCCCTGATAAGTTCCCAGGTGCGTCCGAGGATGAACATGCGTCCTGAGGTAGAGCCGGATTTAAAGAACAAGACGGATGCTCCGGTCAGCGCAACGACCGGAATGGCAAGTTTCCAACGTATGCGCATGTGGGGCTTGCCGCAGTGTGCGATTGCGGTAAGAATATATGCTGCGAGGCATATAAGTCCGGTGCGGGAATGAGTGAGCGGTATCGTTGCGGCAATGAGTAAGCACACGGCCGTATAAAAGGCTTTTCGCCCCTTGTCTGTCTTATATACGGACGGCAGGGCGAATGAGAATGGCAGTGACGCACAGAGGAAGAATGCCAATCCGGCCGGATTGGCAAACGTGCCGGTGATGCCGAGCTGCCATGTTGCCGGATATCTGCACAGTGCAAAGAGTGCATAAAGGCATTCCAGTGCGGCTACGCCGGCCACGGCTTCGCTCCATAGTTCAAAGTGGCCGTAGCCTTTTTCTTTCTTCCGCGTGGCCAGGTATATGGCGGTAAATATGGCTATCAGTCCGGCTACAAAGAGGGTGCACAGTCGCTTGGGAGTATTCCAACGGTCATAAAACATATTCATGCCGGGGAACGCGCAAGCGAAAAGCAATCCTCCGTATAGCAGGGAATAAATGTGTTTTGTTGTCGCGGCTTTCATTCCTCCCAGTGCAGGACGGCACCGTTCCGGCGTGCCGGGTCTGCGCCTTTGTAGTCCATCGAATACGGGCTTCCCGTAGTGGGCGACTTGCCGATATAGAGATGGTTGCGCATCGACATCAGCATGAAGTCGTGGTTCAGGAAGTCCTGCCACATGAATTCCTCGGCAAGATTGATGTCTCGGGTCAGTCTGACATCGCCCGGCAGTCCTGCTCCCGACACGAATACATACCGGCCGTCGTCGCATTTCAATAACACTTTTCCGTTTCCGCGGTCTATGATACTGAAACGTGTCTGCGGATTGTCTGTGTCGGCCCCGGTGTCGTGCATGAGCCCGTGGGGCGTGGCGTGCATGGGAAGTCCCGTGGCGAGATTGATGATGCGGAAACTTTTGCCGTATGGGATGTTGCCGCTTCTGTCGGCTTCCGGTTCTTCCACCGTGAAATTGTCGAACTCGGCATATCCTCCGTTCCTGCCTTTATGGTTGAAGGCGAAGAGGGAAATGCGTGCGCCCTGGAAGGTGATGAGCTGATAACTGAGAGTTATTTCGCGGCCGAGGTTTTCGAAATGCGTTCCGTCCGTGCTGTAGGCATAGCGGGCTTTGTCATGATCGAAGTCGCCGATAAGCCGCAGCCATATTCTGTGGTCTTTGAGGGAGACCGGAGTGTCGATGGTATCGTTGCCGGCCTGCTCGAACCACCGGAGGATAAGACTCCCGTTGTCCTTTACGATTCCGCACCAGGAGCAGGGCACGTTGATGTTGCCCAGACCGCATACATCTCCGTCTTTCAGATGCTTGACATCCAGTTCTACGGTCGTGACGGACTTCGGACCGACGGCGCGTTGCGTCAGCGTGTTGCGCGCCCACATAAGCTGTTCGGCCGGAAGGGTGTGTAGGCGGAGCTTCCCGTTTTTCAGGCACCACATCCTGTCGTCCGGATTATGGTTCCATTGCCAGATCCGGCCGAGGGTCTTCCCGTTGAAGTCTTCGTTGCGCACATAGGCGGCATGCGGCGTTTCGGTGTCGCGGCCGGGAGTGGACGGCTTGAACCATGTGCGGGGTGAACGGCCGAGGTTGCCCGGCAGACCGAGCATGGGCCACCCGTTGTCCCAGGTGACGGGAGCCAGTGTCACCGTGCGTCCGATGGAGTGGAAGTCCATCATCAGCAGTGCCCACCATTCCCCGTCGGGAGTGCTCACGATGCCGCCCTGATGGATATTGGAGGCTGCGGTCTTGTCGGGGTCGGGCGGGGTGATGCCTACGGGATGGCCGTCGGGCATAATCCTACCCTTGATGCGGGTCATGGGGGCGGCATGATAGCCGAATGTCTCGTCGGCGGTGATGACGCGCGTTTCGTATGGCCCCCAGATGCTTTTCGAGCGTGAGCAAAGAGTACGTCCGTTGGGATAATAGTCGGTGGAGATGAGATAATACATTCCGTTGATTTTATACATGTGATGTCCCTCTCCGATGGCCGATCCCTTGGGGATGATGATGCGTTCGGTGCCCTCTACCGGCCCGCTCATGTCTGGTTTTAGCTCCGTGCATTTCACTTCGCCGTAGCCGTGGATGGCATATATTTTCCCGTCGTCGTCGAAGAGCACCCCGAGGTCGTAGATATTGCCTTTCATGTTGATGTGTTTCCACGGTCCTTCAATCTTTTCGCTTATGAAGCACTGCAGGCCCTTTCCGTTGATGTTGGAGTAGAGATAGAACTTGCCGTCGTGATATCTGATGCAGGGGGCCCAGATTCCCTGTCCGTAGATTTCCTTTCCGTTTTTCAGGGAAAAGGCATCGTCGTCGAAGTCGAAACGGTCGAAGCAATAGCTCACGTTCTTCCAGTTGACGAGGTCGTGGGAGTGGAGGATCACCAGTCCCGGCACAGTGTGCATGGTGGTTCCTGCGAGATAGTAATCGTCGCCTACGCGCAGGATGTCGGGATCGGAGAACTCTTCGTAAAGCAGAGGGTTGGTAAAAGTGCCGTTACCGTTGTCGGCTGTCCACGAGCGGGACTGTGCGTGTGTGACTATTGATATCATCAGACACAGGAAGGTTAACTTGATTTTCTTCATTTCCTATCAGGTTTTCAGATTTTTGCAGTTGAGTTTTCTTTACAAAGATACGACACTTTGCTTAACTTTGAAGCCCGTGAAAGAACGAAAGGTATATTTTAATAAAAATTAGCACGGGTTGTTTTTTTATGGCTTTAGCCCCGCTTTTTTATCGTCGGTTTTTTGCCTTTGAAGAGGGATGCGCAGAACGCCGGAAAATGAAGAGCACGAAATTTTATTTTCGACCGCACGGCGTAAAAAAATCAAGCGGTCGATTTTTTCTCTTTTTGCAGAAGACATGAATATGAGAACCGTATTTTTGCTTATTTGCTGACTGCCAATCGTTTATATTAGTCCTCACTCTTAAGGACCGGCAGACTGCTTCATTCGGCTTGCCGGCGGTTGGGGCGAGGTGCTTTTTTTGCATGCGATTTGCGTATGATACATGCAAAAGCATTATCTTTGCCCGTTATAAAGTTAGATAGTCGGAAAGTAAATTTAAAAAGACAAATATGTTGACAGCAACGCGTAAAGAGTGGAATGAGTTGTATGTGTTCTTTTCCCTGTTGGGGAAAGGCGAAATCGTTTTGGGCGATGCGGAGGGAAAGCCCTCCGCTCGTGTGTTGCCCATTCGGAGTATCACAAGACAGGAGCATGACGGCACACGTTGCTACATTGTCGAAGAGGGCGAAATACGCATGATGGGCGAGCAGACGGACGAACGGTTTCCGCGTGAGGATTTTTCTACGGTGGCCGGGATGATCTTGCATGCGCTCAAGAATTGCAGGGAAGAGGAGGTGGAAGCTCCCGAAGGAGTGGAAGGTTTTCTGGATGCACTGAGGATATTCGACATGGAGGCACGGACAGACGACCGTACGGACTTCTACATCACGTTCCACGGCGAGGAATTCCCTCCGGTGGGTTTTCGTATCTATTCCCGCCTGTGCGCCATGATGCCGTTGCTCGACGGCGGCCGCACGGCCAATTTGAAATTCGAGCAGAGTGGAGTGCGTTTCTCCCAGCCGGCGGTGAATAAGATCAATTATACGGAAGATGAGACCAATCCGGATGAGGTGGCGCGTCGTATGCTTTATATCGAGAGCATGGGCGGCGTGCTCAAATATAGCGATGTGGCCGACAAGGTGTTTCGCAGCAATCTATGTATGATAGACTTGAATTTTCCGCGTGTGCTGGCCGAGATGACACGTCTGATGTATCTGGACAACGTGAGTCGCGTAGATGAGTTGACGGCACTCATAGAAGAAAGGAATCCTTTGAAGATCAAGGAGGAACTGATCCGTAAGCATCTCTATTACCGTCATAAGATGAAAGAGTTCCTTATGGCGCTGGCTTTAGGTATGCGTCCGGCCAAGCAGTATAACGGGACGGATTCGGCCGTAGCCGGTTTTGTGATGGTGGATGCAAAAGGAGAGATGCTGGCTTATCGTAAGACGGAGCGTCAGATTTTTGCCGACTACCTTTTCAGTCATACGCGATTGGAGAAAGGGAATCCCGAGAAGGATAAGTATGGCTTTCTGGAGCGTGAGAACAGGGCTTACTATCTGAAGCTGAATCTGAAAATCGGTTTTGTGAAGAGATAATCGTTTATCTGTTTCCTCTGTATTCGGAAGGCAGACAGCCGAAAAGTTTCTTGAAATTGGCGGCAAAGGCCTTGTGGGTATTGTATCCTATGCGGGTGGCTATATCGTTGATGGGTAGTTGCGTGTCGGATAACAGTCGGGCTGCATGTTTGAGGCGGATGTTGCGGATAAAGTCACTTGGTGTGATGCCGAGCATGTTACGCAGTTTGGTGTACAGTGCCGAACGGCTCATGCCAGCGTCGGCAGCCAGTTGGTCCACTCCGTATGCGTCATCGTCCATGTGCGCCTCGATGGCATGCAGCATTTGTTTGACAAACAGTTCCTCCTCGCTGTTTACTCCTATTTTCTGCGGGTCGATGCAGGTGGATTCCGCAAACTGATGGCGTGCTTCTTCCCTTAACTCGAAGAGCTGGTTCACGCGGTTGTCGTTCTCGTATTCTAATTTGGCTTTCTTTCTTTTTAGATATGAGTGGAAAGAAACGGATATTGCAAGCAGGAAGGCTGTCACATAAAAGGTCTTGGCCCACCAGCTGAGCCAGAACGGAGGGTGAATGGAGATGTTCTGCTGTAATAACGGTCCCCATGTACCGTTGTCGATGGTAGCTTGAACTTCAAATGTATAAGTTCCCGGCGGCAGGGCACGGTATACGACAGTGCCAAGGCTGCCGTCCGTATGGGTATAGGTTTCCCATTCGTTGTCCAATCCGTGAAGCCGGTAGCGGTAACGGGTGTGCGACGGTGTAGCGTAGTTGAGAGCGGAAAATTGGAATGTAAGGTAGTTGCGGTGATAGGGAAGAGATAAAGTCTTCTCTTTTTTTCCTAAAGGATATGGTTCGTCGTT
The DNA here is from genome assembly GCA_910586505.1 of uncultured Paraprevotella sp. Lineage (GTDB taxonomy): Bacteria > Bacteroidota > Bacteroidia > Bacteroidales > Bacteroidaceae > Paraprevotella. The sequence continues at coordinate 83,125 of CAJUGV010000009.1, read as the reverse complement.
TACGGTTATGGCTGTGAACACGACGGGAAGAGGACGGCTTCGGTTTTCGAGCTGTTCCGGCTGGAAAGTAACGACCGTGGAGTCTGAACAGGCAAAGACAAGGGTGTTGTCGGAGGTGAGAAATGAAGCGCGGTCCATCATGGAAGCGGCCGGTATGCCGTCGTCCGGGCCGTAGTTGATGACTGAAGGCGTGACACGTGAGATCCCGCAGGCCGTACCGGCCCAGATATTTCCGTCGGCATCTGACTGAAGACTGCGGATACAGTTGTTCGCTAAATGCCCGATACGGCTGCACTTTCCTTTTTCAATGACGAACAGTCCGCTTTGCGTGCCTATCCAGATTCTTCCCTTTATGTCCCGATACATGCAATTATACTTGCAGGAGTATTTTTCTATGGCCTCGGTGTAGGGAAATGCAGTGAGCGTGTCAGCTTTAATATCAAGAAGAAACGCTCCGTTTTGCGAGTAAACTATGGTTTGGTTTAAGTTGATGGGGCATGCGCCGACCAGGTGGCGGTACAGGCCGATAGCCGGAAGTTTATAACGGAGTGAAATGAATTCACGGCGTTCCGGATCAAGGTAGCCGAGTTGGTTCAGATTGTGGCAGACCAGCAGACGGCGGTCCGGCAATTCCGTAATGAAGTTGATGGAATTGTGGGTAAGTCCGGATGTGTTACCCATGTGATAACATTCCGTTTTTTTGCCGTTGCTGCAGAACAGGCCTTCGTTCGTACATCTCCAGAATTGCCCTTTGCTGTCTGGCATGCTGCGTGTGAGCATGAAGAGTTCTTCGTCTTTTGATGTCCGTGCTCCTTCCTGAACGGGTGATATGTAGATAATATCATGGGTTCGTGTTCCAATCCAGATTCCGCCTTGCCAGTCTGTAGTGGCCGTAGTATTGTCTTTGATATTCAGTGAATCTATGATTTGCCATATTTTTTCAGAATAAGGTTCCGGCTCCGTATTCCCGCGGGCAAAATACTGCAGCGTTCGGTTATCTTTAATTCTTGATTCCATGTCGTAGCGGAAGGTGAGTGTGCGTGCGTCAAATAGATACAGCCGGTAAAGGTCGTGTAGCCAAAGTAAGGAATCACCCTGCCAGAGATGAACATATCGTTTGGCGAAATGAGGCATGGGAGGACAGTGCCGGCGGTCGCAGGTGATGGCGTTGAATGTCTTTCCGTTAAACAAGCAAAAGGCTCCCTCGCAGTTTACGAGCATCTGTCGGTTGGGAAGTTCTATAATCTGATGGATCTCGCCGGTCGGCAGTCCGTCGGCAGCAGTCCATTGCCGGTGGATAGCCATGGACAAGGTCAGATGCATCAGAGAGATAAGAATAAGGTAAAGTCGCCTTGGAGTCATTGGTTCCTGTCTGTATGTCGCTTACAAAGGTACGAAAACAATCCTGAATGACCGTCGTTTCCGTCCATGATTAATGGGTGCAAACGTACAATATGCTTTTTAAACGTCCGTGCCTATCGGGTTTGTATGATATATGACGTTTATGCGCGGTAAAAAGCCTACCTTTGTAAAAACGAAAAAGATTTAGATGAAACAGACTATGCAATCAAGCAACATCGTGGCACGACGGTTCTTCATATTGATGACGGCCGTGTTTGTCGTAGCCCATTTGACGGCGCAGCAACCCCGGAGCAAGAGAATCAGTAAGGACCTGTTCGGCATTTTTATTGAAGACCTGAACTATACGGCTGACGGAGGGCTGTATGCCGAGATGGTGCAGAACCGTTCGTTTGAGTATTCTCCTTCTGATGTGGATTTGCATGAGTATTATAAGAAAGGGCAGTGGCATCCGTTTACGGCTTGGGAGTTTTTGAAAAAGGGAAATGCGATAGCCACACTCTCGCTGGAGACGGAACATCCGCTCAATGTCAATAATCGTCATTATGCAGCCGTCGAAGTATTCACGACAGGTAAGCAAGGTGCGGGGTTACGCAATACCGGTTATCACGGAATGGTGGTCCGTGAGGGAGAACAGTATGACTTTTCCGTGTTTTTGCGTACCCGGCAGGACGGTGAGGCTATGGTTCGACTGACGGAAGGAGATTCTGTTTTGGCCGAGGCTACCATCCGCATGGGCGGAGAGGGCTGGCGGAAATATGAGACGGTGCTCACATCGGCAAAGAACAGTGAGCAGGCTGCTGTGGAGATTCTTTTTCAGCAGCAAGGCCGGGTGGACGTTGATATGCTTTCTCTCTTTCCGCAGAATACTTTCAGAAAACGGAAAAACGGTTTGCGTGCCGATTTGGCTCAGATATTGGCGGACCTTCATCCGGCGTTTGTGCGTTTTCCGGGCGGCTGTCTCACTCACGGTGACGGACTTAATAATATTTATCGGTGGAAACATACTATAGGTCCGGTAGAGCAGCGTAAGGAGGACTACAACATATGGAATTACCGTCAGTCGATGGGGCTGGGATTTTATGAGTACTTTCAGTTATGTGAGGATATAGGGGCAAAGCCCTTGCCGGTGCTGGCCGCCGGGGTGAGTTGTCAGAACTCGGCACGTCTGCGCGGTACGGGACAACAAGCTATTCCTATGGAGGAGATGGATGAATACGTACAGGATATGCTTGACCTCATAGAATGGGCCAATGGCGATACGGCTTCGGTATGGGGGCGTAGGAGAGCGGAAGCCGGTCATCCGGAACCTTTTAATCTGGAATATATAGGTATCGGTAACGAGGACCATATCACTCCGGCGTTTAAGGAACGTTTTTTCATGATACAGCAGGCCATCAAGGCTAGGTATCCTGAGATGAAGGTGGTGGGGACGGTAGGGCCGAATCCCGATGACTGGGACTGGCGTGAAGGTTGGGCTTTTGCCCGTGAAACGAACCCCGATCTTGTGGATGAGCATTATTATCGTCCGCCTCAGTGGTTCCTTGACAACCTGTGCCGTTATGACAATTACGACCGTGCGCAGTCGAAAGTCTATGTGGGCGAATATGCCAGCAGAGGCAATACGGTGTTCAATGCCATTGCCGAGGCTGCCTATCTTACGGCTCTGGAGCGCAATGGCGATGTGGTGACACTGTCGTCGTATGCCCCGCTATTGGCGCGTATCGGCGATACGCAGTGGAATCCCGACCTTATCTATTTTGACAAGAAGGATGTTTATCCCACGGTCAACTATTATGTGCAGCAGCTTTTTGCATGTAATCGTGGCGATACCTATATTGAGGATGTCGTGAAGGGAATCGAGACAGCCTCATGTGTATGTGATAGCCGGACGAAAGAGGTAGTGGTGAAACTTGTCAATCCTACCGACAGTTTTGTAAATGTACAAGTCGATCTCAGTTCGCAGAAACTTCGTTCGCGTATGGCGGAGGTCAGTGTGCTTACCGGAGAGCGTGATTACAGGAACGGACAAGGGCAACATTTGAAAACCGATGTAAGGCCGGTCGTAAAACAGGAGAAGCTATCCCGGAAGTTTGTGCGGCGGTTACCGCCTTATTCTTTGACTGTCATTTCATTTAAGTGATGTATAATATGAAGAGAAAACTGTATTCCATTCTTTTTTTGCTGTGGGGGATGGTGACGATTCAGGCACAGCAGTGGCCTAAGTGTATTCTGGCTGGTGATTATCCCGATCCGAGTGTGATGCGCGAAGGCAATGACTTTTATATGACGCATTCTCCGTTTGTTTATCAACCGGGATTCCTTATCTGGCATTCGAATGACCTGATGAACTGGAAACCCGTGGGACGTGCGCTCGAATCGTGGAAAGGGTCGGCTATGGCGCCGGATATATTGAAGTATGGTGATAAGTATTATATCTATTTCCCGTCCAACGGAACTAATTATGTAACGTGGGCCACAGATATACGCGGTCCTTGGAGCGAGCCGATAGATTTGAAAGTGAGTGGCATCGATCCAGGGCATGCGGCTGACCGGCAAGGTAACCGTTATCTGTTTCTGAACAAAGGGGAAATGATACGGCTTACACCGGACGGACTGGGTACGGTGGGCGAAAAGAAGACGGTGTACGACGGTTGGGAAATTCCGAAACAATGGGTTACCGAAGGAAAATGGCCCGAAACCTATCTGGAGTCTCCTAAGCTCATTTGGCATGACGGTTACTATTATCTGACATGTGCGGAAGGCGGTACAGCCGGTCCGGCCACAAGTCATATGGTGGTGAGTGCCCGTAGCCGTTCGTTGGAAGGTCCTTGGGAAAACTCGCCTTACAATCCGGTCGTTCACACATATAGCACACAGGATCATTGGTGGTCGAAGGGACACGGAACATTGCTTGATGATGCGGAGGGTCGTTGGTGGATGGTATATCATGCTTACGCCAAAGGGTACCATACTTTAGGACGTCAGACATTGATTGAACCGATAGAATGGACCAATGACGGATGGTTCAGGGTGTCCGGAGAAGCGGTTGGCGAGTGTCCCGCACCTTTGAGCTTTTCGGATTTGTCAGACGATTTCCAAAGTCGTGAATTGGGATGGCAATGGAGTTTTTGGCAGGAAAATGCCCGGGAGCTGGTGAAAGTCGGGGGCGGGCAGATTGTGATTCCCGGCAAGGGGGGCTCTCCGGCAGACGGTCGTCTGATGCTTACCACAGCCCAGCATAAAAACTATGAAGTAAGTGTGATGGTGAAAGTCGTTGGGAAAGGATTGGCCGGGCTACTTTTGTATTATAGCGAGCTGGGATATACCGGGGTCGCGACAGACGGGGCAAAGTTCTATGTCTATAATGACGGTAAGGTAGTCAGGACATTGAGGAATCAGTTTGGGCGCCAGGTGAAGATGAGAATCCATAATAGGGCAAATAAGGTGACGATAAGTGCCGGCAGCGATGGAAAGACATGGACTGTTTTAGCGGAAGATCTGGATGTAAAGGATTTGAATCATAATCGGTTGAAAAAATTCTTCGCTTTGCGTCCCGCATTGTTTTCGGCAGGAAAGGGAAGTGCGGTGTTCAGTGGATTCAAATACCGTGATGCCGTGCCTCAGGAGAAGGATATGGCAGCCTATCTGATGGTTTATCATTTGGATGAAGATCACGGGTTGCATATGGCCGTCAGCCGCGACGGGTATTCGTTTACGGCACTCAATGATAACAAGCCTGTTATCTCCGGTGATACTATTGCCGATCAACTTGGCATTCGTGATCCCCATATTTATCGTGGTCCGGACGGTGCTTTCTATATGAGCATGACCGACTTGCATGTTTTTGCCAAACGCGATGGCAAGCGCGAGACTGAGTGGGAGCGTGACGGAAAGCGTTACGGATGGGGGAATAACCGTGGGCTGGTGCTGATGAAAAGTTTTGATTTGCTTCACTGGACACATACCAATGTCCGTTTTGATCAGATGTCGGCAGCATGGCAGGAAATAGGTTGCGCCTGGGCTCCGGAAACTATTTTCGACGAGGCTGCGGGACGTTTGATGATTTATCTGACAATGCGGCACAGAAACGAACCTAACAAACTCTATTATTGTTATGTGAATGATGAATATGACACTATTGAAACATTGCCTCGGGAGTTGTTCCGATATGCCGATGAGCGCAGGTCGGCCATTGATGGCGATATCACGAAGTGGGGCGATAAATATATTCTTTCTTATGTGGCACACGATGTGAACGGAGGTATCAAACTGGCTTATGCCGACCGCCCGTCCGGCCCGTGGAAATTCGACCCCCGGTGGGTGGATTTTGAACCGCGTGCTTGTGAGGCTCCCCATGTCTTTAAGCGTATCGGTGAGGATAAATGGGTCCTTATGTATGATGTTTATAGTATTTCGCCTCATAATTTCGGTTTTATAGAGACCTCTGATTTCGATCATTTCACCAGTCTAGGACGGTTTAACGAGGGGGTGATGCGTACTACTAATTTCGCGTCCCCAAAACATGGGGCCGTGGTTCACCTGACCGAGCCGGAGGCACGTCGTCTCTGTGCACAATGGGGTACCGACTATGATGCGCTTCCATCCTGCATGGAGGGAAAACGAGCCAATAAGCCTCTTTATCGCGACCCCGTTTTCGACGGAGCAGCCGATCCGGTTCTTATATATAATAAGGAGCGTGAGGCGTGGTGGATGTTCTATACGAATCGTCGTGCCAATTTGGAGGGTGGACATGGAGTGGAATGGGTGCATGGCACACCCATAGGTATAGCCGAGTCTACCGACGGTGGAGCGTCCTGGCATTATGTGCAGGATGCCAATATCAAATATGGCAGCGACCGCCAGTATACATATTGGGCTCCGGATGTGATTGAGGCGGATGGACGGTATCATATGTTTCTTACCGTGGTTCCCGGCATATTCCCTAATTGGAAACATCCTCGGGAAATTGTGCATCTGGAAAGTACGAATCTTACCGACTGGGAATTTAAGGAGAAGTGTGGCCCGCTCGTTTCCAATCGGGTTATTGATGCCTCTCTTTTCAAGAACGATGCCGGAGAATGGTTGATGTACTATAATAATGAAGCAGATGGCAAAACTATCTGGCTCGCCAAATCAAAAGACTTTAGTGAGTGGCAGGATATGGGGCAGGTGATTCGCGATAAACGCGGTGAGGGCGCCAAAGTGTTCCGTTGGCACGACCGTTATTGGATGATAGTTGATAATTGGGACGGACAAGGTGTGTACAGTTCCGATGACCTTATAAACTGGAAGCGGCAGCAACGCTCTTTGCTGGACAAGCCCGGAACTGGCGTAGACGACGGGGTAATAGGTAACCATGCCGATGTGGTGGTGCATGGCAATCGTGCTTTTATTTTCTATTTTACCCATCCCGAACGTAATGTGTCTCCCTATCGTGACCATTACGGAACACGCCGTAGTTCCATACAAGTGGCGGAGTTGGAATACGTAAATGGAGAATTGCGCTGTGATCGCGACAAACCGGTCTATATTGATTTAAATAACTGATCCGATTTATCAAAGTGTGAGCGGAGGATGTGAAAATGTGTCGGAGATTTGTTATAGAAGCGGAAGAGGAAATGGGAAATGGTTTGTTTTATCCCCATTCTTGTTATTTTCCATCCTATGGAAGGAGTGCTTTTCGCATTATATTTGCAAACGTGTGGAGATTTTATTTTAAGAATTCCTATATGAAAAAGTTTTTTCTGTTTCTGTGTGGAGTTGTGTGCCTGTGTACCTGTATTCCGGCAGAGGCAATTGCTGCTTCGCTAATTACATGTCCGGCGCCCGCGGGTGTTGACCTTAACGGTGATTTTACGGTATGTGTGCGCGAGGTGGGAGGACATTGGCAGAAACTGTCTTCTTATATGCTTAACGTGGATGAGGTGAGGGCTACGAAACATTGTGTGGAACAAGCCTCAATGGCTACTTTCAGTTTCTCGGGAAAGGTGGAAGTGAAAGTCACCTATAACAGAGGCAATATAGATAGTGCTCGCATACGTCCCTTGTCCTATGGTATTCCTTTCCGGATAGAAGGGCGCGACATTCTTTTTACGCTGGAGCGGCCGTGCAACCTGTCGGTTGAAGTAAACGGCGATATTTTCCATAATCTGCATCTGTTTGCCAATCCGATGGAAACTGATGTGCCGGACAAAAATGATCCGGATGTGCTTTATTACGGTCCCGGATTGCATACTCCGGAAGGCGGCAAACTGATGGTGCCCTCGGGAAAGACTGTCTATCTGGCCGAGGGAGCCGTGTTTGCGGGACGTATTCTTATGGAAAACGTGCATGATGTGAAATTAATAGGTAGAGGTATCATAGTTTATAAGGTAAAAGGAGGCATCCGAATCGCTAACTCCCGTAACGTACTGGTGGAGGGCATTGTCACCACACAGTGCGCTACGGGTGGTTCGGATGGTGTGACTATCCGAAACGTGAAATCCATCAGTTATTACGGCTGGGGCGACGGTATGAATGTTTTTGCCAGCAACAATGTCCTGTTCGACGGTGTGTTCTGCCGCAATTCGGATGATTGTACCACTGTTTACGGAACGCGGGCGGGTTTCAAGGGAGGATGCCGGAATATCACGATGCGGAACTCTACTCTTTGGGCCGATGTGGCTCATCCTATCTTTATCGGTATTCATGGCAATTCTGAGAAGCCTGAAGTATTGGAAGATTTGAATTATGTGAATATAGATATTCTCGACCATAAGGAAAAGCAGTTGAACTATCAAGGTTGCATGGCCATTAATGCCGGCGATAACAATCTGATTCGTAACGTGCGTTTTGAGGATATCCGTGTGGAGAACTTCCGTGAGGGACAGCTCTTGAATTTGCGCATTTTCTATAATAAGAAATATTGTACGGCTCCGGGCCGAGGTATTGAGAACATACTTTTCAAGAATGTTTCCTATAATGGAGACAGATCGGAAGTGTCTGTGATAGAAGGGTATGGAGAAGGCCGTATGGTAAAAGACGTACGTTTTGAGAATTTGCGCATCAACGGCCGGCTTATTACGGATAATATGCCCGGAAAACCGGGTTGGTATAACACCGGTGATATGGCGCGCATTTACGTAGGCCCACATGCGGAGAATGTGGTTTTCGTGTCTACGGAGGAGGAAAACAAGTAGATTTCTTAATATGGTGACAGATTAAACAGGAATACAGAATATTATGAAAAGTAAAGGAATATTGAGGTGGAAATTATATGTGTGGTTGGCTTGCGTGTTGACGGTGTGTCCTGTGGCTGCCCGGAAATTCGTGCATCCCGGTGTGCTTCATACAAAGGTGCGTATGGAGCAGATCCGTAAGCTGGCGGAAGACAAGGATAGTGAGGCTTATGCTTCGTTCTTGTTGCTGAAAGAGCATCCTTGTGCGCAGGCCGATTATAAGATGGAAGGTCCGTTCGAGACTATTTCGCGCGACGGTTCTTTCGGCTGGACCAAGTCGAAGATGGAACGCGATTTCAGTGCGGCCTATCTGAATGCCCTGATGTGGGGTATTACGGGCGAGGAGGCGCATGCCCGGAAAGCGGCCGAGGTGCTGACGGCTTATGCGCGCACTTTGAAGCGCATTCCCGATACGAACGATGCTCCTTTGCTGGCCGGTTTGGAAGGCTTTAAAATAGTTTATTCCCTGGAGATGCTGAAGCATTCGTGGCGTAAGATGCCTGCAAAGGATTATGAAGAGGCCCAGCGTATGTTGACCGGACTGTTCCTGCCCGTGCTGGAGACTTTCTATAAGCGTAATCCTTATACAAACGGAAACTGGGGGGTGATAGCCACTAAAACTTATATGGCGGCTGCCATTTTGCTGGACGATAACGAGATGTATGAGAAAGCACGGGCCTTTTATTTAGGTGCCCGCGACAACGGTACGCTGGAGAATTATATTGATGGAGAGACCGGACAACTTCAGGAGAGTGGTCGCGACCAGAGCCATTGTATGCTCGGACTGGGAGCTATGGCTACTGTGTGTGAGTTGGCGTGGCAGCAGAACGATGACCTGTACTCTGCTATGGACAACCGTTTGCTGAAAGGATATGAATATGTGGCGCGTTACAATTTGGGGTATGAAGTGCCGTTTAAACGCTGGACGGACATTACCGGAAAGTATTGTGATTGGGTGAAAGTGTCCGATAGGGCGCGTGGTCGTTATATGTATGTGTTCGATATTGCTTATAACCACTATGTGAACCGGATGGGGATGCCTATGCCTTTTACACAACAGGTATTGGAGCGCATCCGTCCGGAAGGTTACGATCGCGACCAGCCCGGTTTCGGTACGTTGCTGTTCAATGAGCAGCAGGCTGGACGCAAGTTTGTGCATCCCGGCGGACTGCATACCCTGGCCGACCTCGAGCGCATGAAAGCTATGGTGGCTCAGGGACAGCATCCTTGGGTGGAAGGATGGGAAGAACTACAGAGAGATCCGTGGGCGCAGGCCGATTTCAAGTCGAATCCTTTTGCCAATATGGGAGACAGCCGTCAGAAAGCGTCTGTGGAGGCGCATGCAGCCTATCTGAATGCTATCCGCTGGTATATTTCCGGAGATGAAGCGTACGCGCGTTGTGCTATCCGTATCTGTAACGGCTGGGCCAATGCGGTGAACCGTGTGCCACAGGCAAGACAGGACCAGGGATTACTGGGGATACCTATCGGTGAATTTGCTATGGCGGCCGAGGTATTGCGGGTGTGTCCTTTATGGGAAAAAGCCGATTTCGAACGATTCAAGTCCATGATGGTGAATTATCTGTATCCTGTGAGCCGTGATTTTTTGCGCATGCATGGAGGAAGTCGTGTGGACTACTGCTGGACGAACTGGGATGCCTGTAACATGGTGGCTATGGTTGCCATCGGTGTGTTATGTGACCGTGCGGACATCTATCGTGAAGGTATTGAATATTTTAAATATGGAGCGGGTAACGGAGCGATTGGTAATGCGGTGCCCACGCTTCATCGCATGTCCGACGGGTCTGTATTGGGACAGTGGCAGGAGAGCGGCCGCGATCAGGAACATGCGCAGCTTGGGGTTGGTTTTTTGGGAAGTTTCTGTCAGATTGCATGGAATCAGGGCGACGATATGTTTGCCTATGACAACAACCGCCTGTTGGCCGGAGCGGAATATGTGGCGCGTCATAACCAGATGCGCCCTGTGCCTTATTCTTATTATAATAATAGCCAGGGGCTGAACAACCGCTGGCCGTCTGTGAACGGATTGGGTTGCCTGGTGAACCGTCCGGTGTGGGAGATGATATACAATCATTATGAAGTGCTGAAAGGTATTCCTGCTCCACATGTTAAACGCATGGCGGAACTGTTGCGTCCGGAACACGGAAGCAAGGATCATTTCGGTTATGGATCGCTTACTTTCTCACTGCGCCCGTCCAACTATCCACCGATACCTGTTCCCGCCGTACCGGTGGGCCTAAAAACAGAGGTATCCGTGGGGCAGATAAGGCTGGAATGGGAACCTTCGGCCGAATATTTTGCCAACGGTTATGTGATACAGCGTGCCGTGGCGGGGCAGACAGATTTTGAAACAGTGGCTACTTATAAGGAGAAAGTGAGTAACTGGTATATAGATACCCGAGTGGAGCCGGGCAAAACCTATGAATATCGGGTGGCTGCCGTTAACAAGGCCGGAACGAGTCGGTTTTCCGACGGGGTGCGTGTAGCTTTGGCCCCGGTGAAGGAACTTCCCGCCGTATGGACTTACGGTGAAACGGGAAGGGTAGACGGAGGTCGGGCCGACTACGCTGCCGTGCAGGGCGGAAGCGTCAGAATATCTGCTAATATGGCTTCTGTGGGCGGTAAGGAAGATCATGTTCCTTTTATTTATCGCAAGCTGAAGGGTAATTTCTCGTTAGTTTGCCGTCTGAATGTGGTAAAGGGAGCTTTTGCCGAAGCCGGACTGATGGTGAGAGGAGCAATGAATGCCGGTGCAGTAAGCGCGACGATGACACTCGGGCAGTGGGGGCGTTTTGCCCGTATGGGATGGCGTGCTGAAACAGAGCAAGACCGCCAGTTCTTTATCGGAAACACTTACACGTGGGTGCCGGCGTGGTTCAAGCTGACTCGTGTAGGAGATGTTTTCTATTCCTATGAGTCTGCGGACGGTGTGAACTGGTATTATGTGCATTCGGAGAAAGTGGTGATGCCCGAAGAGGTGTATGCCGGAGTAATGGCGGCATTTAGGAATAATAAAGGTGCAAACTACGTGGTGATCGACAGGTTAGAACTGCATTGAACGGCGGTAAAGAGTTAGGTATTGAGGAGGATTCGCTATCCGGAGCGAAATCCTCCTTTTTCTGTAGATGATGTTGGGAGGGATTTTTGTTTTCACTATCTTTGCGTAACTTAGATTAATGTCATGAGGAGAGTAATTGCTTTTTCTTTTTTTGTATGTGTTTTGGCGGCAGTCCGGGCCGTAGGGCAGTATAAATTCCGGCTGATAGACGTGGTGGATGGTTTGTCGGACAATCAGATCCGTGGATTGAGCATGACGCCTGACAGGCGTATTGGAGTCAGGACAGCCTCCATCCTTAATATTTATGATGGTACTTCTTTTGAACACTTTCCTTATGACAAGGATCGGAAATATGTATGGAGTTATACACGTCCGCCTAAGGAATATTATGATGCGAAGGGACGTGTATGGATGAAGGAATTGTATTATCTTCTGTTGCTTGATTTGAAAACTAATACTTTCAACTACGATATTCAGGACGAATTGGCGGCAATGGGTGTGAAGGGACGTCTGAAAAACCTGTTTATAGATGAATCTAAGAATTATTGGTTCGTTACCGAAGACAATACTTTGTATTTTTATGATATCGAAAAAAGAGAGGGGCGTGTGGTGGATGACGGCCGGAGCAAATTTACGCAAAAGTACGGCGTTCCGTTCGAGATGGCCCAGTATAAAAATTATTGCTGGATTGTGTACAGTAGCGGACTGATCCGCTGTTGGGATTATGTCTCCTCGGAGTTTATTTTTCAAGACACCCGTTTTTTGGGGACTATTGACGAGTATACTGACAGACTTTATCTGCATCCCGATGATACAGGAAATTTGTGGTTGATGTACAACGACGGCATCTATTTCTACAACCGTATGCATTCGGAGTGGAAAAGCGTGGCTACTATTTCCGGTATGCCTAATTTCTTTACTTGCATGGATCTGGACAAGGATGGTAATGTATGGGCCGGAACTTCAAGGTCGGGACTGTGCTTTATTGACCGTGAAACATTCGGTATCACATCGGTTCCCGATATGCCGATGGTAAATGGAGGTGTGCTTGATAACGATATTTATACGATTCTGGTGGATGACAACAACGGATTGTGGGTGGGTACGCTCTTTCAGGGGTTGTGTTATTATCATCCAGCCATGCAGAAATTCCGTCTGGTGCAGACGGGGTCGGGGTCTTCCTATATTACTAATGAAACTGTGCGTTCTTTTCTTGAGAATGAGGATGGAAGTATTCTGATTGGCAGCCGGAACGGATTGTTTCGTTTCATTCCAGCTACGGGGAAGGTAGAGCGTTTATGCAAGGACGAAATTTCCGATTTGGTAATTTCACTCTACCGCGACCGTAAAGGAACCGTCTGGGTAGGTACTTTTTTAAACGGTTTTTATAAGATCTGCGAAGGTCGGGCATGTAAACCGATTTCCACTTCAACTTCTGCATCGAAATCCGGAGTAGCACCCACTGTTGGGCGAGGAATGTATGAAGATGTACGTGGCCGTTATTGGGTGAGCGTGAATGAAGGGGTGGGGCGTTTTGATCCCGAGACCGGGCGGGTGACGGAGATGCTGAGCGAACGGCATCCCGAATTGAAGGATTTCAGGTTGGTACATGCGTTCTATCCGTATGGTGAGGATGGATTTGTGGCGGTGGCTACTAATGGAATGTTTTACTATGATACGAAGAACGACCGGGTAAGGATTCCCAATGAGAAAACAGACAGGTATTATAAGGCGGATATCAAGTATTTCGGTTATCTGGAAGATAAGCGCGGTTTGGAGTGGTTTGCTACGGAAGACGGCATCCGTATATGGGATGCAAAAAAATCTCGTCTTTATTTGCTTACTGTAGAAGACGGGCTGTCCAATAATGCGGTATCATCTTTGCTTGAAGATGAAGAAGGAGTAGTCTGGGCTTCTACGCTCAACGGTATTTGCAAGATAGTATTGGGACGTGAAGAGGGAGACTATAAGTTTTCTATCGTGAATTTTGATGTGTCCGATGGGTTACAGAGCGGTATCTTTTATGCTTGTTCGGCTTTGAAAGACCGTAATGGTATGCTCTATTTCGGTGGAGCACATGGAGTTAACTACATCAATCCAAAGGAGACAGTTGCCGAAGGCTGTGCGGGAACCCCGTTGTTGACAGGATTGAGTATCTTTAATACTCCGGTAGACGTGAATGCTGAATATAACGGACGGGTGGTGCTTAAAGAGACGTTGAGTCGTACGGAAGAAATAGCGCTCCGCCATAACGAGAACTTCATCGCATTGGAATTTTCCGGTCTGAACTATGCGAATCCTTCGCATACATATTATAAATATAAGTTGTTTAATTTTGACGAAAAGTGGGTGGAGAGTTCGGCTGTTAATGCAGGGCGTGCTGTCTACACCAACCTGCGTCCCGGAAAATATCGGTTTGAAGTCTATGCGGCTAATGGCGATAAAGTATGGAGCAAACATCCTGCCGTGTTGACTATTGTGGTGAAGCCTCCTTTTTGGGCTACTTATTGGGCTATGGCATTTTATGTGCTGGTATTGGGATGTCTTGTTTATTATTTGTTCCGTTTGTATCGCCAGAAAGAGCAGGTTCGGATGTTGGAGGAGCAAAGAGAGAGTGCCCGTAGGCAACAGGAGAACTTGGAACAGATGAAACTTCGTTTTTTCACCAATATCAGCCATGAGTTTCGCACACCACTCACTTTGATTCTTACTCCGTTGGGAGCCATTATCCGTTCGTTGGAGGATGGCGAGCTAAAATCAAAACTTAACGTGGTGTACCGCAATGCCGGGAAACTGCTCGGGTTGGTAAATCAGTTGCTCGATTTCAGGAAACTGGAAATGCAGGGCGAGCAGCTTTTGCCGGCTATGGGCGATATGGTACGCTTTATGCGTGAGGCTGTAGAGGCTTTCCGGCAATTGACAACGGAACGGAAAATAGAATTGATATATGAGTCTGAAACGGACCATCTTTATATGAATTACGATCATGATAAGGTGTATAAGATCATCAATAATCTGATGTCTAATGCGGTGAAGTTTACGCCGCAGGAAGGTTCAATCGTAGTAAAGGTAAGGTCGGTGTTGCGTGGACAAAGAAATTGTGTGGCCGTTTCCGTGGCTGACACGGGATGCGGTATAGAGGAAAAGAATCTCAAGCTGATCTTCACGCGGTTTTATCAGGTGGAGCATGGTAAGAGCGGAGAATCGGGTAGTGGCATCGGTTTGCATCTGGTGAAAGGTTATGTGGATTTACATGAAGGAGAGATCTTAGTGGAGAGCCGTCCCGGAGCCGGTACTACATTTACCGTATATTTGCCGACGGACTTGCAGGGTGAGGAAAAACAGTCATCGGCGTTGGATGAGCATGTGGAAGAACAAACAGAAGGAGAACAGGAACAGGAGTTGGTGGAGAACGGACGCAAGAAAATTCTGATAGTAGAGGATAATACGGAATTTCGTACTTTCCTTGCAGAAGAACTGAGTACGGATTTTGAGGTGATGGAAGCCGAAGACGGACTGGTTGGGGAAGAGCAAGCGTTGGCGCGTTATCCTGATCTGATCATTTCTGATCTGATGATGCCGAGACGGGACGGAGTGGAGTTCTGCCAACGAATGAAGAACGATATTCATACTTCGCATATTCCTTTTATTCTTCTGACGGCCAAAAGAACGGAAGATGCGCGTATCGAGAGTTATCGGGCTGGGGCGGATTCTTATATATCCAAACCTTTTAATTTGGAAATGTTGCGTGTGCGCATCAATAAACTGATAGAGCAGCGGGAGAGGAGAATTGAAACTTTCCATAAAACGGTTTCCATAACGCCGGAAAGTATCACGACAACCTCACTTGATGAGGAGTTTGTGAAAAAAGCATTGAAATGTGTGGAGGACAATATGGACAATACTGAATATTCGCTTGATGACTTGAGTACCTCTTTGGGATTGAGTAAAACGCATTTGAATCGCAAATTGGCAGCCATTGTCAATATGAGGCCGCTTCAGTTCATACGTTCCGTGCGTCTGAAACGCGCGGCACAATTGCTGGCGGACAGTCAGTACAACGTGAATGAGATTGCGGATATGGTAGGTTTCAATACCCTGAAATATTTTAATCGTTATTTTAAAGAAGAGTTTGGAATGACCCCTACGGCTTACCGTGAGAAAAACAGGAAATCTTGAGCATGGATTTCTGTCGCTTCTATCGTGGAATAAATAGGGTGGGGGTGAGGCGGACGTGTGAAAGGGGGAGACTTTCTACTAAAAATGAGAATAATAACCTATAATGTTATAAAATGTCAGATGAATTGTTTCTTTTTGTCTCATACACACTTTTAATGATATGGTATGTTTGTAGTGTTGAACAAACAAAAGTTGAATACTATGAAGAAAAGAAACATTTTATTATGGCTGTGTGCGTTATGCTTTCCGTGGTGGGGGATGGCACAAGGGTTTATTCATCCGGGTGCTTTGCATACTCAGGCTGATTTCGACCGTGTAAAAGAGAAACTGGCCATCGGTGCGGAACCGTGGACGGCGGCTTATAAGAAATTTAAGTCCAGTTCTTATATTGTTACCGTGGATGATCGCCGTCCCACTCCATTGCGTAGAATTGTTCGTGGTTGTGGGGGTGGATGTCCGTGGTTGCCACCTGGGGAAAACACGGATAATTATCAAACTCCCCAGGATAATTCGCACGCGGCTTATCAGTTTGCTCTTGAATGGAGGATTACTGGGGATGAGAAGTATGCTAAAAAAGCGATTGAATACTTGAATGCCTGGGCACGTACCTGCAAGGATATTGGTGGAAACAATAATTATGCCTTAGCTTCGGGACTTTCCGGTTATGCATTTGCCAATGCCGGGGAATTGATGCGAGACTATGAGGGATGGAAGCCTGCGGACTTCAAGCGTTATCAGGATTGGGTGCGTAGGGTGTTTGCCCGTAATTCTCTCTCTTTCCTTGAAAACCGAGCACCGGGTCATGACGACCATTATTGGTCCAATTGGGGATTGTGTAATGTGCTTTGTGTCATATCTGCGGGTATATTGTGTGACGACGTGTGGATGTATAACCGAGGTATGGAGTTTTTTAAATATATGGAAGACCACAATTACGGTGAGTCAAGCCATATGTTGGTTTATCACCTGTTTGAGGATGAACGTGGTCCATTTGGCTACTTGGGACAGATGCATGAGTCTAATCGCGACCAAAGCCATGCCAGCATGGCGGTGGCTTTGGCGGCGGACATTTGCGGGGTGGGCCGTAATCAGGGTGAGGATGCCTATATGCATAAGGATGACCGTATTGCGGCCGGTTTTGAATATGTGGCAGCTTATAACATGTGGCAAGATGTTCCATACGTGCCTTATACGAATATGGAGGGCGCTTATTTTCCGGAACCGGGTTGGGCAGGACGCGGTGGGGACCGTCCGTGCTGGCCTCGTATTGTCAACTACTACGAAAATGTGCGTGGTGTGGAAGTACCTTGGTGTCATGCCATCATGATGAGACATGCAGGTGATGGTATTGATGGTGGTGGTAGTTTCTATGGTACAGGCGGTGGATATGACCATTTGGGCTTTACCTCATTAATGTGTAGCCTGGATCCGTTGACCGACAAGACCAAGGTGCCGACCAAATTAGGCGGAACGGTGCAGTATAACGGTGTGTCTACCACCCGTACGGAGGTTTCCAATATCCCGAAGGGTTCACAGATGAAGATTACCGTGATTTTGCCCGAGGATGAAGAGGATACTGGCAAGTGGTCATGGGATGATGACCCCACTTGCATTAGTAACGAGCGCGAACTGACTTTGGAGACTTCAAGGGTGATTCGTGTTCGATATATCAACAGTAAGGGCGTGGAATGTACACGTATGTATTCCTTGCATGTGGAAGGTGAAGGAACTCCCGAAGGTTATGCAACGGCATATGCAAAATGGGATGGTGTGGAAACTCAAGACTCCGTGCTTTATGTAAAGCAGTATAGTAGCTTGATATTTGGATTGCAGTATGATGGTTTTACTATCCGTAACTGGAAATGGGAACGTAGCTCTGATGGTAAGACGTGGCGCAACTTGAATACTAATTGTAATCTGTATGAAGTGAAAAGTGTGTCTGGTTCTTATTACTACCGTGTGACCATGACGCATCCATCCGGTGCCACAATCGTGCAGAACTTTCGTGTGGAAGTAGCCAAGGTTGAACCTTATGTGATGATAGGAAAGAAGCCACAGCAAGGAACGAAGTTGGTGGTGGAGAAAGGAACTTCTGTCAGTATGTATGCTGTACCTACTTCTGTAATAGGCAAGCAACCGGGAACTACCCGTATTTATAAGTGGGTAGTGGGTACCGATACCATTCAGGCCGATACCTTAACTTATCATTTGGATAATATGGGTAATAAGGTGCCCGACTTAAATGATACGTTGCATATCAAGTCTGTGGATAGTTGTCTCACTTGTAAGTTGGTTTATCAGGAAATCACGGAAAAGGGTGCTGCATCATCTTCTGTCTGTAATTTCGTTGTGGATGCGTATGAAAAGAATGTAGAAATGCCTGCTGCTGAGGATAGTTATTACATTAGCAGTGTATCGGGAGGATATCTTCGTAATACGGATGCACAGTTTGTGGCTTATGCCGAAGAGGACGAACAGGATTATCGCTGGCGTCTACGCCGTCTGGCCTCAAATTATGGTAATCGTTATATGCTTGTCAGCCGTACGAACGGGAAACTTCATTTGTCTAAAGACGGCAAGATAACGAGTGAAAACGATTATGCTAACCACTCGTTCAATATTTGGCGTAAGTGTTCGGAGCAGGCTGAATTTGCTATCGAGCGTTCGTCGGCAGCTACCGGTGGTATGCTTGTGCCCAATAGTGATGGCATGTTACTGGAGATTTCGAAGGATCTCGTTCCGGATTTCCCATTCCGTATTATGAAGGTTGATGATCCAACTGGAATAGAAGATGTGGAGTTCGAGGTGAAGGATGAAGAAATAAGCCTGATATCTTGTCAGCGCAATGGCAGCCGTTTAACGGTGGATGCCGTGGAAAGTGGTATGTTGAAGATTTATTCTTTTGACGGTTGTCTGCTTAAAACGGAGCGTTGCCAAGCCGGAAAGAATACGGTTGACATTCCGTCTCAGACTATAGGCTGGCTATTGCATTATGTGGGCTATTCCGGTCGCACTCAGGGACTGAAGATTCGCTAAAGAAAATGATAGAAAAGCAAATAACTAAAAATCGTTTCCATTGTCAATAGGTTCGGTGATGGTATGACGTAGAAACGTGAACCTTTAAATTTTATGAACATGAAAAGAAAAATTATGAAAAGCATTTCCAAAAGAGTCGGAAAACGTATTCCGGTGGCTGCCATGTTTACCATGATGAGCGGTGCAGTGCTTTTTGCACAACAGCACAGTTGGATTGATGTGACTGACACTTATTTGAAGAATGCGGATTTTTCTACCGGAACCTCGGAAGGGTGGAAGGATGGAAATTTGGAACCTGTTGTGAACAATACATATCTGAATGCGGAGTTTTTTAGGAAGAGAAATACTGCCTTGCAGAAAGTGTTCGGTCTGAAAGCCGGAAATTACAAACTGACAGTTCGTGGCTTTCATAGAATGAAAGGGAATGATAATGGCGAGGCTTATAATGGCGGAACGGAAGTGATTGAGGCCTATTTGGTGGCAGGAGGTGCAGAGACCCCCCTTAAGTCTCTTTATAGCGGAGTAAAAGACGAAAGCATGCCAAACAGCAGGAATGGATGGCCCGATGGAATGCAAGGTATGGATACTTATTGCAAGGCTTATCCCGATGAGTATAAAAATGAATTATTGTTTTCGGTTACTGATGAGGGCGAGTTGCTTATGGGTATTGATATGCGTGGTGGCGAGTGGACTTGCTGGGACGATTTCAAACTTTATTTCGACGGTGAATCGTTCGATGCTTTCATGATGCAGATGCAGCGTACTACGGTAATGCGTGACTCGCTGAATACCCTTGGCGTGGCTTCCTCGTCAGAGTTGACCGCACTTGTTGACAAGTATTCCGGTTATACGGAATCGACTTCGGTTGAGGATGTCAATGCGGCTGTGACGGCGATGAGCGAAAAGCTGGAACAGGCTATGGCTGTGTGCTTGAATGCGATTGTGATGCGTCGGGATCTTGCCACATCCGAAGATATCTATGCCAAGATGGAGAGCGGTACCTATGCCGTATCCGATCAGGTGAAAGCCAATCTGAAAACCGCTATAGACAATGCCAAGGCGGTGCTTGCCCTGCCTACATTATTAGAGGCTTCCGAGGCTTTGGTTGGAGGTGTGCCGGCCATAGAGGAGGCGATTATGAATGCCAATGCTGTGGTGGGTCTGAACTATTCTTTGCAGGTGGCCAAGGATTTGGCCGACAAGATTGGCGGATTGAGCGCTACGGAAGAATACCAGAAAGTGGTGGCTGATCTCGCCGCTACAGAATTGGACTATGACAACGTGGTGGTTGATGTGGAGAGTCTGAATGTCGTGTGCAGAAATGCCATGACAAACGAGTTCCTGAGTACTGCTACAGCTGAGAACCCGATAGACATGACCAGCTTTATCACCAACCCCAATATTTTCCAGAACGGTGAATATCAAAACATGCCTGGCGGATGGACGATGGTTGATCGCGGCAGTTCCGACAACGGGTCACCGACACTGGCCTCTCATGCCAATACCGAGCTACATTGTTCCAGTTGGTCGGACAATGATGTAAACTGTATTTGTAAGGGACATTACCAGCAATTGATAGGTAAAGAAGATGGCGTGAAACTGCCTGACGGTCTTTATGAGCTTAGTGCGGCCACGTACATGCTTGTTGATCCCGTGAATGGTGCGAACATCCATATTTATGCCTCTCCCGACAGCGTGAATTTCTCTGAGGGAAGATTTAATATGGATAAAGAGGCTTATATCGTGGCGCGCGATAATATGAAAACCACCACGACAGTGCATAATATTGCTGTGGCCGGCGGCAAACTTTACATCGGAGTCAAAGGTGCGGGCAGAGCCGGATTGATGGGTGCGGAATGGATGGCCGACAATTTCCGCCTCTCTTATGTAGGTACAGATGCCAGATCAGCTTATCGTGAGCGTCTGAAAAACCGTCTGGAAGAAGGTGTGATACTCCATGACTCGCTGGTGAACTATGGCATTGATGATATGGATTATCTGGGTTTTGCCGTAGACAAGGAAGAAGGATACTTCCTGTATTTGGACGATGAAACTCTGGAAGCTAAAGATTTGATAGAGGCTATAGAGGAATTGGAAGGCTTCCTTCGTGATGGTAAGAAAGTGATAAGCAATTATCTGGCCTTTACTCCGTTGGTGAGAAAAGGCAATGACCTGCTCGATGCCCTCAACAATGGTAAGTTGTTTGCTCAGCCGGCTGCGCGCAAGGTATTTAATGATGCGTTGGTGGACGCAGCTACCCTTGCCGAAGATATGACTTGGAAGACTTACGTAGATGAAGAAGTAGACCGTCAGATAGTTGCTCTTGGGGATGCGTCCACAGTACTGAAGACTTCCATGTCTGTATGTTATCCAATGGGAACAGCCATTGTGCTGGCCAATCAGATAGGCGGACTCTCAGGAAATGAGGCTTATAAGAATGTGATTGAGCTACTCAATCAGGATGATTTTGATGCCGTTGACGCCGACATGGCTACGAAGGAACTACAGGCAGTGTGCCTGGATGCCATGACTCCCGCGGTGTTGTCGAAGGCTACAGAAGAGAATCCATTTGATATGACTACTTTTGTGGTGAATCCCAACATTTATCAGGATGCCATGGATGAGAACGAAAATCCTATAAATTCACGCATCAACGGATGGGTTTGTGAGACCAATGCCGATGGAACGCACCGTACGGAGCATAAGTCCGGAGATTCTTGGTTGGTATGCTATAGTTGGTCCGGCCATGAAGGTCATAACATAGCCTCGGCCACCAATTACCGTCAGGTTGTAGGCACCCAGATAGGC
This sequence comes from uncultured Paraprevotella sp., assembly GCA_910586505.1. Taxonomy (GTDB): domain Bacteria; phylum Bacteroidota; class Bacteroidia; order Bacteroidales; family Bacteroidaceae; genus Paraprevotella. The sequence goes on along the minus strand of CAJUGV010000009.1, from coordinate 61,444 downwards.
GAGGAAGGCAAGTTTGCTCTGCCTGTGGGTACTTATCGTGTGGAAGCGGCTACATGGATTACCGGTGGCCCTGATTTGATGTGGTTCTACGCGCAGACAAATGATGTAGAGATTTCCACCATGCCCGACATCAATGGTCAAGACAGCACCGTTTACACTTATACTGAGGATCAGTTTGCGTATACCATTTTTAATGGAAATAGAGATCTTTGGGATGTCGCACAGGCAGAGGTGGGTACCAATACCGCGATTCCGGCTGTCTATGTGGACAAAGGTGCGGTGACCATCGGAATGAAAGGTGACGGACGTGTAATGGGTGGCCACGGTTCGCAGTGGTGGGCCGATAACTTCCGTTTTTATTATGTAAGTTCAGGGGACGGAACCGGTGTGAACAACGTGGTGAAAGATGTTGAACGTGTGGAAACCGAATTGGTGGATGTATATGACCTTACCGGAACTCTTGTACGCCGTCAGGTAAAACGTGCAGATGCTGTGAAAGGACTGAAGAAAGGCATCTACATCGCAGGCGGTAAGAAATATGTGGTGACGGGAAAGTAATGAGAAAGAGGTGATTCCCTTATCATCTCAAATAGGCATTGGCAGCGGTTTTTTCGAAAATCGCTGCCTCTTTGGATATATATGGGAGTATTGTTATTTTGCATTATGTTATAAAGTGTCCGATGAATTGTTATTTTTTAACCTATGATATGTGCAGTATAACATATATATTTGCAACGTGAATAAGTAAAAGTTGAATGCTATGAAGAAAAGAAACGTTTTATTATGGTTGTGTGCTTTGTGCTTCCCGTTATGGGGAATGGCACAGGGATTTATTCATCCGGGTGCGTTGAACACCCATGCGGATTTTGAGAGGGTGAAGGAGAAGTTGGCCATCGGTGCGGAACCGTGGACGGCAGCTTACAAGAAATTCAAGACCAGCCGTCATTTGAATCTGGACTGGAAACCGAATCCTACCGCAAAGATCATCCGTGGTGGATGGAATGTATGGGAGCCGGAAGGTGACAATTACGGTGCGGCTATGAATGATGCGCATACGGCTTATCAGTGTGCGATGGAGTGGCGTATATCGGGTGATGAGCGTTATGCGAAGAAGTCTATAGAAATATTGAATGCGTGGGCGCGGACCTGCAAAAAAGTGACCGGTAATTCAAACGGTAGTTTGGCATCTGGAATCTACGGTTATGAGTTTGCCAATGCCGGAGAGCTGATGCGCGGTTATGAAGGATGGAAGCCGGCTGATTTTAAGCGCTATCAGGAATGGGTGCGCCGTGTGTTTACCCGTACCTCTTTCGGATTCCTGGAGTTCCGTCACGGATGCTATGATGACCATTACTGGTCCAACTGGGGGTTGTGTAATGTACTTTGTATTATTTCGGCAGGTATCTTGTGCGACGACGTATGGTTGTATAACGAGGGAATGGAATACTATAAGTATATGGAGGACCGCCGTTACGGTGAGTCGTTGCATCATCTTGTGCATACGTTGTTTGAGGACGAACGCGGTCCGTTCGGCTATCTGGGACAGATGCAGGAGTCCAACCGTGACCAGGGACATGCTTCCATGGCAGTAGCTTTGGCAGCCGACATCTGCGGTGTGGGGCGTAACCAAGGCGAGGATGCCTATGCCCACATGAACGACCGTATTGCTGCGGGCTTCGAATATGTGGCGGCTTACAACTGCGGGGTAGATGGTCTACCGAATGTGCCGTATACAAATAGTGATGGTACTTTTTCCGAAATGGGCTGGGGTGCTCGTGGAACGAACCGTTGCACATGGCCGCGCATTGTGAACTACTATGAGAATGTGCGTGGTGTGAAGATGCCTTACAGTCGTCAGTTGATGGAGACACATGACGGTGACGGTATCGATGCGGGTGGCGGTTTCTATGGCGGTAACAGTGGTGGTTATGACCATTTGGGCTTTACCTCATTGATGTGCAGTTTGGACCCTCTGACCGACAAGACCAAAGTTCCCACTATTCTGGGTGGAATGGTACAGTATGGCGGCAAGACGAGTACGCGTACTGAGTTGTCTAATATTCCGAAAGGTTCTCAAATGAAGATTACGGTAGTACTTCCCGAAGGTGAGGAGGATACCGGCAAATGGTCTTGGGATGACGATGCTTCCTGCACAAGCAATGAACGCGAGTTGACTCTTGAGACCTCGCGTGTGTTCCGTGTGCGTTATGTCAACAGCCAGGGTGTGGAGTGTACGCGTATGTATTCGTTTCACGTAGAGGGCGAAGGCACTCCGGAAGGTGTTTTCACTGTGTATGCGAAGACCGACGGCGTGGAAAGCAGCGATACCCTGATTTATGTGAAGAAATACAGTAACCTGACCTTTGGAATATCGTATGATGGTTTCAAAGTGCGGGAATGGAAATGGGAGCGCAGTACAGATGGTAAGAAATGGTCTACACTGAAGAATACCACTCCGACGATAGATCTGACGAATGTGGCAACCGGTTATTATTACCGTGTGACGATGATACACCGGTCGGGTGCACAGAAGGCACAGATATTCCGGGTGGAAGTATCCGAGATAGATCCTTATGTGATCTATAATGGCAACAAGGTGGTTCCGGGAACCAGTATGGTTCTGGAAAAAGGTTCTTCTTTCAGTCTGTATGCCGAACCTACTTCGATTTTGGGAAAGTTGGAGACAACGACCCGTATCTATAAATGGGTGGTTGGTACGGACACTATTCAGTCCGACACTCTGACCTATCATATAGACGGTTCAGGAAAGAAGGTGGCCGACCTGAACGATACGTTGCACGTGAAGGCTATGGACAGTTGTTTCAGTTGTAAACTGATCTACCGCCGAATCTCCGAAACGGGAGCAGAGGCTCAGACTGTCTATAATTTCGAGATTCCGGTGTATGAGGCGATGACGGAGGCTCCTTCCTCTGATGACAGTTATTATATCTGCAATGCATCGACGGGTGCTTATCTTCGTAATACGGATGCCCGTTTCCTGAGCTATGAGGAAGAGCAGGATAAGGATTATCTTTGGAAGATCCGTCGTCTTCCTTCTTCCTATGGCAACCGTTATCTGCTTGAAAGCCGTACGAACAGCATCATGCACTTGGACGAGAAGGGTTCGATGTCTTCTTTGAAAGAGTATTCCAAGCATTCTTTCAATCTCCTTCACAAGTGTACGGATGAGAATCTGTATGCGATACAGCGTTCTTCTGCTGCTACCGGAGGTTTGCTGGTGCTGAATGAGGATGGGACGTCTCTGGTCGTTTCGATGGATCCTTGCTCTGCTTTTCCTTACCGTATTATAAAGAAGGTAGTGGATGACGGGACGGATGTGGAAGAAGTGGTTCTGGACGGCAGAAACAATGATATATTATTGACATCTTGTCGGCGTGAAGGTCGTAGCCTGACTATGGATGCGCTGGAAGACGGATTCCTTCGTGTGTATGCATTTGACGGTCGTTTGGTGAAGAGTTGCCGTTGTGAGGCCGGACAAAATACGGTGGCATTGCCGGGTGAAAGTGCAGGCTGGGTGATACAGTATGTGGGTGAGTCCGGACGTGTGCAGGGCTTGAAACTGCGTTAAAACTGCAGGAAAAAGTCAATATGTTATAAAATGCCTAAGAATATGTTTTTTTCTATCCCATATGAAATGGTGTGTAATCGCTACTTTCGTGTGATAGAAAAAAACATCATTCGGAGGCTGGACACACAGCAATGTCTCAGAATCGAAGGAGAGAATATAAATATTAATAATGATTTTAAAGCTCTCTATCGGCAATAGGTTCGGCGATGGTAGAGCAATAAAAAAAGTGAACCTTTAAATTTATGAACATGAAAAGAAAAATTACGAAAAACTTTCCGAAGTCGAATGGAAAGCGCGTTCCGGTAGCTATCATGTTTACATTGATGAGCAGTGCAGTTCTTTTTGCACAGCAGCACCAGTGGATAAATGTGACTGACACTTATCTGAAGAATGCCGATTTCTCGACAGGTACCAATGAAGGATGGACAGATGGCGGTGGAAATCCGAAAGTGGATGGAAACTGGAAGAATGCTGAATTCTACAAGACAAGGCAGAAAGCCACGCAGAAAGTATTCGGTCTTCGTCCCGGTAATTATAAACTGACTGTTCGGGGTTTCCACAGAATGCAATACCCGGATAACGGTACGGCTTTTAATGATGGTACGGAAGTGATTGAGGCTTATTTGGTGGCAGGTGAAAATGAAATTCCTTTTGTTTCATTGTATAGTGCTCCCAAAGTTGAGGGACTTCCCGGATTGAGAGACGGTTGGCCCAACTCAATGGAGTCACAAATGAGATATTGTGAAGCCTATCCCGATGCATACAATAATGTGTTGGAGTTTACTGTGGGAGATAACGGCGAAATGATGATGGGTGTAGATATGCGCGGTGGAGAATGGACCTGCTGGGATGATTTTAAACTCTATTTCGACGGTCTGCCCATTGATGCTTTCAAAATGCAATTGGACCGTGCCGTGGCTATGCGTGACTCTTTGAATACTTTAGGTATTGCTGCCGCTTCGGAAATGTCGGGATTAATAAACAAGTATTCCGGCTATGATGAAAATACTTCGGAAGAGGACTTGAAGGCTGCAGAAGGCATTCTTAGCGAAAAGGTAGAAGTGTCGTTAGCCATCTGTGTAAATGCCAATCTTATCTTAAAGGATATCCCCACGGCGGAAAATATTTATGCCAAACTTACGGACGGAGCCTATACGGTGACTGAGGAAGTGAAAGAGGTGCTGAAAAAAGCTATTGAGGATTCGAAGCAGGCACTTCTCAAACCGACATTGGAAGAAGCCTCGGCAGCTCTGACTGAAGGTGTGCCGATGCTGGCTGAAACCATAAAGAACACCAATGCAGTGATAGGCTTGGGCTACTCATTGCAGATGGCTAAGAATCTGGCAGATAAGATCGGCGGATTGAGTGAGACCGAAGAATATAAGAAAGTGGTGGCTGATTTGAATTCTGCGGCACTTGCTTATGATGAGGTGGTGACGGATGTGACTAATCTGAATGCGGTGTGCAAAGAGAAGATAACTCCTGAATTCCTTAGCACGGCGACGTTGGACAAACCTATTGACATGACGAGCTTCATCACCAATCCGAACATCTTCCAGAATGGTGATAAGTCATCGATGCCCGGAGGATGGGTGATGTTGGAGAGAGGTAGTTCCGATAACAAGGACCTGACGGTTGAGTCATATACCGATACCGAATTGCATTGTTCTTCCTGGAGTGATAATGATGCCAATAATATCTGTAAGGGGCATTACCAGCAGTTGATCGGTGGAGAAGGCTCTGTACCTCTGCCGGATGGAGTATATCAACTTAGTGCTGCTACTTATGCGGACAATGATATAGAAAAAGTTCCTGATCTTAAACTTTGGTTGTATGCCACTTCCGACAGTGTGAACTTCAGTAAGAAGAAAATGAATCTGGATGCTGACGTTTATGAATCTGCACGTGTGAATATGGAAACGACTACTACGGTACAGAATGTAGTTGTGGTAGGCGGTAAGCTCTATATTGGTATCAAGGGCGAAGGACGTTCAGGAATGATGGGAGCTCAATGGAAAGCTGATAATTTCAGACTTTCTTATGTTGGCTCGGATGCTATGGAAGCTTATCGCGAGCGACTGGCCGGTCGTTTGGCGGAAGGTGAGATCTTGCATGATTCTTTGTTCAACTACGGAATTGATGACATGGATTACCTTGGTATGGCTGTTGATAAGGAAGACGGTTATTGGGCTTTCTTGGAAGGTGAATGGCCGCTGTCAGATGTGGTAGAGGCAGTAGACCAAATGGATGAGTATATCGCAGACGCCAAGAAAATCATTACGAACTATATAGCTATCCAACCTTTGATGATAGACGGTTACAGTTTGTTGAGTGCGTTGAACGAAGGCCGTATTTATGCACAACCTGAGGCAGAGAAATCTTATCGGGACGCATTGACGGAAGCTGCCAATATAGCTGATAATTTGGTATGGGATATTTATGCATCTGATGAAATCGACAGAGTGATCAACGTGCTGAGCGAAGCTACTGCAGTTCTGAAGCGGTCTGTAGCGCTTTGCTATCCGTTGGGTACGGCCAAGGTTTTGGCCGATCAGATCGGAGGGTTGTCTGATAACGAGGCTTATAAGAGCGTAGTTGCGTTGTTGAATGAGAATGAATTGGATGCAGTAGATGCAGACATGGCTGTGAAAGAATTACAGGCCGTTTGTCTTGATGCCATGACTCCTGAGGTGTTGGCCAAAGCTACCGAAGAGAATCCGTTCAACATGACGACATTCGTGGTGAATCCGAATATCTATCAGGATGCTGTGGATGAGAATGAGCAGCCTATTAGCTCAAGAATCAACGGATGGACTTGCGAATCCAATGCGGATGGTACACACCGTACGAATCACCTAATGGATGATAGTTATCTTGTTTGCTATAGCTGGTCGTCGAATGAATGGCATAATATATCTTCGGCAACCAACTACCGTCAGGTAGTTGGAACACAGATTGGTGAGGAAGGCAAGTATAAGTTGCCTACAGGTTCTTATCGTGTGGAGGCTGCCACAATTCTGGATCATAATAATGATTTTGTAGAGTTGTATGCCCAGACAAATGATGTGGAAATCTCTACCGTGCCCGATATTAACGGTAACGACAGCATTGTATACACTTATACGGAAGATAGAATGGAGAAAACTCCGTTCAATCCGAGCTGGGACGAATGGAATGCCGCTCAGAACAAGATTTCTACCACGACGGCAATCCGTGCAATCTATGTAGATAAAGGTGCTGTGACTATCGGTTGTATAGGGCACGACATCGTGAGGGGCAACGGTTCCCAATGGTGGGCCGACAACTTCCGTCTTTACTACGTAAGCAATGAAGATGGTGTAAACGTAGGTGAAGTGGTGAAGGATGCTGAGCGTGTTGAATCCGAAATCGTGGATGTATATGACATTACCGGTAAACTTGTTCGCAAGCAGGTGAAACGTGCTGATGCAGTGAAGGGCCTGAGGAAAGGCATTTATGTTGTGGATGGCAAGAAATATGTAGTAGCCGGCAATTGAGAACACTTTTATAAAGTATGAATAGCAGGGGCGGCGGTGCCTTGTGTGCCGTCGCCCTTTTTTATATGCGAGGCTGTACAGTCGGCCTGATGAAAAACATAATTTAAAGATATGGTTTTATGCTAAAAAAAGTATTACGTACAAAGCCGTACAGGTTTTTACTCTCTACCAGCATTCTGGCAGGTGCACTTTGCATGATGCCCTCCTGCTCCGATGACTATGAATGGGCACAGGAAAAGCCCTCTTGGTTAGGGAACAGCATTTATGAAGAATTGGCGCGTCGCGGCAATTTCAGTATTTATTTAAAGATGGTGGATGATCTGGGACAGACCGAATTCCTGAGTAAAACCGGTAGTGTGACGGTTTTTGTGGCCGACGATGATACCTACCGTGCATATTTTAAGGCGCATGGGGTGGATGAGAACAATCTCTCTGTTGCAATGAAGAGGTTTTTAGTGAATACTTCTATGTTGGAGAATGCCTATGTGCTTGATTTGTTAACCAACCAACCTAATGGAGACGAAATTCTCAAGGGACAGGTGATGCGGCGCGACAACACGCGGTGGACTGTGTATGACTCCATACCGTCTGTGACGCAGGCTTCGCTTACCGAAGCTTCGGTAAGTGCCGACTATTGGCGTCGTTTGCGTGAAAAGCACCAACCCTTCTATAATCTGATAGATGATGCGAGCATGCCGATGGTGCATTTCATTTGGCGTCAGATGTTGGCGAAGGGAGTTACTAAGAATGACTTTTCTTACCTCTTCAACGGAAAGGATTTCCAGGAGGAGGACGTATATATAAATAATGTGAAAGTAAAAGAGGGAAATGTGACTTGCCAGAACGGTTATATCCACATTATGGAAGCTCCGGCGTTGCCATTACCCAATATGGCCGACTACATGCGTACCAATGGTAGTACCCGTGTGTTCAGTAAATTACTCGACCGTTATTCGGCTCCTTTCACAGCCTCTAATCTTTCTGTAGCTTACGGGCAACTGAATAAGACTTACGGTTCGGATGTGTACCCGCTTCTCGCCGGAGGTGACTCTATTTATGAGCGTTGTTATTTTCATCAATCGGCTACGGGCAGTTCACTTACCTCTTATGAAGGAAAAGAAGTAAAGGGCGTACTCAAGTTTGACCCTTCTCAAAATAGTTATGCCGAGGGCGGATCCGAGGATTTGCCGCTTGATATGGGTGCCGTTTTTGCGCCCACCGATGATGCTTTATATGAATATTGGAATGGTGATTTGGGCGCTTTCCTGCGCGATCGCTATCCAAGCGACGAACCTTTTGAAAACGTGCCAAACGATGTATTGGCCGAGTTCATGAACAACCACATGCAATATTCTTTCCTTTCCTCATTACCCAGTCGCTTCAATCTGGTTCTTGATGATGCGAAGGATCCCGTAGGAATGACTGGTGACGACATTGTGACCGGTAGCACTGCAGTGTGCAACAACGGTGCGGTCTATGTCATGCGTAAGGCTTATGCCCCTGCAGCCTACCGTTCGGTGTTCGCTCCTACGTTGGTAAACGAGAATATGCGTATTATAAACTGGGCCATCAAGTCGCTTGAGTTCAAACCCTATTTGCTTTCTATGGTGAGTCATTACGACTTTCTGATTCTCACCGACAAGGCGTTGGAATGTTATATAGACCCCGTGACCTATAGCGGTGATGATCCCCGTTGGTTTAAATTCTATTATAATGAAGAGAAAAACCAGGTGGAGGCTTTCTCCTACAGATATGACCGTACTGTAGGCGGTCTGGAGGGATGCAAGGAAGAAGGGGCTGTGATCTTGCGTGCCAATGAGGTGAAGGACGATAAGAATGAAGTGGTAGGCTATAGTGCCAATCCCGTAGTGGCCAACAGACTGACAGACCTGCTCAATTTCTGCACGATCCCTCGCGATGTGGAAGGTGGAAATTATGTGGGTAACGGTTCGGAATATTATCTCACCAAAGACGATGGCGGTATACATATTGAACGCAAGGGCAACGAAGCTACTGTCAGGGATCAGTTTACAGGTGAAGATATAAAGGCGGATGAAGTGGTGAAGATGGATAACGGATCCTATTATGTGATGGACCGCATGGTACAGCCCACCTTCCGCAGTTTGATGATGGAACTTGACGAGCAGGATGAATACAGCGAGTTCCGCGATTTGCTTATGGGTAATGAGGAATGGACGTCCAGTCAGGAAGGTCTCTATTCTCTCATCACTAAAAAATCGCTTAACATGAATGCCGGGAATGAAGGTATCCGTACTTTCAGTTCTTATCATTACACGGTTTATGTGCCCGATAATGCAGCTATGCGTAAGGCTTATAGCTTGGGACTGCCCCGCTGGAAAGATATTAACTATCTGGAACAGGTGTATGAAGGCACGGATGTGGATGTGGATTCTCTCAAGCAGATTTACACACAGCGTGTGATGAACTTCCTGAAATATCATTTCCAGGACAACTCCATCTATATCGGTGGAGATGTGCGTAACAAATCATACGAGACGGCTGCGACCTATTTAGCCGGTATCAACAAGGGATTGAGCTACACGCTCCGTGTGAGTTCGGACGCTTCGGGAATCACTTTGGTCGACAATTCGGATAAGACGGGACCTACTCGTGTTACCACGGAAGACCCTGCGTTTTACAACCGTATGACACGCGAATATATTTTCTCGAAGAAAACAATGGATACGAATGACGCAAGAATCAATGCATCGTCGTATGTGGTGGTGCACCGCGTAAAGGAGCCGCTCGTGTATGATGACGAATGTTTCTGCCTTAAAGACAGCGAACGTGCTCCTGAGACTAACCCATAGCAAATCACACATAAGAAATAAATACAGAGATTATGAACAATAAGATAAAATATCTGATAATATGCCTGTTCTGTCTGTGTCCGCTGTGGGCCATGGGGCAGAATCGAGTGGCCAGCGGAACCATATCGGACGACTTGGGTCCTCTTATGGGCGTGTACGTAGGCGAAATAGACGCAGCGAATCGTATCGTGTCGGCTACGGTGACAGACTTGAACGGAAATTTCACTCTCAAAGTTCAGAATGAGAAAAATAAACTGCGTTTTACCTATATGGGCTACAAGACCGTGTATCACGAGCTGAAAGGCCGTAAGGTGTTTAATATTATGATGGAGGAGAATAGTAAAGCGCTTAAGGAAGTGGTGGTCGAAGCAGGACCGAAGATTGCCACCGGTGGTTTGGCAATCCCTGAGCGTGAGCAGTCGTTCTCGCAACAGACCATCAAAATGTCGGAGTTTGACGGATTGTCGTTCACTTCGGCCGACGAGGCTTTGCAGGGACGTATCGCCGGACTTGACATCATTGCCTCTTCCGGTAACCTGGGATCGGGAACTACTATGCGTCTGCGCGGTGTGTCGACCATTATTGGAAATGCTGAGCCGCTCATTGTGGTGGACGATAATATCTTTGCCACCGATGCTAACAACGATGTGGACTACAACAACATGACCGATGAGAAATTTGCCGAGCTGCTTTCCATCAATCCCGAAGATATTGAGAGTATTACGGTGCTCAAAGATGCGGCTGCTACAGCCATCTGGGGGTCCCAGGGTGCCAACGGTGTAATCAATATTGTGACTCGCCGAGGCTCAAGAGGAAAGCCTAAATTTACCTATTCGCTCAAACTTAAAGGTACTTATCAGCCAGAGGGTTATAAATTGCTTAACGGTGACGAGTATACCATGCTGATGAAAGAAGAACTTTTCAATGTGAACCAGAATCCTGAAAGCCAGCCGGAGTTGAACTATGATCCTGTATTTTCAGAATACGAGCAGTTCAATAATAATACGGATTGGCGCAAGGCAGTGAAGCAGTTTGGTCTCTTCCAGACCCATTACATCTCTCTCACCGGAGGAGGCGAGAAGGCCAATTACCGTATTTCGGCCGGTTACGATCATCAGGTGGGTTCTATTATTGCCCAGAAGCTCGACCGTTTTACTACTCGTATGGCGCTGGACTATTTCGTGAACGATCGTATCAAGATTTCAAGTGACTTTTCGCTCACTTATACCGATAACCACAAGAACAGCGACGACCTGCTGGCCATCGCCTACAAGAAGATGCCTAACTTGGCTATTTATGATGAAGATGTAAACGGAAACTCGCTGGGTACCTATTATATGCAACCCCGTTTTATTCCGCGCTATAGTGGTGACAGGGATGAGCTCGATTCACAACGCAAGGCCGTGAACCCCGTGGCTTCCGCTTGGTTGGCGCAGAACAGAGAGCGCAGTTACAGTATCCAACCACAGTTTGACATACAATATCGTTTGTTAGGGTTGGATGAACAATCTACGCAGCTTAATTATAAGGGTACAGTAGTGCTGAGTGTGTGGAACAATAACACTGACACTTTCTATCCTTGGGAACTGAAGAACGTGTTCTATAAGGAAGATGAGCAGGCAATCAACTCTGCCACCTCTTCTTTTGGCAAGAGTTTCGGTTTCACCACCCGCCATCAGCTCACTTTTATTCCTTATATCAAGAATCAGGACCATTCCGTACGCCTTTTCTTCAAAGGTGAGATGACTTCCATTACTTCCAGTAATCAGAGACTGGGTTCTTACATGTTGCCGGGCGGATCTATCATTTCCGGTTCGGCAGGCGGACATTTGAAAGAACTTTCTACAGGTTCCGGTCACGGGCGCAGTGCCAATTGGGCTTTCCAGAGCCATTATGCCTATCAGTCGAAATATATGCTCGACCTGACGTTGCGTGCCGACGGAAGCACTAAGTTCGGTCCGTCTCACCGATGGGGGTATTTTACGGCTGTGTCCGGACGATGGAATGTGAGTGACGAAAAGTGGATGGAACCCACACGTAAGTGGCTTAGCATGTTTGCCGTGCGGTTCGGATGGGGACTGAACGGTCGCGAACCGAATAAGGCGGACACTCACTATAGTGTATACAACATAGACGGGCGTTATGTGGACGTTATCGGTATGCGTCCCGGCAATGTGCGTCTTACCGACCTGCGTTGGGAGACTTCTTCCGAATGGAACCTGGGATGGAATATCGGTTTCTTTGATGATTTGATTACGGCCGATATCAACCTTTATAATAAGAAACAGACAGACCTGCTTACCGAAAATGCGCCCATTCCAAGCACTACGGGATTCTCTACACTGTTGGTGGAAAACGGTGGTGACATGCTCAACAAGGGATATGAAATCAACCTCAATCTGAATAGGGTGAAGATTGTGGGCGATTTGGCCGCCACTTTCAACTTTACTTTTGCCAACAACCGTAATACCATCACAGCCATGGATCCTACGCGACTGGCTGCCATGAATGGTACGGGTGTCAAGTTGCCCAGGAACGGAGAGTATATGACGCGTATACAGATTGACAATCCTTTCGGTGCCATCTACGGTTTGCGCTACAAAGGAGTATATGCCTACAGTTATGACCAGTTCGGCAAGGCACAGGAGGCCGGGGCTTCATGTCCGGTGGCTCGTGATGAGAAGGGTGAGGTGATTTACGGTGCCGACGGAACTCCGATGCAGATGTACTACGACTACAACGGTACGAAGTATGCCTTTACCGGTGGGGATGCCATCTACGAGGATGTGAATCACGACGGTAGTATCGACCAGTATGACGTGGTTTATTTGGGAAGCTCACTGCCTAAGCTAACTGGTGGTTTCGGTCTTCGCCTGATGTATAAGGGATGGAGTCTGAATGCACAGTTCAACTACCGTTACGGTAATAAAATCGCCAATGTGGCACGAATGAACGCCGAAAATATGCACGGCGCCGATAACCAGAGCACAGCGGTAAATTACCGTTGGCGCAAGGAAGGCGACGGAGCCGACGGCGGACACATCCTGCCTAGAGCACTCTATAATGCGGGTTATAACCACATGGGTAGTGACCGTTTTGTGGAAGACGGCTCTTTCCTGCGATTGAATTATCTGCAGTTGTCCTACTCTTTCGCTCCCAAACTCATCAAGCGTATCGGATTCGAACGTTTGAACTTCTATCTGAGCGGCGAGAACTTGTTCTGTCTGACCAAGTACTCCGGTGTGGACCCCGAAGTGAACTACGGTGGTATGGGAGTGACCATGGACAAGGCTATCACTCCACGTGCCAAGTCTTATACATTCGGCCTGACGGCTACATTCTAATGACATGAATTAACAGCAAAAAATATGAAGAAGATATTGATAACCGGAACCCTGTCCCTGGCCGCTACTATGAGTGTGCTGACGACTTCCTGTGGAGACTTTCTGGAAATCGAGCCTCTCAATGCAGTGGTGGTGGAAAACTACTGGGAGAAGAAAAGCGAGGTAGAAAGTGTCATTGCCTCCTGCTACTATCACATGCAGGACAAGGGCTTCTCGCAGCGCGTGATAGCATGGGGCGAGCTACGTGGCGACAATGTGTCCGATGTAAGTAACATGCCTAACAACAAGGAACTCTATGACTACTTCGTCAATAACATTACGGCCGATAACAGCTGGATGTCGTGGGCTGATTTCTATAATGTCATCAATCTGTGCAATACCGTACTTTATTATGCTCCCGGAGCGCAGGCCAAGGACGGAAATTATTCTATGGAGGAGTTGCGCACACATGAGGCAGAGGTGAAATCCATTCGTGCCCTATGTTACTTCTACCTTATAAGAACCTTTAAGAAGCTACCTTTGGTGACGCAGGCTACTATCGGTGACGATGAGGATTTTAAGGTGCCGGCTGATACTGAAGAAACCGTGCTTCAACAGATCACTGATGATCTGGAGTGGGCGAAAAACTACATTTGGGACAAGCGTTATTTTGGCGATTGGGCTTCACGCAAGGGGCGTTTCAACAAACTTTCTGTTAAGGCACTTCTCACGGACATATATCTTTGGAAAGGCGATTATGATCGTGCGGCAACTTATGCCAAAGATATTATGGATGAGAAAAAGGCCGAATACGACGCTTTGCAGAAAAGTGAGGAAGAAGGCAGCATAAATATGGATGCCTACATGCAGGGCGAGTTGGCGCTCTACAACGGATACCCGCTTCTGGTGGATGCCGTTAATGGCAACTCACACTATTCTTACAATCAGAATTTCGGGACAGGGAACGGATTTGAAAGTATTTTCGAACTGCAATACGACCGTGAGGTCCGCAGCAGTAACGAAGGTATCAGTTTTTTCTATGGACCGCATGAGATGGGGAAGACCGGATGGGTGAGTGCTGCAGATTATCTGGTGAGTCAGGAAGGAGGATCGCCTTTTGACAAAGTAGATAAGCGCTTGGAGGAAAATACCGGATATGACGGTACCGTAACATTCAGCAGTTATCCTGTTTACAAATTCCGTACACTCTTTAACAGTGACAACAAGCCGTATATGCGCGGGACGGTGGAAAATTGGATCATTTACCGTCTCACCGATGTGATGCTGATGAGAGCGGAAGCTTTGGCCTATATGGGAGGTGAGGAAAATCTGAAAGAGGCTTTTGCTTTGGTAGAGGCCGTTAACATGCGCTCCTGTATGGGGTATAAGACGCTTACTTACGATGAGGAAACAGTAAAGTCTCTTGTGCTTGATGAGCGTCAACGTGAACTGATGTTCGAGGGAAAGCGCTGGTATGACCTTATGCGTATGGTACGCCATGCCGAGGATCCCGTTAAGGCAATGTCTAAGTTGCGTAATACTTACCTGATACGTAAGTACACCTCAGGAGGGCGTGATGCCGTGGCCCGTATGGGATCACTCGACAATCTTTATCTTCCTTTCTATCAGAAGGAGATTGACTTGAATCCCTTGCTGGAGAAAGATCAGAATCCTGCTTATATCATTTATTAATCTATATAAAAACAGATACGATGAACAGAATATATAAGAAAGCTTTCCAAATGCGACGTTTCTTCCGCAGGCATGTGACATTTGCTTCGGTTGCGTCATGCATGTGCGTGGCGACCCTGCTTGCAGGATGCTATGACGACGGTGTGGAAGGCGATAGCTACTATGTGTTTCAGGGACAGACTATCGGTGACTATTTGGATGCGGATAACCGTTACGACGGTTTTTCGGCCTTATTGGAGCGTGCCGGCATGAAAGGTTTGATGTATGCGTATGGAGAATACACTTGCTTTGCGCCTACCAATGAGGCCATCAGTCGGTATATCGATCAAAACTATCCCGGTGGCTCATTAGAGACTTTGCCGGACTCTGCAGTAGAGGCTCTGGCCAAGAGTCATCTTATCGGTGTGAAATATATGACTTCCGATTTTTCTTCAGGTTACCTGCTTACTTCCAACATGTACGACCGCAAGGTGCAAGTGAATATCGGAAGGGAGTTTAATGCCGCTCAGGGCGACAGTGTGACGGTGTTCCTGCTTAATGAACATTCGCGCATTGTGCAGGCCAACGACACGGTGAGCAACGGAGTGGTTCACACCATCGACCGTGTATTGGAGCAGTCAAGCTATCTCATGCCTGATTACATGCAGCAGAAGTGCGAAGAGATGGGCTTTACTTTATTTATGGAAGCTTTGAGACAGACACATTTGAAGGATTCTATTCTCAAGGAGAGAGACAATAGTCCGGAGATGTTGAAGCGTTTGGCACAGTATGCGGCCAATGCGGACTTCACGGCAGAAGGACACAGGGTACCAGCCTCACGTAAGTTCGGTTTTACCGTGTTGGTGGAGAAGGACGAGATATTCAAGACGGTGTATGACCCGCAGAACATGGGTAAGCCGGTCTATACGGGTGATCTTGCTGCCGACATCAAGTCCTTGTTCAATTATGCTAAAGAGATTTATGACAAGGTGTATCCGGAAGACAGGGGGCTTTATGACGATGATTACACGCATCCCAAGAATCCGCTGAACCGTTTTATCGCTTACCATATTTTGAACCGCAATGCCAGCTATGGAGATTTGGTACGTTCCACACCCGACTGGTCAGTGCCCGAAGGCGGAGACTTTGTGGATTACTATGAGACGCTTTCGGGAAATCTGTTGCGGGCACAGAAAGTATCGTTGTTGGGTGACGCTATTTATCTGAACCGTTGCGATGACAGAAGACGTCCGGAGAACAGAATGGATGGAATAGAAGTGTTGCCTACGGGCGGTTCGGCTACGGTGAACGGTAACTTTCAGTTCCTGAGCAATGTCTTGTCTTATAACGAGAACGTGGTGAGCATGCTCCGTACCGAGCGTATCCGCATCGATACCGGTGTCTTGTTGCCTGAGCTGACCAATAACGACATGCGCCTGGATCCTGATCTGGACATGCTGTTCTGGCATTTCCCTGAAGGATATTTCAAGGACCTCTATTACGATGATCAGTGCGATTGCAAGTACAACCGTTGGCCGCAGCCCGGAAGTGCCGGTAACGGAAAATACAAGGATTTGGCTGCTTTCCGTACGGACAATATGAACTTCGGTGGAGAATACGACGTGACATTGCGTTTGCCTGCCGTGCCTGCCGGACAGTATGAGATACGTATAGGTTACGTATGTAACGGACTCATGAGTATCACGCAGATTTATTTCGGATTTGACAGAAATCTTATGCAGCCGACCGGTATTCCTTTGGATATGGGTATGGTGGGCTACGATCCTAAGGTCGGCATGGTTACCGATGGCGGCTTGTTTGACGACATCAATTTTGATGTGTCTAACAATACGTCCGGTATGCAGACCATTACGGAAAACGATAAGGCCATGCATAATCTGGGTTACATGAAGGGTCCGGCCTGTGTATATAGAGTGGAAAACGACCGTACAACCAAACTCTCCAAATTCCCTAACGACTGGTGGTACCTGCGTCACATTGTGACTACGCAGACATTGGATGAGAAGCCTTTCTACCTGCGCTTCCGTAAGGTAGACGAGCGTACGAGCCGTATGCTGAACATTGATTTCATCGAAATTGTACCCAAAAGCGTGTACAACGGAGCCACGCCCGAGGACAGATATTAATTTAAAAGCAGAGAACTATGAGAAAGATAAGTAAATATATCGGACTGGCCGGATGGTGTTCGATCATGCTGTCTTCAGGACTGGCCGTATCGTGTGCCGACGACTGGGATGACCATTATGACGGAGGCCCCCGTCCCGAACGGACGCTGTGGCAGGAAATTACCAGCCGTCCCGATCTGGCAGACTTTGCTAAATTGCTCAAGAGCAAAGGATGCGACAAATATCTGGATTCCGATCAGCGTTACACGGTTTGGGCTCCGTCCGGGGCGATAAACACCACCTTGGTGACCGGTGAGGAGATGAGTGCCGAAGAGATTCAGATACAAGTAGTGGAAAATCATATAGCTAGGGGGTTGATTTCGGCTTCTTCCGTACTGAACGATACCATAAGGGTGTTGAACGGTAAACCGATGCCGTTTGTCTGGGAAAACGGAAGGCCTCATTTTAACGGAGCCGGGGTGAAAACCTTCAATATCGAATGTAGTAATGGAGATTTGCATATTTTGGACGCGCAGGCTGTTTATAACAACAATATATGGTCCTACCTACGGCAGGATGCCGCTTTCTCTTCCATTACGGAATATTTGTACAGTTACAATAAATTGGTTTTCGATCCCGAAGCCAGTACACCGGGTGGAGTTGTTAATGGAGAGCAGGTCTATCTTGATTCCGTGTTTGTATTGAGCAATGAATTGTGGGGGCAGATTGGTTATTTGAACGATGAGAGCCGGAGATACACCATGCTGGTGCCTGTGAACGAGTGCTGGAACAAAATGATCGGTACGCTCAAAACCTTCTATAATTATGCGGATGAAGAAGAGAATGCCACATTAGCCGAGAAATATGCCCGACGCAAAGTGCTGGATGCTTTGGTATTCGAGAACAGGCGTCAGACGAAGTGGCCTGATTATTGGACGTCTACCGCAGGGTATGATTTTTATCATCCGGAGGAAGAAGGCGGTTTGTTCTATGGGGCGGAATCTATAGGTTGTAGCAATGGGGAGATTCTTAAAAGTCGGGATGTGACCCTTGATCCTTATCAGGTTTTAGCTACGGATATCGTCATAGAAGCTGAGAATTATGGTGATTATTTGGTAACGGGAAACTATTATGATAAGGAGAACGACCGTCCTGTGTTTGTCGCTGCTGCAGGAACCGGAGTGTCCAAGAGTCATTATATGAAGTACACGTCCACCAATCTTTTGCGCGGTGCTACCGTGACGTATGCTTTGCCTAATGTGCTGTCATGTTCTTATGATATCGGTGTGGTGTTCGTGCCGACGAATCTTACACGAAACGGCTGGATTACTACGATAGACCAGAAAAAGGGACGTGTGGATTTTGAATTGAGTGATGGCTATACAAAAGAAAAAGTAAGCGTGAAAGACGTGGAGATTCCCGGAAACAAACTCGACACGATATGGGTGAAGAAAGGGCATACCTTTGCGTATTGCGATTACTATCCCAATCGACTGACTATGACGGATGCCAAGGTTACCTTGAAAATAAGCAGTACTCCCAAGCGCAGCGAGTCGGCTTATACGCGTGACCTGTATATTGATTGTATAGTATTAAAACCCACAGTTAACGAAGATTTGAGCGATGAAGAATAGAAGTTTATATTATAGTATATGTTTTTGTATGGCACTATCTGCCGGCATGCAGACTGTTTACGGACAGTCTGCTCCGCAGGAGGGCGATGTCATACAGTCTGCTGCGAGCGGCACTGATTCGCTTAAAGCTTTCAAGCGGGATAGGGCGTCGCAAATTTCTACAGTAGCCTATAAAGGACGTTTGATAGATGCCGCTACAGGTGCTCCGGTTCAGGGAGGTCTGATTCAGGCGGCGGGAGATGATCGTTTCAGTGCCATCTCCGACGAGCAGGGCCGCTTTGAAGTGAATGTACCGCATTATGTCAGTCAGTTGCAGGTTCGGACACCTAATTATAATTCCGTTAGGGTTCATTTGACCGGCAAAGGAAAAGAGTTGGTGGTAAAGATGTATTCCGAGTCGTTCTCCGATGGTTATTCCGGTGATGTAAGAGTGACGAACGAGAGCAGTGCCGCCGACTTTTCCGCCATGTCTTCTTTGACCATAGAGGATGAAATGGCTAAGAAAATAGGAGCTGACCTGCGCGTGCTTCTTCGTTCCGGAAATCCGGCCCAAGGAGCCAATATGTTCATCGGCGGATATAATTCATTGAACATCAACAGCCAGCCTCTGGTGGTGGTGGATGGCGTTATCC
Source organism: uncultured Paraprevotella sp. (assembly GCA_910586505.1). Lineage (GTDB taxonomy): Bacteria > Bacteroidota > Bacteroidia > Bacteroidales > Bacteroidaceae > Paraprevotella. The sequence goes on along the minus strand of CAJUGV010000009.1, from coordinate 42,123 downwards.
TTGATACGCAGAACGACCGTACTATATTGCACGAAGGTTATGTGAACAATGTGTTGTCGGCCATCAGTGTGAATGACATAGAGAAAGTTACGGTTTTGAAGAATGCCACGGCACTTTACGGTGCAAAAGGTGCGAACGGTGTGGTAGTCATCGAAACCAAACGTGCCAAGAGCATGGCTACACGAATCGATGTTGATATTTACGGTGCTTTGGAGCTTATGCCTAAGCTGCCTTCTATGATGGATGCAGGTCAGTACCGTCTTTATGCTTCCGATATCCTGGGGAATGCTACCTCTACTCCTGACTTTCTGAATGACTATACACAAGACAAGCAGAAGTATGCCATGTATCACAACAATACGGATTGGAAAGACTATACTTACAGGGAAGCTTTCACGCAGAATTACGGCGTGAACGTGCAAGGAGGTGATGATGTAGCCAGCTATAATCTTTCTATCGGATACGCTAATGCGCAGAGTACGTTGAAAAACAACGATTTCTCTCGCTTGAACATGCGATTCAATACGGATGTGAAGTTTATCAAGGCATTGGATTGCAGTCTTGATGTGGCTTATTCCAATACGACCCGTGATTTGCGCGACGACGGTATGAGGAGCGGACAGATTCTGTCGCCCGGTGCATTGTCGCTGATAAAGGCGCCTATTCTGGCTGCGTATAATCCGGACAAAGACGGACGCTTTACTGCTTCTTTGGCTGATTTCGATTATTTTAATTTGTCCAATCCTCTTTCCCTTTTGGAGAACGGGGAGGCCAGCAATAAAAACCGTCTGGAATATACGCTCTTCTCATTGAGTGCCATGCCGAAATGGAAAATCAACCGTTATCTGACATTGTCGGAAAGAGTCAGCTATGTATTGAATAATGTAACAGAGCGTTCGTTTATTCCGGATGAGGGTGTCCCCACTTTTACGGAGGGTACGGAAGATGCCACGAGAAGCCGGTCTCAGGCCTATTCCAGCAAGCAGCTTGCCATATCAAGCGATACGAGGATTAACTGGTTACGGCGTTTCGGGGGACATCGGGTGAACCTGTTCGGAGGATTCCGCTATCAGAGCGATTCTTTCAGTTCGGATGCCTTGCGTGCGGATAATGGTGTGGGCGACAAGTTGCCGAACATCACGAGCAGCATGGACAACCGTAGGGTAAAGGGCATTATCGAGGACTGGAAGTCGACAGCTGTATATGTGAATGCCGACTGGAATTATGCCGATAAGTATTTTCTGCAAGGAACGGTAACGGCCGAAACCTCTACCCGGTTCGGAAAGAATGCGGATGGCGGTGTCAGACTGGGTGACTATTCGTGGGGAGTATTCCCTTCTTTGCAGGCTGCATGGGTTGTTTCCGCCGAACCTTTCTTCCGGAATGTGAAAGGAATAGACTATTTGAAAGTGAATGTAGGTATAGATCAGTCGGGTAACGACAACATCAACAGTTTTGCGTCCCGTTCTTATTTTGCTACAGAAGAGTTCCTTAACCAGACTTCCGGCCTGGCTTTGGCCAATATCGGAAACGACCAGCTGAAGTGGGAGACAGTGACACGTGTCTCTGCGGGTGTGGACATGTCATTCTGCCATGACCGCCTGTCTGTAGGATTCAACTATTATAAGTCTTATGTGAACGATATGCTGACGTTGAAATCGTTGGGCGGCGTGAGCGGTCTGCGCAATTATTGGTGTAACGACGGAAAGATGGAAAATCAAGGTTTCGACCTTACGGCTGCGGTCAAGGCCATGGCGCTGAAAGATTTCTCATGGGAAGTGTTTGCCAGCATAGGACATTATAAGAATAAGGTGACGGCTTTGCCTAACGGCGACAAATCCATTTATACTTCGATATACGGAGGAGAAGTGCTGACGGAAATAGGCAGTCCGCTGGGATTGTTTTATGGATACAAGACGGATGGTGTGTTCGCCACTTCCGAGGAGGCTGCCGAAGCAGATTTGCGTAACGGTGGACAAGGCGGAAGAGCTTTCCGGGCCGGAGACATTCGTTTTGTAGATTTACAGCCTGACGGGGTGATTAACAATGATGACAAGACCGTCATCGGTGACCCTAATCCGGATATTTTCGGAAATTTCGGTACGAGTTTCCATTATAAGAACTGGACGTTGGATGCTTTCTTCAGCTATTCGTTAGGAAATGACATTTACAACTATCAGCGTTCCGTGCTGGAAGGCGGACGTGGCTACTTCAATCAGACGACGGCACTTTTAAACCGCTGGACTGCCGAAGGACAGGCGACAGACATACCCAGAGCCGAGAATGGCGACCCGATGGGGAATGCGCGCTTCTCAGACAGATGGATAGAAGACGGCTCTTATATGAAGTTGAAGACCTTGAGTCTTAGCTATCGTTTCCCGTTCAACCTTACTTTCCTGCAAGGTATCACGGTGTGGGCCGCTGCTAATAATGTATTTACCTGTACAAAGTATCTGGGAGGCGATCCTGAACTTTCCATGTCGGGAAATCCTGTTTACCAAGGGATAGACCGTGGCCTGCTGGGGCACGGACGCAGTTTTGTACTGGGGGTTAAAATTAATCTATAACAAGGAAATGATGATGATGTTGAAAAGCATATTCAAGTCTGCCGTGTTTTGTATGGCGGCAGCTGTATCGTTCACGGCTTGTGAGGTGGATACTACTACGGTGATGTTTGAGGAGGACCATAATTTCGACCAGCCGGGAGATACGGTGTTCTCTATGCTGGGAATCTTGAACAAGGTGCAGAATGTGGCCGAGCGCGGTATTTTGTTGGGCGAGGTGCGCGGAGATCTGGTCAAGCCGGACCCGTCTTTACTGTCGCGCGGAGGTGCGCTGTTCAGTCTTGCTCAGTTTGAAAATCTGGACAACCCCTCTTTTAACCAGTATCGTGATTATTATGCGATTGTGAACAACTGCAATTTCTATCTCGACCGTGCGGATGCGGAGATGGAACGCAGAGGTGAAAAGGTTTTCCTGAAAGAGTATGCGGCAGTGAGTGCATACCGTGCATGGGCATATCTGCAACTGACTTTGCTCTATGAAAAGGTGCCGTTTTATACCAAGCCTTTGTTGTCGTACTCGGAGATTGAGCAGGTGATGAACGATGTGTCCAACCGCAAGGGGCTGGCGGAGATATGTTCGTATTTCATTGAAGACTTGCAGCGTTATGTAGACGTGCCTTTCCCCGATTACAAGGACTTCACTTATCGTGAGAATGCTACGGTGAGCAGCGGAGAATTTTTCCTGCCAGTGCGTTTGTTGCTGGGCGACCTCTACCTTTGGAGAGGCTCCGTGGCCGGAAGCCAGTCGGATTTCGCCTTGGCGGCACAATACTACCGTGATTATCTGATGGAGAAGAAAAAATTTGTGGGAGCTGCTTCCGGCAACGTTTACGAAACGGCCGAGGTGGATAATTTCAAGGTGGTGCGTGGATGGAGCTGGACCGGCTCATCCGAGCGTATCAGCCTGATTCCGCTGGCCAGCTCGTCCGAATACGGGAAGGTAGTGGGTACTTTAAGCAATGCTTTCGGCAGCTTTATCGCTTCGGATGCGTTGAAGACATTGGTGAACGATTCCTACTATTGCTTTACGATGTACACCAGAGAAGGAGATGAGTCGGGGCAGTATCTCTCCCGTTTTACACAGTTGGTGAAGGATACCTGTTATTATGGTACGCTTGAAAAACCGGAGTATTTTACATACATCAACGTGCCGGGAGCTCCGCAGTACTTTATGGGCGACCTGCGCTTCTACGGTGCTGAAATGCCGGATGGCAGCATGCGGATCGAAAAGTATTCGTCCAGCTGGCCGCATGTATCCACTTATCGTAAGGGAACGGTGTATATGCGTCTTGCCGAAGCCATCAACCGTGCGGGATATCCTCTGACGGCTTTCCATATACTGAAGTACGGACTGAGCCGCGGAAACCTGATTAAGTTTGATACTAACGGGGAATACGCGCGTCTGATGACATCGGGCTATACTTTCTTCGATATGGGAGAGAATACGGACAATATCGGTATGCATTCGCGAGGTTGCGGAAATGCCGAGATGGATACGTTGCATTATTCCTTGCCGGCAGTGGCTTCGCGTGCCGACAGTATCAGAGTGGTGGAGGACTTGATATGTGATGAGTTGGCCCTGGAAACGGCCTACGAGGGCAATCGTTTTTATGACTTGATGCGGTTTGCATTCCGTCGCGGAGAAGATTTCCTGGCTTCGCGTGTGGCACGCCGCAATAATCCGGCCGTCCCGGATCCGGATCTTTATAATAAATTGACCGACCGGAAGAACTGGTATCTGCCCATGGTGGAGAACTAAGTGTGAAGTAATATAACCGAAACAGGCATAGAACGGTAACAGTATATCGTTTTATGCCTGTTTTTTTGATGAAAAAGACAAAATGGAAAGATTTGACTTATATTTTGTCCTTAATTGCCCTATTCTGAATGCTGCCGCGTTTCTAAATTTGCAATAGAAAACATAATGAACCGATATCATGGAATTATTCACGGAAAGCAAGTATTCTGAATGTTACATACACTACCGTCCGCAGGTGATGGCCTATATCCGGGCGCGTATCTCTCACAGTGAGGATGCGGAGGACTTGACGCAGGATGTGTTCGAACAGATTTGGAGATGCCGGAATCAGGTGCGTATAGATACCCTTCAAAACCTGGTTTATACCGTCATGCGGAATACTGTGGTAGATTACAAGCGTCGTCATTATGTAAGGAGAGAACGGGTGGAAATGCAGGAGAGCTATTATGCCAAATGCTGTGGCAATACGGTCGAAGAAGAGGTTTTATTAAAAGAACTCAAGGCTGTGCATAACCGGATGGTGAGCCGTCTGCCCGAGAAACGTCGTCAGGTCTATTCCCTTTATTTTTATAAAGGAATGTCTTATGCCTCCATCGCGCGCGAGCTTTCTCTTTCCGAACGTACCGTAGGCGGACATTTGATGTGGGCGTATCGTTCCGTGCGTACGGGACTTGATGAGATCTATCATTATAATATAGGGTGATTGGTTGCTTCCCGTCTTTCCCTTTCAGGGGAGGGACCGTGGGGGCGTTTGTATGGTGGTAAAATAGGGTGCGGAATGCGTGAAAAAACGATGCCCTTCATTTTTTTAAATGATGGGCATGAAAATAAAAAATGATGAGCACGAAAAAAATGCGAGGTGCCGACGCCCCTTTTGGGCCGGAATCCCTGTCAGATGTGAAGTACTTGAGAATCCTTCAGAAAATTGAGGAAATTGCGGTAGGCCGTGCATCGTCTCAGCAGTGTGTCATTGCCCGTCATGAAAAACTGTTTTCGTGCCCGTGTAAGGGCTACGTTTAGCTTTCGGTCTATTTCCTGCCCTTCGGTGATTACCGGTTCGGATAATGTGGCGAGCTGGTAAAAACGGCTGACTGTCGTACTGAAGATGATAATGTCGCGTTGGCTGCCTTGATAGCGTTCTACGGTGTCGATGGTGGGTGTCGAGGCGTGGGGAATGAGCCGGTCTGCCAATGCCTTGCGTATCATGGCTATTTGTGCGCGAAAGGGTACGATGATACCGATCTGTTGTTCCGGATGGAACGGGATGTCGTCGCGCCGGTGAAGCCGAATGAGAGTTTCTACCAGTTCGGCCACTGTTTCCGCTTCTTTCTTGTTGCTCTTTGTGTTTTGTTCGTTTTTGTAGGGAGTTGCGGAAATGAATCCTATGCGTGTATGAGCTGCGAAAGCTGTCCATGCGTTGTCTTCGGTCCGGTCTTTGAAAGGTAACGGTTCGGTTTGGTGAGGCATGGGAACGATGTCCAGTCGGCCGTTGTAGAAATAGCGGTTGACAAACTCACTGATGGCCGGATGCATCCGGCCTTGTTTGCGCAGCATCTCTACGATACCTTCCGTGCCTTGAATGCGGTTCAGATGGTGAAGGCGTTCGAAGAGGGAGTTCCGGCAGTCCGTCAGTCCTATCTTGTGCAGACTTTCTTCCGACACCTTTGAAGAGTCTTGCGGCTGGACTACTACGGCGGGAAGCTGCTTGTGGTCGCCAATGAGAATGAACTTTCCGATGGCCAGACGGTTCAGGTTGTAGTCGCCTTTGTTTACGGTGGTCTTGGCACAAAGAAGGGGGAGCATTTGCGGCTCAAGCACCTGTGATGCTTCATCGATAATGGCCACATCGATGGCTTTCAGGTTAAACAGTTCTGTCTGGTTACACAAACTGCTGATAGTTCCTGTAAACAATCTTACAGGAGATAGTCTCTCATAGATTTCTTTTCGTGAAACGGCATCTTTGATGACATGCTTCATGAGATGCGGGCGGTATTCTGCCTGGCAGTTCAGTTCCTGTCCGATGCGGATGTATTCAGGGGCGGGAGTGATGGTAGAGAGCATGTGGCATATCTCGTCTACAGCACGGTTGGTGTATGCCATGAGCAGGATTGTTTTTTCCGGGCTGTCCGACAGGAATTCCTCGACCATGGCTTTCAGTGCTACCGATGTTTTTCCGGTTCCCGGAGGCCCTATCAGCAGAAAATAGTCTTCCGCTTGTTTGGCCTTCAATACGATACGGTTGATGTCTTCGTCGGGATAATGGCCGTTGAGGCGGACGGAAAGGTTGACGGACGGTTCTCTCATACCGAGTAGCAGTTCTTTTCTTTCCCGTGGGGCAGTCAGAAAACTGAAAAGTCCGGAATAGGCCTGGCCGAATGCGGCGTCCATATAGCCCGGCTCTACGGCATACAGGCTGTTTGTATGGAAAACCCTTGCGTTCCGCTGTTTGTATGACAATCTCAGCCACAGGCGTTCCGCTTGTATTTCTTCTATGGTGCAGCGGAAGAATTGTTTGCTGGTCACCGTATCCAGCTCGCTGTTTCGTTCATATAGCATGACCATGTCGCCTTGCCGGAAGTTGGGAAGAAAATCCTCGCTATATTCCGGTATGTCCAGTTGCAGGCGCAGTATGGAACCGTCGGCATCGGGCAGAGGATATAGCCGCAAATCCGTAAGTATATTGCCGTTTTGCCGTTTGGTCTGTGTGTCGCAGAGCCATGTTCCGGCAAATCCGCCTATGGACTCCTCTCTTCCGTCGCCTGTTTTGGCCAAGAACTGTTCCCGTTGCATGAACGTGAGGAAACGGTGAAAATAATCCGCTTCTACTCCTTGCATTCCGTGGAGCGGCCGTAGGATTTCCATGATGCGCGGACGGAGGTAGCGGGTATAGAGAGTATTGTTCAGTCCGGCCGTGTTAAGACGCTCCTCGGTCAGTTCTTTCAGAAGATGGCGGGATTCTCCGTTTTTAAGCCGGTGCTCGATATAAATTATGCTGTTTCTCAGAGCCATGGACTGACGGATCAGCCGGCGGGGGGCTTCCGTGACATAGAGTTGCGGATAGCGTGAGTAAAAAAGGAAAGACTGCACTTCCTCATGCGGTCTGTTCAGGTTGTAGTATAATATTTCTTTGTATAGCCCCATCTGTAGCAGATGCTCGCTTCGGGGACTGCGATGGGGATATTCTTCCGCTTTTCCGCTTTTCAGTTCTACCAGTTTCCGGGTGTCGCGGGTGAGTAAGTCCATACGTCCTTGCAGGCCGAGGGCTTCACAGAGGAAAGAGGGTTCGAGTTGCACTTCTGTTTGGCTGATGTCTATTCCTGCCGTATGGAAACGGTTTTGTATGGTATGGCGTATCTGTCGGAATTGTGTTTTGCAGCGTTCGAAAAATTCACGGTCGATGTCAGGAGTGGCGGACCAGGCGAGAGGAGACAGCCGGAATGAATTTTGCATGGAACGAAGGTAAAGTTGTTCTTCTGTGCTCTCTTCTGCATTTTCATTTATACAGTCGTCCAGAAACTGATTGGCGGCGTTTCCGAGCTGTATGGCGGCCGAGCGTTTCGAAGATGCGAACTTGTTCAGCAGATGGGTGTAGGCGGAGTTGCCGTAAGGTTTGATGCAGGCGCAAAGGGCAGTGATGTCTATCAGAAAGTCCGGTTCGAGAATCAATAATTCCGGCTTCAATATATAAGGATGATCGTCGGGGTCTGCCGTTTCTGATTTTACAGTCCTGACAGACAGAAGATTGAGCTGCGCTCCTTCGAACAGTTGGACGTTCAGCCCGGAGAATGTATGGTCGGATTCGTCCGTATATTCCACCTTCAGCAGCTGGTCTGTGGGATATGTATTGTTTTTCCCGTAGATGAAACGATCGTCCCAGTGGCATACGGTGATCCGGATGTGCCGCCCCTGCTTTTTATCTTCGCAGGTGGTTGCTTGTCCGTGCCAGCGGAGGGGCAGTCTTTCTCGGATGTCTTGCGGTATGTCGGTCCGGTAAAAGGCGGCCAATCCTTCGCATACTGCCTTCAGGTCATACGGTTCTTGTGCTTTGTCGGGTTGCAGAAGGTTTTTGCCGGTCAGGCAAGCTCGTGAACGGAAGATCTCGAGCGGGAAAGACGGATGTCCGGTTTGTTTGCATAGCCAGTGCAGACGGGCGGCTGCGTGAGAGAAGTCTGCCGGATAACGGTGTGCCAGGTGCTTCAATGCCCGAAGAAGCAGCATGTCGAGAGCATGGTAGCGTTCGGTAGCGTTCATGTCCGTTTGCATGATGCTTCTGATGTCGTCGAATATTTCTCCGGTATTTTCCGTCATGGGTGGTTTTGTTCTTGTTTCGATCTGGCTTCCAGTTCTTCCGGGCCGAGTACCTTACTCTTGAAGCCGTTATGTGAGTTTTTGCGGGCCGGTGCCGGTTGGGTGCCTGTGATGTTTCCCTTTACGGCACTCCGGTAGAATTGCCATCGTGACTGTATGGATGCCACGTATCCGTAGGTTTCCTCTCCGCGTAAATATCCGTAGCGTACCACGGGATCGTTGTAATAATGCGGCTGACCCAGACCGAGGATAAAGGGAGCGGTTTCGGCCCATAAGTGAGGATTTTTTCCGTATTTGCGTGCCAGCGCCATGGCATCGCGTACGTGTCCCGTGCCGCCGTTATATGCGGCCAATACAAAGTTGATGCGTTCCGTTCTTCCCGGTATGTCGCTGAACTTGCGTTCCAGTTCTCTGATATATTGTGTGGCGGCACCGATGTTCTTTTCGGGATTGTAGATTTGGTCGGCTGACAACCCGAGATGGGCGGCTGTTGCCGGCATGAGCTGCATCAGACCGCATGCCCCGGCCCATGAAACGGCGGTCGGGTCGAATCCGGATTCCTGATAGCATAGGGCGGCCAGCAGTCGCCAGTCCCATCCGATAGCCTGTCCGTGGCGTACGAAGTGGGCGTCATAGGGCGAGATGATGCCTTTGCTCCTGTTTTGCAGGGGGGCGCGGACCTTGCGTTTCACACCTCCTCCGGGTAGAAGCCTTTGCCGTGCTCTCTTTTGTAGCGAAGCCTTGATTTCGGGGTTGTACCATCTGTTCAGCGCTTCGGCAAGCAAAGGGGTATTTTTTCTTACCCTCCATCCGCTTCCGCCGGATGTGGTGTCTTGCGTTGCCGGTTGGCACATGCCGGAGGTCTTGTGTGCTGGTATGTCCAGTGCGATGAGGTCTATGTGTCCCTCATTCAGGCTTTTGAGGAGTTCGGCTGTATCACGCATGGTTTCCATGCGCAGTCTTACACCGATGGATACGGCAAAATGCTCGGCCAGTTCGAACTGAAGCTCCGCTTCCTTTCCGTTGTGCTCGTAGTAAGTCTCCGGGCCCGAAAGGGTGGCGGCAATCAGTTCTCCGGCTTCCTGTATGCCATCCAGATCGTATAAGGGTGCCTCTGTCTCGTGGCCGAATACTCCTGTGGTATAAGCTTTTTCCTCTTTGCCGTTGCAGGAGATGAGTATGCCGGCGATGGCAACGCAGGTGGCCCAGGATGCGCACGGACGGTGTCTCATAGCATGCAACCGGATGCCTGGTTCGGTTTCAGATGATGCATGATGTAGGTGTGCATAATGTCGATAGCCTTTTTGTTCTCTCCTCCTTGAGGGATGATGAGATCGGCATACCGTTTTGTAGGTTCGATGAATTCCAGATGCATGGGTTTAAGCACGTCTATGTAGCGGTCTACCACCATTTGCACGGTCCTTCCGCGCTCCACGATATCCCTTTCGATGACACGGATGAGCCTTTCGTCCGAGTCGGCATCTACGAAAATCTTGAGGTCCATCAGTTCCCTGAGTTCTTTGTTGGATAGGGCGAGAATGCCTTCTATGATGACAACTTTTTGCGGTTCGATATGTATGGTCTCCTTTAGTCTGTTGCATTCCAGGTAGGAGTAGGTGGGCTGTTCTACGGCCCGTCCGGCTTTTAACTCCTTGATGTGGCTGATAAGCAGTTTCCAGTCGAATGCACACGGATGGTCGAAATTGATCTTGCGGCGTTCCTCCATAGGCATGCCTGTGTTGTCATTGTAGTATGAATCCTGAGGGATGAGCGCCACCTCCTCTGCCGGCAGACTTTCGATGATATTTCGCACTACCGTTGTTTTTCCGGAACCGGTTCCTCCGGCTATTCCTATAATATACATGCGTATTTGTCTTAAATGTTAGTATTTGTCTTGATTGTTCCTGATGTCGTCGGTTGACAGCGGTTGTCGGTTCATGACCCGCCATACGTATGCTATATAAGCCACGACGAAAGGAATCAGGATGGATATATATGCCATGATTCTGAGCGTGAACAGGCTGGAGCAGCTGTTGGAGAGTGTCAGTGAGCTTTGTAGATCCGTAGTGGAGGGGTAGTATGCCGTATGATTGTAGCCCGCGCACAGCAGCAGGGCCAGGACCGTCAGAACGGTTCCTCCGCTCGCGAACCAGAAACCGTGTGTGGATGTTTGACGGAAGATGCCTAAAAAAAGCCCGTACAGGACACCGCAGATGCCGGCCAGGAACAGGACAAGCAGTACGGGGATCTCCGTCAGGTTATGGAAATATTTGTAGGGTTCCATAAAGATTAGGCCTGTGTCCGGTTCCACGGAGAAGCCGTCTTTTAACAATGTGCGGATGACGAATGCCAGAAAAAACAACAGGAAAGGTATGGCGTCCGTCGGAAGTTGGCGGCGGCATCGTGTGGTCAGTTCCTTGTGTTGGATGATGTGGATGAAATATAAGTTTCCCAACAAGCGTGTCAGGAAGAATACGGCCATTCCGAGCATGAGATTCCAGGGGTCGGTCAAAGCATCCAAGCCGTGCCATTCATTGCCCCAATGACTGATAACCGGAATACGGCTGTCGGTGATATTGGATTTGCTGACAATAAAATCGGAACCGTTGAAGAACGTGGCGACGGCACAGCCAAGCAGTACGGGGCCTATTACACCGTTGAGTACTAAAAAGAGCTGATAGGTGCGTTTCCCTAATAGATTTCCTAATTTCGACTGGAACTCATAAGAAACGGCTTGTAGCACGAAGCCGAAGAGTATGAACATCCACAGCCAGTAGGCCCCGCCGAAACTTGTGCTGTAGAACAGCGGGAAGGACGCGAAAAAAGCCCCTCCGAAAGTGACGAGCGTAGTGAAAGTGAATTCCCATTTGCCGCCTGTGGCGTTTACCAGTAAGGAACGTTCCGTTTCGTTCTTTCCTAAACGGAATAACAATGAGTTGCCTCCCTGCACGAACAACAGGAAAACCAATAATGATCCCAGCAGGGATATGACGAACCACCAGTAGTGTTGTAGAAAAATATAGGTAGACTCCATAATTCTGATATTTGAGGTGACTGTTCTTTTTGTCGGTTACATTTCTGGTTCCGGTCCTTGCTGAATGGCTTTGATCATGATGCCGATTTCGGCGATGAATAGGACGGAGAAGAGGGCCAGAAAGATGAAAAACGTGCTCTGTACCGTCCCGGAGGTTAAGTCGGATATGGCGGCATTGACCGGCAGCATGTCTTGTATGGCCCAGGGCTGGCGTCCTACTTCGGAAACGACCCAGCCCGCCTGGCTGGCTATGAAAGCACACGGTATGCTCCAAAGGGCAATCCGGTGCAGCCATCTATGTTCACTCAGTGTCTTTTTCCGGGACAGGAAAAGGACCAAAGCGAAGAAAGCGATAAAATAAATCCCGAAGCCCACCATAATCCGAAACGTCCAGAAAGAGAGCCATACATTCGGCACAAGGTCTTCAGGATTGTGGATATAGCCGTAGCCGAAGTAGGGTATGTTTTCTTCCAGCGTCCGGCGGGACTTTTCCATCTTCTCTTTATCATTGTCCTTTTGGGCCTGCCGGAAATCCGACAAGGCTGCAATCGCCGTTTTGCCTCTGGCTATCTTTTCCGTGGCGGGCAGAGCCTGTGCACCGTTGTGTGCCGTATGCCCTCCGGCCAGTATGTTGCGGATTCCCGGTACGTAACCGTCGGCATTCCTTGTGGCCAGAAAAGATAACATTGCCGGAATCTTCCATTCGCCGACTAGGGTCAGCGGCTGTCTGGTTCCGCCCTCATAGAGCGCCTCCATGGCGGCCAATTTCATCGGTTGGTATTGTGCTACCTGATAGGCGGATTTGTCACCGCTGTATAGGGTCAGCAGTGAGGCGAACAAACCTGTATAGGCTGCAATCTTCATGCTGGCCAACGCGAACTCTTTCTCACGCCGTTTCAACAGGAACCACGCACTTACGCCGATGACGAACACGGCTCCTACGATCCAACTGCTGAGCACCGTATGCAGAAACTTCATTACGGCTACGGGCGAAAAGGCTACCGCCAGAAAATCGACCATCTCGTTTCGTACCGTTTCGGGATTGAATGTCATCCCCACAGGGTATTGCATCCATGAGTTGGCCACCAGAATCCACCAGGCCGACAAGGTGGCCCCCAATCCTGTGAGCCATGTCGAAGCCAGATGGAATTTCCGGCTTACTTTGTCCCATCCGAAAAACATCACTGCTATGAATGTGGCTTCCATGAAAAAGGCAAGGATGCCTTCGATAGCAAGCGGAGCGCCGAAAATATCGCCTACGAACCAGGAGTAATTGCTCCAATTCGTGCCGAACTGAAATTCCAGAATCAGCCCGGTGGCTATGCCGATGGCGAAGTTGATGCCGAACAGTCTCATCCAGAACCGGGCCGTTCTTTTCCAGAAATCCTGACCTGAGATAACGTACCGTGTCTCCATAACTCCCATGATGACGGCCATTCCCAGGGTGAGCGGAACAAATAGCCAATGGTACATTGCCGTCAGAGCGAATTGTGCTCTTGACCAGTCTGTCATTGCGTCCAAATTGTCTAACATAAGCTTGTAGTGTTGAGTTCGATATTAAGGATGAAAAGCTCTTTCTATAAGTTCGTTTCCTACGTAATCCTCTTTTTCTTCCGTGGATTTGTCTCGGAGGAAAGACGGGAAGAAAAAAAGTTTCAAGATAAAGAACATGATGAAAAGTTTAATCAGGATTATGGCCCACAACGTGCGTCCGAGTGTCATGCTTCGGAAACCGTCGCGGTAAAATCTCCATATTCCGATGGTGCCTTGTCTAATCATTGCCGACGTATAGAAAATGTAATGAGGCAAAGGTAAGCAAAAAACAATTGGATGCAGGTGCGGTGAACGGATTTTTTTAATACCTTTGGATGAAAATATTATTAAAGACGTGGTATAGTTATGGTAAAACATATCGTATTATTTCAGTTGGACCCGGAGATGGAAGCCGGAAATAAAATGAAAGTGATGGACGCTTTCAAAGAAGGTATAGAGGCGTTGCCCGGCCAAATTCCGTTTATCCGAAAGATTGAGGTCGGGATGAATGCCAATCCGGACGAAGAGTTCGACTTGGCGCTTTACAGTGAGTTTGATACGTTGGACGATGTGAGGGCTTATGCGGCTCATCCTGCTCATCTGGCGGTGGCGGCTTTGTTAAAGGATTGCAAGAAGAGCCGTTCTTGCGTGGATTATGTATGCTGATTCTGTAAGAGTATGCGTCGGATAACATTTGCACTTGGGGCGTTGATGTGTTTGTTTGTAGGTGCGGGCCGCACATGTTGTTATGCCCAGCAGCAGGATGCTACAAGCGGAGCGTGCGAGCAGGAACTTTGGATAGAGACGACCCATGGACGGAAAGTATTCGGGATACTGAATCGGCCGAAAACGGACGGTCGTCAGAAAGTGGCTGTCGTGAGTCATGGTTTTAACGGAACCCACCATTTTGCACGTGATTATTTTGAAACGCTTGCACAATTGGGGTATATGACTTATACTTTTGATTTTCCGTGTGGTTCGTTGTATAGCCGGAGTGACAATAATACCATGGGAATGTCCTTGTTGGATGAGAAAGAAGACCTGAAGAGCATCGTGGAATATTTTTATAATCGTTCGGATGTGGATACTGTCGGTCTGGTGCTGATAGGAGAGAGTCAGGGAGGACTGGTGTCGGCTTTGGCGGCAGCCGAACTCCAGGATAGGGTGAGCCGTTTGGTGCTGGTCTATCCGGCTTTGTGTATTCCCGATAATTGGAACAGTCGTTATGCTACTCCTGCCGAAATACCGGATACTACAAGGCTGTGGAACGTACCGATTGGGCGCAGGTTTTTTGAGGAGCTACGCGGTATGGAGGTATATAAGGAGATAGTCCGATACCGGGGGCCTGTGCAGATTATTCACGGTTCGCACGATAGGGTGGTTCCGTTGCAGTATTCGGAAAGGGCCGGAAAATGTTATAGGGAAGCGCATCTTGATGTAATATCGGGTGCGGGGCATGGCTTCAATTTGGAGGAGCGCAAATTAAGCAATGCTTTAATGGAAGATTTTTTATCGGGAAAGTAATTATGTGAAACGAAGTTCGATGGACCGAAAAGAGTGTGGCATGTTGCTGATTAATGATTTTTATGATTTCCGGCATTAGGGATTCGCAAAAAAATACTACGTTTGCATAGCCAAGACAAAAACAACTGATGCAGGGGCGTAGCCCAGTTGGTTTAGAGCGCTGCAGTCACATTGCAGAGGTCATCGGTTCGAACCCGATCGTCCCTACAGGAAATTCAAGTTTACCCATCGGCAGACTTGAATTTCTTTTTATCCTACGAGTTTGATATCATCGGTTTATTATAGAGTTCGTGAATGGCATCCATTCTTTTATCTCTTTTTAATAAGATTCCAGCAGAAAGGCGGTGTTCCAACCGCGGGTTCGGGGAGGAATCTGGGGAATGCAGCCGTTGGACCGCACCATGATTTGCCGCGACACGGATAAGCCGGTTTCACTACCGCCCGGTTGGGTGGTGTAAAGAGGAACGGATAATAGTTCTGCGTCTGTCATCCGGATTCTCTGCCCCTCGTTACTTACGTGAACCCATACGTGTTCGTTTCCGGTCGGAGCGGCTGTGACGCGGAGATACGTCCTTCATGTGCGCCTATGGCCTGGACGGCATTGTGCAATAAATAGACGAATACCTGACGGAGCAGATGCCGGTCGGTATGACCCATCAGATGATCGGGGTGTATTTTGCGGATCATCCGGATGTGGGGCAGGGCAGCCTGACCGGTGTGTTCGGCCTGGTGGTGTTCGAGTGCGGATGTCACCGCAAGGAGATCGGCGTGCGCAAGGTGATAGGCGCCGTCACAGGAAGCATTATACGTATGTTTTGCCGCAAATACGCCTGGATCAAGGCTATCAGCTTTTCGGTGACCGTATTGTTGGTCTGGTATGCCGTTGACTTTGGTTACAAGGCTTTGGCTATCGCACCGAAACTCTTCCCCGGATGTTCCTCGTACCGTTTTTCCTGATAGCTCTTGTCGTGCTGCTCGCTGTGAGTATACGGAGTTGTCGCACCGCTCGGGCCAATCCGGTAGACAGTCTGCGCAGCGAATAGTTTTGTAGTATGAGGTAAATATTTCTGCGGATTTGTTGCTTGTATAAAGATAAAACAATATCTTTGCAAGCAAAACGAAGTAAAATGAAGAATATTGCAACACGCCATCATCATCATCCTAACGGTTTGTAATCGGTAGGCTGTTTCGCGTGTGACAACAGAGAGATAGGATAAAGGCTTGCCGATATGACGGTAAGCCTTTTTTGATAATTATGAATTTATATAAGAAAATAAAGAACAGATATGTTAAGAATTGCAGTACAGTCCAAAGGACGTCTTTATGAAGACACGATGGCCCTTTTGTCAGAGGCCGATATCAAAGTAAGTTCATCCAAACGCACCCTGCTGGTGCAGTCTTCCAACTTTCCTATAGAGGTGCTTTACTTGCGTGATGACGATATACCGCAGTCTGTGGCAGGAGGGGTGGCCGATCTTGGAGTGGTGGGTGAAAACGAGTTTGTGGAGCGCGAGGAAGACGCCGTCGTAGTGCGTCGTTTGGGTTTCAGCAAGTGTCGTTTGTCATTGGCAATCCCCAAGGCGGTGGACTATTCCGGTCTTTCATGGTTTGAAGGCAAGAAGATAGCCACTTCCTATCCCAATATCCTGAAGAAGTTTATGAAAGAAAACGGAGTGGAAGCCGACATTCACGTGATTACCGGTTCGGTGGAAATCGCTCCCGGAATAGGTCTGGCGGATGGAATCTTCGATATTGTGAGTTCCGGTTCTACTTTGGTGAGCAACAATTTGCAGGAAGTGGCCGTGGTGATGAAGAGCGAGGCGCTGCTTATCGGTAATCCCAATATGGATGCGGCCAAGAAAGCCATTTTGGACGAGTTGCTGTTCCGGATCGAAGCCGTGAAGAATGCGGAAGACAAGAAGTACGTGCTGATGAACGTGCCCACGGAAAAGGTGAACGACGTGGTAGCTGTGCTTCCGGGAGCGAAGAGCCCTACGGTGATGCCGTTGGCGCAGGAAGGATGGAGCAGTGTGCATACCGTGATTGACGAGGCTCGTTTTTGGGAAATCATTTCCAAGCTGAAAGAGCTGGGTGCGCAAGGCATTCTGGTGGTTCCGGTGGAGAAGATGATTCTCTGAACCGGGCAGGCTGATGGTGAGACAGGTTTAAAAGGAGACTGAAAGATGAATGTGATCAAATACCCGCGAAAGGAAGAATGGGATGCTCTTTTGAAGCGCCCAGTGATGAATGTAGACACGTTGCGCGAGACGGTGTGTAAGGTGCTGCACGAGGTGAAAGCAGGCGGCGACCGTGCTGTAATGGCTTATGAGAAGCAGTTTGATAAAGTGGAACTGGACACTCTGTCTGTGACGCAAGAGGAGATGGACGAAGCCGAACTTCTGGTGGCGCCCGAATTGAAAGAGGCGTTGCGGTTGGCACACGACAATATAGAGAAGTTCCATGCCTCACAGCGTTTCGAGTCGAAGAAGGTGGAAGTACGCCCCGGTGTGACCTGCTGGCAGAAATCCATACCTATAGAGAAGGTCGGGCTTTATATCCCCGGCGGAACGGCGCCGCTTTTCTCCACCGTGCTGATGCTGGCCACTCCGGCCCGCATTGCCGGTTGCCGTGAAATCGTGCTCTGTACCCCGCCCGGACGAGATGGAAAGGTGCATCCTGCCATTCTCTGTGCTGCCCGTATAGCGGGAGTGGACCGCATCTTCAAGGCCGGAGGCGTGCAGGCTATCGGGGCTATGGCCTACGGTACGGAAAGTATTCCCAAGGTCTATAAGATATTCGGTCCGGGCAACCAGTATGTCATGGCTGCCAAGCAGCAGGTTTCGCTCCATGAAGTCGCCATTGATATGCCGGCCGGTCCGTCGGAAGTGGAAGTGCTGGCCGATGCCTCTTCCAACCCGGTGTTTGTGGCTGCCGATCTGTTGTCGCAGGCCGAACACGGTGCCGACAGCCAGGTTCTGTTGGTCTCCACCGACGCCGCCCTTGTCGAAAAGGTGCAGGCCGAGGTGGCACGCCAGTTGGAGGCATTGCCCCGTAAGGAGATTGCCGCACAGGCGCTGGCCCACAGCAAACTGGTTGTGGTGCGCGACATGGACGAGGCCATGGAACTGACCAACCGTTATGCCCCCGAACATCTGATTATCGAAACGGCGGATTACATGCAGGCGGCCGGACGTGTGGTCAATGCAGGCAGTGTCTTTCTGGGCGCTTATACGCCGGAGAGCGCGGGAGACTATGCCTCGGGCACGAACCATACCTTGCCTACCAACGGATATGCCACGGCATACAGCGGCGTCAATCTGGACAGCTATCACCGCAAGGTCACTTTTCAGGAACTCACTCCGCAGGGCGTGCGGGCCATCGGGCCGGCAGTGGAATTGATGGCGGCCGGCGAGCAGCTGGACGCCCATCGCAATGCCATGACCGTAAGACTGGAATCCCTTAACACTGAAACGAAATAAGTATGAAACCATTGCAACAACTGGTGCGCCCGAACATATGGGCGCTGAAGCCTTACAGTTCCGCACGGGACGAATACCGAGGCGCGGCGGCTTCCGTGTTCCTCGATGCCAACGAGAATCCCTATAATGCCCCGTTCAACCGTTATCCCGATCCTTTGCAGGCGGATGTGAAGGAAATGCTGGCACCTATCAAGGACGTGAGGCCGGAGCAGATTTTCCTCGGCAACGGAAGCGATGAGGCCATCGACCTCGTGTTCCGTATCTTTTGTGAGCCGGGAACGGACAATGTGGTGGCCATAGCACCCACTTACGGCATGTACAAGGTGTGTGCCGACATCAATCACGTGGACTACCGTTCTGTATTGCTTGATGAGGATTTCCGGCTGGATGCCGAAAAACTCCTTGCTGCTGCCGACGCGCATACGAAAGTGATATTCCTTTGCACGCCCAACAACCCTACGGGCAACGATCTGGAGCGTGACGAGATCATCAAAGTGATAGAACGTTTTCAGGGAATCGTGGTCATAGACGAAGCATACTCCGACTTTTCGGCCCGGAAACCTTTCCGGAAGGAACTGGCGGCTTATCCTAACATCATTGTGCTCAATACCTTTTCCAAGGCGTGGGGCTGCGCTGCCATCCGTCTGGGAATGGCGTTTGCGTCGGAGGAAATCATCGCCTTGTTCAACAAGGTGAAATATCCCTATAACATCAACAGGCTGACGCAGCAGCAGGCCGTGGATATGTTGAAGAAGCGCTTCGATGTGGACAAGTGGGTGAGAACGCTCCTGCGTGAGCGGGAGCAGGTCATGTCGGCCTTTGCCGAACTGGAGATTTGCGAGAGGGTATATCCCACGGATGCGAATTTCTTTCTGGCGCGGGTCAGAGGAGCCGATGCGATATACGACTATCTGGTGAAAAACGGTATCATTGTCCGCAACCGTTCCAAAGTGGAGCTTTGCGGCGATTGCCTGCGGGTGACTATCGGTACGGCGCAGGAAGACAACAGTCTGCTGGCGGCCTTACGTTCTTACAGAGGGGAGGTGCAAAAATGAAAGCTTTGAAACGCGCATTGTTCATCGATCGCGACGGTACGTTGATACGCGAGCCTGCCGATGAGCAGATAGATGCTTTTGAAAAGTTGGAGTTTGTGCCCGGGGTGATGCGTCATCTTGCCTTTATCCGTCAGAAGCTTGATTATGAATTTGTCATGGTGTCCAATCAGGACGGATTGGGCACTCCGTCTTTTCCCGAGGATACGTTCTGGCCTGCACACAACCTGATGATGCGCACGCTGGAGGGCGAAGGTGTGACGTTCGACGACGTGCTGATCGACCGCAGTTTTCCTGCCGACAACCTGCCTACGCGCAAACCCGGAACGGCTATGCTGGGCCGTTACATGTCGGGCGACTATGACCTTGGTTCCTGCTGGGTTATCGGCGACCGTGAGACGGATGCGCAGCTGGCGCTGAATCTGGGTTGCCGTGCGCTCATCTTGAAGACGAAAGACGAGGAGTCCTTTGATGACGAGCGCATCCGTTACGTAGGAGGTTGGGATGCCGTGGCCGATATCCTTTTTGCGGGTGAGCGGAAGGCTTCCGTGCGCCGCACGACGAAAGAAACCGATATTGAGGTTCGTCTGGATCTGGATGGTAACGGCCGTTGCGATATCAGTACGGGACTTGGGTTCTTCGACCACATGCTGGAACAGATCGGCAAGCATGGCGGCATGGATTTATATATCAGGACGCAAGGCGACCTGCATGTGGACGAGCATCACACGATCGAGGATACGGCGCTGGCGTTGGGTGAGTGCCTGCTCCGTGCACTGGGCGACAAGCGCGGCATAGAGCGTTACGGCTATTGTCTGCCTATGGACGATTGCCTGTGCAGTGTGGCTCTTGATTTCGGCGGACGTCCCTGGCTGGTGTGGGAGGCTGCGTTCCGCCGTGAAAGGATCGGCGAGATGCCTACTGAAATGTTTCTCCATTTCTTCAAGAGTCTGAGCGATGCAGCGCGGATGAACCTGAATGTAAAGGCCGGGGGCGAGAACGAGCACCATAAGATAGAAGGAATCTTCAAAGCCTTTGCACGCAGTCTGAAAATGGCCGTGCGCCGTGACATTTATCATTATGAACTGCCGTCGAGCAAGGGAGTGCTCTGAGCCGGACGAACCGGATTCTTTACAAAAGTGAAGCCTTGCGGAGTGTCTCGGTTTTTCTTGCGGAATACGGCGGATTTTGATGCGGAGGAAAATAAATTTTCATGAGGAGAGAAATTTATTTTCCTCCGCATCATTTTTATTGCTTCTCAAATGGCTGGAATATAGTTTGTTGCAAGGACGAGAATACGCAAGGCCGTTTTTTCGGGATTGATGAGCAACTTTTTACAAGGCCGTGGGATGAAAACCGCAGGTTGTGTCAAAAAACATAGAAAAAATACCAGAAAACATAAGGGCGCACCTCTTGAATATGCCTATATTTGCTCCGATATAAACATTAACCTTGCCGGCATGGCTGCCGGTGAATTAATAAATGAAAAAACAATATTATCAATGAAACTGAATCGTTCTTTACTGTGGGCTTTTTGCATTATGTTGGGCGGAGGCGTCGGAAAAGTCTGTGCCCAGCGTTCCATGGATAAACTGGGGCGTGGCCTTATTGCCACTGTGTCGCAAAGCGGAAACGGAAACTTTGTGGGCTGGCGTGTGTTGGGTGAGGAGTATTATGATGTGACTTACAATCTTTATGCCGACGGCGTGCTGGTGGCCCGGGAACTGGGTAAGAGCAATTATGTGCACGAGGCGGGGACGTCTTCCACGCAATATACGGTGGCTCCCGTGGTGAGGGGCAAGGAAGGGGAGAAGTGTGGCTCCGTCACACGGTGGGAGACCTATACCAACAACCTGCTTCCCGACGGAACGAGACCGCGCACGGGCTTTCTGAAAGTGCCCGGGGCAGTGATGACCGGGCGTGACGGGGCCGACCTCACGATGAATTATGAGTTTAATGACGCCGTGCTGGCCGATGTGGACGGCGACGGCATGCCGGAAATCATAGCCAAACGTCTTTATTCGGGAACACCCGGAGTGAACGACGTGTCCAATACCACGGCTTATAACCGGATCGAAGTGTACACCATCGGGGGCGACCGGTTGTGGAGCATCGACATCGGGCCGAACATGCAGTCGGGGCCGGACGAACAGTTTGATGCGGTGGCTTTCGACTGGGACGGCGACGGAAAGGCCGAAGTGCTGATGCGGGGTGCCGACAATATGATGATCCATCATCCGGACGGTACCGTAACGGAGGTGGGCGATATGAAGCATGATATCCGCAAGACGTACAACAGCGAGTACTCCATGCCCGCACATGAGTATCTTCTTTATATGGACGGTGCCACGGGCAAACCTTATACGATAGGAGAGAACGGTGAAAAATGGATGGATTATCCCTGCAAGCGGCTGGAAAGCGGCGAGACCGACTGGGTGGCCGCATGGGGCGACGGCACAGGGCATCGCGCCACGAAACACTACTTCGGTGCGCCTTATCTGGATGGGCGTCATCCTTCGGTTTTCATCGGGCGCGGATGCTACACACGTCATAAGTTCTATGCTTTCGATGTGGATCCGGCCACACACCGACTGACGGAGCGCTGGCATTGGATGTGCAATACCGGAGGACCGTGGTTCGGACAGGGATACCATAACTTTGCCGTGGCCGATGTGGATATGGACGGGCGTGATGAGATCATGTTCGGCTCCATGACCATCGACGACAACGGTTATGGACTGAGCACTACCGGACTGGGGCATGGCGACGCGCAGCATTGCGGCGACCTGGACCCCTACCGTTTCGGACAGGAACAGTTCACCTGCAACGAGACTTCGCCTGCCATGAACTATCGCAATGCCACGACCTCGCAGTTCTATTATCGGGTGAAGAGCACTTCGGACGACGGGCGTGCGCTGGCTGCCAATTTCTATAATACCTATCCCGGAAGTCAGGGGCAGACCTCGCAGACGGGCGTGGTGAGCCTGACGGCCGACAAAGAATTGCCGGGTGTGGCCGGGTGGCCCTTGAACTTCCGTATCTATTGGGACGGCGATTTGTGCAGTGAGGTGCTCGACAGTCCCGGTACCGCGCGTCAGCCCAAGATAGACAAACCCGGCGTAGGGCGCATCTTTCTCGGCAACGGAGCGATGAACAATTCCAGTAAGAACAATGCCTGCGCCACAGGCGATCTCTTCGGAGACTGGCGCGAGGAACTTCTTGTGCGCGACGGAAAAGACTTGCTTATTTATACATCCAATATCCCTACGGAATATCGCATTCCCACACTTTGGCACGATCATCAGTACCGTCAGGGAATGGTCTGGGAAACCATAGGCTACAACCAGCCGCCTCATCCCAGCTATTTTCTGGGCGAGCTGGAAGGAATCACTATCGCTCCGCCGCCGCTTACGGTCGAGGAGCGCACTTTGATAGGCAACGGAGGTAGCATTACGTCCGCACACAACGGCAGTCAGATGCTGGTGTTCGACAATGCAGATACGGAGGTTACGGTAGAAGCCGGTGCGGAACCGTGGGTGGCTGTGTTCAATACGCCGTCCTGGGTGCAGGGAACCGCCAGAAGCGAATGTACGACGATGGAGACTCCCATCAACTATACCTATTATACATGTACGGTGAAAGGAGGCGGATTCGGAGGTGCCACCCGCCTGGTGAAACAGGGTGAGGGCACGCTGGTGCTGCCCGATGTGGAAATGAAGCACAGCGGGCATACCGATGTATGGAACGGAACGCTGGTCTTCAACGGAACGATGAAAAACTCGCCGCTTTGGCTCAACCGGCATACGAAACTCGTTTCCGCCGGAACATTCCGGAGTATCAGGGCCGACTATAATGCTACGGTATGGCCGGCGGGCGACGGTACGGTAGGGGTGCTTACGACCGATACGCTCCGGCTCGGTTTCGGCTCGCGTGTGGTTTTCGACCTGGCTGAGGGCGGGGTGTCCGACAGGATAGATACGAAATCCGTATCCATAGAGACCAAGTCGTGGACCTATGGTCCGCAATATCTGGCTCCGGTGTTCGAATTTAAGGTTAAGGATATACAGGCGGGGCGCTATCTTCTGTGTAAGGCGGAGGAGATCAAGGGCAGTCTGTCTTCTATTATCATAGAGGGTATAGGCAGTGAGAAGAGTGCCGTGCTGGTGCGTGAGGGCGATGCCGTCTATCTGACTGTGGATGATGTGCGCGGGGCCGCCGGGATCGTGTGGACAGGTGCGGAGAACGCGACATGGGATTTTGCCAAGTCGGAGAATTTCATGCTGGAGAACGGCGGTAAGCCTGCCTTTTTTGTTACGGGCGACAAGGTTACGTTCAATGATGAAGCCGTCCGCAAGGTGGTCTCCCTGGCCGGAAATATAGAGGCGGACAGCGTGATTGTAGACAATACGGCGGCCTATACGTTCAACGGAAGCGGTGCGCTGACGGGAACTGCCGTATTGGTGAAGCGTGGCAACGGTACGCTCACCGTCGAGACGGAAAATACTTATACGGGCGGCACACGTATCAGCGGCGGCAAACTGGTGGTGAACAGTCTGAGCAACGATACACGCACGTATGGCGGAACAGGCGGTGTGGTGACATCGGCGGATAAATTTGTCGTCGAGAACGGAGCGACCCTGAAGACCACCGAAAATGTGACGCAAGGTTCGCCCATGAAGATGGAAAGCGAGGAAGGCGGCTGCATTGAGAACGACAAAGACTATTTTGTAAACGCTCCCGTATCGGGTACATGCCTGACGAAGAAGGGCGGCGGATGGTTGAAACTCAATACGCAAAATCCGTCGCTGGCACGCATGGTCATCAATGGTGGAACGGTGCAGTGCCTGACCGGCAACACACCGGCACGTACGGTGGAATATGTTTCTGGCACGTTTACCGAAATAACGGGTTCCGCCTATGCCGTCAAAGTGCAGGACGGTGGAAAGGGAACGTGGAATCTGGCCAATAACAGTACATATACCAATAGTATTACAGGCAGTGGTATGCTGACGGTGTACTGTCCGGTGGTGCGTGGAAACGGCTGGTTTGCCACCCGTACCCGCATAGCCGTCAATATGAGTCGCTTTACGGGAACGCTGAAAGCCGAGGCGGATATGGCCGACACCGATCCGCGCTTTACATTCGATACGTCGAACGGTATGCCCGAAGCCACACTCAATATCACGGCCGGTGTCACCGTGCAGAATTCGGGTAAGACTTTCCGTATCGGAAAACTGGCCGGCAGCGGGGCTCTGGGCGGATTCGCCTCTTTTGCGAACAATGGGGCGACGGGTATCAATACGTGGCAGGTCGGATGTGACGAGGACTTCACGTGGGGAGGTAAAGTGACGGCTGCAGACACGAAGTTTGAAAAAGTGGGAAGCGGGCAGATGACTGCCAGCGGAGCATGGGACAATACCGGCGAGGTAACCGTGCAGGAGGGAACATTGTGTATCCGTCGCGGAAGTGTACTGGGAACGGGGGCGCTCACCATCCAGAGCAATGGTGTGCTGGCCGGTGTGACAGGTGCCGTAGGCAATCTTGCCAACGCTTCGGTATCGGTCAGAGGTACCGTCCGTGTAGGGGCTACGGAAACGGCAACCTCCGGGGTGATGGGCTTCGGCGACAAGAACGTGACGGTATATAAGACGGGAATAATCGTACTGGGCATAGCCTCGGCAGCCGACGAAAGCACCACGGGGGGAACAAGCTTGCAGAATATCAGAAGATTGAATATGAACGGACTCGTACGGCTCAATCTGAAAGAAGGAATCGACTGGCATGAGGGCGACAGTATCGTACTGTGGAAAGCCGCTGCATGTACAGGAACGCCTGTGCTGGAGAATTATGTGGTGGATGCCTCGAAAGGATTGTATTGGGACGATACCGACCTGCTCCGAGGCGTGCTTCGTGTGACGGCCCGGAATCCGGACGCCGTCCGTGGTATAAATGCTGATGGAAAGGAACATGACGGAGCGGTCTACGATTTGTCGGGACGCAAAGTGTCCGATACGGTGGAAGGACTTCGCCCCGGTGTATATGTGCGTCACGGACAAAAAATCACAGTCTGGTGAGGCGGGAGTAAATCTCCCGTCCTCCGGCGATATACTTTATTTAACGCTCATTTAAGGAATAATCAGAAAAAAAAATACAGAGATAATACGATAATAGCTATCTTTGAACCGTAGAATTTAAAAATAAACTGACTATGGAAAAAAAGAGTATTAAAGGAACACGTACGGAGAAGAATTTGTTGACCTCTTTTGCAGGTGAGTCTCAGGCCAGAATGAGGTATACTTATTTTGCCAGTGCGGCAAAGAAGGAAGGTTATGAGCAGATTTCTGCTATTTTTCAAGAAACGGCCGATCAGGAGAAAGAACATGCCAAGCGTATGTTCAAGTGGCTGGAAGGCGGAATGGTAGAGATTACGGCTTCTTATCCTGCCGGTGTGATCGGTACGACGCTTGAGAACCTGAAAGCGGCTGCTGCCGGTGAGCATGAAGAATGGTCGGTGGACTACCCGCACTTTGCCGATATTGCCGAGGAAGAAGGTTTTCATGAGATAGCTGTGATGTACCGCATGATCAGCGTGGCGGAAAAAGGACATGAGGAACGTTATCGGGCATTGCTGAAGAATATAGAGGAATCCAAGGTATTTGTAAAGGACGGGGAGACCGTATGGCAGTGCCGTAACTGCGGATACATTCACGTAGGAAAGGAAGCTCCGAAAGTTTGTCCGGCTTGCGAACATCCTCAGGCCCACTTTGAGGTCAAGAAAGAGAATTACTGATAAGCATACCACTCCTCCGCATGAGAGGAGGTGAAAGAGAAAGCCCGGTTCTTTCTCCGGAGAAATCCGGAAAGAGAACCGGGCTCTTTTTTGCGGTATTGGGAGATCATGTTTTTTTCGCATGTCACTTTTTTATACTACCTTTGTTGATATAATTATCGCATCATAATTCTTCATGATATGAATCCTTTTTCAAAGAAAAACTTAGTGCACTGCAATGTAGTCCGTTTGCAAAAGTGGCTCGGTTTTGATCCTGCCGTAAATTCGGTGAAGACCGAACTGTTGGCCGGTATCACTACTTTTTTTACTATGGTGTATATACTGGCTGTAAATCCTGCCATTTTTTCCGCACTTGAACCGCAGGGTATGGACACGTCTGCTGTTTTTACGGCTACAGCTCTTGCTGCGGTGGCGGGTACTCTCTTCATGGCATTGTATGCCGGAAAGCCTTTTGCACTTGCTCCGGGTATGGGGCTTAATGCGTTTTTTGTCTATACGGTCTGTCTTCAGATGGGGCATAGCTGGCAGTTTGCATTGACGGCCATTTTATTGGAAGGACTCCTGTTCGTCTTGCTGACGGTTACCAATGTCCGGCAATTGATAGTGAATGTCATTCCTTCCTCTCTTAAATATGCCATCAGTGTGGGTATAGGACTTTATATAGCCTTTATAGGGTTGAGTAACGGAGGTGTCATAGTGCGTAACGAGGCTACGATGGTATCGCTCGGTGATATCACCCATGGTAGCGGGTTGTTGTTCATGTTGGGGTTGGTAGTAACGTCTTTTCTGGTGATAAGGCATGTGGCCGGCGGAATGCTTCTGGGTATCTTTGTCACTACTATTATAGGTATACCGATGGGACTTACGTATTTTGACGGATTGATAAGCACTCCTCCTTCGATCGCTCCCATAGCTTTTAAATTTGAATGGCAGGACGTATTTACTTTGGATATGCTGATTATCGTGGTCACATTCTTGTTCATTGATTTGTTCGATACTATAGGTACATTGGTCGGGGTGTCTACCAAGGCCGGCATGGTGCGTCCGGACGGAACGATACCGAGACTCAATAAAGCTTTTATGGCCGATGCGCTTGCTACAATATTCGGGGCTTGTGTAGGGACTAATACCACCACTACTTATTTGGAGAGCGCTACCGGAATTGCTCAGGGAGGGCGTACGGGGCTGACTGCACTTACAGTGGCCTGCTGTTTTATCGTCGCCATGTTTTTCTCTCCTTTCTTTCTGGCTGTTCCCGCTGCCGCCACGGCTCCTGTGCTGTTTATTGTCGGTTTATTTATGATTTCGCCTATTGTCAGTATACCGCTTAACGATTATTCGGAATCCATACCGGCTTTTATTACTATTATTATGATGCCGCTGTGCAATAGTATTTCTGATGGTATTCAGCTTGGTTTCATTTCTTATACAGTGCTTAACGTGTTTGACCGCAAGGGGCGCAAGGTTAATCTTGCCATGGCGATTCTCTCCCTCCTTTTCATTGTCAAGTATATTTTTATCTGAGATGTCCGGTCTTAGGGGCAAGGGATGTGTCTGATGATATTTATTTGGCTAATGTCTTTGTTATGTGGCTTTTTATATGTTATTTTGCAGAGTTTTTTGGGAAATGTAGTATAAAAACAAACCGGAAATGAAGTTAGTTCATACGATTGAAGACTTGCAGCGCAACCTTGCGGAAGCGCGTGCAAAAGGTGAAAAGATTGGATTGGTACCTACAATGGGGGCATTGCATGAAGGGCATGCCTCTCTGGTAAGGCGCTGTGCGGAAGAAAACGAGGTGACCGTAGTGAGTGTGTTCTTGAATCCTACGCAGTTTAATGATAAAAAAGATCTGGAGAAATATCCTCGGACTCTGGATGCAGACTGCCGTTTGTTGGAAAGCGTAGGGGCAGATATTGTATTTGCTCCGTCCGTAGAAGAGATGTATCCGCAGCCGGATAACCGGAAATTCAGTTATCCTCCCGTAGATTCTGTGATGGAGGGGGCTTTCCGTCCCGGACATTTCAATGGAGTATGCCAGATTGTGAGCAAGCTTTTTGCTGCCGTAGCTCCCGACCGTGCCTATTTCGGAGAAAAGGATTTCCAGCAGATTGCCGTCATACGTGCTATGGTGGAAGACCTTCATATTGAGGTGGAAATCATATCATGCCCCGTTGTCCGCGAGCAGAGCGGATTGGCCATGAGTAGCCGTAATACGTTGTTGACAGACGGAGAGCGTGCAATAGCTGCCAATATTTTCGGGGTGCTTATGAAAAGCAAGAACTTTGCTTCCGGCCATACATTGAATGAGACCCGCCGTTATGTGATAGACTCGCTTAATGCCGTAATCGGACTGGAAGTACAGTATTTTTCTATTGTGGACGGTGAAACATTACAGGAACTTGAAGAATGGACGGACTCGGACGATATCGTAGGATGTATTACCGTGTTTTGCGGGAGCCAGCCTATACGTCTGATAGACCATATACGATATAAATAAACAAGATAAAAGCAAAAGAGTATGATGATTCAAGTGTTGAAGTCAAAGTTGCACTGTGTACGTGTGACGGAAGCTAATTTGAATTATATGGGTAGCATTACTATCGATGAAGATCTGATGGATGCTGCAAATTTGATTGCCGGTGAGAAAGTGCAGATTGTAAACAATAACAACGGCGAACGTTTTGAGACCTATATCATAAAGGGAGAGCGCGGCTCAGGTTGCATCTGTCTTAATGGTGCGGCAGCCCGTAAGGTACAAGTGGGCGACATTTGTATCATTATCTCATATGCGATGATGGATTTTGAGGAGGCGAAGACTTTTACACCTGCGGTTGTATTTCCGGATTCGGAAACCAATCGTTTGGTATGATAAGATCTTTAATCCGGCAGTTCTCCTTGAACTGCCGGATTTGTTATTATATAGAGATGCTTTTCTTGAAACCGTGTTTTATGGGCGGCAATGCTAATCAAGCCGGATAACTTTGGCTTTACTATTATCCATACCGGTCATTGTGCAGCCGATAGGTGCATTGATGAATGTGGGGTCACAGACCAGATAACGTTCGCCGTTGATATTTATAAAATCCCCGGTTATGTCCGGATCGGTTGTTTGAATTGCGCTGGCCAGATGTCCGGGATAGAAGACAAGGGCTGTTTTCAGATGCAACAGGTCGCGTATCAAACGAGTGAACAAGATGGCGCGGTCTTCGCAGTCTGCATACGGATAATGGAGAGTCTCTTCTGGAAAAAAAGCCCGGTCGCCGCCCCATATTTTCTCATCATATTCGTATACCAATGATGTCTGTACGAAATTAAGCAGCATGTTGGCGGCATCCTTTTGAGATTTGCCATGAAGGATGTGGCGAAGAGATGCATATAGTGTGTTACGGGTTTTTTCATTAATAGGCGTATTGGCGTAGACGGCCCAACGGGTACACTCGTTTTTACCTATATATCCTGTTGGATAACTGTTGTAGAATTCTATAAGATTCATATTTGTACGTATCGTAAAACGCATTTCGGGGTAGGCTTCCGATTGTAAGGTACGCTTGGTGCTATATGTTTCAGGAACTCTTTGCTCCTGTGTAATATAAAGCGAAAGTGCCTGTTCTTTAGGAAACTTGATGTTACAGATCTTCAGACTCATTTCCTCTCCCTCCATATTGTAATAGTAGTAATCGTCAAAATTCCAATAAGGTTTGTTGTAAAGAACAAATTTGCTGCCGAAAAGCATATAGAGGCGGTCTTTGTTTTGCGCCAGTTTCATCATATAACCTGATTGTGCATACAGATAGGCTATGAGTAGCGTAGCTTCGTTTGTCTTTCCGTTCCAAAGACCGTAGGCGAGTGTCTTCAGTAAATTAAGGTAAGCCCAGTCGCATAGTCTGTAATCCTTGCGAAGGTTCAGCAAGTCGGCAAGGGTATTGTCGTATGGGCTGTTTGACAGGTTTCTCCAAGCATCTGCAATATTATTCTCCGAACAGTTGTGAAGCGTAAACTTATAGTCTTGTGGGATGCGTATACTCATGTCATTGCCCATATAAGTCAGGCTGTACCGATTGCCTGTCTGTTCCTTTTCTTCGATTGGTACGATTGGTACGATTGGTTCGGGTTGCGGTTCGGGTTGCGGGACGCGGATAATGTCTTCAAAAGGCGTTGTTCTTTCTTCTATGGGGTGATCGGCTTTTTCTCTGTTATAGATGATGGGAGGAATGGGGTTGTCATCTTTCGGTTGTGGTATTTCGGGACTTGATTCCATACCGACCCAGGTCGCCCGTATGTATTCTGCGAATTCTTCGTTTATCCTTTTACGATATGCGTCGAAGTTTTGTTCCACTTTATGTTTATATGTATGGAAGTCGCTGTGGGCTCTTTTTTTGAAATCTTCAAAACTGTTTTGTGCATGAGTTCCTGAAACGGATAGCAAAAAGTATATGAATAATTGAAAGTTTTTCTTCATGGTCTGTGCAGATAAAATATAAGGATGAATGCCGTTTAAACGGTATTCATCCTTATTTATATAATTAGAATGTCATTGCGGTACTCAGGCCGGGAGAACCGTTACTCATCATAGTAGGTACAAGTCCGTAACTTCGTTTTCCGTCAGTGCTCCGATGTATGATTATGCGGCGCGCTCCCGGAGATACGATGGCGTCCACGATGTTATATACATAGAGTGCGGCTAAGCCGCCGATACAGATATTACGTCCCGTCATGTAGTTATCGCGTTTAGTTGCGTAAGTTCTTTTGTTTGCGGAATTATGTGTTTTGAGTATCTTGTCAGCGTAGTTGGAACTCTCACTGTGGGTATAGATAATGCCTGCTACCAAAGCCACAGTTCCTCCCAGTATCAGACCGCCTTTCAGGTTTGTTCCTTTATAGAATTGCCCCCAGCCTGGAACTATTGCGGAACGCCACATACCGTGAGTACCGTAAGCTGTGGTTTTAGAAATAGATGAAAAGTCTGCATTCTCTCCTTTTCTTTCTACTGCATATAAGGCATGATAGTCAATTACAGGGGTGCCTCCGCGTTGAGTATATGTCCAATACTCGTCAATGCGTCTTGAGCAAATGGGACGTGCGGAACCTTCCACTTGTAGTCTTAGCTGATAATTGTCAATAGACTTAAGCGTTACGTTCTTATTGTCGTATTGTTGTGCAGATTTGTCTTCAAAGATCTCGTGTACGGAGACCTTGTCTGTCCGCTCTACGTTTGCAGCAAGTTCCGTCCATACGGAGGTTCGCGCGCCGGGGAGTGAAGATGAAGCATCCGAATGCACCTCTATAAAGTAATATGCTTTGTCTGTTACAGCAGGGAGATTGCCGACCCATTTAGGACGTAGTTTGGATGGCTTCTGTGCCGGACAAGAGGCATGGCATGTTAATAGTAACAGTGCTAACAAATAGAGTCTCATTATTGATTTAACTTATTCATTATACGTTGACGGAAACGATCGTGTCTTTCTTCCAGTTTAGTACGGTCGCTCGAACTAATTTTTTCTTTTAACTTTTCCTCTACTTTCTCTGCCATTTGGTCTGGAAGACCCATATATTCAATGCAGACATAATACTTCCATTGTTTGTTGGGCAGCATATATCTGCTATATTTTACGGGATGTGTATTCTCAACTATTTCATTGGCTATACTCTGTACCAAATCGTTGGATTCACTAGATTGATCGCTTACTGTTTTTGAGGATTCGTCATCACCGGCATACATACTCAGATTGACACCAATTTCTTCACAAGCAGCAATGATTGCGCTTCTGATAGAACTTGCATAAGCTCCTCTGGCTTGCGCTGTGGCCAGGTTCTTTGCTGTAGCCTCTTTAAAGTGTTGGGCTGTACCGAATTCACGAACAGATGGTTTCAGTTCGGCGTACTCCATGACAGGGTCAAGTTCGGCCTTCTGTCCGATCATAGAATCTACTCTTGATGAAGTACCTGGTTTCGATGTCCCGCAAGAGGTTGTCATTAACGAGACAACGGCGGTAGCCGTCATGATAATAAATTTCTTTTTCATAATTATTTTATTTAAGTTATTGCATAAATTGCTCTTAATAGGTCCTGAAGCTTATATTCTCGCCATACACATATCCGTCTGCACTTTTAACATAAGCTCTTACATAGTATGTTTTATAATCCGACAGATTTGAGACTGTGGCTGAGTAAGTGCCTTTTCCGCTTCCGGAAACATGGATGGAGTTATCTGTTCCGACTTTCGGATTATAAGTTTCTCCATATACGAAACCACGTTGGCTGTAGGCTGGTGAACCCGTGGATATGACAGATGCATTGAAAGTGGCTTTCCAGCCGAAAGTGAAACCGGTACCCATATCTATCGGTGACAAAGTTGTCACTTCGTTCGTCCTGATTATCGGTGCCGAGTGTGTTGTGAAAGACAGGGCGTTGCCGTATATTACATTATTGTCTTGCATGGCGTAAGCTCTGACATAATAAGTCGTTCCTTCTTTTAAGTTCGTGATATTTGTCTTGTAACTTCCTTGCAGATTGCTGTTCTCGGATGTTTTGTTGTCTGCCAGTGACGGGTTTGTATTGGTTGAGCTATAACAGAAACCACGTATATTATAAGCAGGCATCCCTGCGGTTCCTATAATGCCGTTCAATTGTGCGGACGAACAATTTATGTTTGTCGGCATTGATGTGGATACTGTTACCTCTTTGTGTAATGTCGTAAATTCCACTTCGTCGCTGTATATCGGTTTGCCTTCTTGTATTACATACGCTCTTGCATAGTAGTGTTCCGGATAGTCAAGACCTGTGATTTGCAAGGAGAAATTGCCGGTACCGGTTCCGTTTACGACCTTTCGATGGTCGGCAATGGTCGGAAACATGTTTTTTCCATAGCAGAAACCGCGCTCGGTGTACGCCGGTTCTCCGATGTTTAAGACAGAAGCGTTAAGCATGGCGGATGTGGCGGTGATTTGTGTGGCGGATGAGATATTAACGGAAGCTGATGTGTTGGAGGTTGTGAATGTGACTGTATTGCCATACTCAGGCTTACCGGATTGGATCACGTAAGCACGTGCATAGTAAGTTTGCGGATATTCCAATGCGGTTATCTGCAATAGATAGTCACCTTTCCCCGTACCGCTTACCGGTCTGCGGTTGTCGGCAATAGTGGGCTCGCCATACTTGCTGTAGCAAAATCCCCGTTCTGTATAAGCCGGTGTGCCGTCGTCCGTTACGGTTGCATGCAGTGTAGCCGATGTGGCCCCGACTGCAGTGGCGGTTGAGGTGACGACGGTGGCGGTCTGTTGTGATGTTCCTATGGTAATCGTGTTGCCGTATGTTACTTTTCCGTTTTGTTTCAGATAGGCACGCACGTAGTAGGTCGTAGTAGGAAGCAGGTTTTCTATGCGCCATGAGAAATGTCTGTCGGATGTGACCGGGACGGAGATGCTGCCGAGTTTGGACTGTAAGGTCGGAGATTCCTGTGTGGCCCATACAAAACCTCTTTCAGTGTATGCGGGGGCACCTTCATTGGTTATTTCGCCATTCAGTAAAACTGATGCGCCTGTAATTTCAGTAGCTTCGAGCGTGTTCAGTGAAGATAATGCACGATACTCTCCAATAGCTGCTACTTTCACTTCCACATTACCGCCGCCACTGGTAGAACGAACGACAATCATGGCTTCGTTTTTACCGCTGGGAAGCATTGACCGGTCAATTTCTACTATAATGGTAGCTGTCTTTCCGTAAAGAAGGTTGCCGTCTGCCGGATTTACCTTCATCCATATACAATTACCTTTTTCGACTTTATAAGCTAAGTCGGAATATCCGGTATTTACAATAGTGAAAGAAAGCGTGGTAAATTCTTCTCCGAAATCCAACAGATTGCGGTCTGCTGTAATGGCAGCAGGGATGCGTTCAATTAGCAGATGTGCCTGTGTGGGTTGTCCGGCCGTTACCAGAATCTGGCTTGTATTCGATTGATAACTTTCTTTACTGATGTTTACGGTATATTCTTTAGGTTCTAGCTCTGTGAACGAAAAGCTACCGTCACTACCTGTTACCGTAGAATGTCCGCCCGGTAGGAGAGTTACATTTACTGTCGATACCGGTTCTCCGGTCGTGCGGTCCGACACGCTGCCGGCAATGCTGCCTCTTGCAGTCTCTTCACTTAAGTCTGTGGAGCAACTGCAGTAAATCAGGCATAACAGAAGAGTGAAAATGATATTTTTCATATATAAATAAGGTATTATGGTTCTATTTGCGTCAGGGGTATATTCACTTCCGTACTTTCGCCACTGACGGCAGTAACTGTTTTACGGTTGGGATAATAGCCTGATTTTTGTACTGTGAGGGTATATTGTTGCGCATCAAGATTCTTGAAAATGAAAGTGCCGTCGGACTCTGTCAATACGGTATGGTTGGACGGAGAAAGCACGATGCTGGTATTGCCTAATGGTAGGCCGGAATTGTAATCGGTCACAGTACCACGTAGCTCGGCATAAATTTCGTAGTCGTTATCTTTGGAACAACTGAGGCATACAATGGCTGAAATGCAGGAACACGCGTACCATAGTTTCCAAGGGCAGGAAGATAGTTTCATATTGATTTCGAATAACATATTTAACCTATTTTTGTTTCTGTCAGAGATAATGAACAAAGATAGGTTATAGTACGTGAATAAATTTTAATACAGTGTATCTCTATGGATACATGTATCAATACAGAGACTAATGTACTGCGGCAAGGTGATATTCGGCTGAGTATTCGGCAAAAAAATCATACTCCAGATACAGAGATATACGCATCAACAGTTCTGTATCGATACTGGCCTGGTTGAATATTCTATAAGCATTACTGCGCTGGTAACCGATTGCGTCGGCAAATTCTTTTACCGTCCGTCCCTGTTGTCTAAGGCGGTCGTGAATAGATTCTCCTATAGGTTTCATACAATCCATTCTTGTCGCAATGTCCTGATTGCGGCATAATATACAACATTGATGAAGCAGGACAAGCACTTATCCTAACCGGTCATCCGTAAAATAGGCGATTTTCAAGGACAGAAGGGCAAGGAAGCGGCATCATCTTGTTCTAATGGGAGCTAAAAAGCGTGAGCCACCTTTATACATAAGTCCTTGAGGTATCGCCAAACACCCGACCACCATATACATAAAGTAAAGCCCACGCATAAGCGTGAGCAATAGACTTTACTTTTTGGTGGTCTTTTAATGGCGATTTTACAAAGGACCAAAAGCGAAAGCTAATGCTTCATACATTCCCGTAGCCCGTCTTGCAGACGGACAATATTAGCGATACAAAGATACGAACTTAATTTTGTATGGCCTAATTTATACGGTTCGAAACATATAGTTTGTGGATGCCATTACTAATATGCAGTTGGCAGAAGGTTTGTGATTCAGGATAAGCAGGGGTTTCCGTTAGGATGTTTTATGTGCTTGGAAGTTGGTAAGCGGTGAAGATGGTTTGAGGGGGGGGTAGAAAAAGTTAAGAGGCTGTGTCAAACACAGCCTCTTAACTTAATGTAATATAGTTTTTTAATTACTTGTTCAAAGCCTGGGCGGCATCTACGGCACAAGCTACAGTACAGCCAACCATCGGGTTGTTACCGATACCGAGGAATCCCATCATTTCTACGTGTGCAGGAACTGATGAAGAACCGGCAAACTGAGCGTCTGAATGCATACGGCCCATTGTATCGGTCATACCATAAGAAGCGGGGCCTGCAGCCATGTTGTCCGGATGCAAGGTACGGCCTGTACCGCCACCGGAAGCTACTGAGAAATAGGGCTTACCGGCCAATACGCGTTCTTTTTTATATGTACCTGCAACAGGGTGCTGGAAGCGGGTCGGGTTGGTGGAGTTTCCTGTGATGGATACGTCTACGCCTTCTTTCCACATGATGGCCACACCTTCACGAACGTCGTCGGCGCCGTAGCATTTTACTTTAGCGCGAGGACCGTCGGAGTAAGCTATTTCCTTTACTACTTTCAACTCGCCGGTGAAGTAATCGAACTGAGTCTGTACGTAGGTGAATCCATTGATACGAGAGATGATCATGGCAGCGTCTTTACCCAAACCGTTCAGGATGCAACGCAAGGGTTCTTTACGAACTTTGTCTGCTTTTGCTGCGATTTTGATAGCACCTTCTGCAGCTGCGAAAGATTCGTGGCCGGCCAAAAATGCAAAACATTTGGTTTCTTCGCGAAGCAACATGGCTGCCAAGTTACCATGGCCGATACCCACCTTACGGTCGTCTGCTACCGAACCGGGGATGCAGAAAGCCTGCAAGCCGATACCGATGGCTTCGGCTGCTTCGGCTGCAGTCTTGCAGCCCTTCTTCAATGCAATGGCTGTACCTACTACGTAAGCCCACTTTGCATTTTCGAAGCAGATCGGCTGAGTTTCTTCACAA
This sequence comes from uncultured Paraprevotella sp., assembly GCA_910586505.1. Classification (GTDB taxonomy): domain Bacteria; phylum Bacteroidota; class Bacteroidia; order Bacteroidales; family Bacteroidaceae; genus Paraprevotella. The sequence continues at coordinate 5,672 of CAJUGV010000009.1, read as the reverse complement.
GTCAAATAAGGATCGAGTCCGTAAGAGTCACAAATCTGGTTAGCTTCTTCGATAGAAGAAATACCGTTTTCGTTCAATGCAGCAAGAATCTGTTTGATACGACGGTCCTGGCTTTCGAATTTAACTTCTCTAATCATAATTTTACTTCCTCCTTATATTATTCGTGACGTGGATCAATATGTTTAACAGCTCCCTGCTCTGCGGTGAAGCGGCCGTAAGTACCGGTCACTTTTTTCAAAGCTTCGTTAGCATCGGTTCCCTTCTTGATTTCGTCCATGAACTTACCCATGTGAACGAATTCATAACCGCAGATTTGGTTGTCTTTGTCCAAAGCGATAGTCTTGATGTAACCTTCTGCCATTTCGAGGTAGCGGGATCCCTTGGCCAAAGTACCGTAAAGTGTACCTACCTGTGAGCGCAAACCTTTACCCAAGTCCTCCAATCCGGCACCAATCATCAAACCGCCTTCAGAGAAAGCGGACTGAGTACGGCCGTAAACGATCTGAAGGAACAATTCGCGCATGGCCGTATTGATGGCATCGCAAACCAAGTCGGTGTTCAATGCTTCCAGAATAGTCTTGCCCGGAAGAATTTCAGAGGCCATGGCTGCAGAATGAGTCATACCGGAGCAACCGATAGTCTCCACCAAACATTCCTGAATGACACCTTCTTTTACGTTCAGTGTCAGTTTGCAGGCGCCCTGTTGAGGGGCACACCAACCGATACCGTGAGTCAAACCTGAGATGTCTTTGATTTCCTTTGCCTGTACCCACTTGCCTTCTTCAGGTATGGGAGCCGGTCCGTGGTTCGGGCCTTTGGCAACACAACACATGTTTTCTACTTCGTGTGAATAAACCATAATTATACTAATTTATTATAGGTAATATAATGAGATTCTTAATTATTTCCTCATTTTCTGCCCTGCAAAGATAATCATTTTTTAGTATTTTTAGAGATAGTTTTTCCAAACTTTTATGGCGTCGTTGCGTTTTTTTATGACTTATCGGGGCGGAGGCCTGTTTTCGGGTATCCGGTAAGGGATGAACATGGCTTTTCGTTGTGCATGGCAGAGAGGATGAAGGGGCCCCTGTGTAATCATTTTTTCTTCTGATTTTGAAGCGCATGATGCCGGAAAATAAGGATGATGGTTTTATATTTCCGTCCTCACGGCTTACGGAAAAGAAGCGGTTCACCTCCCTCTAAGTTTTAATGCGTGTTTTTGCCTTCAAGGGTTCATACTGTTTGATTCACAATTAGATAAGGTGAATGTTCTACCCTCATAGGGTTCACCTGGCCTTCACCTGCCGTATAGCGAGGAGGGTGGCCTGTGCAGTAGTGAGAGGCTTTTTTCGGGTGAAGCGGAGGAGGGGAAAAGTAAAAATTCCCCGCAGCGGTTTCTGATAAAAACCGTTGCGGGGAGGGTTATTAGAAGTTCAGGCGGTAGCTTCCACCGACTTTGAACCAAAATCCGGGCTGAGGAATATTGCCCAAATCATAATAGGTGTGATTGGTCAGGTTGCAGCCTTCCACATAAAGATGGTAGCGTGGAGTGCGCCACTGGACGCGAAGATCCACCAAGGCATAAGGATGGTAGGGAGTGAGTGTGCCGGAGGCATCGCTCGGGGAGTCGTATTTGATATAATTCCCCATACGGTCTTGCCATCGGAAAGCCCAGGTGGCAGACAGATTACTCCATATCCGGTGCGTGATGCCGGCGACAAACTTATGGCGAAGATATTCCAGCGCATAGTTGGATTTGTAGATGGCCATATCGTCATGTCGTTTTTGGTGGATATAGGTGTATCCTATGTTTATCTTCTCAAGGAAGAAACGTTCACCGAAAGTTTCATGAAAATTTAAAACGGCATCGGCCTCCACACCATAGTTGTCCAGCTCAAAATTGGCCGAATGAAAAGCATCCTCCGGGGTATACATGACCCAGTCTATCATATTCTTTCCTTTATGGTAGAATATATTGGCGGAAGTTCTTATAATCGGGCGGCGATACTGCGCACCTAAGCTGAATGCTTGTGTCTCTTCTGGCCTGAGGCCCACGTTGCCTTCTTGGGTCGGACTTTTGTAATATAAGTCCGTGAAGGTTGGCATGCGCAGGGCCATGTTCCATGAAGCGGCAATTTTCCACTCTCGTGTCGGACGCCATGCGATATCCACTCCTGGATAGAAATGGAATTTGCTGTCGTAGCCTGTATTCTGGTTGGCCATCACACCGACAGAGAATGTAGCTTTAGGAAGCAAAATGTTATGCTCCAGATAATAGCTGAGGTTCGTGCGATTATCTTTCTTTTTATACAGTTGTCCCGAATGCCAGGGAACGTCCACATACTGAGATTCCTCCATCGGGCGTCCTAACGCACTGCTGAGGATGCCCTCATTGCGCGTTTCCATGCCGAATGACGTTTTTCCCAGCAAAGTGGTGAAATAGGCGTTTAGGTTGATGCCGTAAACGTCAGTGCGATGGAAGTTCTCGCCGTTTGATGAATGGCGGATGAGTTGGTAGTGGTCAAAAGTACGATTCCAGTAAAGCGTAGGGGCGAGGTGAAGCCATCCAAGTTTACTGTCGGCCTGTATTGATACGATGTAACGTGCAGTTTCATCGTACTGGTTGTTGTATTTGGCCGAATAAAAAGTGTTGGCTCCGTATTTCTGCTGAGTGAATCCTACCTGCACACGAATGTCGGTCGTGGAGGTGGAATAACTTCCCTGATAATAGGCACGCCATAAATCGAAGTCACTGTTCAGGGTTGCTCCGTCGGTGCGCAGATAGCTGGCCGACATCTGATTTCGCCATGCTCCGTCTGAAAGGTTGAGACGCAGTCCTCCTCCTCCCAGTCCGTAAGAACCGGCAGTGGCTTGGATTTGAGCATGTTTTTGATTGTCTGTAAATGTGACGATGTTGATGGCACCGCAGAAAGCCGATGTGCCGAAAGTTCGTGCGGCCGGTCCTTCCAGAATTTCAATGCGTTCAATGTCATCAAGCGCCACGGGAAATTCAGCTGAGTAATGGCCTGTTTGAGGATTGTTAATGTTGACGCCGTTGAGCAGGATGGTAATCTGGTCAAAGGTGCCTCCTCTGATAGAGATGTCTGTTTGTATGCCCATGTCACCGCGCTGTCGCACATCGATGCCGGCGGCATACTTCAGAAGGTCGTTTACACTTTGTACCGGCGCATTCTCGATGGTTTTGCGGTCCAGTACGGTTACAATTCTCGCCGCTTCCGTTTGGGTGAGCGGAACCCGGCTGCCCATCACTTCGATGCCGTCCATTTCGCGTGTGTGGTCCGTTGTGGGACGCTGAGCCTGTGCGGTAAGTGTCTCGGGGTTGGCAAATACCAAAGTGGTAATGGCCAGCACACCGATGTTCACTTGCTTGTGCAGGCTGTTGAACACAGCGTAGGATTTGTTGTCGAAGTGCTTGAAGCATTTTACCGGATGGGTTGAGTTTTGCTTCTTGTACATGATAACAAAATAATTAATTAATAAAAAGCACGCCCGCAATCATTGCGGGCGCACAAAGATATGAAAAAAAACGTTCCTTCATAGAAGGGTGATGTATTTTTTATAGCGGTTTTACGCCTTCTGCTGTCGCTGGTATGTTTTTAATCGTTCCGTCGGCATTGTATTCCATCGGTTCTGCCACGATGGAACGGCTGTAGCTTGTACCTGTGGGAAGTCCACCGTTATGACTGATATATATCCATTGTCCTTTGAAGTTGACAATGGCGGGATGAGTCGTGTTGCTATTTCCTGCTATTTCAGAGATAACTCCTTTCGTTTCATAAGGGCCTTCGATATGGTCTGCCATGGCATAGGCTATCTTCTCCGGCCATTCACTGGCATAAGTGAGATAGTATTTTCCATTGTACTTGTGGATCCACGGAGCTTCTGTGAAAGGATGATTCTTGTCAATGTGAATACGCTTGATTTCGCCTTCCGTTTCTATCATGTTCTTCTTGAGTTTGACAATATAGCATTCGCGGTTTCCCCATGTGAGGTATGCCTGTCCGTCATCGTCAATGAATACGGCCGGGTCTATGCATGCCCAACCATGGCTTGAGTCAAAACAGTCTTTCTTGGTAAGGAGCGGTGCGCCGAGTGCGTCTTTGTATGGTCCTGTGATTTTGTCGGCTACTGCTACTCCGATACCACACCAGTTTGTACTGACATACCAGTAGTACTTTCCGTCCCGCTCGGCTACATGTCCGGCATAAGCCTGTTTGCTGGTAGCCCATTTAAAGTCTGATATTTTGAGCGGTACGGGGTGTTGTGTCCAATGCTTCATATCAGTAGTGGAAAACAGGAGCCAGTCTTTCATGACATATCCGCTTTGGTTGCCATGCTGGTCGTGGCCGGCGAAAAGCCATAGCGTATCATCTTTGACCAGCGCTGCAGGGTCGGCAGTGTGCATATGGCGAATGAGGGGATTTCCATGACTTTCGAATTCATATCTGACGACATATCCCCATTTTTCTTGTAATCGTTGCAGTTCATCGTGAGTCAATGAGATGACGGAACCGTGACGGGGGAAGAAATCTTTTGTAAATGCTTTAGGCTCGGAGAAATGATACAAATCCGTGCTGGTCTGATATTCATAACGTCCGCTTGTGTACATGTCATACATCAGTACATACTCTTCGCGATTGTTGAGTTTGAATATACTGGAGCCTTCTACCGGTTTCTTGCCGGCATATGCATCAAGATATTTAAAGTCTTCTTTCCATTTTCCCCTCAGGCTTTTCGAGGTGGCTTGTTGTATGCCGTTCTTTATTTCTTTTCCTTTTTCATCTTTGGTATTGCCTTTATAAAAGAGGTGGAATATGCCGTCTTTTTCGATTATATCATTGTCTATACTGCCGTATTTTGCTGCAAAAAGCTGTTTCGGTTCTCCTTCGAATCCGGAGAAATCTTTATTGGCATAGGCATAGTAGGTAATTAGGCTCTTTCTGTCGTTGCGCTGTAAGGTGAAATAAATCATGTATTTCTTAGTCTTGCGATCGTAGATGGTTTGTGGAGCCCATACCCAATAAGCATCACCGAAGTGTTGGGCGAAGTCTTTGGCAAGGTTTATTTTGGCGTGCGACCAGTGGATAAGGTCGTCCGAACGCATCAGCACAATGCCCGGATTCTCGTTCCATCCGTTTTTAGCTACGTTCATGTCGGTGGCTACGATGTAGAATCGGTTGTCTTCTCCGCGAAGAATATGCGGGTCGCGTATGCCGCCGCTTTCACTGATGGTATCAGAAGCGACGACGGGCCGATTTTCGTTAAGTGCCCGCCAATTTACTCCGTCATTGCTGAGTGCGAAACGAAGCTGTTCCTGTTGTTTGGCTTCTCCACTACCTTCAAAGTAAGCAAAAAGATAACCGTTAAACGTGCTTGGGGGAGTGGATCGTATAGTTTTTCCTGATCCGGAAGTTGTAACTAAAGTAAGGGCAGCGATAATGAACTGTTTTTTCATGTGATTTTTGTATTTAAAATTGAAGATCAAGTTTTGAGTATTGTGACAAAAATACACTAAAAAAATGAGATATGGAAAAACTGGAATAAAATAGTTGGAACCCAATTGCCGATAGTACATATATGATGTCATATCATATATATAATAGTGTAAGGAACTGAGTGGTTATTATTGTCTCTCTCTTAGTAAGAGAAAG
>CAJUGV010000008.1 GCA_910586505.1 uncultured Paraprevotella sp. | reverse complement strand
TAGAGCATCTGACTACGGATCAGAAGGTTACAGGTTTGAATCCTGTCGGAGTCACAAAGAGCGGGTAGATACCAGAGTGGCCAAATGGGGCAGACTGTAAATCTGCTGGCTTACGCCTTCGGTGGTTCGAATCCATCTCTACCCACACACAGACATCACGCGGAAATAGCTCAGTTGGTAGAGCACGACCTTGCCAAGGTCGGGGTCGCGAGTTCGAGCCTCGTTTTCCGCTCTCAAAGGTGCGTTAGTTCAGTTGGTTAGAATACATGCCTGTCACGCATGGGGTCACGGGTTCGAGTCCCGTACGCACCGCTGAAAAGAAGGAGGTTTTTACCTCCTTTTTTTATTCTATCTCACCGTTACACGGAAAAGGCGGCCAAGAATTCAAAAATATATTAAAAAGTTGTCTGTATCATGAATATTTCGTATTCTTACAATCATATTAAGAACCATATATATAAATTAAAGTATATCCATGAATAAAAAAGTAAAATGGGGAATTGTAATTTTTATAGCATGCGGACTGGCCGGCTGGGGCATCTATTCGCAACTTCCGAAACAAAACGCAGAACTTTCCCAAATTGACAAAATAGGAAAAGGAAACAAAACCAAGAAAAACATTCTGAATGTAAATGCCCTGAGAATCCACACGGGCATCCTCACAGACGAATTTACGGTAAGCGGAAACCTTTTACCGGACGAGGAGGTAGACCTTTCTTTTGAAACATCGGGACAGGTCGTGGAAATCGGATTCAAGGAAGGAAGTCAGGTAAAAAAAGGACAGTTGCTGGCTAAAGTAAACGACCGGAAACTGCAAGCCGAGCTCAAACGCTTGCAAGCCCAGCTTAAACTGGCCAACGACCGCGTATACCGACAACGCACATTGTTACAGCACGATGCAGTGAGCCAGGAAGCCTACGAACAAGTACGCACCGAGCTGGAAACACTGAAAGCGGAGATAGACATCGTGAAAGCTCAAATCGAGCTTACCGAACTGCGTGCACCGTTTGACGGTGTCATCGGGCTGCGCCAGATCAGCGTAGGAGCATACGCTTCCCCCTCTACCGTAATAAGCAAACTAACCCGCATCATTCCGCTGAAAGTAGAGTTTTCCATACCGGAACGCTACGTGAACGAAGTTAATCCGGGCACGGCTCTCACCTTCACCGTCGACGGTTATCTGCAAAGTTTCCCAGCAAAAGTATACGCCAAAGAATCTGTCATCGACGAAAACACGCACACCTTGAAAGTACGTGCTTTGTACAACAACCCGAATGGACGCCTCACCCCGGGCCGCTATGCCAGTATCAACCTGAAAAAGCAGGAGATCCCGGACGCCATAGCCATTCCGGCCGAAGCCATCGTACCGGAAATGGGAAAGGACAAGGTGTTTCTCTACAAATCAGGAAAGGCACGCCCTGTAGAAGTTACGGTAGGCCTGCGTACGGAAGCACGCGTTCAAGTGTTAAAAGGATTACAGGTGGGAGACACGCTGATCACATCCGGAACATTACAATTGCGCACGGATCTTCCCGTCGTGCTCGACCGTGTAGACTAAACCAAGGAGGAGACACATGAACATATCTGAATTAAGCATTCGTCGTCCCGTACTGGCTACGGTTATGACAGTCATCATCCTATTGTTCGGCTTGATCGGCTATTTCTATATCGGCGTGCGAGAATATCCCTCGGTGGACAATCCCATCATATCCGTATCATGTTCCTATGCCGGAGCAAACGCTGATGTGATAGAGAACCAAATCACCGAACCGCTGGAACAGAACATCAACGGTATTCCGGGCATCCGCTCGCTGACCAGCGTAAGCTCGCAAGGCAACAGCCGCATCACAGTGGAGTTCGAATTGTCCGTCGACCTTGAAACGGCTGCAAACGATGTGCGTGACAAAGTATCACGTGCACAACGTTTTCTGCCGCGCGACTGCGATCCCCCTACCGTATCGAAAGCCGATGCCGACGCCACTCCTATCCTTATGGTGGCCCTGCAAAGCGAAAAACGTTCGTTACTCGAATTGAGCGAGATTGCCGACCTGACCGTCAAAGAGCAACTTCAAACCATCTCCGATGTGAGCAGCGTCTCCATCTGGGGGGAAAAGAAATATGCGATGCGCCTTTGGCTCGACCCGATAAAAATGGCAGGATACGGCATCACACCGATGGACGTAAAGAATGCCGTGGGCAATGAAAACGTGGAATTACCGTCAGGAAGCATAGAAGGCAACACCATCGAACTGAACATTCGTACACTCGGCTTGATGAACACCGCAAAAATGTTCGACGATCTGATAGTAAAGCATGAAGGAAACCGTATCATCCGCTTCAGCGATATCGGCCGCGCCGAACTCAGTGCAGCAGACATCAAAAGCTACATGAAAATGAACGGCGTACCGATGGTGGGCGTAGTCGTAGTCCCTCAGCCCGGAGCGAACCACATCAACATCGCCGATGCGGTATATGAACGTATGGAACAGATGAAGAAGGATCTGCCAGAAGACGTGCAGTACAGCTACGGATTCGACAACACTAAATTCATCCGTGCATCCATCAACGAAGTGAAGCAGACGGTCTATGAAGCATTTGTTCTGGTGATCATCATCATCTTCCTCTTCCTTCGTGACTGGCGTGTGACCTTGGTGCCCTGTATCGTAATACCGGTCTCACTCGTCGGTTCCTTCTTCATTATGTATCTTTTCGGATTCTCCATCAACGTGCTTACCATGCTGGCCGTAGTGCTGGCCGTCGGTCTTGTCGTAGACGACGCCATCGTGATGACGGAGAATATTTATATCCGCATCGAACAAGGTATGAATCCAAAGAAAGCCGGTATAGAAGGGGCCAAAGAAATCTTCTTTGCCGTCATCTCCACCACGATCACCCTGATAGCAGTCTTTTTCCCTATCGTATTCATGGAAGGCACGACGGGACGTCTGTTTCGCGAGTTCAGCATGGTCATCTCCGGAGCCGTAGTCATATCATCGTTCGCCGCTCTTACTTTCACGCCCATGCTGGCTACAAAACTTCTTAAACAGCGGAAGAGGAAAAACTCTTTCTACCTCCTGACAGAACCGTTTTTTGAAGGCCTGAACAATGTATATAGCCGCTCTTTGGTTGCCATACTCAACCATAGAATATGGACACTTCCGTTTGTCATTCTCATGTTAGGAGCCATTATATACTTCTGGAATGAAATCCCCTCGGAAATGGCTCCGCTGGAAGACCGTTCCATGATCACCGTCAATACGCGTGGTGCAGAAGGCGTAACATACGAATATCTGCGCGATTATACCGAAGACATCAACCACATTGTCGACTCCGTCATCCCCGATGCCGAAGCTGTTACAGCCCGCGTGTCGAGCGGAAGCGGAAATATACGCATCCGCCTGAAAGACATGGGCGATCGCAGCTATACCCAGATGGAAGCCGCCGAAAAACTTTCAAAAGCCGTCAGGAGCAAGACAAAAGCACGTGCTTTCGTGCAGCAACAATCATCATTCGGCGGACGGCGCGGAAGCATGCCCGTACAATACGTACTGCAAACCACCAACATAGAGAAACTGGAAAAAGTATTACCGCAGTTCATGGAAAAGGTATACGAGAATCCGGTATTCCAAATGGCAGACGTCGACTTGAAGTTCAGCAAACCCGAAATCCGTATTCACATCAATCGCGACAAAGCAAACATCATGGGAGTCAACACACGTGACCTCTCCGAAACACTGCAATACGGACTAAGCGGACAACGGATGGGCTATTTCTACATGAACGGAAAACAATATGAGATATTGGGAGAGATAAACCGTCAACAACGCAACAAACCTGCCGACCTGCGAGCCATCTACCTGCGAAGCAATGACGGCAGGATGATTCAAATGGACAACCTCATAGAATTGGAAAGCAGTATTGCTCCCCCCAAACTCTACCGCTACAACCGATTTGTATCCGCCACCATCTCTGCCGGACTGGCAGAAGGAAAAACCATAGGGCAAGGACTGGATGAAATGGACAAGATTGCCAAAGAGACACTTGACGATACATTCCGTACTTCATTATCCGGAGACTCAAAGGATTTTCGTGAAAGTTCCTCCAGCCTCATGTTTGCTTTCATTCTGGCATTAGTTCTCATCTATCTGATTCTGGCAGCACAGTTCGAAAGTTTCAAAGATCCGTTCATCATCATGCTCACCGTTCCGTTGGCTATTGCCGGTGCGCTGATGTTCATGTACTTCAACGACATCACAATGAACGTATTCAGTCAAATCGGTATCATCATGCTGATCGGACTGGTTGCCAAGAACGGTATTCTTATCGTAGAATTTGCCAACTTAAAACAAGAACAAGGACTGGACAAGATTACCGCCGTACACGATGCGTCCCTTCAACGTCTGCGACCAATTCTCATGACCAGTGCGTCCACCATTCTGGGACTGATCCCGCTGGCTTTCGCCACGGGAGAAGGTTGTAACCAACGCATAGCCATGGGAGTAGCGGTAGTCGGAGGCATGGTGGTATCGACATTCCTGACTATGTATATCGTGCCGGCCGTATACAGTTATATCTCCACCAACCGAATTAATAAAGAACGCAAAAATGAAAAATAGAATATCATGGCTCCTTCTCACGCTGTGCTTCCTGCAAGCACAAGCCAAACAGGACTCCATCAACACACATAATCCCGTAACCCTGCAAGACTGCCTCACGCAAGGACTGGAAAACAACTACTCACTCCGCATGGTAAAAAACCGCGAGGAAGTGAGCGCCAACAATGCCACACGTGCCAATGCAGGCATGCTGCCCACCATTGACCTCAGTACATCCTACGGAGGAAATCTAAATTCTACACGGACCACGGCACGCACTACAGGTGTAACAGCTCATGAATACGGCACTCTTGACGAAACACTGGACGCCGGTATTGACCTGAACTGGACTGTATTCAATGGATTCAGCGTGTGGACGAATTACAAGCAACTACAACTTCTTCGTGAACAGGGCGAATTGCAGACACGCATTGAGATAGAAGACTATATAGCCTTGCTCACCGCAGAATATTACCACTACATACAGGAAAAAATACGTCTGAAGAACTTCTATTATGCCATGTCCCTTTCGCGAGAACGCATGCGCATTGTGGAAGTACGATACCATATCGGAAACTTCTCACGTCTGGACTATTTACAAGCCAAGGTTGACTTCAATGCAGACAGCGCCAAATACATGAAACAGCGCGTCGTACTCAACTCATCTCAAATTAAACTGAACGAATTGATGGCCAATCAGGAAGTAACGGCACACGTCTGCATACGAGACACCGCCATAGACGTTAATCCGGATCTGCAATATGAAGAGCTATGGCAGGCTACACTATCCGCCAATGCCTCCCTGCTGATGGCTGACAAAAATACCGATGTGGTCAGAGCTGACTACAAGAAGGTCATGTCACGAGACTACCCTTATATCCATCTCAAAGCCGGCTACGGCTATACCCTCAACCGTTATGAACGGTCAGCCACAAAAAGACGTGAAAACTGGGGACTGAATGCCGGTGTCACTATAGGTTTCAATCTGTTCGACGGCAAGCGCAAAATGCAGAAAAGAAATGCCGCCTTAGCCATAGAATTCGCAGAACTGGAAAAAGAAGACTTAAAACTGTCTCTGAAATCAGATCTGAACAATCTGTGGCAAGCCTATCGCAACAACTGGCAGGTGATGCAGATGGAACGGCAAAACCTCGTAGCCGCGCAGGAGAACTATGAATATGCCAGCCTGAGATACATGAAAGGCGACTTGTCGGGATTCGAAATGCGAGAAGCACAGCAGAGCCTGCTGGATGCGGAAGAACGACTGCTGGTATCGGAATACGACACTAAGATGTGTGAAATCTCACTACTCCAGCTAAGCGGAAAGATTATGAGCTTATTGAATCAATAGCCGACAACGGTAAGGGATGCCAAATGCGTTCTTCTCACAGAAAAAAGCAAGAAACAACTAAAAAAAGCAAATGATTCTTTGGCCGATTCACACATTTTCCATATCTTTGCACTCGCAATCGGGAAGTTAACCGATAGCTGATAGAAAGGTGCGTTAGTTCAGTTGGTTAGAATACATGCCTGTCACGCATGGGGTCACGGGTTCGAGTCCCGTACGCACCGCAACAACATTCCAAAGCCCTTGAAAGTCAATCACTTTCAAGGGCTTTTTTCTTGGGGTCTCAATCGGGAGACCAATCCGATAACACACTTTGACGCATTCTGATACATTGCAGTTTACTGTAAAACACCCTCTTATTATATTCCTGTCTGCAAATAGCCTTTTCCCGCAAATCACTGTGTTCATGTTTTGACGAAATACCCCAATAACTTTTTCATAGCCCCCTGATTGATACCGACAGGGAGACCAACGGTGTAGCCCACAGTATGCGTATTGTACTGTGGGCTACACCGTTTTTGTTCTATACCTTATTATAATATGGAATACCAACTCTTATCACCCCATTATTCATTCACGCAAGTAAAGTTGGTCTCCCCATTGGTCTCCCGAAACGTTCTGCCTGTTACTTTTTCTTTCTTTCATCAAAAGTCGGCATATCATTTCCTATTTGACCATTTTTCTTTAGGTCTTTTTGCCTCGAATCTTGATCGTATACATAAACTGACAACGTATTAGTATAAAAGAAATTCTATCACATGCTAAAGTCCCAGCTTTTATGCAAATCAACAATTTTACCTTTATTGCCATTGCCTCTGTGAAGAAAGTCAATAGAAAGATGATACGCCTCAGAAATGTAATATGCCACTCAAAATAAGGCTAACCTATTTAAAAGCATTCTTCTTTTTCTTGTATAATATCTTAAGTCCAAAGCAATAATTAGGAAAATGTTTTAAAAGGAAGGAGGTTCCATCCTAAATTCAGAAACGTAGTCATTTGCCAGATCCTCCCCTGAATGTCAAGGGACTTATTATTGTATAGCTCCTTGAATTTGAGAGGCTGACTTTGAGTTAAAATATGATAATTTACGATTTGTATTAGTTATCGGGGTCATAACTTTTATATCTTTGCTTTATATCATTTTATATGTTGAAAGAGTATCAAGCTATCATAGAGAATATCTGTAGGAGATGCAATCAGGTTATATCTCCTTTAGACATATTGCTATGGCTTGAAAACTTTGAACGTGAGGATTGGAAGAACGCTTTGATTGTATTAAACCATTTCGAGTATTTTTCTACGAATGACATTATAAGAGAGTTTAATTCTGGACTTTCTCGGATAATAGAACTATATCGTGGAAAGTATATTTATGTATTGCCTTTAGGTAAACCCGGAAAGAGTGGTGCGGCCATGGCTTATTACATCAAAAAGACACCGGTGGTATCGGATTATAGAAAGTACATTACGATTGTAAGCAGTACCGACATCTCCAATCTGAAAGAAAATAGTGTGGTGGTGATTGTAGATGACTTTGCTGGCACCGGAGGTTCCATTGCGAAGTTTTACAATGAAGTGAAACCCTCATTGCCTGATGAAACGGAAGTGTGTGCTTTGACAGTGGTATATATGCAGAAAGCACAGACGCTCCTTCAAAATCATGGAATCTTGATGATGGGTAATAAACGGAATAGTGCATTTGTAAAGCGTGGATCGGTATTTGGGTATTACCAGAGAATGGCTGTTATTAGAGATTTCTGTTTTAAATATGGAAATAAACTTTATCCGGAACCAGCATACCAAAACAGGAAGTCTGGTATGCACCCGCTTGGTTTCATGAACTCACAGGCCCTTATTGGGTTTGAGCATTCGATTCCGAATAATACGCTTCCAATATTGTGGGCCGATATTCAGCTGGAAGGAACAAACAAAAAATGGAAGCCGATTTTTCCGAGAAGAGGTCATTTGCTTGTCGAGAGGTCAAAGCAATTCAAAGAAAGTCAATACTATTGGGGCAGCCTGTTATTCCGGTTAAACTTGAATAAAGGATTGTTTGATTGGGATGAACGGTATAATAAGGATACCATAAAATTATTGAGTATTATATTCCTAAAGAAGAGGCATAAATCACCGCTGACAGTCTGTCAGAAATTAGGTTTCGGAATGGAGGAGTATGATGCTATGATGGAAAAAGGTAGGGCTAAAGGTTTGTTCGATGCAAATGACGGACTCACTTTACGCGCTCATGTGTTGTTTGATGAAGTGCAAAAGAAGTCGAGATTTCAACGTGAAAAGGAAAATAAGTCGTTGTCAATAATAGAAGATATGATATATGTACCTAAACGATTTCGGGGAAGTTCGTAAGTAGATTCGATTAGCTGTGTCTTTCTTATAAAAAGACCTCTGAAACCCGTTTGGTTTCAGGGCTGATAAAGCTACATTATACTGATTAATGTGTAACATCTGCGAGCTTACAGCTCTTGAGTCACACATTATTCACTGACGTTCATATTCCAAAAAGAGTAATCGAATCAAACATGAACTTTCCTCGAAATTCGTATATACAGCAGGCGCGGTCAGAAAAGCATTCGTATCGATTTATACGCGATACAGTGGATTATGCCGATAACTTGATGCAGAAAGGATTGCCTGTGATATTTTCGCCCAGGCATCTGGCATTGCTTGTTGATGTTGAATTCATTAAATTTCAGGACATTGTTAAGTATCGAGACTACTATTATACTCATTACTTTATTAAAAAGAAACGGGGAGGACATAGGCGGATTGTCGCTCCGCACAGTAATATAAAAGTCATCCAGGAGTGGATAAAGACATATATATTGGATAAGGTACCCATATCGTCATGTGCTATGGGATTTGCCAAGGGAAGGTCAATAGTAGACAATGCCAAGATACATGAAGATCAGGAAGTGATTCTTAATCTCGATTTATCTAATTTCTTTGAGACAATCGGGTTAAGACGGATTTACGGTGTGTTTAAGTCGTTGGGATATGTACCGAATGTCGCTATGGAGTTGGCGAATATTTGTACGGCATCCATTCCAAATGACCTCTTCAGCTCAATGCCTGCTCAAGAAGCGAAACGTCTATGGAATATAAGTAAAAGAGAACCTGTTTTGGCACAGGGTGCTCCTACAAGTCCCGGCATATCGAATATTGTATGTAGGCGACTTGATAAACGATTATCGGGATTGGCCAACCGATATGGAGTTAATTATTCCAGGTATGCAGACGATATTACTTTTTCGGGAAAGGCGGAGAACATGCCGAATGTGAGAGTTATCAGGAAGATCATAGAAAACGAAAAGTTCATTATTAATTGGAATAAAGTAGGGAAATATGGAAGAGGACAGAAACAGATGGTTACCGGCTTATTAATAAACGGAGGAGTCCGTATCCCGAAGAAATATAAGAAAGAAATTTACCGGCATCTTTATTTTTGTCAGAAATATGGCGCCGTATCCCATTTTAACCGAATTGCTCCCGGTAAGGGGTATGGTAAAGACTGGCTGCTTGGGAAGATACGTTTCGTACATTCTGTCGAACCGGCCGAAGCGCAGAAAATGTTATCCTTAGCTAATTCGATAGATTGGGGTATATAGAAAACTGCGGTTTGAGTGTCGGGTGATTCTTTGAAATATGGCTTCGTCTGTTTCCGTTTGGATCCAATGCCTTGGGATGTCCACCCCACATTTTCTGTCAACGGCGCCCCACCCTTGCTATACATCCTCATTTTTGCGGAACAAGAGCAAAATGGGATACTGAAATCCATAATACGCCATCGCGGAAACAATTACAGCCAAACTTTTATGATCATTATCCATGCTCTTGTTGCGGCGCCGAAAATCACTGTCTATGCCCCGTTGGCACAAGGCATAATCCCTGTCGGAAAGACATAGAAATGCAGCAGGTGCCGCACCGTGCGCCTTTCTTGGAGAAGTCTTATAATCAATCGCATACTCCGTCAGTCCCGTATGCACCGCTCAAAGAAAGAAACCCCGAGTGGTCTTTCTCTTTTTATTTTCCTGGCTCCACTCCAAAACACATTCATTAAACCGACAATGAATAAATCTCGCCCCAAAAGAAGATAAAGCGCAACGTTTTTACTACTTTTGCATATTCAATGAGAATCCAGTCATGATAAGACATGCCAAGACAAACGACGCCCGAGCTATCGCCGACATCTATAACGAATATGTCCTGCACAGCGTGGCCACTTTCGAAACGGAAGCTGTCACGGAGACGGAGATGCGCAGACGCATCACCGATATATCCGCATCCTTTCCCTATCTGGTAGCCGAAAAGGACGGACGGATTCTCGGTTATGCCTACGCTCATTTGTGGCAGGAAAGGGCAGCCTACCGTTATACATGGGAGACAACTGTATACGTTTCTTCCCAAGCCTTGCATCAGGGCATCGGACTGTCACTTATGGCACAACTTATCGAAGCCTGCCGGCGTCCGGATTGCCATGTACTCATAGCCTGCATCACCCACGGCAACGAAGCAAGCTATGCCCTACACGACAAACTTGGATTCAAGCAAGTCGCCTATTATGAAAAAGTAGGCGAAAAGTTCGGGCTACGCCTCGATGTGACGAACTGGGAACTGATTCTACAACCCTAAAAGGAAACGGCTTTCAAGCCTTCTCCTTATTCATATTTGCAATTCACATGAATCCTACCACCTACAGCAATCCGCAAAATGAAAACAACGGCACCACGTCGCTCAACAACATCGTCAACACCAAGCTTATCGCCTATGTCATAGGCATCCTGCTCTGGGTGGAAGGCGGTCTGTTTCTCATCTGCATGGGCGTCTCGTTGTTCTATAAAGAAGCAAGCTATATACATTTTCTTTATGCCACGGGCATCAACCTGCTCATCGGAGGCAGCCTCATGACCTACGGAAAAGGCGCCAGGACCTGGATGACGCGGCGTGACGGCTACTGTATCGTGACACTCACCTGGCTGATGTTCACCATACTGGGGATGCTCCCCTTCTACACAAGCGGCAAGATTCCGTCCGTGACCAACGCTTTTTTCGAAACCATGTCAGGCTTTACCACCACGGGATTCACCATACTGGACCATATCGACACCATGCCCAAAGGATTGCTCTTCTGGCGCGCGCTGACCCATTGGTTGGGCGGACTGGGTATCGTATGTTTCACCATCGCTTTATTGCCTATCTTCGGAGGAGGCAATCTGCAACTTTTCAGTGCGGAAGCCACCGGAGTGACGCATGACAAGCTTCATCCGAAGATAAGCATGACCACCAAACTCATCTGGACCGTATACACTCTCATGACAGGCGCCTGCGTAGGGCTACTTTGCCTGGGAGGAATGAATCTCTTCGACGGAGTATGCCATGCGTTCAGCATATTGGGGACGGGAGGATATTCCACCCGCCAGGCCAGCATCGCATGGTGGAACTCCCCTTTCATCGAATATGTCACGGCCACATTCATGATCATCGCCAGCCTTAACGTCACCCTGTTGGCTCTGTGTATGCAGGGACGCATCGGCAGATTGTTCAAAGACGGAGAGACCCGCTGGTTTTTGGGATCTGCACTCGTCATCACCCTGCTCATCATGACCGGACTGTATTTCAAACTGGACTACCCCATAGAACAGGCTTTCAGAAGGGCCTACTTCCACGTAGCCACCATCCACAGCTCCTGCGGCCTCATCTCGGAAGACTATACATTCTGGCCGAAATACACATGGATCCTGCTGATCTACACCATGCTGGCCGGCGGTTGTACCGGCTCCACCGCCGGCGGAATCAAGAGCATGCGCATCGTAATACTGTTCCACTCCATCAAAAACCAGTTCAAACGGCTCATCCATCCCAATGCCATCCTCCCCGTAAGGATCAACAACCACGTGGTCCCCCAGCCGGTGGTGAACACCGTTGCCACATTCACCATCTTCTACCTCCTGTGCAGTTTCGTGGGATGCTTTCTGCTGACCCTCTTCGATATCGACTTTCTGGAAGCCCTCACCACCTCTATCTCCGCATTAGGAAATACCGGTGTCGGCTTCGGATGCTACGGACCGTCTAACACCATGAGTGGCATGCCAGAGGCCGGCAAGTGGATCATGTCGTTTCTCATGCTTATGGGGCGTCTGGAACTTTTCAACATGCTGATACTATTCAGTCCCGTCTTCTGGAAAGAATGGTAAACATGGTTTTCACTGTCATTCTGTCAGTGAAAGCACCTTATTGCCGACCGGAAAAAACGATATAAAAGAACGTTCCGGAGAAAGGAATTGAATAAAAATCCATGTAAACCCTTCAATATACACTTATATACCGTATATATACATCTTTTCATGCGGACGGTTTTTTTCTGCACACCGCAGAACAGAAAAAAACCGTCCGCATGACGTTCACAGCCAAGCTGCACAAACGGACAATACGGCCCGAAAAGAAAGAAAAAGGACACCTCATCCCCTAAAAAACAATTCGAAAAACCCACGGGCCAGCTATCCGCCGCCATTTTCCGTGCACAGGCAAACCGACAATAAGAAAGCACACAGCCCGTTTTCCTTATACAGTCCGGCATCCGCAGCGCAGAATATCGCATCCGGCCTGACACTTTTCACTGAACGGAAACTTTCTTCTACCATTCCGCACGCTTCCGGTCCTGCGAGAATCGCGTATTCCCGCCCCGTATCCCGCCAAATTGTATAAAACGGTTTCTCATCCTCCTACTTCTGACAAAACGTCAGCTTCATCACGAACATCCGTACCAATCGGCCGTACATACATTCCCATAAAAATAGACCGTTATTTCAGAAAAATATGTATCTTTGCCCTCTCACACAACGACAAACATCATGCAAAACGAACTGTTATCCTGCGCCATCAGAGCGGCTCTGCTGGCAGGAAAAGATATTCTGAAAATCTACAATGACCCGAAAGCCGACTTCGGCATAGAACGAAAGGCGGACAACTCTCCCCTTACCATTGCCGACAAGCGGGCGCACAACCGTATTGCGGAAGAACTGAACGCCTCTTCCATCCCCATACTGAGCGAAGAAGGGCTGCAGACTGATTATGAAACAAGAAAAAACTGGAAAACACTGTGGATCGTGGATCCGCTGGACGGTACAAAAGAATTCATCAAGCGCAATGGAGAGTTTACCGTGAACATAGCTCTTGTGGAAAACAACATTCCCGTACTGGGCGTCATTTATGTACCGGCAAACCGTACGCTTTATTTCTCGGAAGACACCATCGGAGCATACCGCGTGGAAGACATCGACTACCATGCCGCTGGCCTCTCGACGGACGACCTGATGGAACGTGCCGACCGTCTTCCGCTGGAACAGGCCGACACAAAGGGTTTTGTAGTGGTGGCATCACGGTCACACCTCTCTACCGAGACGGAAAACTACATCCGTAAACTGGAAAGCGAATACGGGCACGTGAGCCTCATCTCCTGTGGCAGTTCTCTGAAAATATGCCGGGTAGCTGAAGGTACGGCCGACATATATCCGCGCTTTGCCCCTACCATGGAATGGGATACGGCCGCCGGACATGCCATCGCACGGGCTGCCGGCAAGAACATATACCTGACCAACGAGAAACAGACGTTGCACTACAACAAAGAAGATTTACTGAACCCCTGGTTCATAGTCAGATAACACTAAAGGGGCGTCATTGACGCCCCTTCAGTGTTATCCTCACCACCTGTATGCCGGCCTCATAAAGCAACCACATAGGCAAGGCCACCAGCAACAAGGTAAACACATCCGAAGTGGGGGTTATCACGGCTGCCACCACTAAAATCAGCACAATGGCATGACGACGGTAACGACGCATGAAAGGTGCCGTGAGCCACCCGAAGCGCGCCAACAACCAACACAGCACCGGAATCTCGAACACAATACCCATCATCAGTGTCATCATCAGCAACGTGTCCATATACGACTCCAACGTAATGGTATTTTCCACCTCCCAACTTACCTGATATGTGCCGAGAAAACGAAACGTAAGCGGAAAGATAAGAAAATAGTTCAGTGCCGCACCTAATAAAAACATCACATAGCCTGTCCCTACCGTACGCACGGCATAACGCCTTTCGCTCTCGTACAACGCCGGCGAAACAAAGCTAAACAGCAAATAAAGCAGATAAGGAGAAGCGCAAAACAGGCCGGCATAAAGCGCAGTCTTCATGTGAATGACAAACTGTCCGGCCAACCCCGTATTGATCAACTTCACTGAAAAATCCTCCGGCACCGTCTCCGGTCCACCACATATGCGTCCGACAGCATCCAACAAACGGTAGGTGACGAAACCGGCATCCCCGGGTGCAAGCACCACATGGAACAAGACATCCTTAAAAAAGAAAGCCACAAAAGCGCACAACACCGTCACCGCCACAGCCCTTATCAGACTGCCGCGCAAAGCATCGAGATGCTCCCAGAAAGTTCCGGTAGCTTCCGGATCGGGACTATCCATTATTATCCGTGCTTTCTTCCCGTTTACCCGCCACGGTTTCGCTTTGTCCTTCCTTCTCTTTACGGGAATCATCCGTGCCGTTCATACCATCCTTAAAACTTTTCACTCCTTTCCCGAGTCCTTTCATCAGTTCGGGAACTTTCTTGCCGCCGAAAAACAGCAAGACGATCAACATGATAAAAAGAATCTCTTGTGTTCCTACTCCAAACATAACCCCTACTTGTAAATTATATATTTAATCATCAAATATCCGCCCATAACCTGCAACAGCATGCCCGGAATCCCTATCCGGAAATCCTGTAGAGCCAGGAATAAATCTCCCGTAATGGCCCATTCACCCAACGTGCCCGGCAACTGACAGGCCAGCACTACCGCCGACAAAAGCGGGATGCTCACACGCCGGAAACGGGTCGCGGCATATCCTGCCGAAATGGCCAGCAAGACCGACTTCAGCAAAATGGCAGGCAATACGGCCGGAGCCGGCATGCCAAACATCCATGAGTTCACACACGGTGAGAATATAGCAGTAAGCATCCCCACATGCCAGCCATATTTATATGCACCCACTAATGTGAAAAAGTAAATAGGCAGCCAGATCTGCCCGCCCTGCGGTATCAAATGCACCAATTGCGGCAACAACACATTACCGATTACAAACAACGCAGCCAACAGATAAGTGCGCCACTCGTCATACCCCGACACATAAAGTCTCACTCCTGTCTCCATAATCTTATTCATTTATTCATTCGGTTATTTAAAATCCTTATTCTGTTTCCTCTCCCGCCCCACGTTGTCTCTTCACGAACCCGGTGATAAGCGGCAAGCATTCTTCGGCCGTCGCACAATCACGGCACAACGTCTCTACAGGACACCAGCCGCTGCCGGAACGGTTTCTGATAGCCGGTACCAAGATATCGTAGGTTACGTCAATACCAGCATCCTTCAACATATCGTAAGCCGGCGAACTGATCACATCGGCATAAACTTGCCTGACCCGCCCCAATATCATCAGGGCCGCAGCCCCTTTTCCCACCACCTTATCGGCTACATCGGCTCCGCAGAGCATGGACGGCATAGTGATCAACATATCATAGAGGTCGGCCACTCCCCGCTGCCCGAACATGCGGATGGTATCATTTCGCACCACGCAAGAACAGGCCTCACGATGCAGCAAATCTACCAACGCCTGCATCTCTTGGTTCATAACGTTCCTTGTTTCAATTTTTCTACAAAACCGTCTATGCGGTGCAGTTCGGACGGTATGTCAATTCCTTGCGGACAATGCGAGACACACTGACGGCATCCTATACAATGGTCGGCCTGACGCAAACGCGGCACGGCACGGTCATAGCCCACAAGGAACGCACGGCGCGCCTTACGGTAGTTTTCCTCTTGCGCGCTCTCAGGCACATGTCCCTGATTGACACACTTATTATAATGCACTAATATAGACGGTATGTCGATACCATAGGGACAAGGCATACAATATTTGCAGTCATTGCAGGGCACTGTGGGATATTGCATCATCAGGTCGGCCGTATCGTACAGATATTCCATCTCCTCATCGGTCAGCGGCTGCAAGGGACTATAAGTGCGCAGGTTGTCTTCCAGATGCTCCATATAGGTCATACCGCTCAGTACCGTAAGCACACCGGGGAACGTTCCGGCAAAACGGAAAGCCCACGATGCTACGCTCCTGTTCGGCTCACGCTGTTTCAGACGGGCCACCACATGGTCGTGTACCTTCGAAAGACGGCCTCCGAGAAGCGGCTCCATTATTACCGCCGGTATGCCGCGTGCTGCCAGTTCGCCATAAAGATACTCTGCGTCGGTATTGTTCCGATTAATCTCCTTTGCATGCCTCCAATCCAGATAGTTGAGCTGTATCTGCACAAAATCCCATTTATATTCGTCGTGACGGGAAAGCAAGGTATCGAACACACGGACATCGCCATGATAAGAGAAACCCAGATTGCGGATGCGCCCCGCACGCCGCTCCTCCATCAGGAAATCCAGCACGCCGTTGTCCATATAACGGGCATTGAACTCATCCATGCCATTCCCCATTCCCACTCCATGAAGAAGCATATAGTCAATGTAATCTACCTGCAATTCCTTCAGAGAATTACGGTACATAGCCAGCGACGCTTCCCTTGTCCAGGTGGCCGGAGAGAAATTGGAAAGTTTTGTAGCGATGAAATAACTGCTGCGCGGATGGCGGCTCAGCGCAATGCCCATGGCACGTTCCGAACGCCCCTTACAATAGGCCGGCGATGTGTCGAAGTAATTCAACCCGTGTGCCAATGCAAAATCGACCTGACGGTTCACCATTTCCTGGTCTATCTCATCCTCTCCTTCCTTACCCTCTACCGGAATAGTCGGCAAACGCATACAGCCATAGCCCAATATCGATACTTTATCACCTGTCGTGGGGTTGACACGGCAGGTCATCTTATCCGTGGGAATCTCCGACTGCGCACTGCCGGAAATATCCTTCCGCTGCGACTGACAACCGTAAAAGGCAGTCGAAACAACCGTAGCTCCCGTACCCAGCAGTTTCAGAAACTTCCGGCGATTCATCTCATTATTCTTCTTTTCCATCTTACTGCACTTAAATTAAATGAAACGGTGAGCCTCATGACCCTCCACATAAATGGCACTGAAAGGACGCGCCGGACATAGATTCTCGCACGCTCCGCAACCGATACAACGTTCTTCATTCACAACCGGCAATTTAGGTGAATCGGGCACACCGGATACGGAAGGTACCATCTGTATGGCTCCCGACGGACAATGACGGGCACAATTCCCGCACTCCACCCCGTCGGTATTCACCACACAATTCTCATAAAGAAAAACGGCATGACCTATCTGTACGGACGATTTCTCGGACACGGTAAGCGGATGTATCGCCCCCGCAGGGCAAACCTCGGCACAGCGTACACACTCGGGGCGGCAAAACCCCCGTTCATAAGACATCTCCGGTTGCATCCAGGTATCTAGCACAGAAGACGGACGCAACACATCATTGGGACATGCAGACACACACAACTGGCAGGCTGTACAATGTAAAGTGAAATGACGCAGACTCTGTGCTCCCGCAGGCTTCAGGGCCACTTTGCGCTCAGGAATCTTTTTTTCCTCGATTACCGCTAACCCTCCGTCCACTTTCTTTTCCTGCGCTCTGGCCCACGTACCGGCGGCAAACAGCGTAGCCACCGTCAGGAAATCGCGCCGGCCTCCGTCCGGTGCCGTTTGCTTTCTATCAGACGGAGCATTCACACCGGTAGCCTTGCCCGCCGCATGAATATACCGTATAGCCCCTTTCGGACATTTGTCTATACAATTCATACACGCCACGCAGCGGCTGTAATCTATCTTATGCGTTCTGATGTCGATACACGAAGACTTACAGTTTCGTTCACAAAGTCTGCAATCCACACATCTGGAAGTATCTATCACCGGTTTCAGCCACGCATGACGTGACAACAAGCCCAGCAGCGTACCCACCGGACATACCGTATTGCAATAAACTCGCCCGTTGCGCCAGGCCATCGCCGCCACCACCACGAATGTCAGCACAGCTACCGCTAAGACCGACACCCCTTTCAGCCAAACGTCCACTTCGTAAAAAGCATAGCTGTCGACACGTTCGGCAAAAAAAGCCAGCAGATTGTTCCCCCAACGATAAAGAGGAAGCAAAAGACCGGACACCATACGCCCGTAAGCACTATACGGCTCTATCAGTCCGGCCCATCCGGCCATCACTGCGCCGCCGGTAAGTAAAGTCGCCGTACAAAGCATGAGAAACAATGTCAATACGGCATATCGCAACCAAGACAAAGCCGGAGCATAACGAAACCTGTTCTTTTTAAACCGCCCGCTCATACGGGAAACCGCATCCTGAAACACGCCGAGCGGGCATATTACAGAACAATAAACGCGCCCAAACAGCAACGCGAGCAATACCAAAACGACAACCACCGTCA
Organism: uncultured Paraprevotella sp.; assembly: GCA_910586505.1. Taxonomy (GTDB): domain Bacteria; phylum Bacteroidota; class Bacteroidia; order Bacteroidales; family Bacteroidaceae; genus Paraprevotella. The sequence goes on along the minus strand of CAJUGV010000008.1, from coordinate 82,842 downwards.
CATTCAAAGCCAGCAAGGCCGGAATAAACTGTATCTTGGCCATCCATCCGAACCACGCCTGCATCACTCCCGTAAAATCCAAAAAGAGCAACGTGATCAGGACAAAACAGAGTAAAGCCGCAGTTTGTCTGATTCTCTTTAACACCATAAGCATTTATTTATAATTGTTCTACTTCAATCCTATTCCTCTCTTTATTGATAAATCCTTCAACCGTCTTTACGGTTTTCATCGCCAGCATCTTTCTGTTCTACAAACGCCTGTTCACGGTATTCACGAGGCGACATTCCGGTGTACTGCTTGAAATATTTACCGAAAAAAGACTGTGTGCTGAAATTCAGCCTGACGGCAATTTCCTTAATACTCAAATCCGAACACTCCAAAAGCTGCTTGGCCTCCGAAATCACCAACTGAACAATCCACTGCAAAACACTCCGACCCGACTTCTCCTTCACAACCGAAGAAAAATAACGGGGTGTTAGATTCTGGCGGTCCGCGTAGAAAAACACCTCGCGTTCCGAACGGTAATAATGAAACAAATCCACAAAAAAACGCTGGAATATGGCATCCTTCTGCGTACGTTGCACTGCATGCAACGGTCTATTAGTGAAATACATCATCAGCAGTTCATAAAACAACGCCTGTCCACCCGCCTTGATCAGTTCCATCTTCAGAGAACACATTCCGCAACTTTCCTCATAAGAACTTCCCCCGTTGATACGGTTCATATAGTGTTGAAGACAGATACTCAGGTATGCTTGCTGAGAAACCGTCAGCGTAACGCAGGGATGATCACGTATATATAATATATCCTGCACGCCCAACACCTTGTTGCTGACAGGCAGAATGAAGTCCGCATCGGCTTCCATTACGATACCGTCTATATCCCTACTCACATGCAGGACTCTCAATAACTCGCCGCCCATATAAAAACATACGTCTCCCGTTTGTATTATATAAGGTGTACCGTCTATCTCAAGCTCCACTTCGCCGGCACTGCAAAAGAATATCCCGCACGTTCCAATGGTAGGACGCAGATTACCCAAACGGAAACCATAAGTTTTCCAGTCTGACAAACCATACGCTCTTATCGGAACCATCGTTTGCTTCATCCTCACTATTCTATAAATATGTTCACAAGAACAAAATAAACATAAATCCGCAAAATTATAAGCATTTTTGTAGTTAAAAACATACAAATCCGACAAAAATTACCGTCTTGGAGACTTCCTTTTATCGGTCAAACCCAATATATTTGCATATTGTAATAAAAAACCAAATTTATGAAGAAATTTAATGTTATCATCGGAGGAATCATCCTTATTTATGCGGGCTCGTGTACCCGACAGCCACAGGAGAAGGTACGTCTGCAGACAGTAAAAACCGACACCGTGACTTCTGCTGCAGAGCATAGTACCCTGCAATATCCGGGCAAGGTGAGGGCGGCCGAAAATGCCAGCCTGGCCTTCAGAGTAAGCGGTACTATACGGAAAATTTATGCAAAAGAAGGTAGCAAAGTAAAAAAAGGACAATTACTGGCCGAACTCGACCCTACAGACTACCGGATCCAACTGAACGCCACCGAAGCCGAATACAAACAGGTGAAAAGCGAGGCCGAACGGGTGATGGCACTATATAAAGATGGAGGCACCACCCCCGCCGCCAATGACAAAGCAGTCTACGGACTGAAACAAATCACAGCAAAATACACACACCACAAAGACCAGCTGGCCTATACCAAACTGTATGCACCGTTTGAAGGATACATCGACAAACATATGTTTGACACCCACGAAACGGTAGGTGCCGGAATGCCTGTAATAACAATGATAGGCAGCGGACAGCCGGAAGTGGAAATCAACCTGCCGGCCACCGAATACATACGCCGTGAACAATTCCGGCAGTACTACTGTACTTTAGACATCTATCCCGGAATGCGTTTCACCCTCACCCCGCTTCATATCATCCCTAAAGCCAACGCCAACCAACTGTATTCCATGCGACTGAAATGGGATAGCAACAATCCGGAACAACCGTCTCCGGGGATGAACACCATGGTAACTATTGTATGCGAATGTGCGGCGGACGCTCCTATGTCGGCTCCTTCTACCGCCATCCTGCACGAGAAAGGAGAAACATGCGTATTCATCTTCGATGCAAAAAACAAGAAAGTACATAAACGCAGCGTCGACCTTGTCAGACTGCAAACCGACGGGCGTGCCACTTTCACATCTTCACAAGTTAAAACGGGAGACATCATCGTCTCTTCGGGAGTTCATCATATTCAGGACGGGGAAAGCGTAACGCAACTGCCTCCTGCCAGTGCAACCAATATCGGAGGATTGTTATGACAGACATCAGCAAATGGGCCTTCAACAACCGCAATCTTGTATACTTCTTTATTGCAGTACTATTAGTAGGCGGAACATGGTCGTGTTATGAAATGAGCAAACTGGAAGACCCCGAGATTAAAGTAAAAACGGCCATGATTGTCACCACCTACCCCGGCGCGTCCGCCCATCAGGTGGAACTTGAGGTTACGGATGTACTGGAAAAAAGCATCCGCAAAATGGGAGGCATAAAAGATATCGAGAGTTATTCCTATAACGACCTCTCACTCATTCAAGTGAACCTGCTGACAACCGTAAAGGATGATGACGTAGAACAACACTGGGATTTACTCCGACGCAAAGTGGACGACGCCCGGACTTCTCTGCCGTCGGGTGTTTCCACTCCGATGGTAAAAGATGATTTCGGCAATGTGTACGGTATGTTCTACGCCCTTACCGGAGATGGAATGAACGACCGGGAACTCTCCGACTATGCAGAACTCATCAAACGGCGACTCACCGTACTGAAAAACGTCGACCGCGTAGAACTATACGGCCACAGACCTGAATGCATCAACATCTCGCTGCTACAAGACAGAATGGCCAATCTCGGCGTCAAACCGATTGAGGTGCTCTCCACACTGAACGGACAGAACCAGACCACCTATACAGGATATTATGAGAACGGTGACAACCGCATTCGCGTCACGGTAAACAATAAGTTCCAGACCGTGGAAGATATTGGTAACATGCTCATCCAGGGGCACGACGACGATCAGCTCCGGCTACGCGACATCGCCCGCATCGAAAAGGATACGGAATCACCGACACGCAACGAGATGTTCTATGACAACGAACGTTCCATAGGCATACTGATAGCCGCTTCCACCGGTTCGGACATCATAAAAGTAGGCGCCGAAGTGGAAAACGAGCTTTCCCAGATAAAGGAAACCCAACTTCCCAGCGGCGTGAATTACCACAAAGTATTCTACCAGCCGGAACGTGTAGGCGACTCCCTGAGCACCTTCGTCATCAATCTGATTGAATCCATCGTCATCGTCATTTTCATCCTCATGCTTACCATGGGATTCAAAAGCGGACTGATTATCGGTATCAGCCTCATCGTCACGGTGTTCGGATCATTCTTATTCCTGCAAAACATGGACGGGACTATGCAACGCGTATCACTCGGCGCGTTTGTACTTGCCATGGGAATGCTGGTAGACAACGCCATTGTGATAATAGACGGTATATTAGTGGATCTGAAAGCCGGAAAAAGCAGAATGGAAGCCATGACTGCCATCGGGCGGCAAACAGCCATGCCGTTACTGGGTGCCACCCTGATCGCCATCATTGCGTTTCTCCCTATCTTCATGTCTCCGGACACAGCCGGTGTCTATACACGCGACCTGTTCATCGTACTTGCCGTATCATTGCTGTTAAGTTGGGTACTGGCACTTGTACACGTCCCCCTCATGGCCGAACGCCGGCTGCATATAAAAGCCGAACAGAACGCCTCCGGAAAAAGAGAATATAAAGGACGTACATACGCCCTACTGCGCCACGCGCTCACTTTCGGTCTGCACCATCGCTGGAGCTTCGTCCTGTCCATGGTAGCCTTGCTTGCTTTGTCGGCTTTCGGCTATCGCTACATGCGTCAGGGTTTCTTCCCTGATATGGTCTACGACCAGATGTATATGGAATATAAACTTCCGGAAGGCACCAACTCCACGCGCGTTGTCAACGACTTGAAAGAAATAGAGGCTTATCTGAAAAGCCGTAAGGAAATCACACACATTACCATGTCGGTCGGAGGCACTCCGGGACGCTACAATCTGGTACGCAGCATCGCCAATCCGTCGCTGGCTTACGGAGAACTTATCATTGATTTCACATCGGCCAAAGAACTCGAGGACAACATGGACGAGATACAGGAATACCTGAGTGCACACTACCCCGACGCATACGTCAAGATGAAGCGCTACAACCTGATGTTCAAGAAATATCCCATCGAAGCACAGTTCCTCGGACCGGATCCGGCCGTACTTCACCGTCTGGCAGACAGCGCACGGGTCATTATGGAACAGTGTCCGGATGTGCGGCTCATTACTACAAACTGGGATCCGCAAGTGCCGGTACTCACAGTGGAATACGACCAGCCGGCGGCACGCACCTTAGGACTAAGCCGGAACGATGTCAGCATGTCGCTGCTGACAGCCACCAGCGGCATCCCTATCGGATCATTCTATCAAGGCATCCACAAAGACAACATCTACCTGCGCTGCCTCAACGAAAAAGGACAGGCCATAGAGGACCTGAACAACACGCAAGTGTTCTCTTCCATTCCCTCGCTGAGCGGACTGCTCACCGAAGAGACCATGCTGAAACTGAAAACAGGCACACTCTCGAAAGAAGACCTTGCGGAAAGCCTGCTGGGCAGCACACCATTACAACAGATCAGTAAGAACGTAGACATCCGCTGGGAGGACCCCGTCATCCCGCGCTACGACGAACAGCGCAGCCAAAGCGTGCAATGTTCGCCTGCCCCCGGAGTGGAAACGGAGAAGGCATGGCAAAGCATAGCCGGGAAAATAGAGCAAATCGACCTGCCGGAAGGCTACAGCCTGAAATGGCAGGGCGAGAAAGCGGCCAATAACGAGGCCATGGAATACCTGTTCCGCAACTTCCCGCTGGCTATCATCCTCATGATCGGCATACTGATTATGCTGTTCAAGGACTATCGGAAGCCACTCATCATTTTCTGCTGCCTGCCGTTGATTCTGATCGGCGTGGTAGCCGTCACGCTCATCACGGGCAAAACCTTCAATTTCGTGGCCATCGTAGGCACATTGGGACTTATAGGCATGCTGATAAAGAACGGCATCGTACTAATGGATGAAATCACCCTGCAGCTCAAGCGGGGTACCGATCCCACCCAGGCGCTCATAGACAGTGCGCAAAGCAGGTTGCGACCTGTGATGATGGCTTCGCTTACCACAATCCTGGGTATGATACCATTGCTTACAGACTCGATGTTCGGCTCACTGGCCGCATCTATCATGGGCGGACTCCTGTTCAGCACCGTCATTACCCTGCTGTTCATCCCCGTGCTGTACGCCTTATTCTTTCACATTAAACAAACAGACGCATGAAAAAGAATCACATTATCATCTTATACATCCTCTGCCACACCGCCGCCTTGCATGCACAAGAGACCCTGAACCTGGAGCGATGCCGGGAAATGGCACTGGCACACAACAAAGAGATAGCGGCTGCAAGCCGGCAAACGGAACAGACGCGCTATACCATGAAAAGTATGAAAGGCAATTTCTTTCCCAATCTGACAGCCAATGCCACGGGGCTGTACAGCACGGCAGACGGGGGATACAGTTCGGGCAGCGGACAGCTACCGATCATTTCCGAGACCGGGCCGCTCCGGCAATATGCTTTCTTCCCGGGTATCGACCTTAATTATAAAGTAGGGCCGATGTTTCTGGGGGGAGTGCAACTGGAACAGCCCCTCTATACCGGTGGAAAGATAAAAACGGCCTATCGGATGGCTTCCATCGGAAATGAGATGGCACAAATCAACGAAACACTGACAGCTACCGAAGTCATCGTAAAAACGGACGAAGCCTACGCCATGGTGGTCAAGGCACGGGAACTCACGAAAGTGGCCGAAAAATACAAAGCCGCGCTCACGGAACTGTCCGGAAACGTGGAAAGTGCATACCGTCACGGCCTGAAACCTCACAACGACGTACTTAAAGTACAGGTCAAACTCAACGAAAGCGAACTGGCCGTCCGCAAGGCCGACAATGCACTGAGACTGGCCACCATGAACCTCTGCCATCTCATTGGCAAACCGCTCAATGAAAACATCCTCATCGAAGGCGAGCTGCCCCAACCGACAACTTACGGTAACTTACAGACAAGCGACATCTCAGCCCGCCCCGAATATGCTCTGCTGGACAGGCAGGAAAGTATGGCGCAACAGCAGATCAGGTTGAACCGCAGCGAACTGCTTCCCAAAGTAGGGCTGCAAGGAGCCTTCAACTACCTGCATGGATTCGAACTGAACAAGGAGACGCTATTCAATGACGGAAGTTTCTCTGTACTGTTGAACGTGAGCATACCGCTGTATCACTTCGGAGAACGTACCAATAAAGTAAAAGCCGCCAAAGCAAAACTGGAGCAGACCCGTCTGGAAAGGGAAAGCCTGAACGAACAGATGATTCTCGAACTGACCCAAGCGGCCAACAATCTGAACGAGGCCGAGATGGAATGCAAAATCGCGGACCGCTCATTGGAACAAGCAACGGAAAACCGCAAAGTAAGTCAAAGCCAGTTCGCAGCCGGACTGGAATCACTCTCCGACCATCTGGAAGCACAGGCCCTTTGGCAACAAGCTTATGAGACTCAAGTTAACGCCCACTACCAGTTATACCTGAATCACATCAGATACAAGAAGGCAGCAGGCACATTATATCATCACTAACATCATCACTTATGTACAAACATGAAATCGGAACCAATGCCGGCAGGATCTGGCAAGCTTTAAAGGAAACACGGGAAATTACACTGCAAGAAATAGCTGAGAAACTTCAGCTAAGTACTGAAGACACGGCACTGGCTCTCGGCTGGCTTGCCCGCGAGAACAACATCTTCATCCAAAAGAAAGATGGCGTCTACTGGGTATCGGATGAGAAAGAAGACATTATGTTCAGATTCGGATAAACAATGTGTCAGCCCTATACCCGAACGAGCGCCGGTGTTCATCAGGACACCGGCGCTCGTCACTTTAAAACAGTATGCGCTCCGCGCAAAAAAATGATGCGGAACAAAAATAAATTTCATGAGCACGAAAATAAAAAATGAAGAGCATCATTTTTTACGGCGCCGTGCCGCACTTCCCGCGCCATTCATACAAGGGTTGCGAAAGGCCGGGAAAAGCCGGTTGTCTGCCCTCCCGTCGAAATCTCAACTTCCGCCCTTCTCACTGTATGAAAAGGCATACAACCCGACAAAAGTCAACATTCCGTTCAGCATCAGCAACTCATATCCGAAATGATAGGAATACACCGACACGGTAAAGGCATTCAGCAAATAACAGCATAACGGAGCCATGATACAGATAAAGGGTATGGAAGAAGGACACGGCACACGACGGGTCAGCATGCCGAACCCGAACAAGCCCAGCAACGGTCCGTAAGTATAGGATGCGACGACATATATGGCATCGATCACGCTGGAATCGTTCACAGCCTCAAACCAAAGTATGAAGCCTACAAACAAAAAGGCTATCACGCCGTGCACCTGCATTCTCACCTTTTCCGGACGCGGGAAACGTCTCTCCACATCCAGAATATCCACACAAAAACTCGTGGTAAGAGCAGTCAGCGCAGAATCGGCACTACTGAACGCCGCCGCTATGATCCCGATGGTAAACAGTGTCAGTACCCCTTTTCCCAGATAGCCTTCCACACAAAAAAGAGGAAGGATCTCATCACCCTTTTCGGGCAACGGGATTCCCTCACGAACTGCCAGCGCAAGCAGCAGAATCCCCATACTCAGAAAAAGCCAGTTCAAAGGGATAAAAAGGAATCCATAAGCACACATATCTTTCTGTGCTTCACGTAAGTTCTTGCACGTCAGATTTTTCTGCATCATGTCCTGATCCAATCCCGTCATGACTATCACGATAAACACTCCGCTCAGAAACTGTTTGACAAAGTGCTGCCGCGACGTCCAGTCTCCCCACTCTATCCAACGACTGTACGAGCTGTCCGTCACATAACGTATTCCTTCCGCCACCGTAAAACCACTCTGATGGCACAACTGGTACAAGATCAACAGAAGAGAAGCTATCAGGCATAATGTCTGAAGAGAATCCGTCCAGACCAACGATCTGATACCGCCCCGAAAGGTGTACAGCCAGATCAGAAACACCGTACCCGCAGCCGTCACTCCAAACGGAATACCCATGCCGCCCAACACATATTCCTGCAAAATCATACAGACCAGATACAGACGGGCTGCCGCTCCCAGCATCTTGGAAAGCAGAAAGAAAGACGCCCCTGTGCGATAGGCACATTTTCCGAACCGGATATCCAAGTAAGAGTAAATGGACGTCAGGTTGAGCCTGTAGTACAAAGGCAACAATACAAAAGCAACTACAAGATAACCGAAAAAAAAGCCTACACACATCTGCATGTAGGTCATATCTATGTTACGCACCATTCCCGGCACGGAAACGAAACTGACTCCCGACAACGAAGCCCCGATCATGCCGAACGCCACGGCCCACCAGGGGGACTGCCTGTTGCCACGGAAGAAAGTATCGTTATCCCCCGCCCCTCCCGCCTTGCGCGAAATGACGAATAACAAGGCAAAATAAACGGCTATCGTCAACAAAATAAAGAGTGTATTCATATGGTTTCCCCGCTTATGTTCTTTTCGCGTGAAAGGTTCCGGTTGCCGCTCATTCCTCCGTGTTTTCCTGTTCCAAAGTGAAACGGCTGCTGCCGTCAAAGCAATGCGTACAGATCTGGCACTTGGGCAATCCGACAGCTTCTATCAGATCTTCCAATGTATTAAACTTCAACGAAGAGAGGTTGAGCCGTTCGGCTATGGTATCCACCATACGGTTGTATTCTGGCGAACCGGTCTGGGCATACTTCTCCAGATTCTTGTTCTCATCTCCTTCGAACTCCTTGATAAGACGGCGGGTAATAAGCTCCATATCACTCTTCGATGACGTAAAGTTGATAAAGGGACAACCGTAAATAAGCGGCGGACAGGCAATACGCATATGCACCTCCTTGGCTCCGTAATCGAAGAGAATCTTCGTATTGTCACGCAACTGCGTTCCCCTGACAATCGAATCATCACAAAAGAGCACACGCTTGTCTTTCAACATATCGCGGTTGGCAATCAACTTCATCTTAGCCACCAGGGAACGCATCTCCTGATTGCTCGGCGTGAAACTGCGCGGCCATGTGGGAGTATATTTGGATATGGCGCGCTGATAAGGAACTCCCTTACCGGCCGCATAACCCAACGCCATGCCGATACCGGAATCGGGTATGCCGCAGGCGCAGTCTACTTCTGCCGAGTCGCTCTGCCCCATTTTGCATCCGCACTTAAAACGGAACTCCTCCACATTCTTCCCCTCATAGCATGATGTGGGAAAACCGTAATACACCCAAAGGAAGGAACAGATCTGCATCCTTTTGTTCGGACGGCGCATCACCTCCATTTCATCGGCCTGAAGTCTTACAATCTCCCCGGGACCAAGATAATAGACCGTCTCATAATCCAGATTGGGAAACGCTGTAGACTCTCCCGTCACGGCATATGCCCCTTCTTTCTTTCCAACCACCACGGGGGTACGTCCCCAACTGTCACGGGCGGCGATCACTCCGTCTTCCGTAAGCAAGAGCAAAGAACAGGAGCCCTTGATCTCCTTGAACACATTCTCGATTCCTTCCACGAATGTCCCTCCCTGATTGATCAGCAAGGCGACCAGTTCCGTAGGATTAATCTTTCCTGAGCTGAATTCCGAGAAGTGCATGCCGCGTTCCAGCATCTTGGAAGCCAAGGCCTCCGCATTGTTGATTTTCGCAACCGTCACTATGGCAAAACGTCCCAGATGAGAGTTCATCAGCAAAGGCTGCGCATCCGTATCACTGATCACGCCGATGCCGGCATTTCCTTTGAACTGTCCGAGCTCATCCTCGAACTTCGTACGGAAATAAGTACTTTCCAAATTATGTATAGACCTGATAAAGCCATGTTCCTTGCTGTAAGTGGCAAGTCCGCCCCTTCGCGTGCCCAAATGAGAATTATAATCCGTGCCGTAAAACAAATCGGCCACACACTGCGTCTTTGAGATGACGCCGAAAAAACCGCCCATAAATATCGTGTATCTGAATTTGAGCGCAAAATTAAGAAAAATCACCGATACATAATATCCATTTTTATTATTATCTTTGTCTACATCACAAAGAAGACGCGATAAAAGTGAGTTTCAAACTATATATATTATGGGGATTCCTCCTGTTCCTACCCATAACCCTGCAAGGACGGAGAGAAGCTTCCGATTCCATCATCAGCCGGATGCATCGGGCTGCCGGACTGTATAACGACATCATAGACGAGTATCGCGCAAAACTTTACGTCAAGGCTCAGTTGGATATCATCCGGAAAAACAGGGGATTCCGCTTTATCCCCGGACTGTTCCGGACACCCAAAGACGCCAATCGCTTCATCACGGAAACATACGGCGACATTCACTACACAGCACCCGGCATCTATGACCGGAAAATCACAGCTTATACGGGAACATTGGGAGAAGTACGCGAGATCCCGGGCATCACGGATTATTTCAATATCAACATCTACGCCCCCTACCTGCTGGGACGGCAGCTTCTGTCTCCACTGGCCCCAAACAGCCAGAAATTCTACCGCTATGTGGTCGACTCCGTATCCTGCGACAGCCGGCAACGTATAGAATACCACATTCGTTTTATCCCGCGCAACAAAAGTTTTCAGTTGGTAAAAGGGCGCATGACAGTGACGGAAGGTGCATGGAGCGTCCGCGAAATCTCTTTCAGCGGACGATCCGAACTACTGAAGTTCGACTGCCGTATCGTAATGGGCGACATAGGTACCGCCACCGAATATCTTCCGGTCAAACATGACATCAAAGCCAGCTTTGCTTTCGCTTTCAATGTGATGGAGGGGTATTACGAGGCCACGATGGCCTATCATGACATACAGTATCATGAGAATGTAAAGCACAACAAGATTGTCAAACCTAACTATAACCTGAGCGAATCATTCTCACTACAATGCGACCGTCAGGCCTATACGAAAGACTTTGCCCGCTTCGACTCGCTACGGCCCATTCCGCTGGATAGCTCCGAACTATACATATATTATAAGAACAAAGCATGGAACGAGGCGCGGAGACATATAAAAAAGAACGATACGTCTCCTATGCTGAAAAATTTATGGGGTACAATAGGTGACTTTTTCATCACCGATACAAAATGGGAACTGAACCGGAACACAACATTACGCAATTCCCCTTTCATCAATCCGCTGATGTTCAGCTACAGCAAATCTACGGGCATAGCATACCGGCAAGACTTGAAATTCCACACTTTGTTCCGCAACGGCCAATCCATTCATGCGGGCACCAGGCTGGGATACAACTTCACACACAACGAATTCTACTGGAACGTAGGAGGAGAATATCATTATTGGCCGGAAAAAATGGGAATGTTTAAAATCAATGTAGGCAACGGCAACAGAATCGGGAATAGCCGCATCATTGATGAACTCAAAAGCATCCCGTCCGACAGCGTCATTGATTTCGACAAACTCAACCTTGATTTATTTCTGGACCTTAATCTGGAAATCAGCAATCGCATCGAAATCGTCAACGGTTTGTCTCTCGATATGGGAGTAATGTTCCACCGGCGCACACCGGCAGAGCATCCGGAAGAGAGTTTCCGGCAGGTAGTTCTTCCCGACAATGTAGCAGAAGGGTTACAAGCCAATATTCGTCCACGATACAATAGTTTCGCACCGCGCATCAGACTGGAGTGGACCCCCGGATTGTATTATTATATGAACGGACGACAGAAAACCAGACTTAAATCCCGCTATCCCACGTTTATCCTAGACTATGAACGGGGACTCAAAAACATCTTTCACAGTACGGGAGTCTACGAACGCATAGAGTTCGACATGCAACACCATATCCGCACCGGTGCGCTTTCCACCTTGTATTACCGTATCGGAACGGGATTGTTTACCAACCAAAAGGAGACTTATTTTGTAGACTTCGTTAACTTCCGGAAGAGTAACTTACCGGAAGGATGGAACGATGAAATAGGAGGAGTATTTCAAGCACTGAACGGCAGATGGTATAATGCCTCGCCCTATTATGTGAGAGGACATATTTCCTACGAAGCCCCGTTTCTTATCATGCGACATCTTATCAAACACACCAGCCACATACAGAACGAACGTCTTTATCTTAATCTTCTCACGATGGATCGCTTGGGGCCCTATTTCGAGTTAGGCTACGGCATCGGTACGTTTGTCTTTGACATGGGACTGTTTCTCTCGCTCGAAGATTTCAAAAAAATAGGATTCGGATACAAAATCACGTTCGAACTATTCAGCAAATAACCCATGCAGCCTAACGCTTTACCTGCTTGCCTCGGGATGTGATGTATATACCACAAGGCCAACTTTCAGGAATGCGTTCGCCATGACGCAACATTCCCTTCAGTGTTCCGTCCGTACCGTAGACCTTCATCCACGGACCGATCTCATCTGCTTTCCGCTCACAGATTCCGCTCACATCCTTTTCTGTCAGACGCAAAACATGTTTGCTTTCCTGCAGACATACCAGAAAAGCACGGCAGGGCGCTACCCAGCTTCCGGCACCGGCCCATACAAATCCTTCCACATTGCCATCAAGCAGAAAAATACGTTCCCGATCGTCGGTGATATCCCTACGCCGGTAAGTAGCATGCAATCCGGTATTCTTATGTACTTCATCAACCATCGGCCGCACAACAGTACTCTTCGCATAAAAACATATCACTGATTCACGGGGGTAAACCGGCCTCCACAAACAGGGTATCCCCGCTTCCCACCGGGCATCGGAAGGCATTCCGGCAAATACAGCCCCCTTATCCGACAAGCCTTCAAACATAAGACGTTCCAGTTCCACCGCTTCACCATCCGGATGTTCCCATGTCACAGTTTCCACCTCATACGGAAAAGCCGCCGTAGCCCACCATCCTTCCGCATCGGCACTACGATACCATGCAATCCCTGTTCCTGCCGGAACTTCAAACGAATACTTAGGTCCCAATATACAACTGTCGCAACCTGTCACAGCCGTAACCGCACGGCCTTGCACCTCATTCTCCTTACCGTCTATCTCTATCACATTCGGCCATCCTGCCGGCAAACGTCCGGCCTCTCCTTTTCTCACATAAGTCCAGACATATTCATCCGGCAACGTTACGTTTCCGTCTCGGATTCCCCGCTCGGGCAACGCGACGGCACTGAAATCAATCCGTCGGGCCTGCGAAAAATCCAGCCTACACAAACTGTCGGGCCGCCAGTCACCGCCGAAAGTCCAATCTCCATGTCCTTCGTCGACCAGCACCGGCCGGCGCATCTCTTTATAGAGGAAAAGAGAATCTCCATAATTCTCCTCTCTGTATAACTTAAATTCAAAAGAATAACCGTTCAGCAACAAGCCGAACGTCTGTTTCCTGCCCGGCGGAATATTCACCTCCTCTTTGGTCACAAAAGGAGTCTTTCCTTTGTCCGGAAAACCGGAAGCCAACTTAAATGCCTTACTCCATTTCTCCCTGAGAGACGTCTGGACGTTCGCCATTTCTTCATCCGTCAATGTGTATAGTGAAGTAGAACTTCCGTTCACAAGTCTCGTAGAATAAGCCAGCCAAGCATTCAACGCCACATCGCGAAAGGCATAGGCCGTCCCGTCCGACACCAGTTCAAAAACCGCCGCACCGCCGTCCTCCACATGCAGATACCCGTACTCATCCGTTTTCATGCGACTCGCTTCACGGGATTTCACATCAGTCCCAGTCTGTTCCGGCACTCTCATTACATATATGGCGTCCGGATCGGCAGTGCTATATCCGGCCAAGACATAATGCGCGCCCGTCTCCAGTTCAGCCGCACTCCTCACACGTCTGAACATTTGTGCAAAGACATCATTCACCTCCGCTCCGGCGAGCAAGACTGTAAAGGTACACAACAGACAGGTGATTCTCATGGATTCTTTCTTTTTAATTAGGCAGACCGCCCGCCCGGCACATACACCGGCCGACTGTCGTCTACCACAACCGTATCTTTATTCTCGTCCGGTATAGGTTCCGGCTTAGGTTCCGGTTCAGGAGGCAGCACAGGAATCGTATCCGGTTTCTCTTCCGGACCGGGATCCGGAGAAGGTTCCGGTTCCGGAACATCGGCAATCCATTCATGCATCTCCACATCTTTCATACCCACCACTCTGAAGTAGGTTTTAACCATTCCCAGCAGACCTATCCGCTGTCCCAGTATTTCGGTATTATCCACCAGGTTCGCATCCTCCCTCAGCTCCGAACCTTTCTTCAGTTCTACGGGCAGGCAACGCCCTACATCGCGCTCCCATTTGGAATCGGCAATCAGAATATTCGAATTCACATTCAAAGTCAAGATCTCATCTATCGAGAAAAGAGCGTTATTGACGGTCCCGTCACATGCCCCCACGACATAGCCTGCAACTTTCTCTGCATAGCCTTTGCCCAAATCCATTCCACCATACATAGATAGAATTTCGGCCACAGAGCGCATTCCGGATGGTACAGGCGGAAACGGATTCCCTTCATCGGGCTGCGATCCAGGCTTGCCATCCGTAGCCCCTGACGAACCGTTCCCCGTTTCCGTCGGCTTGGTAGCCCCCTCTTTTTCCTGAGGCAACTCAACTTTCTGACAGGACGAAAGCCATCCGGCCAGCAACATTCCGCAAAACAGAACAAGCCATCGAGAAACATCTTTCCCCCTTTTCATATCTACTCCTCGGTCAGTACTTCTTTCATTTTTCTGAATTTCTTTCTCACGTTGTGCGAATAATATAAGTCATCACACCACGCCCACAAAAACACCAGCAAGTCACAAAGCAACCAACCGGCCAGAATCCAATATTTAGTTTCCATCACACTTCCGCTTTAAGAACTGATATACTTGCAAATATACAATTTTATACAAGATTCCACGAACATCTGAATAAAAAAAACTATCTTTGCGAACAATAAAGATGACTATGCGTTATGGAACTTATACAAACAGACATTGATGGAGTCGTGATCATAGAACCCCGTCTGTTCAAGGATGAGAGAGGATACTTTTTTGAGTCTTTCTCCCAACGGGATTTTAACAAACAAATCCGCACCGTGCACTTTGTACAAGACAATGAAAGTAAGAGTAGCTACGGCGTGCTCAGGGGACTACATTTTCAGAAACCGCCTTTCGCACAGAGCAAACTGGTACGTGTCATCAAAGGGGCTGTACTGGACGTAGCTGTGGACATACGAAAAGGCTCACCTACATTCGGAAAGCACGTCGCCGTCGAACTGACGGAGGACAACCACCGCCAATTCTTCATCCCCCGCGGGTTTGCACACGGATTCAGCGTACTCACTCCCGAAGTCATATTCCAGTATAAGTGTGACAATTTCTACTCCCCGCAAAGCGAAGGAGCGCTGGCCTGGAACGATCCCGACCTGGGTATAGACTGGCATATCCCCTCCGACAAGATCCTCCTGTCTGAGAAGGATAAACATCACCCATGCCTGAAAGACGCCGACTGGCTGTTCGATTATTCGGAAGACTTATACCTATAATACAGAAGATTTATGGATTTCAAAAGGAATATCATCATTACCGGAGGAGCCGGTTTCATCGGCAGCCATGTCGTGCGACTGTTCGTCAACAAATATCCGGACTACCGCATCATCAATCTGGACAAGCTGACTTACGCAGGAAACCTTGCCAATCTGAAAGACATTGAAGACCGTCGGAACTATACTTTTGTCAAGGCAGACATCTGCGACTTCGAGAAAATGTGTGAAGTGATCAGCGACTACCATGTAGACGGTATCATCCATCTGGCGGCCGAAAGCCACGTAGACCGGAGCATCAAAGACCCTTTCACTTTTGCCCGCACCAATGTAATGGGTACGCTCAGCCTGCTTCAAGCCGCCAAGACATACTGGGAATCGCTCCCCGAAGGCTATGAAGGAAAACTGTTCTACCACATCTCCACGGACGAAGTCTACGGAGCCCTGGAACTGACCCACCCTGAAGGCATCGAGCCGCCGTTCACGACCACGGCCTCATCTTCGGAACATCATCTGGCATATGGAGAGACATTCTTCCTGGAAACCACAAAATACAATCCGCACAGTCCCTACTCCGCCTCAAAGGCAAGCAGCGATCATTTTGTCCGTGCCTTCCACGACACCTACGGCATGCCTACCATCGTGACCAACTGTTCCAACAACTACGGGCCGTATCAGTTCCCCGAAAAACTGATCCCCCTGTTCATCAACAACATCCGTCACCGCAAGCCTCTCCCCGTTTACGGCAAAGGAGAAAACGTGCGCGACTGGCTTTATGTCATAGATCACGCACGCGCCATCGACGTCATCTTCCACGACGGCAAGGTGGCAGAGACATACAACATCGGCGGATTCAACGAATGGAAGAACATCGACATCATCAAGGTGCTCATCCGCACGGTAGACCGCATGCTGGGCAACCCCGAAGGATATTCGCTTGACCTCATCACCTATGTGACCGACCGTATGGGACACGACATGCGCTATGCCATCGACTCCACCAAACTAAAGGACGAATTGGGATGGGAACCAAGTCTTCAGTTCGAGGAGGGCATAGAAAAGACCGTCCGCTGGTATCTTGACAACCAGGAATGGATGGACAACGTCACAAGCGGCGATTATCAGAATTATTACGAAAGCATGTACAAGAACCGTTAACGGCATGCCGCCAGCATACCGGTACCGGCTCTTACGGCAGGCACCATAAACAAGAGCGCGTAGCAGACGAATGAATCACACTGTCCGCTACGCGCTCTTGTTTTTTACGTCCGCATCCTGTCAACTGCGGCTCACCTCCATTCCTCTGTCCGACAGCCCCATTTCCACAAAACGGGCACGGTCATTCACAGCCTCCGAGGTCAGGATTTTCCGGATACGTGCCGCAGCATCCTCGTCCTTGGCCACCATATAGAGAAAACCTCCCCCTCCGGCTCCCGGCAGTTTATAGCCCAGACACAAATCCTCCACTTTCTGCGTGATCAGTCTGACCGCATCGGGATTCGTTCCGCGGTCCAGCAGACAGTTCTGCTTCCATGACCGTCCGACCAGCCGTCCGGTTTCCTCAAAACTGTTGCGCTGGATGGCGTCATACATATCCATGGCATGGGCTTTCATCTTACCCAGCAACTCAAGCCTCTCCGTCTCATTCAGGAACATCCCCTTCACAATCTCCGCTAAAATGCTTTTGGCAGTGCGGGTAATACCCGTATAGTAGAGCAAATGACACTTACGGTAGTCGGGAGCCGTAAAGACATGGTCCGGCAACCAACGCACCAACGGTTGCTGACAAGCCCCAGGCTGTGTCTGAAGCCATTTCACGCCTTGGAGAATCCCGCCGTACTGGTCCTGCCATCCGCCTCCCGTGGTAAGCAGCTGTTCCAGCACCAGGGTACGGTTTCCCACTTCATATCGGTCCCATCCCAGTCCGCAGAAGTCGTTCAGCGCTCCCAGCACGGTAGAAGCAAGAATGGAACTGGTTCCCAAACCGGACCCTGCCGGAATGGCCGACAGCAACGTTATTTCCAGCCCGGCCCCGAAAGCCTCCAGTTGCGCATAGAGCGATAAAAAGGTCTCCGACGAGAAATCCGGAAGAAAACCGGCCAGCGCCAACGCCGCTTTCGGAATGGAGAACGGCGAGCCCACCTTTCGGAAGTCAGCCAGCTCTTTGTAGGTATGCACCACTTCCATCGCTCCCAAATCTATGGATCGCATCAGGATATGACGCTCACGACACGGTTTCACATACACCTGCAACGGAGGCTGCCCGTTCAGTTCCACCGAGAGATTCACCACGCTGCCCCCTTCCATCAGACTGTAGGGCGGCGTGTCTGTCCATCCTCCGGCCAGATCTATCCTCACCGGACTGCGCCCCCATACAATCTGGTCTGCATATACGGAGAGCCGCGGCGTCTGACGCGCCGCACGTCCCGCACCGGCCAGCAATTCGCGCATCATACCGAAAGCACGCTCTTCATACACTTTCCCGTCGCCGTTCCTCAGCTCGCTCACACGAGCCCTAAACATGGCATCGCCGATACGCACCATGGCATCGGCTTTTGCCGGCAGTTCGTCCGGCAAGGGAAATCCCCCCTCGGCATATCTGCGGGCCGTATCGTCCAGATTCAGCTGATAGAACACACTACGCTCATAATGAGAAGCCAATAACGGCAGGTTGTCCCGGCGGAACATATCGCGTTGCTTCGTCAGGCGATGCAGGTTGGCATAAGCCGACAACTCGTCGGCCGACATCTTACGGGCAGTCATCCACACGCGCCTTCCTTCCTCCAGTTCGGGTTCGGTTGTCATCCAGCGCATGGCCAGTCCCAACTCTTCCACACTCTCACACAAGGGAAACAAACGGGCCGCCTGCAAATCGTGAGGCTCCTCGATATCCTCAGGCTTCAGTCCCCGACATGCCAGCCATTCTCTCACTGGAATTTCCTGATAAGTCACCCCATCGTTGTCCAACGGTCCTTTAAACGCATCGTTGAAACCATACGGACGGGCCGCATAGGACGAATCCCCTACCGGCACCACATCAATACACAGCCCCTCGGTCAGTTTCAACGGCCAGTCGTTCGCCGGAACACCTGTAATAATATTACGGCTGGCCAGTGTCCATCCTTTTCCGATAAAACTGTTTTCTATCCACAGCTCGGAATTTTCCGCACGAAGCGGCACCTCCACCCCTGCATTCTGCACGAACATGGCCGGATGCGGCTTAGCTTTACGGTGCATGATTTCCCGTTGGTCGGTCACTATATTCTGCACCGCCAACGTCGACGATATCATTTCACGGCTTGTGCCGTAATGATAGAAGCTGCCTCCTTCGAGAGGCAGTATGGCCACAGTAAGCGCGTTCAGCTCCGGATCGTGAACGAGCGGACTGTCTCCCAATGCCGCACCGAACTCGGAATACATATCGTAGAACGACAACTTGCCGTCACGGCAAGAACGCTCCACCATCAGCTCCACAGCACGGTCGCTCAACAGCCATATACCGATATCCATCAGGAAAAGATGTTGCTGCATCAGCCGGCCCAATTCGGCCACAGAAGGTTTCTGCAACATGAAAGCCAGCCTTTCGGGTGTGCGGCGGTCCGACACGAACACCCCGTGGTTCTTGGCCAAAGCGGGATCTGCCCACAATCCGTAGCACACCACATCCGCCTCCGGAATATCCTGCAAGGGACGGTCGGTACGGATATACACGTCGCCACTGGCAATCAGGGTGTGAAGCGACTCCGGTGCACGCTCCATTATCTGCTCGTAAAGCGGCAACTGGAGCGACAGCAGATTCTGGTTCAGTCGTTGCCCGCGCTTCCAGCGAAACACCGGCACCGGCGTAAGAATCTTACCGGAAGGGGCATAGGCCGGCAGACGGCGGCTCTGCCCTCCCGCATGCAGTAAAATACGTTTTTCATGCGACAGCCAAGAGGCAAGCGACTCATCACCATCCAATTCGGACTCCTTACATGCCTGTAACAGCCACGCCGTGCCCCCGCCCGAACCTAACTTATGCCCTACGGGATCCGACGTACAAAACCATTCCTGCCTGTCGGCCTGCTCCACCTCGTGGAAACACGTCACCAGATTCAGCGGAAGCGACAACAACTTTTTCATTTCTTATACCTTATTATATATACATTCAAATAGTCTGATGATTGATGCAGATGCCTTCGCGGTACCACGCATACAGGCGGTGTATTCCTTCGTCTATCTCCACCTTGTGACACCATCCGAGGTCGTGAAGTTTCGTCACATCGGTCAGCTTGCGCATCGTACCGTCAGGCTTGGAAGCATCCCAGCGCAGCACACCCCGAAAGCCCACCTCCGCCATGATTTTCTCCGCCACCTCGCGGATTGTCAATTCCTTACCCGTACCCACATTGATATGGCAGTTCCGGATATCCGAAGCCCCTGGAGCATAGGTGTCTTTAAAGTCCACGTTGAGCAACACATGTACACTGGCATCCGCCATTTCCTCGCTCCACAGAAACTCACGCAGAGGCTTGCCCGTGCCCCAAAGAGTCACCGCCTCCGGTGTCACACCGTAATGCTCCAGCACTTGCAGAATCTCCGCTTCGGAAGATGAGGCATCCGCCACACGCTTCTCCCCTCCGGCCGGTGTCATGCTCACAGGACGCAGGCCGAGGTCCTTGCGCACGTCGTCCCAGCGTCCCTCATTCAGGCATTTGGCCAGATGAATCTTGCGAATCATCGCAGGTAATACATGACTGTTCTCCAAGTGAAAATTATCATTCGGACCATAGAGATTCGTCGGCATCACGGCAATATAGTTCGTTCCATATTGCAGATTAAAGCTTTCGCACATCTTAAGTCCCGCTATTTTGGCAATGGCATACGGCTCATTGGTATACTCCAACGGCGAAGTGAGCAGGGCCTCTTCCCTTATCGGCTGAGAAGCCTCGCGCGGATAGATGCACGTGCTGCCCAGAAAAAGCAGCTTCCTTACCCCGTGGCGGAAGCTCTCTCCGATGACATTCTGCTGTATCTGCAAATTCTCATAAATAAAATCGGCCCGATATTGCAGGTTGGCCATGATCCCGCCGACCTTAGCGGCAGCCAGCACCACGGCATCGGGACGTTCGGCATCAAAGAAAGCTTTCACGGCCGCGCCGTCCAACAAATCGAGTTCTCCGTGCGAGCGGCCCACCAGATTGGCATAACCGCGCCGCTTCAGATTATTCCAAATGGCGGAACCCACCAGTCCATGATGTCCCGCCACATATATTTTCGCATTCTTGTCCAACATACTGCAATTCTTTATTCCTTGTCAAGCTGCGCTTTCATGTGCAGTTTCTTCACAAACTTCATGTCATGCTCCGCCATGATTCTGACCAGCTCCGGAAATGTGGTCTTCGTCGGGTTCCACCCCAGCAACGTACGGGCTTTCGTGGGATCGCCCAACAGCTGTTCCACTTCGCACGGACGGAAATATTTCGGGTCTACTTCGACCAGCACCCTGCCGGTGGCCGCATCCACTCCTTTCTCATCCACTCCACTGCCTTCCCAGTTCAGGTCCACTCCCAACGTGCGGAATGCCAGTGTACAGAACTCTCGCACAGTGTGCATCTCACCTGTGGCAATGACAAAGTCTTCGGGCGTCTCATGCTGCAGAATCAACCACATGCACTCCACATAATCCCTGGCATATCCCCAGTCGCGGCGCGCATCCAGATTTCCCAGATAAAGTTTGTCCTGCAAACCCTGTACGATACGGGCGGCTGCCAGCGTAATCTTACGGGTGACGAACGTCTCACCGCGACGTTCGCTCTCATGGTTGAACAAAATACCGTTCACGGCATACATACCGTAGCTCTCGCGGTAGTTCTTCGTGATCCAGAAACCGTATTGTTTGGCCACCCCGTAAGGAGAACGAGGATAAAACGGCGTGGTTTCCTTCTGCGGCACCTCCTGCACCTTACCGAAGAGTTCCGAAGTCGACGCCTGATACACACGGCAGGTCTTCTCCAACCCGCAAATGCGCACGGCTTCAAGCAAGCGCAATGTGCCCACGGCATCAGCCTCGGCCGTATATTCCGGTACATCGAACGACACCTTCACATGACTTTGGGCAGCCAGGTTATAAATCTCCGTGGGATGGATGTCGCTGATAATGCGAATCAGCGAACTGCTATCCGTCATATCCCCCCAGTGCAGATTCACCAGACGGCTCTTTTTCATATCGCGTACCCACTCGTCCAGGTACAGATGTTCGATACGTGCGGTATTGAATGAAGATGAACGCCGCATGATGCCGTGCACCTCATATCCCTTTTCAATCAGGAACTCTGCCAGATAAGATCCGTCCTGCCCCGTAATACCGGTAATCAATGCTACTTTTCTCATAATGAATAATGTGATAATGTTTAGTGTATATGACGCAAAGTTATAAAAAAATTTCTGAAGAAGAGATAAAAAGCCCGCAATTAGGTAAAGCCCCCTCTTCACGGTGCAGGCAACAGACAAATCCGACTCAGGAAGTATAGACACAATCCTCTGTCTTACAAAATATTAAAAACTGCGCGACGTCATACGGGACACGGTGTTCCGGTGCCCTGCCCGCCGCCTTTCGCCTACACAGGAAAAACGCAGGGCACTATGATAAAAAATGATGCGGAAGAAATAAAAAAACCGTCCTCATGATTTTTTTATTTCTTCCGCATGAAAATTCCTCTTACTCCGCAAGAAGTATAATTGTAATATATTTGTCAGAGTTTCAACCACTCCGAAGCAACTCGGGACGGAGCACGGAAACGCCCGTTATCAGGCAGCGGGCTCCGATCGGATTACTTCTTCAGCACATTCACCAGCAAGGATGCGATGGACACCATGATACTCGTACCACTCACCCAATAGCTGGTGACCTGACCGATGTCGGAGTTCTTGGCTTTCGTCTTGTTCGGCGTGACGTAGAGCACATCGTTCTGCTGCAGATAGAAGTAGGGCGACTTGATAATATTGGCATCATTCATGTCCAACTCATAGATGGCCTTCTTCCCGCTGGCATCCTCCCTGATCAGCTTCACATTGTCGCGCCGACCGTATACGGTCATGTCCTTGGCCAGCGAAAGCGCTTCGTAAATGTTCACCTTTTCCGACGGAACGGTATATGTACCCGGGGAGTTCACCTCGCCCAATACGGAGATCTTGTAATTGCTCAACCGCACTGTCACTACCGGTTTGGTATTGAGATACGTACCCTCGATCTTCGACGCCACCAGTCTTTCCAGCTCGTTTACCGTCATTCCGCCCACATGCAGCGTACCCAGTATGGGGAACTGAATGGTTCCTTCGTTGGTCACCAGATAAGTCTGCAACGTCGGTTGCGACACCAGCACGGAACGGCTTTGCTTACCCAAAGCGGGAGTGGCCGTCAGGTTGAACGGCAGTACGGCCTCGGCATCCTCGGGACAGTTCACCGTAATGGTGAGTTCGTCCTTAGGCATGATACGTGCCTCAAAAAGTACGGCACTTGAGTCAAGGTTCACTTCGGCACTGTTCATCATATAAGGCACGGTCTTATAAGACGTGCATGACGTCACAGCCCACATCATCACTACGGCGGCAATCGCAAATAACTTCGTTGAAATTTTGTTCATATATACAAGCGGTTATGAATTATACATAAGATTCCAGCACGGTGGCCGCACCTTCGGGAACCAGCGTCACGCTTTCGGCCTCGGCCGACACCAGAAGCGTATGCCCGGCCGTAAGCACTGTTTCCTCACCGGCGCAAGACACGCGGCACGTGCCCTCGGTACAGATCAGAATGACAAAACTGTCCAGTTCGGAATAATCGCACGTCATCGGCTCGGTCAGACGGTAAACGCCGGTCGTAAAGAAAGAGCTCTTCACCAGCTCTACCGGTACATTCTCCTCTATGTCACAACGGACTTCGGGTTCGGTCACGCTATAGTCTATGGCATCCTTGGCCTCTTCCACATGAAGCTGGCGCGGACGTCCCTCGCTGTCCGTGCGCCCGAAATCATAGATGCGGTATGTCACATCGCTGCTCTGCTGTATCTCGCAGATGAAACATCCCGTACCGATGCTGTGCACACGACCGGCAGGCAGATAATACACATCGCCCGGACAGACTTCATAACGGCGGAGCACCTCCGGCAGGGTGTTGTCGGCCACACGGGCCGCATACTCGTCGGGCGTCACCTGACGGCTGAACCCGTCGAGCAGATAAGCACCTTCCGCTCCGTCCACGATATACCACATCTCCGTCTTTCCGGGACAGTGATGGCGCTTTTCCGCCAGTTCGTCATCCGGATGCACTTGTACGGACAGAGGCTGAGCCGCATCTATAAACTTGACAAGCAAGGGGAAACGGGTACCGAAACGGCTGAAATTCTCTTCGCCGAGCAAAGCGCTTCCGCCCTCTTCCACCAACTGCGTCAGAGTCATTCCGTCGTATGCCCCTCCCTGCACGACAGACTCGTCACCGGGGATGCCGGACAGTTCCCAACTCTCTCCAATCAGCCTGTCGTCGGCCTCCAGACCTTTGAACGGCAATATACGATGTCCGCCCCACAGGGTTTCCTTAAATAGGTCCGTGAAACGGAACAATTTATTTTTCATGCTCATAATTATAAAAAATCGTCCAAAATTACGAAATTCATACAATACCAGCAAATAATAAAGAAATATTTAGATGCCGGAGAAAAGACATGAAGACACGGCCGTATGCCGCAAAAGGCACCGACGATTGCCGCAGCGCCATACTCCCGTACATTTTTATATTCACCTTTTTAACAAATCATGTACCATGAAGAAAAACATCTATGACGTGACCCGACTGGCCGCCTTGTACTTTCCGGAATCTACGGAGAAAAACGCACGACGGAGATTCCTCAAAGTGCTGCGAAGCGAAAAAGACTTATGGCTGAGCCTCGAAGGACTGCACCTCAAAACTTACCAGCGCAGCTTCACGCCTCGACAATATGAACTTATTATCGACACGCTGGGAAAGCCCGAGCAGACCGACGAGGACTTCAGCGAATGGCCGACATGACCGTCCGCACGCAGGACAAGGAAGCAAAAGGAACGGAAACATGCACGGAAAAGCGCAACAAGACGCAAAGTGACACAAAGATGCACAAAAACGCAACCCTCTTTTCCACCCGCCCTACCTTTGTATTGTCATCCGGACGACATGAGATTTGAAAATCAAAAAACCAACCTGAAAAAAACAGTAAACGTATGATGTACAAAGTCATCGAGCGCAAAGACCCGCGCAACCCGAAAGGTCAGGGCAAATTCTACGCGGTAATCGTCAGTATGTATCAGATCGGCATAGAGGAGATTGCCACACGAATCAGTTCCACATGTACCGTCACCCGACATGATTGTCTGGCCGTTCTCTCGGCATTGCAGGAGCAGATTATCTATGCTCTCAAAGAAGGCAAACGCGTGCATCTCGGCGACCTGGGATGTTTGCGTGTGGTGGCCAACGGACTGGGTAGCGACTCGGCCGAAAGTTACGATCCCACACTGCTGACCCGCCTGCATGTGCGCTTCACTCCGAACAAAAGGCTCAAAGACGCCGTATCGCTCAACAACAAGGATTTCTCGCTCGAGCGGATCACATTTACGGAACAGGCGAATAACGGACAGGACGAAAACAGTGAAGGCTAAGCCCATGACCGCTACGGATATGTTCAATAAAAAAAGAGGGATACGCAACTGCAACCCTCTCAATATCAGGCGCACCGCAGACCTGTGGCAAGGACTGGCGGAAAGGCA
Organism: uncultured Paraprevotella sp.; assembly: GCA_910586505.1. GTDB lineage: Bacteria > Bacteroidota > Bacteroidia > Bacteroidales > Bacteroidaceae > Paraprevotella. The sequence goes on along the minus strand of CAJUGV010000008.1, from coordinate 57,295 downwards.
ACCCGACCCGGAGTTTTTCTCTTTCAGAAGTATGGCCTGGGGCTACCGTGCCGCCTTTATCCTGCTGCGCACTTATTGCCACAAATACGGACGCCACACCATCCGCAGCATTATTGCCCGCTGGGCTCCGCCCGCCGACGGCAACGACACGGACAACTACATCCGTAAGGTCTGTGCCCTCACCGGATTCGACGCAAACAAGCCTCTCAATCCCTACGACCCCGAACACATGGGACCGTTGGTGGCAGCCATGAGCCGCGTGGAATGCGGAGAAAAAGCCGTCATGAGTCAGATAAAGAAGGGGTGGGCGCTCTATATGGGCACCGAATGTCCCTGAATATTTCAACTTTAACATTTCAAAGCCTATGAACAAATCCTTATGGAACACCCTGCTTAACGTACTCATTGCCGTGGCCAGCGCCATACTGGGCGCTATCGGCGGGTCGGCCATGTAGCACAACTTCCGCTTATGGCGGCATCGGAAAAAGGGAGGACGAATCACTTCGTCCTCCCTTTGCAGTCAGTCTATTGATGAAAAGCATTATTTTACGATCACCTTCACGGCTTTCTTCGAACCGTCGCTCAGCAAATCTTCACGGATATAAATGCCTTGTTGTCTCGGTTCTGCCACACGCACACCGTTGATAGTGTACCAGGCGGAACTTACAACAAAAGCATCGGCACCGGATATCACTTCGCCGATGGCGTCCGGATTGTTGGCTTCTCCGTCACCGAAGTAATAAAGACGGAAGTTGTCTATGATGGCCCAGTCGTTCTGCAAAGCACCGTCCTTGCGCACTCCGATGGTCACATCCTGCTTGTCCTCATCCACGTAGAACGTAATACTACCTTCGTATGAACCGTGACTGAATGCCGCATCCGCACCGGCCACATTATTCATCATACAGTTGTAGACAAAATCATCATTTACGCGGAGGGTATCGTGCAGCACCACATCGTTGGCATGATACTTGCCCTCCTTGACACCTTCAAACATGGACGGCAAGGGTTCGGACACCGTCTTCCCTCCTACAGTCACATAAGCCGACGCATTCTTGGCATCCGTGCCCGCACGATAGGCTACAGCAGCCGGAGCTATATCACCGGCACGATAAGTTCCGTTGTACCCCAAACGGTAGTATCCCTTCGGCATACCGTAGAGCGTCTGGCGGATATCGCCGTCCGTCACATTAAAGAACTCATAGTTTTTCGCACCGGTAGCATTCCGGGAACCGTTCGTGACGGTCCATCCGTCGACAGATGCCTGCTCCGTAATGTCATCCACCCGTTCACTGAAACTTGCTGACTGAATCAGCGATGTCACGTCAACCGGCTCATCCTTGGAGGCAACAGTCATGTCTACGGCCGACTTCAACATATCGGCATAGGCATTGCGGATGTCGGATATGTAGGCTTCCACCGTCGCATCATCGGCCAGATCTTTCATCTCGATCATTTCCGCCAATTCTCCGACATAGTCCATCAGCAGGCTCATGTCGTCTGCATTGTAACCGTCATACATGCCGTTGTCGCTCGCATTGTTATGTTTGGCAACCAGCTCGTCTGCCGATCTCACCAATTCACGCGAGGCCTTGGCAAGCTCCATAGCCTCTTCCAGTGAAGCCATCGTAGATTTGAACTGTTCGCCGCTCACCTCGCCTTTTATAAGTTCCGTGGCAGCAAGAACGACACCGGCCAGATTTTCCTGTACCGCCACAGTCATCAGGGTTCCCTCGCCCAGCGCACGCTCGGCTTCCTTTATCTTGGCCGACAAGGCTGCTACCGCGCTTTGCGTATTCTCAAATCCCAGATACCGCACCTTGAAATTGTCGAAAGTGACCCATGCCTGGTCTCTTGTCACTCCGGCAAGCCGTGTTCCGATGCGAAGCACTCCGTCGGCACCTACATAACAGTTCACGGTGTTGAGATAATTGTTTTCATCAGCCTGGAATACAGTACCGGACGCTGTCATGTCAACGGGCAGGAACTTGCCGTTGAGATTGGCATCCGCCGTTCCGGAAATTTCCTCCCAGCCATTTTCATTCATCTTTGCATCTTGCGGGAAATCGGCTACATGGTGCATCAGTTCTGCCGCGCTATTGGCAAAGACATACGCCATCGGAGTGTTGATCACATCGCCTTCCACGCCCCATCCGGCATGCCATACGCCGCTGTTGGGCGAACTTGGAGAATAGAAGCCCTGCATCGTGATTTTATAGAATCCCTCCGGAAGTCCGGTCAGTTCCTGAAATACTTCCCAGTCTCTTCCGTTCCATACCTCGCCGATATGATGACCGTCGTTTCCATAATTTCCGTTTCCGGTCTTTGTCCATCCGTCATTGTTACGGGCAAAGCTGGGATTGACCAGCAAACCGGTGATCTGATCGGTTTCGCCGCTTTCGATTGCCTTGTTGATTTCCTGACGGAACAAGCGGTCGGCACGGACTTGCAAACTGTCGGCATCGGCTGGATCGAATGTCAAATCAGATTGTGCATTCTCCAGACCGGCAATGTAATCGTCCAGCGCAGGTAAAGCCAGATCGGCATAATCTCCATCCCAATAAGACACATTACTCAAGAATGTGTTCAGTTTCACATAAGCTGCCGCATCGGCTGCCAACACCTCAAGTTCTGCCAGAACCGATTTATTTATCAATGAAAGAGCACCGTCGTCCATCTCCGTCTCGGCAGCCTTCAGAGCCGACTCCATCAAATCCCGGGCATGCTGTGCACCGGCTTTCGAAATTTCCACATTGTTGGTGGTATACTCGTCCAAACGCTGCTGAAGTTTTTCTACAGAGGCTCTTACTTCACCTGCCATTCCGCTGCCTATACCCAAATATTCGAGACGTACGTCGTCCATGGCAATCCAGTTACAGTTGGTATTCACCGTTTTCAAACCGATGGTCAGATCACCGCCGCGGGAATAAAACTCCAGTACTACCGGACGGGGAGAAGGCACATCGTCTTTCTGGGCACCGTTGGCCAAACCTCCGAATTTAAGGGTATGGGCCTCCGCACGATATTCATCGCCGGTCGATGATGTCTCCGCAAAAAGATAAAGACCATGATGGACGCCTTGCCAGTCGCCTTGATTGTAACCGATTGTCTTGGCCGACAGACGATAACGTCCGGAAGGCATATTGCCGAGCACCTGATGGATGCGTGCCGTCACGCCGCCATTGTTCGCAGCCTGCCATTCCTCGGTAAAATGCTCCATCAAAAGGCTTTCGTCATCGGCATCCTGATAGGACGTACCGTCCTGATGGCCTAATCCGGCACCGCCGGCATCGTCAGACCATCCGGTATTGCCATTGTTAAGGTCGGCATTGATAATCATGCTTGTGAAATCTTTCGGATTCTCTTCCGTAGCGCCTTCGCCCTGTTTGTCCATCACAGCCTGGCGCAATGCCAGAGCCGCACGTAAAACTTCATCAGCCGTGGCATCGTTGCTGTCATATAGACTCTCATAAGAAGACACCTCAGTGAATCCCTGTTCATCGGCATACACCAATTCAGTATAAAGACTCTTCTTTGCTTTATACAATTCATAATATTCATCGGTTGTGAATGACCAGTCTACTTCCGCATTCTCATATCCGCCCTCTTCGGGATTGGCTGTGGGAAGGACTGCGGTAGAACCTTCGGACACACCCCACATCCTCTCTACGTATTCTCCCTCTTCATTGCGGCTGTAAACCGTATCCTGCTTAACGACCATGATGCGGTATGTACCGTTCTCCTGCTTCTGGATATCCCAAAGAGTATGTCCCTGTTCGTTGCAATCCACCCATGCCTGCGTACGGTCTGTCAGATACACTTCGTGGAAACCGCTGTTAGTAGGAGCATCCATCATGTTGAAAATCCAACCCGTTCCGTCCACTTTCGGTTTCTGACCGAGCAAGGGAGCACGTTCCGTACCGTAATCCAACGTAATTTTCATACCGTTCTCGCCCACACTCAACTGTGTACCATATTTATTTCCGGCCGTAAGGAACGACTTGGAGGCCATATGATAGACATAATAGACTCCGCCGCCGGTTCCGTCGGTAGCCAGATTCGGCTCGACTGTTTTCAAGACGGGTTCCTGATACTCTGCCGCCCACAGAGGCACTGTCGATGAAGTAGCGCAGCAAAGTGCCATTGCCGCAAGAATTCCATTCTTCATGTTCTTTCTTTTTAAGGATCAACTAATATTACTTTCTTTCGCTTTGGTATAGATTACGAATAGGGAGGCGAAAAAGAACAAACAGAAACACGGTTTTTTCTGAATTTAACAGAAAAAAACGAATTTCCGTTCCCAATCCCCTCAAAAGCAACCGCGTTTTCGTACCTTTGCCAAAATAATATTCCAAACAAAGCAATATGATTATAGCCGTAGACTTCGACGGGACCATAGTAGAGCACCGCTATCCCGAAATCGGGCGCGAAGTTCCATTCGCCACCGAAACACTGAAAAAACTGATTGAAGACCATCATCACCTCATCCTTTGGACGGTAAGAGAAGGAAAGCTACAGGATGAAGCTGTGGAATGGTGCCGCCAGCGAGGTGTGGAATTCTTTGCAGTAAACAAAGACTTTCCGGAAGAAGACACCGACAAGAACATGCACTACAGCCGTAAACTAAAGGCCGATCTGTTCATAGACGACCGGAATATCGGCGGCCTGCCCGACTGGGGTGTCATATACCGCATGATATCGGAAGGGAAAAGCATGACGGATCTATTGCAAGAAGAGTGGGAAGAAGAATACATGCCCGCAACTCCTAAAAAGAAGAAGAGATGGTGGTTCTAACCACCATCTCTTCTTCTTTTATCATGTTCTTTTTCCTTACATATAAGCAATAAGACATTTAATCCTTGGCATCATAATCATCCTCATGGATAAAGCCTCCGTGGCGATGGCTTCTCTCTCCATTCTTATTTCCGTAACCGCCATAGCGACCGTAATGACCATAGCTTCCATATCTACCGTAACGGCCGTAATGACCATAACCGTAGTAATATCCGTATTTACGCAACCTCAAGTTTACACCGTTCAACACGAGATTCATCTTAGGCAACTTACCGTCTCGATGTATCTCGTTCAGTATCTCAAAATTACGCTTGAGCGAATAATCGCACCGGCATACTATCAGCGTAGCATCAGCCAGACGTCCCAACATCATCGTATCACTCACCAGACCGATAGGCGGTGTATCCACCACGACCATATCATACCATTCCCGGAATCGTGCAAACGCATAATCCAATCTTTCCGAAGCAATCAACTCGGCAGGGTTAGGCGGAATCAGACCGGCCGGCAGCACATCCAGATTGGCATGCAGACCTGAACTGAGAATCTGGTCACGCAGAAATTCATCCGAACTGTCCTCCCCGGCTAAGTAGGTGGTCACACCGCGACTTCCGGCTTTGAGACCGAACAATTTAGCCAATCGGGGCTTACGGATATCCAGACCTACCACCAACACTTTCTTGCCGGCGAGTGCCAAACTCATGGCCAAGTTGGTTGACACGAATGTTTTTCCTTCACCGGGAATCACCGATGTACACATCATGACTCTCTCACTCTTCGTCATCACAAAGCCCAAGTTAGCTCTCAGATTACGGAATGACTCCTCCATCATGTCGTTATTGTTCTCGCGGACCACAACGGCTCTCTTCTTACCGTTCAACTCACCGGCTACAAAGATATCGCTCAGTACAGACAAGTTCGTCAACTTCTCTATGTCATTGCGCCCTTCAATACGGTAGCGCAACAGATTCAACAGGTATATCAGCCCGGCCGGCAACGCAACACCCATCGCCAAAGCAAGGAGAAGCACAATCGTTTTACGGGGAGAAATAGGGCGGATAGTACTTTCCGGCATATCGATAACCTGCGCCTTGTCTACCGTAGAAGCCAATGAAATGGCATTCTCCTCACGCTTCTGCAACAAAATCTGGTAGAGTGCAGCCTTTACGGATTGCTGACGACCGATATCGGTAAGCACACGCTCCTGAGTCGGTGCGTCGGACAGACGGCTGATGAACAGATTATATTGATTGTCAATATTACGTTTCTGAACTTGCAGGTTTTCATACACCGTAGCAAGAGAATGACGGATACCGGGATACATGGAAGTAATGGTATTGGTTACCGAAACTACCACGGGAGAACTTTCGGGCGCAGTTGCGAGCAGACGCTTGCGTTCCACCACTTTGGCGTTGTAATCGGCAATAACGGTATTCAGGCCCCGGTCTGCAAGCCCGAGGTTTGTAGGAATCACTTCCATATTGTTGGCAGGATTATCCACATATTCTTTCAAGGACTTGACAAGGAGCATCTGTGTCTGCAGTTCTATCTGTTGAGTCTGATAGCTTTCTACTCCTTTATAGGCAGCCTCGGCATCAGACATCAGATTCACCAGCTGATGTCTTTTCTTATAAGACTCAAGATTTGACTCTGTAGTACCCAACTCAGCATTGATAATCTGAATACGCTGGTTAACAAACGCTTCTGTTTTGAGTGCCACTTCATTCTTCACATCGTTGGCATCCACATTATATACACGTATCAGCTCATTCATATAATCTTCAGCACGCTGACGCTCCGTATCTTTCATCACGATACGGGCAATAGTCGTTTGTTTACTGATAGGTTCTATAGACGTGACACTCATAAAGGCTTCTGCCATAAGAGCCGGGCTCACGATGCTTATTTTCAAGTTCTTGTCAAATGTCAGGTCCTCCATATAAGGATTCGGACGGAGCGACACCCAGCCGGACAAAGTCTTGATCCTCGCCGGAATCTTCTCGATATCAGCTTCAAAAGGTTCCTCCCATGCCATACCTTCGACATGAAAACCTCCATTCTTCAAAGGAGTAAGCTCAAGAGAAACAGGCATGGCCAATGTATCCAAATCAACCGGAGACATATCTGCCAGCACGGGAGAGTTTCCATAAAGTTCCGTATCGCGCATTGCCCCATCAAAGGCATAACGTACATATAGTTTAAGGTTGGTGACGGCACGGCGCGCCAATGTCTTACTTCCCAGGATTCTGACCTCATTGTCAAAACCGTTACTGTTCGTCATAAATCCCAATTGAGTAAAGTCGGCCAATGCACTTCCCCGCATATTGCGCTTGTATGGGTCCTCATCCTTGATCAATACTTCGGCCCATGTAGAATACACATACGGTTTGGTCTTCAAATATAAGAAAGCAATGCACACACACCCAACAATGGATATTACAAACCAATGCCAGTGCAGAATCACAGCATCCACCATTTCACGATAATTAAAACCGGCATCCTGTTTGTCGACATCATCGTTTGCCTGAAAAGTTTTGTTGACCATGTTACTTTTTTTATTATATTTACACTAATTCCGTTCAAGCCGCAAAATTAGGAATAATTTGACATACATTCCAAACAAAAAAGAAAAATACTTTGCCCGTTCAGGAATTTTTCATTATTCATATAATTAAAAAACATATTTTGTTGTATCATCCCTAAAAAATATATACATTCGCGTTCGTATTACCAACATTGTTAGTATTTTAGACATGAAGATTAAGAATCTGGAGGAATCCAATCTTGTGAAATCAGCAACCATCTGCAACGACATCGCATTACTGGTCGTCAGCTATTGGCTTGCCTTTGCACTTACCCACAGTTTCGCACTGGCCTGCAGTTTTCCTTATGCCTTAAAGACAAAACTGCTCATCGGAGCTTTCACCATATTCCCGACCAGACATATCGTTCCTCCTGCTTTCCTGAAACGCATCGTACGCAGCGAAAACATATTGGAACGTGCCATTTATACAGTTTGCGTACAGACATTGCTCATGCTATCCGTATCGGGTATGATAAGAGATTACCATATAACGAGCAAAGAACTTATTATCAGTTTCGTCATATTCCTCTTCCTGATAGCCGTGGAACGTTTAGCCATCCACAACTATCTGCAGCAGTTGCGTGCAAAAGGACATAACCAGAGATTTGTCATATTAGTAGGGCATCCATTGAATCTGAAAGACATCTACCATACGCTGAACGATCATTCTTTAGGATTCAAAATAATAGGTATCTTCACCCGCAAAGAGCTGCCGGATTACATGAAGATCCCTAATTTGGGCGACCGGAAAAAGGTAATGGATTTCCTGCGCCAGCACCCGGAAGTTACAGACTTGTATATTGTACCCGATACGGATTACAAGATAGAGACCATAGAGATATTCCGCTATTGCGAAGACCACATGATCCGTTTCTTCGCCCTGCCCGTTTTTCTGGACTTCCTGACCAAACGAATGGAACTGTCACACTTAGGCAACACAATGCTGCTGAACGTGCGTAACGAACCGCTGCAAGACCCCGTGAACAGATGGTGCAAACGCCTGTTTGACCTCATGGTATCCGGTTTGTTTCTGCTTACCGTATTCCCCATTATATACCTCATTGCGGGTATCATCATCAAGATTCAAAGTCCCGGACCTATTATTTTCAAACAGAAACGCAACGGACTGGACGGAAAAGAATTCTATTGCCTCAAGTTCCGGAGTATGCACCTCAACAAAGACAGCGACCGCATGCAGGCCACCAAAGACGACCCTCGTAAATTCAAATTCGGAAACCTGATGCGCAGAACGAACATCGACGAGTTCCCTCAATTCATCAACGTATTCAAAGGTGACATGAGTCTCGTAGGTCCCCGCCCCCACATGCTACTCCACACACAGGAATACTCCCGACTCATCCGTCGGTATATGGTAAGGCATCTGGTAAAGCCCGGCATCACCGGATGGGCGCAAATTCAAGGCTTTCGCGGAGAGACCAAAACATTGGACCAGATGGAAAACAGAGTCAAGGCCGACATCTGGTATGTGGAAAACTGGAGTTTCGGGCTTGACCTGCGTATCATGTGGCACACCGTCATGAATATGTTAAAGCATAACGAAGAAAACGCTTATTAATCACACATACATATTTATATTATGAAAGGTATAGTATTAGCCGGGGGATCTGGTACCCGTCTCTACCCCATCACCAAAGGAGTAAGCAAACAATTGCTCCCCATATTTGACAAACCGATGATTTATTATCCGGTATCGGTACTGATGCTGGCCGGCATACGAGAGATACTGATCATATCCACGCCACATGACCTGCCGGGCTTTCGTCGGTTGTTGGGAGACGGAAGCGATTTCGGCGTCCGCTTCGAGTACGCCGAGCAGCCCTCGCCCGACGGACTGGCACAGGCATTCCTTATCGGACGTGAATTTATAGGAGACGACAGCGTGTGCCTTGTGCTGGGCGACAATATATTCCATGGAGCAGGTTTTACAAGTATGCTGCGTGAAGCCGTAACCAATGCCGTACAGGAAGACAAAGCTACCGTTTTCGGTTATTGGGTAAACGACCCCGAACGTTACGGAGTAGCGGAATTCGACAAGAACGGCAACTGTCTGAGTATAGAAGAAAAACCGGAACAGCCGAAAAGCAACTACGCCGTAGTGGGACTTTACTTCTACCCCAACAGCGTGGTAGACGTAGCAGCACGTATCAAACCCTCCGCACGGGGCGAACTGGAGATCACCACCGTAAACCAGGAATATCTGGCAGAACAGAAACTGAAGGTAAAGACCCTCGGACGGGGATTCGCCTGGCTGGACACCGGTACCCATGACAGCCTTTCGGAGGCCTCCACTTTCATCGAAGTGATAGAAAAGCGACAGGGATTGAAAATAGCCTGCCTAGAAGGTATCGCCTACCGTCAGGGATGGATAAGCACGGAAAAACTGCGCGAAGTGGCACAGCCCATGTTGAAAAACCAATACGGACAATACCTCATGAGACTAAGCGAAGAAATTTTTACGCGGGAATAATCCCACGCGTGTTTCACCTTACGACTACAGCCGGAATAAAAAAGGAAAAAACAACTTTTTCCCTTTGTATTCCGGCTGTCTTGTGCTATCTTTGCATACATAACCCTATAAAAAAGAACGACAGCAATGGATATAATTGCAAAACTATTGGGCAGAAAGCCCAAGGAAGAGACCACACGTGTCGGTGGGATGGAAGATTTCATGACCCTGATCCGTGTATATTACCAGGCCGTAATGGCCATGCAAATGGGCATCAGCAACTTGTCGGTACTGCCGGACCTGCGCATATTCAAACAGACACTGCGCATCCCCACCGTAAACAACAAACTGGGTGTCGGAGAGCGCAAACGCTGCCGCGCCATGCTGACGGACGTCTACGGCATGGAAGATTACTTTTTCAAGGAAATAGACGCCAGTATCAAGCGCAACTGCCGCAACATAAACGACATCAAGAATTATCTGCTCATGTTTCAGGGATTCAGTCAAGACCTGATGATGCTGATGGGCAACCTCATGCAATGGAAGTTCCGCATGCCGTCCATGTTCCACAAGGCCCTACGCGGAATGACCGCAAAAACGATCCATCAGGTAATGACCAAGAACGACTGGAGCGACGACAACATACGGCGCACATGTGTCAACATCCGCCAATATCAGATGCGTCTGGGCTACAGCGAGGCATGGATGACCGAATACGTTTACCATATCGTCATGCTGGCCAAGAAAGAACCGAAACCCAAAGATATTAACGAGAAAAAATAAGGAAATACTTGGGACGTTAAACGTTTTTTCATAATTTTGTAACGAGAAGGTAGAAATGACAGCAGAAGAAGATGTATTGCTACGGACATTGGAAGCACGTGTCACGCAACTGACACTGGAATATAAAGTCCAGAAAGAGCGCAATACAGCGTTGATCCGCGCAATGGAAGAAAAAGACAGCATCATTGCCGCGCTAAACGCACGGATCGGACGCCTGCAGTCGGACTATGCCAACTTGAAAACTGCGAGAATGATCGACATAAGCAGTGAAGACATGAAAAACGCTAAGTCGAGAATCTCAAAGTTGGTGCGTGAAGTAGACAAGTGTATCGCACTTTTAAATGTGTAAAGCACAATGGAAGTAAGCGAGGACTTTACCATAACCCTGAGACTGGGAAAGCAATCTTTCTCCATCACCATCAGACGGACAGACGAAGAAGTCTACCGGGCTGCCGAAAAGCTGATAAACCAAAAGATAAACAGCTACGCATCCCAATACCCCGATCAGGGCAATGAAACTTACCTGTGCATGGCTGCACTCAGCATTGCGCTATCGTTGAAACAGAACGAATTCCGCAACGACACGCAGCCTTTCGTAGACAGCATGAAGCGCATGCTACACACGCTGGAGGACACTCTGGAGACAAACGCACAGTAAAAACCATACATCACATAAGGAAGACAACGCGCACCGCTTCTCCCTCTCCGGTATCATACGGTGAGGTGAGCGGTGCGTATTTTTTATATTTATTCATTAATAAACAAAAAAGATATGGAATTCATAATCTCCGCGGCTTGCCTCATTGTCGGATGCATAGCAGGATTCATCCTGTTCCGTTACGTGGCAACCGGCAAGTATCGGCAAATAATTGCGGAAGCCGGCAAGGAAGCCGAAGTAATCAAGAAGAAAAAACTGCTTGAGGTAAAAGAAAAATTCCTCAATAAAAAAGCAGAACTGGAAAAGGAAGTGCAACAACGCAACCAACAGATTCAGCAACACGAAAACAGACTGAAACAACGTGAACTGAATCTGAACCAGCGTCAGGATGACCTGAACCGCAAGAGAAACGACGTTGAAAATGACCGGAAAAGACTGGAAAACCAGCAGCAGGGACTGGCCCGGCGAGAAGAAGAACTGAAAGAGCTGGAAGCCAAAGAACGCGAAAAACTGGAAGCGATCAGCGGACTGAGCGCAGACGAAGCCCGGGACAGGCTGATAGAATCGTTGAAGGACGAAGCCAAGACCAATGCGGCAAGCTATATCAACGAAATCATGGACGATGCCAAACTAACGGCCAACAAGGAAGCCAAACGCATCGTGATACAAAGCATACAGCGTGTGGCTACGGAAACGGCCATTGAGAACAGTGTAACCGTATTCCATATCGACAATGACGAAGTAAAAGGACGCATCATCGGTCGTGAAGGCCGCAATATCCGCGCACTTGAAGCGGCCACCGGCGTGGAAATCGTTGTGGACGACACTCCGGAAGCCATTGTCATTTCAGCCTTCGACCCCGTGCGCCGTGAAATCTGCCGTCTGGCCCTGCACCAACTCGTAACTGACGGACGTATCCATCCCGCACGCATTGAAGAAGTGGTGACCAAGGTAAGCAAACAGGTGGAAGAAGAAATCATAGAAACCGGAAAACGGACGGCCATAGACCTCGGTATACACGGCCTTCATCCCGAACTGGTACGCATCGTGGGCAAGATGAAATACCGTAGCAGCTACGGCCAGAACCTTTTGCAGCATGCCCGTGAGACAGCCAACTTGTGTGCCGTCATGGCCTCCGAACTGGGCCTGAACCCCAAAAAGGCCAAACGTGCAGGACTATTGCACGACATAGGCAAGGTGCCCGATGAGGAACCGGAACTTCCGCACGCCATTTACGGTGCGAAACTGGCGGAAAAGTACAAAGAAAAACCGGACATCTGCAACGCCATCGGCGCCCACCACGACGAGATGGAGATGACTTCTCTGCTCGCCCCTATCGTGCAGGTATGCGATGCTATCAGCGGAGCGCGACCGGGCGCACGCCGCGAGATAGTGGAAGCCTACATCAAACGCCTCAACGATTTGGAAAACATCGCCATGAGCTATCCGGGTGTGACCAAGACCTATGCCATACAGGCCGGACGCGAACTGCGTGTCATCGTGGGCGCAGACAAGATCGACGACAAGCAGACGGAAAGCCTGAGCGGCGAGATTGCCAAAAAGATACAGGACGAAATGACTTATCCGGGACAAGTAAAGATTACGGTCATCCGTGAGACCCGCTCGGTAAGTTATGCAAAATAAACATTAGCTTTGCACCCAATGTAATCATAAGCCTTTTCTCCGCGCGGGGAAAAGGCTTTTATATTTCACCTCCCTCAGCAAAGAAACGATATGCAGACAAAAGACATAGGATGGATAAACACGGTACGAGCGCTTTGCATGATATCCGTTTATCTGCTTCACAGTGAATTCTATTACGGCAACGGCGGTTTCTCATACGGCTACGTCCTCACCCCGTTTTATGTCAACGCTTTCTTTTTCGTCAGCGGCTACCTCTTCTTTCAAAAACACCTTACCCCGGACGGAACATTGTCATTCTGTATGGGAAAATACCGGCAAACCATACGCCATATCCTGTTCAGGCTGATCCTCCCTACCCTTCTGTTCTCCACTTTGATCTACATCCCCAAGATGATGTTCCACCACCACGCCCTGTCGGTCCGTCAATACCTGTACGATGTGTGGGGCGGCGTGAGCTATTGGTTCACATCCGCACTGACCGTGGCACAACTGCTGCTGGCCACGCTGCTGCTCTCCCTACGCCTTCGGATGAGCCAATGCCTGCTGGTCTGCATCCCGATCGCCATTGCCGGAATATGGCTCGGGCATATTGACCAGTCCCCCTTCCCGTGGAACTATCAGAAAGGAATGGAAGCCACCCTACTGATGTGCGCCGGAGGAATGTACCGCCGGCACGAATCCCGCGCCAACCGGATTCTGTCTTGCCCCATAACACTGGGCGCTGCCGTACTGATCTACCTTTCCGGAGTGTGGCTGACCCATCCGGCTGGGCCGCAAGCCGAACTTCCAGCCACGGCATGGCATCTCTGGACATTGATTGTCAATGCCTGCGGCATAATATCCGTCACGGCTCTTTCACATGTTATCCCGCGCAACGGATGGACAGAATATATCGGCAAAGACTCCATTATCTTCTACTTTTTCTCCGGAGTCATGCCGGCATTCTTCGGAACGGTAGCACACGGCATTTTCCACCATGAGCACTATTCCGTGACGCTGGCCGTCACCGTCGTATCCCTGCTCACTGCCTCAGCCGTAAATTTTACAATCCGGCACTACTTTCCCTATCTTGCCGACCTTAGGAAAATGCCCTGCGGCACACAGAGAAACGGACCGGGAAAAAACAATAGCCCACACTGAGGAGCCAACGGTGCGGAACAGGACAAAAAATGATGCGGAGTAAAATAAATTTTCGTGCTCATGAAAATTTATTTTACTCCGCATCATTTTCTTCCATCGTGCCGACAACAGAAAAAGCCGTTGCCCAACCCGCTTGCAGCCTCAGAATATCACATTTCGCCGCGAAGCGCGCACATACATCACCGCATGAAACAGGCAGAAGCAAAACACATCGAGCAAAACAATCCATGTATCGCCCACACCCGCAGCATACAGCAGTCCGTTCAGCATACAGAAAAATACGAACAGTCCCATAATGACGCACCACGTCTGACGCATGGTAAATCCGGCAGCCATCACCATGTGATGGATGTGTGTCTTGTCGGCCTCGAAAATAGGCCTGTGCCGGTATATTCTCCACAAAGCAACTCTGATCACATCAAAGGTCGGTATGACAAGCAAGGTGAATGACACCAGCAATGCCTCGGGACGGTAGGGCAAGACAGCCGGATTGCATGTAGCATATTTGATGGACAAGTAGGCCACGACATACCCCAGGAACAGACTTCCGGAATCTCCCATGAAAGTCTTGGTCCCCCGTTCGGCGCTCCCCCACATATTAAAACGGAAGAAAGCCAACAACGAGCCCAGCAGTCCCGATGCCACAAGGGCATACGCATTGGTACGCTCCATCTGCAGAAACAGGAAAATATAAACCATCAGAATACAGATGCACAAGCCGGAAGCCAGTCCGTCTATCCCATCTATCAGATTGACTGAATTGACAATCAGCAGGATGACGAATACCGTAAAGGGATAACTGAACCAAAAAGGCAGCTCATACAACCCGAAGAGACCGTAAAAATTATTAATAAGCAGCCCGCAAAACGGCATCAGCAACGCGGCTGCCAACTGCACCGCAAACTTATGATTGGCCTTCATGCCGATAAGGTCGTCCACCGCTCCTATTATATAAATAAGAAACGCCCCTACCGCCATGGCTATGGTAGACACTTTCAGACTGAGCACACCGCCATCGGCACTGAGAAACAACGTCAGTGCCAGTCCCACCAACATAGACGGCATGAAAAGCAAACCTCCCAGCCGCGGCACGGCATTGCAATGCACCCTACGCCCTCCGGGCATATCGTAATATCCCCTCAACCGGCAGAACTTCAGAAGAAAAGGCATGGCCAGAGCCGTAGTCGCCATGGCAACCAAGGCCACGAATATCACATAGTAAAAATCTTCCGTCATAAACCTTCAATATAAAATATATGGAAGTAACGTAAAAGCACCGCATTTATTGCAGGTTTCACAGCTAAAAAAGACCGTCTGCTGAAAAAAGAGGGAAAAATACCTTTTCAAAGACTTCTCCGGGACGAATCCCAATAAAAGGTCTCAACGCATTCGGTTATTCACAAATAAGATTGTATCTTTGTAAATAGAAACCTTTCAAAATGCAATATGGAATCTAAGGAAAACAATACTACCGGAGAACTGGTTTCCGTTATCATGCCATCATATAACTCAAGCCGTTTCATCGCCGAAAGCATTGAAAGCATATTAAGACAAACATATACCCAACTGGAACTCCTGATAACGGACGACGGTTCTACCGACAATACGGTTGAAATCATCCAGGCATATATACAGAAAGACAGCCGCATACGGCTCTTCACACAGAAAGACAACATGGGAGCGGGACATGCGCGCAACCATTCCATCAAAGAAGCGCGGGGACGCTATATCGCTTTCTGCGACAGCGACGATACATGGTTGCCCCACAAACTGGAAAAGCAACTGGCTTTCATGAAAGAGAACGGCTATTGTTTCTGCTTTTCATCTTACTTCGTAGGCGATGAATCCGGCAACCGGACCGGCATTGTCATAGCACCCTCTTCCGTTACTCTTTCCGACACCAAACGGGATGATAAAATAGGGTTTCTCACAGCCATCTACGACACTTCCGCACATGGCAAATTCTATATGCCCACCCTGCGCAAACGACAAGACTGGGCCTATGTACTGCTTATACTCCGGAAATGCAGGAAAGCCTACTCCCTCAAAGAACCGCTGGCATGCTACCGCCGCTCAAGAGGCTCCATCTCATCCAACAAACTGTCTCTGCTCAAATTCAACGCGCAGGTATACCAGACAGTCTTCGGATACTCCACCCTGCATTCCTACTGCTATCTGTCCGGACTGTTTCTGCCGACCTATACCATGAAGGTTATAAACAACTGGATTACGAACCTCAGATACAGGAAAAACTACCGTGCTCTTAAATGAACCGGCTCATGAAGAACGCCAACGAACAAACAGACTAAAAATGTGTACCCCGAACAATACGAATCATTCCGACAGCCATGACCATAAGGAACCGGAAACAGGCAAGCCGACCAAAATCATATTCATCAGCGACTCTCTGGCCGACCCGAGAATGAGCAAACGCATCGAGGATTTCGCAAATCACGGCTACGATACTGAAGTATACGGCTTCGACCGCGGCATCCCATATACGACAACCACACACTACCGGCCGCATATCGTCGGAGACATAACCGGCTGTACTTCCTACGCCAAAAGACTTCCCGTGATCCGTTGCGGAATAAAAAAAATACTCGCAACGAAAGACGCACAGGCCATATATTACATCTTCGGCTTGCAGATCGCCATGGTATTCAGAACGCTGTGCCGCCATCGATACATCTATGAGGAGGCCGACCTTGTACATACTTATGTCAGCAATCCGATAAAGAGCATACTGGAACGGATCGACAAGCATATCATCAGAAAATCCATGCTTACCGTGCTTACCTCAGAAGGTTTTGCACGCTATCATTTCGGGCCGAAAACCCCGTCCAACATTTATCTTATACCCAATAAGTTGCAGCACGGGATCCTCGGTCTTCCCGACATGGCAAAGACCCGCCCTGAAAACGGACATCTGAGAATAGGCTTTTTAGGAGGGGTCAGATACCGGTCCATCATTTCATTTGCAAAATATGCGCTCAAGAACCATCCACACGTGGAACTTCATTTCCACGGACGTGTTGCTGCCGGGTTGCAAGACGACTTCGACCTCCTGCGCAAAAGCCCGAACTGCCATGTCCACGGCCCGTTCAAGAATCCGGACGATCTGCCACGGATCTATTCGGGAATCGACCTGGTTCTCTCCACTTATGACATATGCTACGAGAATGTAAGGTTTGCAGAACCCAACAAACTCTATGAATCCATATTCTTCCGCACACCGATCATCGTATCAAGCGGCACCTTCCTCGCCGATAAAGTACACGACCTCGGTATCGGTTACGACGTAAACGCACTCGACGAAAGTTCGGTAGACAGATTGCTTTCCGCCATCACCGAAGAAGAACTCTCGATAAAAAGAAAAGCAGCCGGACAAATAGAAAAAGAATATGCGACAGACAACAATGAAGATTTCTTCCTCTGGCTGGAATCACTGTGAAAGAGAAGCCAATATCTGACGATTACAGAAAAAGACTGAACATGAAAAAAATAATGCTTGTATTCGGGACAAGGCCCGAAGCCATAAAAATGGCCCCTTTGGTAAAAGAATTCCAAAAAGAATACGAACATGCGGAGACCATCGTATGCGTGACAGGCCAGCATCGTGAGATGCTGGACCAGGTTCTGGACATATTCGATATCAGACCCGACTATGATCTGAACATCATGAAACAGGGACAGGATCTATACGATGTAACGGCCAAAGTGCTTACCGGAATGCGCGACGTGTTGAAAGCAGCACGCCCGGATATTGTGCTGGTACATGGCGACACCACCACATCAACCGCTGCCGCCCTCGCAGCTTTCTATCAGCAAATCCCCGTAGCCCATATCGAAGCCGGACTGCGCACACATAATATCTACAGTCCCTGGCCTGAAGAAATGAACCGCCTGCTGACCGGACGTCTAGCTACTTATCACTTCTCACCCACTCCGCTCAGCCGCCAGAATCTGCTTGCTGAAGCCGTCGGCGAAAAACAAATATGGGTTACCGGCAACACTGTGATTGACGCTCTTTACTGGGTGGTAAACAAAATTAAAAACGAAACGGAACTATCAGACCGGCTTGCCGCCGAACTGAAAGACGCCGGCTATGACACCAGCCGCCTTGACGGTAACCGCCGCCTCGTGCTGATAACCGGACACCGCCGTGAAAACTTCGGAGAAGGATTCATTCAGATGTGCAATGCCATCAAGACGCTTACGCAAAAATTCCCCGGTGTAGACTTCGTTTATCCCATGCACCTCAACCCCAATGTAAGAAAACCCATACATGAAGTTTTCGGGGAAAACCTTTCAAACTGCGATAACCTATTCTTCATAGAACCGCTGGAGTATCTCAGTTTCATTTATCTGATGGAGAAATCCGCCATCGTCCTGACCGACAGCGGAGGTATTCAGGAAGAAGCGCCCGGACTGGGAAAACCCGTGCTCGTCATGCGCGACACGACGGAACGCCCGGAAGCACTGGATGCCGGCACGGTAAAACTGGTAGGTACGAGCTACGATAAGATAGTCAGCGAGGTATCCCTACTGATAGAAGACCCCGCAATCTATGAAAAAATGAGCAAGGCCGTGAATCCTTATGGCGACGGGCAGGCCTGCCGACGGATTGTATCCACTCTGCTCCAGCAGGTTTAAACGGAATCACATTTTATTTATTCACCACCACGCAGGCAGTATCCACAAGCGACGAATCGTCGGATACTGCCTGCGTTTGTATTACTTTTCGCTCCGCACCACTACCCGGCGGACTGCATCAAGAAAACCGTGCCCGAACTTAAGGTCCGGTTCCAGGTAATTGCCTTCGCCCCATTCATTCCACGATTTAATGAATATCACCTGATGCTCCTCTGATTTATCGCTCACCAATCCTGCCGCCTGCCGGAGGTGTCTCTCAAACTTCTCCGGCGTAACATTCACATAAACGCCGTCGGCATCGGCCACGCGCGGAGTCCGGTCCCACTGCGGAAGCACGGTAGGATAGACGTTCTCCCATCTGTCCTCCGGGGCAAAATAATTCCTCACCGTCCGTTCATAGTCATAGCGCACTCCCACAAACGGTATCCCCATACGCCGCATAACCACCTTGCTGAGATTGCGTACTCTTCCCTCATACATCATTTCCCCACGCCGTTTTCCGAACGAATTAACAGCATCGAACCCCAATGAAAGAATATAGTTAAAGATATCGGCACTGCTCTCCAGATTAGGCATCACGGAATGCCGCTTCCCCTCACTGTCTACGCGAAAGGTCTGCGTCGAACTAGTCATTCCGACAAAGAAAAAACCGGGCAGTCCATGCTGTAGGGCTAGCTCCCGCCACGTAGCCATAAACTCCGTCACATTCCTGAAATCATAAGGATTGTAAATGACGAATATCAGACGACCGTCTATCGTCATATATCTTTTATCACGGAAAGCCGGAAGCAAGGCGTTGAAATGCTCCACATCGTCGGCTTTTCCGGGATAGGTCTGCTCCATCAGCACCGAATTTTCCCGGAAAGCAGACTCACGCTTCCATGTTTTATTACTCCACGTATGATTCGCCCAGCAAAGGCAGAACGGATAATCAGGTTTTCCCGATGCCACCACCTCGTTGAAAGGGCGCTCCAGTAACTGCCGGCCATGACCGAACCAATAATGATAATAGCAGAATCCCTCAATGCCGGCTTGCCTCGCCAACTCCGCCTGTTGTTCGCGGACTTCGGGCAATCTAAGGTCATAGAATCCCAGATCGGCCGGAATACGCGGCTGCTCATGCCCTCGGAAAAGCGGTTTTGCCCTGACCACATTGGTCCATTCCGTAAATCCGGGTCCCCACCACTCGTCGTTCTCCGGAGTCGGATGGTATTGAGGAAGATATAAAGCTATCAAACGAGGTTTCATAATCAATTCGATTGTTTAGTTCTGTTCATTATTTTCCAAAGGATACTTCTCTAACAACTTCTCGTGGTAACACAAATACGCATAAAGTCCCATCAAGGTAACGATACGCAGATTGGCCGTATCGGCGTATGCGAAAAGATACATCCCTCCCTGCATACATATACACATAGAAAGATAAAGTAGCAGAAGCTGATGCACTTTTACCGAATGTCCGCTACGCCGTATTCTATACCATACGAAAGTATTGAAAGCCAAAAAAATCACGATTGCCAGATAAGGACCGAAGTCTATGGTGAAGTCGCCCACAAAAGTAGAGAAATAGTAATCATCCAATTCCAGATTATGGTATTTTTCCCTACGCTCCACAAAATTGGCCGGCGTATCGGAATCAATAAGGCGCTTAAACAAATTCAACGTACGGTCGCCGTACCTGATGCCTCCCGCATCAAGACCGTAATTATTGAAAAACACATTGGCCTGCCCGATATACCAGTTAAGAAAGCCGAGCACTCCAGCCATCATACTGTCAAAACGGCTGAACGTAATGGCAGCAACAGGCAATGCCACCATGGCAAGTACCACCACTCCGACTCCTCTGACCAGAAGATTCAGCATACGTGAATAATACTCCTGAAAAAAGAAATACCCCAAAATCAAAGTCAATACGCCAAGAATCACTCCGGAACGCTGGCCGTGCATGACAGGTATAAGCAGGCCTACTGCAATGGAAAAGCCCAAGCCTGCCACAAGCAGCCTGTTCTTTTCTTTCTGCGTCAGGAAATAGAAAAAAAGGAATATCGCTACATCCGACAATGAATTGTAGATAATGGCAAAAAGGTTGGAGATAGCCGTACCCGCTTCATCGGCATCGCTCAGCTGTTCCGAGTAAGCATCCTTTCCGGCATCCGTATCAGTGAAAAGCATGACAAGCCCGTCATTGAAATTACTCGCAATATCCGGAACCTGGCACAGTGCACAAAAACAAATGAGCCATGCCGTCAGTTTCAACATGCGTGTGTGCGGTTCCTCTATCTCCGTAACCGGATGCAAATGATGGTAAACGGCCGGCCACAAAGCTATCATCAGCATGAGATAAAGATATATATAGGGAAAAAGCCTCAACGGCTCGAACGTTATCGAAAAAAGCTCATCATTAATGGTTATAATGGAGAAGACAGCATAGCAGATATAAGAGAGCATAATGGCACTCCCTCCGTCGAACACATTACGCCTTCTCTGATAGACAACCCATGTGACTATCCACAGCAACAGATACCCCACAGACAAGACCATATCGGAAACCGTAGCTACCATGATACCCGTCTGACAAACGATTTAACAAAAGACAAAATAAAACTACGTTCCTGCCTGCTTACTCCGAATAAAGAGACCATTCCCAAACAAAACGGAACGGTGAACAGAAAAACAAGCAAAGCACCCCAAAATCCGGCTTCCCCCATCCATTTATGAACACCGCAGGCAAAAAGCACAGTGCACAATACTATAGGAAATGCCGGAAGCATGATATCCTTGAAGTAAGCATACATAGAAAAAGCCGCGTAGTACCTTCGTAAACAAAACAACCGCTCCACATGCGCCACAATACAAAGGCCTATCATAGAGAAGAATACCGAATAAGCCGGCATTCCGTACTTGAACAAGAAAAAGGTAATCGGCAGGCAGAGCAACATAATAGAGTCCACCCTGCTATGATAAGCCTTCACCTTACCAGCCGCCTGTATGATAGCCGTGACGGGATTGTTCATCGCCATACATATTACATATATGATAATGAAACGGGCAAAGAGCACCACATCCTCCGACACTTCACCGAGCCATACATACAGAATAGTCTTCATCTCGGCAATCATCGGTATGGCTATGCATACCAGTATGTAAAGGATAAATTTGTTTCCTACATTAAACAGCCGGCTCACATACTCAAAGTTCCCTTCCGTATAACTTTTCACCATCGCCGGACGGAACGCCAGAATAATCGTATTGCACAACACGGTAAACGCATTGTTAATTTGCAAGGCTACGCCGAAAGCAGTATTCAGCAACGGCCCGAAGAATAAATTCAACAGCAACGTATTACCCTGAATCAATCCGACATTCGCCAAAGCACCGTACATGGTCCATCCCGAAAAAGAAAGCAAATCTTTATAAAGACGAGGCCTGCGCACCGGCACATAACGACATTCCCTATAACGGCTGCAACAGACCACGACATACCCCATCACTACAACCACCGACGTCAGAGCCAGCCCCCCTGAATAAAACAGAAGTCCGTCAACACCGGAAAAAGGAATGAGCACAGCCACCAACAAACGTGCCATACATTCAGCCACGCTTATCCACGCAAACACACCCATGTTCTCTTTGGCTATAACAGCAGCCAGGAACGGAACCTGGACAAATGTACACAGAAAAGAAACCAAAGAATAGTGAAAACATCCTACTGCTGCCGTCAAACGTCCGGCCGGAAGTACCAGATGATGACAGACAAACCACAGTCCCAGGGTTTCACTAAGCAGGACTATGACCACTACAAAAACCAGATTGATATTGACAGAAGCCGAAAACACCTCACTCATTCCGTGAAAGTCATCCTTCCCCAAAGCTACTGAATAATATCTCTGGACAGCAAGCGACAGCACCGTGTTTAAACTACCGAGCATGGTCACAAGCCCAGCCACCGCACTGTATATGCCATAATCCATGTCGCCAAGCCCTGTCAGCACCAGACGAACCGAATAAAGGTTTATCAGTGTGATGACCGCCATCCTCACAAAAAGGATTACCGAATTACGTGCAATAGCTTTCGGATTCATTCGCCCGTCTCCACCCGCCTGTATTTCTCCTGCCATCCGATCTGAAGTTTGGAGCAATTAGTTCTTTACAATCTTGTTCAACACATAACAGGATGTGACAAAGAAGGCCAGACAAAGCATACCGAAGACAAAAAACACCCGTTTCGGCCCCGTAGGCTTCACCGGAACCGTGGCACATTGCAGTGTGGTAAATGCCGGTGTACGTTCCTGCACCTTGGCTCTTGCAGCCTGAAGCTGAGTATTCATCGCTGTGTATGTATTAAACTTGATTTGCATATCGTTCTCCAGATCCGCCTGCTCCAGCCTGTAACTTTCCAATATCACATTCTTGTGTGCATCCGCATATTTACCGTAAACCTGCAGTGCCTGGTCGTACTCAGCCTTGGCTTTGTCTGTAAGCTGCTGATAATAGTCAAGATCTATGCGCGCCTTACTGGTACGATAGTCCGTGATGAACGCCTGCAACCGCACACGAACCGTATCTGCAATCGAGGCACAGACCAGCGGATCTTGGTCTGTCACCGTGATAGTAATCACATCCGTCTTCTTGTCCACAGTACAGTTGATATTCTTAGATATGGCTTCCACCACTTCCTGCTGCCTTTTCGACAACCGGAACACATCGACGGCATCCGTACCGGTAAAAGGAACCTGCTCATCACGTTCAAACATGGCGACCACCCTGCTCTTCACCCAGCTGAACGGCACTACCCAAATGGAACGTCTCTGGTGCCGACTCATGTAATCGTAATAGTTCGTAGTCAACTCATCTTCTTCTGTTACGACCTGCACGGGAAAAAGACTTACGGTGAAATTCGTCGAGCCTATAAGATCGGGATAAAGCGTCGGAGAAATGGCATCCTGCGACATAGCACCATTCAAATTCACCCCGAACGATGACGCCAAAGAACTTAACGACCCTTCGGCATTCGCACCATTCATCTCAGGTGCCAGCATCACACTGCATGTATAAGTTCGCGGTATGGGAAAGATGTACACACACGAAGCGACAAATACGATGGAAAGCACCTTGAGATAAAGCTTCCTGTATCTCCATATTGCAGAAACCACCTTCCTCACATCTATCTGTTGTCTCTTGTCTTTTAAAGAACCGTTGCTCGTCATTCCCCTTGTCTTTTTATTTAAATACATTCACCAATGTGGCAATCATCGCGGCTATAGAAGCCGTTGACGTTCCGATTGTCATGATCTCTCCCGTCGACATTTTATTGCGCTGGGGCTTTGTAGGTATCACAATCTCGCATCCCGGTTGAATGGCCTTACTTGAACGGCGTCCCAACTGTTCCACCGCTCCATTCATATAGATGGCATATACGCGGGCCTTGTGCGCACGATTCGCATAGCCTCCGGCACGTTTGATATAATAACTCAGCGGCTTGCCTTTCTCATAACTTATCGAAATCGGATACATCACCTCACCGCTAATCTTCACCGTATTCGAGAATTGCGGCACGATAAGTTCATCTCCTTCGCGCAATCGCACATCATCCAAACTCCCCGGATTCTTCATGGCCAGTTCCAGATTGATGGCCACCGGATAGGTATCCCCCAAATCCAGCTTCATATTCATGATAGAATCGGCGCGCGCCATGTCGTATGATTTTTCCGCCCGCAGGCTCTCCTCATAAATCTGTATTTGAGAGGCTTTAAGCGCACTGTTCCGCTGTTGCTTCTCTTCATCGGTCAAGGTACGCTGCAAACGCGCGCCTTTGGCATAAGCCAACGAAGACAATCCTCCGGCAGCCTTTACCAGATCACTCAAACGATAGTCTTTATGATCCATCGCATATTCCCCCGTAAAATTCACGGCACCGCTTATTTTTACGTTGCGCTGCTCCGAATAGGCAGGACTTTTGCGGACAACCACTTCATCGAAAGGTTGCAAACGGAAATCCTCCCCCTCATCTATCAGCAAACCATCGCGAAGAGAAAAACTGTAAGTCTCGGCCAATTTCTCGTCATCGGACACCGCATCCGGATTCTTAATACGGCGAAACACATCCACTTTGGCCATAGAAGCAGCCTCGGTCAGTCCTCCGGCCTGAAGAACAAGGTCTTCGATGGTCGTATTATCAGCATACTGGTACACACCCGGGAAGTTCACCTCTCCGCTCACGGTAAGCGTACGCTCCCCTTTCATCTCCAGCATGCTCGGAATGAAAAGAATATCGTTCTTACGCAAAGGGATATCGGCAACCGTACCGTCCATGATTCCTTCCACATCGACAGCAAGCACTTCCATTGTCATATCCTCTTTCTGGCGGTGCATCACGGCATGTTTGACAAAAGCATCCTCACGCAGGCCGTCGGCAGCCTTGATCAACTGACGCACCGTCCTGATGCTGCCATCCATCTGATATTGTCCCGGATGAAACACAGCCCCGCGCACTTCCGCCATGTTAGAGTATCGGGGAATCACGGAATCCACATACAAGGAATCTCCGTCCTTCAACACAAACCCATTCATTTCAAACTCGCCCACGGTATACACGGAATACTCCCGTCCGCTCTTCCGTATCAGGCGCACATTATCCGTATAGGCATCTCCGGCAAATCCCCCTGCATAATCAAGGATACGCGACACACTCTCATCCTTTTTCATTTCATAAAACATCGGACGCTTCACCTTTCCGCGTATGTTCACCAGGTTTTCATAAGAGCCTACCACAATCACGTCATTGTCGGCCAGCCGTATGTCCCCCTTGGTATTCCCGTTAAGGATATAGTCGTAAACATCGATAGTGGAAACCACCCGTCCCTGACGAAACACCTTTATATCGCGCAACGTACCTATCTCACTGATGCCCCCGGCCGCATAAAGTGCATTGAAAGCAGACGACAACGCGCTCAGCGTATAGGTTCCCGGAACAGTCACTTCTCCCATCACCTGCACCTGTATGGCACGTGTCTCGCCCACGGTCAGCGTAATATCGGAGCCGGAATAGAAACGTCCCAGTTGTTTTTTGGCATATTCATTGGCTTCCTTTACCGTCAAACCGGACAACGAAAGAGGACCGACCCCTTCTATTGTCACCGTTCCGTCCGGAGAGATCACCCCCTCGAAAGTTGTCTGCGACGCCCCCCATACGTCTATAATTACGGCATCACCGGCCCCAAGACGATAGTTTTGCGGTGTCGGGATATTCATGCTGGGTTCAAAAGTCAGCATCTCATTGTTGAAGATGTTACGGCCAAACACCTGACGTACGTCTTCGGCAAGATAGTTCCGATAATATATCAGGGAGTCTATATCCATGAACTCTATCTCCTCGTCCAACCGCTCACGCCTTATATTCTTGTTCTTTCCAGCCTCTATCTCACGCTGCGAACGAATCATATACCCGTTCTGCTTCTGCCGGTCGTCACGTGCGGTTTCCTTCTTGTCTCTCAGACGCGAAGTTCCACTCTTACCCTTGCTTGTTCCCGTCAGGTCCACAGCCCCGGGCTGGGTCTGTTCGGCCTCGTATTTTTTTCTTATGCGCCGCAACTGTTCCACCGTCACCCCTTTCTGAAGCAACTGAGACACTATAGATTGCTGATTCCGGCCTCTCTCCTGCTGTTCCTTAACATAGCGAACCACCTGTTCGTCGGACATAGACTGGGAATAAACGAACTGCAACCAAAAACAGGCCAGACAGGCCAGCAATATCCTCTTTGCCATATACATCAGAATTTCTTTCCTTTCAAAATAAAAACAAGTGTAATAAAAATAATTTTCACATCCATCCACAACGAACGATGCTGCAGGTAATCAAGATCCATCTGCAGGCGAATCAGCATCTTTTCCATCGTATCCGTATATCCGTTGTATAAGGTAGCCTTTGAGGTCAGTCCCGGACGCATCAGAAAAAGATAATCGTAGTCGGGGTTCTCTTTCCTTATCAAATCAATAAAATAACGGCGTTCCGGACGCGGGCCGACAAACGACATATCGCCGCACATGACATTCCACAACTGAGGCAACTCATCCAGATGATGCACGCGCAGGAACTTGCCCACCGGCGTCAGACGGTCATCCTCCTTTTCCGCCAGCTTCGGCTGCCCGTCTTTCTCCGAATCCAACTTCATCGTCCTGAACTTCAGTATAAAAAAAGGCTTCCCCTTATATCCGATCCGTTCCTGACGGAATATGACGGAGTTCGTACCCTCACATTTCAGCAGAATATATACAAGCAAAAAGACCGGAGCACACACTACCAGTCCCAGTAAAGCGCCGATGATGTCTCCGCCCCGTTTCATTGCCCGTTCCTCCGCACTCATGCCATCGCAAATCCCCATATCAACAGACACCCGCCTCATATTTTAGTTTCGTTCAACTTCATTTTTCTAAGTATTAAACTCCACAAATGTGAAATTATTGCAAAATAACGATATTTTTTTCTCTCACACAAACAAAAGTCAAACCGTATATAAAAAATAAAAGGATACGGCAAAAAAAACAGTCTTCCACGCTCTAATTCAAAAGAAAGCCTTATCTTTGCACATCAAACATCCGGGGTTGACATGGATTTGACAGCAGGATGGAATGGTACGTAAGCACGCAGAGGATCGGTGATTGCCTCTTAAATCTCAGTTACCAAAAATTTATCTGGCGAAAACAACTACGCTCTCGCTGCGTAATCGAAGTATAGTAGATTACCTTTATTTCGGCACCAGGTGCTGAAACGGGACATCACTCGGAAGCAGTCGCTCCGAAGCATTCCGGCCCAGTGGTGCAGCTAAATCGGAGATAGCCTGACGCGGCCTTGCACGAAAGGTGAAGTTTTTACAAGGATAAGGTACAAATGGGTGGTCCGGGTCTTGTTTGTGCACGAAAACCGAAAGCCGGAATAAGCGTGTAGAAAGCGTATGGTTTCCCTGTTTGGACGAGGGTTCGATTCCCTCCAGCTCCACAAATTTAGAAGCAGCCCGTCATGCAACAAGCGTGTCGGGCTGCTTTCTGTTTTAAGAACACTTTATGAAAGAATTAGCTTTAAAGTACGGATGCAATCCGAATCAGAAACCCTCACGCATCTGCATGGCGGAGGGCGAACTACCTATCGAAGTGTTGAACGGACGACCGGGGTACATCAATTTTCTGGATGCCCTCAACGGCTGGCAACTGGTCAAGGAACTAAAGGAAGCGACCGGCATACCGGCCGCCACTTCCTTCAAACACGTTTCGCCTGCGGGAGCCGCTATCGGACTGCCCCTAAGCGATACGCTCCGGAAGATTTACTTCGTGGACGATGTACAAATGCCGCTTTCTCCCATCGCCTGTGCATACGCACGGGCACGCGGAGCCGACCGCATGTCGAGCTACGGTGATTTCATCGCCCTGAGCGATACTTGCGACGAGGCTACAGCCCTGCTCATCAAACGTGAGGTAAGCGACGGCGTCATCGCTCCGGACTTCACGGAAGAAGCTCTTCGGATACTGCGTGAAAAACGGAAAGGTACGTATAATGTCATCAAAATAGACCCTGACTACAAGCCGGAACCGATAGAACAGAAACAAGTGTTCGGCATCACATTCGAACAAGGGCGCAATGAGATCAAACTGAACGCCCCCGCCCTTTTCGAGAATATCCCGACAAGAAACAAGACTTTTACGGATGAGGCCAAACGTGATCTCATGATCGCCCTCATCACCCTGAAGTACACACAGAGCAACTCCGTATGCTACGCGAAAGACGGCCAGGCGATCGGCATCGGAGCCGGACAGCAGAGCCGAATCCACTGTACGCGACTGGCCGGCAGCAAAGCGGACATCTGGTGGTTGCGCCAGCATCCGAAAGTGATGGGCCTTCCGTTTGTGGAAAACATACGCCGAGCAGACCGCGACAACACCATCGACATATACATCAGCGACGACTATATGGACGTATTGGCCGACGGCGAATGGCAGAAGTTCTTCTGTGAGAAACCGGAACCGCTTACCCGCGAAGAAAAACAGGCCTGGATAGCTCAGAACACCGGAGTGGCACTCGGATCCGATGCATTCTTCCCCTTCGGTGACAACATCGAACGGGCGCATAAAAGCGGAGTACAATATGTGGCACAGGCCGGCGGAAGCGTGCGCGACGACCATGTGATCGACACCTGCGACAAGTATGGCATCACAATGGCCTTTACCGGCATCCGTTTGTTCCATCATTAATCATCCCGCTAATATATGGCAAACTTCGGAGGAGACGATATCGACAAGGTCATCACGGGAGGCATTGTCTTTGCAGGCGGAGCCAAAAAGGCAGCGGCCGGCGCCAACGCCAAAGTGAAAACCAAAGCGAAGAAGAAAGCTTATATCAC
The DNA here is from genome assembly GCA_910586505.1 of uncultured Paraprevotella sp. Lineage (GTDB taxonomy): Bacteria > Bacteroidota > Bacteroidia > Bacteroidales > Bacteroidaceae > Paraprevotella. Next base: position 28,178 of record CAJUGV010000008.1, on the reverse strand, counting down.
GGGATCGCACGGATCTGGTTCGGCTAAAATGAAAGCCGAAATCCGTCAGCGCAGAGCCAACCGTCACAAAAAATAAGACTGTTTACGATACACAGAAAAAGGGCATTCCCTTCTGTAGAAAGGAATGCCCTTTTTAAATTACAAAACGTCAGTTGCGCCCCCGTGAGATTCATCCGTACCGCCTCTCCTCCTGACCTGAGAGCAAATAAAGGAATTACGTTCACGCAAGATCTGACAAAAGGAAAGCCCAACCGCCCTCCGACTTCCTTCTGAACGTTTTTTACCCCAGCTTTACCAGTCCTCGTCAGTCCGTCTGAAAGCCATAGCCATATTTCACTTACATTCAGATTTTCGTCTCCGCCTGCCAAACAGCACGGAACGGGACGAAAATAGCGCCTCGCCACTCCGATTTTCGGGAACCATACGCCCGTTTTTCACCATCATACGGCAGTCATAAGATTTTCATGCGGAGAAAAATATTTTTTTCTGCGGAAGGCCGTACATTTTCATCCTCATGAAAATCCGTATATATACGGAATATAATAAATGATATGCTGCAATAAATGTATATTTATACAAAAAGAAGCTCCGCTCCTTTTCCGGAATGAGCAAAATTCGCACTTGCCGACAAAGAATCAAATGACTTTTTATAGCATAATTGCCGGATTTCCTCTCAATTTGTCAGAGCTACTCCGCCTTCACTGTGATTCCGCCTCCGGATTTACGCCTGATGATCAGCTTACCGCTTTTCAGTACATGGTGTGAATGGTCGAAGATATAATCGCTATTGAAAGGAACTCCGTTGGCCCTCACCTCAAAATGACAATGTTCGGTCGTGGCCCTGCCGGTACGCCCCATAAGAGCGATAGGGTCGCCGGCCTTCACACGGTCACCCACCCGCACCAGGTTGCGTGCGTTGTGGCTGTAACAGGTCTCCAGTCCGTTGGCATGACGAATCACCACGATGTTTCCATATGCCGAATAAGGACCGGAAAAGCGCACCACGCCGTCAAATACCGCCCGGATCTTGTCGTTGGGCCTCGTCTTAATATCCGTTCCTGTATGATTCTTACGCGCACCGCCGTAAGGACTGATCACCTTAGCCCCGGGCAAAGGATAACACCACCGGCTGATGCGTCCCAGCTCGATGGCAAACCATGATTCGTCTGCAAACAATCCCGGAGTAGGCACGCCCACATCCTGCCGCTCGCGCGCAGAGAACGGCCGGCTCAGGTCTACCCGTTCCGGTCCGTCGAGCCATTCAAAGCCGGGCGTATGCTCTTCCACCGCTCCGTCCTGATAGAATGAAGCGTTCACTTCTCCCTCCGGACTCAGACTGAACTTGACCGGATTGGCCTTCAGTTTCCCGTCGGGTTCGGCAAAGGTGGACGGACTAAGCATCACTCCGTTCACCATCAGGGAAAAATAGGTATACACCATTCCATGATCGGCGGCAGCCCGCGCTATGGGCTGACCGGCCGCCACATAATCCCCCGACTTTACCAATGCTTTTGCATGATGGGCATAAACCGTCTCCAATCCGCTTGGATGAAGAATGACAATGGTCTTTCCCAAATCGGTCTTGCGCACCAGGCGCACCAGACCTCGCATGGCGGCCTTTACCTCCTTTCCCTTACGGTCCGACATGATATACCATCCCACGGGATGTTTCGGGAAGTCGGGCGTAAAGCATACTCCGTCAGAGACCGGAAAACGCCATCCGTCACGTGCCAGGACCGAAGGCGTCACTGTAAAATATCCTCCGTTGCCAAACAATCCTGCCGTAGGAATATGAAGCATACGGCGTTCCATGCGCGAAAAGCCGGCATGCCTGCGATACTCGCCTGAAAAAGAATAAAAAAGTCCCAACATCAGGGCCAGGCATCCTACCGTTATACGTTTTATCATGATTCTATCTGTTTTTCAATGAGTCTTTCAGAAATATGCCGTTCAGTATGCGCCCCGACCGGACACCCAAACGACGGGCCGAAAAGAATCGGTCGGGAACGGAATAAGTACAGATACCCGCCAACCTTATACGGCACGAAGGCACGCCGGCTTCCTCAAGCAAGCCTCTGTTAGCCTGCCATAAATCTATATGCCACTTTTCTACCGGAACATTGTCGGGTCTTCTCGCCGGATAACGCCCCGCCAACTTATCCATCGGAAATCCGGCCGCATAAAACTCTTCATAGACCTCGTCGCCCACCTCAAAAGCGGCAAACGAAATACCGGGACCGATGACGGCTTTCACCTCTGCCGGACGAGTGCCGTAGACCTCGGACATAGCCCTGAGCACCGCCTGGGTCACGCGCAACACCGTCCCCCTCCATCCGGCATGTACGGCCGCCACCGCATGATGGGCCTCATCATAAATCAATACAGGTATGCAATCGGCAGTGGACACCGAAACACAGGTATGCGGCAGATCTGTCATGACTGCATCCACACCTTCCAGCAATGCAGTCCTCTCCTCGTCCGTCCGCATAAAAAAAGCCTCATCAATACACCGGACCTCAGCCCGATGTATCTGATGAGGTATGATCAAACGGGGCACATCCAGCCCCAAAGTGCCGCACAGCAACTCACGGTTTTTCCGCACCGCCCCTTCATCGTCTCCGCAAAAAGCATTGGCATTGAATGACGAATAAGCTCCTTTGCCGTATCCTCCGTTCCGCCCGGTGCTGAAAGCACAGACATCCGGCCCGAGATCGTATGTCAGCAACTCCGGACTGTACATATTCCGATACGGCGTTTAAGGTTCGTCCTCCCAGTCTTCTTCATATTCAAAGTCGTCAAGGTCCTCGACATCCTCCTCGTCCACAAACTGAATTTCATCATCCTCGCCCATGGCTTTCAGCTCGTTCTGCAGAAAACTCAGATCCTTGTTCTTATGTACGATCTTGGTCTGGTCGGTAATGGCCTGCAACTTATTGCTCTCACTGTTCAGTTCTTTCCAGAGCAGGTCTTTTAATTCCGCTATTCCTGCCCCCGTAACCGATGAGATGAACACATGGGGCACATCGGGCAGTTCTTCCGACAGCATCCGAATGAGTTCGTCATCCAGCAGATCGCTTTTCGTCACGGCCAGCACCCGTTGTTTGTCAAGCATCTCGGGATTAAAGGTGGCCAGCTCATTAAGCAGTATCTCATATTCTTTCCGGATGTCCTCCGTATCGCCGGGCACCATGAACAGCAACAGCGAGTTACGCTCTATATGGCGCAGGAAACGCAATCCGAGCCCCTTTCCCTCGCTGGCCCCCTCGATGATACCGGGAATATCGGCCATAACAAACGACTGATTATCGCGATAGGACACGATACCCAGACTCGGCTCAAGCGTAGTGAAAGGATAATTGGCTATCTTGGGACGTGCAGAAGAAACAGCGCTCAACAGTGTGGATTTTCCAGCATTCGGGAAACCCACCAAGCCCACGTCGGCCAGCAACTTCAACTCCATGATCACCATGAGTTCCCGCATCGGCTCTCCGGGCTGCGCATAACGCGGCGCCTGATTGGTGGCCGTCTTGAAGTTCCAGTTACCCAGTCCTCCGCGTCCGCCTTTAAGAAGCAGTACTACCTGTCCGTCCTCGGTCACATCGCAGATATACTCACCGGTCTCGGCATTGTAGACCACCGTTCCGCACGGCACGTCGATATATTTATCCTCTCCGTCCTTACCCGACGAACGCGCCTTGGAACCGTTACCTCCATGACCGGCAAAGATATGACGATCATAACGTAAGTGAAGCAACGTCCAGTAATTACGGTTACCGCGGAGGTATATATTTCCCCCGCGGCCACCGTTTCCACCGTCCGGTCCACCATTAGGCACGTACTTGGCGCGTCTCATGTGCGCCGAGCCGCGTCCGCCTTTTCCGGAACGGCAATAAATCTTCACATAATCTACAAAATTGGATTCTGCCATATATTTTATTTGTTTTCAGCGTCTATCGCAGCAAAGATCTCTGCCAGCATCTGCTCTTTCGAGCCCTTCCATGTGAAAGTACGACGCATCCCTTCCTTACCAAACCATTCGGCCAAAGGCGCAGTCTGATTATGATACACCTCGAAACGCTTGCGGATGGTTTCCTCATTATCATCCGCACGTCCCTGCTCCACCGCACGGTTCAGCAAGCGGGCCATCAGAGTTTCTTCGTCCACCACCAGCTCTATCATCATTCCCATGTCGTGATTACGTTCGGCAAGCATCTGTTTCAAAGCTTCGGCCTGTGCAATGGTACGCGGAAAACCGTCGAAGATCACCCCCTTGCCCTGCACCTGCGCATCATAGGTCTTGGCCAGAATATCCACCATCAATTCATCGGGAATAAGCTGACCGTTATCGATATATCCCTTGGCTATATTACCCAGTTCCGTACCGTTTTTTATCTCACCGCGCAACACGTCACCGGTCGAAATATGCCCCATTCCGTATTTGGCTACAATTTCATCACTATAAGTACCCTTGCCCGATCCGGGAGCACCGAAAATAATAATATTTTTCATCTGTTTGTCTTTAAGTTTGTCCTTGTATATTGTGTTGTTTGTTTATACATGTCCTCCGTTGCCTTCCCACAAACCCGCAGCCTACTCCATCACCGTATAAATATCACGTGTATTACGCCCGAAACCGTCGTAGTCCAGCCCGTAGCCCAGAATGAAATCATTGGGAATGGAGAAACACTTGTACGGTATGTCCAATTCCACTTTCAGGTTATCGGGTTTAAGCAGCAGGGTACAGATGGAGACCGAACGGGGATTCTTCTTCGCCAGCATCTCCGTGACATATTTCATCGTCAGTCCGGAGTCTATGATATCCTCCACAATCACGACGTCACGACCGGCAATGTCTACATTCAGCCCTATCATCTCGCATACCTTTCCCGTCGATGCCGTTCCGGCATAGGAAGCCAACTTGACAAACGATATTTGCGAAGGAAGTTCTATCTCCCGCATCAAATCGGCAGCAAAGATAAAAGATCCGTTCAGAATGGCCAGAAAGACGGGTTCCGTCCCGGCCATATCGCGATTGATTTCTCCGGCCACTCGTTTCACCTGCTTTAGAATCTCGGTTTCCGGTATCGACACGGCAAATTTTTTATCTTTTATCTGAAGTGTTTCCATATCTTTTTGCTAATTTTGTGCAAAGATAGTGCAAACCAAGAGAAGTACGAAAGAAATCGAAGTTTAATTTGTTATGAAAATATTCACTGCGAGCCAGTTTAAAGAATTAGACAAATATACCATTGAACACGAGCCGATATCATCGGCCGGACTGATGGAACGTGCGGCAACAGCGATCACAGAAGAGCTCAAGAGACGCTGGACAACAGCCACCCGCTTCATTGTCTTTGCCGGCCCCGGCAACAACGGGGGCGATGCGCTGGCCGCATCAAGGCTGCTCTGCCTTGCCGGATATACGGTACATACTTACCTGTTCAACATCACAGGGCGGCTATCCAACGACTGTCTTGCCAACAAACAAAAACTGGAACACCTGAAGGGACTGCAATTCACGGAAATCTCCTCACAGTTCTCTTTTCCGGAAATCACCGACAACGACGTCATCATCGACGGTTTGTTCGGCACAGGACTGAACAAGCCTTTGGACGGAGGCTATGCAGGTCTGGTGAAACGAATCAACGCAAGCACGGCCCAAGTCGTAAGTATAGACATCCCTTCGGGCCTGATGAGCGAGGACAACACACATAATACTCCGTCGGGTATCATACGTGCCGACCTGACACTCACCATGCAAAGTCCCAAACTGGCTTTCTTCTTTGGAGAAAACCAGCCTTACATCGGCGAAGTAAAGACTCTCGATATCGGTCTTTCGGCCGAAGGCATGGCTGCCATCGAAAGCAGTATCACGGTCACAGAGCAAAACGAGGTGGAGAATATGCTCAGACCACGTGACCCGTTTGCCCATAAGGGAAGCATGGGACACGCACTGCTCGTAAGCGGACAATACGGCATGGGAGGCGCTACCATTCTCGCTGCCAAAGCATGCCTGAGAAGCGGAGTAGGAAAACTTACCATCCACACACCGGACATGAATAACAATATTCTGCAATGTAGCGTGCCCGAAGCAGTACTCAGCCACGACTTGTCCGATTTCCGCGTTTCAAAAGCTGTCTGTACATACGAATACGGAGCGTTGGCCATCGGTCCGGGTTTGGGGACACACGAGGAAACCGCCGAAGCACTGCATACATTTATCCGTAACCACCCGGGAGAAATGGTGCTCGATGCCGATGCACTCAATATCCTGGGCAACCATCCCGAATGGATCACGGAAATCCCGCAGGACAGCATCCTGACCCCGCATCCCAAGGAACTCGAAAATCTTGTGGGAACATGCTCAGACAGCTATGACCGCATGACAAAGGCACGCGAACTGTCGATCAAGATGCAACTTTACGTCATAGTGAAAGGGCATAACAGCATGATATGCACTCCCACCGGACGAGTCATTATCAATCCTACCGGCAATCCGGGAATGGCCACTGCCGGAAGCGGTGACGTGCTGACCGGTATCCTCACCGCATTATTGGCACGGGGATATACAGCCGGCGAAGCCTGCCGCCTGGGGACATACCTTCACGGAATGGCAGGCGACATCGCATGCGAAAGATGGGGCGAGGAAAGCATGACGGCAAGCGACATGATCAACTCCCTTCCCAAAGCTTTCAAAAAACTTAAGGAACATAAATAAAAGAATATCATATATGAAAGCAAGAACCCTGTTATGCGGACTGGCACTCTGCGCGACCGGCGCAACCGCACAAACCGATGTAAGCCCGTACGTACCTGGTGCCACGGTCGAGGGTGTCACCTACTATCTGCCCCGTACAGCCCTCCGTTTTGTTGTCGTTGCAGAAAAGCAAGTATATACTCCCGGAGAATTCTGCAAATATGCCGACCGCTATCTCCGTTTAACTCAAGTGAATCCTGAAAAGTGGACGAAGTGGAGCATCAAAAGTATTGAAGTGGCTCCATTTGGTATTCCGGATCCACAAAAAGCATACAGCATCGTGCTTAAGAAAAGAACCGTAGCTCCGCTGGTGGATCTTACTACCGACGGCATCCTGCTTTCCATCAACACAGAAGGACAGGAAGAAAAACTGCCGGCAATCCCGAAAGGAAGCGATGCCCCCCAACATCTCAACCCGAGAGACTTCATGAATCAGGAAATCCTTTCGGCCGGAAGCAACGCCAAAATAGCCGAGCTGACCGCGGAAGAGATCTACGATATAAGGGAAAGCCGTGCCGCCCTGATCAAGGGAGAAGCCGACAATATGCCCAAAGACGGCGCGCAGCTCAAGCTTATGCTCGAACAACTGGCCATGCAGGAAACGGCACTTACCCAACTATTCAAGGGAACGGTAGATACGAGCACCGAGGTGTTCACCATGGAGCTTACGCCCACAGAGTTCACCGACCGGATGACACTATTCCGTTTTTCCGAAAAACTGGGCGTAGTGGACAATGACGACTTGTCCGGCGAACCGGTCTATATATCCCTGAAAAGTATGAACACGCTGCCTCAACCTGTGGTGGATGAAAAGGCGGACAAGAAAAAAGGCAAGATGGAAGAAGGAGTGTTCTACAATGTACCGGAACGCGTAACCGTCAGCGTGTTTAACAACAATAAAGAATATTGCAAGGGTGAATACGCCATGGGGCAGTTCGGCAACGTGGAAATACTCAGCAACGTGCTCTTCGACAAAAAAACCACCACACAAGTCACCTTTCATTCCGTTAATGGCGCGATCCGCCGACTGACGGACAACAACACAGAAGACTGACGAAAAAAACAAGTTACATATTATTCGAAAAAATAAAGGGCTGCCCGAAAGCAGCCCTTTATTTTCTATTATCGTTTCCGAAGAATGATTACAACTTGTTGTCAGAACCCAGCACATTGATAATCTTGTGCTCGTACATCTTCTTCATGCTGTCGCGAGCCGGACCCAAATACTTACGGGGATCAAACTCTGCCGGCTTCTCAACAAAGACTTTACGAACGGCAGCCGTCATAGCCAAACGGGAATCCGAGTCGATGTTAATCTTGCAAACGGCGCTCTTGGCAGCCTTACGCAGTTCGTCTTCAGGAATACCGATAGCTGCATCCAACTTACCACCGAACTTATTGATGGTATCGACTTCTTCCTGAGGTACTGACGAAGAACCGTGCAATACAATGGGGAAGCCCGGAAGCTCTTTCATCACACCGTCCAACACATCGAATGCCAAAGGAGGAGGAACCAAACGGCCCGTAGCCGGGTCAAGATGACACTGTTCGGGTTTGAACTTGTACGCTCCGTGAGAAGTACCGATAGAGATAGCCAAAGAGTCACAACCGGTCTTGGTTACGAAGTCTACCACTTCTTCCGGACGGGTATAAGTGTGATGTTCAGCCACTACGTCATCCTCTACTCCGGCCAATACGCCCAATTCACCTTCAACCGTTACGTCGAACTGATGAGCATATTCAACCACTTTCTTCGTCAATGCCACATTCTCGTCATAAGGAAGATGAGAACCGTCGATCATCACCGAAGAGAAACCTGAGTCGATACAACTCTTGCAGGTTTCAAAAGAATCACCATGGTCAAGGTGCAATACAATCTGAGGCTCTGCGCAGCCCAATTCCTTTGCGTATTCCACAGCACCCTGGGCCATATAGCGCAACAATGTAGCGTTGGCATACTGACGGGCACCCTTGGACACCTGAAGGATAACCGGAGACTTAGTCTCTACGGCTGCTTGAATGATAGCCTGCATCTGCTCCATGTTGTTGAAGTTGAAAGCAGGGATGGCATAACCGCCATTAATGGCTTTCTTGAACATCTCTCTGGTGTTCACCAAGCCTAAGTCTTTGTAATTAACCATAACTTTATTATTAAAATAAAAACAATTTGTTTCGCACAATTTCGGCAAGGCAAAGATAGACAAAAATCTTCAAACTTGGGTCCTTACCTATATCTTTTATCACAAAAAAATCCCCCGGAACACATTTTATTGTGTCGGGGGAAGCACTTACGCATCATTTTATCTCTTTCACCAAATACACCACCACAGGCAAATGGTCGCTGTATCCGTTCAACCATACGCCGCCGGCATGCGTCCGCTTGGTATTACCCTTATAACGCCCCTCATCCTGAAACAAGTAGTTGCGTGAGAATATCTCATGTTTAAAATACTTCAGGCTGGAGTAATCCTTTTTACCCTCCGCATCCAACAAATTGGGAGTCATCACAATCTGGTCGAAAAGATTCCACTTCCCGTCGTACATCAATGTCCCCCGTCCTTCTTTTTTCAATACGTTCCACCACGGATTATACAAGTCCGACTTGCCTACTTTCCTTATGTCCCTTTTGGCGCCCAGCGCCTTCGCCATGCTCGGATCGAAAGGATCGTCGTTCATATCTCCCATGATAAACACTTTCATGTCAGGATTCGCCGCACAGATACTGTCCTTCAAAGCCCGTACTTGCCGCCCGCCCAGCTCACGATAATAAGACACGGCCGCACGGCTGGGCCAGTGACACACAATAAAGGTAACATCATCACCAGCCATCTTACCCTGTACGGTCAGAAAACCGCGCGTGGCATACTCGCTATTCTCCTCTTCATATATATAAGGTTGAAGAAACGACTTTTCAGGCGTAAAGAAACGAGGGTTGTATATCAATGCACAATCCACTCCCCGCTTGTCCGGTCCTTCGATATGCACAAACTGCATTCCTCTTTCTTTCAACGGGGGTTGTTCCACCAGATCAGCCATCACCCGGCTGTTTTCCACCTCGGATACTCCGATCACGGCAGCCCCCGCATTCGGCAGTTTGTCCCGGCCCATCTCAGCCAATACCGAAGCCATGTTTTTCAACTTGGCAAAATACTTCATCCCGTTCCACTTCATCGCCCCGTCCGGCAGATATTCATAATCATTCTTCCCTTCGTCATGAATGGTATCGAACAGATTCTCCTGATTGTAGAATCCGACTGCATACATTCCGAACTTCTTCTCCTGAGCCGACACCGCCGTGAGCAACACGGCACACAGCCCCACTACTATAAACAATCGTTTCATAAGAGTTTTTTTTAGCGTTTTGTTGTTTCTCTATTACAAATATGGCTGTTTTCGCTTACCGGACCAAAAAAAACGGCAAAAAGTTATGCAGGAATACACATTAATCAAAAATAATGTATTCCTTTGTATCAACAATACTATAAATCTATTAAGATATGGGGAAAAAGACAACAATGATTCTATCGGCATTCTTCGTATCCGCCTTGCTCCAGGCCCAACAGGCCGACACGCTGGCCATATACCAGCAACGGATGCAGAACGAGAACGCTGACTTTTCGTTCACGGAATCACAATTAAACGAAGATGACGATGCAGGTCAGACAGTTTCTGCCATCACCGGAATCGGGAGTGACTTATATCTGTCAGAAGTGGGCTATCTGTTTAGTCCGATGCGTTTCCGTCAGCGAGCCTATCAGAACAGCAACAACAAAATGTTCATTAACGGAATCCAGTTCAATGATGCGGAACGCGGAGTATTCAACTACAGTTCCATCGGAGGCCTGAATGATGTGACCCGCAACCGCGAGGGTGCTCCGTTCTTCCTGATGAACCAGTTCGGCTACACCTCCATAGGCGGTTCGGACAACATCAACGTGCGGGCCGGACAGTATGCCGCCGGACATAAGCTGACGCTGTCGGGAACCAACCGAAACTACCGTGTACGCGGCATGTACACTTATTCCACCGGACTGATGAGCAACGGATGGGCGTTCACCGGCTCAATAGGCTACCGCTGGGCCAACGAAGGATTTGTGGAAGGAACGTTCTACAACTCTTTCAGCTACCTGTTCGGCTTTGAAAAAAAATTCAACGACCGCCACAGCCTGAGCCTTACCACATGGGGATCGCCTACTGAGCGCGCCCAACAGGGTTCCTCTACTGAAGAGGCATACTGGCTGGCCAACGACCACTATTACAACCCCAACTGGGGTTACCAGAACGGTGAAAAGCGAAACGCACGTGTGGTCAACGCTTTTGAGCCGACGGCTATCCTCACATGGGACTTCAACATTGACGAACGCACCAAACTGTCCACGGCATTTTCGGGCAAATACAGCATGTATGCCAGCAGCGCCCTGGGCTGGAGCGGAAATGCGGCCGACCCCCGCCCCGACTATTACAAGAAACTGCCAAGCGGCCAGATCAGCGGCAATATTTTCAACCAACCGTTGAGCGACGCAGATGTCGACACATGGCAGAACGCCTATAACTATTGGACCGGTTCAAAGGCCCACCGCCAAATTGACTGGGACGGTATGTACTTTGCCAATGCACAACAGAACATCTTAGGCGGAGAAGCTCTTTATTATGTAGAGAACCGCCACAACGACCAGATGGCCTTCCACCTTTCCTCTACCGTCAAACGCGATATGAAAATGTATGGCAACATATCGGCCGGACTGAATTTCAGCACCACCAAAGGCATGCACTACAAAACGATGAAGGATCTGTTGGGAGCCAACCGTTACACTGACGTGGACAAATTTTCCGTGCGTGACTACGGCTACAACTCCAGCATGATACAGAACGACCTGGACAATCCTAACCGCGTGATCGGCGAAGACGATAAATTCGGCTACAATTATAACGTATTTGTCAACAAAGCCGGCGCATGGGCCAACTACCAATACAGCAAGTCGTTCTACAGCCTGTTCTTTGCAGGCCGACTGGGAGGGGTCACCATGGAACGCGAAGGACTGATGCGCAACGGACGCGCCGCCAACAACTCGAAAGGCAGCAGCGGCGTAGCCAGCTTCATGGAAAGCGGCGCCAAAGCCGGTGCCACGTTCCGCGTAGCAGGCAAGCATGTGTTCAACCTCGGCGTGGGTTATGACGAAAACGCACCGCTTTCCTACAACGCCTTCATCGCACCGCGATTGAAAAACGACTTTGCCTCCAACCTGACCAACGAAGAAGTGCTGACCGCCGAAGCCGGATATACCTACAACGGACCTATCTTCTCCGCAAAGGTGAGCGGATACTACACCAGGTTCAATAACGTGACGGAACTCGACCAGTTCTACAACGACCAGGAGTCACGCTACACCTACCTGTCGATGACAGGCGTGGAAAAAGAATACATGGGCGTGGAAGTGGCCGCCAGCGTGAAAATCACATCCAACCTTACGCTGAAGGCACTGGGTACATTCAGCAACGCAGAATATGTGAACAACCCCGAAGCACATAAGACTTACGAGAACGAGAGCGAGACCAAAAAAGATGTGGCCTATATCGACGGCATGAAGGAAAGCGGAACACCGCTTTCGGCCTACAGCCTCGGACTGGACTACAACGTGAAAGGATGGTATTTCAGCATCAACGGCAACTACTATCACCGCGGCTTTATCGACTTCTCCACCTATCGCAGGCTGGGCTCCTCACTCGGCATCTCCGAAACAGGCAGCGGAACGGTAGGCGATGACGGCAACGAAGTGAGCGTGGCCATCCCCGAACAGGAAGAGTTTGACGGCGGTTTCATGCTGGACCTCTCCATCGGCAAAAACATCCGTCTGAAAAAAGGGCGCAATCTGAGCATCAACCTGACCCTGAACAACGTGGCCAACAACACGAACATGAAGACCGGAGGTTATGAACAGAACCGCGACGACAACTACGACGACGGCCGCGAACGCCCCTATCAGTTCTCACGCCATTCCAAGTACTACTATGCACAAGGCATCAACGGCTTCCTAAACGTAGGATACCGATTCTAACATATTAAAACGTACACGAATATGAAAAATATCAGATTATTGATTGTCTCCATACTGACAGCCGTATGCACCGGCTGTATGGACCATCATGACGAACCGGACGTACAGTCCTACGGCAACCAGGGTATAGGAGAAGCCAATACCTCCATCGCCGAGCTGAAAACCAGATATGCGGACGTGGCCCAAAACAACGGAGCGGAAGAGGTTCTGGAAGACCTTGTCATCAGCGGTGTGGTGGTAGGCGACGACGAATCCGGCAACATCTACAAGAATTTGTACATCAGCGACGAAACAGGCACACTGGTGGTAGGCATCAACGCCACCGGCTTATATGCCAGTCTGCCTATGGGACAGAAAATCGCCATCAACTGCAAAGGTCTCCACGTAGGCGGATACGGAAGTATGCTTCAGCTGGGAGCCCTGTATCAGGGAAAGATCGGGCGCATGCCGGAATACACATGGAAAGATCATGTGAAAAGCATCGGCCGTCCCACCTTGTCCTATCCCGAGCTGACTCCGATGGAAATAGACGAAAACAGTCTCGGTTCTCTCAAGAAAGCCGATGCGCCGTTCCTTGTAAGAATCAGTGGAGCGTCATTTGTCGAAGCCGACGGACATACACAGTACGCCCCCGACGAGGAAAAGGACGGAGGCAACGGAGTGAACCGCCAGCTCAAGGCAGGCAACACGATCATCCCGTTCCGCACCAGTGCCTACGCCAACTTTTCCACCCAGTACATGAAGATGGGAAAGGTGGACGTCACGGGACTGCTCACCCAGTACAACGGCGAGTGGCAACTCACGGCCCGCACGCTGAGAGACATCAACTAAGTTCAATTAATCCAAAAAGCAAGATAATATGAAAATCAAAAGCATCATCAGTTTATTATGTCTGGGCATGGGCGCTTTCATGTTTCAGGCATGCGACGACGTTCCGTCTCCTTATGACATTCCGGGCAAGGGAGATGCCAACAGCATATATGGTAACGGAAAACTGGAAACTCCCTATACCGTCAATGGAGCCAAACTGAATCAGGACGGAGGCTATGCCTGGGTGAAAGCCTACATCGTAGGTTATATCCCGACGGGTGAGAATATCTCTTCCACGATTTCCGACATTGTATTCGGCACCGACGAGGCCGGCAAGAGCAACATTGTAATAGCCACCTCGGCAGACAGCCGCGACATCAACAGTTGCATGGCCGTACAGCTCCCGACAGGTGACGTGCGCAATGCGCTCAACCTGCAGGAACACCCGGAGAATATAGGCAAGGAAGTGATGCTCTACGGTACGCTGGAAAAATATTTCGGCGCCGAGGGAGTAAAGAACATACAGGCCGCCATTCTCAACGACACGGAAATCGGCGAGATGCCGAAAGAAGAAAGCGGCGAGGCCCTGTTCAGCGAAACGCTCACCGAAAGCCTGGGGGCATTCACCATCAATAACGTAAAACCGGCCGAGGGCCTGGGCAAGGAAGTCTGGACCTACGACAGCCAGTTTAAATGCGCCAAGGCCACCTCTTATACCGGAGGAACAGACGGACTGAACATCGCCACGGAAAGCTGGTTGGTTTCACCCGCCATCGACCTGAAGAGCACAGCCAACGCCACACTGACTTTCGAACACGCAGCCAACTATTTCAACGACGTGAAGAACGACGTGACGGTATGGATCGCAGAAGCCGGCACCGAAAACTGGACGCAGCTGTCCGTTCCGGCCTACCCCGTGGGCTTCACTTTCGTGAAATCGGGCGACATCGACCTGAACGCCTACAAGGGCAAGGAAGTGAAAATTGGATTCAAGTACGTATGTACGACCAAGGCCGGCACATACGAATTGAAGAACGTGAAAGTAGAGGACCGGGCAGCGACCCTCACTCCCGACACTCCGGACGACGGAAACAGCAAGGAAAATCCTTATACCGTGACCACCGCTATGGAGAAATACAACGCCACGACTCCGCAGGCCAACACCTGGGTCAAGGGTTACATCGTGGGATACATATCGGACAAGAGCCTGAACGAGAACACAGCCAAACTGGGGGCTGTAGGCAGTGATGTCGTGAACACCAACATCCTTCTGGCCGACAATGCACAGGAGACGGACTATACCAAATGTCTCGCCATCCAATTGTCGAGCGGCAACGTGCGCAACGCCCTCAACCTGAAAGACCATCCCGAGAACCTGGGTAAGAGTGTCGTGATGAAAGGAAGTCTGGAGAAATATTTCGGAACCTACGGACTGAAGAGCATCAGCGAGTACGAATGGGAGAACGGCGGGTCGGAACCCGGAAACGTAATCCTCTCAGAGAGTTTCGCCGACGGTGCGGGCAGCTTCACCGTGACCAGTGTCAGCGGAGACCTGAAATGGAATGCCGACAAGAAATATGCCTGCATGAAGATGTCGGCTTTTGCAGACGGAGTGTCCTTAGAGAATGAAGACTGGCTCATCTCTCCGGCCATCAACCTGAGCGGGGCCGCCACACTGACGTTCGAACAGGCTTTCGGGCCGGCCAACAAGAGCATGGCCAACGCACCGCAACTTTACACGGTGTGGGTTTCGGACAACTATACGGGCGACGTAACCACTGCCACATGGACGCAAGTGACTATCAATTACCCCTCGACATCAAGCTGGACTTTCAGCAGTGCGCAAGCCACCCTTCCGGCCGTCGGCGACAAGGCCCGTCTGGCATTCAAGTATAAGAATGCCGATGGAGACGAGACGCTGACATGGGAAATAAAGAATGTGGAGATCAAGTAAGCGCTCTTTTTTGATAATTATACACACGGCGGTGGTGTTCCGGTGCCGGAACGCCACCGCTTTTCCTTTATTTAATGAAAATGAAAAAAACCAACCTTTTATTCGGACTACTGGCCTCGGCCCTGATCTTATACGGATGCAGTGAAGACGAAGGCAGCACCGCCCCCGGCAACAATGACAATATCAATGCCAACCCTGCCGTCATACCGGACGCGTCGGGACTGGAAATTCCGCACATCGACGAACACGCAGGCCAGATCTATTCCCACCACACCCTCTACCACGGCCAGCGCATGCTGAATTTCACCCTCGACTGGCATGCAGAAAAGAAGCACTCACGATGGGTTGCCTTCACCTTTACTTCCGCCTCCTCGGCCATCAATTGGAACCGCAACAACTGGGCCGGTGCGGAATGGGACGGCAAAGTATGGGACTACGACCCGTTCCAGCCCGACCCTGATATCCCCATAGGAGAGAGAAACGAACTGAGCGACTTCAGAGGCAGCGGCTATCAGCGCGGACATCTCTGTGCCTCGGCCGACCGCCTGTTCTCCATGGACGCCAACGGGCAGACGTTCTACCTGTCCAACATGAGTCCGCAAATCGGACGATTCAACTCCCCCCACTGGTCGGAACTGGAAACACAAGTGCGCAACTGGGGACGCAGCAACAGCTTCCGCGACACCCTCTTCGTGGTGAAAGGCGGCACGATACGCGACGATCAGGTCATGGCATACATCGGGGGCAAAGATTCAAACTCGCCCACCAAAGTAGCCGTACCGAAATACTATTTCATGGCTTTGCTCTGTAAAAAATTCACCGGCGGGCAGAATACTTATAAGGCCATCGGCTTCTGGCTGGAGCACAAAGATTACGGCCAGACTCCTCCCCTGCGCGAATGGGCAGTCAGCATCGACGAGCTGGAAGAAAAAACCGGCATAGACTTCTTCTGCAATCTGCCCGACATAATCGAGACGCCGGTAGAGAATAAATACTCCATCAGTGAATGGAACGGACTATAAAAGAAAAAAAACGGCAGAATGTTTGGTAGATGCAAAGAAATGGACTAACTTTGCACCTCGTAAATCAAACCATTACACATATAGTTACCAACTATAAGTCGAACTGATAAAAATTTATAACGATATGAAGAAAGATATTCATCCTGACAATTACCGTCCTGTTGTATTCAAAGACATGAGCAACGGTGACATGTTCCTTTCACGTTCTACCTGCAAAACAAACGACACGGTAGAGTTCGAAGGTGAAACCTATCCCGTAATCAAGTTGGAAATCTCCAGCACTTCTCACCCTTTCTATACGGGCAAGAACAAATTGGTGGATACTGCCGGACGTGTGGACAAGTTCATGAGCCGCTACGGAAAGAGCCGCAAATAAGCAGGATATACTCTTTTTCAAAAATATACGTCAAGGGTGCGGAAGTATTGACTTCCGCACCCTTGACGTATGCGCCCCCTCGCGGACAAAAAGACGGTTGTAAAGATTTATCGCCGTTTCCGAACCGGCCTCGCCCCCGCTGCGCACCGCGCCGCAAAACGATGCCCATCATTTTCCGATGCCGTGCGCAGGATTTAAAAAAATGGTCCGCAAGACTTTCCGAAGTCTTGCGGACCATTTTTTATTGCATTATAAGAAACTGTATTCCAATCACTTCCCGCCCACCGGAACAAAACGTTTACCATTCCATTCATATACGACAGGGCGTAAGATTTTTTCCATTCTCACCGCCTCTTCTTTCTCCACCTCTCCGGGGTGCAGGACAAAAGTCAGCAGGGGCGCATCGGGTTGCAGTTCCGCAGTGACGAACCGCATGTCCTGCAAACGTTGCAGACGCCTCACCTCTTCGGCGGGCACCGAATCGGCAGCCTGCCAGAACGCGGCATAAGCAGGACGGGGCAACCACTTCGCATCATCAGGGATTCTGTTCCATCCGGAAGCGTAAAGTTCCACCTCGGTTTCCGGCTTCGGTCCGGAATAGGTGCGTGCGACGCAGATATAATTCAAGGAATCGCCCGCAGGCAGGAGCTTCATCTGCACACGGCAATTCACGGTGAGCTGGAGGTCGAGATAATCAGCCGTCAGTTCTTTCAGGACACTGAACCCGTCGAAACGGTTACGCACGCGCGCCTCCATATCGTTCTCTATGAAATCGATACAATCCAAACGGTTGTTCTTCGTCATAATACGGAGCACCGTATCGGGCATGGCGGCAAAGACATCACGCATCTTCTGCGCCCGAACGGACTGACCGAACATGAGGATCATGACCCACGGTATTAAACGTTTCATACATCATTCTGGTTTTACAGTCACAAACTTAGTCATTTTTATCGACATTCCATACCTCTCGCCCCCGATTAATAACATCTATTCACGTTAACGCGAACCCAGATAGAGGAACACCATCCCCAGCATGACAAGGGCAAGGTCGACGGCCTTGCTCCGCAGGTTTTTCTCGCGAAACACCATGGCCGCAAACAGAAACGACACCACCACACTGCCGCGACGCACCATGGAGACGATGGAAATCATGGCTCCGTCGAGACTCAGGGCATGGAAGTACACAAAATCGGCAGCCGTAAGAAAGAGCGAAATGGGCAAAATACACCAGTCCCAGCGAAAGGGCGTCGTACGTTTGCGCGCAGGCCACCACAACAGCCACATCATCAGGCCCATCATACCGAACTGGTAGAGATTGTAATATCCCTGCACCGTCATCCGGTGAAGCCCCACTCCTCCGGCCGACGGCGGCGCCATCAGATATTTGTCATAAAGCCCGCTCACAGCACCGAGCACACTGGCCGCCACTACGAAATAGATCCAACGGTCGCGACGGAAGTCGATCCCCTCCTTCCGTCCGCTACGGCTCAGCATGAAGAACGACAATACGGCCAGTACTACCCCGGCCCACTGGCACACATTCAGCCTCTCGCCGAACACAAGCAAAGCCCCGACAAGTACCATGACAGGCCGCGTGGCGTTAATAGGTCCCACAATAGTGAGCGGCAGATGCTTCATACCGAAATAGCCGAATACCCACGAGGAAAGCACGATGCCGGATTTGAGCAAAATGTACTTCTGCTCCTCCCAGCCCGACGGAGGGATATAAAACAAAGAAGTCTCCTCTATAGTCCCCCATGCCGAACACAAGATAAGAGGAAGAAAAAAGAGACTGCAGAACAGGGTATTGAGAAACAACACAGGAATGACCGCATTGTCTTTCAGCGACTTTTTCTTGAACACATCATAAAAACCCAGCAAAGCCGCAGATATAAAAGCCAGAATCAACCACATACCGTTCTTCTCCTTTTCATTTTTCCGTCACTACACCCGAAAACATTTCTCCGGATAGGCCACATCCACCAGAAAAAGAGCATGGCCCGGCATGGATTCGCCTGCCCTCCCACGGTTCTTGCCTTCTATCACGGCGCGGAACCCCTCCACACTCAGACGGCCTCTGCCCACCTCTACCAGCGTACCCACGATGGCACGCACCATGTTGCGCAGAAAACGGTCGGCCTGTATCTCAAAACGCCATTCACCAGGCGCCATCTCCGTCCAGCATGCTTTCATGATACGGCAGTTATTCGTCTTCGTGTCGGTATTCACCTTGCTGAAACTGGTAAAATCCGTATAGTCGAAGAGCGTAGCGGCCGCCTCGTTCATACGGTCGAAATCGAGCATATGAAACAACCGGCAGGAATAAGCCCGCAAAAACGGAGATTTTCCGAAATGGACATAATAATGATAAGTACGTGACAAGGCATCGAAACGGGCATGGGCGTCAGCCGCCACCGGAACGGCCCGATAGACAGACACGTCGTGAGGCAAAAGACGGTTGAGTTTGTCCGCCAGCCATGCGCCGTCTATCAGCCGGGCAGGGTCGTCATCGTATGCAAAATCGAAATGAGCCACCATCAGCCGGGCATGCACGCCGGTATCCGTACGCCCCGCCCCCGTGACGGGCACCGGTTTACGCAGAAGCGTAGCCAATGCCTTCTGCACCACTTCCTGCACGCTGACACCGTTGGGCTGAATCTGCCAACCGTGGTAATGCGTGCCGTCATAAGCCAAATATAAAAAATATCTTTGCATCCGTACTGTCTGTTAACGGGCGCAAAGATACTGTTTTTTCAGAAGAGAAGCGGACAAAACACGACTTTTATGAACACGACATCCGTATGACAAGAACCTATCCGCCTCCTTCTCACGGAAAGAAATCCTTTTATTATACATAAAAACGAAGATTCACCCGCCTCCCCATGTATTAAAAAGAACTAATTCCTCTTAATTCGCATCGTATTATTTACTCTTTTTCACAAGAACTTATTAATTTTGCTGCGTTAAAATAACTATACAAGCAACCGGGATTATACGAAATAATGTTAATAAGAAATGTATGAGACGCTGCGTTCGTGACTACATAGATTTACGATATGTTTTATGCATGCTGGGCTTTTTATCTCTCTCTATCCCTGCGACAGCATTGACCGACGACAATTCTGTACACACAGATACTCTTCAGGCCGGATATTATAGTGCTTTTTCCTCTCCGACAAAGTTCGACACCATTATATATACCGGTAAAATATTATTTCCGAAAGCCTCGGCTGCAATGAATCCCGAATTTTCCGACAACGCCCGTTGTCAGGCCGGCATCCGCGATTTTCTTACCGGAATAGGAGCCGACACTGCCCGGCATCTGCGCATCAGTATCGTAGGTTCGGCATCACCCGAAGGTTACAGCGACTTCAACCGCCTTCTTGCACACCGGAGAGCCACCGCCCTCAGCACGTTTATCGGTGCATATACAAGTGTAACCCCGACGCTGTCGATAAGCACTCCGAAATCAGCCCCGGTGAACGAATACCCGTCGCTCCGCAGCGCAGCACTCACGGCTGTCTGCCTGCAACCTTCCGCTTTCCTCTCCCCCGAAACGGAACAGCCGGACGCATTGTCTGCCGAAAGTCATAAAAACACCGGAGTCTCCGAAAATACCGGGCATTCCGAATACGACGACACACAGGAAGGAACCGGACAGTCTCAGGTTTCAGGACAATCCGAACCTACCGGACACTCCCAATGCCGCTGGCCGCAACTTGCCGTGGGCACCAACATGCTCTACGATGCGGCGTGCGTACCCAACATTTCCTTGAAAGCCCATATCGCCGGACGCTTCAATTTCGGTGCAGACTGGATGTGTGCATGGTGGGACAAAAAATCACGCCATCTCTACTACCGCATTTACGGCGGCGACGTCGACCTTTCTTTCCGCATCGGACGCCGGGGCGGAGGAAGCGATCCGTTTGCCGGACATCACCTTGGCCTATATGCCTCGATGGTATGCTACGACCTGCAGTTCGGCACCCGTCACACCGGCCTGCTCTCCGACAAATACAACTATGCCGCCGGTGTTTCCTATACCTACTCCATGCCTGTCTGCCGCCGTCTGAACATCGACTTCTCGCTCGGCGCGGGATATGCCTGGGGAAGAATGAAAAAACATACGCCCATCGACGATCACGATGTATGGAAATCAACTCACAACTGGTCATGGATAGGTCCTACGCGGGCAGGCATCTCACTGATTTATCTGATCGGTCCTGCCACTTACAACAATCCTACAAAGAAAGGAGGCCGCAGATGAAACAGTTTGCCGGCCGAATCCTGACGGTTTTCAGCACATTGACCATCCTGCTGACTTTCGCGAACTGCGAACAACGCGAATTGTGTTACGACCACTCGCACAACTCACTGGTAAGCATCACATTCGACTGGTCGCTCGCTCCGGAAGCACGCCCCAGCACAATGGTGGTGTGGTTCTTCCCCGTGGACGGAGGAAAGGGTACGCGCTATGAACTGACACACAACGGCGCGCGCAGCGGTACGGACTTCAACACGACCGTCAAGGTGGCTCCGGGAAGCTACCGCATCGTGAGCCATAACGGCGACACCGACAACGAAGAACGCGGTCATTCTTTCTATGACTACGAAATCTTCACCGCAGAAGACAACATACTCGGGCCGCTGAACAGGCCCGACAGGGCACCGCGCCCCGACGACACCGACAACCAGCCTATCCGCAGTGAGGCCAGCACGCTCTATGCCTGCACCTACGACGGAACTGTCACCGTGGAACCGAGCGCCGCGCAGGCGACGGAGATCGTCCTCACCCCGCGCGAAGTGACATCGGTATGGGATATACGCATCACGGGAGTAGCCAACCTCTCCAACGGCATCGAAGCAAGTGCCGTCGTCACAGGTGTGGCCGAATGCTGGAACCCCGCTTCCGGACATCCCGGCGGAACAGAGGTCATCGTACCTTTTCCGCTGCATGCCTGCGCGGCAGACTGCCTCAGAGGGTCTGTAGTACTTTTCGGCGACAATGCCCCGCATGATGTGCGCCACAAACTCAGGGTCTATACATCCTACATGTATTACTACGATTTCGACATCACCGATCAGGTGCATGCCGCAGCAGGCAACCGCCACGTGGAAATCAGGGTGAACGGCATGGACCTGCCCCAGACGGGAGACGGCATGGGAACGGGAGTAACCGATTGGGAGGATGCCGAGAACGAGGAAATCAAAATGTAGAAATAAAGTCAATTTTTAAAACTCTATATGAATATGAAACTAAAGTCTTTTTCATTGGCATTGATGGTGGCGATGTTAGCTTCATCATGCGCAAACGAGGAGGTAATCGAGTCTAACTCCGACGTACGAGGTAATGCAATTGGTTTTCGTCCGATGGTGGGACACGCCAAGCGCTCGGTAGAGACAACCATCAACAACCTGGGCGACTTTGCCGTATATGCCAAAGGCGTACATCCGCAAGGAGCACTCTACACCTCATTCCTGATAGGCAATGAGGATGGCGGAGAAGTGGCCAAATTTGATAAAAGCGAAATTGTAGACGGTAAAGGAACCTGGACACTCGACCGCAACGTATATTGGCCTTCCAACATGGACCACGTGCTGTTCTGGGCCTATACCACCCTGCAAAGAGACAACAACACTAACGTATCCGAATCATCGGATAAGGGCACTCTGAGTAGCGGAACCATATCGTTTGACGGCAACACCGGTCCCCAAATAACCGGGTTCGAGCCGGCCAAAGCCGATTTGACTGCAACCAGCGAAACAGGAATATGGCAAGACGGACTGAATCAGAAAGATCTGCTCATCGCATTCACGTCTCAGGACAAGAATACCGGCAACACCGTAGGTCTGAACTTCAAGCATGCGCTGTCTCAGATCAACATCACCGCCCAACAGGTTAATAAAGCCAACAATGACCATCGCATCGTCAAAATCAAAGGTGCATGGATCGTCAACACTAAAAACAAAGGAAATCTGTCGGCAGGATTCAGCTGGGATCCGGACACACATAAAGCTACGGAGAAACCCGAATGGACGCTCGACAATACATCAGCCGGTCACTACGGAAGCTACAATAAGGACCAGGTCGGTCTTGATGCAACGGCAGCCAAAGGTCTATTGGGAGACGGCGGCAATCTCATGATTATTCCTCAGACAGTTTCCGAATATAACGGAACAGACGGTGATACTGGCGCCTATATCCTGTTGCTCTGCCGCGTAGAACTGAAACATGCCGGAGATACACATACTGGAAACGATGGTGACCTTGGGGACATAGCCATTCCCGGTGACGGCTATCATTATCACCAACAGTTCCCCGTCACCAGCGCTTACAACAAAGAGGAATACGGCTTCACCTGCGTCAAGCTGAATGCAACATGGGAAATGGGTAAAAGATATACGTATACCCTTGACATTTGCGGCCGCGAATCGGGTGCCGGTGTCTATCCTCCTGAAATCAGCAACGACATGTTGAATGAACTGGTACCGGCAGGAGAGCAGACAAACATCATCAGAACAAGACCTACGGACAAGAAGGTAGGCGATCCCGTATTGGACGAACCTATCAAGTTCAGCGTTTCCGTAGACGATTGGAGCGAGGACGGAGAATGGAAACCCGGAAACGGCACGTTCTAACAAACTGTTCATTTCAAACTGAATATGATATAACGGGCACGGCATCTTGTTGCCGTGCCCTCAATAATTAATCGTACCACATAACACCAAGACGATGAAATATAAGGAAATCCGTAAGCTGTCACGCGCTATGATGGCCGTTCTGGCCTGCATCACCCTACCGGCGTGTGAAGATGATCTGGAAAAGCACGCAACTCCATCCGGCATGATGACTTTTCAAGTCGGCGTACCTGACGGATGGAGCAGCGGCATGACTGTGAGCAAAACAGCCCCGGACACGCACTGTACGGCTGTAGACTCCGCAGACTACAACGGTGCCACTCCTTTATATATACATACCATCGAAGCCGACAATGGGGTGACGCCCGAAAAACATCAGTCTCATAAAAGAGGCAATCCCGTGGCCGATATAGACGGGTTCTACGACAAATTCTCCCTGAGCGGCGTATGTTACACGGGCACCTATCCGGACAAAGAGGAAGATAATAAATGGACACCGGAATATGCTTTCAATCTGACATACAACAAAAACGGCTCTCCGGCAGATGAAAGTTCAGCGCTTTATTGGCCGTCACAAGGACAGGTGCGCTTCTTTGCTTTCGCTCCTTTAACCGCAGACGGGGGAGCTAAATGGGCCGGCAGCCAAACAACAGCCGGCTCTCCGGTTGTCAGCTATACGGTTCCGGCCGCAATAGAGAAGCAACTCGACCTCATGACCGTATGTCAGGATGCTACCGGCAGCTCGCTCTCAAACGGAAGCATCGGACTGAATTTCAAACACGCGCTTACTGCCGTGAGGATCGCCGTGGGAAACGATATGCTCGCGGGTACCATTCATAAGGTGACTATCAGCGGTGTGCACGGAAGCGGTACGCACATACCCGGTTCCGGGATTTGGCAAACCAGTGACACAGCTAATATTTCCTACTCAATCACCAAAGACATCAAAATATCTGCGGATCAGACGAGTAATGACAACGCACATGCCAAACCCGGACAGGAGGTTTCGGGCTACAAAGACGACGGACTCATGTTCCTCCTGATGCCTCAGACGCTTGAAAAGGACGCTGCACTGACAATTGAGTTCACCGACGACCTGTCAAAGACACGACGCACCATTACCGGTTCGCTAAGCGGCAAGGAATGGAAAGCCGGAAAGATCGTCACTTATGTGCTTTCTCCCTCCAGCATCAACCTCAAAGTCTGCATCGAAAACTTTTCTAAAAAATCGGCTTCCGATGTGACTGCCACGGAACCTATTGACACCATCCCGTATACGGGTGTGTGGTATGATATAAAATTCAAGTCCTACGTAGAGGTAACGCAACCCGGCAAGGAAACCAAGAAGGTATATGCACCACTGAAAATGCAGTATGCCATCGGAGAAAGTGAGAACAGTTCATGGACAGACATCACCTGGAAAGACGGTAACGCAGATCCGACAAGCGAAACAGGCAATACGGACCAGGAATACAGCGGCACGTTTATTTTTGAAAACGCACAGGCAAAGGGTTTCAAGACACTGCGTGAAAAACTCACCCAAAGAACCTCCTCCATCGGCACGGCAGAAGCTCCGCATTACCTTCCCGATGACACCGGGCAAGAAACAGCCAACTGCTACATGATTGCACAACCCGGATATTATGAGCTGCCGTTGGTGTACGGCAATGCCATAGGCAAGGGCGGAACAACCAATGAAAGTGCTTACACCCATACACACAAAACCCAAGAGGAGGATCCGGCCGCAACGACCTTTCGCGAACCCGGCCTGAAATACTACGCAGATTATAAAGAACAACCTATAACCGGCCCCCATATCCTGAATGCCCGAGGAGCCACACTCCTTTGGCAAGATTCGCCGGACCTGGTGGATGATGTGAAACTCAATGCAAACGGCAGACTTCAATTCCGCATAAGACCACACTCCATCACGCAAGGAAATGCCATAGTGGCAGTAACCGATGCCAACAATGATATCATCTGGAGCTGGCATATATGGGTCACATACCGACGAAACGAGTGGGAGGCATCCAATCTGGTCACTCGCTCAAGTTCAGATCCGGACACTGAATTCACTTTGACTACATGTAACCTGGGTTATTGTGACCCGCACCCTACTACGGACGAGAAACAAACCATCAGAATTAAATTCTCATTCCCCAGCATAGGAAACAAGCATGGAGGAAAGGAACTGTCCGTGATCAAGGAGTTTACACAAATGGAATTCAAAGGCTCTGCTGCCGGCGATAATACATATTACCAATGGGGACGGAAGGATCCGATGCTCCCGGGTATATACAACGAACAGTCGCCCGCATACACTGGTTTTGAAAATGAACTTAATATGGAGAATAAACAGTACTTTCAGTATGATTCCCGATATAGGTTCACAAAGTCACCGGAAACACAGGGCGTAAGTATCGGATACGCCACGCAGCATCCGTATTTCTTCATAATGAGCAGAAACAACACCAAAATTGGGGTGTATGCTCCGCGTAGACACTGGCATACCCAGACGAACCAGCCCTATATTGCAGCTACAACCAAATCTCTATATAGTTTATGGAATTCCAATGCAATCAAGGGATCTGGAGCTTCAGATAACCAAACTGTCACCAAAACCGTTTACGATCCCTGCCCGGCAGGCTTCCATGTGCCACCAATTGCCGCATTCACATCAATAAGTGGCTCTGGCGCTTATGGTACAGCAAACGCATGCGCCGGAAAGGGATGGCCCAAGTATGATGCTGAAAAACATACGTGGACAATGAAATGTCAAGTTACAGACGATTCTCCTTTAATAGAATTCCCGCCTACAGGAGTGCGTAACATGGCAAAGGAGCAACTTGCCACACAAGAGGAAGATGACAAGAAATATGGAGGGTTGCCTGATAACTTCCGATATGGAACTGTTCCGGCATTTAAAGAGATCACTTATTTTGCAGCAAGCAGCGTTGATAATACTACAGCGGGACAAGCCATCATATTTTATATTGACGGCCGTCAGGAGTACATTGACAAGAATGGTGGCGAAATAGGTACTGCATCGAACGGTGGCTCCAATAATTCTTACGGCTTTACAATACGTCCGGCCAAAGACTAAAAACCGTTTCAGGCGATCGAACGGATTAGAAATAGCAGCACCCGCAAAGATATGGTGCACAATAAAACACTTCAATCCGAACAACAAAGGGCTGAATCCATTAACCGGATTCAGCCCTTTATCGTTCTCTGAACCTGAACAGCTATTCAGATAGTCTTCATACAAACATCAAATCCAAGAAACGCCTTCATACAAGAAATGCACCCCAAAAGTTTTATGAATTACTTTTGGGGTGCACTTTATTTACAATCCGGGATCAATCCAAGATCTCCAGACATCCCACCTTCACTACTCCACCGAGGTATCGGTAGACTCCGGCGCCTGGTCTATAAGTTCCATGAACTGATCGAGTTTCGGCGTAATGATAATCTGTGTACGACGATTGCGTTGCTTACCCTCCGGCGTATTGTTGGAAGCGACAGGATTATATTCTCCGCGTCCCGCGGCCGACAAACGCTTCGGATCCACTCCGTAAGTGTTCTGCAAAGCCTGAACCACAGAAGAGGCACGCAGGGCGCTCAAATCCCAGTTGTTGCGGATATTAGGCCGTGAAATAGGATCGGTATCCGTATTACCCTCAATCAGCACTTCATATTCTTTATAATCCATAATGATTTTGGCGATCTTACTCAATGTCTCGCCAGCCCGCTCACTGATTTCATAGCTTCCGGACTTATAGAGCATATTATCGGCCAATGAGATATAAACTACGCCTTTCAACACTTGTACATCTACATCTTTCATCTCTTCACGACTCAACGAACGGGTGAGATTGTTCGTCAGCACCATATTCAGCGAATCTGATTTATCCTTGGCTTCTACCAACTGCTTGATGAATTTGTTCGAAGCATTTATCTCATCCACCAACTTGGATATATTGACATTACCCTGGGAGTTCTGCTGAATACTCTTATCCAACGAACCCTGCAAAGCAGCATAAGATGCTTTAAGTTCGGCATTAGCCTGCTGTGCTTCAACCAAACGCTCCTCCAAACTCTTGGACTTCGTACCGCAAGCCACCAGTTTCATCTTCGTGTCCTGATAATCTTTGTCCAGTTTATCATAATCCGATTGCAACTGAACAAACTGCTTCTTACTTACACAACTCGAAAACATCATTGTTCCTGATAGTAAGGAAAACAAAATCACTGATTTATTCATTCTTATCGATTTTAAATTATATGCATATTATGCTAAAACAAGCGCAAGTTACACAAAATCTGAGAAGAGTTCTCTTCTTATTATAGAAGAATAAGACTTCTATACATCTTTTTAAGGATTTCTGAATTCGGAAACACAACACCATCTTCCACAATACCTTCTATTGAATAATAATCTCCCCTACTATAGCATGATCACAAAAGTTGAACACAAAACTCTTGGGATACAGTTCACCACATCCCTCCTCACCATCTTCTTTCAAAAACAAAAAATCAATACTTAACAACAGATTATTAT
>CAJUGV010000007.1 GCA_910586505.1 uncultured Paraprevotella sp. | reverse complement strand
CAAAAAGCGTGCAACTCATTGAGCTGCACGCTTTTGCTTATTGTTTATTATCTGTATCCTTATCGGAATCATTTGACTTCCTCAAAGTCAGCATCCTGAATCACATCATCACTAGAATTAGAACTACCCTGTCCACTAGCATTCTGCTGAGAACCTGCACCAGGCTGTGCACCACCCTGATACATCTGTGCACTAGCTGCATGCCATGCATCATTCATCTCTGAAATAGCAGAATCTATTGCTGCAATATCTCCAGCTTTATGAGCATCTTTCAGTTTTTGCAAAGCACTTTCAATGGCAGGCTTCTTGTCGGCAGGGATCTTATCGCCCAATTCCTTCATCTGATTTTCCGTTTGGAATATCATAGAATCAGCCTGATTCATTTTGTCTACTCTTTCACGCTCTTTCTTATCTGCATCAGCATTCGCTTCAGCCTCAGCTTTCATACGATCTATTTCATCTTTACTCAAACCGGAAGAAGCCTCTATACGAATTGCTTGCTCCTTGCCTGTAGCCTTATCCTTAGCTGAAACTTTCAAAATGCCATTGGCGTCAATATCAAACGTCACTTCAATCTGAGGAACACCACGTGGAGCAGGAGTTATACCTGTCAAATTAAACTGACCGATCGATTTGTTCTGAGCAGCCATAGGACGTTCACCTTGCAACACATGAATAGTCACTTCTGTTTGATTATCTGCCGCTGTACTGAATACCTCACTCTTATTGCAAGGAATTGTCGTATTAGCCTCAATCAACTTAGTCATTACACCTCCCATTGTCTCAATACCCATAGACAATGGAGTTACATCCAGCAATACGATGTCGCCAACACCGGCTTCCTTATTCAGAATCGCACCCTGAATAGAAGCACCTACGGCAACAACTTCATCCGGATTCACACCCTTAGACGGAGCCTTTCCAAAGAAATCTTCCACCAACTTTTGAATGGCCGGTATACGACTCGAACCACCAACCAAAATTACTTCATCTATGTCAGAGTTACTCAAACCTGCATCCTGCATTGCTTTCTGACACGGAACCTTGCAAGCCTGAATCAAACCATCAGCCAACTGTTCGAACTTAGCACGCGTCAAAGTCTTTACTAAATGTTTAGGTACTCCATTAACAGCAGTAATATAAGGTAAGTTAATTTCCGTAGTAGGAGTAGAAGACAATTCTATCTTAGCTTTCTCCGCAGCTTCTTTCAAGCGCTGCAAAGCCATCGGATCTTGCTTTAAGTCAACACCTTCTTCATTTTTAAAATCAGAAGCCAACCAATCTATAATAACCTGATCGAAGTCATCTCCACCAAGATGCGTATCACCATTGGTAGAAAGCACCTCAAATACTCCGCTTCCAAATTCAAGAATTGAAATATCAAATGTACCTCCACCAAGATCGAACACTGCTATCTTCATATCCTTGTTAGACTTATCCACTCCATATGCCAAAGCTGCCGCCGTCGGTTCATTCACAATTCGCTTTACTTCCAATCCGGCAATCTGACCAGCTTCCTTTGTTGCCTGACGCTGCGAGTCAGAGAAATATGCAGGTACAGTAATTACAGCTTCTGTTACTTCTTGGCCCAGATAATCTTCAGCCGTCTTCTTCATCTTCTGGAGTACCATCGCAGAAATTTCCTGAGGAGTATAAAGACGTCCCTCTATATCCACACGCGGCGTATTATTATCACCTTTCACTACAGAATAAGGAACACTTGCGATTTCTTTCTGCACCTGATCAAACGTTTCTCCCATAAAGCGTTTGATAGAAAATATCGTATTTTTCGGATTTGTAATGGCCTGTCGCTTGGCAGGATCACCAACCAAACGCTCCCCATTCTTAAACCCGACAATAGAAGGAGTCGTACGCTTTCCTTCATTATTAGCTATCACAACAGGTTCGTTACCCTCAAATACAGAAACACACGAGTTTGTAGTTCCCAAATCAATTCCAATAATCTTTCCCATAAATATATCTACTTTTGTTATTTAATCAATTTATACTTCACACGCATCACTTTTATGAGTAAAGCGCATCGAATAAGAAAACAAACCGCGTGCCAAACTGCAGTAAGTTGTAGAAAAAAAGAATAAAAAAAGGATATGAGAATAAAGAATCAGTTTTTCCGTTATCTTTGTCTCTGAATTATTCTCTACCCAATCATACAAAAAAACTGCCAAAATGGCCGAAATAACATAAAACTATGACGACTTTTACACGATTCATACTATCTCTCCTCTCCGTTATGATGTTTCTTCCTTCCATAGCACGCCCACGAATAGCTATCGTACTTAGTGGAGGCGGAGCAAAAGGTACTGCACATATCGGTGCACTAAAAGTACTTGAGGAAATCGGAGTTCCAATTGATATGATAGTAGGTACCAGTATGGGAAGTATTATTGGGGGACTATACGCTATAGGCTATACAACAGAACAACTTGATAGCATATTCCGAACACAAGATTGGAATACATTACTTAGTGACAAAGTTCATCGCAAAACCCTTAACTTGCAATCAAAAGAACAAAATTCCCAGTATATCCTTTCAGTTCCTTTCTTTGAAAAGCCACAGGATCTAATCAGTGGAGGTGTCATTAAAGGCCGGAATATAGGAAATATGCTTTGGAAGTTTACTGAAGGATATCACGATTCCATTGATTTCAAAAAACTTCCGATTCCGTTTGCCTGCATCTCACAGGATCTCGTTACAGGAGAAGAAATTGTTTTCAGAAATGGCGTACTACCCGTTGCCATACGAGCCAGTATGTCTATCCCCGGCGTATTTGCCCCTATATCGAAGAACGGCAAGTTGCTTATTGATGGTGGTATCATCAACAATTTTCCCACAGACATCGCAAAACAGATGGGAGCAGACATTATTATCGGAGTAGACGTACAAGATCCGATGAAGAACGCAAAGGAACTTCAGAACAATGTATTTGCTCAACTAAGTCAACTGATAGACTTACAGAAAAAAAGCAGATTAGAACAAAATATAGCTTTATCAGACGTTTATATCAAAGTCAACGTAAAAGGATATAATACAGCCAGCTTCAATACCGCAGCCATAGACTCTCTGATAACACGCGGAGAACAAGCGACCCGCCTTCAAACAAATAGTTTAAAAGCCATTGCTGACCGTTTCGGCCAAACAGATACTACTTTGCACCGCCCCACTCCTCCTTATTATTATATGCACTATCCGGGCAATGTAGAAGCACGTTATGCCAGTACAATGAAAACATTAGTTGGAGACGCTCCACAAAACTCTATAAATCTAGGACTACGATTTGACAATGAAGAGCTTGCAGCCTTGCTGTTTAATGGTAAGATGCTTCTTGGAAAGAAAAGAAACCATCAAGCAAATCTGACGTTACGCTTGGGTGAACAAACTTATGGCGACATTCATTATAATCTCCACATAGGACACGATTGGAACCTCACTACCGGTTATCGGTATACCTACAACGACTTCAACATCTACGAAAAAGGAGAAAAAGCCTACAATGTAACCTTTAATCATCATTCCGGTGAAATAGGTTTCACCAAGAGTTGGAAAAATACAAGACTCAAGTTGGGTGGGGTTTATCAACTCTACAATTACGACTCTTTCCTCTACCGATTTGAAAACGAACCTCCTACCGGCATTCATAAAGAGCACTATCTGAAAATCGGTACACAATATGTCATAAATACAACAGACGACGATTACTTCCCCACCAAAGGCAGTATACTGGAACTGGAGTATTATTATGCTGTTCCCCTGAACAATTTAAAAGCCTTCCATACGGCCCAAGCAAATTGGAACACTGCACTCTCCTTCAACTCACGTTTCACACTCATTCCCCGAATCGAAGGACGCTACCTGACAACAGAAAATACTGTGGCGGAAATGAATACACTCGGAGGTCAAGAAAGAGGAAAATATTTCAGACAGCAGATACCTTTTTACGGAATAAACTATTTCGAAATGTCACGGCGTTCATTGGTAGTAGCAGGCATAGAAGCAAGACAACGCATCGGTTCGAAACATTACATAAGCGGAGCGTTTAATGTAGCGGCCACATCAGATGACTGGAGACATTTTTTCAAAAACAGTTTCGGTCATAACGAGCTGTTGGGATATCACATCTTCGGAGGTGCTTTAAAATATGACCTTCGTACATTCCTCGGCCCCGTCGGCATCACCATTTGTTTCAGCGACCGGGCAAAAACTGCAGGCTACATAAGAGCGGGATTCAATTTCTGAGTCCCGTCTTTATCCGATTCCCTATTCGGTTTTAGTTCCAGCACATTATTGTGTGTCATCGCAAAAGGTATACCCATAGCCGGAATAGCCCCCATAATTCGTTTCATGGATACCATCGACACCTGTCGCCATGCCAACCTTACCCACTTTTTCACCTATATGTTTTACCTTTTTACCTGTATCAAGCCACCGCATAAGCATACGGTTATAAGCAGAAAAGCCACTAACCACACTTCCATATACTTGGGAATATTTCACATACCCGTAAAAAAAGAGAAAAGAACAGTTTTCAGTCTGTTCTTTTCTCATTTATAAGCTGTAAGTTTCTCTAATTACTCATTGCCTGCTTCCTGCAAGGCTGTAGCAATCAATCCTTCCACTTCATCACATAGCTCGGGATTATCCTTCAACATATTCTTCACGGCATCCCTTCCCTGGCCAATCTTCGTATCCTTATAACTATACCACGAACCGCTTTTCTTCAGAATGCCCAACTCGGTTCCCAAGTCAACAATTTCGCCTATTTTGGAGATACCTTCACCAAAAGTGATTTCAAACTCAGCCTTACGGAACGGAGGAGCCACTTTATTCTTCACCACCTTAACGCGCACCTGATTACCGATAATCTCATCACCGTCTTTGATACTCGTCACACGGCGTATGTCCAAACGCACACTGGCATAAAACTTCAAGGCATTACCACCGGTTGTCGTTTCCGGATTTCCGAACATCACCCCGATTTTCTCACGCAACTGGTTGATGAAAATACATGTAGTGTTCGTCTTATTGATAGTCGATGTCAGCTTACGCAATGCCTGGCTCATCAAACGTGCCTGTAAACCCACCTTATTATCACCCATATCACCCTCAATTTCCGCCTTGGGTGTCAAAGCCGCAACAGAGTCTATGACGATAATATCAATGGCAGACGAACGGATCAGCTGGTCGGCTATTTCCAAAGCCTGCTCACCGTTGTCAGGTTGTGAAATCCACAGATTATCCACATCCACGCCCAACTTAGCCGCATAAAAACGGTCGAAAGCATGTTCGGCATCAATAAATGCAGCAATACCGCCAGCCTTCTGAGCCTCTGCTATGGCATGAATCGCCAATGTTGTCTTACCGGAACTCTCCGGACCATAAATTTCTATGATTCGTCCGCGGGGATATCCTCCCACTCCAAGAGCCGCATTCAACGCAATGGATCCGGTCGGAATCACATCCACCTGCTCCACATGGTCATCTCCCAACTTCATGATAGAACCCTTTCCGAAGTTCTTCTCTATCTTGTCCATTGCCGCCTGCAAGGCTTTCAGCTTCTCGCTGTTGCCTGCATTAGCAAACAATTCTTCATTTTCTTTTTTCGCCATATCATTCAATTTTATAATTCTCTCTTATCTGATTTTATAATTCAAAGCCCGCGTTGTCTCTTCTTTCCGCGACGAGTGGCCCCCTACCGTCCAAATGGAATGCCAAATCCGCCTGCCGACCTTTTTCCTTCGGCAATATTTTTCAAAGTCCTCCTCACGGAAACGGAAATCCTCACGCCAGCAACAACCGGGATACACATAGCAATAAGTAAACTCCTGTACAGACAATGCTTCATTCGGAGCTTCCTCGGAAAGCGTTTTCAAATGGTCGACCAGCGGATAAAGGCACACGATACCATGTTCCTTACAGTAGGCAGAAAGAGGCAGAAAGACCTCGTCGTAG
Source organism: uncultured Paraprevotella sp. (assembly GCA_910586505.1). Lineage (GTDB taxonomy): Bacteria > Bacteroidota > Bacteroidia > Bacteroidales > Bacteroidaceae > Paraprevotella. The sequence goes on along the minus strand of CAJUGV010000007.1, from coordinate 128,266 downwards.
TGCTCAACAATCGCATCCAGACTAAAATTACGGTACTCCGAATCTCCTATATCCTGAATCGGCCGCACTTGCACGATATCCAGCGGCACTTCGGCAAAAACCTTCCCGAAACATTTCAAATCCTGCCAGTTATCCTCGTTCACCGTATAGTTCACCCTTAACTTGAATAGCGGATAGCGCTGCTTGAGCAAGGTTACATCACGCAATACCCGTAGAAAATCATCATACGAAGAACGCACCATTAGCGATTCATAAGTATCGCGCATCAGGCCATGTGCTGACAGCGTCAGTTCATCCAGTCCTTCTTTTACCAAACGTTCCAACAGATCTGACGTCAATAGTTTCCCATTGGTCGTAAGCGATACATAAGGAACACCCTTCCCTTTACAGATTTTCACCACACGAACCAGTTCCGGATAAAGTGTAGGTTCCGCCCCGCATCCGATCTGAACTTTGACAGCACGATGAAACAACGCATCCGCCATCTGCGCCAAATCATTCACATCCAGCGGCGGCAAATGATTTCTCTTTATTTCTTCACCACTGAAATAGCACATACGGCAACGCAGGTTACACGCTTGCACCGGATCAAGAAACACTCCCAGATAACGCCGCCCTGTTACATGAAAAAGCCATAATCCGGCCATTCTAAGCCGCCGGTTTTTCACTTTTCCAAACAAGCGAAGCAAGGAGTAAACGTTCATTATACTAACCGTTATTCGTCGAATTCAAGATCGCCGTCAAACACTTCATGCCAAGGCAGGCCGTTCTCATTCAAAGCTTTCATAAACGGATCCGGATCAAACTCTTCCACATTCCACACACCCGGTTTTCTCCAAATGCCCTGAAGGAACATCATCGCCCCTATCATGGCAGGCACTCCGGTTGTATAGCTCACACCCTGCATACCAGTCTCAAGATACGCGGCATGATGACTGCAATTATTATACACATAATATGTACGTTCCTTACCGTCTTTGACCCCGCGTATACGGCATCCGATACTGGTTTCTCCCTCATAATTCTCGCCCAGATCCTGCGGATTGGGAAGCACGGCCTTGAGGAACTGCAAGGGCACTATCTTCATTCCGTTATAATCGACCTCGTCGATGCGCGCCATGCCGATGTTCTGAATCACGCGCAAGTGAGTCAGATACTCCTGCCCGAACGTCATCCAGAAGCGGGCACGCTTAATAGTAGGAAAATTCTTCACCAAAGACTCCAGCTCCTCATGAAACAGCAGATAAGAATCCCGCGGACCGATATTCGGGTAAGTCAGATCCTTATGGATTTCCATAGGTTTGGTCTCCACCCAATTCCCGTCTTCATAATAACGTCCGTTCTGCGTAATCTCACGGATATTGATTTCAGGATTAAAATTGGTGGCAAAAGCCTTATGGTGGTTACCGGCATTACAATCCACGATGTCCAGATAATGTATCTCGTCGAAATGGTGCTTGGCGGCATAAGCCGTATATACGCCCGACACACCCGGGTCGAATCCGCAACCCAGAATGGCAGTCAGTCCGGCATCCTCAAAACGTTTCTTATAAGCCCATTGCCAACTATATTCGAAATGCGCCACGTCTTTCGGCTCATAATTAGCCGTATCCAGATAGTTACATCCGGTCTGCAGGCATGCCTCCATAATGGTCAGGTCCTGATAGGGCAAAGCCAGATTCATCACCATATCCGGCTTATAACCATTCAGTAGTTCCACCAACTCCTCTACGCTGTCGGCATCTACCTGTGCGGTCTTGATCGACGGATTTCCGATGGCCGCCACAATGGCGTCGCATTTAGCCTTCGTACGGCTGGCTATCATGATTTCATCAAACACTTCCGGATGCTGGGCAACCTTGTGTGCAGCAACCGTAGCCACACCACCTGCCCCGATAATTAAAACTCTTCCCATTTTCTCAAACTGGTATTATAATGATAATTGTATAAGATGCAAAGTTAATGACTTTTTCCTATAAGCAAAGAAAAAGCCTGCTTTTTTGGCCTTTATTTAAACTCTTCTCCCCGGATGCCCAATGCGCTCATAAGAGAGTAGCCGAGAATGTCCTGACGAAAGCCTCTTCCCGCCTGCGGCTCCATTGCCAGCAACGTAACATCCTTGCCCTCGGTACGTCCCAGCACTTCGCGCACGCGCGCCCCGTAGATCTCCATATCAGGTATCACGATCAGCCGTTTGATTTCTTTGGCAGCGGACAACGCCTCAAGCGATTGTACGAACAGTTCGTCCGCATCCACCAAATTCTCTATCTGAACGGAACTTATTCTGAACTCTCCCAACTTCCCGTCATTGAAAGCCTTACCATCAAGATCAGAAGAGAAATCCGACGGTATGAAGTTGTCCAGTGCCTTCTTGTCCTTTTTATGAACAAGCACGGCCTGTATGTCATTGTCGCCCGGCTCCACACCGCCATCCAGAGCCACGCACACCAGCCACTGAGCCAAATCGGCCCGAGGAATAGGCCGGTTAAGCATCCGTTCGAAATTAACAGTCAGATTAAAAACCACTGCATCCACATAACCCGCATCCGTCAATATGACCGTCTCGCTCCATTTAGTCTGTTCCATACTTTTTATCACATTATTCGGAAGACAAAAGTACAAAAAAAACAACATTGATGACATGTTTTTGCCCTCCGAATGCAAACAAACGTCAAAAGGCACCGGTATGCCACTGACATTTTGTCAGAAAACACGACAAAATGACAACCTCCGGAAACTGGCAGGTTATTTGATAAGATACAGGTGTCTGCCGCATAAGACGGCAGGCCATTGCAACGTAACAGATAAAATCATATAGAAAGGAGAACAAACATGACTTTTGACAAATTTACCATCAAGGGCCAGGAGGCCGTCCGGGAAGCTGTCAACATTGTTCAGACCAATGGACAGCAGACCGTGGAACCGGAACATTTGCTGGCCGGTATCCTCAAAGCAGGAGAAAACGTAACCAATTTCATTTTTCAGAAAACAGGCATCAACAGTCGTCATCTCGGACAAATATTGGAGAACCAGATCGCTTCGCGCCCGAAAGTACAAGGGGGAGAACCTTATCTGAGCCGCGAAACAAATGAGGTGCTCACACGGGCCATGGACATCGCCACCAAGGCAGGTGACGAATTTGTGTCGATCGAACCGATGCTCATGGCTTTACTCACCGTGAACAGCACAGCCTCTAAAATACTGAAAGACGCAGGGATGACCGAAAAAGAACTGAACGCAGCCATCAGCGAGCTGCGCCAGGGAGAACGGGTCACCTCACAGAATAGCGAAGATACCTATCAGGCTCTCGGAAAATATGCCCGGAACCTTATAGAAGACGCCCGCAGCGGAAAGCTCGACCCCGTTATCGGCCGCGACGAGGAAATCCGTCGCGTACTGCAGATCCTGAGCCGGCGCACGAAAAACAATCCGGTCCTTATCGGAGAACCGGGTACGGGAAAAACCGCTATCGTAGAGGGATTGGCCCACCGCATCCTTAGAGGAGACGTACCGGAAAACCTGAAAGACAAACAACTGTTCTCTCTCGACATGGGCGCACTCATAGCAGGAGCCAAATACAAGGGAGAGTTTGAAGAACGTCTGAAATCGGTCATCAACGAAGTAACGAAAAGCGAAGGCAGAATCATTCTCTTCATCGACGAAATACATACACTGGTAGGGGCCGGGAAAGGAGAAGGGGCAATGGATGCCGCCAACATACTGAAACCGGCGCTGGCCCGCGGAGAACTGAGAAGCATCGGGGCCACCACGCTCGACGAATACCAGAAGTATTTTGAAAAGGACAAGGCGCTGGAACGGCGGTTCCAAACCGTAATGGTAAACGAGCCCGACACGCTGAGCACGATCTCCATCCTGCGCGGACTCAAAGAGCGGTATGAAAACCATCACAAGGTACGGATTCAGGATGATGCCATCATTGCGGCCGTAGAACTTTCCAACCGCTACATCACAGACCGTTTCCTACCCGATAAAGCCATCGACCTCATGGACGAAGCGGCCGCGAAGCTGAGAATGGAACGCGATTCCGTTCCGGAGGATCTGGACGAAATAGAACGCCGGCTGAAACAGCTGGAAATCGAACGCGAAGCCATCAAACGCGAAAACGACCAGGCCAAGCTGGAAGTGCTGAACAAAGAGATTGCCGAGCTTAAAGAGCAGGAAAGCAGCTACAAAGCCAAATGGGAAGCCGAACGCGGCCTCGTGAACAGAATCCAGCAGAACAAGTCGCAAATAGAACAGCTGAAATTCGAGGCGGAAAGGGCCGAACGGGAAGGCGACTACGGAAAAGTGGCTGAAATACGTTACGGAAAACTCAAGGCGCTGGAGGATGAAATAAGACAGATTCAGGAACAACTGAAAGACACACAGGGCGGAGAAGCCATGATCAAGGAAGAAGTGACGGCAGAAGACATTGCCGACGTAGTAAGCCGCTGGACAGGCATCCCTGTCAGCAAAATGCTGCAAAGCGAACGCGAAAAACTGCTTCATCTGGAAGAGGAACTCCACAAACGGGTTATCGGACAAAACGAAGCCATACAGGCCGTAAGTGACGCCGTGCGCCGGAGCCGCGCAGGCTTGCAAGACCCGAAACGTCCGATCGGTTCTTTCATCTTCCTCGGTACGACCGGTGTGGGTAAGACGGAGCTGGCAAAGGCACTGGCCGAATACCTGTTTGACGACGAAACGCTGATGACTCGTATCGACATGTCGGAATATCAGGAGAAATTCAGCGTGAGCCGGCTCATCGGCGCGCCTCCGGGATATGTGGGCTACGACGAGGGCGGGCAGCTTACGGAAGCCGTGCGCCGCAAACCGTACTCGGTAGTGCTGTTCGACGAAATAGAAAAAGCGCATCCTGACGTGTTCAACATTCTGTTGCAAGTATTGGATGACGGACGCCTCACCGACAACAAAGGCAGGACGGTGAACTTCAAGAACACCATTATCATCATGACAAGCAACCTGGGCAGCAGTCATATTCAAAGCCGCTTTGCCGGACTCACTGCGGCCACAAGCATACAGGCACGGGAGCAACTCATCGAAGAGACGAAGAAAGAAGTGCTCGATATGCTGAAGAAAACCATCCGGCCCGAATTCCTGAACCGTATAGACGAGACCATCATGTTCTTGCCGCTCAGCCAGGAAGAGATACGGCAGGTGGTGCGCCTGCAGATCAACAGCATTACTTCGATGCTGACGGGCAATGGCGTGACGCTGAAACTTACAGATGCCGCCATCGATTTTCTGGCCGAAGCCGGTTATGATCCCGAATTCGGTGCACGTCCGGTAAAAAGGGCGATACAACGCTACTTGCTGAACGACCTTTCCAAGACTATTCTGGCACAGCATATCGACCGCACCCGCCCCATCATCGTGGATGCAAACGACGGTATACTCACCTTCGCCAACTGAAAGAAGAGCCTATGACAAGCAAAGCGCGGAAATGTGGCAATCCACATTTCCGCGCTTACTTTTTGTACGAAATTCTGCCGTTTCGTACTCCATCCCCCACCGCACTGCGCACAACATAAAAAAATCATCCGCAAGGCGGAGAAAAATGAAGAGCATGAAAAATAAATTTCGTCCTCTTCATTTTTCTCCGTCTTGCGGATTGCTCAGAAGCGGTGTTCCATCAGGATTTCAGCAGTATGAGCCTCCGCCCCGACACAGTTCCTACCGACTTTTTTTGTAAATATTTCTTTCTTAAATTTCTATCAGAGACGCACCTTCCGTTTGGCCTTCTTCGACTCATTATGCAAACGGTCGAGCGCCGTTACCACATAAACATATTTACGGCTTCCGTCTTCATAAGGCAACTTATAGAAAGTATCGGACGTAACGGCCACGACATTCTCTGCATAATCCAGGCTTATCGGTTCGCCTTCGGCAAAACGATATATCACATACTGGCGTGCACGGTCCATCTCGCCCTTTCCACGCGGCTCGCGCCAGAACAACATATAGCCGTTCTCGGTCCACAAAGTCGTCAGTTTACGCACTTTCCCGGGCCGTTTGTGATCAATCCAGGGCATCTCAGGCTGCAAGGCCGGACAACGATGATACTGGTTACGCAGCATGGTCGCATAATTCCCCTTGTTGTCCACCACAGCCTTGGCATACCACTGGCAACTTCCCTCGATATTGGGCAACGAACGCTGCAGGGCCATCTTACGCTGCATCTGATGGATGGAAGGGTTTACGGGATCGCTCTTGCCCACTGTGCGGTCCACATCCTGACCGATGATAAGCGGACGACGGCCGGCATGCTTGCTCCACCAGCGCACCAGCGTCTCGTAATCGGCAGCCGGATGGCCGATCTCCCAGTATATCTGCGGGATATTGTAGTCCACCCATCCCTCATTCACCCACTTCAACACGTCGGCATACAAATCGTCATAGTTCTGCAACCCGCGTGTATTGCTTCCGTTCACGGGATCGCTCTTCATATTACGATAAATACCGAAGGGCGACACACCGAACTTGACCCAAGGCTTCAAGGAACGGATGCAGTCATGCAACTGACGGATGAACAGATTCACGTTCTCCCTGCGCCAGTCGCTCCGTTCCATGCCGTTGCCATAACGCGCATAGGTCTTGTCGTCGGGAATGCGCAATCCGCTTTCCGGATAAGGATAGAAGTAGTCATCAATATGAATGCCGTCCACATCGTAACGCATCAGAATATCGGATACCACATTACAGATATAGTCGCGGTTCTCGGGCACTCCGGGATCCATGATCAACTGTCCGCCGTATTCAAAATAGCGGTCGGGATGCTGAAAATAAGGATGGGTCGTGGCCAGTTCCTTCGTTCCCTTGGTTTTCGCCCGGTAGGGATTTATCCAGGCATGCAGTTCCATACCTCGCGCATGACATTGGTCCACCATCCATTGCAGAGGATCCCAATAAGGAGAGGGAGGGGTGCCCTGACGACCGGTCAGATAGCGGCTCCACGGCTCAAAGCTACTGGCATAAAGGGCATCGAACTCAGGCCGCACCTGAAACAGAATGGCATTGATACCGCTCTTCTGCAACTCGTTCAACTGATAAGTCAGCGTACGCTGCATCTCCGCCGTACCCATACCCATAAACTGATAGTTTACACACTGTATCCACGCGCCGCGAAATTCCCGCTTAGGCGACAACTGGGCCGGCAGTACAAGGCTGCACAGCCACATCATCAAGAAAAGAAGTGTTTTTTTATTCATTTTGCTCGTAATTTCCCTGCAAAAATACAATAAAAGAGAGAGGAACAGCAAACATTATCCGGCTTTTCTCACCGAAAGCAATAAAATCCCGCAATCACTCATGCGTTTGCCAAACATTGACTAACTTTGCAGTTATAAGAACAAACTATAAGTATCAATGAACGACTATATACGCATCAAAGGCGCACGGGTGAACAACCTCAAAAATATCGACCTGGACATTCCGCGCAACAAATTGATTGTCATTACCGGTCTGTCCGGATCCGGCAAGTCGTCACTGGCTTTCGACACGCTCTATGCAGAAGGGCAACGCCGCTACGTGGAAAGCCTGTCGGCTTATGCACGGCAGTTTCTGGGACGCATGAGCAAACCCGAATGCGACTATATCAAGGGGATACCGCCGGCCATCGCCATAGAACAGAAAGTGAGCAGCCGTAACCCACGCTCCACGGTAGGCACGTCTACTGAGATCTACGAATATCTGCGACTGCTTTTTGCACGTATCGGACGCACTTTCTCTCCCGTGAGCGGACAGGAAGTAAAGAAAAACACCACGGAAGATGTAGTAAAGTGCATGCTTTCCTATTCCAACGGTACGCGCTTCCTTCTGCTCTCCCCTTTGCAGGTCCGTGAAGGGCGCAGCCTGCAGGAACAACTGGACAGTTGTTTCAAACAAGGGTTCACACGCATCGAAGTGGATGGTGAGACGATGCGCATCGAGGACTTCCTGCAAGAACTCTCCGCAGACACCTCGAAAGACAGGCGCCACTCCATCAACCTGCTCATAGACCGTATGGCATGCAACGATACCCAGGACAATATCTCACGACTGACAGATTCGGCCGAAACGGCTTTTTATGAAGGCAACGGACAGTGCATGATGCGCATTATTCCTTCGGGTATCCTGCACACGTTTTCCACCCGCTTCGAAGCCGACGGCATCACTTTCGAAGAGCCGTCTGACAATCTGTTCGCTTTCAACTCTCCTGCCGGAGCCTGTCCTGAATGTGAAGGCTTCGGAAACGTCATCGGTATTGATGAAAAACTGGTGGTCCCGAACTCGGCACTAAGCGTATACGACGGTGCAGTGGTCTGCTGGCGCGGAGAAAAGATGGGAGAATGGAAAAACCAGTTCTGCCGCGATGCGAAGCTGGCGGATTTCCCTATTTTCGAACCTTACTACAAACTGACCCGCGAACAAAAAGACTTCCTATGGCATGGTCATGCCAAAGGAGCGGATGCAACTACGGACTTCTGCATTGACAACTTCTTCCGTATGCTGGAGAAAGACCAGTATAAAATACAAAACCGCGTCATGCTGGCACGCTACCGGGGCAAAACGACATGCCCCAAATGCCACGGCACACGCCTGCGGGCTGAAGCGGGGTACGTAAAAATCAACGGACGTTCCATCTCCGACCTTGTGGACCTGCCTATCACCGAATTAAAAAAATTCTTCGACACCCTCACGCTCACCGAGCATGAGATACAGGTAGCCACACGTCTGCTTACGGAAATAAACAACCGCATACGTTTTCTTCTCGACGTCGGACTGGGTTACCTCACCCTGAACCGGCTGAGCAACACGCTTTCGGGAGGAGAAAGCCAGCGCATCAATCTGGCAACCTCATTGGGTAGCAGCCTGGTCGGCTCTCTCTACATTCTGGACGAACCGAGCATCGGACTGCACAGCCGCGATACAGACCGCCTGATACAGGTGCTACGTCAATTGCAGCAACTGGGTAACACTGTTATCGTAGTGGAACATGACGAAGAAATCATCCGCGCCGCCGATTACATCATAGACATAGGACCGCAAGCCGGACGACTGGGAGGAGAAGTAGTGTTTCAGGGGGATCTGCAGAAGATGCTGGCCGAAAAGCCGCAGGATACGCAGAGTTACACCGTAAAATATCTGACGGAACAGGAAGTAATCCCACTTCCGGACAGCACGCGCCCATGGAACAGCTACATAGACGTCAAAGGGGCACGGGCCAACAATCTGCGGGGCATTGATGTACGCTTCCCCCTCAATGTGATGACGGTAGTTACCGGAGTCAGCGGCTCGGGCAAATCAACCCTTGTACGCGACATATTCTACCGCGCCATGAAACGGAAGTTCGATGAAGTGGCCGACCGTCCGGGAGAATTTCTCGGCCTGGAAGGCGATGTCGGTATGGTGAAGAACATTGAGTTCGTGGATCAGAACCCTATCGGAAAATCCTCGCGCAGCAACCCCGTCACTTACATCAAGGCTTATGACGAAATACGCAAATTGTTCGCCGCCCAGCCGCTTGCACAACAGATGGGATTTACAGCCGGATTCTTTTCATTCAATACCGAAGGCGGACGATGCGAAGAATGTAAGGGGGAAGGTACGGTTACCGTAGAAATGCAGTTCATGGCAGACCTCGTACTGGAGTGCGAGTCATGCCACGGAAAACGTTTTAAAAGCGATTTGCTGGAAGTAAGATTTGCAGACCGGAATATTTATGATGTACTCAATATGACGGTCAACCAAGCTATCGAATTCTTCAACGAACACAAGCAGACTAAAATTGCCAAAAAGCTCCAACCTCTCCAGGACGTAGGGTTGGGCTACATTAAACTGGGACAGTCTTCCAATACATTATCCGGCGGTGAAAACCAACGTGTGAAACTGGCCTACTACCTTGGCATGGAAAAAGTGGAACCGACAATCTTCATCTTCGACGAACCTACAACCGGCCTGCACTTCCATGATATCAAAAGACTGCTCTCGGCCTTCAACGCCCTGATTATGCGCGGACATACGCTTGTCATCATCGAACATAACATGGACGTAATCAAATGTGCCGACCATATCATCGATCTGGGTCCGGAAGGCGGACAGCAAGGCGGCAATCTGGTGACATCCGGCACCCCTTATGAAGTGGCCTCCTGTCCAAACAGTCACACCGGCCGTTTCCTTAAAGAAAAACTACGCGGAACGGTATAATCCGTTCCGCGTAAATCTATCCGATAGCACACAGTATTGGTATCGGACATAAAAAAAGCGCACCCGTAACCGGGTGCACCTTGATAACAATGAATTTATTCCTTGAACATTACTGAACAGGCTGGTCGGCCGGAACTGTTTCTGCCGCAGGTGCCGGCTGTGCAGGAGCAGACTGCTGCTTCGGCTGATTTGCACCGAATCCCGGCAAATTATTGGAATTAACTGCCTTCTGTTCCGTAGCCGCTTTCATCATGGCAGACTCCTCAGCACCCCCTTTGGGAATGAAGAATACGGAAATCACACTCAGAACAACAATGGCACCGGCCAATCCCCATGTGGCTTTCTCAATTACATCGGTTGTCTTGCGTACCCCCATAATCTGATTGGAAGCAGAAAAGCTGGAAGCCAAACCTCCCCCTTTAGACTCTTGAATAAGTACAATCAGACACATCAGCACAGCAAGAACGACGATAAGGATAATCAATAATGTGTACATGTTTACGTTTTTTTATTTTTGTTGTTTATAATCAATTTTTCCAAGAATCTAATCTGGTCTGCAAAGTAACGGTTTTTTTTTGGATATTTCAAACTTAACCGCCTGATAATTTCCATCGCTTTGGTATATCGACCTTGTTTTATATAAATTTTAGCCAAAGTCTCAGTGAAATAATCCTCTTCCTCCTCACTTTCACTCGCTTCGGTCAATTCCGGCATCTGCCATGCGCCTTTCGGTTCACCTACCAGCACGATCCGCTTATCACCTTGTCCGATATACTCGTCTATCAGTTCCTGATGCTGCATCCGGGGCACGGCCGCGATCGTATCGGGCATATCTTCGTTCTGCATCAGATATGCCATATAATCGGTAGACGCGTCCGCAGACTTCGGACGATGGGGCTTCTCTTCCGGCAGAGTGGCCAGAAAGTTGTCAATGAGCGAATAAGTACGGTCTTCTTTCAACCCTTCCGCTTTCTCAACCTTTGTCTGATACTTTTTGACAGGTTCAAGCCGGTAGTTTACTCCTTCAATCAACTTAAACAAAGCTTTCCTGTCGGACAGGAAAAAGGCTGCCCGTCGCAATTCTCTGTCAAAACAGGCATCATGCAACTGATATAAATTACGCAAGTAGAGCAAACGAGCCGGTTGGAAATAAGGATAGTCGCCGACAAGCCGACTCAAGCTTTTCAGCGTATCCTGATCCAGTCTTTCCGGATGCTTGATATAATCAGATAAATTCAAATCCATTTTCTACCAATTTGCCACGGTGGCATTAAATATCTGGTCCACGATGTCCTTCACCATCTGTGTCACCAGTTCCTCCTGAACGCTGGTCAGTTGTTGTGAAGAATCATATTGGGATGTGGCACTGAATTTCTGCTCAAAGTCCTCATCATGGTTGGCATTGTTTACAAAACGTACATTTACAGTCATCTTCAACTGTACTTGAGACGAATATCCGTCGGCAGAAACGGCCTTGTTGAACTGACTGTATTCTACAATCTCTCCGGACAACTGCAAATCACCGTTACGATTCACTTGCCTCAACTTAGTCTGGCGGGCATAAACATCCGTCAGTTGATTGCTGAAAATAGCCTGCATCGGTGCCCAAACATAAGCGGAACGTATCGGAAACGCAGAAATCTGTATTGTCTTTGTCTTCGTATAGTCTATGGATGCCCCATTAAATTTATAAGAAACAGAACACGCTGCCAACAAAAATACACACAGAAGCAAGCCTGCCGGCTTCTTACTAAATATCCTCTTTATCCAAACCATATTCCTTAATTTTACGATAAAGTGTTCTCTCCGAGATATTAAGTTCCAAAGCAGCCTTTCTGCGTTTGCCTCTGTTCTTCTCCAAAGCTTTCACGATCATCTGACGTTCCAACTCATTCAACGACACTGCCTCTTCTACATATTCCTCAGGCGTCTGATACTCATCCTCCATTTTTTTTGTCCGCGCCACGGGATAAGTCACATCCGGCTGATAATAAGCAATAGAATGTTCAGCAACTTGGGGAACCGCAGAACGTTCGTCTTCACGATGCCGGCCATGCACCAATTTCTTGAGTTCCGCCACTTCATTTCTCAAATCGAACAAAATCTTGTACAACAATTCACGCTCGCTTTCAAAACTATGACTCTCGTTTTTCTTATTCAACGGAACAATATCGTACGTAACAGTATCTTCGGGTATATAATCCGCCAAAATTTCCGGAGTGATAACACGCTCGGTAGAAAGAATGGAAATTTGCTCCGTCACGTTCTTCAACTGACGAATATTGCCGGGCCAGGAGTATCTTTTCAGTTTATCCTGTGCCACCGGTGTCAGTTCTACAGGCTCGGGCATATTGTATTTCTCCGCCGTATCCATCGCAAACTTCTTAAAAAGCAACACCACGTCATCTCCCCGCTCACGCAAAGCCGGCATCTTGACCGGTATCGTATTGAGCCGGTAAAACAAATCTTCGCGAAAACGGCCATCCCGGATAGCCTGCGTCATATTCACATTGGTAGCGGCGACTATGCGTACATCCGTCTTACGCACTTCACTTGAACCTACCCGGATATACTCTCCTGTCTCCAGCACACGCAACAATCGCGCCTGGGTTGCCGAAGGCAACTCCCCCACTTCATCAAGAAACAGTGTCCCGCCGTTAGCCGCACCGAAATAACCTTCGCGCTCGCCGATGGCACCGGTAAAGGCTCCCTTTTCATGACCGAACAGTTCAGAATCAATCGTTCCTTCAGGAATGGAACCGCAATTCACGGCAAAGTACTTTTTCGTTTTTCTCAAACTATTGTCATGAATAATACGGGGAATGATTTCCTTTCCCACTCCACTTTCTCCCGTTATCAGTACGGACAAGTCGGTCTTGGCCACTTGTAAAGCAATGTCCACAGCATGGTTCAACCCTTCCGAGTTGCCCACAATACCATATCTTCTTTTCTGTGCCTGAACGTCGGATGTATTCATATATTATGTCCAAATACGATTGTCGACAAAATTACATAAAAAAAACCTTGAGACACAACTTTAACCCTGTTAATTTAAGAAAAACTGTCTGCTCGCGCGCGTACATTAAATAATTAGGCTGGCCTCACTGGAATAGACTTTTTATTCCCCAACTTGATAAGCAGAAGACCGACCGCCGTCCATATCAACTCACGCAGACGAACAATCAAACCTGTATAAACGCCATAAGCTCCAGCAAGCGAAAGACCACCCACAGCCAGAGCAAAACCGCCTTCGCGTGCTCCCATTCCCATGGGAATAAAGAAGAACAAATTGGCAAAAAGGGATGTAAAAGCCTGTATCAAAACACAGTCCCAAAAAGATACGTGATCAGTCAGTATCAGCAAAATGAACTGAATTTCAAGACATCCGGCCACACGTACGGCAAACTCGGCAAACAACGACTTATAAAACGTGGACTTGCGCTGTGCATGCAAGGCGGCGATCTGGCAATCCACCTTTCGGATGGATTCCTCACGAGTTCGAATAAAACGCTGTAAACGGGATTTCAATCCGGGAACACACGCAAAAAAGCGTAATGTTTTCATGGCCAGCCCATTCTTATATCCTTTTTGAAAGAAATAAATGCCGGTCCCGCAGAAGCACGAACAAAGGAACATAAAAAAAGCCATCGCCGTCGTCATTTCTCTGCCATAAAGCAATAGATACAACAAAATGGAGAACGTCCAAAAACAAAAGTGAGAGAATATGTGCATCATGGCATACAGAATCACACTGGACGTCGCCTTAGCCGCCCCCAGATAAGGAGTAAGCTCCATGATACGATAAGGCTCACCGCCCAAGAGCCCCACAGGCGTAACATAATTCAATGCATAGCCGCTTATCGTATATTTATATATCCGCCAAAAAGACAGACGAGGCGCAGCTCCGTCATGAATGATGGCAGACCACGACCATGCGTTTCCCAGATAAAGAAACACCCACAATATAATAATGGCAGGAAACCAATAACCAGCCCGACAGACATTATCCCACAACTCTGTATAGGATAATTCCGATGTGCACAGCATGATAATGATAGCCACTGTCCCAATGGCTAAAAAGAAATTACGGTAGAGAGGTTTCATTTTCTACTCCGGAGCATTCAGTTTAAGTTTGTCGCTATCGTCGCGCCGTTCGTGATATTGCTTGCGCAGGGGATGAACACGCGCCTCTTCATAGCTCGTGCGGTTTCTGAATACATCCAACGCCGTATAAATAGCCTTCCGCAAAGAAGTCTCGTCCGCCTTTCCCTGTCCGGCAATATCGTATGCCGTCCCGTGATCGGGAGAAGTACGGACAATAGAAAGACCTGCCGTATAATTCACACCGTCGGTCATAGCCAAAGCCTTGAAAGGCGCCAATCCCTGATCATGATACATGGCCAATACCCCATCGAAATACTCATACGTACGGTTTCCGAAGAATCCGTCAGCCGCATACGGTCCGAAACACAGTATTCCTTCTTTCTCCACCTCCTGCATAGCCGGCAGAATGATATCCTTTTCTTCCGTACCCAGCAGACCGTCATCACCTGCATGAGGATTCAGAGCCAACACAGCTATACGCGGATTCGACACATTGAAATCCTTGCGCAAAGCCTCATGGAATATCCGTATTTTACGCATCACGGTCTCTTTTGTGATAGCCTGCGCCACTTCACGAATCGGAAGATGCGTAGTTACCAAAGCCACCCGCATAATATCATTCATCAAAATCATCAATGCCTCACGGCCTTCACCTACACGTTCCTGTATGTATTCCGTATGCCCCGGAAAGTGAAAATCATCTCCTTGTATGGCAGACTTATTAATAGGAGCCGTTACCAACACATCAAATAAACCTTCACGATAATCGGCTATTGCCTTCTCCAAGGCGAAGAAAGCAGCCTTCCCACTTTCCGCTGAAAGTTGACCAAATTCAATCTTCACCTCCTCCTGCAGACAATCCACCAAGTTCAATCGTCCGTCCACAGCTTCATCAGCCTGCTGAATGGTCACAAAATTAGTAGTCAGCTCCAGAGCCTTGCGATGATATGTCGCCACCTTTGGCGAACCATATATAATAGGTGTACACAATTCCAGCATCATCGGTTCACTGAAAAGTTTCAGGATAGTCTCATACCCCACACCGTTTATATCTCCGTGGGTAATTCCCACTAGTATCTTACCGTTCTTCATATCTCTTATTTCTGATTTTAATTCTTCTTCTTTCCTGCCACCACACTTACTTCCGGTATGCTGGCTTTTAACTCACGCGGTTGCTCCCCAGGCAGACAAAGTGTATATAAAGCACCCTCCACACGACGGATCAATCCTCTTTTCATTTTCTCAGGCGCATATACAAAGCCTTCCACCACCACAACCCTATTATTCAGCGTATCCACTCTCGAATGACTGACGAAGGGTCCTCCCATGGCATCATGTTCCATTTTCCATAAACCACGGGATTCCATGGCATATCCGCCTTTCACCGAGATGGGAGTTACCGATGTGCAAAGCGTATCTGTAGCCATATACATGTGGGGTTCCACACCGGGAATATTTGCTTTCATTACCGAATCACGCTTAGCCAGCACATAGCGTTTATTGAATGTATCCGGTCCCTCATAAGGATAAGAATACATACAAATATTCACAAGACCGGAGGATGTATTGGACGAAGTCCAAAAAAAATCTGTTCCCTTTTTATGGCTCTTTATTTCGGAAGGAGCCCACAACCGGCAACCGAAGATCTCATCGGCCAACTGCGAGACTATATCAGAATGCTTTTTTTCCAGGTCGTTAACCAAACGGTTCATCTCCACTTTAACAAAAAAATCTATAATAGACTGAGCATTCTTCTTCACAAAAGCAGTAAATTCCTCTTCATTCGGACTTTGAATGGTCAATATTACTTGAGGACGTGCATAGACATCCCGTGCATATCTCATTCTGGTTTGCGTATATTGCGTCGGGTCTATATCTACCTTTATAATATTACGGAATATATTCAACACCTGATTGAAGCGCTTAGGGTCCGTCTGCGAAATCCGAAAAGAACGTTCCGGCTGAGGAAGACCGGGAATATCCGTATCCAGCACATTAAATAAAGCTCTTCCTGCCGGCTTCTGCCACAACTGGTCGCTCACCACTACCAATACTTCATAAGGCCGTCCACTCGATGAAGGAGAACTCAATTTACCACAAGATACCAACAACAAGAACACCGACAGAAATATCAGACATCTCATCCACAATTTATTTTTCTTCATAATCATTTCTTATTTAAGTTCCACATCTTGCTGCTTTGCCGTACTCAGCAAACCGCAAGCCGCAAATATATCCTGTCCACGCGACGCCCTGATTGTCGAAAAAAGGCCGTGGGTTGTCAGATAATCCCTGAAACGCAGCATATTCTCTTCGGATGAGCCTTTTAAATCCGCACCGGGAATAGAATGAAAGCGTATCAGATTCATCCGGCATTCCAGCCCACTCAGCAAGCGCAACAGTTCCTTGGCATGCGTCATCGTATCATTTACATCCTCAAACATCGTATATTCAAATGAAAGACGACGCTGGTGCGTAAAATCATATTCCCTGAGTAATGCCACTATTTCTGCAACACCAAAACTTTTCTCGGCCGGCATCAACTCAGCCCGTTGTTCCGCAAAAGGATTGTGCAAGCTCACTGCCAAATGACACTCACTTTCATCCAAAAAACGTTTCATACCTTTGCGCACTCCTACAGTGGACACCGTTATACGCTTAGGACTCCAGGCATAGCCGTAGTCGGCAGTCAGAATCTCCGTAGCCCTCAATACATTGTCCAGATTATCCAAAGGTTCACCCTGTCCCATGAATACCACATTAGTCAACGTGTCCCGTTCCGGCAACGAATATAACTGATTAAGAATGTCCGCAGCCGTCAGGTGCCCGGAAAATCCCTGCTTGCCGGTCATACAAAAACAGCAGTTCATCCGGCATCCGACCTGAGAAGACACACACAATGTGGCACGTTCCCCATCCGGAATATACACTGTTTCCACATACCCGCCTGCAGCCGTACGGTACAAGTACTTCACCGTACCGTCTTTCGAACGCTGTTCGTCTACGGGAGCCGAGCATCCTACTGTATACCGTTCACTTAGCAACCGACGGTTTTTCATTGAGATATTGGTCATTTCATCAATAGAAGCGACCTTTTTCCCATACAGCCATTCCGCCATCTGTCGGGCTGCAAAAGAAGGCATGCCGACTTTGCCGGCTACATCTTTCAATTCCGGCAACGTCATGCCCAATAATGCAATCTTATCCTCCACGGTTATCTTTTCTACTTTATTTTACAGGCAAAGTTAAGGAAAAAAGAGAAAACTTTCCACTATATTGGACTTCTATTAGTATATTTGCAAGGAATAATACATAAATTATCACATGAAGTCGCCATCTCATACTCCTCGAATAGACTGTTTCCTCCCTTATGGGTCGAAAGAACAAATAACCACCCTTTGCGGCACACTTGAAAACAGCGGACTAACCGGCAGTATCTACATACTTTACCATAGCGATATGGACCATTCTGTTGCCGAAAGATACAATTCATTACATATCGACCATACTTTCAGCACACAAACCATAAAAGAAATCGCCCGCCATTGCAAAGCCGAATACTGCTTGTTCTACCACAAAACCCTCCCCTTGGATCTGGGCTTCCATGCCCTTGACCGCCTGTTGCGCGTAGCGGACGACACACAAGCCAACATGGTATACGCCGACCATTATGCCATACAGGACGGAACGAAACATGCCAAACCGCTTATAGACTATCAGAAAGGCAGTCTGCGCGACGATTTCGACTTCGGGCCTTTGATTTTAATCCGTACGGAATCCCTGAAAGTTTACGTTGAACAAAATAATCTTCCCGATTATCTCTTTGCCGGATGGTATGATCTTCGGCTCTTCCTTAGCCGGCAGGGCGAACTGTTCCATCTGAACGAGTTTCTCTATACGGAAACAGAAACCGACACTCGAAAAAGCGGAGAGAAAAACTTTGATTATGTAGACCCCAAAAACCGTGCCGTACAAATCGAAATGGAGAAAGCCTGTACGGAACACCTGAAACAGATTGGCGCATACCTCGCACCGGACGAAACAGACGATGTGAACTTCGGAGCGGAAGACTTCCCATGCGAAGCCACTGTCATCATTCCTGTAAAAAACCGGGCGCGCACCATAAAAGATGCCATAGAAAGCGTATTGTCTCAAGAAACGGACTTCAAATTCAATCTCATTATTGTAGACAACCACTCTACAGACGGTACGACCGACATAATTTCACAGCACACTCGCGACACGCGCCTCATTCACCTCATCCCCGAACGCAACGATCTGGGCATCGGCGGATGCTGGAACATGGCCGTACACCACCCTCTTTGCGGGCGTTTTGTCATCCAGCTTGATTCAGACGACCTTTACAGTTCACCTGAAACATTACAACGCATAGTCAACACATTCTATCAGGAAAAAGCAGCCATGGTCATCGGCTCTTATCGCATGACGGATTTCTCCCTGCAAACCCTGCCTCCGGGTTTAATCGACCACAGAGAATGGACACCCGACAACGGCCGTAACAATGCACTGCGCATAAACGGTTTGGGGGCACCGCGCGCTTTCTTCACCCCCATCTTACGCCAACTGCAGATCCCCAACACAAGCTACGGAGAGGATTATGCACTCGGTCTATGCTTCTCCCGTTTCTACCGTATCGGCCGCATTTACGAAGAACTGTACCTGTGCCGCCGTTGGGAAGGAAACTCCGACGCCGCACTGAGCATCGAAAAAGTTAACGCCAACAATCTATATAAAGACCGGTTACGCACCATTGAGATCGATGCACGCTGCCGACTGAATAACCGCTGGGCCCGTCCTCTGACTCAAGAGGAAATGCAAGACTTCTTCACACATCAGTTAGAGGAATGGGAAGAGGCCGAAAAGCGCTTCAACGAATTACAGCATGCCAGAACCAAAGAGCTGATGATAGGAGACCACACCCTGACCATACAGTTCAATCCGGCACGTATAACCTCAACACAGGCCACCGTAACGGCAGATCGGTTAGCCACACGCCCCTGTTTCCTCTGCGACCTAAACCGCCCGGCCGCACAACATGCCCTTCCGGTAGAAAACCATTACCAATTGCTTGTCAACCCATATCCTATTCTGCCGGAACACTTCACCATTCCTGCACGCCGCCACCAGCCGCAATGTATCTTGCCTCACTTTTCCACCATGCGCAACATGGCCTGGAACATACCGGAGTCCGTATTCTTCTACAATGGCCCGGTCTGCGGCGCCTCCGCCCCCGACCACATGCACTTTCAGGCCGGAAAGCGAGGCATCCTGCCTATTGAACGCGACTGGAAAAGTTATGAAACTGGACTGGAGAAGCTCTATCCCTTGCAGCCCAAAGAAGAAGAAAGCATAGAGGAAATCATCACACAGAATGCCAACTGCGGACTCTACTTACTCAAGAATTATATATGTCCGGTATTTGTTATCCGTACCCGTCCGTCGGAACACCCCTGTTTGCTTTTTGAGAAACTTTATGACGCACTGCCTCTTTATGATGGCGAAAGTGAGCCGCGCATGAATATAGTCTGCTGGAGACAGACTTGGAACGCCGGACGAGAAGATGAGATCGTCATTCTCATTTTCCCGCGGAAAAAACACCGTCCGGTCTGCTATAGCCGAACCGGAGAACAACAGTTACTCATCAGTCCGGGAGCACTTGACATGAGCGGACTGATCATCACGCCGCGCGAAGAAGACTTTCACCGCATTACCGCCGAACAAGCCGCCGGCATCCTGCAAGAGGTAACACTGGACCGGGAAGAGCTGACACCTGTCATAGAACAATTTACTTACTATCAGAAAAAAAACAGCAAGTCTGAAAGCAACGACTCGCGAACTGTAACGGAACGACTTCACGAAAGTACGGAACCGGAAGTCAGCGTCGGCATAATGAGCAACCAGCGCATCCACTTCTCTCTCAACGCCACCTATCAGGCCAAAGGCAGTCTCGTCAGAGGCGAACAGACGGTGGAATGCTGCGACGGGGGAATCCTTTGGAACGGAAACTTATATCGTGAGCTTACATTCACGCCACAGGAGAAAAAAGCCTCGTTCTCGCTATACAATGTAACCATAGGAATCAAATTTCACTGGGAACGCCAGGAAACCCAGATCTTCAGCGGCACCCTGCGCCTGGTGGTGGAAGAAGAAAAGATAGTGGCCATCAATATCCTGCCGGTAGAAGATTATCTCATCAGTGTCATCTCCAGCGAAATGAACGCCTCGGCGTCTCCGGAGTTTCTGAAAGCCTCGGCCGTCATCAGCAGGAGCTGGCTCTATGCGCAGATAGAGAAACGCAAGTTGTTGAAGGAACACGACCACGGTTTTTTCTCTTTCAACAAAAGCGACGGAGAGCTTATCCGCTGGTACGACAGAGAAGACCACACGATATTCGATGTCTGCGCCGACGACCATTGCCAACGCTACCAAGGCATCACGCGAGCATGCAATGAGACTGTAGTGGAAGCGGTGAAAGCCACACGCGGACAGATACTCATGTCGGGAGATGAAGTATGCGACGCACGTTTCTCCAAGTGTTGCGGCGGAGCTACCGAAGAATTCGAATTCTGCTGGGAAGACAAGCACCTGCCCTATCTGGTCAGTATCAGAGACGCCATGCCGGAAAACACGACGGGCATACGGCCTGCCCTGCCCGACCTCACCTGGGAAGACGAAGCCGAAAAATGGATCAGAAGCACCCCTGAGGCGTTCTGCCACACCGAAGATCCCGAGATACTCCGTCAGGTGCTCAACGACTACGACCGTGAAACGACCAACTTCTACCGTTGGCACGTTACATACACTCAGAAAGAGTTGGCCTCCCTCATCGCAGAGAATCTGAAAACAGATTTCGGAGACATCACAGACCTCGTCACGATAGAACGCGGACGGGGCGGACATATAAGTAAACTAAAAATAACCGGAACCAAGGAAACCCTTATCATCGGCAAAGAACTGGAAATACGCAGGGTACTGAGCCGAACCCATCTTTTCAGCTCCGCGTTCATCGTTGACAAGGAAGATATATGCAACGGCATCCCCGGCAAGTTCGTCCTTACGGGCGCAGGATGGGGACACGGCGTGGGCATGTGCCAGATCGGCGCCGCTGTCATGGGAACAAAAGGCTTTAGTTACGACGAAATCCTGAAACACTACTACGACGGAACTTCCCTTCGAAAAGTTTACAAATAATCCCATGAAAAGAAATCCGTACGCATACAACGAACTACCCCAGCCGAAAGCCGCCGGCCGGAATCCCTGGAAATGGATTCCCACACTATACTTTGCCGAAGCCTTACCTTACGTTACGGTCATGAGCATCTCCACCGTAATGTACGAACGTATGGGACTTTCCAATTCCGAAATCGCACTCTACACCAGCGCGCTTTACCTCCCTTGGGTGATCAAACCCGTATGGAGCCCCTTCATAGACCTGGCCCGGAGCAAAAGATGGTGGATAGTGGCCATGCAGCTCATCATCGCAATAGCCATCGCCGGTGTGGCTTTCACGCTTCCGTCCGTACATTTCCTCAGCCTCACCCTTGGGTTCTTTTGGCTGATGGCATTCAGCAGCGCCACACACGACATTGCGGCGGACGGGTTCTACATGATGGCTCTCACTCCACATGAGCAAAGCCTCTACGTGGGAATAAGAAGTACCTTCTACCGCATTGCCACCATTGCCGGCAGCGGACTACTCATCATGCTGGCAGGCACACTGGAAACGTTCACACGGCGCATCGCCCATTCATGGAGCATCACGTTCTATATTCTGGCCGTATTCTTCATAACCGTCACGGCCTACCACTTCTTTCATTTGCCCCACCCCGCCTGCGACCGCACCCGGAAAACCATATCGGCAGACCGCCTGCTGAAAGACATTTGGCTTACCATCGTTTCATTTTTCCGGAAACCGCAACCCGTATCCGCCCTTCTCTTCATGCTCCTCTACCGGTTACCGGAAGCCTTGCTCATCAAGATCTCCAACCTGTTTCTCATCAAGCCTGTCAGTGAAGGTGGACTGGGGCTTTCCACACAGGAAGTTGGGTTTGTACAAGGCACGGTGGGCGTGCTCGGCCTCACACTCGGCGGTATCATCGGAGGAATAGCGGCCTCGCGCGACGGACTGAAAAAATGGCTATGGCCCATGGTCTGGAGCATCACCCTGCCCGACCTGGTATATGTATATCTAAGCTACTTCCATTCACACAGCTTTCTGCTTGTCAACATCATGGTGTTTATTGAACAATTCGGATACGGATTCGGATTCACGGCCTACATGCTCTTCCTTATATATTATTCGCGCGGAGAACAACAAACCAGCCACTACGCCTATTGTACGGCATTCATGGCCTTGTCCATGATGATTCCGGGTGCGGTAGCCGGTAAACTGCAGGAAGCCGTCGGCTATTTCCATTTCTTCCTCATCGTGATGGCCTGCTGCCTGGTGACAGTAGGAGTAACAGCCTTGCTGAAAATAGATCCCGAATTCGGTAAAAAAGAAACCCATGAGAAAAAAGAATAAGACACAACCGGCCCTGCTGGTAGCAGACGGAGGTTCTACCAAAACAGACTGGTGTCTGCTGACCCCGGAGACCGGACGGATACATTTCCGTACCCGCGGCCTCAACCCCGTCATGCTCGGCCTTCGGGAACTGTGCGGCATCCTGCAAACAGAACTCCTGCCGCCGCTCGCCTCCCATCTTCAGATTTCCGGCCGGGATTTGTCTGTCCATTATTATGGCGCCGGATGCCTCCCCTCCGTCTGCCGCAAGATGGAAGAAGCCATCACCACCACGGTCCCGAACTCTTCGGCCAGGATATATTCCGACCTGCTGGGGGCGGCGCGCGCCTTATGCGGACATGAGGCCGGCATAGCCTGTATCCTGGGCACAGGCTCCAATTCATGCCGCTACGACGGAACAAACATCATACAGCACGTTCCTTCGCTGGGTTACATACTGGGAGACGAAGGCAGCGGCACGGCACTGGGGAAACGGCTGATCGCCGACTGGCTCAAAGGCCTGTTAGCCCCTGAATTGACCAGGCTCCTGAACGAAAACACAGGCTGGAACGAAACCGACATCATCAGAAAAGTCTACCGTGAACAGGAAGCCAACCGTTTTCTGGCCTCATTCACACCATTTCTGGCCGCACACCGCACGCACCCCGACATCCACCGTATCCTTACGGATTGCTTCAGGGCTTTCTTCGAAAGAAACATCCTGGCCTACCGTTCCGAACAACTTCCCGTGCATTTCGTAGGCAGCATAGCCACTATCTTTCACGAAGAGCTGGAACAAACAGCGGAAACTTACAGCATAAAAATCGGACTCATCCTCCAGGATCCTATAACCCGCATAGCTGATTTTCATTTGCAGGAAGCGGACAACAACGACCGGATGAAGACTTTTTAAGAAAAAACATTGATTTTTCTGAAATATGTTATATAGCATAGTTTTTCACTTGCGGACATATAAAAAAGGCCTTACCTTTGTATCGTTATCCTGAAAACAATCTTTTTACCTTAAACAAAACTAATACCTAAAAAACTAAAGAATACGGGCTGCTGTGAAGCAGCCCGTATTTCTTTTATCCTCCCTCAAGAACGATCCGTTGCCATCCTGATTTCTTTTTCTCCTTCACAAACCGGTCTTCTTACAGAGAACAAATCATCCCGCCTCGCAGTCCGTAAAGATGGCCACAAACAAAATGTTACAATTCATACGTATTCTGCTAAAAAATATTTAATAATATACTTTTTTACACTCAAAGTATTGCCGGTTTCAAAAAAACACGTACCTTTGCATTGTGTTTTTCATAGTATTAGATTTAAGGTTAACAAAGGTTGGGTCAGAGCGCTGACCCTTTTTTTATGCCTTAAACCGAACCTCAAGGCATTCTCCTGTTATTGGTACACACGTACATAATCCACTTCATAACGCATGGGCCAGGCCTCATCCGCCACCGGTCCTCCATTGATGCCTCCCACGGCCAGGTTGAGCAGAATATATTGCGGAGCCTTGAAAGGATTCTTCCCCTGTCCGAGCTTGCCGTTGAACGTGTCGGAGAGTTTTATCTCATTCAACAATTCATCGTCCACATACAATCTGATATATTCCTCTGTCCAGTCCATACACCACACGTGGAACTCGTCCGTCCATCCTGAATTCATGGCCAGAAAGTGAGACAAAGGCGTAGCTTTACTGTTCCATCTCGCCTCCCATCGCCTGTCCGTGCCCCACGCCGCGTTAGCCATAATCACCGGTTCTCCCGCAATCCGGTAGAATTCCATCACATCAATCTCCCCGTTGGAGGGCCATTCCATCGACGTCCCCAGGGTCCAGATGGCCGGCCATGCTCCACGCGCCACAGGAATGCGCGCCCTTACCTCCATGCGCCCGTAGAGGAACGAATATTTACCGGCTGTGTTCAGCGACGAAGAGGTACACTCCACCCACTTGCGGGATGCCCGCCAGTCGCGGCTTCCCTCTTCATACAGAGGATTAGGGAATCTCTCCTTTCGCGCTTCTATCACCAACAGTCCGTCGCGGCAGTAAGCATTGTCCGGTACGTACCATTGCAATTCCTCGTTGCGCACAAATCCTTTTTCAAAATTCCAGCAGGCCGTATCGGGCTTTCCGTCGCTGTCGAACTCTTCACTCCACACCAACCGATAGTCTTCCGCCCCGGCTGTGCCTGCGATACCGCAGAGCGCCATCGCCATCCAAAACATTTTTAGTTTCATTCTCATTCTTTCTTAAGACTGCTCAAAGGTAACAATTTTTCAAAGAACTTCAAAACATATTCCACAAAGATCCGAAAGCACATCAAACAACTAATAATCAACGCCCTGCGATACAGTTTTCCGCACTCCGCACCACAGTAAATTTTCTTCCGCAAGACAACGCGACGCACTCCGCAATAAAATTATTTTTCATGAGCACGAAAATCCGGTGTACTCCGCCTTGCGTCGGAAGGCCTTACTTTTGTCAAAAAAATCGCTATCTTTGCAGAAAATTAACTCAAAACCCTCATTCATCATGCAAACAACCATGCAAAGACATCAGCGTGTCGATGTAGCCGACGTGCTGCGCGGCATTGCCGTAGCCGCCATCATCCTGCTGCATTCCATCGAACATTTCAATTTCTATTCCTATCCCGATACGGCCGGACAAAGCACCTGGCTGAATTTCTGCGACAAGGCTGTCTGGGACGGCATGTTCTTCCTCTTCGGAGGCAAGGCTTACGCCGTGTTCGCCCTGCTGTTCGGCTTCAGCTTCTTCATCCAGTACGACAACCAACGATTGCGCGGCAAAGACTTCCGGGGAAGGTTCTGCTGGCGGCTTGTCCTGCTCTTTCTTTTCGGAAACCTGAACGCTTCGTTCTTTACGGCCGAAGTACTGGTGCTTTATTCACTCACCGGCTTTATTCTGCCACTCACATGCCGCCTGAAGGACAAATGGCTGCTGGTGCTGGCCTGCCTGCTGCTCATACAGCCGCTGCCGCTCTACTACGCCGTCAGGGCCGCCTGCGACCCGACTTTCGTCACGCCTTCGGTCCCCACCGCCCATTTGTGGGCACAGACCTTTGCCGCACAACAGAACGGCACGTTTCTGGAAACCGTGCGGGTGAACCTTCATGCCGGACAATTGGCCAGCCTGGCCTGGGCGTGGGACAACGGACGTGTATTTCAGACGGCATCCCTGTTCCTCTTCGGTCTGCTCATCGGCCGCCGCGGCCTGTTCCTGAAAGAGAATCTGGGAATATGGAACAAGGTGCTATGCGGTTCGCTTATCGCATTCTTTCCGCTCAACGGACTTTCCGCCATGCTGCCCGGCTTCGTCAGCAACCCCTCCGTGCTGGCTCCGCTTAGCCTGACAGTCACATCACTGGCCAAATTCTCGTTTATGCTGATACTCGTTTCCGGCGGACTCATGGCTTATTACCGCACGCGGCTACAGCCCCTGATGGACAAGATCATCCCCTACGGACGGATGAGTCTGACGAACTATATCACACAGAGCATCATCGGTTCGGCACTCTTCTATCACTGGGGACTATCACTTCACGACGATCTCGGCATCACCGCCAGCCTGTTTGCAGGCATGGCATTATTCATCCTCCAGTTCGCATGGTGCACATGGTGGATGAAACGCCATACCCACGGCCCTCTGGAATATGTGTGGAAACGAGCCACCTGGCTGAAATAAACAAATACCGGCCCCAGACGGGGCATCCGCTCCCGTCTGAGGCCGACTGACTTCAAAAACAGGCGCGGGAGCTTGCTCTAATTGGCAAACTCCCGCGCCTGTTTTTCTTATGCTACGGAGAATCCTTAAATCGACAGGATACCCAATACGCTGATCAGCTCCTTCTTCACTTCCTTCTCGCTTTTGATGGCATTGCAGAAAGGCACATAGACCACCTCATCGTTCCGGATACCTATCATCACGTTACGCTGCCCCTCACGCAAAGCCGTAATAGCTCCCACTCCCAGACGCGAAGCCAGAATACGGTCATAGGCACTCGGCGAGCCTCCTCGCTGCAGATGACCGAGGATGGATACCCGCACATCAAATTCCGGATACTCTTTCTTCACGCGGTCGGCATAATACATGGCACCGCATTTGGGACTTTCCGACACAATCACCATACTCGAACTCTTACTCTTACGTATACCCCGGCTGATAAACTGTTCCAATTGATCGGCATTGGAAGAGTCTTCCGGAATAATAGCAGCTTCCGCTCCACTGGCAATAGCACTGTTTTGCGCCAGAAAACCTGCGTCACGCCCCATTACCTCTATAAAGAAAATACGCTCATGCGAAGTAGCCGTGTCACGAATCTTGTCCACACAGTTCACAATCGTATTCAATGTCGTATCATAACCTATTGTAGAATCCGTTCCGTTAAGGTCATTGTCAATCGTACCCGGCAAACCGATACAAGGCACGTCATATTCCTCGGCAAAAATACGCGCTCCCTCAAGCGAACCGTTACCGCCGATGACCACAAGAGCGTCTATTCCCTGGGCCACCATGTTATCATAAGCTTTCTTCCGGCCCTCGACGGTAACAAACTCCTTGCTGCGCGCCGTCTTCAGAATCGTGCCTCCCCGCTGAATGATATTACTCACGTTCTCCGTCGTGAAATCCTGAATCTCATTATTTATCAAGCCTTCATATCCGCGGTAAATCCCTTTTACCCCTAAGCCGGAAGCTATCCCCGCACGCGTCACGGCACGGATAGCCGCATTCATTCCCGGCGCATCGCCCCCTGAAGTCAAAATACCTATACAATTTATTTTTCCCATACCATTAAATTATCTAATTCTCGCGCAAAGATACAAACAAAAACAAGAAAAACGCTCATTTTCTTGCGTTTTTAATTGCACAATTATTCTAAAAGTCGTAACTTTGTCGCCGTTTATAAACAACATAATGTCTAACATTATAATATTATTATTCTCAACTAATTAAATGGCAGATTTAAAGAAAAATGTAGCCCCTCTGGAAGATTTCGACTGGAGTGCCTACGAAAGCGGTAACGCTCAGGTAAACGAAAGCCGTGAGGCTCAGGAAAAGGCCTATGAAGGTTCTTTGAACAAAGTAAATGACCACGAAGTTGTTGACGGTACGGTTATCGCCATGAACAAACGCGAAGTGGTGGTAAACATCGGCTTCAAGTCTGATGGTATCATCCCGATGAGCGAATTCCGCTACAACCCCGAGCTGAAGATCGGTGACAAGGTGGAAGTTTATATCGAAAACCAAGAGGACAAAAAAGGACAACTCATCCTTTCTCACAAGAAAGCACGCGCCACACGCTCTTGGGATCGTGTGAACGAAGCTCTTGAAAATGAGGAAATCATCAAGGGTTACATCAAATGCCGCACCAAGGGCGGTATGATTGTGGACGTATTCGGTATCGAAGCATTCCTGCCGGGTTCACAGATCGATGTAAAACCCATCCGCGACTACGATGTATTCGTAGGAAAGACCATGGAGTTCAAGGTTGTAAAAATCAACCAGGAATTCAAGAACGTTGTTGTTTCTCACAAGGCTCTCATTGAAGCCGAATTGGAACAGCAGAAGAAAGAAATCATCAGCAAACTTGAAAAAGGACAGGTACTCGAAGGTACCGTTAAGAATATCACCTCCTACGGTGTCTTCATCGATTTGGGCGGCGTAGACGGACTCATCCACATTACAGACCTCTCATGGGGACGTGTAAGCGATCCGAAAGAAGTGGTACAGCTCGACCAGAAGATCAACGTGGTTATTCTCGACTTCGATGACGAGAAGAAGCGTATCGCTTTGGGTCTGAAGCAACTGACTCCTCATCCATGGGACGCTTTGGATCCCGACTTGAAGGTGGGCGACAAAGTGAAAGGCAAAGTAGTGGTGATGGCAGACTATGGTGCATTTATAGAAATAGCACCGGGCGTAGAAGGCCTTATCCACGTTTCTGAAATGTCTTGGAGCCAGCACCTGCGTTCAGCTCAGGACTTCATGAAAGTGGGCGATGAGGTAGAAGCCGTAATCCTGACCCTTGACCGCGAAGAGCGCAAGATGTCTTTGGGTATCAAACAGCTTAAGGCTGATCCATGGGAGAACATCGAAGATAAATACCCCGTAGGTTCCAAGCACACCGCAAGAGTTCGCAACTTCACCAACTTCGGTGTATTCGTTGAAATAGAAGAAGGTGTAGACGGTCTTATCCACATTTCCGACCTTTCTTGGACCAAGAAGATCAAGCATCCGTCCGAATTCACTCAGATCGGTGCGGAAATCGAAGTTCAGGTACTGGAAATCGACAAGGAAAACCGTCGCCTGAGTTTGGGTCACAAGCAACTTGAAGAAAATCCTTGGGATGTATTCGAAACAGTGTTCACCGTGAACTCCATCCACGAAGGAACAATTGTCGAAATGTTGGAAAAGGGCGCTGTTATCCAACTCGAATATGGCGTGGAAGGTTTTGCCACTCCGAAACATCTGGTTAAAGAAGACGGAAGCCAGGCACAGCTCAACGAAAAGTTGCAGTTCAAGGTAATTGAATTCAACAAGGAAAGCAAGCGCATCATCCTGTCTCACAGCCGAATCTTCGAAGATGTACAGCGTGCAGAAGCTAAGGAAGCAAGAAAGAATTCCGGCAATGCCAAGAAGGGTGGAAAGAAAGAAGAAAACGCAATGATTCAAAACCAGGCAGCATCTACCACTTTGGGTGATATCGATGCGCTGGCTGCATTGAAAGCCCAGATGGAAAAAGGTGAATAATTGAGTTCACTCCAAAAGAAAAATACTTTTAAAAAGAGCGGTGAAAATTTCTCATCGCTCTTTTTTTATATAATTTTGCATCAGATAATTCCAATCTAAACACTATGGAAAAGTTTGAACTGACGATACTAGGCTGCGGGTCCGCATTACCCACAACACGGCACTTCGCCACATCACAGGTTCTCAATATCCGTGAAAAACTATATATGATAGACTGCGGTGAAGGATGTCAACTTCAACTGCGCCGCGCCAAACTGAAGTTCTCCCGCCTGAATCATGTATTCATCTCACATCTTCACGGCGACCATTGTTTCGGACTCATAGGCCTCATCTCCACCTTCGGGCTATTGGGACGCACATCTACGCTTTTCGTACATGCACCAGCCGCATTCGAACCTGTCCTGCAAAGCCAGCTTGATTTTTTCTGTAAGGGACTTGACTTCCGGGTTGAATTCCGCCCGGTCGACACTACACGCCATGCACTTATCTACGAAGACCGCTCCGTAAGCGTCTATACCCTTCCGCTACGACACCGCATCGAATGCTGCGGTTTCCTTTTTAAAGAAAAAGCCACGCTGCCGCACATACGCCGCGACATGATCGACTTCTACCGTATTCCCGTTTGCGAGATCAATAACATAAAAAACGGCAAGGACTGGGTCACGGAAGAAGGCATAACCGTTGCCAACCACCGCCTGACAACCCCTCCCGAACCGCAACGCTCTTTCGCCTACTGTTCAGACACATGCTATCTTCCCGAACTGAGCAACTACGTCAATGAGGTTGACTTATTGTTCCATGAAGCCACATTTCTTCACGAAGACTTGAAAAGAGCGCAGGAGACCTTTCATACCACTGCCCTGCAAGCCGCAACCCTCGCACGCGACAGCAAAGTAAAAAAACTCTGCATAGGCCACTTTTCCGCACGATATGAAGATGAAAGTCTGCTGCTTAAAGAAGCAAAAAGTATATTTAAACAGACTATTCTGGCCCATGAGAATCTCACCATAAAGATTTAACGGTGAAAAAAATATTGTTTTTTACACAATAAAATTTGTTTCTTTCGTTCGGATTCTCTACATTTGTGCTTATAAGATTAAATCAAAAAGAGAACTATGGCAAGAAAGACACTTCTTCTAATATTAACAGCTTTCCTCCTGAACAACGCAGGAGTATGCTGGGCGCAGGAAGAAAAGACTGAGCCGGAAACAGAACTTTCCGCAACTTCCATAGTCGTTAAAGGCAACACGCTATCCGTTTATAACGCCAACGGGAGCACACTTGAAATATTCTCACTGACGGGCACTAAGGTTAGCGAATTTAAGATAGACAGCAACGAAAAAACGATAAACGTATCTTTAAAGAAAGGTTGCTATATACTCAAGGTCAATAAAGTAGTACGTAAAATATCCATACGCTAACCCAAGCAATGAGATTTGTCAGTCTTCTTTGTGTCACGTTCTTTTGTGCCACTTTTTTTTCGTGTCATGAAAGAAAAGAAAAATCCTCCACACACATCCACTTCGACAATGTTGCAGCCTGGAGTAAAAAGGAATACAGTCTGTCTCACCGACGAATACGGTCTGTCATTGACCGTCTGCGCCGAGGAACGGTCAGGATGTATGCAGATGAGTTTACGCACGGCTACTATGCCTCGGAAGCACCATTCCTATGGATTACCCGCCAAGGGGTAGACAACAAAGCCGACACCCTGCTGGCGCATATCAAAGAAACACGGCCCATCGGACTGCATGCGGAAGTATTTCACATAGCAGAACTGGAAGAAAACCTGCGACGCATCCGTCAACTGGATTTCGATCATCTGCATGATATCAATACCGTCTTCGGCCGTACCGAGTATTTGCTGACAGAAGCTTATCTGAGATACGTATGCGGACAACGCTTCGGATACGTGAAGCCCGGCATCGTTTTCAACCGGCTGGAAAAGGCCGATATCACCCCCAAATCCCCTTTCATTAAACTTTTCGATGTGGATTTGGAACAGGCGAACGAAGATTTCATCAGCCGTTCATTAGCATGCCTGAATCAAAATACGCTTTCTTCATTCCTAAAAGACACCGAGCCTGACGCCCCCTTATACCGTCAGCTTACAGCACTGTACAACCAGACACAAGATTCCTCGCTGCGACGGAAGATCGTTGCCAATATAGAACGCAGCCGCTGGCGGCCCACATATACGCAACATCGAAAGCACATCCGTGTGAATCTGGCCGGAGCCACTCTACAGGCTATCAATGAAGAAACACAAGACAGCCTGTACATGAAGATATGTTACGGCAGCCGGAAGAACAAAACACCCCTGCTCCACAGCCGAATAGAACGGATTGACATGAATCCTTACTGGAACATTCCCTTCAGCATCATCAAGAAAGAGATAGCACCGCGGCATGCGGGAGACGCCGCCTATTTCGCACGTAACCGTTACCGGATCCTGGATAAAGAATCCGGTAAGGAACTGTCTCCCGAGAAAGTTTCCGCATCCATGCTGCTTAGCGGAGACTACCGCATACGCCAAGACAATGGAGAGGGAAATTCCCTGGGCCGTCTGATCTTCAGATTTCCCAATAACTTCTCCATTTATCTGCATGACACCAACAACAAACAGGCTTTCAAAAGAAAAGACAGAGCCATCAGCCACGGATGTATCCGAGTGGAAAAACCGCTGGAACTAGCCGTGTTTCTGCTAGAAGAACCAGACGAGAAAACAGTGAACAAACTAAGGAAAGCCATCGGCCTTCCTCTGCTGAATGAACCGGCTCCTCAGAAAAAAAAGGAAGAGGAGGATATCAAAACCGAATTTCTTCGTCTGAAGCCCACCATTCCGGTATTCATCGAATACCGGACTCTATGCCCGAAAAAAGACGGCGAATGGGAAGAACACCCTGATCCGTACGGCTACGATGAAATTTTGCTCAAAAAACTGGAATCCTTTTAAACCATTGCCCTTACCGACTGTCCTATCATTATTAACGCCCATCCAGGCATGAATCCCACGGACGAAACGATACTTATCCGCCAACTGACCCAATCCGGACTGCAACGTCAGGCATTCGAACGGTTGGTAAACCTGTACAGCCAACCGCTATACAGGCAGATACGCCGCATGGTCTACAGTCATGACGACACCAACGACATCCTTCAGAACACCTTTATCAAGGCCTGGCTCAACCTCGACAGTTTCCGAGGCGAGGCACGTCTGAGCACATGGCTCTACCGCATCGCCACCAATGAAACCCTGAACTTCCTACAACGCCGAAGAGACATGCCTACCCTGGACGAAGCACCTCCTTCCGTAACCGCCCTGCTGACAGCCGATGAGTATTTTGACGGAGATGAAACAGAACTACAGTTACAGGAAGCCATCTCCACCCTACCGGACAAACAGCGAATCGTGTTCCAGATGAAGTATTACGAAGAAATGAAATACGAAGAGATGAGCCGCATCCTGGACACGAGCGTAGGCGCGCTGAAAGCCTCCTACCATCATGCCGTCAAAAAAATATATGAATTTTTTAATTTACGCGATTAAACCTTTTCAAGCACTGACCGTCAAACCAACAAAGAACGTCATACGAATGAAGAAAGAAGAAGATTTTATCCGAAAAAATTACGGCACCGGCAATCCGTTCAGGGTTCCGGAAGGCTACTTCGGGCAGTTTGCTTCCGACCTGATGGACCGATTGCCGGAAAAAGAGACGAACTCTTTATCCGCCATCATGCCGAGAAAAGCGAGCCGTCTCCGCTTCATGAGATATGCCATTGCCGCAGCCATATGCGGCGCTGCGTTACTCGGTACATATTGTTTCCGGCACACCATACATACGTCATTCGACCCTCCGGCCCACATCGCTGCACATGACACGGAAACCGAAGATTTCTACATGGACGACGTGTTGGACTATGCCATGGTGAGCAACCACGAAATAGCCCAGTATCTGACCGACATTCACTAACTCTCAGAAAATAAGACTCATGAAAAAGAAAACAATACCGCTAATAGTGCTGTTATTGGCACTCTCTTGTCTGACTGTCGTGGCACAACCTTCCGGCGGCCCGTTCTCACCCAAAAAATTTGCCAAGCATCTGGAAAGTTTCATCGCCCGTGAAGCCTGCCTGACACCAACGGAAACAACAGCATTCTTTCCGATATTCCATGAATTACATGAGAAACAAAGGGGCATCAACTGGCAGATAAACGAGCTCAAGAGACGAAAACTTCCGGCCGGAGCCTCAGACAAGGACTACTACAACCTCATCAAGGAAATCAACAAGCTCAAGGTTGAATCAGCAGAACTGGAAGAGGTCTACTACAAGAAGATGTGCAAAGCCATTCCGGCACGCAAGGTGCACAACGCCATCAAGGCCGAAGACAAATTCCACCGCCACATGCTGCAAAAATTCAGCCATAGGCCGGAAAAGCCCCGGAGGAAGTAAGCATTGCCTTTTTTGGCAATGCTTTTTTTATCCTTTTGTATTTCTAAAGAATACATAAAAAAAGCAATCGGACGACCTGTGCGAATGATTAATCTTTGTAACTTTACGGAGAATTTCAGAACAAAAAACAACACATTCCGTCTTATGCTGACCACCATCTGCATCCTGGTTCTATCCGCCGTCTTCTTTGTTAGCGGAAAGGTACGCTCCGACATCGTGGCGTTATGCGCCCTCGCGGCCCTGCTCATTTTTCAAATACTCACTCCCGAAGAGGCATTGGCCGGATTCTCCAACCCAGTGGTCATCATGATGATAGGCCTGTTCGTGGTAGGAGGGGCTATTTTCCAGACCGGACTGGCCAAAATGCTCAGTTCGCGCATTCTGAAACTGGCGGGAAACAGTGAACTCGGCCTGTTCATACTCATCATGGCCGTCACCTCGGCCATCGGCGCTTTCGTAAGCAACACCGGAACCGTGGCCCTGATGCTCCCCATCGTGGTCAGTCTGGCTGCTTCCAACTCAGGCATGAATGCCCGGAGGCTGCTCATGCCCCTGGCCTTTGCCAGCAGCATGGGAGGTATGATGACCCTCATCGGAACCCCTCCCAACCTTGTGATCCAGAACACACTGACGGGCGCGGGCTTTCAGGGCCTCTCTTTCTTTTCTTTCCTCCCCGTAGGACTCATCTGCGTGGCCACGGGCACCATCGTACTGCTCCCGCTCAGCAAAATATTCCTTTCCAAGCAAGAAACAAACAAGCATACGGACAAGCACACGGGCAAGTCGCTCAAGGAACTGGTCAAGGAATACGGCCTGTCGGACAACCTGTTCCGACTGAAAGTTCCAGGCCACTCGGTGCTGAAAGGGAGAACGATAGCAGAACTTGACATACGCCGCCGTTACGGCCTGAACATTCAGGAAGTGAGACGGGGACAAACATCGCAGCACCGTTTTCTGAAAACGGTCACACAAAAACTGGCCGAACCGAATACGGTATTGCAGACAGAAGACATCCTCTATGTAAAAGGCGATTTCGGACAAGTGAGCGTATGGGCCGCCGAACACCGCCTGGAGCTGCTGGACAGCAGCAGTACGGAGGACACACGCGCAGACAGCGCACTGGATTTCTACGACATCGGGATAGCGGAAATCGTACTGATGCCAGCTTCGAGAATCGTGAACCATACCATCAAGGAAATCGGCTTCCGCGACAAATTCAATGTCAACGTGCTGGGTATACGCAGGAAGAAGGAATATCTGCTGCAAGACTTGGGCGACACCCGCATCCACACGGGCGACGTATTGCTCATTCAAGGCACCTGGAGCGACATCTCGCGCCTGAGCCGGGAAGACGAAGACTGGGTGGTGCTGGGCGAGCCGCTCGACGAGGCGGCCAAAGTCACATTAGACTACAAAGCCCCGCTGGCCGCCGCCATCATGCTACTTATGGTGGGAATGATGGTGTTCGACTTCATCCCCGTGGCCCCCGTCACAGCCGTCATCATTGCCGGCTTGCTGATGGTGCTGACCGGATGTTTCCGCAACGTGGAGGCCGCCTATAAAACCATCAACTGGGAGAGTATCGTGCTCATCGCCGCCATGCTTCCCATGTCGTCGGCACTGGAGAAAACCGGCGCCGCCGAGTTCATCTCCACGGGTCTTGTAAACGGTCTGGGAAGTTTCGGCCCTATGGCTCTCATGGCCGGCATCTACTTCACCACCTCGCTCATGACCATGTTCATCAGCAACACGGCCACGGCCGTGCTGATGGCTCCCATCGCCCTGCAAAGCGCCCTGCAGACGGGAGTGAACCCTGTTCCCTTCCTCTTTGCCGTGACCCTCGGAGCCAGCATGTGTTTTGCTTCTCCCTTCTCCACCCCACCCAATGCTCTGGTGATGCCAGCCGGGCAATACACCTTTACGGATTACATCAAGGTGGGACTTCCGTTGCAAATCATCATGGGTATCGTCATGATATTCATACTGCCCCTACTCTTCCCATTCTAAATCCGTTTACATTACATTTCAGGGATGCGGGAACGACTTTGCAAAACGTTGCGGACCACGTGAAATTTTCATGAGGAAGAAAAATAAAAATCATGCGGAGTATTTTTCATTTTACTCCGCATGATTTTTTCATCCGCCTAAGACACTGACAGACAGCCGACTGATTTATCCCGTCCTCTTAATCCGGAATCACGACATCTTCATCCCGCTCCATTTTCTTCGCCTCGTTCCAGAGCGCATCCATTTCACCGAGCGTCATATCTTTCAACGACTTTCCCAGACGCAGGGAATGCTGCTCCACATAATTGAACCGGCGGATAAACTTACGGTTGGTGCGCTCCAGCGCATTGTCCGGATTGAGATGATAAAGCCGGCCGGCATTGATGATGCTGAACAGGAAATCGCCGAACTCGTCAGTGGACCTCTCCTTGTCTCCCCGGTCCAGTTCGGTCTGTAACTCGTTCAACTCCTCCCTGACTTTCTCCCACACGTCCTCCTTCTTTTCCCAGTCAAAGCCCACGTTGCGTGCCTTGTCCTGAATGCGATAGGCCTTGATAAGCGAAGGCAGGGCATCCGGCACACCGCCCAGCACGCTCTTGTTGCCATCTTTTTCCTTCAGTTTGATCTGTTCCCAATTCCGGCTTACCTGTCCGGCCGTATCGGCCTCCGCCCCGCCGTACACATGCGGATGCCTGAAAATCAGTTTTTCCGTGAGCTTGTCGCACACATCGGCTATGTCAAAATCATCCGTCTCGCTGGCAATTTTGGCATAGAAACACACATGCAGCAATACATCTCCCAGTTCTTTGCAAATATTGGCACGGTCGCCTTTCATCAGGGCGTCGCACAACTCAAAAGTCTCTTCTATAGTGTTGGGACGCAGACTTTCGTTGGTCTGCTTCCTGTCCCACGGACATTTCTCGCGCAATGTGTCAAGCACGTCGAGGAAACGCCCGAATGCCTCCAACTTCTCTTCTCTCGTATGCATATTAAAATACTGTTTATGTTGCAAAATTACGCTTTTTCCGGCGCATCACCACTATGCCGGCCGCTTTTTATACCGGCAAAAGACAAATGCCGGTACACGGAAATAACGATAGCCACAATCGAAACTTCCGCCAACGGATACTTCATGAAACAAAGGAAACCGCCTATTTTTGCACCCACAAAAACAAAAAGGAAATGAATAGTCAGACTGCCATTTGGATATTAACGACAGGATACTTATTTTTGGGCTTCATCTTCAGAAGCATCCGGAAAATGCGTCGCGAAACCGGACACTACAAAGTATTCGAAATGGAACACGAGGAAACGCTTTATGACGAGTATGATGAAAACGACGAACAATAACCCGGGACCGGACACAAAATGCGACATGCCCGCCACGCCGAAAGCAGCCTGTATGTTTCTGTCCGACTATGCCGCATGGCTTCTGGGCTGCGGCGCCACGTGTATCCGCATCGAGAAGAATGTGCAACGCATGGCCGAAAAATGGAACATGATACAGGAGATGACCATTCTGCCCTCGCATATCCACATGACCGTATGGGACAAGAACCGGCAACACTCATACAGCACCAACACCCGGCTGCACGCCGCCGGTATCAGTTTCCGCATCAACTCCCTGCTGAGCAAGCTGAGCTGGGAAATAGCCGACGGCAAAAAAGGATTTGAAGAAGCATACCGGAGTCTTGATGAGATCATCCGGACTCCTCCGGCCCGTCCCTGGACGGTATGGGCGCTGGTCTCATTGGCCAATATGTCTTTCTGCCGCCTGTTCGGAGGCGATTTTGCCGCCATGCTTATCGTTCTGGCAGGAACGGCAGCCGGATACAGGCTGAAACAGAACATGCTGGAGGACGGACGAGACATACGCCTCACCTTCTTCTGCTGTGCCTTCTTCTCCGCCGTCATCAGTGCGGCAGGCCTCGTGTTCGATCTGAGCGACACGCCCGAAACGGCCCTCAGCACCAGCGTGCTCTACCTGATACCGGGCATTCCCTATATCAACTCCGTAAGCGACCTGCTGGACGGTCATTACATCTGCTCTTTCAGCCGCTTCATGAATGCCATGGTGCTGACCACCTGTCTTTCGGCAGGCCTGTGCAGCGCGCTCTTACTAATGAATATCAAATGGTTATGAACACAACATCCTATTTTATTGCCGTTCTTCAGGACGCGGGCTTCGCGGCACTGGCCGGTGCCGGTTTCGCCTCTATCAGCAATCCTCCGCGCCGGACATACAAATACTGCGCCCTCATCGCCGCTGTCGGACACGCCATCCGTTATGTTCTGACCCACAACGACTATATGGAAATGAATCTGATCTACGCCGGCTTCATCGCCGCCCTGGCAGTCGGAACACTGAGCGTATGCCTGGCCCACAGGGCAGTATGCCCGGCAGAGACGTTCTCCTTTCCCGCCCTTCTTCCCATGATTCCGGGCATGTACGCCTATCGCGCGATAGAAGCCCTGTTACTCTGCCTGAGCCATGGAGAAGAGGCCGTGTTCAACCACAATTTCTATTTGCTGGCCCACAACGGCCTGACATGCGCCTTCATCGTCTTCAGCATGGTGGCAGGCGTCACCATCCCTATCTTTCTCTTCAAGAACACATCCTTCAAAGCCACCCGCTAATCTTCAAACTCATGGAACTACGCCAACTCAGATATTTCGTCAGGGCCGCGGAAACGCTCAACTTTTCGGAAGCAGCCCAAAGTCTTTGCATCACACAAAGCACACTGTCACAACAAATACGGCAACTGGAAACCGAACTGGACATACAACTCTTTCAACGCAACAGCCATGAGGTGACGCTGACGGAGGCCGGACACGAACTTCTTCCCTATGCTCAGGAAACGCTTTACAGCGCAGACACATGCAAGGAACACATCCGCGACCTTCAGCAGCTGCTTACCGGCACACTGAACATCGGCGTGACCTACTCATTCAGCCCCATCCTGACAGAAACCGTACTGGCATTCATGAAACTGTATCCCAAGGTGAAGCTGAACATCTTCTACAAAACCATGACGGAACTGATGCAGATGCTCATGCGGCGCGAAGTGGACTTCGTACTGGCCTTCAAACCCACCCGACGCTATGAACAGATCGAATCACACATTCTTTTCGACAATCACCTATCGGCCATCGTACGCTCCGACCACGCTTTGGCCCGGCAACAAAAAGTGACACTCGGCGAACTGGAAAAATACGAGTTCGCCTTGCCGGGAAAGGGCCTGCAGGCACGCAACACATTCGACCACGTATTTTCCAAGCGCGACTATCAGTTCAAAGTGCGCATAGAACTGAACGAGGTGAACATCCTGCTGAAGCTTATCAAACAAAGCAATCTGGTGACCATCCTTTCCGACGCCACCATCCATGACGAGACCGGAGTGAAGGCCATCCCGCTGGACATCAAGGATTATGAAATGGAGGGGTGCGTACATACGCTCAAGAATTCTTACCGCAAACATTCCGCATTGAAGTTCATCCAGCTGCTGGGCGAGTCGAATGCCATCCGGCAAAGGATACACAACTGGCTGAGATAGACCGTACGGAAAAAACGGCTGGTACATGCCGGTTCCCGTCCGCCAGTCCCGCGAAAAAGCGCTTTTGTGAAAGATAATAAAAGTACAGGCCTTATTTATAACCATTTTTATGTAACTTTGCAGGTTCAAGAAAGAAATACATAAAAACGTTATATACAATGGAACTAGCAAGTAAATACAATCCGGCCGACGTAGAGGCCAAATGGTACCAATACTGGCTTGACAACAAACTTTTCAGTTCGAAACCCGACGGCCGCGAACCTTATACGGTCGTGATTCCGCCCCCCAACGTGACGGGAGTGCTCCACATGGGCCATGTGCTCAACGAAACCATACAGGACATTCTGGTACGCCGCGCCCGCATGGACGGAAAGAACGCCTGCTGGGTGCCGGGCACCGACCATGCCTCCATCGCCACCGAAGCCAAAGTAGTGAACCGGCTCGCGGAGAAAGGCATCAAAAAAACCGACCTCACCCGCGAGGAATTCCTGAAACATGCCTGGGACTGGACGGAAGAACACGGCGGCATCATCCTGAAACAGCTACGCAAACTGGGCGCCAGCTGCGACTGGGACCGCACGGCTTTCACCATGGATGAAAAACGAAGCGAGAGCGTCATCAAGGTGTTCTGCGACCTGTATGACAAGGGACTTATCTACCGCGGCGTACGCATGGTGAACTGGGACCCGAAAGCCCTCACCGCCCTGTCGGACGAAGAGGTGATATACAAGGAAGAGCACAGCAAACTCTATTACCTGAGATACATGGTGGCCGATGAGAACGGACAGCCCGACGGAAGCGGAAAATATGCCATCGTGGCCACCACACGTCCGGAAACCATCATGGGCGACACCGCCATGTGCATCAACCCTAATGACCCGAAGAATACCTGGCTGAAAGGCCGGAAAGTGATTGTTCCGATGGTAGGCCGCTGCATTCCCGTGATAGAGGACGATTATGTGGACATAGAATTCGGAACGGGTTGTCTGAAAGTGACACCGGCACATGACGTGAACGACTACATGCTGGGCGAAAAATACAATCTGCCTTCCATCGACATCTTCAACGACAACGGCACGCTGAGCGAAGCCGCAGGCATGTATGTAGGCATGGACCGCTTCGACGTGCGCCGTCAAATTACCGAAGATCTGGAAAAGGCCGGACTGTTGGAAAAAGTGGAAGACTATACCAACAAGGTGGGATGCTCGGAACGTACCGGCGTGCCTATCGAACCGAAACTTTCCATGCAATGGTTCCTCAAAATGGAACATCTGGCACAGATCGCCCTCGAACCGGTGATGAAAGACGACATCAAGTTCTATCCCGCAAAATACAAGAACACTTACCGCCACTGGATGGAGAACATCAAGGACTGGTGCATCAGCCGTCAGTTGTGGTGGGGACACCGCATACCGGCTTACTATCTGCCGCAAGGCGGATTCGTAGTGGCCGAAAACTTGGAAAAGGCAGTTGAACTGGCACGCGAAAAGACGGGCGACGCCCATCTCACCGCCGCCGACCTTCGCCAAGACGAAGACGCACTGGACACCTGGTTCTCCAGTTGGCTATGGCCCATCTCTCTCTTCGACGGTATCAACAATCCCGGAAATGAGGAAATCAGTTACTACTATCCCACGGCCGACCTCGTGACCGGTCCGGACATCATCTTCTTCTGGGTGGCACGCATGATCATGGCCGGATATGAATATGAAGGCAAGATGCCTTTCAAGAATGTGTATTTCACAGGGATCGTACGCGACAAACTGGGCCGCAAAATGAGTAAATCGCTCGGCAACAGCCCCGACCCGCTCGACCTGATAGAACGCTTCGGCGCCGACGGCGTGCGCATGGGTATGATGCTGTCCGCACCTGCCGGCAACGATATTCTGTTCGATGAGACGCTTTGCGAACAGGGACGTAATTTCAACAACAAGATCTGGAATGCCTTCCGTCTGGTGAAAGGATGGCAGACAGCGGATATCGCACAACCCGAAAGTGCCTCCATCGCCACACGATGGTTCGAAGCCATGCTGAAAACCACTACGGCCGAAGTTGCCGACCTTTTCGGCAAATATCGCCTGAGTGAGGCGTTGATGGCCGTGTACAAACTGTTCTGGGATGAATTCTCCAGTTGGTATCTGGAAATGATAAAACCGGCCTACGGTCAGCCTATCGACCACAAGACGTACGAACAGACCTTGTCATTCTTCGACACGCTGCTGAAACTCCTGCATCCGTTCATGCCTTTCATCACCGAAGAACTCTGGCAGCACATCTACGACCGCCTGCCGGGCGAAAGTATTATGGTGTCGCCGCTCCATATGGCAGTCCCCACCGCCGAAGAGAGCGAACTCATCGCACATATAGAGAATGTGAAGAACATCGTGTCGGGAGTACGCACCGTGCGCAACCAGAAGAACATCGCTCCGAAAGAAGCGCTGACACTGGAAGTCGCAGGCGAGAATCCGGAAGCCGCTTTCAACAGTGTAACGAAGAAGATGGCCAACCTGAACGCCATAGAATCGGTAAGCCAGAAAGGCGAAGGCACCGCTTCATTCATGGTGGGCACCACGGAATATGCCGTGCCGCTCGGAAACCTGATC
This sequence comes from uncultured Paraprevotella sp., assembly GCA_910586505.1. Lineage (GTDB taxonomy): Bacteria > Bacteroidota > Bacteroidia > Bacteroidales > Bacteroidaceae > Paraprevotella. Next base: position 86,038 of record CAJUGV010000007.1, on the reverse strand, counting down.
GATGTGGATGCCGAAATCGCCAAGCAGGAAGCCGAACTGAAACACCTCGAAGGTTTCCTCACCGGCGTAATAAAGAAACTCTCCAACGAACGTTTCGTGGCTAATGCTCCCGCCGCCGTGGTGGACATGGAACGCAAGAAACAGGCTGACGCTGAAAGCAAGATTGCCGCACTAAAAGAGAGTCTTTCCAAGCTGAAAAAGTAAAGTCATACTTATCAATAGAAGAGCTGTTTTCCGAATGCAAACGGAAAACAGCTCTTTCCCGTTCATAGATTCCCCAGAAACAGAAGATATATCCGCACCACACCTCCCGACATAAACCGGCGGCCTCCCTCATTCCGCAATGGAGCAACGAGAAGGTCAGGACACAAGACAGGCGAAATGCAGATATCCGCATCTTTCCTTTTTACACTTTATCTAAACTTTCCGGAAGCAAAGCTGTTCCCCACAAAAGAACTGTAATTGTCCACAAACGGAGGAAAACCTTATTGAAACCACCGTATATTCCCTACAACAGCTTTAACGCAATAAAGGCACAGGCCTCCGCATCTGCTAAAGCATGATGATGTTTCTTTAGATTAAAACCGCAATGCGCAGCTACGGTCTGCAACTGATGATCAGGTAACATTACGCCAAACCTGCGGCGTGAAGCACGGCAAGTACAACGGAATTCATAATCCGGATAATCCATCTTATACTCCTTAAAAACGGCCTTTAGGCATCCTTCGTCGAAAGAACTGTTATGTGCCACTAAAGGCAACCCTTTTATCCGGAAAGCAACCTCACTCCACACATCCGGAAATGATCGTGCGTCCTCCACATCCAGCATCGTCAGACCGTGTACCTTCGTTGTCTGATAGGTGAAATAATCGGGACGGGGATAAATCAGACGGTAAAACTTATCCGCAATCTTTCCATCTCTGACTATCACCACGCCCACACTACACACACTGCTACGGCATGAGTTGGCTGTTTCAAAATCTATCGCCGCAAAATCCTGCATATCCTTATAGCTTACTGTTTGTCCGGTCTAAAAATACAAAAAACATCTCATGAATATGTTTTTAGGCTTATAATTCTTCTTCCAAACATACGCCTAAATAATACAAGAAAAAGTCAAAAAGAAACTTTCCATACCTATATACACCATAGCATACCCCCTACAAAGAGACAAAATGACGCAGAAAGAAGCTTTTTAACGAATATTTTTTTGTGTCGAAATCCCTTTTCGTTATCTTAGCCGCACTAACTATTTTACGTTAACTTAAAAAACACTTTTTACTATGGAGCATCTTCTATTCTGGATGATTCCCGTATCATCCTTGCTGGCTTTACTACTGGCATGGTATTTCTACCGCCAAATGATGAAAGAGAATGAAGGAACCCCCGTCATGCAGAAAATAGCATCGCATGTGCGCCAAGGCGCCATGTCTTATCTGAAACAACAATACAAAGTTGTCGGACTGGTGTTTATGGCACTGGTTCTCCTGTTCTCCGTCATGGCGTATGGCTTCGACCTTCAAAATCCCTGGGTTCCGGTAGCCTTTCTCACTGGTGGATTCTTCTCCGGATTATCCGGTTTTCTAGGCATGAAAACAGCTACCTACGCATCGGCCCGCACTGCCAATGCAGCACGTAATTCCCTGAATAAGGGATTGCGTGTGGCCTTCCGTAGCGGTGCAGTGATGGGACTGGTTGTAGTAGGCCTCGGCCTATTCGACATCTCCTTCTGGTATCTTCTTTTGGACGCTTTTATTCCTTCCGACATCAGCACCCCCACAGCCAAACTCTGCATGATCACCACGACTATGCTTACATTCGGTATGGGCGCCAGTACACAAGCCCTGTTCGCCCGCGTGGGCGGAGGCATCTATACGAAAGCTGCCGATGTAGGAGCCGATCTTGTAGGTAAAGTGGAAGCAGGCATCCCGGAGGACGACCCGCGCAACCCGGCCACCATTGCCGACAATGTAGGCGACAACGTAGGTGACGTAGCAGGCATGGGCGCCGACTTATACGAATCTTATTGCGGATCAATTCTCGCCACCTCCGCACTCGGTGCGGCAGCGTTTATGGCCGGAGGCGATGTCGACATGCAATTCAAGGCCGTAATTGCTCCTATGTTGATCGCAGCCGTCGGCATCATCCTTTCTATCCTCGGTATCTTTTCAGTACGCACAAAAGAGAATGCGGGCATGAAAGACTTGCTCCGTTCTCTTTCGGTAGGCACGAATCTCAGTTCGGCACTTATCGTAGCCGCCACATTCCTTATTCTTTGGACTTTACAGATTGAAAACTGGCTTAATATCTCATTTGCCGTCGTTATCGGGCTACTTACCGGTATTGTGATTGGCCGTTCCACAGAATACTATACCTCACAATCTTACCGTCCCACTCAGCAATTGGCGGAAAGCGGAAAGACAGGTCCGGCCACTGTAATCATCTCCGGCGTAGGTTTGGGAATGGTATCGACAGCCGTGCCGGTCATCGCCGTAGTGACAGGCATCATCCTCTCCTACTGGCTCGCAGCAGGTTTCGACTTCACCAACGTGAGTATGGGACTTTACGGCATAGGCATCGCTGCTGTAGGCATGCTATCCACATTGGGTATCACATTGGCCACCGACGCCTATGGCCCCATAGCCGACAACGCTGGCGGAAATGCGGAAATGAGCGGATTGGGTGAAGCCGTGCGCAAACGTACCGACGCTTTAGACTCACTGGGAAACACCACTGCAGCTACCGGAAAAGGATTTGCCATCGGTTCGGCCGCTCTTACCGGTCTGGCCCTGCTGGCGTCCTACATAGAAGAAATACGCATCGGACTGACCCGACTGGGCGAAACCGTTCTCACTATGCCGGACGGAGTTACACTGGCACTCCACGAAGCTTCATTTACAGATTTCATGACCTATTATGACGTGACCCTCATGAATCCTAAAGTTCTGTCGGGCATGTTTGTCGGAAGCATGATGGCGTTCCTGTTTTGCGGACTAACCATGAATGCCGTAGGGCGGGCCGCCTCACATATGGTAGAGGAAGTCAGACGGCAGTTCCGAGACATCAAAGGCATCCTGACAGGCGAAGCCGAACCCGACTATGCACGTTGCGTACAAATCTCCACAAAGGGAGCACAACGTGAAATGGTGTTTCCGTCGCTACTGGCCATAGTAACCCCTATCCTCACAGGACTGATTTTCGGGGTACCGGGCGTTATCGGCCTGCTGGTCGGCGGACTGTCCTCCGGGTTTGTCCTGGCTATCTTCATGGCCAACTCCGGCGGAGCCTGGGACAACGCCAAGAAATATATAGAAGAAGGCAACTTCGGCGGAAAAGGCAGTGAGGTCCATCGCGCCACCGTGGTAGGCGACACCGTGGGCGACCCTTTTAAAGACACCTCCGGTCCGAGCCTGAATATCCTTATCAAACTGATGTCAATGGTAGCGATCGTCATGGCCGGCCTCACCGTGTCATGGAGTCTGTTCTAAAGCACTGCCCACACATCTTCCCTCCTCTCTCTTTTTCTTTCACCTAAAAGACAAAGAGAGAGGAGTTTGCTTTCCTACCCTTCTCTTTCTACCGTCTTTTTATACCATAAAGCCTGTTCAAGTGATGTTGACACAGAGAAAAGCACAGAACTGGCAGAATCTTTCTCTTCAAAATATACCAACCATAATCGTCGCGTCACTCAGACCGGAACAAATGAAAAGGGGGACGTATGATGCGGTACGGACAAAGAGATTGCTTACCGGACTCCGACGACCATACATTCACCGACATCAATCTATTGGAGAAGACCGAGACAATCAAAGAAAAACGGAATATGTCGCGATGAATTCTAAAGATCCATGCAGACCGTCTTCGTCAGACAGCAGCCCTATAACACCCCGAAAAAGAAAAGAACAACGTGGAACAGATCGAACCATTTGATACCACAAGACACAAACCGCCATATTTCGAAGAACAAGACATCCGGGATAACGTCACTTCTATCGCCACCAATGTAAGATGGCCGTCAAACCACCGGCAGCTCCACATACTGAAAGCAACAATAGGGAAACAATGCTATACCGAAAGCTTTCTATGGCAGAATACCCTCTATAATTAAGAACTCCCTGCGCCGACACATGACAAGACAGCCTCCGTATGCTTGGGTCATACGGAGGCTGTCTTGCTATATCTTTCCGGCCAGATACATTCCGGCAGACAGACTTTATTCTTCCAATAGGTTTTTAAGAAACGTATTCAAGTCCTCGTCCAATCCCTTAAGAAGTTCGCCATCCACTATTACGGTCTCATCATCCACAAGATACAAGTCGCAAAGCGTTTCCTTTTCTTCATCCACCAATACAAAAGAGTAAGGTTTGAGCAAAGAAAGCGACTCAAGCATGGCTCTCATATTCTGAATGCACTGCCGCAATACCGGTACAATACTCTCATAAAAGTTCTCTTCATTGTTACCCAACCACTGTTCCACCACGCAACGGGTCAGTTCTTCATCATCATCGTTAAATGCCAGCAATTCTCCGGAATCGGCCTTCACCTGAAGATGTATATCCGTCAACACCAGTTCTTCCGCTCCCTGGGGATACTTGGTTGCTATCTTTCTGAGTGCACGCTCAATTTGCTGAATGGTTTGCGAAGTGGCTTTCATATTCTGCTCTTTTTAATCTTTATCTGTATCAAAGGTACAAAAAAAACAGTTTCAAGAAACATTTCCGCTATAAATATGGAAGGGCAGTCACAAAAAACCATCCCGAACAGAGACCATCCCGCCTCATCACAAAGGCAAACAGACTACTGCCCCGGATTATACTCGGCACATATCGTATCGAAATCGAACGGATCGATTTCCTTCGCCTCAATGGCGCGGCACAAATCCGGGTCGTCGGACAGATAAGCCGTAACAGACTTACGGGCCTGCTTTTTGCTGTAATCGGTATGGGCAATCAACGTACCCTCTTCCTCTCCGGGACGGAAACCATAGTAATGGATTTGGGTTCCGGTTACATGCATAGTTCCGTCCTTTCCGATATAGAAATCTCCGCTTTGGGCAAATACGGCCAGATACCGTCCTACCGACTTAGGCACCATCCATCTCTTACCTTTATATACAAGTGTGAACCGAGAGTCCGGAGCTTTCTCACTCCACGCCGTCAGATAAGCAATGTCTTCTGAATCCAGTTTATGTTTCGTGCCGTCCGCTTCTTTCACCGTCACTGTTTTCGTACGTCCGTTCGGCATTTTCGCCTCTCCAGCCAGCAATGTTCCGTCATTAAGCTTTACCTCCACCGGAAAGCCCTTCACCTCGCGGGCTATATCTATAGCTCCCGTAACCAACTGACACGACTGCATGGCGGCCATGACCAAGAATCCGGCCACTGCCATTTTCATTTCACTCTTCATCATCATCATTCTTTTTAAAAGGTTGTTGAATCATTTACTATCTTTTCCGTCAATAAGTGGCGGGAAGTCTCTTCGTATGAAAATCACTTGTACGGAAACCGATACGGACGCCTACAGCCCAATTCAATTCCTCGCCGATATAGGCTCCCTGCAAAAAAGCGCCTATCGCCCAAGAGCGGCCGCACTGGTGTTCATACCCCAGTCTCATCAGCCCCGTCAAGCCGTTGCGGCTTTCATCCCGGAATTCCCTCACCTTAGCGTTGAAATAATCATATTCATAATTGACTATGGCATATCCGCCATAAAGAGACAGATAAAAACGGTCTATATGATTGCTTAAGAAGTCAAAGCCCGGCCCCGCGGCGAAGATGATCTGGGTCCTGCGGTCGGATATATTGTCGGAAATCCGTTCCTTACCGTAATCCACCCATACGGGCTGCAAACCCTCATAAGCCGACATCCCCACCAGAAACGCACCGAATATCTTACGGCGTCCATGTGCCTCCACATCCGCCGTGAACATATAACCGGACTTTTCATAAGTATGGGCAAAGTTCTCATAGCCTCCAGAGAATGAATACTGCGCCCATCCATGCTGCTGCGCCTGCACCGTAACCGTCACGCACCACACGAGGCAAAATACCACGAATATCACTTTCTTTCTCATACCGTACCTCCTTTCGCATCCTCTTCTTTGTCTGCGGACAGGCGAACCTCAAAAAGTCCGTCCTCACGCCGCCGGCGAGGAACATACCTTCTGCATATCTCCTGAAAATCGAAAACGTTCACCTCGCCGGAACTGATTCCGGCGCACAATTCCGGATCATCGGCAAGAAACTTGCATAAAGCCCGGCCCAAGGCCACCTTCGTACGTCCCAGATTGGCAATGTAATGCCCCTTCTCGCCATTCTTGATCCCCACAATATAAACATCTCCGTTGGCAAAACTCACCGGTTCCAGTTCCCCCTTACGTGTAAAATGCCAGCTTGCCCCCATTAAGGCAATACGCAGATGAGTTCCCCGCCCCTGGCAGTTCATCCATGCCGCATCACGCTCCTTGCCCGAACGATCCACATAAGGAAGATAAACAAACACATCCAACACGTCATCATGTCTGAAACGAAGTTCTTTCACCTTTCCGGACTCAAGCCTCACTCTTTTGCCCTCAGACGTGACAAACCGAAGTTTCTTCTTCCGATAATCAGGCAAAACTGTCTTACCCGTCCACCTCGTACTGTCGGTCAGCAACACCATCGCTTTTTCTTTCACCATTTCCTCCCTGAAGAGAGTACCCACGCTGCATGAAGAAAAAGACATGGCCACTGCAACAAACGCCAGACCGATGGCACCACACTTCGTTCCCGTCACGAAACGCGCGTTACATCCACTGTCCATATCATTAAAGTTTTTAAAATAAAAAAATATCCAACGGAATATTCCGACATCCCCCGCCGCCTTCCCAAACCACAACCTGTCTGTAAGGATATTAAAGAAAGTATTTATACAGAGAGAGAAAGAGAGAGTAACAAAATTCGGCATCCTGCCAAATCCTGCACACAAATAATTGTTAACCGGCACTTTGTTTTTCATCGTATATTTGTCATTAAAAAATCATTCGCCTCAAATAAATCCTCCACTCACTTTACAAATATACGAAATGAGAAGAAAGAAAAAAAGAAATTGTCTGTTTTTTTACGACATAAAATCCCGACCTTACTACTTCCCATTCACCTCTGTACAAGAGTGATTTCCAGCATGGAATGGCATTATCAGAGAGACCTCGTACAAACAATATACCCAACAGAGCGCACAGGAAGACCGGAAAAGAACTTTCCTATTCGGAGACTCCCCGAACGGCACGGGCACTACGGAAAAATTTACTGCGCACGAAATAAAAAAACGGTGCCCATGAAATAAAAAAATGATGAGCACGAAATTTTAATGTCATCTGCACATCATACCGAAAGGCACAAAAGAAACTTCGCCCCAAAAGAGAATGTTCTAAAAATTCCCTCCTGGAGCGAAGATATTTCATACAGCCGAGCTGTCTAACCTACATAGGATTACAAGCCGCGTCCGTGACAATTCTTAAACTTCTTGCCGCTTCCGCACGGACAAGGTTCGTTGCGTCCGGGAAGTTTGTCGGCCACCACCGGTTGCGGCTTCTGTCTTTCGCGTGTATCCCTACGGGCTGCTTCCGCCTGATTCGGATCGGTCAGATCTTCACGAGACTCCACATATCTTTCCTGACGCGGCATCTGCTCGGGAGCAGACTCACGCACCTGCTCAGGCTGTTGTACCGGTATCTGTCCGCGCATCAGCACACTCACCGTCTGGTTGTTGATCTTATTCACCATATTGTCGAACAGCTTCACGCTCTCCAGTTTGAATATCAGCAACGGGTCTTTCTGCTCATAGCTGGCATTCTGCACCGAGTGTTTCAGTTCGTCCAGTTCGCGTAGGTTCTCCTTCCATGCCTCGTCTATGGTATGCAACATGATGGCTTTCTCAAAAGCTTTCACTACGGAATGGCTCTCGGTCTCGTATGCTTCCTTAAGCGGGGCGGAGATCTGATAGATACGGCGACCGTCCGTCACCGGCACCATGATATTCTCATACATATGGCCTTGGGCCTCATAAACCTGCTTGATGACAGGTTGCGCCACTGCCGCCAGCGTCTCGGTCTTCTGCTTGAAGCGGGCCATGGCAGCCTGAAACGCCTTTTCACATAATTCCTCACGCTTCATCTCTGTCATCTCATCTTCCGTGAAGGGCACTTCCATGGCCATCACTTCGATAAAACACTCCTTACAGCCCTGATAGTCATTGTTCTCAATGATATTCACACAACGGTCCCAGATCATATTGGCAATGTCCATGCCGATGCGTTCGCCCATCAAGGCATGACGGCGCTTCTCGTAGACTACGGTACGCTGCTTATTCATCACATCATCATATTCCAGCAAGCGTTTACGCACTCCGAAGTGGTTCTCCTCCACTTTCTTCTGAGCCCGTTCGATTGACTTGCTGATCATGTTGTGCTCGATCATCTCTCCTTCCTCAAAGCCCAGACGGTCCATCACCTTGGAGATACGCTCGCTGGCAAACAGACGCATCAGTTTGTCTTCAAGCGACACGAAGAACACGGAGGAACCCGGGTCTCCCTGACGTCCGGCACGGCCGCGCAACTGGCGGTCCACACGACGGCTCTCATGACGCTCCGTTCCGATAATAGCCAGACCTCCCGCAGCCTTTACTTCATCGCTCAGCTTGATGTCCGTACCACGACCGGCCATATTAGTGGCAATGGTCACCGTACTGCTCTGACCGGCCTTGGCCACGATGTCGGCCTCCTGCTGATGCAACTTGGCGTTCAGTACATTGTGGGGTATCTTACGCATCTGGAGCATCTTGCTCAACATTTCCGAAATCTCTACCGATGTCGTACCGACCAGCACCGGACGGCCCACCTTCACCAATTCTTCTATTTCCGTAATGACAGCCTTGTATTTCTCACGTTGCGTCTTGTAAACGCGGTCGTTCATATCCTTTCGGGCTATCGGACGATTGGTCGGGATCTCCACCACATCAAGTTTATAGATATCCCAGAACTCCCCGGCCTCGGTGACTGCCGTACCGGTCATACCGGACAGCTTATGATACATACGGAAATAGTTCTGCAGTGTAATCGTAGCAAAAGTCTGGGTGGCAGCCTGCACCTTGACATGTTCCTTGGCCTCTACAGCCTGATGCAGTCCGTCGCTCCAGCGGCGACCGTCCATGATACGGCCGGTCTGCTCATCCACAATCTTGACCTCACCGTCAATGATGACATATTCGTCGTCACGGTTGAACATGGTATAGGCTTTCAGCAACTGCTGCAAGGTGTGCATGCGCTCGCTCTTCACGGCATATTCAGAGTAAAGCTGGTCTTTCTTCATCACCCGTTCCTCGTCGGACAGGTTTTTGTCCGCCTCAAGTTCCGACATAGCCGTCGTGATATCCGGCATCACGAACAATTCGGGGTCGGATGTGGCATTGGCCAGCCAAGCAAAACCCTTATCTGTCAAATCCACGCTGTTCAATTTCTCGTCTACCACGAAATACAACGGTTCCACAGCCTCCGGCATGCGTTTGTTGTTGTTTTCCATATAGATCTCCTCCGTCTTCAGCATTCCGGACTTGATTCCCTGTTCGGACAGATATTTAATCAAGGGCTTGTTCTTGGGCAATGCCTTATGACTGCGGTAAAGTTGCAGGAATCCCTGTTCGACTTTATCTTTCTCACCGGAGGATATCATCTGCTTGGCTTCCGCCAGATATTGCGTGGCCAACTGGCGCTGGACTCCCACCAGCTTCTCCACCAACGGCTGATATTGTTCGAAAAGCTGGTCGTCGCCCTTAGGTACGGGACCGGAAATAATCAACGGCGTACGGGCATCATCTATCAACACCGAGTCCACCTCGTCTACGATGGCGTAGTTGTGAGCACGCTGCACCAGATCCTTAGGATTGGTGGCCATGTTGTCGCGCAGATAATCGAAACCGAACTCGTTGTTCGTACCAAACGTAATATCTGCCAAATAAGCACGGCGACGGGCGTCACTGTTCGGCTGGTGCTTGTCTATGCAGTCCACACTCATACCGTGGAACATATACAGCGGTCCCATCCATTCGGAGTCACGCTTGGCCAGATAGTCATTCACCGTGACAACATGTACGCCGTTTCCGGTCAAGGCGTTCAGGAACACCGGCAACGTAGCCACCAGTGTCTTTCCTTCTCCGGTAGCCATCTCGGCAATCTTTCCCTGATGCAATACGACACCACCGAAGAGCTGCACATCATAGTGGATCATATTCCATACGGTGTCGTTTCCTCCGGCTGTCCAATGGTTATGATAGTGCGCCGTGTCTCCCTCAATATCTACGAAATCGTATTTGGCCGCCAGTTCACGGTCGAAATCATTCGCCGTCACATCCACTATCTCATGGGTCGCAAAACGCTCTGCCGTAGCTTTCACTATGGAGAATACAACCGGCATCACCTCGTTTAAGGCCTGCTCATAACGCTCCAGCACATCTTTCTCCAATTTATCAATTTGTGAGAACATAGAGGCGCGGTCTTCTATCGGAGTTTCTTCCACCTTGGCCTTCAGCTCCGCAATCTTTACTTTAAGATCGTCGGCTGCAGACTGCACATATTTTCTTACTTCCTGCGTCTTGGCACGCAAAGCATCATTACTGAGTCCCTGAATCTCGGGATAGGCCTTTTTCACATTCTCTACCAGCGGCTGAATCAACCTCATGTCACGCGTAGACTTATTCCCGAAAAGCTTGCTCAAAAACTTATTAATATCCATATTTTTTGTTTTGTTTTTATTTACACCACATACTTTACGCACAATAGCGCAAAGTTAATTAAAAAAAGAGTATAAGAATAGGAAATAATCCCTGATTTTTATCAGCGAACGGCTGACAAAGGTGCGGTAGAACAAGCGTTGGGCGCTCTGATCCGCATAAAACGGGCCAATGTGGGAGCGATACAATCTACCGTCACAGGGGTCTTTATGGTCTCTGGCCGTACATTACATCCAAAGAAAAACAAGGGAAAGCCTACAAAAGAAGCTCGCTCCAGCTTCTGTTCATGAGTCTCTTCATTCTTTAATTTCCATCCCGGGGAGACTTCGATAAAAACGTCTCCGGAACGCATTTGATTAAAACTGTTTCGCAAGCGACGTATTGCAGTCTCTCCAGCCGACAATGCCAAACGCTGTGAAGTATAGACATCCTTTACTCCGGCCATCTGAATAAGAAAAGCCTGCGAACGGGTCAAAACATCACTCAAGTTCAACTGTTTGTCCTCTATCAGTTTCTGATTCAGGAATAATTGCGAACCGAATTCCGTCTCCACATACTGTCCCTGGCCATACACAGCCATCAAATACATATTCAGCAATGCGGAAGCACGCGTAATGCTAAAAGTTCCCGTAGGAATACGATATTGCGTACAATCAGTGATTTCATCATCTGCATAGCCTGTAGAACTTACCACTAATAAGAACCGGCCGGCACCGATTTTCTTTTCTAACAGCGTAATCAGTTCCTCCAGTTTCAAATCAAGACGTACATAAGTATCCTGCAACTCAACCGGACACTCCGACACAGGTTTATGATCAAATGTTCCGGCATAATAGGTCAGAGACAAAAAATCCGTCACGCGGTCTCTACCCAACTCCGTATTCTCCAGACAATGTCTGACAAAACGGTTTACCTCTTCATTTACATAAGCACTCGTCTTGAATTCCTGTATCTTGCGATCTCCTGTAAACTTGTGGGTAAATCCCTTGCTGTCCTGAGGGGAAATAAAGAAATTGAAATTCTCTACAATAGGGCTGACAGGCGTCCATGACATATCAGAAATACGGCTGGACAACCGACCGGAAACATCATAACGTAAAGCCCAATCCGGATATTGTCCATAATAGGAAGTACTACTCCATTGTCCGGAAGCATCGTCTATCCAGAAAGCACCGTCTGCCGCATGTCCGGCCGTCAATATTGCAGCATCGGCATCCGGAGCTATACCATAAACCAACGCCCGCCCTCCGGTAGCCATCTTTAATTCATCCGTTATCGTCGATACATTCAAAGATGCCGGAGAATATTTCTCGGAAGTCAACCATCCCTGACAGGAAGCATCATCTACACAATACATGGGACGCAAGGTCTTGCGATCCATCCATCGTTCTCCAACGATACCATTATCATAAGGAACAGTTCCGGTCATGACACAAGCCACTGCAGAAGCGCGGTCCACATGCGCAAAAGGATAGGCTGCATCCATATAGCTCCGCCCGTCACGCAACATCCTATTAAAACCTCCGTTTCCGAATAGCGAAGAAAAAGCCTCCATGTAATCCGTACGCAGCTGATCTATCGTAACATTGACCACCAAACGCGGAACAGGGTTCGACGTCTGGGCTTCTATATTAGCCCAAGTCAGCGCCATAATCAGCGGTGTCAGGAAACGATAACTTCTGCAATGCATACTTTTCTCTATTTTTCTTCTCTATAACTTATCAGATAGCTACATGAACGTAACAACAAAGATAGGGCCAAAGGTACAACTACCACACAAAAATCCTGCGGTATTACGAAGAAAAAAATCATAAATAATATTAAAACAACCGCATTCAGTAAATGATAAGACGTAGGTCTTCGTTTCATGCCACACCATACCACCCACGGCATAGCAAATAAATGGGTCGGATTGAACACCCATATCTGCCAATTGGACCCTACCGTAGGATGAAGGGAAAAGAAAAACAAAAAAGCTACCACCACTCCTATTCCGCCTACCAAAACCATCAGACCGGCATCCAACATCCAATAACATCCATGATGAAAACGCTCCGCAAACGTAGCCGCCGCCACACATAAGAACAGCACCCATGCACACAGAACCGGAGACAATAGATTCTCACCCTTCCCCTCCATCACTTTTCCTTTCACTATTTCCGATTGTGAAAGAACCAAAGGGCGTTCATTACCCTCCTGATCTTGTATTTTAGCTCCATTGGCATATCGCAATAAATAAAAGGGTGCGAACATCTCTTCCCTCACAGAGACAGGACGATCAGCCTCAGCTCCCAAACAGATATCATTACCCAACTCCGCCCATGGATGTGTAACTGTATATTGGTGTATGATTTCGCGATAAGAATGAACAGTATCCTGTTCCGGATAAATAATTATCCCGTCAACAGCCTCTTCTATACGGTCCCGGGCACGTGTGGTACAGTTATCATACAGGAAGTTATATCTATACTCGCGATTCTCCGGACGCATATTCTCCATCAATAATTCCATGAGCCGCTTTTTCTCCTCACCCGTTAAATTCAACACTTGCTGATAAACGGACGAACCACGTTCCTTATATTCCTCAGCAAAATATTTAAAAGGCAGAGCTCCTATCTGATAATCGCACTCACCACGGGTAAAACGCCACACAAAATGTGGACGATTAAAACTGAACACCCCATAATTAAAAACCCAATCTTCCTCATTAACACAGGATCTTATACGAATCGCCGTATGCCCGTACAAAGCATAAACTTCCTGACCGGGAGCACATGTCAACAAACTAACCTCTACCGAATCTGTAGAGGATGCATTCACCCCTCCTACTATATATAATAAGGTATATATCAATAATAATCTTAAACTTCGCATTCCAATCCACTATATCCACTATAAATGCGCAAAGTTAACATAAATCCATCTTGTTACTATGAAATTACCGGGAAAAAGTAACATCAGCATCTTTTTGACAAAGATTTCATTCAGCATCTCATTTTTTGATTAACTTTGCAAGCGCAAAGTATGTACACGTGAATTTAATTATTGACATAGGAAATACACTGGCAAAATTGGTAGCCTTTGACGGCGACATTCCAGTAGAAGAAATCAAGACCTCTAACGAAACGCTGGAGCATCTTTCTGAATTCGTGAATAAATATTCATTCAGCCAAGGTATTGTCAGTAATGTATTCGAAATCAAAACAGAGGCAGAACAACAGTTAAATAAGTTGGATTTCCCACTACTATACTTAAATGCACAGACTCCAATCCCCATCACCAACGATTACATGACCCCCGAAACTTTGGGAGCAGACAGGCTGGCTGCTGCGGTTGGCGCCTATACACAATATCCAGGACATGATATACTCATTATAGATGCCGGAACTTGCCTGACATTCGAATTCATAGACAAACATGGCCACTATAAGGGAGGATACATATCGCCTGGATTACAAATGCGCTTTAAAAGTTTAAATACATTTACCGCCCAACTCCCCCTAACGGACAGCAATGGCATATTCTCAGAAATAGGATACGACACTGAAACTTCTATCCGTTCTGGAGTTATTCAGGGAATGAAGTTTGAAATTGAAGGACGCATTAAATACTTTCAAGAAAAACACCCTGCTCTTTTGGTTTTTTTAACTGGCGGTGATATTTTTAACTTTGATAGCAAAATAAAAAGCCTCATCTTTGCAGACAAATATATAGTGCCTAAAGGGCTAAACCGAATATTAACATTTAATAATGAACTGTTATAAACATATACTATGTATGTTGCTTGCAATAGCAACATTATATGCTTCCGCACAGACAAATGGTTCGAATTCACCGTACTCACGCTTTGGACTAGGTAATCTGAAAGACCAATCACAAGGCTTTAACAAATCTATGAGTGGAGTTGCCTTAGGATTCCGAGATGGAAATCGGTTAAACATGCAAAATCCGGCATCCTATTCCTCCATAGATTCACTTTCATTCATATTCGATGTAGGTCTTACTTTACAGAATGTAAATTTCAAAAGCCAAGGTAATAGTATTAATGCCCACAATACCACATTAGACTATATTAATGCCGGCTTCCGTTTATGTCCGGGACTGGGGCTTTCTTTTGGATTTATTCCTTTTTCCAGTATCGGATATAACTTCTCTGAAAGCAAATACTTAGGAGAGCATTTCAACAGTGGCTCAGCCATAACGTATACAAATAGTTATACTGGAGATGGCGGGTTGCATGAAGTCTACATAGGAGTTGGATGGAACCCCATTGCCGATCTTTCCATCGGAGCAAACTTCGGTTATGTGTGGGGGAATTATAACCAGAGTATTACACAAACATTTTATGAGAACGGAACTGTCACAAACACAAGCAATGGTCTACGCAGACAAATTGAAGCCGACCTTTCGTCTTATAAAATAGACTTTGGTCTACAATACCCCATTAAAATCGGGAACAACAATACATTGACACCTGGTATCACTTATGGAATAGGACATACCATAAACTCACCGGCACACTATTACAATTATGTAGCAAACGGAGATACAACCAAACATACCATAAATCAGGCTTTTGAATTGCCAACTTCTTTTGGTGCCGGTATGGCTTGGAATTATAAGAACCAATGGAAAGTTGGCATGGACGTAACTCATCAACGATGGGGAGACTGCCACTTTCCTCAAATAATTGATGACAAATTTGTTAGCACTACTGAAAATTACAAGAATCGTACAAAGATCGTAATTGGCGGAGAATTTCAACCGGATCGTTACCACAATAAATATTTAAGACGTGTACAATATCGCATAGGTGCCTCATTTGCCACTCCCTATTATAAAGTAAATGGACATAATGGGCCGCGTGAGTATGGCATTTCCGCTGGAATCGGTCTTCCAGTCTCAAATAACATCAACAACCGTTCTGTCATCAATATTGCATTTCAGTGGGGAAAATCCGTTCCCGGCACATCATCTTTAATCACGGAGAACTATCTGCGCCTCAATGTAGGAATTACGTTCAACGAAAGATGGTTTATGAAATGGAAAATTCAATAATGGACAGTATTTACCAACATAACTATAGAAAACTATCTCGTTTTACCCACATAACAGTCACCGTATGGATGACTGTTATGGCCATTTTTTCCTTTTCTTGCACGGGAGAAAATACAAACCACGCCCCCGCTATAAATGAAAAAGACTCCCTGCCTTTCATGCAATCCTGGGGTATTTCTACCCTCATATCCGACTCTGGAATCATTCGTTATAAAATTACAGCAGAAGAATGGAACATATATAATACAACAAACCCACCACGTTGGGCTTTTGTTAAAGGTATATTATTAGAAAAATTTGATTCCACATTCCATATAGACTGGTTTGTTCAATCCGATACTGCATATTGCCATAACCAACAACTTTGGGAATTACGCGGCCGTGTAGTCATACGTAATCAGGAAGGCACTGTATTCACTAGCGAAGAACTATTTTGGGATATGGACCGTCGCGAAATGTATTCCAACATGTTTATGACAATTCGTAAACCAGATGAATTCCTCCAAGGTTATAACTTTCGTTCTAACGAACAAATGACCCGCTATTCTGTCAGCAACGCTAATGCAGAAACACCATTCAATGGCAATGAAAGCTCGTCTGCCAATGACTCCATTATACGTACAGCTCCCACAAAACCTAACTAATCATGACACTGACGATTATACAAATCATTATCATACTACTTTTCTCCGCATTTTTCTCAGGAATGGAAATCGCATTCGTATCATCTAACAAACTCAGGGTTGAAATGGATCGAAACAATGCAAGTTTAACTTCCAAGATCCTTACCATATTCTACGCACGGCCAAACGATTTCATTTCCACCTTGCTTGTTGGAAACAACATCGCGTTAGTTATTTATGGTATTTTGATGGCCAGAGTCATTAATGAGTTCATTCTGATACCTCTCCATCTGGCAGACCATGAAGGACTTAACGTCACTCTGCAGACTATTATTTCCACTTTAATAGTTTTAGTAACCGGAGAATTTCTCCCCAAAACACTTTTCAAAATAAATCCCAACAGGATGCTAAAAGCATTTGCCATTCCAGCTTTTATCATCTATATACTACTTTATCCGGTCTCCAAATTCACGAGTGCCATCTCCCGCTGTATCCTCCATATTATGGGACTTAAAGTCAATAAACAAGCTTCTGAACAAGCCTTTACCAAAATAGATTTGGACAACCTTATACAATCAAGCATAGAATCTGTGAAGAACGAGAACGACATCACAGATGAAATAAAGATTTTCCAAAATGCCTTATACTTTTCCGAAGTAAAAGTACGCGATTGTATGGTACCACGAACTGAAATTGAAGCTGTGGAATTCGGTTCATCCGTCGAAAACCTGAAGAACAGATTCATCGAAAGCGGAAACTCCAAAATCATAGTCTACAAAGAAGATATTGACCACATAGTAGGATTCATACACTCATCAGAAATGTTTCGAAACCCGGACAGCTGGACATCACAAATCAAAGAAACACCTGTCGTTCCTGAAACAATGTCAGCTCAGAAGCTACTGAAAAAGTTTATGCAACAGAAAAAAACACTGGCAATTGTTGTGGATGAATTCGGAGGTACATCGGGAATCGTCACTATGGAAGATTTAGTAGAAGAAATATTCGGAGATATTGAAGACGAACACGACAATACCAACTATATAGCCAAACAGACAGGTAACCACGAATATGTGCTATCAGGCCGTCTGGAAATAGAAAAAGCCAACGAATTACTGAACATAGACCTGCCCGAATCAGAAGAGTATCTCACAGTCAGTGGCCTGATTTTACATCAATACCAAAGTTTTCCCAAACTAAATGAGATCATCAGATTCGGTCATTTCGAATTTAAAATCATCAAGAACACCACGACAAAAATAGAACTTGTACGCTTGAAAATCACAGAATAGCTAAATTTTAATGTGACAGAGACAGATATATGCTGAGTTTTTTGTATCTTCGTGCGTTTAATTTGTTCAAAGATAATAATATAATAACAATCATTTAAATCAATGGCAACATTACAGAAAATCAGATCCAAAGGACCATTACTGGTCATCGTGATCGGAGTGGCCCTTTTTGCGTTCATTGCCGAGGAGGCCATGCGCTCCATTCAGTCTGCTTCAAATGAAAGCAAACAACAAGTCGGTGAAATCTACGGAGAACGGATTTCAGTACATGAATTCCAAAATTTAGTAGACGAATATGCTGAAGTGGTAAAATTCACAAGCGGCAACACTACACTTAATGACCAACAGCTCACCCAACTACGCGATCAAGTATGGACTACCTATGTCAATAATAAACTTATTGAACACGAAGCCGAAGATTTGGGACTGACCGTTACTGATACCGAGATTCAATCTATTATTTCTGAAGGTAACAACCCCATCCTGATGCAGACTCCTTTCCGCAACGAACAAACCGGACGCTTCGATGCTAACGTACTGAAGAAATTCCTGACTGATTTTGAAAGTATGAAAACTCAAAGCGAACAGATGCCTGCCGAATACCTGAGCTATTATAACAGTCTCTACAAATTCTGGATGTTCATTGAAAAAACACTCCGTCAGGAATGCCTTACCCAAAAATACCAAGTATTATTGAGCAAAGCCATGCTGGGCAATAATGTGGTCGGCAAAACAGCTTTTGAGGCACGTGTCAACGAAAGCGACATTATCATGGCAGCGCTTCCCTATTCCACTATCAATGACAATGACGTAAAAGTAGAGGAAAGTGACTTGAAAGCCAAATACAATGAACTAAAAGAACGTTTTAAACAAACGGCGGAAAGTCGTGACATCAAATTCATTGATGTAGAAGTAAAGGCAAGTGCAGCAGATAAGGCAGCCCTTGACAAGGATATGGCAGAAACAGCCCAGGCACTGGCAGAAGGAGGAGATATAACCAAAATCGTACGGGAAAGTGGTTCTGTCATCAGTTATAGCCAGATACCGGTCAGCAGAAACGTATTCCCTTCAGACATTGCCATGCAACTCGATTCAATGTCTGCCGGACAAATGAAAGCCCCATATTTTTATGCCGGTGACAATTCCATGAATATCATCAAGATGATCAGTAAGATTTCCGCACCGGACTCCATTCAGATTCGCCAGATTCAAGTAGCAGGAGCCGATATGACAGCCATCCAGAAAACGGCTGACAGCATCATGACAGCATTAAACAGCGGCATCGCTTTCGACTCCATCGCCAAAAAATATAATCAAACGGGTGAAAAGACATGGCTCACCTCACGCGATTATGAAGGTTCTACTATGAATGGGGAAAACCTGAATTTCATCAAAACAATTACAGGTATGCCTGTCAACTCCATCAAAAAGATCGAATTCCCTCAGGGATGTATTATAGCACAAGTAACCGACCGCAGGGCTATGATCAATAAATACGATGTAGCTGTTATCAAATGCCCGATTGAGTTTAGCAAAGACACCTATGCAAAAGCATACAATGACTTCAGCCATTTCATTGCATCCAATCCTACACAGAAGGATATCGAAGCCAAAGCTTTGAAAAACGGATACAACCTCCAGGAACGCAAGGATTTGTTCAGCAACGAACATTACGTGGGTGGCGTAACAGGTACACGTGATGCCATGAGATGGATCTTCAATGAAGACACAGAAATTGGCAATATATCTCCGCTCTATGAGTGTGGAGAAAACAATCACATGCTCGTAGCCATCCTGACAGGTATTCATAAAGCCGGATACCGCACAATGGAAGATGTAAAAGACTACCTCACACAAGAAGTCATCAAGGACAAGAAAGCTGAAATGCTGAAAGAGAAACTTGCCCAAGCTAAGAGCATTGCCGATGTCATGAAAGTACCAGGTACCGTAAGCGACACCATCAAACACGTAACTTTCAATGCATCTGCATTTGTCATGAAGACAGGTTCAAGCGAACCTATGCTGAGTGCCGTAGCCAGCAAAACGGCAGCCAACCAATTTGCCGGCCCCTTCAAAGGAAACGCTGCTGTCTACAGCATGCAAGTTCTCAGCAAAAACAAATCCGCCGAGAAGTTCGATGCAAAGAAAGAAGAAATGCAGCAAGAATCACTTAACATGCGGGCAATCAGCCGCTTTGTCAACGACTTATATGAAAAAGCAGAAGTAAAAGACAACCGTTATCTTTTCTTCTAAGAAGAATAACAGACTTTTATATAAAGTTATCAGGCCGGAAATCTAAAGATTTCCGGCCTGTTTTGTCTATCTCTCCTTATAAAAGTTCCTGAGATCTCCGTTATCACCCTTAAAAGTATCCTCCATCTTCCCTTTTTGTCATCTAAACCAAAAACATTGAGGGATGGCATTAAAAATGCCATCCCTCAATGTTTTGATGTAATCCTTTTTTAGTTATTCTCCGGACGCAACTTACGAACCGTCTCGGCTGTACGCCACATTTCGCTGTCGTGCATAGCTTTCAATTCAGCTTCCAACTTCACGCGGTAATCAGGCTTGGAATTGGAATCAATAGAGATCTGAGCCTCATTACCTGTTACCACACTGTGGTATAACTTCTCCACAACAGGCTTAATGGCATCGTGGAAAGGTCCCATCCAATCCAATGCACCACGCTGAGCTGTGGTAGAGCAATTGGCATACATCCAATCCATACCATTCTTGGCAAACAAAGGCATCAAAGACTGAGTCAATTCCTCCACTGTCTCGTTAAATGCTTCTGAAGGAGTGTGGCCGTTCTCACGCAACACTTCATACTGAGCCAGCAACAATCCCTGAATAGCACCCATCAGAGAACCACGCTCACCGGTAAGATCGGAAGTAGCCTCACGCTTGAATGTCGTCTCGAACAGATAGCCGGAACCGATACCGATACCGAAAGCCAATACCTTGTCCAAAGCCTTTCCGCTTGCATCCTGGTAGATGGCGTACGAAGAATTCAAACCGCGGCCTTCGAGGAACATAGTACGCAAAGAAGTACCTGAACCCTTAGGCGCCACCATGATTACATCGATATCCTTGGGAGGCACAATACCCGTACGGTCGCTCCAGTTAATAGCAAATCCATGAGAGAAATATAGTGTCTTGCCGGCTGTCAGGTAAGGCTTTACCGACGGCCATACCTGCATTTGTGCAGCATCCGACAGCAACATACAAACTATTGTTCCTTTTTCGGCTGCCTCCTCAAGAGAGAACAAAGTCTCGCCCGGCACCCATCCGTCTGCCACCGCCTTGTCGTAAGTCTTGCCCTGACGCTGGCCCACTATTACATTAAAACCGTTATCGCGAAGATTGCAAGCCTGTCCCGGCCCCTGTACACCATAACCTAAAACTGCAATAGTCTCGTTTTTTAAGATTTCACGAGCCTTTTCCAATGGAAATTCCTCACGGGTCATTACAGTCTCTATGACACCGCCAAAATTCAATTCTGCCATTTTCTATTTTTATTTTGTGCGGCTTACACGCCGCGTTTCTAATAAGATTTTCCTTTTTACACTAAAACCGACAGCAAAGTTACAAAATTATTCTAAACAGACGTCAATAAACTGCTATTTGTTATCAAATTTAAGTTTACTCCGACATACGACCTCGCCCTCGGGATTCTCTCCGCCTACGTTCCTCCGCACTTCTATATCGAAACTTCCGTCTTCTTTTTCCTCACGGAAGAAACTAAGCGTATCGCCATAATAGCTCTCTGCCACATAAGCCATCTCGAAACGTCTGACGACATGTCCGGCATACCAGTCGAGAGGAAAAAGATTCATAATGTGTTCGATATATTTGATACTGTTCACGTGACCGTTGATATCTATGTCCGTATAATGCATTTCCACCGAACGCATAGGCATGCAGCTGCCTACTTTGATGCGACCGGGCTTTTCTATCGGGCACGGCTTTTCCGTCTCTATATAATCCACTATATTTCCGCCATGCAATGTCAGCAAGTCTGCCGGTTTTCGGGTGTCCATATTAATCATAGCCCACACGGAACGCGCATAACCATAGCTCCTCCCGTCCTTCCCGTAAATCGCGAAATTCCTGTCGGTAAACAAACGGTAGACATTCTCCACCCACGTATCCACAGAGAACTCATCGTATTGCGCCGGCATATCTTCCATTTCCACCGCAAGACGGGACAACACCCACGTGTAATTATCCTCATTGATCTCCGCCATGCCGAACCCACGCTCCGTGGCATGGAATCCGGCACAATTAAGCAAATGATTTCCAAGTACTCCCATACAGAGCTTTCCTGTAAAGTCCACATGAAACGGCTCTGCCACAAAAGAATAAGTTCCTACCTTGCTATCTTTCATCCTCTTTTCATTTATCCTTCACCCGAAGCTCTTCAAAAGCCTTTCGACGTTCCTCCAGATATTCATCCAGATATTCCGTACAACTTTTTGTAATGGCGATACGGCCGGAACGCACATACTGCAACACACACCGGTACTCATTCAAGGCATAATAAAGCGACATAATATCTTCGGTCAGTCCTTTCTTACTCACCACCGTATAAGTGGGGTTCACTTCCACAATCTGCGCTCCGTGCCTGCGTACCGCCCTCGACACCTCCGGATTCTCCAACACACCGGATGTGGACAACTTATAAAGCGCCACCTCCTGAATGAATATCTCGTCATCCGTAAAATAATGTGCCTGCAGCACGTCAATACGCTTCTCCATCTGTTTGGTGATAATCTGTATCTGATTCTCCGTACTCCAGCACGTAATGGTATACTTGTGCACTCCCTTTATGCTTGAAGCCGATACATTCAGACTTTCAATATTTACCTGCCGGCGGGTGAACACCGACGTCACCTGATTCAGCACTCCCGCAAAATTCTCCGAGAATACAATCAAAGTATAGAAATTCTTTTCCTGTTCCATCTGATAAATCCTTCCGCTAATAGTCCAATACCATATCGTCCACATCATTTCCGGGGCAGCACATCGGCAACACGCGGCCTTCCTCTATCACAGCCACCTGCAACAGAAACGGTCCGTCGGTATCTATCATTTCCTGTATGCCGGATGCCAGTTCGTCACGCTCCGTCACCGTGCGGTTGGGAATCCCATAGGCCGAGGCAATCATGTTGTAGTCGGGGTTCATCATCGGAGTGAAGGAATAACGCTTGCCGAAGAACATCTCCTGCCACTGACGCACATTACCCAAATAATTATTGTTGAGCAAAATGATTTTCACCGGACTGCGCTGTTCCATAATAGTTCCCAGTTCCTGGATGGTCATCTGAATGCCACCGTCGCCGAGAAACAAGCACACCGTGCGGTCCGGCGCTCCGAATGTGGCACCGATAGCCGCCGGCAAGCCGAATCCCATCGTTCCCATTCCACCGGAAGTCACGATACTGCGCCGTTCCGTAAATTTGAAATAACGCGCAGCCAACATCTGGTTCTGCCCTACATCCGTCACAAGAATTGCTTTATTGTCCGTCATTTCAGTCACCTTGCGCACCACCTCGCCCATCTTTATCGGACCCTCCAACGGATGGATTTCCGGTTCTATGACGGTAGTACTTTCCCGTTCGAGATGCTCCCCGAAACTATCCACCCACTCCGCATGGCGGGCCGGCTTCACCAATTCGAGCACAGCGGCCAGTGTATGTTTACAATCTCCCAACACAGCTACATCCACCGGCACATTCTTGTTGATTTCGCTGGGATCGATCTCGAAATGTATCTTCTTGGCCTGGCAGGCATACGTGCTCAACTTGCCCGTAATGCGGTCGTCAAAACGCATTCCCACGGCGATCAGCACATCACACTCCTGTGTTTTGACACTATTGGCCAGACTGCCGTGCATACCCAGCATTCCCTTGTTGAGAGGATGGTCCGTCGGGAGAGCCGAAAGGCCCAGCAACGTACAGCCGGCCGGAATATCGGCCCGTTCTATCAGCTGCCGCAGTTCATTCTGCGCCCCTCCGAGCTCCACTCCCTGCCCCACAAGAATAAAGGGACGCTTGGCATTGTTGATCAAGGCCGCCGCCTGACGCACGGCCCAAGGATCTGTCTTGGGAACCGGCACATAACTGCGGATAAAATTCGTTTTCTCCGGTTCGAATTCCACCATGCCGATCTGTGCGTTCTTGGCAAAATCGAGCACTACCGGTCCGGGACGCCCGCTCTTTGCTATATAAAACGCACGGCTTACGGCCCACGCCACGTCTTCCGGACGCCGTATCTGGTAGGCCCACTTGCTGATAGGCTGCGTCACGCCCACCAGGTCGCACTCCTGAAAGGCATCCGACCCTAGAAGGGAAGCTCCCACCTGTCCGGCTATCACCACAAGAGGCGTACTATCCATCATGGCATCCGCAATACCTGTGATGGTATTCGTAGCTCCGGGACCGCTCGTCACCAACGCCACTCCTACCTTACCCGACACACGGGCATAGCCCTGCGCCGCATGCGTGGCGGCCTGTTCGTGGCGCACCAGTATATGATTCAGTTTGTCTTTATATCCGTACAAGGCATCATACACCGGCATGATGGCCCCGCCGGGATAGCCGAAGAGAGTGGTCACTCCCTCATACTCCAGCGAACGCATCAATGCCTCTGCGCCTGTTATTCTTTCCTTTTCCATTCTGCAATGTGGTTTAATCGATTATTCTTACTCCTCCCTTGTCGGCCGAACTAACCATGGAAGCATAGGCTTTCAACGACTTCGGCACCACACGGTGGCGCGTCATGGCACGCTGCGGGCGGGCAGCCAGTTCCTCATCACTCAACCGCACATTGATGCTCCGGTTCGGAATGTCAATCTCTATGATATCGCCGTCCACAATTTTGCCTATATTACCTCCGGCAGCCGCCTCGGGAGAGATATGGCCGATACTCAATCCGGATGTGCCTCCCGAGAAACGTCCGTCGGTTATCAGGGCACACTCCTTACCCAGATGCCGGCTTTTCAAATAAGAAGTGGGGTAAAGCATTTCCTGCATGCCCGGACCGCCTTTCGGCCCTTCGTGCGTAATCACCACCACATCACCGCTCACTACCGTACCGTTCAGGATACCCT
Organism: uncultured Paraprevotella sp.; assembly: GCA_910586505.1. Taxonomy (GTDB): domain Bacteria; phylum Bacteroidota; class Bacteroidia; order Bacteroidales; family Bacteroidaceae; genus Paraprevotella. The sequence goes on along the minus strand of CAJUGV010000007.1, from coordinate 61,190 downwards.
CGCACGCATCTTCCTGCGAATCGAACACCTTGGCCGGACCGCTGAAGTGCCAGATGCTCTCATCCACTCCGGCCGTCTTCACCACGCAGCCGTCCTGTGCAATATTGCCGAAAAGCACGGCCAGACCGCCGTCTTTGCTGTAAGCATGCTCCACATCGCGGATACAGCCGGACGCACGGTCGGTATCGAGCGTGTCATATACTTTACTCTGCGACCCCATCCTGTTGCTGAACACTCCGCCCGGCGCACTGCTGTAGATCCGCTGCGCTTCGGCATCCACACTGTCGCCGGTAATACCGTAACGGACAATGTCTTCGCCCAAAGTGGCGCCGTTCACCCGGCGGCAGGCAGTGTCCAGCAGGCCGGCTTTCGCCAGTTCTCCCAATATCCCCAGAATACCGCCGGCACGGTTGCATTCCTGCATGGAATATTTCTGTGTGTTGGGAGCAAGCTTACACAAACAAGGCACCTTGCGGCTCAGCGCATCTATATCGGCCATTTTGAAATCCACTCCGGCCTCGTTGGCCACAGCCAGCAAATGCAGCACCGTATTGGACGATCCGCCCATGGCAATGTCCAGCGTCATGGCATTCAGGAAAGCCTGGCGCGTGGCAATGCTCTTAGGCAACACGCTCTCATCGCCCTCTTCATAATACTTGAACGCATTCTCCACCACCAGCCTGGCGGCATCACGGAACAATTGTATACGGTTGGTATGAGTAGCCAGAACCGTACCGTTGCCGGGCAGCGACAGTCCGATGGCCTCCGTCAGACTGTTCATGGAGTTGGCCGTAAACATACCCGAACAACTGCCACAGCCCGGACATGCACAAGCTTCTATCTTCTGCATCTCCTCATCACTCACCGAAGTATCGGCACCTTTAATCATCGCGGTAATCAGGTCGGCATTCTCACCATTTATCTTATGCGCTTCCATCGGTCCTCCCGACACAAATACGGAAGGGATATTCAGGCGCATGCTGGCCATCAGCATGCCCGGCGTAATCTTGTCGCAGTTCGAGATACAAATCATGGCATCCGCCTTGTGCGCATTCACCATATATTCCACACTGTCGGCTATAATGTCACGCGAGGGCAAAGAATACAACATACCGTCATGCCCCATGGCAATGCCGTCGTCAATAGCGATCGTATTGAATTCGGCGGCATAGCAACCCAGTTTCTCTATTTCGGCCTTCACCATCTGTCCGATTTCATGCAAATGAGTATGTCCCGGCACAAACTGTGTGAAAGAGTTGACGATGGCCACAATAGGTTTCCCAAACTGCTCGCGCTTCATTCCGTTGGCCACCCATAATGCACGGGCCCCTGCCATACGGCGTCCTTCAGTGCTTTGCGCACTGCGTAACTTATGCTTCATTTTATCTCGTTTTTATACTTTTTCTTTCCTTTTATCCTTCAAAACTGCAAATTTAAACCCTTTTTTCATATTAGACAAAAATAAGACTATAAAAGTAACGGCATTACGCCGAATAGACATAAACAGAAGATATATTCAATAAAATCGACATAATCACACAGGAATTTAATTTCAATTTATCATATTCCGGCAGTCCGTCCGCCAGATGGCCTCACATGGAGAGAGTCACTGCGACGCAAGGCCTGTCCAATCGACCGCCCGGTTAGAAAGATGCAGACAATCGAATATTTTCAAACGCGGAAGCCGCCATACCGACCGAAAAGGGACCACACACAAACGCCATGCATGCAGAAGAAAAAAGTCCGGCACACGACACCCAAAAATGGTCCGCATGAAAATAAAAAATGGTCCGCATGATTTTTTATTTTCATGCGGACCATTTTTTAATCTACTGCAAACGGCTTTTATTATCGTACTTCCGAACAAATAGTTGTAAGAATTTCCTTATACTCTTCTCCGTCCGCTTCGTCGATCTCAATGTACTGTTCGGTCACACTCATAGTACTGCCGGCAAAGGAAATGCTCACCTCACCGGACATTTCGTCGTCATACATGCTGTCATAATCCCATGAATAACGCAAAAGTCCGCTATTCTCATCAGCCCACGCCCACGTCGACACGGCCAGTTCTTCTCCCTCCGCACCATTGTTATAATAAACCATATAAGTACCGGCACGGGTGAACACTACCTGTTGGGGAATGTCTTCATATTCAAAATCCCCATCTTCACCATCGGGCATCAAATCTTCCAACCGGTCGACGGAAGCCGTCTTATCCCACACCTTCCTGCCGTTCACGTAAGCCTGGACACGCATTTTGTCAATCTTCCATGTGCGGCACAGCATACTCGTTTTCAAACTTTCCGGTTTCTGGTTTGCCACTGCCGCTGTCAGCACGTATTCGTTCTGCCCGTCTTTCTGAATGGTCAGCGACACGGCATTTTCTCCTTCGCTATGCACCTTTATACGACCGTATCCTTCAAGGTAATACTCATTCTCCCCTATTCTGGTGTACTTGCCATATATATAATTTGTATAGTTCTCTCTCTTCAGAACCTTACGGCTATCCTGCATGAACCGCGCCTTTGTTCTCTTCACAGCATCTCCTTTCACCGTATACATATTCATTCTCGGGGTAATGATGTAATTACCGCTTTCCGTCAGTTCGATAGACGCAATGTCGCTTCCCACCGAAGTGATTTCATACTTCTTACTGTACTGCGCAGCGGCAGGCGGCGTGAGAAACGTTTCCTCTTCTCCTTCGTCATCGCTACTGCACGACACAAACACGGATGCAACAACCATCGTAGCGGCAGTTATCACCAAAAAGCCGCTCTTTTTCAGCATTCCGCCGAAAAAAGATTTTTTCTTACACATAATCAATCTCATTTAAAAGTTATACTATTCCGGCAACCGGTCCAAAGACCGGAGCTTTCTCTCAGAATCTCAGACTGATAAAAAAACGTGATGCCGTAGTCTTGAGTTTTTGCTTGTCACCGGAAGAGAATCCGTCCTCCACATCGTTGTCGTCAAGACTCGCCATGTTATATTTACCCTTTCCCCACCGGCTTTCGAAACCTATACCAATCATCTTATATGAAAGACCGATGCCGAAATTAAAGAAAGAACAGAATCCGTGATTTAACGTAGTCTGATCCTCTTCCGATTGTATGATCATAGAGTAGGTCGGCGTATAGTGGAAATAGGTGAAAACCTTGAGATACTCCCATTTCCGCCCTACGTGATAAAGCGGAGTGACCTGAACGGACGGACCGAAACCGATTCCGTAATCCAGTTGGTGCATGCCGAGATCCAAATCAAAAGAAGAGTCATCATCGTCATACATGTCGTCATCATAATAATCATCGTAGTCATCATCGTCACCCAATCCCCCAAAATCGAATTTCAACCCGGAACCGCTCTTATATTTGGCATATTCCAAATTAATATAAGACAAGTCCAGACCGATTTTTACCATCTTGGCAATCGGCTTCTTGTGCAGAAAAAAGGTTTTACCCATCTGTACCGATACGCCGAATTTTCCTTTATCCGTTCTGCCGGTCTCCATTTCTTTCAATGTCGGAGCACCATAAGCGATACTGATAAACTTCGTCTGCTTCCATATTTTAGCGAACTGTTCCTCCTCACTTCTTATTTCATCTTTTCTAGTAAGCAAGTCCAATGTTCTTTGCAACGAATCCACTCTCGCGTCGGCACTGTCTGCGGTATTCTCCTCCTGCGCCGTTACACACAACGGAAACACCAAAGACAACAAAAACCCCACACACCACCTTGCGGCTCTATCCAATCTTTTTTCTCTTTTCCTCATCTGTTTTTATTTTTAATTAAAGATTTATAATGAGACACTTTGCTTTATATTATAAAACCGTGAACATTCGTATCAAATACACAAAAGTAGTGAATTTTTGTTTTTACCCCCCCCCGTTTGCAAATTTATGTTAACACCGTAAAAATTCACCGTTCATTCGCATAATATCGCTCATGTATATTCAAAGAGAGGCCCGCGAGACAAAACTCTCGCGGGCCTCTCTTTCCAAAACACTCCCAATGGCTTATTCAGTAATCTCTATCTGAACGCCCTCCGGACCTAATATGCAACTTTCATAATAACCGTCTCCCGTAATACGGGGACCATCCTTAATATGATAACCGTCAGACGATAAACGCCGAGTCAACTCATCCACTGCAGCCTTGCAGCCGACTCCAAATGATAAATGGATATAACCGGTATGTTGTTCAGACGAATCGGCATCCGACATGTCAGGCCTCGTCATCAGTTCCAGTCGCGCCGCCCCCTGACCGAAAGACAATATATAAGTACGCAAGCCCGTACGAGGATTGTGATACTGTTCGTTGGAACAAGCGTCAAAATAGTTTTCAAAAAACTGACGCATCCGTTCCAAATCCCTGCAATATAAAGCTACATGGTCTATTCTCATCTTTATTCAACGCATTTCAATCATTTACACAAAGTCTTTCACTCCAAGTATTTGATATAAAAAAAGGGGAAAGACATACTCTTAATATATATCCTTCCCCCTTTTTATACTTGTCAGAATGTTATGCTTATGAATACTTTATTATTTGCCCGGGACGAAGAACCGTCGTGCGGGATATTCCATTCAACTTACATAACTTATCCACTGTTGTCTTGCATTTCGATGCAATAACAGACAGATTCTCTCCGGATTTCACACGATGAACCTTTGCACTGCTGGGTCTCGCAGTCGGTTTCGGACGTGCATTCGCCACATTCCTGCCCGCTTCCGCATTGTGCTTACTTTTATTAGAACGAAACGTGTAATAATCACCCGTCACATCCTGCGCCACAAAATCAAACATTTCGGCCGGGTTGATAGCCTGCCCCAAGAAGCGTGTCTCAAAGTGCAGATGCGAACCGGTAGAACGTCCGGTATTCCCTCCCAATCCTATAGGTTCACCGGCTTTCACAACCTGATTCTCACCTACAAGGTGTTTGGACAAATGGCCGTAAACTGTTTCCAGACCGTTAGGATGACGAATGACAACATACTTTCCGTAGCCTTTTCTTTCGTAATCCACGATACGTACTTTTCCACTAAATGCCGAACGTATGGTATCACCGATATAAACCTTTATGTCCAAACCTTTATGCTGACGGCGAAAACTTGCACGATAACCATAATTGGAAGTTATCCTCGTACTCGGCGTCGGCATGCAGAAATGCCGCAAGTCTATCTTATACTCTTCCGGCAACTCTACATCGTAATGATGAACATAATGGTTATTCCAATCGGGATAAAGACCAAACGCGGGATTTTCAAGCTGTTCTTCGCCTATCAAACGCTGCAAGGCTACTGAATCCACTGCTCTCATTTTCTTGTCAATCGGTGCTTGGCGAGCCAGCAAGTCCTGTGCTGCAACAGGCATACTCAACATAGCCAATACGATTACTGCTCCTGTCTTAAGTCCTCTGAAATTGAAAAACATTTAATTATTATTTATAGTTTATCTGTTATAACTCATCCTGCGCATATAAATATGCCAGGTTGGAAAGTTCATAATCAAAAATCTCTTCAGGTTTGAAGAAACGGGCCAATTCTACAGCTGCATTCTCCAAAGAATCCGACGTATGAACAATATTCTGCTGATTACTCATACAATAGTCGCCACGAATAGTTCCGGGAAGGGCATTCCGCCCGTTCGTAGCCCCTGCCATAGCCCGCACCACATTTACAGCCTCAATACCTTCAAAGCAGCAAGCGATTACGGGAGTAGCCATCATAGAATCCTTCAATATCCGGAAAAAAGGCTTTTCACGCAAATGCGCATAATGCTCGTCTAATAATCCATCTGTCAGTTGCATCATCTTCATTCCGGCTAACCTCAGTCCTCTTCTCTCAAAGCGGTTGATCACGTCTCCGACAAGTCCTCTTTGCAAGGTACAAGGTTTCAATAAGACCAAGGTCTTTTCCATGGATATAGACTTTTAATTAAACATATTATTAGCATTCTCCAAACACTAACAAAGGCAAAGATAATCTTTTCGTAACATAAACCCAAGAAAATTAACAGTATTTCTACCCGGGAAAGCGTTTTTTTAAGAAATAGCACCCCAATTTACCGACTTATCTCTTAATTTATTTAACTGCCTCCACAAAATCTCATTCTTCAAATCCGCACAATGCGGATCGGCATCCAGAATTTTCTCCGCCGTATTCCGAGCCAACTGCAATATCTGCCCGTCACGTGCCAGATTGGCCAAACGCAAGGAAAACGCAATACCACTCTGTTGCGTTCCTTCCAGGTCTCCGGGACCGCGTAGTTTCAGATCGGCTTCCGCTATTTCAAAACCGTCATTTGTTTCTGTCATAATCTGAATACGCTTGCGGGTATCGGCCGAAAGCTGGTATTTGGTCACCAAAATACAATAAGATTGATCGGCGCCCCGCCCTACTCTGCCACGCAACTGATGCAATTGCGCCAACCCGAATCGTTCGGCATTCTCTATCACCATCACCGAAGCATTGGGAACATTAACTCCGACCTCTATCACGGTCGTAGCTACCAAAATCTGAGTTTTTCCGGAAATAAAGTTCTGCATCTCCGCATCCTTTTCTGCGGGTTTCATTTTTCCATGCACCTTGCTGATTTTATATCCGGACAGGTCCCGGCACAATTGTTCATAACCGTCTTCAAGATTCTTGATATCCATTTTCTCGCTTTCCTTGATAAGCGGATAGACAACGTATACCTGACGCCCCTCATTCAACTGCGAACGAATACCATTATAAAGGCTTTCCCGTCTGTTATCAAACTGATGGATTGTCTGAATCGGCTTGCGACCGGGAGGCAATTCATCTATAACTGATACATCCAGATCTCCATATAGCGTCATGGCCAACGTTCGGGGTATCGGTGTAGCCGTCATCACCAAAACATGCGGCGGATTATTATTCTTCATCCACAAACGGGCACGTTGCGCCACACCAAAACGATGTTGCTCATCAATTACAACCAAACCCAATGATTTAAAAACAACCGTATTCTCCAGCACAGCATGAGTTCCGACCAATACGTGCACACCGCCATCCTTCAAACCTTCCAAAACAGACTGCCGACGGCTGCCTTTTACCGTTCCTGTCAATAACTCCACCCGTATAGGCATCTCCGACAGCATCTCTCGGAACGTGACATAATGCTGCTCCGCCAGAATCTCTGTCGGAGCCATAATACATGCTTGAAAACCATTGTCCAAAGCAATCAGTATACTCATCAAAGCCACAAGTGTCTTCCCACTGCCGACATCCCCCTGCAACAAACGATTCATCTGCCGTCCGCTTCCCATGTCGTGACGTATCTCCCGGATTACTCTTTTCTGCGCGCCTGTCAACTCAAACGGCAAATGGCTTTCATAAAATTTATGAAAAAGTTCTCCCACACGCGAGAACATATATCCGCGATACTTTCGACGTTGCTCACGCGCGTACTTTATTATATTCAATTGAATGTAAAACAACTCTTCGAATTTCAACCTGAACTGAGCCTTCCGCAAATCCTCCGCCGAAGACGGATAATGCACATGGCGAAGCGCCTCATCCAAAGAGGCCATATTCAATGACTTCACCAGATAAGGCGGCAAAGTCTCCGGCAACTCGAAGTCAAGCCGTTCAAACAATGTCGCCGTAAAATGCTCAATCGAACGGGAATTCATCCCCGCACGTTTCATTTTCTCCGTCGTATTATAATAAGGTTGTAGCCCCATCGTATTCAAATGCAGGCTGTCTGCGACTTCCACATCCGGATGAGCAATGTTAATCCGCCCGTTAAACGCGCTAGGCCGACCGAAAACAATATAATCTGTTCGCGTCTTGTAGGCAGACAAGATATATTTTATACCATTAAACCAAATCAAATCCACAACTCCCTGTCCATCGGTAAAATGAGCGACAAGACGGCGTTTTCTGCCCTCACCCTCCGTTTCAAAACTCAAGATTTGCCCACGTATTTGCACATAAGGCATATCGGCCGTCAATTCATGAATGTAGTACAATCGTGTACGGTCTATATGCTTATAAGGAAAAGTATAAAGCAAATCATGTAAAGTACGGATTTGCAATTCATCTCCGAGCAGACGGGCACGCTGTGGCCCTACTCCCGGCAGAAATTTAATATCTTGACGCTCAAGATCTATCATCTGCAGTCTGATAAAAGTACTTCGGCTATCTTTAAATCAAAAGGTGTAGTCAACTTGATGTTTTCCCTGTTTCCCGCCACTAAACTTACCCGAAATCCCATTGCCTCCACCACAGAAGCATCGTCTGTAAAGAAAGGACTGTATTCTTGCCGATAAGCAGTTTTCAGAACTTCTGCACGAAATGTCTGCGGGGTCTGCACCAAACGAAAACAGGTCCTATCCACAGTTTCACTGCTTCCATCGGTCTGTTCCGTTTCCAACCTTCGTAATGTTTCCACCACCTCCGTCACCGGAATAACAGCTTGTAACTTGAAAGCTCCTTCATAACAAGCCGCAACCACTTCATGCGAAACAAAAGGACGCACACCGTCATGTACAGCCACCACAGCTTCCGGCTCGTTATCAGGAACCAAAGCTAATCCGTTGGCTACGGATTGAAAACGAGTATCTCCACCTATCGCTAAACGATGAGGAACGCGAAAGCCGTATTCATCACACAATTCATTCCAATACTCCTGTTGCACGGCCGGCAATACCACTATCAGTTTCACACTTTCATCATAAGTATGAAATACGTCCAATGTACGCATCAATACCGGCCTGCCATGTATAGGTATAAACTGTTTGGGAATATCTCCTCCCATACGTTGCCCTTTTCCACCGGCCACAATGATCGCATATTTATTCATTACCTCACTTCATTGTACAACATTCCGCTTCTCACCTCTTCCGCTTTCTCCTTTCCTACCAATCTGGTCACAATGGCATAACCGAACTCAAATACTGCAGCCGGACCTTTTCCTGTAATAAACAACCCGTCTTCTTCCACAAGCTTTCCCGTGCAAGAAGCACCTTTCATATTCTCTTCAAATCCAGGATAGCACGTTGCCTTCACACCATCCAACAATCCCATCCGGCCATACACTAAAGGTGCGGCGCAAATGGCAGCTAACGGTTTATTATGTTCATATTGCTGCATAATTCTGGCCGCCAGACCCTCATGAGAAGCCAAATTATATGCACCGGGCAGCCCACCGGGAAGCACCAACATGGCAGCCTTGGAAAAATCGACTTCTCCCATCAGCATGTCAGCCTCCACACGAATACCGTGAGCACCCGTCACAAATCTGTCTTCGGTTACAGAAACAATCCGGGTTTCTATTCCTGCACGACGCAATATATCCACTACAGCTAATGCTTCCACTTCTTCTGTTCCTTCGGCAAAAAACAAATATACAGTTTCCATTCTTTCCTCCTTATCAAATATCAAACAAAATATGAATATGTCACAGCAGACAGTTTTATTTCAGACAATCCAAATAACGACAAATAGTATCCTCCAGCCCAAGGTACAATGCATCACAAATAAGAGCATGGCCGATACTCACTTCATCCAGCCATTCAATCTGTTCATGAATAAACCTCAGATTCTCCAAACTCAAATCATGACCGGCATTCAATCCCATACCTAAACTATGAGCAACCTGGGCTGCCTCCACAAAAGGTTTGACGGCCTCCTCTCGTCCAAGAGCATATGCAGAAGCATAAGGCTCAGTATAAAGCTCTACACGATCGGCTCCCGCCTTTGCAGCATACTCAACCATTTCCGGTTCAGTACCCACAAACACAGATGTCCGGATTCCTTTTTCCTTGAATTCCCCTATAATCTCCCTCAGAAACGAAAAGTTTTTCTTCGTATCCCACCCTGCATTCGATGTAATCTGACCGGGAGCATCAGGCACCAATGTAACCTGAGTCGGACGTACCTCCAATACAAGCTCATTAAACTTACCTACCGGATTGCCTTCTATATTAAATTCAGTCTGCAAAACAGACTTCAAGTCATATACATCCTGATAGCGGATATGACGTTCATCAGGACGAGGATGTACCGTAATCCCCTGAGCGCCGAACCTCTCGCAATCCAAAGCCACTTCTACGACATTGGGGTTGTTACCTCCCCGTGCATTACGCAATGTAGCTACTTTATTAATATTTACACTTAATTTAGTCATTCTTCTTTAAACTATAATTAATCGCCAATAGGGCAAAGTTAGAAAAAAATACTATATTTGCAGACTTATAAACATAGTAAAAGTCTTAATTATTATTAGGCGTATGGCAGAAAGACTCAAATTTGCCCTGTTCGGCAACGTATATCAAGCCAAAAAGTCGGCCTCGGTAGAGTTACTTATCTCTCTGCTGACCATGCGCCGGGCCGAATTGTATATTGACACAGCCTTCTACAACTATCTTACCCAAGAGCTCCATATTGATGTCAAACCTACCGGACTGATTTCCGACAGGGACTTCCAGGCCGATATAGTTATCAGTATGGGAGGAGACGGTACGTTTCTGGCAGCAGCCAGCCGTGTAGGTAACAAAAACATTCCCATATTGGGCATCAATATGGGGCGACTCGGTTTTCTGGCAGACATCTCCCATAAAGAAATCAAGGAATGTATAGATGATATCTATAACCGCACTTATAAAATAGACGAACGCAGTGTCATTGAAGTCCGGTACGACGGTCCCCAGCTTTCGGGATTTCCATATGCGCTCAATGAAGTGGCTGTTTTGAAACGCGACAATTCATCCATGATTTCCATCCATGTGGAAGTCAATGGAGAATTCTTGGCCACTTATCAGGCCGACGGCCTCATTGTCAATACACCGACAGGATCCACCGGCTATGCGCTAAGTGTCGGCGGCCCTGTCATAGAACCCCAATCCGGTATATTCTGTATCACGCCCGTTGCCTCCCATAGCCTCAATGCACGCCCCATCACACTCGGCGATCAGGCAGAACTCGCTCTAACCGTAGAATCGCGCAACCATAACTTTCTCGTAGCTATAGACGGGCGCAGTGAAAGTTGTACGGAAGCCACCCGCCTTATCCTTCGCCGTGCGCCTTATAATATTAAGGTATTGCAACGCAAAAGCCATTCGTTTTATTCCACTCTGCGCGAGAAACTCATGTGGGGTACCGACCCGAGAGAAGAATCATGCTGAACATCTCTTCTTCCTATCCGGCCAGCCGGTTACTCAAATGGCTGTGGAACATCCTGCAGCTTCACCGATTGCAAATCATACTCAATACATTGCTCGGCAGTTCGGCCGTCATTCTGGACTTCACATTCATTAGTGCGACCAAATGGATTATCGACATTGCTACCCATAAGACCTCCGGTCAGCTTTCCACAGCCGCTGCCCTGCTCATCGGTATATTGTTGTCTCAACTCGGCATCAGTTTCGCATCCCGGTGGGTAAAAGCCATTCTTGGGGTCAAGGCGCAAAATCACATGCAACTCACTTATTTCAACCGCCTCCTGCACAGCCAATGGCAAGAGCGTAACCGGCGGCACAGCGGTGACATACTCAACCGGTTGGAACGCGATGTAACCGATGTGGTAAATACCGTCACGGAAACATTGCCGTCTATCATTGCCGTCGGGATCCGTCTTACGGGTGCATTCCTCTTTCTTTATTCCATGGACCCGACGCTGGCCTGCCTCACCGTAGCCGTTATTCCTCTTTTCATCATGATGAGCAAAGTCTATATGAAACGAATGCGTAACCTGACACGTGAAATCAGAAACACGGACAGCCGCATTCAGAGTCTGCTTCAGGAAACCATACAGCATCAGATGATAGTTCAGACCTTGGAACAACAGTCTGCCATGGTACAAAGACTCGACGGCATACAACATCGTTTAAGAGACCGGATCCGAACACGCACGCTCTTTTCCTCTGTCTCCTCCTCCCTGCTCGGCGCAGGTTTTATGGGATGCTATCTCATGGCCTTTCTCTGGGGTGCAGTCCGACTGTACGAAGGAACCATCACCTATGGCATGATGCTGGCTTTCATCCAGCTTGTCGGACAGATACAAGGTCCGTTCCGCGACATGACGCGCTTCATTCCCATCTTCGTCAATGCCTTCACGGCAGGAGAACGCCTCATGCAGATGGAAGAAATTCCGATGGAGCATAGCATCGGAGACACCGAACTGGATCCATCACCAGGTGTATGTTTCCGGAAAGTATCCTATGCATACGAATCCAACAACCGCCACATCCTGCAAGACTTTACATTCGACTTCCCGCCAGGCAGCCATACGGCCATCATCGGTGAAACAGGTTCCGGAAAAACCACTCTGATCCGACTGTTACTCTCCCTGATCAGTCCGCAAACCGGAGAAATCATCTTATACGACAGACACGGCAGAAAAGCCACATGCAATGCCGCCACCCGGTCCTACTTCACCTATGTTCCGCAGGGCAACACGTTGTTCAGCGGTACGATCCGCGACAATCTGTTACTTGGCAATCCCCATGCCTCCGAAGATGACATGCGGACGGCACTTACAGATGCCTGCGCCGATTTTGTATTCCGGCTCCCCCTGGCTATGGAAAGTCGCTGCGGCGAACAGGGCACAGGGCTGAGCGAAGGACAAGCACAGCGTATTGCCATAGCCCGCGCCCTCCTGCGGCCTGGCAACATACTGCTCTTCGATGAAGCCACCTCTTCGCTCGACCCTCAGACCGAGCAACGGCTCTGGCAGAATATATGTCGGCACTATGCAGAAAAAACACTCATCTTTGTCACGCACAGGATGAACATCATCACACCTGAAACCCGAATACTAAAACTCAAACGATAACCGTCCGCCCAAAAAAAAAGAGAAGCTGCCTGCAATCAGGCAGCTTCTCTTTTTTCAGTCTCTTTGAAGATTTACCAAAGGTCCCATCCACTGTTCATGTTGGAACCGGCGGGAATATCCGGATTCGCCGGATTCTCCGAAATACTCGGACCGGTTGATGTAGCCATCATCTCTACCGGCTCCAGAACATTTACTTCTACTACCGGCTTTACATACTGATTCTTTTTCATCATTTCTTCTTAATTATTATTTTATAATCAACTCTTTTACTTCACTGCACGTTTGGTACCGTTTACGATATAGATACCTTTCTTCAGACCGTTCAGGGCTTCCGACAGTTTCACGTTTTCGCGAACCAACACACCATTGAGGCTGTACACGTTCACCTCAACTTCGGATGACGTTACGGCATAGATATCCGTCACACCGTCTTCGGGAAGGAGCAAAGCCAACACATTGACTCCGGCTGAGCTTGAACCTGAGGATGTCAGGAAGGCACGATAAGCACCCACCGTAGGTTCGCTGCCTTCAACCACCTTATAGAATCCCATTCCGCTCTCCTGATTCTGAAGAACATAAGTACCGGCCGTAGCATTCCTTTGGGTATACACACCCGTCATATAGTCATCGGCATATTCATTCTTGATAGCCAGACCGTAGTCAGAGAATTTATACTCGCCTGCACCGGTTACGATATACGGAGTATTGGCCTTAATACCGGTTTCCACTTTTTCCAAAGCCACTACCGTAGAAGTTCCTGATGCCTGAGTAGAACCATTCCACGTATATACTTTCAATCCTTCCGGAATCTCGGCATGGAACGGAAGAATCAGCGTAGCCCATCCAGCCTCCAGTACAGTCACCGTCACTTCTGCTTTGGGGGCAAGCTTCAAAGAATGCTCCACATGGCTTTCCGTCGTAAACCAACCGGCATCTTGAGAACCCAGCAAGGCGTTGGCCACAGTATTTCTCAGATTATAGACACCCTCCGTATTCGTGGCAATCACCTCCACTTTCAAGGCTTTGGACGCATCCGACGTTGTACGGATTCCGGCAGCGCCTGTTCCTGCACCGGTCACCGTACCATCGCAGATATATCGGTCGTTACCGTCATTGTCCGTAAACTTAAGCGTGTACAAGTTCACGCCGCCTTCGGCCTTAACAAACTCGATGGCCTGGGCATAGTTCACATTAGGAGTAGAGATGAACTTCGCAGCATACAAACCTTGCTCTTCACTCTGACCGCCCAACTCAAATGTCACGGCTTTACCCTTGTTCTCAAAGTTATCAGTAGTGGCACAAATAACATTGTATCGCGTATCAGCCTCCGGAGTGTTCAGCTCCATACCTGCTTCAAGATCTTTCTTCGCTTGGAGCACCGTAGCTTCCGCGGGCGTAAGATCTGCCAGCGCTGCGTATGCCGCATTCAGGGCAGTCTGATATTTTTCCGCATTTCTTTGGAAAACTCCGTTTCCGGCATTGACTGTCACATCTATATTCTTCGCCTTCACTTCATTCACATAAATATGCAGTGCTTCTACGGCCGTACCTATATTCTCCTCTGCAGCTATCAGACGGAAATCGTCCACTTTGTACCAATCCGCCTCCGTATTGCCTCTCACTCCGAAATCAAGTATTCCGTCCTCGCCTACCGTAACAAGCATTCCGGCACGCTGACTCTTGTCCGCATTGTTATTCAGACGGATTTCGGGAGAGGTCTTGCCGTTGGCATCTATTCTCAACCACTTTCCGGCATCCGATGCCACTGCCGCGCTCAGATAGTAAGCTCCCTGAGGCAGGCCCTCGATCTTTTGAGAAAGTTTCACTCCGGCCTTCCAGGTATTAAACAGATAAGTTCCTTTCGAGCCCTCCATTTTATAGGTATTATTATCCGTACGTTTCACTCCCGTATCGTCGGAATTCTTCGAGATAGTCCATCCCATCAGGGAACCTCTTTCAAAACCATGATTCAGGATCGCTTCCGTGTAATCGCGCCCTACTACATACTCCTGGCTTCTGGCAGCCTCGGCAAGCTTGTCATAAGGCAATCTGGGATATCCCTCTTCCGTAGACTCCAATTTGCCGGCTTCGTATTTGGCTTTAAAATCCGTATAGATTTTCGCGGCGCTTTCATCTGTCACCGAACCGATTCTCGGATCGGTATAAGAAAAGGCCTCACGCATATTCTCATAAGCCTCCAAACTGCGTGTCACGCGGTCTTTTACCGACTGCACATTTACGAGACTTGCCTTAATGGCCTCCGAATCGTTTCCTTCCAGTTTCGTCTTTGCATCTGCTATAACGGCAGGTGCGGTTTCAGTTTTTAAAACCGTATTCATCAGACTACTACTGTTTATCAGGTTTTCAAGGGCGGTTACCGCTTCCTGCAAAGAAGTCTTGAGATTATCCGCACTCTCCGCACGATAATAGATGTCCACTCCCTTGAAGTTAAACCATTGCTCCGTGCTCTCCATGGATATCGTAATGGTAAGCTCTCCGTTGTTCACAAAGAATTCATTGACGCGCGTCTCCGTCAGGTCGCACGACAGGGCCTGACCGGCCGATTGCATACCGTTAGGCTTGGTATTACCATCCCACGTCCAATTTCCGCTATTGCCATTTCCACTTACAACCCCGAAACCCAAGGTGTTCATACGGACCACGTCTTCGGAATGCGTATTCTCTCCGCTGGTAAGGGTATATTTAGGAGCAGGTTCGCCCTCCTTGTCCTGACGATAAAAGCCATGGAAAGCCACCGTGTACAAACCGTTGGGCAGACCCGTCTGTGTCTGTGTCATTGTCAATGTTTTGTGATAGCATTCAAAGTCTCCCCAGCTCGGTCCTACAAGTTCTCCTGTAATGGTCCACCCGTCACGACCGGCCCCCAACATATCGGCATTCGTAAACAGTGCCGAAGCATCTACCGAAGTATTCGTCAGGGCCGGTGCCACGGCTTTCAGCATCGCCGCCGTAGCCTCGTGCACCTCGGTGAGCGAAGCGTCGGTTTTCAAATACACGACGTTTGCCGCTTCCAACGCTGTTTTGTATGTAGTGTGGTCCTCCTCACTCAAGGCAGCATACACGTCATACATTTCCTGCTTGGCCTTATATACGCGATAAGCTCCGCTGGTAATCGTCTGCCCGTCAAGAAGCGCCCATTGGGTATACCCCTGTCCGTCGGCATAGGTCAGAAACCAACCGCGTTTTCCGGCCACATCCAGATAAGGATATTGCGCTTCATCGTTGGCACAAAGCGGACGCAAGGTAAAAGTCTTCGTTCCTTCTATTGCAGTAGCCTTAAATTCATTGTTTTCCGCAGTCCCATGGTCTGCATACACGTTGTTTACTCCGTCGCGCGGACCTCCGAGAAAAGATTTATCAAAAACACTAAACTGGAAGTTTCCGGCCTCTGTTTTTGTTACCTTCACTTTATGCGGACCATCCGCCTTTTCATCGTTATCCGTCAGACGGGTGGCCAGAGCCTGCATGTTCCACGACGCTCCCCGCGTCACAAAAGCATCCGCCTTCACATTGTAGAGATAATAATCGTTTGTGCCGAACTCTTCCGTAGCGAGATCTACCCCCGGCACTTCGGGAGCCACCCACGTACCCTGCGCATACACTGCCGTCCGGAACAATCCCGTCACAGCAGCCAACACAGCAGCTTTTTGTAATCTTCTTCTCATGCTTTTAGTTTTAAGATAAATTATTAGATATTAGAAAAATCGTCTCTTATTACTTTTAAATCGTGCTTTTCCGCAAGTACTTAAAAGTTAAACTCTTGATAAGAGAGCAACTATGCAGATGCGAAATTAGGTTTTACTGGATGCAAATATATGTAAAATACAGCGAAACCACGCATCCATCTGCGTATTTTTTCACAACCTCACGCAATATTTTTTCAAGTAAATCCGGACATACACTTCTTTCACCTGCATGTCGGTTTTATTTAAAATACTCTTATTTAAACATTTATCACTTCACGGTTGCTCTCTTATCAAGAGATGGATTTTCCCACCACAGATTCAGAATAAATACACCATATTCTTATCCTCCGGCCGCTCGAAGCGTACCGCAGCAAACTGTAAGCTGTTTCCTGCCGCCGCAAAGTCTTCATGTCAATAAAAATCCATGAACGAAAAACCGTATTTTCCCATAACTTGTTCTTCCGTCTCATCCCGCCGCCTCACATTCTGCCTGAAAATACTCTGCCGTCACGCTGAAATTCCGTATATTTGGCACGCAGAACGATCTGTCCGGAAGACAGACTGCATAAATCAAAATATGTACATACAGAAAAAGTGGAAAACAGGATGAAAAAAGACATTGTGACAGGAATAGGCGAGGTTTTGTGGGATATGCTGCCGGAAGGACGGAAAATAGGCGGAGCTCCTGCCAACTTCGCTTTCCATGTAGCCCAATTCGGCTTTGACAGCAGAGTGGTTAGTGCCGTAGGTCAAGATGAGCCGGGCGATGAAATCATCGCGGAACTGGCACATAAGCGCCTCCGTACCCTCATTGAACGTGTACCCTATCCCACCGGCACGGTACAGGTAAACCTCTCCGACAACGGCATTCCCGTATATGACATAAAGGAAAATGTGGCATGGGACCACATTCCTTTCACCGAATCGCTCCGTGAACTGGCATCGCACACACGTGCCGTATGTTTCGGTTCGTTAGCCCAACGCAGTGCAACCTCACGCCACACCATCAGCCGTTTTCTTGAAACTATGCCCGACGGAGAAGACCATTACAAGATTTTCGATGTCAACCTTCGCCAGAATTTCTATTCCCGCGAAACTCTTCTTCACGGACTTACGCTATGCAACATACTGAAGATTAACGACGAAGAACTTGTCACCGTAGGCCGAATATTCGGAATGCCCGAAAAAGACATGCAGGAGCAATGCCGCGCTTTATTGGCAACCTACCATCTGAGAATTCTCATTCTCACCTGCGGCGCCCACGGCAGTTATGTGTTCACCCCCGACCATACGTCGTTCATAGAGACACCCCATGTGGAAGTAGCCGACACTGTGGGGGCGGGCGATTCTTTCACCGCTGCGTTCACGGCCTCTCTCCTGAGCGGAAAGTCCGTCCGCGAAGCCCATCAAACGGCTGTCAGACTTGCAGCTTTCGTATGCTCGCAAAAGGGAGCCATGCCCGTATGGCCTGAATGCGATGCGCAACCCTAAACTTCGGCAACAGACTTCACGGTATACATAAACGGGCCGTGCCGCAAATTCCGTCTATCCGGAACTTGCGGCACGGCTTTTCTTTGCCACCGGGATGATCCCCGTCACTTCACCTCCCACTCGAATAGCCCGGCCGAGTTGTCTGCCGGCAGCACCACTTCCAGTTTCACGGCCGAAGTCTGCACAGGCACAAACTCCACCGTATTAGGTTCACCTTTCTTCAAACCGTAGGTATTACGGACCTCCACAGGCAGCCATTCCCCTTTCGGATCACGGTAAAAAAGCGTCCAGGCGGAAGGCACGCGGCATCCTCCCCACGGCTCATCATCAAACCAATAGACGGTGGATGAAGACACCTTGGCCGGTTTCGGTAACTCATAGGTCAGCCATTCCGTAGTACCTTTCTTAGGCCACCAATGATAATAAGACACGGAACGGTCGTCGGCATCCGCCGGCACCAGACGGTCGTTTACCGCTGCGATGGCAGCGGTCTGATGAGAAGCATCCACCCTGCTCTCCGAAGCCAGCGTGGAAGGCATGGACGGACTGGTGGCACTCACCTCCTGAGGCAGCCACACCATCATCCGACCCGCCCCGCGATGTGCCCACGCATAATAAGGTATCAACGTCAGACAGACATCGGAGGCGGTCAGCCTGCCATTCCCGTCATAGCCCAGCAACTGGGCTTCAGTCTTTATCTCAGTCAATCCGCAGAGCAGGTCGGCCCGTTCCTCAGTTTTAAACTCCGGCCTGCGGTTCAACAACACGGCCGTTATGTCAAAGTCGTTATCAGGCCATTCGGCACAATAAACCAGCGGCCCACGCTCCACAGCCATTCTTCCCCTGTCGGCCTCCACCCTGCCGTGTGCTCTCACCGCACGAGGTTCCATATCGAAATGCACTTCCACCTTGTCGCCCTTTTTCCATTTGCGTTCTATCGTAAAATAACCGTCACGAAGCTCGCTTTCAGCCGGTTGTCCGTTCACTTTCACGTCATATCCGAGCTGTTTTCCGTCGGCATAACGATAAAGATCGCTTGGCACCACCTGTCCGCGCACCCATCCGGGAATACGGATTTTCAGCGCAAACGCTCCGGCCTTGTTCTTTCTGACCGACACCGCCACATCTCCCGTCCACGGATAGCGCGTCTGCTGCTCCAGCACGACGTCCTTACCGCCGACCTTAAATGAGGCTTCATTGGACATGAACAGATTGACAAACACGTTCCTGTCTTTCACGGCATAGATATAGCCGGGCAATGACGGTATAAAACGGCAGATGTTGGACGGACAGCAGGCACAGCCGAACCAAGGCTGGCGCTGATGCTGTCCGCGGCTTTCCAAAGGATTGGGATAAAAGAAATTGCCGCCGTCCAGCGACACACCGGATATCAGTCCGTTATAGAGTGTACGCTCCAGCACGTCATAATATTCCGACTTGCCGTGAAGCAGGAAAAGCCGGTGGTTGACATAGACATTTCCGATGGCCGCACAAGTCTCGCAATAGGCCGACATGTTAGGCAGTTCGTAGTTCTTTCCGAAAGCCTCCCCGTGGGCCGTAGCTCCGATTCCACCGGTAATGTAATACTTCTTACCTACAATGTTCTCCCAAATCCTATCGATGGCACGGATATAGGCAGAGTCGCCCGTAAGCGCCGCCACGTCGGCCATGCCGGCATACATATAAGTGGCGCGCACGGCATGTCCCACTGCCTCGTCCTGCTCCACCACCGGCTTATGTGCCTGACTATAGGCGTCGCGCCGCGAGGTGTATCCGCGACGGTCAAGGAAGAACCGCGCCTGGTCGAGATACTTCTTTTCTCCGGTGGCAAGATAAAGGCGTGCCAATGCCATTTCTGCAATCTGATGTCCGGGCACACGATCGAGTTGTCCGGCCTCCGGCCCTATCTCGCGGCACACGCAATCGGCATAACGGATGGCGATATCCAGAAAGTTGCGCTTGCCTGTGGCCTGGTAGTGCGCGACGGCACCGTCTACCATATGCCCCAGATTGTAGAACTCGTGGCTCAGTTCCTCCACCTTCTCCCAGCGTTTGCTGCCCGCCCATTCATGCGGACGGTCGGGATTCATCGTGCGGGCCGTAAAAAGATAGCCGTCCGGCTCCTGGGCTGGTGCCACGACAGCCAGCACACTGTCGATATATGCCTCCAGTTTCGGGTCGGGATAAGTCTGCAGAAGATAGCTTGCTCCCTCTATCGTCTTATACACATCCGTATCGTCAAACGACAATCCTTCCACTTTATAGTCTTTACTCGGATGAGCCGCTTTGACAAAGTTCTCATAACGCCCCGACTCCTCACACTTGGCAAAAGCCAAGGGTATCGTCACCTCACGGCTTGCTTTCAGACGTTGTCCCCAAAAGGAATCCGTCACCTTGACCGATGTAAAAGGTACGGGATCAAAGGGATAACCGTGACGCGCGTTTTGCGCCCCGATTTCGGCAGCCTCCGTCAAGGAGACCGCCATCATTGCAGTCAGTAATAATCTTTTCATGGCTTATATGAAATATAAAAATGTTGGTATATGTGACAAAGTTAATAAAACAAATTATCTTTGTGCCGGGAAACCCATAATTATTAACCTATGAGAAACAAAATATTCCGCACGGGCTTTACACTTTTCTTTTTGACGGGTATCGCCACTCTGCAAAAAGCTTACAGTCAGCATACCGAACCCATACACGAAGTACCGTTCACACAAGTACGGTTTCAGGATGACTTCTGGCTTCCCCGCATGGAGACCAACCGCACGGTATCCATTCCTTCCGCATTCAGAGAATGCGAGCAAAACGGACGCTTCGACAACTTCGCCATTGCCGGCGGCCTGAAGCAAGGCGAACACCGCGGCGACTTCTCCTTCGACGACACCGACCCTTATAAAATCATAGAGGGGGCTTCGTATTCACTGGCTGTGAGATACGACCGCCGCCTGGACGCCTATCTGGACAGCGTCATCACACTGATAGCCGCCGCCCAGGAACCGGACGGATACCTCACCACCTGCGTCACCAACCGCTGTACCCGCCTGTCGGGATGGTGGGGCACACACCGATGGGAAAAAATCAACAGCCACGAACTTTACAACTCCGGCCACCTGTACGAAGCGGCCGTGGCCCACTACCGTGCCACGGGCAAACGCAGCCTGCTCGACGTGGCCGTCAGAAACGCCGACCTCGTGTGCCGTGTCTTCGGACCTGCCGACGGACAGAAGCATGTACCGTCGGGGCATCCCATCGTGGAAATGGCGCTTGCCAAGCTCTACAAAGTAACCGGCAAGGAGGAATACCTGCGCACAGCACGTTATTTCATCGAAGAAACCGGACGGGGCACCGACGGACATGCGCTCAGCCCGTACAGCCAGGATCATAAACCCATCCTCGACCAGGATGAGATCGTGGGACATGCCGTGCGCGCCGGTTATCTCTACTCCGGCGTGGCCGACGTAGCGGCGCTTACCGGCGACACGGCTTACTTCCGCGCCCTTACACGCATCTGGGAAAATATGGCAGGACGCAAGCTCTACCTCACCGGAGGCATAGGCTCACGCGCACAAGGCGAAGGGTTCGGTCCCGATTTCGAACTGCACAATCACACGGCCTACTGCGAGACATGCGCCGCCATTGCCAATGTCTACTGGAACCACCGCATGTTTCTCGCCACCGGCGAATCACGCTATGCCGACATACTGGAGCGGACGCTCTACAACGGTGTCGTCTCCGGCGTATCGCTCGGAGGCGACCGTTTCTTCTACGACAACCCGCTGGAAAGCATGGGCCAGCACGACCGGCAGGCCTGGTTCGGCTGTGCCTGCTGTCCGGGCAACATCACCCGCTTCATGGCTTCGGTGCCCGGCTATATGTATGCCACTCGGGGAGAGGATATCTATATCAATCTTTACGCCCGGAGCGAAGCCCGTCTTGCCACATCCCTCCACGAAGTGGACATCATGCAGCACACCGACTACCCCCGGACCGGAACTATCAGCCTGACAATACACCCGGCCCGCAAACGGACCTTTGCATTGCGCTGCCGCGTGCCGGGATGGGCACAAGGCCGCCCCGTACCCACCGATCTGTATCGATACGCCGACAGCCGGGGCTCGTTCTCCATTCGGGTGAACGGAAAGGACACCGGCTACCGCATGGAAAACGGCTATGCCGTCATCCGCCGCAAATGGAAGAAAGGAGACAAGGTGGAACTGTGCTTCCCTATGGAAGTACGTTGCGTGCTGGCCCGCGACGAGGTGGAAGACAACCGCGGAAAAGCGGCTCTCGAACGGGGACCTGTGGTGTACTGCCTCGAAGATAAAGACCAGCCGGACGGTACGGTCTTCAACAAGTTCATCCCCGTCGGCACACCTGTTTCCGCCTCATTCGAACCGGATCTGCTCCACGGCGTAGTCACTCTGCACGGACAGGCACGAGCCTTGGACCGAGACGGCCGGGTAACCGACATACCGTTCAAGGCAATCCCCTACTCGGTATGGAACAACCGGGGCACGGCACAGATGGCCGTATGGATTCCCGTAACGGCCGAACAGGCCCGCCCCGAACCTGAACCCACTCTCGCTTCACAGTCGCGCACCCTGACCTTTCAGGCACCCATTCAGAAAGACGCACCGGAATCGGCGGCCACCATGGCCGGCGCATGGGGCGTGAACGACCAATGGGAACCGAAACGTTCGTCAGACACGTCCAAACCGTACCACTACTGGTGGCTCAAACGCGGCACGGAAGAGACGCTGGCCTATGACTTCGGACGCCTCTGCCGGGTGTCGGGTGTAGAAGTATACTGGCTGGACTTCGACCATTACGACGGAAACTTCCGGGTGCCCGCTTCCTGGACGCTCTATTATAAAAAAGGAGAGAAATGGGAGGAAGTGGAAACCACTACACCCTACACGACGCACAAGGACCGTTACAACCGTGTGCTCTTCAAACCGGTGACCACCTCTTCGCTGAAGATCGCTGCTCGGCTGCAAAAGGGAGAATCGGGCGGCGTACTGGAATGGAAAGTAATCGGAGCGCAGGACGGAGAATAAAAAACGGACATTCCTCCGCCGCCACATGGAAAACTCCGTATCCCCACCCCCGTCACTTGCCCATCCGGAAAGAATGACTTAACTTTGAAGGCATAAACAAAAACAAACCAAAAACACAGCATATGAAATTGATCTCATGGAATGTCAACGGACTCAGGGCCTGTTGCGAAAAAGGATTCAAAGAGTCTTTCGCCATCCTGGATGCAGACTTCTTTTGCGTGCAGGAAACCAAGATGCAGGCCGGACAGCTTGATTTGGAATTCGAAGGCTACCGCTCCTATTGGAACTATGCGGAGAAAAAGGGCTATTCCGGCACAGCCGTTTTCAGCCGCCACGAACCGCTGAACGTCAGCTACGGTATCGGCATGGAGGAGCACGACCGCGAAGGGCGCGTCATCACGCTCGAAATGCCGGATTTCTTCCTGGTCACCGTTTACACGCCCAACTCGCAGGACGGACTTAAACGGCTGGACTACCGTATGCAATGGGAAGAAGACTTCCGTGCCTATCTGCTGCAACTGGATGCCCGCAAACCGGTCATCGTATGCGGCGACCTTAATGTGGCCCATCAGGAAATAGACTTGAAAAACCCGAAGGCCAACCGCAAGAACGCAGGATTTACCGATGAGGAACGGACCCGCTTCGGCACATTGCTGGATAGCGGGTTTACCGATACGTTCCGCTTCTTCCACCCGGATTCGGAAGGCGCCTACTCATGGTGGTCGTACCGGTTTAAGGCGCGCGAAAAGAACGCAGGCTGGCGCATCGACTATTTCCTCGTATCGAAACGTCTGGAAGGGCAGCTCGAAAGCGCCTGCATCCATCCGGAAATTCTCGGTTCCGACCATTGTCCGGTAGAAGTCTGCCTGTTCTGACGCATACCTCCCCCCCCTACGCAAGAGAACCGTTTCCACGTGCCTTACACACGAACGTGGAAACGGTTCTCTTCGTATAGGTATCACTCAACCCAGCACCCGGCAGGCTCCGACATAACGTCGGTTATAATATCCGTCGGACGAAGAAGTTATGCAAATGCCCTTGCGCCCCGCATGGATAAAGCGGAACTCCCCCGTATTTTCATCCACCTCGGTCACAATACCCACATGGCCGATAGTCTTCTTGGAACGTGTACCGGTAAAAAACACCAGATCGCCCTGTTGCAACTCGCGACGGTCTTCGATCTTCACCCCGTCGCCGAACTGCGTGCGCGAAGACCGGGTCAGCGAGATATTGAGTTGCTTGAACACGTAGGTGGTAAAACCGGAACAGTCGAATCCGCGACGGGGATTCATGTGTCCGTAACGGTAGGGGACCCCTATAAACTCCTTGGCTTTGTTCACCACGTCCTGCCCCGTAATACTGTCTGCCGTTGCTTCTCCGCTACAGTCTGCCTGCGCAGAAACGGAAGTGACACCCCACAAAAAACAACACAGAAATAGTAAACAGAAATGACGCACGATGATATTGATATTAAATTTAAAGGGATTCTACATGAATTCGGGCGCAAAATTACGCCTTTTCATGCAGAATCCCAATAAAATATACATCTTTTAAGAGCCTTTAAAGCTCCTGTCTTCAGTGTACAATGACCATCGTGGCTCCGAAACCGTATTCGCGGAACGACGCATCCTGCCACGTACAGTTCTTATAGGCATGCTTCAACACGCGGAGCAGTTCGTTGCGCAGCACCCCTTCACCCTTACCGTGGATAAAGACGATCTTCTGTCCTTTGTTTTTCAGGTTCTCGTCCATCACACGGCGGAACTCCTTCATCTGACATTCCAGCATATCCTTGTTGGACAGACCGTTCGTATCGTCCAGCAACTCCGTGATATGAAGATCCACTTCTATGATGTCGCTCTTCTGTTTCTCCGCCTTACGGGCCGGCTGGCGCTCCTGCCGTTCGTCGGCCGGCTTCTTCAGCAAGGCCTCTTTCAGTTGTCCGGCATTGACAAAGACGGTGCGGGCAGGCACGTCATCCTTCACCACATCGTAAATCAACGCATCTTCTTCAAAGAAATCCGACTGAGAGAACGTATGCAACTTATAGAACTTCACCGTATCTATACGCAGTTCCACCTGCACGGCAGGCTTCAGCAGAAAAGTCTTGTCCTGCTTGTAGGCCATGCACTGCACGCATACGCGTTCCATATCGTTAAGTCCCGCACGGTCGAATTCCTCCATGAAAAGTTTGGTATTAGGCTCCACCGTGCCCTGAAAACGTACGCGCCATCCCGTACCCTCCACACTCATATAGAGAAAAGTGACGTAATAGTTGCTGTCGTTGATGAGATAAGCCTCGAAAGCCGTAGTCGTCATTTCCTTGGGGTTCACGGGCACATAGGCCAGAAAGATGTTCAGCCGGTCGCCGTTCCTGCGTTCCTGCGGCTTGGGGATGAACGTCACCGGCCGGTCATCCTCCTCTTCCTCATCACGGAGGATACCGCTTCCTGCCGGCGCCTTCAGTTTCTTCTTGTCGTGCGTGCCCGTATTGACCTTGGCGATATTGTAGTCGTCGGTGTCCACCACCACACACTCGCGCACGGGCATCGGTATGTCGAATCCGTCCTCATCACGCACCAGTACCGTATCCTTGTCACGGAAGCCGCTCACTACGCCGCCTCCCACTTCACTCAAAAACCTTACCTTATCTCCGATTTTCATTTTCTTGATGTTTAACGGACACAAATATACAGCAAAGCGGAAACCGAACAAAATCCCCGGAGCCGCTTTATGGTTTTTTATCCCATTTTCACCCCTCCACATCGACAAATATACCTAACTTTGCACTCTCAAAACCATCTATCTGAAATGGAAGAAACCAAACATATCCGAATCAAAGAATTCGATTATGCGCTGCCCGACGAGCGCATCGCCAAATTTCCCCTTCCCGAACGCGACCGCTCCAAACTTCTGGTCTACCGCCACGGAGCGGTGAGCGAAGAGCGCTTCGCCTCGCTGCCGGAACTGTTGCCGGCCGGGGCGCTGATGGTGTTCAACAACACCAAAGTGATACAGGCCCGTCTGCATTTCCGTAAGGACACGGGCGCTCTCATCGAAGTGTTCTGTCTGGAGCCTGTCAGTCCGCACGACTATGCCCTGATGTTCGGGCAGACCGGACACTGCAGTTGGCTTTGCCTTGTAGGCAACCTGAAAAAATGGAAAAACGGATGCCTGACCCGCGAAGTAAGCATCGGAGAGAAAACCGTTTGCCTGAAAGCCAGCCGGGGCGAGCACAGGGGAACGAGCCACCTGATAGACTTCGAATGGAACGACGAACAGGTGACCTGGGCCGAGATACTGGAAGCGGTGGGCGAACTGCCTATCCCGCCCTATCTGAACCGCGAGACGCAGGAAAGCGACAAAACCACCTATCAGACCGTTTATTCGAAAGTGAAAGGCAGCGTGGCGGCCCCTACCGCCGGACTGCACTTCACGGAACGGGTGCTGGCCGGACTCGACACGCGGGGCATCGACCGCGAAGAGGTGACGCTTCATGTGGGGGCAGGTACATTCAAACCGGTGAAAAGCGAGGAGATAGCAGAACATGAAATGCACACGGAACATATCTGCGTGCAGCGCAGCACGATAGAAAAGCTGCTGGCACACAACGGACACTGTATAGCCGTAGGTACCACCTCCGTACGCACACTGGAAAGCCTTTACTACATCGGTACGGCCATAGCCTCGAATCCCGACGCGCCGGAAGAGGAACTGCATGTGGGACAGTGGGCTCCCTACGAATATGCCGAACGGACACGCCCCGCCGGAAGCCGGGACGACGAACGTCCGGAAGCGCTCACCACCGTGCAGGCCCTGCAACATGTGCTGGACTATCTGGACCGCCATGCACTGCCGGCCCTGCACACCAGTACGCAGATTATCATCGCACCGGGATACGAATACCACATCGTGGAAATGATGGTTACCAACTTCCACCAGCCTCAAAGCACGCTGTTGCTGCTTGTCTCGGCTTTCGTACACGGCGACTGGCGCACCATCTACGAGTATGCCCTTGACCGCGGATTCCGCTTTCTCAGCTACGGCGACAGCTCGCTGCTCATTCCCTGACCCTCATCACACGACGATATGACCACCATACTGCAAGACAACAAGAACGAAATGCTTCCCCTCGTGGATGAGGAAGGAAACATCATCGGAGCCGCCACACGCGGCGAATGCCACGGAGGCAGGAAACCGCTTCATCCGGTGGTTCACCTCCATGTGTTCAACAGCCGGGGCGACCTCTTTCTGCAGAAACGCCCCGAATGGAAAGACATCCAGCCCGGACGGTGGGACACGGCCGTGGGCGGACATATAGACCTGGGCGAGAACGTGGAAACAGCTTTGCGCCGCGAAGCCGCCGAAGAACTGGGACTGACCGGTTTCACTCCCGAACGGCTCGCACATTATGTGTTCGAATCCGACCGTGAACGGGAACTGGTATTTCCCCACCGTTGCACCTGCGACGGAGAGATCATCCCCAGCAAGGAAACTGCCGGCGGACGGTTCTGGAGCCTCACGGAAATCCGAAATCACTTGGGGAAGGGAATCTTCACACCTAACTTCGAAAACGAATTCCAGACACTGTTCGGCGGACAGGAATAAAGCGCAACGTCCGCATCAGCCGGAACGGGAAAGAAGATATGTAAAAGAAAAAGAAGCGATACAAACATCTGAAAAACAAGTTCCTGAAGACTACGAAATTTACTCCGCAAGAAAATAAAAAATGCTCCTCATGATTTTTTATCGCCATGAGGAGCATTTTTTTAAATGTACCGCACCGTTTTTTATTGTACGGATAAACGAAAAAATCTTCCGTGCCCGCCACTGAGAAAGGCGGCGGGCACGGAAGTTCAGTATGTCAGTTTCAACGTGACCAGTCCGTAAGGACGAACGGTCACCTCACCCTTCACGGTGCGCGAGGGCTTTTCTTCCACCTCACACAGACTCACACTTGCCGGAGTGCGTGCAGGATAGCCGAGCGTCACGGTTTCTTCCTTATCGGACAAAGAGCGCAGACGTACAATCAGTTCGTTATCCCTGCCGGTTGATTTCACCACAGTGGCGTATACGGCCGCATTATCCAATGCTATCAGGGGCTTCACGGCAGGATCGGCGGCCGACATGACGTGCACCAGCGGCTGGGCCTGCTCCAGACCGAACCGGTTGGCCTCAACGGCATTGTATGCTCCGTGGGGATACATGCGGTAACGGAACGTCACCGGACCGTCCTGTGTCAATGGGAAATTGGTATGCCAATGGTTGTTCATCACCCAGGAATACAGTGTGGAGCTGGGTTTCAGTTCCGTCTCCCACGGCCCCTGTCCGCCCCATCCCAACGAAATGTTGGCATAACGGTCGCCGTACTCGAACAAAGGTGCGTCGAGCGAGCACCACGTCACTCCGTGGGTGGAGTTGGACACGTCGGCCCAGCGCTGCAGGGTGAGCCAGTTGCGGTTGGCCTGCACCCACTGGTCTTTCTCCACTTCCATCACCCCCCAGGGAATGTCGACTTTCGTCACCCCCTGCGGCACATTGAAACCGAAGCCGAAATGTATGCCGTCCTTATCCAGAAGCGGGAGTTTATCCACCACATTGGTGATTTCCACCCAAGGACATCCGGCCACCAGACGTACGGAACGTGTCACACTCCGGCAGCCTTTCATGCGCGACGTCACTTTCAGTTCCGCCACCAGTCCGCCCTGTTCCGTCACTTCTATCTTCTCCACTTCGTCGGCCACGGGATTGTTTTCGTTGGCCGGTAGCCAACAGCAGGAATTGGCACCTCCGTCCACAGCGGCATCGATATAGTTGTATGCCTCGCCGTTGCGCTGCAAAGCCGTGATGTTTCCGGTTTTTCCGTCGATTTTCACCGTGACCATGCCGTTATCCAACGTATAACCGTCGATCTTACATCGTCCGGCATCCAGCGCGTCGCCTTCCGTCACACGGTAATGACGCGAAGCCAAAGCCGGCACCTCTTCCGCCAGGAACACCAGTTCGCCGGAAGACAACCGCTGGGAAGGCACGGCATTTCCCGCAGCATCCACCACTTTGTTTCCTTTCTGGCTTTCCGAAGCCGAAAGAACCACCGGGCCTCCGTGGCTCCATGTCTGCGTATTCAACACGGCCACCCCGCCGCCCGACGGTCCTTCGCGCGGGCCGAGCGCTCCGTTGGACTTATCCGTAATCTGCCCCAACGCCTCGTCGAGCAGGGTGACGCTTCTGGCTTCCGCCTCATGGAAATAAGATTGCTTCACCTTCCAGATGGCCTCTTCGAAGTAAGGTTCCCATGGGTTCTCGAAATCCCATGTATGCTCCGAACCGAGCAGGATATAACGCCAGCCTTCGTCGAAGTCGGCACGCGGGGCCGCCGCACCTCCCGACAGCATGGACCATACCGTCTCGGCCTGCGTGATACGCTCTTTGTTGCGGCGGTTCACAGCGGTGAGCCGTGCAGCCGTACCCAGTCCGTCGGTCCAGTATTCCGTATAGTCGCCGCGCACCACGGGCAAACGGTCGCCATACTTTTCTTCCAGCGTTTTCATGATCTGATGACCGCCGCTGATGACGATCTTGGGATAGGCGTACTTCTTGTTCCATTCGTTCACGGCAAACGGCACATCTCCGTCCACCGGATTATTGTCCCACAACGACCACGACATGACAAAAAAATCATAAGGATACTTGTTTTTCTCCAGTTCCGACAGTTGCGCGGTAAAATCCACATCGGCACTACCCATCTGAATGCGCGCCGGCACCTTGCGGGGATCGCGCTGGCCGAACCAGGGTCGCCCGGTGGTGTTTCCCTTGTTCATACTGCCGCTGTTGGCATATTTGCCAGGTTGGAGAAACAACACCCTGGAATGGCCGTCGGGCCCTTCCCACCAGAAGGGCATACCGTCTATACCGGCCGCATGGGCGTTGCCGCCACGGTCGGTATTGGGCCACGAGATCACGTAGCGCACGCCCTCCTGCACCATCACCGGCACCAGGCCCCAGGAAATGCCGGGTATGTCAAACTGCTGGAACACATCGGCAGGGACACCGGACAGGCGCTGCAGCTCACGCGAGAACTTGAATACATGAAACAGTTCCTCGTCGGAACAGATACTCGTGTTCAGGTTCAGGTAAGAGGCATCCACCGAGATGCCGCCTTCCCTGACGGCAGCTACAATCTCGTCGCGCATCTCCGGCTCCGTATTCCACAACCGCTCAATCGGCCACGTCACCTCCGGATTCCACACAAAACGCGCACCGTCCACATGCCCGGCCGTCTCGCGCGACAGTTTGATGCCTTCCTTGACATTGGTCTTATGCAGGATCTCCACATTCTTGTGGGTATTGGTATAGCCGATATCCACATGGGAATGGTTGTAGAGATAGACCGTCCAGTGACGCATCGGATCTACGGTTATCTTCTCCTCCACCTTACGGTTCTTTCCTCTCACGGTCAACGACACTTTCACGGTCCTGTCCGTCGGCACGGCGGAGGGCAGCAGCACTTCTATATCCGTGGAATCGGCCGCATCAAGATGAAACACGGAGGTTTCTTTGGCCTTACGGCCGTAAGCGGCGTCCACCCATACGTCTCCTTTCAGTTCACGGCCCTTCAGGCGTACCGTCACCACCCGTCCGGCCGAACGGTCGGCCTTGTAACCGTACAAAGGTTTCACGTCGCACTTGATCTCCTCCGGCACCACATCGGCCCGCACAGGGCACACCGCCACACCGCACAGGAAAGCATACATTAATTCTCTTCTCATCTTATTTTTGTTTTTCAGGTCTTTTATCTTGCAAAGTGAACAAAAAAAGCCAGAATCCGCCAGCAGAAACCCTCCAAAAAATACAATAAAAGCGCCATCCGGCCTGCAACAAATAGTTTTTTAATTTCCTGCATTCGCTTATTCTGTCTATCTTTGTCCGTAACAGACAATAATATCATTAAACTAATTCTAATCATGCAACTCAAAAAATGGCTTACAACCGCGGCGGCATCTCTTGCCCTCGCCACGGCAGGCAGTTCACAGCCCCGCCCCGACGCTTCGCCTTCGTGCAACAGCTATCTCTTCGCTTTCTTCTCGAACAACTCGCCCTACGGCGAACAGGTACGCTACGCACTCAGCGACGACGGACTCAACTACACTTCACTGAATCAGGGACGCCCCGTGGTGGGGTCGGACACCATCGCTCTGAAAAAAAGCATACGCGATCCTTACATCATGCGCGCACGTGACGGAAAAACATTCTACATGGTCATGACGGATATGCGTTCGGACGAGGGATGGCAAAGTAACGACGGACTCATTCTCATGAAGAGCACCGACCTTATCCACTGGCAACATACGGCAATCGACTTCCCCGAAAGATTCCCGCACCTCGCAGGATTCGACAGGGATAACCTGCACGCCGTATGGGCGCCGCAGATTATCTGGGATGAAGAAGCCGGAAAATACATGATTTACTATTCCATCGGAAGGCATGACTGGGAATATCCGACTGAAGACCCGAACTTCAACCAGCCTTATTTCAAACTGTTCTATTCTTATGCCAACGAGGATTTTACCGACATTACGGAGCCGAAACTGCTGTTCGACTTCGGAACGGCGGCCATCGACGGCGACATCGTGTACAACCCGAAAGAGAAAGAGTATGTGCTGTTTTTCAAAGATGAAGGCCGCCCGGTATGGAACAAAGGGTTTCGCACACAGCAAGGCGTAATGCGCGCCACCGGCCGGAAACCCACCGGTCCTTATACCGTCGAGTGGAGACATCTGCAAAAGGAGGGACAATATCCCGTGGAAGGTTCCAGCGTGTTCCCTCTCATCGGGTCGGACGAATATATCCTCATGTACGACTGCTACGCACAAGGCTTCTACCAGTTCTGCAAAAGCAGTAACCTGAAAGACTTCACTTTCGTGCAGAACACCAAGACACACGGAGATTTTACCCCACGGCACGGCTCGGTCATGCACATCACGGCCGAAGAGCGGGCGCGCCTGGAAGCGTGGTCGGCCCTGAGTATCGCCACAGAGAACCTGCGCACTCGTCCCGTACCCACGCTGACGCTGAAACAATTGAAGCAACGCTCCGCCCTGCTGGCCGAAGCACAGAGCATACTGGATACGACAAGCGACACCAAAGCTATGGCCGCCATGACCAGAAAACTGGAGAAATTCAACTGACAGACGGCATGATCATAAACCAGGGGCCTGAAATCTCTTCGGATTTCAGGCCCCTGGTTTTTATTCTTTTTCCGTCTACGGTTATTCCCCTTGCGGATGCCACTCATCTACCCAACGGATGACGGGGGTACCGTCTTCGCGGAATAAGATCGGCAACCACACATGACGGGAGTTTTTCAGACTGGCCGGATTCCACCGGTCTGCCATAAACACAAAACCGTCCTCCGTACCGTTTATCTTAAATATATAGGTTCCTTGGGTGTGGAAAGACTTTTCCGCATCTTTCCCCTCAAACGGAGAGGGAAGCTGTTCCCATGGCCCCCAAAGGGACTTGGCCCTGAACATGCGTGCCTCATTGGGCGCCCATCCCGTACATCCGCTCGTGATCATCCAATACACTCCGTTACGCTTGAAAAGAGTGGGAGCTTCATTCTGTCCGCCCGGCGCTATACGGACGAAACGGCCGGTATAGTCCAGATAATCGTCGGTAAGCTCCGCCAGGTTCAGCGTCAGATTCTCTTCGGCAGAAAATATATGATAAGCCTTGCCGTCCTCATCCACATACACCGTCATGTCACGGCTCATCTGTCCGCCGGGAACGTCACGTGCTAGCAACAGTCCCTCCGTCACCGCCTTTCGCCACGCCGGAGTCCACCATTCCTTGTAATCGGCTTCCTTCAATTTTGCGGCACGGCGAATGTCACGACGGGAAAAACCGACCGGCCACTTCCCTGCGTTAGGACGTAAGGAACGGATGAAACGGAACGGCCCCACGGGAGAATCGCTTTCGGCAAATCCCACACGTGCCGCAGCATAGCCTTTCCCTTTCAGTTCCAGATGGAAAAGCATGATGTACTTTCCGGTACGGGGATTATGTATTACCTTGGGGCGCTCCATGATGCAGCCGCGCTCTATCGGGCTTCCGGCTTCTTCCGAAACAGCCAGTGCCACTCCTTCGTCCGTCCAGTTCACCAAATCGGTGGAAGAATAGACCTCCACCCCCACTTCTGTCGTGAATCCGCGTTCCGGCCGGTTCTCACCATACCAGTAGTACTTTCCGTCCTCAAACATCAGTCCTCCTCCATGGGCGTTAATATGCTCCCCTTTCCGGTCCGGCCATTCCTGTCCGGGACGGATGCCTTGTACACACTGCGCCTCCGCTGTCACCGCCATCAGGCCGAGAAGCATACCTAAAATCAATGTTGTTTTCCGTTTCATTCTATCTTATTATCAAAATTATCCTCTCATACCCCTGGCTTTGTAAACACGTTCCTTCGCCTCATTGATTTGCCGGAACTTGGTTTCCGCCGCCTTACGCACATCTTCCCCCAACGTGGCCACGCGGTCGGGATGATGCTTCAGTGCCAGCCGGCGGAATGCTTTCCGCACCTCTTCGTCCGTAGCCGACGGCGCCACTTCCAGTACTTTATATGCATTTTCAAGCGAATCACCGGTCAGATTAAGCATGGAATCCACTTCTCCCGCCGACAATTGTATGGCAAGCGCCACCTCATGCAACGCTTCGATTTCCGCCTTGCAGACATTCCCGTCGCTCCGGGCTATCCTCACCAGAAAATCCAGAAGCTGCAAGCGCTCTCCGTAATTCAGATTGTCGGCAATCTGCCTGCCGCAATCAAAAATCATATCGCGGTAGGCATCCGGCGAAGCCTCATCCAGACGCTTCGCCTCCTCGAAGAGCGTAAGCAGGATTTGTTCTCCTTCGGCCACGGCATGCTCCCCGAAATTCATCCGGAGGAAACTCCGCACGAATTCCATTTCACTATGCATGATTTTCCGGTCCGCCCGTATTACATACGATGCCATCACCAGCATAGAGAAAAGAAAACTGTTTCGGCGGCCCTCTACATCGCCCGTTTGTCCGCGTTCTTCCGCTTCGCGGCTTTGCGTCAGGGTTCCGGTCTGTTCGTCAAACCACCGACCGATAAAATAACCGGCCAGCAACCCTAACGGCCCCATTGTCATAAAGCCCATGGCACTGCCTATCCATTTTCCCAATCCCATATTACATTCTTTTATCGTTCTACTTTCAAAGGTAACATGTTTTTCGCCGACCAAAGGAAAAAATAACTGTTTTTATGATTCTTATCCCAGGAATGATAAAAATACTGAAAACGGGAAAGGAGGCCCGTTGTGAGCATCCTTTCCCGCTTTTAATATTGGGATTATGTGTAAACTTCCAATTACATCATGCCACCCATGCCGCCCATACCGGGAGCTCCCATAGGCATTTCGGGCTTGTCTTCCTTCTTGTCGCAAATGACACACTCCGTAGTCAGGAACATGCCTGCGATAGAAGCGGCATTTTCGAGGGCCACACGAGTAACCTTGGCAGGATCGATGATACCGCTTGCCTTCATGTTCTCGTATTTGTCTTCACGTGCATTGTAACCGAAATCACCTTCGGCCTGACGCACCTTCTCCACAACTACGGAACCTTCAAGACCGGCATTTTCCACAATCTGACGAAGCGGTTCCTCGATGGCACGCTTCACAATGTTGATACCTGTAGTCTCATCGGCGTTATCTCCCTTCAGACCTTCCAAAGCCCTGATAGCACGGATATAAGCCACACCGCCACCCGGAATGATTCCTTCCTCGATAGCCGCACGCGTAGCGCAGAGAGCATCGTCCACACGGTCTTTCTTCTCTTTCATTTCCACCTCACTCGGTGCACCGACATAGAGCACAGCCACACCACCGCTCAGCTTAGCCAGACGCTCCTGCAGCTTCTCCTTGTCGTAGTCGCTTGTAGAATTGGCGATCTCGTTCTTTATCTGATTTACACGGTCCTTGATAAGTTCGCTTTGTCCGTGACCGTTTACAATCGTCGTATTGTCCTTAGAGATTGTCACCTTGTCGCAAGTACCCAGCATTTCAATAGTAGCCTGCTCCAGCTTCAGTCCCTTTTCTTCGCTGATAACCACACCGCCTGTCAATACGGCAATGTCTTCCAACATAGCCTTGCGACGGTCGCCGAAACCGGGAGCCTTCACCGCACAAATCTTCAACTGACTGCGCAAACGGTTTACTACAAGAGTAGTCAAGGCTTCGCTGTCCACGTCCTCGGCAATGACCAGCAAGGGGCGTCCGCTCTGTACGGCAGGTTCAAGAATAGGCAGGAAGTCCTTCAAATTGGAGATCTTCTTATCGTAAATCAAGATATACGGATTCTCCATCACGCATTCCATCTTCTCCGTATCGGTCACGAAATATGCCGAAAGATAACCGCGGTCGAACTGCATACCTTCCACCACGCCGATAGTAGTGTCGCGTCCCTTGGCTTCCTCTATGGTGATCACACCGTCCTTGCTCACCTTCTTCATGGCTTCGGCCAGCAACTTACCTATTTCGGGATCATTATTGGCACTGACGGTAGCCACCTGCTCGATCTTGCTGTAATCGTCGCCCACCTGCTCGGCCTGGCCCTTAATGTGCTCGACCACCTTAGCCACAGCCTTGTCGATACCGCGCTTCAGGTCCATCGGATTGGCACCGGCAGCCACATTCTTCAATCCTACGCTTACGATGCTCTGCGCCAATACGGTAGCCGTAGTGGTTCCGTCGCCGGCATCGTCACCGGTCTTGCTGGCTACGCTCTTCACCAACTGCGCTCCGGCATTCTCGAATGCATCGGCCAGTTCTATCTCCTTGGCTACAGTCACACCATCCTTAGTAATATGGGGCGCACCGAATTTCTTCTCGATGATGACGTTGCGTCCTTTCGGTCCAAGCGTTACCTTTACTGCATTGGCGAGCTGGTCCACGCCGTTCTTCATCAATTCACGAGCTTCTATATTAAATTTAATATCTTTTGCCATGATTATCTTCCTTTCTTTAGTGTGTTATATAATAATGTATAGAAGAACGCGGTTATGCAAGCACTGCCACCACGTCATTCTGACGCATAATCAAATACTTCTTACCTTCGAACTCGAGTTCCGTTCCGGCATATTTTCCGTAAAGTACAGTATCGCCTTCTTTCAATACCATTTCCTCCTCTTTGGTACCTTTTCCTACAGCCACTACAGTACCCTGCAACGGTTTTTCCTTAGCGGTATCGGGAATGATAATGCCACCGATTGTTTTTGTCTCTGCCGGAGCCGGTTCTATCAGCACCCGGTCTGCCAATGGTTTAATACTCATAATTGATATATTTTATAGTTGTACATTTTTTAAAATCTACTCCTGAGAGTACGAAAAACATGCCAAAACGACAAATCTGACAGTTTGGCATATTTTTTAGCGGCCTGTTACACAAAACGGCAGACTTTCTGTCAGTATGCACTTTCCCTTTTTTCACGACAAAACGGAAGCAGACGGTCATCATATGGATTTTATTGTGTATTTTTGCAAAAAGCAACGATACATGAAGCTGCGACTGACCTACTTTTCCGTATTTCTCATCATGCTTTCCGTATTGACATTCTTCCCTAAAACGGGAGGCTATGTATGGCAACCGGAAATCATCAATCCGCTGTCCGCCCTGCTCTTCACATTGCTGGTATGGCTTACGGGACGTATTGCACATTCCACGGACAGCGCCACGGGAATCTTGTGTACGGCAGCATTCATCCTGCTGTTCTGCCCCGACTCACACATGTTTTTCAATCGCGATGAAACGGCTGTGCTGACCCTCTCATCCACTTGCATCGTCCCGTTCTTCATCTCGCAATATACACGTATCTCCAATAAAAACTTCAAATACGGCTATTTTCTGATGCTCCTCATGGGTATCTTTTGCAGCTACACGCACGACAGCATTACAATTCCGCTCTGCCTGGCCTTCCTCACGCTGTCTTACCTGCAGCGCGACAGACTGTTCAGACTGGCCTGTTGGCCCATGGTAATCGGTTTTGTCATCGGTACCACACTCTGCCTCCTGCAGTCGGCCTATTGGAAATACTCTTCATGGAGCGCCCTGACAGCCTTGCCCTCGCAAACCGCAAACGGGTTCATACAATTATGGGACACCAAGGTGTTTATGTTTGCCACCCTGCTCACCATTTATTTTTTGTCCTCACACAAAAAACGCAGACACATTTGGCGCATCTCACGCGAGCATCAACTCCTCACCTACTGTCTGCTCTATTCTTTCTGCGCCATCCCATTCGCACCTTTGGGGCTGGACAGCGCCATCTCAGGCGTATGTTTCTTCTGTATGTTCTGGACCCTGTTTCTTTTCCAGCCTCTTCTGAAGAAACTTCGCGAACGTCGCCTGGATCTCTCACGCCGTTACATACGGAACTGATCCTGTCAACGCTCCGGCATCCGCCACTCTTTGATATTGCAGACCGACTCTACCTGAATCTCCAGACTGTCCGGCAGATCGGGGAAAAAATCCAGTCCCGTAATGCGCTCCACTTCGTCCACCGTATTGATATAGGCATCAAGCGGGTGATTGCCCGACGTATTCTTATAGATAAAGCCTATGGCTTTCAACGGCTCCGGACAAAATACAACTTTATAAAAGGCTTCGGGCACCACGACACGGCGCATGCCTATCCGACGATGTTCTCCACGGTAGAGTACCGGACCGGCCACTACATAAAGTTTTCCATGCTCGAGCGTCCATTCCCGGCAGGCTTCTTCCAGTTCTTTCCAGTCGCCACGGTTCAGGTTATGATTTTGCGGGCACACGTTGGTCATGTAAAAGCTTTCGCGCATGGCTTGTTTATCCCATTTATTATCCGCCGCCGGACACAGATGTCCCCTATCATAACCAGACCGCGTGTAATCTTCCGTGGTCACGGCATCCTCGCCCACTTCGGGATCGGGCAGAAACTTATCATAACGGCTCACCACCTCTTCGAAACGATCGGGCGTAAGTGTCCATGCCACCCAATTGGCGATACGGGTATCGGCATTATAAGACACAGTATAACCCAAATGCCTGATGATCCGGCTGCTACGCTCAACAACCGTAACCGGCAGACCGGGGTCGGACAAGGCCCCATCCCTAACCGGCGGAGCAGCCCCCATTCGTCCGCCAGCCGTTTCGGGAAGCGACGTACCGGACGGAGTGTTCCTTACCGTTTCACGCAAACGGTCATACGCTCCGGAAAGCACGACCGCAGCCAAGAGAAGGCCGCCTATCAGGTTCTTCCAACTCATTCTTCTTGTTTTTTTACTCACAGTTCCCAGCTTTATTTCCTGCGCGTCGCCTTCCTCCGCAAAGCGCGCGCCCAATTCTTGTCGCCTTCCGGCACACGGAAGGAATCCACTATCTTTTGTATTGCCTTGTTCTGCGTGGCATCATCAAGTGCTCCGCCGGCCAGCAAGGAGCGTGTACGTTCGGGATACTTGATAAAACATTCCGCCACAAGCCAAGCCCTTGCCATCATGACGTAGTAACCATGTGAAGATACCGCCACACAGGCCTCCAGCACCCGGTCTATGAAATCATCCGTAATAAAATGTGCCAACAGCAATACAATAGCAAACCGCCTCGTAAATTCGCCTTCACTATACAAATAGGGTTGCAGGAACGTCCATACCTCTTCACGCCGACGGCGTACAAACTTGAAACTCATCGTAG
Source organism: uncultured Paraprevotella sp. (assembly GCA_910586505.1). Taxonomy (GTDB): domain Bacteria; phylum Bacteroidota; class Bacteroidia; order Bacteroidales; family Bacteroidaceae; genus Paraprevotella. Next base: position 22,390 of record CAJUGV010000007.1, on the reverse strand, counting down.
GGGAATCGCACAAGGCCCAGTCGGTGATTTTACAGACATAGGCCGCCATGCGCCCCATCTGCTCGTCAAAAGGCATGCGGGCCATCCCCGTAACCAATCCCTGCAACATGACTTCCTCAAACGTATCACCGGCGGCTTCGGCCAGATAAGTCTGCCAATCGCCCGCCGCTATTTCCCGGGCAAGCGCCCTCAATACGGGCAGGCGCACCCCCAGCATAGGCAACGCACCGGGCACCAATGACGATGAAAAAGAAGCATAGCCGGCATCGGCATGCGCTACCAGAAATTCGCGGACGGCAGCACGGCTCACCGTCAATCCGCCGGCCTCAGTCTTCATCTTGGAAAGCTGCTCCGTTCAGCCTTTTCTTCACCGTAGCAGGACATCCGGCAGCCATCGAATCGGCAGGAATATCTTTCGTCACCACACTGCCGGCAGCAATAATGCAACGGTCGCCTATGCTCACACCCGGACAAACCACCACGCTACCTCCCAACCAGCAGTCCTCACCTATTACGATAGGATAAGCCGTTTCCTTAGGCTCCCTCCGTTCCACATAATCCATAGGATGCTGAGGCGTATAGAACTGGCAGTTAGGTCCTATCTTGGTATTTCGCCCGATACGGATTCCCCCTGAATCGAGCATGACACAATTATAGTTGATGAACACATGCTCCCCCAACGTTATTTCCGTACCGTGGTCGCAATGAAAAGGCGGACACACAACGGAATCTGCCGGAATGCCCGGTATCAGTTCTTCTATCAGCCCGCGATACACGTCATCCATGATGCTCACCGTCTGCAAACGGGCACAGACGGCTTTGGCATGCCTGAGACTGACCAGCATCTCCGCGTCGGAAAAACAATAAAGCTCCCCACCGCGCATCTTTTCCATTTCAGACTTCATATTCGTTTTGTTTTTACCGTGAACAGACACAAAGATAGCGAAAAAAATCCACCGGACCGCACTAGAACACTTTTAGACAAAAAGAAAATAAAACATCCTTAAACGGACAAAATGTCAACGGCCGTTCCATAAGAGCGACGTATTTACGTCCTCTCGCCTTCCCCACTGCAAATAAACGAATCACGCCCGTCGGGTTTCCGACATTCCGTCGGCAAAAGTTCCCTTTCCGTAACACTAGGAAAGCGATATCCGGCAACCGGGCGCGGCATTCTCCGCATCGCGTAAAGAAAAAACGATATTCCCTGACATTCCGATTTTCATTTCCGTCCGAAAAAAGAAACCAACCGGAACAAAAACAACCGCTTTCAGGAGAGATTCACACATCACATTCCTCCGTTTTCCGAAGATTCGCGCACATTACGAAAAAACCATGCGGAACATTTTCCGCCGCACTCCGCAAGACGCAAAAAAATGTTCCGCAGTAAATTCTGCATATATGCGGAAATCACTCCGCATATATGCAAATTATCTGAATATCTATACAGAAAATGCTTTCGGACTGCGCCCGGACGAACCTACATGCAGCACGCAGACCGACACAAAATGTATCAAAATGTCATAGTTCCGCCACCGATTTTTCCTCCCACATTCCGGAATAGGAAATACTCTGCGCATTACTCGGAATAAGCATCACATCGGCCCTTCCGTTGTCGTAAGCCTTCACGATAAACTTATAGAGCACGGGCATCTTGCGCACGCTGAACTCCACCCGTGTACAGGACTTGCCCACCGCTTTCACACTGACCTCTCTTGCTGGAAGAGTGAAGTGCAACCCGTCATCGTTGATCACGGGCTGATAAACCCGCCCCATATAAGGCAGGCTGACCACTGCGGTGTCATGGCGCAACACCACCTCATAGCCATAGGAAAGCGACCGTGAAGGAAAAGAGATCGGCATCATGTGAGAGACTTCCACCTTGAAGTTTCCGGCATCAAAATCTTTCACCTCCTGCGCGGCAACTCCGCCCGGCCGGAACATCAGCACGGAGATACACCACATCATTAATTTTACTTTCATTTTTTCTCAGTTAGGTTTATAAAAAAACAGCCTTTGCTGCCACACCGTAAAGTAACAACAAAGGCTGCATGTTTGTTTCTGCAAAACCTACTTTTTAATGATATTTATCATTTCTTCGGGTGTCAGTAACGCCTGCTCACCCGTGACCATATTCTTCAGGGTTATTTTTCCCTCATTCATTTCGTTTTCTCCCACGATGGCCACAAAAGGCACGGCTTTGGCATTGGCATAGCTCATCTGTTTTTTCATCTTCGCACTATCGGGATAAATCTCACACCGCACACCGGCCTGCCGCGCTTTCGCCATGACAGGAAGACACCAGGAAGCCTCGGCCGGTCCGAAATTCACAAAGAGCAGTTCCGTTCCCGTCACCGTCTCTTTCGGATAAAGGTCAAGCTGGTTGAGCACGTCGAAAATACGGTCGGCTCCGAATGAAATACCCACACCGCTCACTCCCGGCATGCCAAAAATTCCCGTCAGGTTGTCGTAGCGACCGCCTCCCGTGATACTGCCTATTTCCACATCCAAAGCCTTCACTTCAAAAATACATCCCGTATAATAGTTCAGCCCGCGTGCCAGCGTCAGGTCCATCTCCATTTCATTATGCAATCCCAAAGCCTCCAGCGTGTCAAGCACAAACTCACATTCGACAATACCTTTCAGGCCTGTCTCGCTCTCCGCCAGCACCTCTTTCATTACCGCCAACTTCTCTTTATTCGTACCGCTCAGACGGATGATCGGCTGCAAACGGGTCACGGCTTCCTCACATATACCGGCAGCGGCCAGTTCGGCATTCACATTGTCCAGTCCTATCTTATCCAACTTGTCTATGGCTACGGTAATATCCACAATCTTGTCGGCAGCACCAATCATTTCGGCGATGCCGGTCAGGATCTTACGGTTGTTGAGCTTGATGCAGACCCTGATGCCGAACTTAGTGAACACCGTATCCACGATCTGCATCAGTTCGACCTCATTGAGCAGAGAATCACTTCCCACCACGTCGGCATCACACTGATAAAACTCGCGGTACCGCCCTTTTTGCGGACGGTCGGCCCGCCATACAGGCTGTATCTGATAACGCTTGAACGGCATGGTCAACTCATCGCGATGCTGGACCACATAACGTGCAAAAGGCACGGTCAAATCATAACGCAGACCCTTTTCACACAAGCGTGCCGCCAGTCTGTTCATGTTGTCCCCGCCCCATTCTTCCGCCGTCACACCGGAAAGGAAATTACCCGAATTCAGGATCTTAAAGAGCAATTTGTCCCCCTCCTCACCGTACTTACCCATCAATGTAGATAAATTCTCCATTGAGGGTGTCTCTATCTGCTGAAAGCCATACACGGCATACACGCTCCGTATGGTATCGAATATATAATTGCGTTTCGCCATTTCCACAGGCGAAAAGTCACGTGTACCTTTAGGTATTCCGGGTTTCGTAGCCATATTCAATATGCTTTTAATGATTTCGTCGCAAAATTACACTTTTTTTTCAAACCGGCCTCCATGAGATGCGGAGATAATATGCCGTAAAATAGTTTGAAACCATTTTTATTTCTACCTTTGCATGAGATTAAAGAAATTCAAGCGTATGAAGTTTTTTCGTAAATCCGCACCAGAGAAAACAACACAGCCGGCTGCGGCAGCCCCTGTGCCCGACACGGAAACACAAGTCTCCGAACCCCAGGAACCGAACTCCGAGAAAGCCGCACGCCAATGGTTTTCAGACCGTTTCGGCACCGACATGCCCGAAGAGGTGACACAGCTATTCCGTCATATAGCACAGAGTGAAAACAAACGGAAAAAAACCGGTGAGCAACTACTCTCTCCCAACGAACAAAAACGCATACAGGACAGCATAAGACTCAGCAAGACCAAACTGGCCAACGTAACACAAACCCTGAACGGACTGCAGGCACAGAAAGAATGGCTGCACAAACTGAAGGAACTGAATGCCAATCAAGAGAAGTTCAGACAGGCTTTCTTCGAGCGCAACAAGGAGTATAATGCGCACATGAAAGATATCAAGGAACTGGAACGTCACGAAACCTTCGAGGCCGTACAGGACAACTATCACCACATCAAGGCGATGGAAAACGTGCTGCATATCATACGCAAAGAAAGTTCCGCTCATGCCGAAGAACTGGCGGAAGCACGCAACGCCGAAAAAGAGAGCCTGAAACTGGCGGAAGCGGATAACAAAAAATATCAGGAAGCCTGGCAGAACCTGCAACAAATGCAGCAACTACTGGCCGAAGGCTACCGCCTGCAAACCGCATTGCAGCACTACGACAACAATCTGAACGCATTGGGCGAATATCAAGCGCACATAGACCGTCTGCTCAAAGCTACCCGAAAATACTACAAAGACACAGGAGAGGAACTGAAGCGCAATTCGGAACTCGCCGCACAGCAGCAACAGCAGCAACAAAACATGGAATCGCAGAAGAGCATGCTGATAAAAGGCGAGGCTGTATTGGTAAAACTGGGATTCCTGCAATCTCTGAAAAAAAACAGGGAACAAATTCAGGATACCTTGGAAAAAACCATCCGCAAACAACATGAGCAGGACGAAAAACTGAACAAGCTGTTTCTTCTTTCACAGGACATCGACGCACAAATCAACACGCTGCAAAGCGAACTGGCCGTACATCAGAAAAGTGTCGTAGGCATGAACAGCTACAACCTGCAACAACGCGCCATAGCCCTGAAAAGCAAAAGGGAAATGCTGATAAACGCCATGCGACTATGGGAACAAATAGCCGAAGGCTACAGCAGAGTGGACGACAAGACTCAGGAAATCATGAGAATGCGACATCACAACGACACATTGAAATCGCAAATCGCCGTCCTTGAACCGGAAACCGCCGGACTGCAAAGGCAATGCGAGGAACTGAAATATGCCTATACACTCAGCAAGAGCCAGGACGTCATGCACTTGCGCAAAGACTTACAGGAAGGGGTGAGTTGCAGTGTGTGCGGCGCAACCCATCATCCCTACCACTCCGACACATTGCTGGAACAGAGCAAACTCATCGGAGAAATAAAAAGAGATTACGAACAGGCCTCCATGGCCCTGAAACACAAACAGACGTTGCTGGAGGAGCTTAAAAAAGAACAAGCGACTGAGGAAGGTCATATAACTGCCGGCCAACTTGCACTGACTACCTATAAACAAATACTGCAACACAACGTAACTTACTGGAAAGATTTTGTAACTCTGGACCGCTCGTTCGGTGAGTGTTCAGCCAGTACCAACTTCGACGGACGCCGTATCATGCTGCAACAACTTGTAGAGAAAACCGGATTAGACGCCGAGAACGCACAAAAGGAACTGGACACTCTTAACTTCCATCAGTCTAACATCAATGCCCTGAACGAAAAAATAGCACAAAAGGAACAGGAGAAAAACGAGATTGCCGTGCGCCTGAACGAAGTGAATACGGGGAGTCAGGTACTGGCATACCGCGTAGAACAGTTGCAACAGTCTCTTGCCATTGCCAACGGCCAATACAGTGAACTGTTCGAGAACATCGACAAGATGATGACCATCTCCAATTGGTACAAGGCTTGGACAGAAAATCCGGAGAACCTGAGAGTGTACATCCAGCAACAAATGGAACGGTGGTTTAACCTGCAAAAAGACATGGAACTCACCAAAAATGAAACCATACGCCTGCAGACCGTACGCGAAATGATAGAACAACTGATACCGTCTCTGAGCAAACAACGGGAACTTTTTGTCAGCAAAGCCGAACAAATGACGGAACACAGAAACCAAACCCACGAACAACTGTTCAAACTGTTCCATGACGGCAATGTGGAAGAATATAACAAAACATCGCTCCAATCCCTTTGCACTTTGGAAGAGCTGCGGGAACTCTCCTACCGTAAGGTCAACGACATGCACATACAAGCCGCCAACCGGCAAGGATACTATGACCGGCTGACCGACACCGCACGGGAACTTGAAGCCCAGATAGCCAAGGAACGCTCGACACTGGACGTATGGATAAGGAAATACAATGCACAAAACTCTCCGGTTCAGTTTGCCGAACTGGAAGAGACTTTCAGCAACACCACCGACTGGAATGCCCTGCGCAAAGAAATCAGAACCCTGACGCTACAGAACATGCTGGCCGAGGCACGAGCAGAAGAAGCGCGTCTGGCCCTGGCAGCCCATCAGGTGAACGCCCTCTCGCAAGGACAGGACAAAGAAGATCGTACCGCAGCCTTGAACACCGAAATCGCACGACTGGAAAAAGAGCAGAATAACATACTCGTACAGATTGCCGGATATCAAGCACAACTGGCAGCCCATGAAAACGGACTGCGCAAATTGACAGCCAACCAAAATGCTCCGGCCATATTATAAACAGACAAGACACCTCCCGACGGTCAAGTTGTGGATATGGCTGTTATGCATATTGACAATCACGACGGGATGCCGTTCGTCACGTTCACTCCACAGCAACAGGTTCACGCTGATGATAGATGCCGGACACGGAGGTAACGATCAGGGGGCAGCCGGACGACGATCGCTCGAAAAAGATGTCAACCTCCAGATAGCAAGACGGGTGTGCAAGTTGATCCGGAAAGAGTGTGACGGCGTCAGAATCATACAAACACGCCCCAATGACGAATTCATCAGTCTGGACGACCGTGCCGGCATGGCCAACTTCTACAATGCCGATCTGTTTATTTCCATCCACGCCAATTCGGCGAGAGGATGGGCTGAGGGAACGGAAACATTCATCCATGGTTCGGCAAGCGGCGGCCGGAGTGAACAAATGGCCCGCCTGATCGAAGAGGAATACATCAAAGCGGGAAGAAGAAGTCGTGGAGTAAAAACCGCCAACCTTTCGGTATTACGCAATACACGCATGCCGGCCGTACTGACCGAAACCGGATTCATCTCTAACCGTGAAGAAGAACGATTTATCAACTCACGCAAAGGACAAAAACGACTGGCACGAAGCATCTGCAATGCTTTTGCCCGCTATTACCAAGGTTTGACGCAAGCACGCTGACACTATTTATAGATCGAAGGTAAAAAGATTAGGATAAGATGAAAAAAAGTTTAATAGCCATGGCTTTCGGGACATTTGCCCTCGGCATGGCGGAGTTCGTCATGATGAGTATTCTGCCCTACGTTGCCCGCTCCATACAGTGCAATATACCCCAAGCTGGCCACCTCATCTCTGCATATGCCATAGGAGTATGCGCAGGTGCTCCCGCTGTTGTTCTTATAGCCCGCAAACGACCGCTTCACCTGATACTGCTGGCACTTATCGTCATTTATATCACAGGAAATGCCCTGATGGCTTTTTGCTCCGATCTTCGTCTGGGAGTGATTTTCCGATTTCTTTCCGGACTGCCCCACGGCGCTTATTTCGGTGTGGGTTCCATTGTAGCCGACCGTCTGGCCCCACGCGGCAGAAGCTCATCGGCCATCGCCGTCATGTGTTCCGGCATGACGGTAGCCAATCTTATCGGAATTCCGGTAGGCACATGGATCAGCGAAGTTGTATCATGGCGTATGATATTCCTGTTCAACGCACTGTGGGGCATCGCCACATTCGTTCTACTCTATCATATGGTACCACACATGGAACCGCTGCCTAATACAGGGATTAAAGGCCAGTTCCGCTTCATGAAAAGCGCCGCTCCTTGGCTTATCATAGCCACTACTACTTTCGGCAACGGCGGAATATTCTGCTGGTACAGCTATATCAGTCCCCTCATGAACCAAGTGGCGGGATTCGCCTCATCGGAAATCACCATGCTCATGGTGCTGGCCGGAGGAAGCATGTGCGTGGGAAACATTATCGGCGGAAAACTATCCGACCGTTACAGCCCGGGAGAAACCATCCTCGGTGTACAGTTAATTATGGTCTTCGGCCTGCTCACCACATTCTTTCAGGCCTCCAATCCGGGCATTGCCGTATTAATGCTCTGTATATGTACCGCCAGCCTGTTCGGAGTGTCCGCACCCCAGCAGTTACTGTTACTACGTTTCTCCAAAGGAGGAGAAATGATGGGCGCAGCCATGGTACAGGTAGCTTTCAACTTGGGAAATGCCTTAGGAGCTTACAGCGGAGGATTGCCTATCACTTACGGTCTAGGCTACAACTATCCGGCACTGGTCGGCGCTTGTTTTGTGGGAATCGGGGTTATTTGCACTGCCATATTCTGTAAAATTTACCACAAAGAAAACACCGGCCTTAACCTTGGCATGCAATAAAGACAGTCATGAGAAACGGCGAATGACTTCCACAAAGTCATTTCCGTACTTTTCTTTCTTGAAATCTCCAATACCGCTCACCAGTCCGAACGCTTCGACTGTCTGCGGACGGACCTCGCAAAGATTCTGCAACACCTTGTCGGACATGACTATATAAGGTGGAAAACCTTGTGCATCCGCCAACTTCTTGCGCAGGGCACGCAATGCCTCAAACAATTCTTTATGGCCAGCAGCAGATGCCCCTATCGTCATTTCCGACTTTTCAAACAGAGGCGTAACTGCTTTCAGACGAGAAAGCTTACGTTCTTTCCTTTGCGTTTTTTCCTCTCTGCGGACAACAGCCAATTCCATCCTCGCCCCTTTATATAACACCTTACGACCACTGTCTGTCAGTTTCAGATGATTACCCTCATCGTAAGCTATTTCAAACAAACCGTTCTGCAACATCTGCATCAAATAATCCTGCCAATCTCTGGATGGCACGTCGCGCCCCACCCCGAAAGTTTTCAACGTGTCATAATGTCCTTTCGTCACTTCCGGACTGAAATTGCCCCGCAATATATCCGTAACCGTACGCACACTTACCTGCTCATCAGCCCGGACAATAGCACTCAAAGCCTTTTGAATCAACACCGTTCCATCGAAACATGACGGCGGATTCCTGCAAACATCGCAATTGCCACATCCGGCACCATGCGCATCCGTATACTCTCCGAAATAATTCAACAGAATACGCCTCCTGCAAACATCAGATTCCGCATATTCCTGCATTCGTCTCAACTTTTCCATATTGATTTCACGCTGTCCGCTTTCCATGGCAAATTTGGATAACTGCACAAGATCGGCCAACGAGTAGAACAACACGGTTTCCGACGGAAGTCCGTCACGGCCGGCCCGTCCGATTTCCTGATAAAAACCTTCTATGCTTTTCGGCAAATTGTAATGAATGACAAAACGGACATTGGATTTATCTATTCCCATTCCGAAAGCTACGGTGGCACACACGACCTGAACACGGTCGTGAATGAAATCATCCTGCGCTTTCTCCCGTTCCTCGGCAGGGAGTCCCGCATGATATGCAACCGCCACAATGCCATGTACGGAAAGCATATCCGCCACGCTCTCCGTGGTCTTTTTACTCAAACAGTAAATAATCCCGCAGTCGTTCGGATAACGATTGATTATATCCAATATGGCACGGTCCTTTTCTTTTTTCCGGAAACCCCGCTTGACTTCAAGACTAAGGTTCGGCCGATCGAAAGATGATATAAAAACCACAGGATCGGACAGCACCAGTTGTGTCTGAATGTCCTCCCGCGTCAGCCGGTCGGCCGTAGCCGTCAGCGCCACAATTGGAATTTCAGGAAATGTCTGTCTAAGCAAACCTAGTTGAGCGTATTCCGGACGGAAATCATGTCCCCATTGCGAAATACAATGCGCCTCATCAACAGCAAATAAAGAGATTTTCATATCCCGTATCAGATAAGGAATCTCCAACACCAGCCGTTCCGGAGAAATATACAGTAATTTCAGTTCTCCACGCAAACAAGATGAACGTACCATAACGTTTTCGGCTTCACTGTTCAGACTATTCAGTGCTGCCGCAGGCACTCCGTTGGCCCTCAACCCTTCCACCTGATCTTTCATCAGAGATATCAACGGAGAAACTACTACCGCCGTACCGTCTTTCATCAGGGCCGAAATCTGATAACACAAACTTTTTCCTCCGCCGGTAGGCATCAGCACCACAACATCATGTCCTTCCAATACCTTTTCAATAACCTCTTTCTGCAACGGCCGGAAAGAGTCAAAACCAAAATACCGCTTTAATATATTCTGCATATTTATTAGTTCGCCATTTTGAATAAAACGTCACAAAGATACGCCTTTTTTGCATCTTTTAATTGAATACTCTTGTCCAAGAAATAAAAAAATACGATTTTTGCAAGCAAATGAACAATTAAGAAAGATAATCAAATCCGACAAAGGGGCAAAAAGAAGGAACGATTATCTTCAACTAAAACAATCCGGAATATGGGAAAATATAATTTAACCGAGAAGAAAGAGAAAAATGCGGCCTACCGCTCCCTTGTAAGAGCGGAATTGGTCGATGAGTTGTATGAGAAGATTCTTAAGGTATTCGTGGTAGACAAAAAATACCGTGATCCCAACTACTCCGCCAAAAAACTGGCCGAAGAGTTAAATACCAACACCCGTTATATCAGTGCCGTGGTAAATATACGGTTCCATCAGAATTATTCCAGCCTTGTTAACGAATATCGGATCAAGGATGCGCAGCATCTTCTGACAGATAAAAGATACATGGACAAGACAATGGAGGAAATCTCCGCCATGGTAGGATTTGCCAACCGCCAGTCATTCTATGCTGCATTCTACAAAAATCTGGGAATTACACCACGCGGCTATCGAATGGAACATTTGGTAAAAGACAAAGAAGCTTCAAAAGCATAAACAAACAGATTACAAACATAAAGGGATACATCAAAAACAGATATATCCCTTTTTTTATTCATACACTTACATGCAAACCGAAATATTTTCCTATAACGATGAGCAGTTTGCCGACCTGCAGATGTTAAGATACAAAGTAGACGGCTTTGAACAACTCAGCATCTCCCGTAAAAAACTGATATACTATTTATCGGAAGCCGCACTAAGCGGCCGGGATATCCTTTGGGATCAGAATGGAAAGTATAACCTACTGATAAGAAAAACGTTGGAATCCATCTATACGGATTATACCGGCAATCGTGAAAGCGAAGAATTCAAAGCATTTACCGTTTATTTGAAGCGTGTATGGTTTTCCAATGGCATACACCATCACTATGGCTGTGAGAAATTCAAACCGGAATTCAGTAAAACATTCTTCCTTGAAGCTTTCAGAAACCTTCCTGCCGATAAACTTCCGCTTGAAAATGGACAAACAGCGGAAGAACTTTGCAAAATGCTTGTGACCATCATCTTCTGTCCGGAAGTTATGCCAAAACGTGTCAATCAAACCGACGGAGAGGACCTCGTAACTACTTCTTCCTGTAATTATTACGGGGAAGGATTAACCCAAGCTGAAGCTGAGTCCTTCTACAATACCATGAAACAGGAAAACAATACACACCCTGTTATGTATGGCATGAACAGCAGGCTAGTGAAGAACGGGGAGAAGACCGTTGAGAAAGTATGGAAATCAGGAGGGTTGTATGGAGCAGCTATCGACCGTATTGTATATTGGCTCGAAAAAGCAGCCAATACGGCAGAAAACAAAAAGCAGGCCGAAGTCATAAACAAACTTATTGAATTCTACCGTACGGGCGATTTAAGAACATTTGATGAATATACCATCCTATGGGTACAGGAAACAGAAGCGCTGGTGGATTTCACAAACGGATTTACCGAAACCTATGGCGACCCGCTTGGACTGAAAGCCAGTTGGGAAGGATATGTCAATTTTAAGGACACGGAAGCTACCGCACGGGCGGAAAAGCTAAGCGCAAACGCACAATGGTTTGAAGATCACTCTCCGGTGGATGAACGTTTTAAAAAACAAACATGCCGGGGAGTATCGGCCAAGGTCATCAAGGCAGCAATCTTAGGGGGAGACCTTTATCCGGCTTCTGCCATAGGTATCAACCTGCCGAATTCAAACTGGGTCAGAGCCGAATATGGTAGCAAAAGCGTCACGATAGGCAATCTGACAGAAGCTTATAATAAGGCAGCACACGGCAATGGATTCCATCAGGAATTCGTAGTAGACGAAGAGACTATTCAGATGCTGGAACAATATCAGGATATATGTGATGACCTGCACACCGATCTACACGAATGCCTAGGACACGGTAGCGGGAAACTTTTACCCGGTATAGATTCCGATGCACTGAAATCATACGGTTCCACCATTGAGGAAGCACGCGCGGACCTATTCGGTCTATATTATCTGGCCGACCCGAAATTAACGGAACTGGAACTGACACCTAATGCCGAAGCCTATAAAGCACAATATTACAGCTATATGATGAATGGCCTTCTCACACAAATGGTACGCATCGAACCAGGACAGGATATTGAAGAAGCACATATGCGTAACCGTGCCCTCATTGCTCATTGGGCTTATGAACATGGTGCAAAGGAACATATAACAGAACTCATCCAACGCAATGGGAAAACCTATATCCGCATACACGACTATGAAAAATTACGCCAATTATTCGGTGTACTGCTTCGTGAAATACAACGTATAAAAAGTGAAGGCGACTATATTGCCGCGCGCAAATTAGTGGAACAGTATGGTGTAAAAAACGATCTAAAATTACATAGAGAAATCCTAATGCGCTACCAGGCTCTACACCTTTCTCCTTACAAAGGATTTATCAACCCTGTTTATACTCCCATATACGATGAAGAAGGTGAAATCATTGATGTGAAAGTAACATACGGAGAGAAATATGATGCACAGATGTTGCGATATAGTCGCGATTATGCAACTTTACCCTATATCAACGAATAATGGACATACAAGAAACTATCAGGAAAATCAAAACGGAACTGCGTCTTTCCATGAACGGCATAGCCTCGTCATATATGCGTGACAACGGTATGAAATATAAGCTTAACTTTGGAGTGGAACTACCCCGATTGCGTGATATTGCAACCGGATACCCGGCCAATCATGAACTTGCACAGGCATTGTGGAAAGAAGATATCCGAGAATGTAAACTACTGGCTGCCATGTTGCAACCGACAGATACATTCTATTCCGATATTGCAGAAATCTGGGTTGAAAGCATGCCCAATATAGAAATAGCCCAACACACTGCACAGAACCTATTCTGTCGCCTTCCTTACGCTTCGCAGAAAGCTTACGAATGGATGGCATCAGACAAGGAAATGTTTCAGATATGCGGCTATCTGATATTGGCCCGCCTATTCATGCAAGGCAAGCAACCCAATGAGCGATCAGCCTGTGAATTCATAGATCAGGCACACACGGCTCTGTACGCATCATTCCCCGTTCGCCGCGCAGCCCTTTCTGCCATACAGAAATATCAGACATTGAATAATGAAGCTTTTGAAGCTGGAGAAAAAATTCTACATGAAGCAGGATTCTGAGCATTTAACAAAAATAGAACATGTATCATTCTGACTTTAAAGAAAAAAAGATTAACTTTGCGAGGTTTGGTAAAAACAAAACTTTTATAGGAATATGAAAAAAGGAAAAGTTGACGCTCTTTTAGGCATAGTCTTCGGCGACGAAGGAAAAGGTAAGGTAGTAGACGTGTTTACTCCGGATTATGACGTAGTAGCTCGTTTTGCAGGAGGCCCGAACGCTGGACATACCATCATTTTTGAAGGTAAGAAATTTGTGCTCCGCTCTATCCCCTCCGGTATTTTCGCCCAAGACAAAATAAACATCATCGGTAACGGTTGCGTCATCGCACCAGACCTCTTCATGGCAGAAGCCAAAGAATTGGAAGCCGCAGGATACGAACTGAAAGAACGCCTGCATATCAGCAAACGCGCCCATCTGATACTACCGACTCATCGCGTGTTGGATCGTGCTTACGAAGCAGCCAAAGGTAAAGCTAAAGTGGGCACTACCGGAAAAGGTATTGGTCCCACTTATAGCGACAAGGCCGCACGCACCGGCTTGCGTATAGGCGACATTCTTGATGGTTTTGAAGAAAAATATGCAGCACTGAAAGCTCGTCATGAGCAGATTCTACACGACCTGCATTACACGGATTACGATATCACGGAAGAAGAAAAATTATGGCTTGAAGGTATCAAATACATAAGCGGCTTTCAACTTACCGACACTGAAATCGAAATTAATCGTTACCTGAAAGAAGGCAAAAACGTACTGGCCGAAGGCGCACAAGGAACTATGCTTGACATTGATCATGGTACCTACCCTTTTGTCAGTTCTTCCAATACAACAAGCGGGGGCGTTTGCACAGGATTAGGTGTGGGGCCAACGGATATCCGCGAGGTTTTCGGTATTTTTAAAGCTTACAGTACGCGCGTAGGTTCCGGACCATTCCCCGTAGAATTGTTCGATGAAACAGGAGATAAACTCCGCGAAATAGGACATGAGTACGGTGCCGTAACTGGACGTAACCGACGTTGCGGGTGGGTAGATTTGGTTGCCTTGAAGTACGCTATTATGATCAACGGCGTAACACAGCTTATCATGATGAAGAGCGATGTACTCGACGGATTCGATACCATCAAAGTTTGCGTTGCCTACAAAAAAGACGGTAAAGTAATGGAAAACATGCCATTCGAAACGGAAGGATGTGAAGCTGTATATAAAGAACTTCCCGGATGGAAAGAGAACTTATCGAAACTGACTGAGGAATCACAGTTTCCTCAAGAATTCAGAAACTATATACAATTTCTCGAAACTGAGTTGGAAACTCCCATCACAATTCTGTCTGTAGGTCCCGACCGAGCTCAGACGATCGTCCGCAAATAGATAATATCCCTCCATAAAAATGTCTAAGTTAGCCCCTTAAAAGCTTAGACATAACCCTGTTCTTACGGCCTTTCCCGCCTATAGAACAGGGTTTCTTATTAAAGTTCCTTTAACGTAACTTATGTCTCAAGGAAACCACATCATCCGGATTAGCCCCTAATTCCATGGCTTTATCCAAATCAATACGTGCCTCTTTCTTTCTCTTTGTCTCTATATAAAAAGCTGCACGGTTAAGCAAATAGTCTACATTTTGAGGGGCTAAAGAAATTGCTTTCGTAAAATCGGCCTCTGCTGCCTCATACTGCTTGCGGGTTTGCTCCATCCCAGCACGAACGGCATACAAAATAGCATGATCGGGCGCTGCAGCCACCATTGCGTTAATCTGCTCCATCGCTTCACGAGAACGATTATCTTTCTCATTTAACAACACTAAGCCTATACGTGCTTCTTCGTGTCTCGGATTTAATTTAAGTAATGCCTCATAGTCCGCACGCGCCTTTTTATAAAGCCGTTGCTCCGTATAAATATAGGCACGCATAAAGAGTGCTTCCTGCTCATCTGCTTTCCAGTCCAGTATATCGCTATAATCAACCAAAGCCTTTTCCTTGTTACCCAACTTCATATAAAGCTTAGCCCGACTCATACGGAGCGGCAGAACATGAGGTGCCACATTCAACCCCATGGTATAACTTTCCAATGCTTTTTCCAATTTCCCACGATGCTCTTGTAAACGACCTATCTGATAATATATCATAGCATTGGAACGTTGAGCCGGTTCCATACGCATCGCCTCCCGGAACAAACGTTCTGCTTCATCCGTACTATCTATTGACATGGCCTCCAAAGCTTTCTGCACATATTCCTGATACGACTGTGCCTGCACAGAAACTGCCATCACACACAAACTCACCCCAAGCACCCACTTCTTCATATCATTCCGCCTATTTTCTGAACTAAATTACCGATATTCAACTTTATCATGTACTCCAATGACAAATATACGAATTTTAAGGAACTTCGCCTTGTTTCTCCTAAAAAAAGGCAATGTGCAGAAACCGACACATTGCCTTCATTTATTAAGCACACAAAGAAACTACGCTTCTTCTCTTACAAAAATATCAAGCTTTTCGGATGTAATCCACAATCCACTGTCCAACTTCAATCGTACCATAGTGCTCGCCTCCGTCCACTTGAATCTCTGGCGTACGTACATTGGCATCCAAAGAGGCATTTACAGCCTTGCGAATCAGCGCTCCTTCCTCCTTTAAATCAAAATACTCAAACAACATGGCTACGGATAAGATCTGCGCCAAAGGATTGGCTATATTTAAACCCTTAGCTTGTGGCCATGATCCATGGATTGGCTCAAACACAGGAGTATGTTCGCCTGTGGAAGCAGATGGCAACAATCCCATAGATCCAGTTATACAAGAGCCCTCATCTGTCAAAATATCACCAAAAGTATTCTCCGTTACCATTACATCAAAGAACTTTGGATCCTGAATCATTCGCATAGCGGCATTGTCTACAAACATATAATCTGTTTCTACTTCCGAATATTGCGAAGCTATTTCTTTAGCCACCTGACGCCATAGCCGGCTCGAAGCCAACACATTGGCCTTATCAACCACCGTCAGATGCTTGCGGCGACGCATCGCATATTCAAAGGCCACATGCAAAATCCGCTCAATCTCAGACCGAGTATAAGCATTCGTATCATACGCTTTCTCGTCATCCTGATATTTCTCTCCAAAATACATTCCGCCCGTCAATTCACGAATACAAATAAAATCCGCTCCACGTACCAATTCATCTTTTAACGGCGACTTATGAATCAGACAATCAAAAGTCTCTACCGGACGAATATTGGCAAATAAGCCTAATTTTTTACGCATAGCCAAAAGCCCTTGCTCAGGTCGCACCTTAGCTGTAGGATCATTATCAAATTTAGGATCTCCTACGGCCGAAAATAGCACTGCATCTGCATCCATACAAATTTTAAAGGTGTCCTCCGGAAACGGGTCTCCCATCTTGTCAATAGCTTCCGCACCGCAAAGTGCATATTGATAACTTGCATGATGACCGAATTTTTCACACACGGCATTCATCACTGCGACTCCTTGCTCTGAAATCTCCGGGCCTATACCATCTCCCGGCAATACAGCAATTTTTAAATCCATAATACTTTTTTATTTATTTCTTAATTCTCTTCTCTACGATAATCATCTTCTATTAAGTTCAACATCTTAACTGTTGCCTTAATAGCCGCTTCTGTTTGATCGGCATCCAAACCTCGCGTTCGATACACTTTTTCATTCCAGTTCCACGTAATAACAGCTTGTACCAAAGCATCGGTCCGCCCACCTGGAGGTATGCTAACACTATAATTAGCCAGCCAAGGAAATGTTCGTGAAAGACGTTTTTTATATATATGGCGAGCCGCCCTCATAAAGGCATCAAACTGTCCGTCACCTATAGCATTTTCCTCGTATGCTTCCCCATTAATTTCTAACTTGACTTGTGCCATCGGTTTAAGCCCATAAGCAGTTGTCACAATATAGCTCAACAGACGGACATGTTCTTCTTGTGTATCATGCTTCAACACATCCGAAACAATATAAGGCAAATCCTCTTGAGTAACTAGTTCTTTTTTGTCTCCCAACTCAATAATACGTTCAGTCACTTTCCGCGTCTGGTCTAACGACAATTCCAACCCCAATTCCTCCAAATTCTTTAAAATATTGGCCTTACCGCTATTCTTTCCCAATGCATACTCACGCTTACGCCCAAACCGCTCCGGCAGAAGATCATTACAATATAAATTAGCCTTATTATCGCCATCTGCATGTACACCTGCAACTTGTGTAAAAACGCTCTCACCTGTAATGGGACGATTAGGAGGTATAGGTATACCAGAACAACTTTCCACCATCCGACTTACCTCATTCAAACGACTTTCATCGATTCCAGTCCGTGCATTGAACTGATCTTTCAAAATAGCTTGCACACTGGCTAGAGGAGCATTACCTGCACGCTCCCCCAATCCATTAACAGAAGTATGAATACCTTTACAGCCACCCAATACAGCCGCCAACACATTAGAAATCGCCAAGTCATAATCATTATGAGCATGAAAATCAAAATGTACTTTTGGATAACGCTTCACCATCTTACGAATATAACCTAACAAGTCCAATGGGTTAAGAATACCCAACGTATCCGGCAACATAAAACGTTTGATATTGGTGTCTTTCAATGCATCCATCATTGCAAAGACATAATCAGGTGAATGCTTCATCCCATTGCTCCAATCCTCCAAATAGACATTTACACTAATACCCAATACTTCCGCATAGTGTAAGGACTCTCGTATGTCTATCACATGTTGTTCCAATGTTTTCTTTAATTGGTTTGTACAATGGTTCTCAGAACCTTTACATAACAAATTGATATTCTTACACCCACAGGCATGAATCCAATCAAGAGATGCATGTCCATCGACAAAACCAAGCACTTCAACCCGATGTAACAAACCCGCCTGTCGTGCCCAGTTACAAATACTACGCACTGCATTTACCTCTCCGTCTGAAACTCTAGCAGAAGCAACTTCTATGCGATCTACGTTCAAGTCCTGCAACAAAGTACGGGTAATCATCAATTTTTCATGAGGCACAAAACTTACGCCGTTGGTTTGCTCACCATCGCGTAAAGTCGTATCCATTATTTCTATCTTCACAGGATCTGCTTTCATGCTCTAGATTATTCAGACATTACTATGTTCCCAATCTTCTATCTTCTTTTTATTTTCCAATAGAAAATCAATATCATCAAGCGCATTCATCAAACAATATTTTTTATAACCGTTAATTTCAAACTTTTCACTACGCCCAGTTACTTTATTCGTCACAATCTGATTAGGCAGATCCACTTCAACTTGCATTTTAGGGTCTTCCTTAATAGAATCAAAAAGTTCTGAGAGAAATCCCTCACTAACAACTACTGGTAGTACAAAATTATTCAACTCATTGTTTTTATGAATATCTGCAAAAAAGCTACTAATAACAACACGGAACCCATATCCAGCTATTGCCCATGCAGCATGTTCACGACTAGAACCACTACCAAAATTCTTTCCAGCTACTAGAATTTCCCCTTCATACAGCGGATTATTCAACACAAAATCTTTATTAAGAGTTCCATCCGCATTATAACGCCAGTCACGGAACAGATTCTCACCGAAAAAACGTTCCTCTCTTGTCGTTTCTTTTAAGAAACGAGCTGGTATAATCTGGTCCGTATCTACATTCTCCAAAGGCAAAGGTACACAAGTACTGGTTATTACATTGAATTTCTTTTTCATAAGTAGGTTTACATTAATGTTCGTGGATCGGTTATCACTCCTGTTACTGCAGCTGCAGCTGCTACTAACGGACTTGCAAGAATAGTGCGGGCACCTGGCCCTTGACGCCCCTCAAAATTACGATTAGAAGTCGACACCGAAAGTTTTCCTGCCGGTATTTTATCATCATTCATAGCTAGGCAAGCAGAACAGCCGGGTTGACGAAGCTCAAATCCAGCTTCTTCAAATATCTTATCTAAACCCTCATCCTTTATTTGTTCTGTCACCATCCATGAGCCGGGGACCAACCAAGCTACTATATGTGCGGCTTTCTTGCGACCTTTCACAATAGAAGCAAACGCACGGAAGTCTTCTATTCTTCCATTCGTACATGCACCAAGAAAAACATAGTCAACACTCTTTCCTAATAAACATTCACCAGGCTGGAATTTCATATAATCCAAAGATTTCAAATAGGAAGCATGACCAGCTTCAGGCACAGAATCCATAGAGGGAACACACTCCGTAATACCAATACCCATTCCTGGATTTGTTCCATACGTAATACGCGGTTCTATATTCGCAGCATCAAATATTAATTCCTTATCAAATACAGCATCTTCATTACTCTTCAACGTTTTCCAATAAGCTACAGCCTTATCCCACTCTTCACCCTTTGGAGCATATTCACGTCCCTTTATATATTCAAAAGTTACTTCATCTGGCGCTACAAAACCACCACGAGCTCCCATTTCAATGGACAAATTGCACAACGTGAGACGTCCTTCCATAGATAAATCGCGTACAACCTGGCCTGCATATTCAACAAAATAACCAGTAGCACCTGAAGTAGTCAATTGTGTCATCAGATAAAGAGCAACATCCTTTGCAGTAACTCCCTTTCCTAATTTTCCTTCAATACTGATACGCATAGACTTGGGCTTCTGCTGCAATATACATTGAGAAGCCATGACCATTTCGACCTCTGATGTACCGATACCAAAGGCCACAGCCCCCATCGCACCATGAGTAGATGTATGCGAATCACCACATACAATTGTCATGCCTGGCAAGGAAAGCCCACGTTCCGGTCCCACAACATGAATGATACCATTCTTCGGATGCATCATGCCAAAATGAGCAAGACCGAAATCAGATGCATTTTGCGCCAAAGCATCCACCTGAGTTTTACTTACCTGATCCTCTATAGGTTTATCTTGATCATGCGTAGGTGTATTATGATCAGGCATACAATAAATATGATCAGGACGAAAACACTTTAACCCTCGGGAGCGCATTCCTGCAAAAGCCTGCGGACTGGTAACCTCGTGACAGTAAAGCCTATCTATATATAATTGCTGAGGACCGTCATCCACATTTTGCACTACATGCGCGTCCCAAATTTTGTCAAACAAAGTATTTGCCATTGTCTTTCTAAATATTTGATTTCTTAAATTTGTTGATACAATCAATATACGCTTCTACCGAAGCCGTCACAATATCAGTATTAGCACCAAAACCATAGTAAATATTTCCGTCATACTCTACCTGCATATGTACTTTACCCACATCATCAGACCCTTTACTGATTGCTTGAATAGTAAATTCTTTTAGTACCATCTGACGCCTTATAATATTCTTCAATGCTGATATGGCAGCATCCACCGGGCCATTTCCACTTGCGGAAGCTTCAAACTTCTCTCCAGAAATATCCAATCCTATACTGGCTACAGATCTTACACCCTTTCCTGTAGTAACCTGCAAATAGTCAAGTTTTACCGCATGAGCAGTCGCACGGTCCGCACCGGCCAGCATTAGTATATCATCATCATTAACTTCTTTCTTCTTATCGGCCAATCTCAAAAATTCTTCATATGTTGCATCAAGACGTTCTCCGTCCATTTCTACTCCTAAAACACTCAAACGATGTTTAAGCGCAGCACGCCCGCTACGGGCCGTCAACACAATAGCATTATCATCAATTCCCACATCTTTGGGATTCATTATTTCATAAGTCTCCACATTCTTAAGCACGCCATCCTGATGAATACCACTAGAATGTGCAAAAGCATTACGGCCTACTACAGCCTTATTAGCTTGCACCGGCATATTCATAAGGCTGGACACCAAACGACTAGTGGGGTAGATTTTCTGTGTATTAATATTAGTCTCTATTCCCAAGCTCTTATGACACTTAAGAATCATAGCTACTTCTTCCAAAGAAGTATTTCCTGCACGCTCTCCAATTCCATTAATTGTCACCTCTACCTGACGAGCACCATTCACTATCCCAGCAATAGTATTAGCTGTTGCCATTCCTAAATCATTATGATTATGAGTCGATAATATAGCTTTTCCGGCAGATAACCCGTCTACGTTCTCCATCAAATATTTAACTTTCGCTCCAAACTCCTGTGGAAGACAATAACCAGTAGTATCAGGTATATTTACTACCGTAGCACCAGCTTTAACCACAGCGTCCACCACACGCGCCAAATAACAGGCATCAGTACGTCCAGCATCTTCCGCATAAAACTCCACATCTTCTACATATCGCTTAGCATATTTCACAGCAGCCACAGCACGCTCAATAATCTCATCCCTATTAGAATTAAACTTATATTTAATATGAGAATCTGATGTTCCAATCCCTGTATGAATTCGCTTACGTTTCGCCATTTTCAATGCTTCAGCCGCTATATCTATATCTTTCTGCACCGCACGCGTCAAAGCACAAATAGTTGGCCAAGTTACAGCCTTAGATATTTCAATCACCGAATTAAAATCTCCAGGACTTGACACAGGAAAACCAGCTTCAATCACATCTACCCCAAGTGCCTCCAATTGTTTAGCAACCTGAATTTTCTCCACAGTATTTAATTGACATCCAGGAACTTGTTCTCCATCCCTTAAAGTTGTATCAAAAATAAATAACCTATCACTCATATTTCTTGTATTTTATAATCAATCAAAAAGCCTTTCTCACAGGAAAGTGGGAAAGGCTCTGTATCTCCAATCATACAACAACTACGCACAAACCACACTTCCCTCTACAAAACGCAGTCGGATCTCCCAAATAGCCAGTAATGTAATTGCCATATTCATAATGCACTGTTTTTATTTATCGTGTGCAAAGATAAAAGATTTTATTAAGTATAACAAATAAATTAAAAGGAAATGATTGTTTAATATATTACTTTATCACATTTAGTTCCCTAACCCATGCTTTCTTCCACAATATCCTCCTATAGAATGATAATCCCCCAACCACATCCTTCCTCACCATCTTCTTTCAAAAACAAAAAATCAATACTTAACAACAGATTATTAT
>CAJUGV010000006.1:275-166711 GCA_910586505.1 uncultured Paraprevotella sp. | reverse complement strand
CTTTCTCTTACTAAGAGAAAGGGGTTTTGTATTTCTCTTACTAAGAGAAGGGTAGTTTTTTAGAAGGTTTTATAGAGATTATGTAAGTGTGTTGGCAGTATGTTGGGATGCTATGTTACTTGACGGAATCGTATTGTAGGATTAAGAGGGATAAATAAATGCGACCGGAACAAATAAAATTGAGTTACAAAGTTTGTAATTGAGGGTTTTTCGCTGTCCGTGTCCGTATGTGATAGTGTCCTTTTATGAACAGGGGTTAAATATCAACTGAAAAAAATACGAATTATATATGAAACGAACGTTTTTTCTTCTGATGACGGTTCTGGCCGGATCGTTTCATTCTTCGGTAGAAGCACAGAAAGCGGCAGTCAAGACCAATATACTGTCGGGTGTACTTCTGAATGTGAATGCGGGCATAGAAATGGGTCTGTCTCCACGGTGGACGTTTGATTTTTCGGCCGATTACAACGGCTGGACCCTTTCTCATTCCCGTAAGTGGAAGCACTGGCTGTTGCAGCCGGAAGCACGATATTGGTTTTGTGACCGTTTCGCAGGACATTTTGTAGGCTTTCATACTTTAGGCGGCCAATACAATATAGGAGGTTTGAAAAACGGCTTCTCTTTCTTGGGTACGGATTTTTCCCGGCTTTCAGACCGGCGTTATCAGGGGTGGTTTGCCGGTGCGGGCATTGCTTACGGTTATGCCTGGATTCTGGGCCGGCACTGGAATTTAGAGCCGGAAATAGGTGTGGGATGGGCTTACACTCGCTTCGACAGTTATCCTTGCGCACAGTGCGGAACGAAAATCGACAGCGGAAGGTCTCATCATTTCGTCGGTATCACTAAGGCATCTGTTAATCTGGTATATTTATTTTAAAAAAAGAGTATGGGTATGATGAACAATAGAATAGCCAAGATAATAGGTTGCGGGTTGTTGTTCCTGTCCGGAATATCTGCGGCGGATGCGCAGCCGCTTACGGACGGACGGGTGTCGGTACATAATCTCTCGGTATCGCTTGCAAACGGAAAAGTGTTCATAGCCATGGATGTAGACGTTTCAGCCCTGAATGTGAAGAGCAATCGCGAGGTCGTGTTCACACCGGCATTGACAGACGAGGAGAACACCCGGGAACTTCCGGCTGTGATGATCGCCGGGCGTAACCGTTATTATCATCATTTGCGTAACGGTAAAAAGAGACCTTTAACCACGGAACTCTATCGGGAAGGAGAAGTGTCGGTGGTGGAATACCGTACGGTGGTTCCCTATGAGAAGTGGATGAATCAGGCGAGACTCGTCACGTTGAATGAGATCTGCGGTTGTCTGGACAAAACGCTTGCCGGAGAAGAGGAACCATTGCTGAAGCTTGAGCTTGAGCCAAAGGTTTTTGTTCCTGAATTTGTCTATATTCGTCCGGAAGCCCAGCCGAAAATCAATGTGCTTGAAGGGTCTGCTTACATAGATTTTCCTGTCAACCGGACGGAAATTTATGAGAACTACCGTCGTAATCCGGTGGAGCTACAGAAGATACTTTCGACGATAGATGCGGTGAGAAAGGATGCGGACACACGGATTATTTCGCTGACCATCAAGGGATATGCGTCGCCTGAAAGTCCGTATTCCAATAATGAACGGCTGGCAAAGGGACGCACGCGTGCGTTAAAGGAATATGTGCAAAAGCAGTATGACTTTCCCGATACTATCATAGCCACATCCTATGAACCCGAGGACTGGGCCGGACTGGAGCGTGCCGTGGAGGGTTCGGAACTGGAGAACCGCGACGGCATCCTGAGAATGATCCGTAGCGACATGAATCCGGACTCCAAGGAATGGAAAATCAAAAAGACTTATCCTGAGGAATATGCCTGGCTGTTGAAGAATGTCTATCCGGGATTGCGTCATTCGGACTATGCCGTGAAGTACGAGGTGTGTGCTTATACCGACGTGGAGGAGATCAGACGCTTGCTGAAAACAAAGCCTCAGAAACTGAGCCTGAACGAGATGTACATGGCTGCGCAGGAAATGGAAATAGGCAGTGAGGAGTATAATGAAACGTTTGATATAGCCGTACGTATGTTTCCGGACGATGAGGTGGCCAATTTGAATGCAGCCAACACCGCTATGCGTCTGCATGACATGAAGAAAGCCGAACGATATCTTGCCAGGGCCGGAGACATGCCGGAAGCGGTTTATGCCCGTGGCGTCTTTGCGGCTTTGTCTGAAGATTACGGCACGGCTCGCAGTCTGCTGTCCCAGGCTAAGGAGAAGGGCGTGGCCGAAGCGGAAGTAATGCTCAGGCAGATTGAGGAAATAGATAAATAAGAATCGGTATAAATATGTTTTATAATTTAAAATAACAACAACTATGAGTAAGAAAAAATGGAGCAGTTTTTTCATGGGTGTTTTTGCTATGAGTCTCCTTGCGGGATGTAGCGGAGATGAACTGGCTGATGGCGGATCAAATGCAGGTCCAGGCACATCTGTATCGAAAGAGTCGGTGTATATGAATGTGGCGGTACAGCTTCCTGTCGGGGCCGGAAAACGCAATAATACCACCAATACTCCTTCTGATGGTGATTATGGAACAAGTGTTGACGGTACAGAAGTCGGAAAGGACTATGAGAACTCGGTGAAGAAAGTATTGTTGGTTTTGGCTGACAAGAATAACGGATTCATCGCTTACGGAGCACAGGAAGGACAGTCTGAGGCAACAAATAATGGGAGAATCTCTACTACTCAGAAGATCAGTAAATCCACATTGTCAGAATATTATGGTGAGAGTGGGGTACTGACTACGGAGCAAAGGGAGATTTATGTTTATGCGTTCTGCAATCCTACTTCCGATCTGGAGGAAGGCATTGCGGCTGTGAAGATGGGTGATAAAGAATGGGTTAATAAAGTATGTACTGTCAATGAAACTCCCGACATGAATGCCAATATCTCCATCTGGGGAGGAGCGGACAACAACAATGGCTTTTTAATGTCGACTGCCAGTGCAAGTAAATCCAAGAAAACCTTGCCGGGGAGTTTGGATGATTGGAACAGTTATACATCTGTAGATAAAGCATTTAATCTTTCCGGAATAAATAATGCCAACAGTGACAAGGAAGTAAACAATAGCGGTGCTATTCCGGTAGAACGTGCAGTGGCCCGTTTTGATTTCAAGGATGGCAGTGAAGAGGGAGATAATACCTACGTAGTGATCAAGGGCAAAACAAATGCTGATGATCAGAATGAGAGAGTCATCATGAAGATCAAGCTGGAGAAGATGGCACTGGTCAATATGAGTAAACACTTCTATTATCTCCGCCGTGTGTCCGATGACGGTTTTAATACAAATGCAACAATCTGCGGAACTGAATATGATAATAATTATATAGTGGATGTGTATGCTGACGAAAAAAGTAATGGTACTATAACAGGCAATAAGCAATATGATCGCTATTTTAATTTCTGCATGGGGCATGTGGATGGTGATGCCTGGGGGATAGACAACATCGCACGCAGCCAGTGGTATACCTCTACGATAGATGAGGTTCTTCAAAAGACAGAAGACAATGATGATGAATGGAATGCAGGAAATAATAAAGGAGATTATAGGATTTGGCGTTATGTAACAGAGAACACCATTCCCGGTCCTGTAAACAACCAGCTCCAAGGTCTTTCCACCAGCATTATTTTCCGTGGTAAAATGGTTGCAGGAGAGGGGTTGGATCAAGACGAAACGTTGAAGAAAGCTCTTGATGAGGTGACAGGTAATCCTGCCGAAGATGCCATTCTCTATTCTTATTCCAATAATCTGTATGTGAGATGGACAGAAGTCCGTGAAGCAGCTCTCAAAGCGGGAAGCGGTGATCCGCTTTATAAAGCGGCTTTTGGAACTCCTTTAAATGAACTATCGGAGAATGTATTCAGTGACGATACTGAGAGTCCGGATTATTTGTGGAATGAGTGGTTTAATAATAATAGAGAGGATGTCGACGCGCAATTGAGGTTCAAGCAAGCTGCAACTAAAGCTAAATTCACGATCTATCAGTCTGGAAAAGAGGGAGATGAAGCGGGTTACTATTGCTACTATTTTTATAAAAACCGTCATAACAATAATGACAACGATGGAATAATGGGACCGATGGAGTTTGCCGTAGTGCGTAATAATGTGTATAAACTGGCTGTAACAAAGATCGACCGTTTGGGCCATCCGCGGAATTCGGATGATGATCCCGATCCGGTAGATCCGGAAGACCCGGATGAGAACGGAGATGCCTATCTCACGCTTTCCGTGGAAGTACTGCCTTGGGTAGTCCGCGTTAACAATATCGAATTTTAAGAATCAATATGCAGAGTAGCAGACGGAATATAATTTCAAGACTTATGGGTGCGGCGTTGTGCGTCGCATCCATAGGGATTGCCTTTTCTTCGTGCGAGCGTATCTATGAAG
This sequence comes from uncultured Paraprevotella sp., assembly GCA_910586505.1. Taxonomy (GTDB): domain Bacteria; phylum Bacteroidota; class Bacteroidia; order Bacteroidales; family Bacteroidaceae; genus Paraprevotella. The sequence goes on along the minus strand of CAJUGV010000006.1, from coordinate 162,275 downwards.
ATCTCGCACCTTGTCCTCATGGAGTATGCTTACGTTTTATCTACGATTATAATATGGAGTACGCCAATGCTTTTCCCAAGCAAGTGGATTGCCTGACACTCTATATTTATGATGAGCAGGGCAACTATGTAGATACGAAGACCGTGACGGGTACGGAGTTGCAGGACGAGAACTACAGAATGATACTGGACCTTGAAAAGGGGGATTACCATTTCGTGGCATACGGTGGAATGGCTTGTGCAGAAAGTTCATTCTCGATGATTTCCCTTCAGGCTGAGGGGAGCAGACGCACCGATCTGAAGGCTCGTCTGGATGCCGACTGCCTCACGCTGCCCGAACGTAAGAAGCTACATGATATGTTCTGGGGTGAACTCTCGCTTTCCACTGCCGATCTTTATAGCGAGGGAACGGTGGAGATGATGAAGAATACCAACAGCATACGGATCGTGCTGCAGCAGGTAGAGGGAGGAACGGTGAATGCCGACGATTTCGATTTTGAGATTACCGATGACAACACACTCTTCGGATATGACAACGAGCTGATAGCCAATGGCCCGGTTACTTATACGCCTTGGGCCAAGGGACAGGCACGGACCGGAGTTGCCATTGTAGGGCCGGATCAGGTGGTACCGAAACCAGTGGAGGTTGCTTATGCTGAGTTGAGCACTTCGCGCCTTATGCGGAAAAATTCACCCAGACTACTGGTGAAGCGGCATGACGACGGCAGGGAGGTAATTGATTTTCCTTTGAATGAATACCTGTTGCTGTTGAGAAGTGACCGATATAAGATGGGAGATCAGGAGTATCTCGACAGGGAAAGCAGATGGACACTCTTCTTCTTTCTTAAAAGCGACAATGAATGGCTAAAAACGAGAATCGTTGTAAATGACTGGGTGGTTAGAATCGAAGATATAGAATTGTAGTTGGTGAGTATTTTTTGGTAAACAAGAACCGGGTTTTCAAAATAACGATTATAAGAATGAAGTTAAAGTATCCACATATTATCAGCATTTACGTTCTCTGCGGTTTGCTGGGATTTGCTTCATGTAGCAACGAATCTTATCAGTTGGCAGAAGACTATGAGGTTGTTGAGGAAAATCCGGAAGATAATACAGTATTCCTTGCATTCCGGACAGGAGTGGTGGGGGGTGCTGCAAAAGTAGACGAAACGGTTCGTCCAGATGATAAAACAATCAGATCGTTGCGTGTGGTAATTGTGTCGGAGGATAAAAGTTCTGACGGTATGTCTTCTATATGGACGGTGGAAGATAATCGCCTGATTGAGGGACAGGCTATAGGAATACCTTTGATCGACGAATATGTCTTTAAAGTAAAAAAAGGCTGCAGGAAAAGAATTTATCTGCTTGCCAATTGTACGGAGTTGACAGATGCTGACGGAACACGGTTGGATTTTACCGATGATGCGTTTTTACCAGGGGTAGATGGTAAAGCGCCTGCAGACAGCTATGTCTTCAAATTTAATGCTGTTTCCGAAGTTTCGGAGATGGGGGTGCCAATGACCTCAATGTATGAGATTGATATTCCGTCGAAAGACGATCCTGTGTGGGACGGGAATAATGATATGTATAATATAGGTGATCTCTATGTGGTCAGGGCAGTTAATAAAATAGCTTTCAGTTTTACCTATGTCGGGGCAAACCATGCAGTCAGAATAAAACAAATAAAGATAGAGAATATAGCTGATGGCAGCACGTATCTGATGCCCCATGTGAATAAAGACGAGGATAATCAATATTGGGTGGTAAATGCGGATAGAGCCACCACACATTCTTTGGGTGAGGAGAATTGGATTGACTGGATGCGGAGAGAATGGCTAAAAGAGCAGGTCGGGACATACCAATGGTTGACCGATTATGAAGTGCCAGTGTATAGTCATGAGCCTTTCATTTACGAGTGGGAGAATGGATTGTCAGTCGGGAATATTGCTTCTTCCGAACCGCAGGCTGTATTCTATCTGCCGGAAAGTCGTTATCTGAAAGATGTGGATGAAAAGAATATCTTGAGTTTACAGGAGTATAAACTCGTTATTACCACATCGGAGGAATTAGGAGGTGATTCAGCTACAGAGAATATTTATGAGGCCGTCTTGCCTCATCTTTCTTCTTTTTTTCGCAATACGTATGTGAAGGTTGATGTTACTTTTACTGCGCATGACAAGAATGTCACGGTAGTTTTGGTGCCTTATACAGAGGTTGATCTGGAACCGGATTTCGGTTTGGATGGTCCTTTGCAGCGTCTTATTCCGATATATGATGAAGACCGTACGGAGATAGTCTGCTATTATGATGCTGAAACGGGTAAGTATTATAAAATTGCCGAGGGTGGCAAACTTATAGAGACTATCAACCCTTTTTGGGCGATTGATGCGGGAACCGGATGGGTCATAGGACGTAATGAGAAAGGAGATATTATATTCTACTATGATAAGGAGCATGGTAAGTATTATGATGTGGACAAGGTGACGGAGATACCAGATCCGTATGAACAGAAACAACTAAAAAATAGATGATATGGTTAAGTGGAGACAACTTATATATATGTGTATGGCCGTTTTCGTATCGTTGACAATTGGATGTGAAGATGATCTGGGGCTGCGTGAAGGTCAAATGGCTGAGGGGGATGCTCTGCTCTCCTTAACTGTTGCATTCAATCAGGAAAAAACCAGTATCGGGACTCGTATGGAAGGGGGCGATAAGGGAAATGATATGGATAACATCAACACCTTGTACATGGTAGTCTATAAAAGTACGGGTGAGTTGTATGGCAGGTATCCTATATATGGTGAGGGACTGACTCCGCATAAGGATGTTTCGAATGTGGAATATAAACTTACAGATAACCGTAATGAAGACGAACAAAATCTACAGAACGATGCTACAGGGAAGGTGACATTCGATTTAAAATTGATTTCAGGAAGTTATTATATCTATGCCGTTGCCAATGTAGAAGGATTTGATAAAAAAGATATTTCCACACGGGAGAAACTGAAAGCACTTGAATTCCAATGGGACGAAACGGATACGAAGAAGAACAGTCAGATGTTCGGTACGTTTACGTTCGAACCGAACCGTAATGCGATGGATGGTGAGCCGTTGGCAGTCTCGGCTACGACCGATAAATTGCACTGTTGGGTACGCCGTTTGGCTTCTAAAGTGACAGTGGCATTTGATGGAAGCGATCTTTATGACAATGTGCAGATTTATATTACTGATATAGCCGTCAAGGATATACCTAAGAAATGTACGCTTGGAAATCCTAATACGCCCGGACCGGATGTGGAAGGAGGAGATGAGGTGGCTGATCGCAAAAACCGGTTTAAAATGAATAATGGGGTGATTGAGAATGGAAAGGCAATCAAGGTGCAGGAACTACCTGATGATAGATCACAGATACTTCCCGACAAATACCTGCATGTCTGTAATGATCAGCACCCCTATTTGGGAGTGGGGGAAGACGGAGGTAGTAAAGAAATGGCGCATGGACAGGGTGCCTTGTCGCTGTTCTTCTATGAGAATATGCAAGGAACGGGAAAATCGAAGAAACAATCGCAAAACGGAAATACGATAGATTTTCCGGATCCAGACATTGAAAAACCGGAAAGCGGATGGAAAGATGAAAAACCATATGGGACATATGTGGAGGTGAAAGGATACTATCGTTGTCTTACTGCTTCTTCTCATCTTGGTTTTGGTCCTATCACGTTCCGTTATATGTTGGGGCAAAAGTCGGAGGAAGACAATGACTACAATGCCCGTCGCAATACGCATTATAAACTGACTCTTAAGTTTAAGGGATATGGGAACGATGCCGACTGGCATATTGATTATGAGGAATATGCCGGCATATATACCAGTACGCCACAGTACATTTCCTATCTTTATAACAAGAAGATGATGGCTACGGTGAAGATTGTGGGAAAGATGAAGCCCGGAACCCGATTGTATGCCGAAGTTGTAGGAGTGGGTAACGAAACCTCAGACTATAACCAGGCCCGAAAGGAGGGAGAAACATTCTGGCGTCCGTGGGGGGATGGGACGGAAAGTTATCCTGACCCTGATCTTGCACATGACCCGGAAAAACCTTCCAAAGATTATTATTGGAAAGGGAGTGTGAATCTGGACGGGCCTTGGAATAGTTTTCTATCGCTTAAGCTGACTAATCGGCTTATTATAGTGGATCCTGCTGACCCTGAAGACAAGAACGGTGCGAACACGAATTACAATATGACTTATTATATGAACGGGGGCCGTGGACAAAGGGATTATAAAATGGAAGAAGGACCAGATGGTAGCGATGCAATCGGAGGTGAGGGGCTCTATAGGGTGGAGCATACAAAAAAAATTGAGGATGACGTAGTGGAGCGGGTGTATTATATTCCTTTATATACGCGGGCCAAGACCTTGTTAAGCCGAACGGGTTATGTAGGAAATAACCCTTATGTGGCTTATCCTCGCAAAGCCAGAATAAAATTCTGGGCTTATATTTACGATCCTGAAATTGAGGCTGAGGATGAAGACGGAAAGTACTCCAAGAAGGAAATTTATTTGGATATTATACAGGTACACCGTATTGTTAATCCTAAAGGAGTTTGGCGGAAGAGTGGAACACAACATAAGCAGTTCCATGTACGTTTGCTCAGACAGCCAGGTGAAAATACTGATTTTATTGCATTTGATTCACAAGGAGGCTGGTGTGCCGATGTGTTGAGTACAGGAGATAATATTATCACGCTCACTTCCACAGAAGAGGGAAGTGGTGGCAATAGCCCTCAGCACGGGGTTATGCATGTGGAGGGAATATCAGAACATCCTGTAGACTTTATGATTAACTTTAATGGTAATGAAGGAGCTGCTATAGTGCGTGTGAGGTATCATAATTATACGTGTGAGCATGATATATTTTGCAGTGTGGGAGATGGGCCGGTAAAACTAACTGAGACGAAGACAGAAGATGGTAAGGAGGTATGGTGGCACAGGAGGAATGTATATCGTTTTAATGCGAATGGCGCTCCGGTTTACACAAGTTCTCCTGTTGAGGAAGGCTCATTGTTTCGAAGGGGAAATAATACGGCTATTCTTGCCAAGAATAACGAGACTTATAGATTGGGAATAGATCCGGCAACGGTGGGAGATCATAAGTTTGCCGTAGTACCGGCCGGTGATACAGAGGTAGAGGAAAGAAAGTCCTGGGATGAGTTATTACCGTCTTCTACTGATGACGGAAGTCTTTTTGTTGATTGGAGCATTCCTGGTAATTCAGAAGGAGAGCGGATTGCCACAGTCGAAGATTATTATACCTTGATTCCTGAAGATAAGAATGATTTGACTTTCCCGATAAAACAGGCTTATGGGGTGCTTTACGGGGATGCTGCTGAGAGTGTGCAATATTCGCAAAGTGATGCATATGGAAACATGCATGAAGATGGCGAGGAAACATCCAAGGGGATGCAGGGATGTTTTGTATATAATGTAAAGACGTGTCAGCATATATTTCTTCCTATCGGTGCTTCTGGATACGGACATCGAAAACATAGCGGAGGATGGAGAAACTATGATAAGCCAGGTACGTTAAGATATGGGAGCAGAAGTGATCCGTTTGATGAATATGATGCCGCGTCTTTGATTTACCAACCTTTATTTTATGATCTATATCGTAGGCAGGGTGCTATTTATTGGGGGAAGAAGCGTAATCAACATGGAACGGAGGTGTCAGGTAAACGCTCGTGTGCTTTTGATATTAATTATTTTACAATGTCTTTTACAGGATATGGTAATGATGCAGCAGCTGCTGATAATGGGGCTGATAGTCATGCCTGTTTTATCCGTACCGTTTATGAAAGATAGTTTTTGAAGATTTATTTTCTGAAATTAGAGGGCTTGAGGCCTGTTCTCTTCTTGAACAGTGTAGCAAAGTATTCCGGATTCTCGAAATGCAGGCGGTATGAAATTTCCTTGATAGGAATGGATGTGCCACGTAGCAGTTCTTTAGCTCTGTGTAGGCGCAGATTGATGAAATACTGGGCTGGGGATAGGCCGGTATATTTCTTAAATGTGTGGCGGAATGTGGCATAACTTACATTTAGTTTTCGGGCTATGTCCGGCATGCTGACATTCTCTTCTACAGAGGTTTGCATGTATTCCCTTGCTTGTTTTACGATTTGTGGAATTTGAGGTGTGGCCCATAAACTCCGGTTATGATTGGTCATGAACATAAGTCCGAGAAGGTGATTCACGATACCGGCCAGCAATTGTTGGAAATAAGCTTCTTGGCGGGTGGCGGTGTGAATGGCGTCACGGTATAGGTCTGTGATGCGTTCGTTGTAGCCGATATGGTAGAGTGGTGATTCTGGGGAAAAGAATCCGGCTTTGACGCGATGATCGATATTTGAACCCTGAAAGCCTATCCAATACTCTTCCCATCCGGTGTCCGTGTCAGGGGAATAGGTGTGCCATTCACCGGGGAAAAGGAGGAACATGTCGCCAGCATTAATGGTTTGGGTGCCGTTGCATTGTGTGGTAAGGGTTCCTTGACCGCTTACGATATAGAGTAATTGATATTCCTGAAGGATACGTCCTTTTGTGGGAGAGAACAGATATTCGTTATTATGCCCGCACGGCGGGTAGTTCTCGCCAGGAAAGACTTTCTGGTAGCCGACCGAACAAACTGTCAGTCCCCAAAGTGTATCTCTGTGGTTTTCCGCAATGTATTGAATAGGTTTCATATTGCAAGTTTACGGATAAAAAGCCGAAACGGAAAATGTTTTGGACATTTAGTTCAGATGATTGGACAAAAAACATAGTTTGTAGGCAGGCTAATCTCTTTATATTTGCAAAACAGATGATGGAGAATACCTTTTAATCTTTTATTTATGGAACATACATATTATTTGGCTGTCGATTTGGGGGCTACGAGCGGGCGTACCGTATTGGCTTCTTTTGATGGACAAAAAGTAGTACTTCGTGAGTTGACGCGGTTCAATAATCATATTATACCCATGTCCGGACATTTGTATTGGGATTTACCGGCACTTTATAATGAAGTGTTGTTGGCACTACGCAAAATTGCTGCCGAACATATATCTCTAACTTCAATTGGTATTGACACATGGGGATGTGATGTGGTTTGCATATCGGCTGACGGTGTTCCTATAGGTTTGCCTTATTGCTATCGTGATCCTCATACGGATCATGCCATGGAAGAATTTTTTAAGCGTATGCCTGCGGAGAAGGTGTATGAACTTACCGGTATACAGTTTATGCCTTTCAATACGTTGTTTCAGTTGGACACCATAAAAAGGGCTGGAAGCGGTGCGTTGGCATTGTCTGATAAGATACTTTTCATTCCAGATGCCTTGTCATTTTTGCTGACGGGAGAGGCTGTTATGGAATATACGGTGGCCTCTACATCACAGATGTTGAATCCCCGAACGGGGGATTTGGCTCCGCAGTTGTTGGAAATATTGGGACTACCGCGTTGTAAATTCGGCCGGAGGGTGTACCCAGGTGAAACGGTAGGCATGCTTACTTCACAGGTAAGGCAATTTACCGGATGTGGAGCTGTGCCGGTCGTGGCCGTTGCGGGGCATGACACGGCATCGGCAGTGGCTGCTGTGCCCGCCCGGAACGAAGGTTTTGCCTATCTTAGTTGCGGTACATGGTCGTTGTTGGGGATAGAGCATTCTGCTCCCATTATTACAGCAGAGAGTTGTCGATATAATTTTACGAATGAAGGTGGATTGGACGGTACCGTCCGTTTTTTGAAAAATATATGTGGACTTTGGCTTTTCGAACGTTGCAGGGAAGAATTCACCGATGTTTCCCGTGACGTGACTACGCTGATTGCTCTTTGCGAGAACTCTGTCTACGATGGGCTTGTTGATCCCGATTGGGATGGTTTTGCACATCCGCAATCAATGGTACAAGCTATTTGCGAATATTGTATTCGAACTGGGCAGACGGTTCCTGTAACACCGATAGATTTCTGTCGTTGTATTTTCCGTAGTCTTTCTTTACGCTACCGTCAGGTGATAGAATTGTTACAAACGATGGCTCCCTTTGTTATCCAATGTCTGCATGTCATCGGTGGAGGATCGAAGAATAGACTTCTGATGCAGTATACTGCAGATGCTACAGGGCTGGCCGTTATTGCCGGACCGGCAGAAGGAACTGCATTAGGTAATGCACTTGTGCAAATGCGCGCTGCAGGCATAGTAAGGAGTTTGGCAGAGATGCGCCGTTTGTCTGCAGTATCGGTGGATACAGTGATTTATGAACCACATTACTCTGCTGTATGGGATGAAGCATATAGGCGTTTTCTTGAGTTGCAGAGGATAATGAATAAGTAATTATTTATCATTTTTAATAAAGACGAATTATGAAAGACATTTTGATTGAGAAAGCTTATGATTTGGCTCGTGAGCGTTATGCAGCATTGGGTATCGATACCGACCAAACATTGAGGACTTTACAACGTATTTCACTTTCGCTTCATTGCTGGCAGGCGGATGATGTGACAGGCTTTGAGTCGGCAGGAACTTTAACAGGTGGAATACAGGCCACAGGAAATTATCCGGGAAAGGCACGTAATATAGACGAGCTTAGGGCAGATATATGTAAAGCGGCATCACTTATTCCCGGAATACATCGTCTGAATCTGCATGAGATTTATGGTGAGTTCAAAGGAGGATTTGTAGATCGTGATCAGGTAGAGCCGGGTCATTTCGAGGGATGGATGCAGTGGGCACAGGAAAAAGGTATGAAATTGGATTTTAATTCCACATCTTTTTCTCATCCCAAGTCAGGATATCTATCATTGGCAAATCCAGATGCTGGTATCCGCGATTTTTGGGTAGAGCATACCATCCGTTGCCGTGCTATTGCCGAAGAGATGGGGCGCCGTCAGGGAGATGCCTGTATAATGAATCTTTGGGTGCATGACGGTAGCAAAGATATTACTGTGAATCGGATGAAATACCGCGAGTGGTTAAAGGATTCGCTTGACCGTATTTTCGCTTGCGAATATGAACATATGAAAGACAGTGTGGAATCAAAAGTGTTCGGTATCGGACTGGAGAGTTATACTGTAGGTTCCAACGATTTCTATATCGGTTATGCTGCTCAACACAATAAAATTGTAACTCTTGATACCGGTCACTTTCATCCTACGGAGAGTGTCGCCGATAAGGTGTCCTCCTTATTGCTGTTCGTACCGGAATTGATGCTTCATGTGAGCAGGCCGGTGCGCTGGGATTCCGACCATGTGACCATCATGAACGATGAAACGCTGGATTTATGTAAGGAGATTGTACGTTGTGATGCACTTGATCGTGTGCATATAGGATTGGACTATTTCGATGCTTCCATCAATCGTATCGGAGCTTATGTTATCGGTAGCCGGGCGACGCAAAAGTGTTTGCTTCAGGCATTGCTTGAACCGGTCGATACATTGCGTGAATACGAGGCTGTAGGGATGGGATTCGAGCGTTTGGCTTTGTTGGAAGAGTGCAAATCGCTGCCATGGAATGCAGTGTGGGATATGTTCTGTCTGAAAAACGGAGTACCGGTAGGAGTAGAATTTATCTCTGTTGTGGAAGATTATGAAAGACAGGAACTTTCTAAGCGTGCTTGATGATGGAGGTGGCAATAGCTTTGTTGATAATAGCCGTTGGCAGTTTTGGACAGTCTAGTTCTTATGTACCTATCAATAAAATAAAGGTATGGCATTGGGAGAGTTTTTGGTTGGTACAGGGTGTTTTCGCGTGGTTGATATTCCCGTTTATGGGAGCACGATTGGGAGTGCCTGTTAATGGATCACTGATCTCTCTATGGGGGCAGGGGAATATATTTCCTGTTATACTGTATGGAATGTTGTGGGGTATCGGTGGATTGACTTTCGGGTTGAGCATGCGTTATTTGGGGGTAGCACTAGGACAAAGTGTAGCCTTGGGTACCTGTTCTGCTTTTGGAACTTTGCTGCCTGCTTTATCCAGTGGAACAGATTTGTTTCGCGGACAGGGATTACTGCTTTTGGTCGGAGTGGCCGTGACGTTAGCTGGGATTGTTACTATAGGATATGCCGGTCGTTTACGCTCGATAAATATGTCGGAGGAGGCGCGTTTGGCTGCCGTAAAGGAGTTTGCCCTGACAAAGGGTTTGTTTGTTGCTCTCCTGTGTGGTGTGATGAGTGCTTGTTTTGCTCTTGGGATAGATGCCGGAAGCGACATAAAATCAGCTTCTGTAGCTTGTGGGGTTGATCCGATTTATGCCGGTTTGCCTGTTATTGTGTTAATTACGGGAGGCGGATTCCTGACTAATGCAGTGTATTGTTTGTGGCAGAACGTAAAAAATCGTACTTTTACTGATTATAAGCAGAAGGGAGTGCGGTGGAATAATTTATTCTTCTGTGTACTGGCCGGTTTGTTGTGGTATTCACAGTTTTTCGGTTTGGAAATGGGTAAGAGTTTCCTGACCGGACATGAGTTGCTTCTTGCTTTCTCATGGAGTATACTTATGGCTTTGAATGTAATGTTCAGTAATGTGTGGGGAATATTGCTTAAGGAATGGAAAGGTTGTAGTTTGTATACGGTTGCCGTGCTGATAGCCGGACTGGTATTGCTTGTAAGTAGTATTGTGTTGGTTGCTGTAGTACAGCAATAGAATGAGGAAAAGTAATTGTTTAATATTGAAAGATGAAATCAATACTGGAATGCAGGCCTCTTCTTGAGGCTGAAATTAACAAAGTGGCCGAGGTGGCTGGATATTTATGGCAGAAAGGCTGGGCCGAACGTAATGGTGGTAATATTACGGTGAACATTACGGAATATGCGGATGATGGCATGCGCAAGATGTCAGCTATGACGGAACCGAAACCAATTGGAACCGTTCTGCCTTATCTGAAAGGATGTTATTTCTTTTGTAAGGGGACTCAGAAACGCATGCGTGATTTGGCACGCAGTCCGATGGAAAACGGTTCGATTATTCGTATTTGTGATGATTGTGCAAACTATGTCATTATAGCTGATGAACCGGTGATGCCTACTTCCGAATTGCCCTCTCATCTGAGTGTTCACAATGAAATGCTGGGTAGGGGGAAACTTTACAGGGCTTCTTTGCATACCCATCCGATAGAGCTGGTGGCTATGACCCATAACCGGAAATTTTTGGAGAAAGATGTGGCTTCTAATTTATTGTGGAGTATGATACCTGAAACGAAAGCATTTTGTCCTCGTGGGTTGGGAATGATTCCCTATACATTGCCGGGGTCGGTCGGTTTGGCGGAAGCTACTATCCGGGAACTGGAGGATTATGATGTGGTGATGTGGGAAAAGCATGGGGTCTTTGCTGTGGATGTGGATATCATGGCAGCTTTCGATCAGGTGGACGTTTTGAATAAATCAGCCCAAATATACATAGCATCTCGTAATATGGGTTTTGAACCGGAAGGGATGAGTGCAGAGCAGATGCGTGAGATGTCCGAAGTGTTTAACTTACCCAAGTAATTAACTCTAAAACAAAAATGTATGATGAAAAAGAGATTTGCATTCAAGATGTTTCTGAAACCAGGGTTTGAGGATGAATATGAACGTAGACATGCCGCATTGTGGCCGGAATTGAAAAAACAGATCAGCGAGGCCGGTGTGCGTAATTATTCTATTTATTGGGATCGCGAGACGAACATTCTGTTCGGTTATCAGGAGATAGAAGGTGAGCAGTCCTCACAAGATATGGGGGCTGATGAGATTACAAGAAAATGGTGGGATTATATGGCCGATATCATGGAGGTAAACCCTGATAATTCTCCGTTAACTGTTCCTGTGCGTGAAGTGTTTCATCTTGATTAGTCCAGGCGGTATTATGATGAGGAGATGGTGGTGGGTTGTATTGTACATCTTGATACTCCCGACAGGAATGCGTGCAGTTGTTGAACCGGAATTTTCTACGGCCGGTTTTTATCAAGTGGATAATGCTGGACGTGAGGCGCTTTCTATGAATCCCGCGTGGCGTTTTTTTAAGGGGACAGTGGTTGGTGCGGAAAAAAGATCATTTGATGATTCGGCATGGGCGATGGTATCGTTACCTCATGGCATTGAGTATTTGCCTTCTGATGCCAGCGGTTGTGTAAACTATCAGGGAGAAGTGTGGTATCGCAAGCATTTCGAGCCGTCAGAGGAGTGGAGAGGACGTAAGGTGTATCTGCACTTTGAAGGCATTATGGGTAAAAGCAAAGTATATGTAAATGGTGAATTGCAGACGGTTCACTATGGAGGTTTCTTGCCTGTCATTGTTGATGTGACTTCTTGTTTGTGTTGGGGAGAGGATAACGTGGTGACGGTTTGTGCTGACAATAGTGATGATCCGTCTTTTCCTCCCGGAAAGGCACAGGACGTGCTGGACTATGCTTATTTTGGTGGGATTTATCGTGACTGCTGGCTGGTGGTGCATCATAAGGTGCACATTACTGATCCTAATTATGAGAATGAGGTGGCTGGAGGTGGGTTGTTTGTTTCTTTTGGACAAGTGTCCGAAACGCATGCCGAAATAAATATGAAAGCTCATATACGAAACGAATCGGAGAAGAGATTCAAAGGTTGTGTCCGGTTTGTGTTGAAACATGCTGGTGAACAGGTGGCTGCATGTAAAGGAAGTTTGAAAGTTGAATCCGGAAAGGCGACTGTCGTATCTGGCAGGATGGCGGTAAAGAATCCTTTTTTGTGGACTCCGGAACATCCGCAACTTTATGATTTGTATGTGGACGTTCGTGACGAGAAGGGAAAAATTGTGGATGGGTATCGTCGTCGTGTCGGCATTCGTAGTATAGAGTTCAAGGGCAAGGATGGTTTTTGGCTTAATGGTAAACCTTATGAAGAAAAACTGATCGGTGTCAATCGTCATCAGGATTTTGCAGTAGTAGGGAATGCTGTGTCGAATACTGCACATTGGCGAGATGCCAAGAAGTTGCGTGATGCCGGTCTGAAAGTAGTTCGTAATGCTCATTATCCTCAGGATCCGGCGTTTATGGATGCCTGTGATGAATTGGGACTGTTTGTTATAGTGAATACTCCCGGGTGGCAGTTCTGGAATAATGCTCCCGAGTTTGGCGAACGTGTTTTTTCCGACATACGAAATATGGTGCGTCGTGACCGTAACCATGCCTGCGTGTGGATGTGGGAACCTATACTAAACGAAACTCACTACCCGGCAGATTTCGCGCGGAAAGCCCGTCGGTCTGTAGATGAGGAATATCCCTATCCTTATTGTTATTCGGGATGCGATGCCTCGGCAAAAGGCAGTGAGTATTATACCGTACATTTTGCACATCCGACGAACGGTGATACCGGTCGTGCACTGAAAGGAATGGACGAATCCCATGTATATTTTACCCGTGAATGGGGTGATAATGTGGATGACTGGAATTCGCATAATTCTCCCAGCCGGGTGGCACGCGGTTGGGGTGAGGTCCCCCAATTGGTGCAAGCGTGTCATTATGCTTGTCCGGATTATGCTTGTACGAGTTATGATGCCCTTTGCCGCACTTCGCGTCAGCATATAGGCGGTTGTCTGTGGCATTCGTTCGATCACCAGCGTGGTTATCATCCCGATCCGTTTTACGGAGGAATCATGGATGCATATCGTCAGCCCAAATATTCTTATTATATGTTTATGGCGCAACGTTCTGCGATGAAAGAGAATCGGCTGTTTGAAACAGGACCAATGGTGTATGTGGCGCATGAGATGACTCCTTTTTCGCCAGCCGATGTGACAGTGTATTCTAATTGTGAGGAAGTTCGTCTGACATATTGCGATGGGGGAAAGGTTTATACCTATGTTAAACCTGTAGGAAAGAAGAGTATGCCTTCTCCTGTAATTGTCTTTAATGATGTCTATCGTTTTATGAAAGATAAAGAATTGTCGGGACGCAAAAAACAGGCTCAAGTGTATTTGCTGGCCGAAGGGCTTATAGACGGCAAGGTTGTGGCTACTCATAAGGTCTGTCCGGCACGCCGTCCGTCGAGGTTGTTGTTGTGGGCTGATAACGAAGGGGTGCCCTTGCGTGCAGACGGATCCGATTGGTTGACGGTTGTAGCGGCCGTGACCGATGTACAAGGTAATATCAAAAGACTGAATAATGAGTTCGTGAAATTTCATATAGAAGGAGAGGGACGTATAATGGGGGGAGCCGATGTGTTGGCAAATCCGGTTCCTTTGCGCTGGGGTACGGCTCCTGTATTGATACAGTCTACATTGCGTCCGGGGGGGATTAAGGTGATGGCCAGCGTGTTGTTTGAAGGCAGTCAGAAGCCTGTCAGTGCGGAATTGATCATTGAAAGCGTGCCTTCTGCCGGAAAATTATTATATTCTGCATCGGAAGCCAGGTTGCTACCCACAGGAGATGGTAATGCGGTGTTGCCTACCGGATTCATTCCTATAGCCGATAGTGCCGGAGAACTGGCACGTCAGAAGGAGATTGCGAAAAAATTGAAAGTGGTGGAACAGCAGCAGGCTGATTTCGGTGAGAAGTGAATAATCGTAGGAACCGGTTGATAAAATGTGAATTAATTTTTGGAACTATTTCTTGCTTTGCACTATCTTTGTACATTCAAGAAGCAAATAAATGGAACAGAAGATAGTAACGATCAGCGACGCTTTGTTGCGAGAAGCTGCGGAAAAAGGGATGGATGAATTCCTGCAATTGTTCATCAACCGTTATAAGGAAGTGATCGGGGGAGAGTTGAATGCGGAAAATATGGGGATGCTCAATGGAGAACAGATTTCACTCCTGGCCTACGATATCCTTCGTGAAGAAGTGATGGATGGTGGTTTTATACAGTTGATCCATAACGGTTACGGCCCTTTTATTTTTGACAATCCTTTTGCCAAGGCTATGCGCATCATGGGGGCGCATGGTTTCTCCAAATTGATATATAAAGGAAAGAAACTGTTTGACAAATATAAGGAAGAACTGACTGGAGAGTGTTCGGATGAGGAATTCATGGCTTTGTTCGAGACGTACCCTCAGTTTGATGAATTGGATGACAGTTTTGTCGAGATGGAAGAGGAGGTCACAGCAATATTGGCTTGTTATGTAGATGAACATTTGGATTTGTTTGCTTCCGTGGTGAATGAATAAGGAAATAAAATGGCAGAGAAGAATAAGACAATAAAATCAGTGAGCGTCAAGAATAAACGGGCTTCGTTTGATTTCTTGTTGTTAGATAAATATACGGCCGGAATTGTGCTGACAGGAACGGAGATAAAGTCCATACGGGCAGGAAAAGCCAGTTTGGTAGATACGTTTTGTTTCATTCATAATGGAGAAGTTTGGGTCAAAAATATGTATGTAGCCGAGTATTCTTATGGTTCGTATAATAATCATGTGGCGCGACGTGACAGAAAACTGTTGCTGAATCGCAAGGAGATACGGAAGTTACAGCAGGAAATGAAGAATCCCGGTTTTACGCTTGTGCCGACCTTGCTGTTTATTAACAAGGAGGGAAGAGCTAAGGTAGAAATATATTTGTGTCGTGGAAAGAAAGAATACGACAAGCGCCAAACATTAAAAGAGAAGGAAGACCGGCGGGAGATGGATCGGCAAGTGAAGAGGTATTAGAGTTGTTAAGATGATGAGGTTGGAAGAGATTGTTAAAGAGAGGATATTGATACTGGACGGTGCGATGGGCACCATGATACAACGTTACGGCCTGACAGAAGCCGATTTTAGGGGAGAACGTTTTCGGGACATGCCGGGAGTGATGGCGGGTAACAACGATTTGTTGTGTTTGACCCGCCCCGATGTAATAAAGGATATTCACCGTAAATATCTTGAATCCGGAGCTGACATAATAGAAACCAATACGTTCAGTTCGCAACGTGTATCCATGACTGATTATCGGATGGAAGCATATTGCCGTGAAATAAATCTGGCAGCTTGCCGTATTGCCCGTGAGCTGGCTGATGAATTTACTGCTATCAATCCCGATAAACCGCGTTTTGTAGCCGGGTCTGTAGGACCTACCAACAGGACTTGTTCGATGAGTCCGGATGTGAATAATCCGGCTTTTCGTGCTTTGGAATTTGACGAATTGTCGTCGGCCTATGAAGAGCAGATGGAGGCGTTGTTGGAGGGTGGTGTGGATGCACTGCTCATAGAGACTATATTTGATACGTTGAATGCCAAAGCTGCCATCTATGCTGCGGAGAGGGCCATGAAGAAAATGGGACGCAAGGTGCCGCTGATGTTATCGGTTACGGTATCGGATAAGAGCGGACGAACCCTTTCCGGTCAGACGCTTGAAGCGTTTTTGGCATCCGTGTCGCATGCGGATATTTTTTCTTTGGGACTGAATTGTTCTTTCGGAGCTCATGACTTGATACCTTTCCTGCAGATACTGGTCCGTCATTCTCCCTATTATATTTCGGTCTACCCTAATGCAGGTCTTCCCAACAGTATGGGAGAATATGACCAGACGCCTGAACAAATGGCCCGTGAGATGAAATTCTTTGTGGAGGAGGGATGGGTGAATATTATAGGCGGATGCTGCGGAACAACCGATGAATATATTGCACATTTTCCCGCATTGGTAGCTTTGGGACAACCGCATGTTCCGGAAGGGAGACCGAAACATTTGTGTCTGAGTGGATTGGAATGCTTTGAACTGACATCTGAAATTCGTTTTGTCAATGTGGGCGAGCGGTGCAATGTGGCCGGATCACGTAAATTCCTTCGTCTTATTAAGGAGAAAAACTATGATGAGGCTCTTGACATTGCACGGAAGCAGGTGGAAGACGGAGCACTGGTTATTGATGTCAATATGGATGACGGGTTGCTTGACGCCCGTCAGGAGATGGTGACATTCCTTAAACTATTGGCATCCGAACCGGAAATATCCCGAGTGCCTGTTATGATTGATTCCTCGAAATGGGATGTTATTGAGGCCGGCCTGAAATGTGTACAGGGTAAATGTATTGTCAATTCCATCTCATTGAAGGAGGGGGAGGAAGTGTTTCTTTCACGTGCCCGGGAGGTGAAGCGCCTTGGTGCCGCAGTTATTGTGATGGCATTCGATGAGCATGGTCAGGCTGATACATACGAGCGCAAGATTGAGGTTTGCGTCCGTGCATACAGGCTTTTGGTTGATAAAATAGGTTTTAATCCTTATGATATTATATTCGACCCCAACGTGCTGGCCATTGCGACGGGAATAGAGGAGCATGATAATTATGCGGTGGACTTTATCCGGGCTGCCGGATGGATTCGTCGCAATTTATTAGGAGCACATGTGAGTGGAGGGGTGAGCAATCTCTCGTTCTCTTTTCGTGGCAATAATTACATCCGTGAGGCCATGCATGCGGTATTTCTTTATCATGCTTGTGGCGAGGGCATGGATATGGGGATTGTCAATCCGGCTACAACCGTGATGTACGATGATATACCGGAAGATGTGCTGAATGCCATAGAGGATGTTGTGCTTAATCGCAGATCCGATGCGGCGGAAAGGCTTATAGAGTTAGCCGGCAGATTGAATAAGGAGCTGGAGATAAAAGGAGGCACTGTGGGGATAGCAACGAAAAAGGATGTATGGCGTGAGGCCAGTGTGGATGAACGCTTGCATTATGCGTTAGTAAAAGGTATAGATACTTATTTGCAGGAAGACTTGAACGAGGCTGCAGCAGTGTGGCCTCATGCGGTGGATGTGATAGAAGGTCCGCTTATGGCAGGTATGAATACGGTAGGCGAACTGTTCGGTGCGGGTAAAATGTTTTTGCCGCAGGTAGTGAAGACAGCCCGTACGATGAAGAAAGCCGTGAACATCCTGCAACCTCGTATTGAAGCGGAGAAGAAAGACGGAGCCGCATATGCCGGACGTGTGCTTGTAGCTACGGTAAAGGGTGATGTGCATGATATAGGAAAAAATATCGTATCTGTAGTTATGGCTTGTAATAATTATGAGATAATAGATTTAGGAGTGATGACACCTGCGGAGGATATTGTAGCAAAGGCATTAGAGGTGCATCCCGATATTATCGGGCTGAGCGGGCTGATTACTCCGAGTTTGGAGGAGATGGTTCATGTGGTTGGTGAATTGAAGCGTGCCGGGGTGTCTGTTCCTGTGATGATAGGGGGGGCCACTACAAGCCGGTTGCACACGGCTTTGAAGATTGCACCGGTATATGATGGCCCTGTTATCTGGATGAAAGATGCCTCGCAGAATGCATTGGCGGCAGCCCGTTTCCTGAATGCCGAAACGCGGAAGGATGCGGAGCGTGAGTTGCAGGATGAACAACGGAAACTGCGTGAGCATTCTGTGGTGCAGCCTGTGAAGACTATACCGTTGGAAGAAGCGCGACAAAATAAGCTGAATCTGTTTTAATGGATAATAAGAGGTGGGTATGAAGACATACAGAGCTTATATTTTCGATTTCGACTATACGCTGGTCGATTCTTCACGAGGAATTGTGACTTGCTTTCAGAATGTGCTCAACCGATACGGGTATAGGGATGTGACGGATACGGATATCAAACTGACTATCGGAAAGACACTGGAAGAGTCGTTTTCTATTTTGACCGGTATTGTCGACACTGCCGTGCTGGCGGCCTATAAGTCGGAGTATATAAAAGAAGCTGATATTTACATGACCGTTAATACGTTCTTTTTTTCTGAGACAATAGAAGTATTGAAAGCATAGAAGCGGCAGGGTGCTACGATAGGTATTGTTTCTACGAAGTTCCGTTATCGCATTCTTGATATGTTCGAGAAGAGCGGACATACGGAGCTTGTGGATTTCATAGTGGGCGGAGAGGATGTCAGGATAGCCAAGCCGGCTCCCGAAGGTTTGCTGTGTGCCGTATCACGTGCCGTCTGCGATAAATCAGAGGTGCTTTATCTTGGCGATAGCGTGGTAGACGCGGAAACAGCGCAGGCTGCGGGAGTGGATTTTGCCGGCGTGTTGCATGGCATGACTACTCGTGAGGCTTTGGAGGTTTATCCTCATGTAGCGATCGTAGACGACTTGCGCAGAATTCCCGGGATTGAGTTTTCTTTCTACAGCTACTGATTTGTCGGAATACGTTTGGTGCGGATCATATCAAACAGATAACCTGCTTTGATGATGATGGTACCGTTTGCAGAGCGCCCGAACACATCTTTTTTGCCGTTTCCGAATATATCACTCAGTCCATAATAGTAACGTCCTTCCAAAAAGAAATGCCCGATCTTCGTATTGATTTCCAATCCGGCACCGGCTGTGATGCCGTATTCGAACTTATTCTTCACGGCCATACCGTATTGCTGATTGATAAGTCCCGGCCGAAGATTCAGCGTAGAGTCATTGAAAAGCCCGCTCTTATGACTTTTTTCACTAAGACAGAATCCTAACTGAGGACCGGCTACTACATAAAACAACGCTCCTTTTTGTTCGTATCCCCATCCCATCCGTGCCAACAGAGGAATTTGTATGTAGCTGATGTCTCTCTTGTACGTATCGTTAGAGGTTTCTATGTTCTCCTCCCATCCCAAATTGGCGTAATTAACCTCTAATTGTATAGAACACAAACTTTTGAAATACTTTTCGCAAGTGTATCGTGCCGTGAATCCGAAAGTCGGTGACCCTTTGAGTTTTTGTTGGATTGTTGGATTGAATGAAACTTGATTCAGGGTATAGCCGGCATTAAAACCGATGGCCAGATCGTTACGCGGCTCACCGATTTGGCTGTATGCTTTTGTGTTCAGAAAACAGCAGGTCACAATTACGATGATGAATGCTTTTCTCATTTTTTCAGTCGAATTAATTCAATGCTGTGTGACGGACTGTAATGAATAAATTCCACTTCATTGTTTATCAATCCACTCCAATTACTGATACGTCGGAAGTTGAAATGGTGCTGATAAGGCATGGTTACGATCTGCGGGAGATTCCGGTCAAAATCCTTTCCGTATGTGGATATACCTTGCAGAAAGAAACTCGCTGTGTCGAATCCCAGCATACCGAAACATGGCCATGACATGATCGTCGGTGTATGGAATGCTTTCTGATATGCCTTTTCGAAATTATCGGCATTCCCGTTTAACGGATTTCTGAAAAATGAGGAATAGGCATATGTGTTGAATTGATAGAAGTTTGTCAGATGACTGTTGGCATAGGTCTGCCATTCAGGGTAGCCTACCAGTTTGATCTTGTATTCCGGATTTTTTTTGGCAAATTCTTTTAATTTGGGGAAGAGTTGGTTGAGCAGTCTGATACTTGAAGAATTAGGGATGATAACGTTCTCCTTGTATTGGTTCATGGCCATTAACCATTTTGTCTCCTCGTCATTAAGTTGAAGCATGGCTACAGTTTTGCCGTTCTGGTCCATCTGTTTCCTTATGGTTTCTGTAAAGGCCGTTGCGTCTTTGTCCTTCTCGCTTCCGTTCAGGAAGATGATATTGTCCTTTCCGAACATCTCCATAGTGAGTTGGGCGGCGGCTGATACCATGTAGGTTTTGGGTGGATTGATAGCGTAGTAATATGGGTTGTCATATACTTTCTCTCCTTGCGAAGAGAACGGAACCACCAGTTTTATTTGATGTTCCTGACAGAAGTTGCTAAGTGGTGTAATTTGTTCCAGATATAACGGGCCGATGATGAAATCAAGGTCGCTGAGGGGATGTGCATTGATTACAGCCTTGATGTCACCGGTATTTTTTCCGGAATCGTAAGCGAAGATATCCACAGATATTCCCTTCTTTTTAAACTCCTCCACGGCCATCAGTACGCCGCGATAGAATTCTATCATCTTATCGTTTTCCGGTGATCCTCCTTTGAACGGAAGGATGACTCCCATTCGTATCAGTTTTTGTGGAATTGATGCTTGGGGAGGAGCCATCAGTTCTTCGTTTGAAGGCGTTTTTTCCTTGCTGCTTTGTGTTTTCGGGAATGGGATACAGATAAAATCTCCCTTGCGCAGTTTATAGTCCGGCTGGTTCATTTCCGGATTAGCGGCTTTCAATTCGGCTTCTGTGATATTGAAATCCCGTGCGATGCTGTATAGTGTTTCCTTTCGTTTTACTTTATGCATCTCCCGGCAGTCGGAGTTGGCCAGTCCTTGCGGTCGTATTGCCGCCTGAGCGGGAACGCTATCGGTTCGCACCGAAGATTTTGGGATGCGGATAACCATGCCGGTCTTGAAGTTCTCGGCTGTAAGTCCGGGATTGGCTTTACATATTTCGTCGGCACCGGTCTGGTATGCCTTGGTTAGTTTATAGAGTGTTTCTCCGGCTTGAATCGTATGGTATAGTGTTGCCTGTGTATTGTCGGGTTGTTGTGGAATGGAAAGTATTTCTCCAGCCCTGATGCCGGTAGAGGCTGTCGGGTTTAATTTTATAATGGATTCTGGAGATACCCGATAGGTTCTGGCTATGGAGTATACTGTTTCTCCTTGTTTAATAGTATGTACGAATGTACTTTTATTTTGTGCACGGCCTGTGACCTGTAGCAGGAACAAGGCTGCAACGATACAGATAAATCTTTTCCGGTGTGCCATTTCTTTTTTCTGAATACGAACGACAAAATTACATAAAAAAAGTGGTTATGTCAACGGGAAACATTATTTTTGCACAAATATTCAGGCATGAAAAATTATTTGAAGTTTATGTTTTCGGGCGTGTTCTGTGCACTCTCTTTTGCGCTTTCTGCTCAGGATGTTTTTCCTACAGCCCAACCGACGGCGTACTATACCACTCCCGAGGGGGACGGACTGGAGGACGCTTCCGAACCGCAATCTGCTCCTCTGGTAGGTTCTTTTGCTTCCAATGTATCCGATTTGGGGAACTATTCAGTCCGTTATGAGTGGCGTGTATATCGTGAAGGACAGGAAAACGCTCCCATCATTAACCGTTTTGATGAGAACCTTGAATATACTTTTACTGAGAGCGGTACTTTCTATGTGCAGTTTTACGCCACGTTTGTTCATGGCAACGACACCATCCTTTTTCCGGAGGAAGGAGAAGCGGAGCCTTTTGTCGTATCTATCAGTGAATCTGTATTGGAACTTCCGAATGCCTTCTCGCCCAATGGCGACGGATTCAATGATGTGTATAAAGTGAAAGACGGCTATCGTTCTATTGTCGGTTTCAAGGCTGTGATATTTAATCGCTGGGGGCAGAAACTTTATGCGTGGGATACGCTGGACGGAGGATGGGACGGAAAGTATCATGGCAAGACGGTCCGGGACGGTGTCTATTTTGTGGTGGTCAATGCCAAAGGAGCAGACGGAAAAGAATATAAGATAAGGAAAGACGTGAATGTGCTGACCGGTTATTCAGGAACGGGAAACAGCGCAAATAAGTGAGGGGTATGAAGAAGAATGAGACGGAAAAAATAGAGGTGTTCGGTGCGCGCGTACACAACCTGAAGAATGTAGATGTGGAGATGCCGCGGAACAGTCTGACGGTGATTACGGGGCTGAGCGGAAGCGGTAAGTCTTCGTTGGCGTTTGATACGATATTTGCGGAAGGGCAGCGTCGTTATATAGAAACCTTTTCAGCGTATGCACGTAATTTTCTGGGAAACCTCGAGCGGCCCGATGTGGATAAGATTACGGGTTTGAGTCCGGTGATTTCCATAGAACAGAAGACTACCAACAAGAATCCGCGTTCTACCGTCGGCACGACTACCGAGATTTATGATTTCCTGCGTCTGTTGTATGCCCGTGCCGGAGAGGCTTATTCCTATCTGTCAGGAAAGAAGATGGTACGTTATACGGAAGAGCAGGTGATAGATTTGATGATAAAAGATTACGAAGGCCGTCGCATCTATCTGCTTGCTCCCGCAGTGCGTAATCGAAAGGGACATTATAAGGACCTTTTTGAGACCATCCGTCGCAAGGGGTATCTTTATGTGCGTGTAGACGGGGAGATCCGTGAAATATCCCACGGCATGAAGCTGGACCGTTACAAAAACCACAGCATAGAAATCGTAGTGGATAAGTTGTGCGTACAGCAAACGGACGACAAGCGTTTGCGCAGTAGCGTGGCGACGGCCATGCGGCAGGGCGACGGCCAGATCATGGTATATGACGCGGAGACGGAGAGTGTACGCCATTATAGCAAGCGTCTGATGTGTCCGGAGACGGGTCTGTCCTATCGTGACCCGGCTCCTCATAACTTCTCTTTCAACTCTCCGCAGGGAGCCTGTTCGTGCTGTAAAGGATTGGGTTATGTCAGTCTGATAGACATGGATAAGGTCATTCCCGACCGTAGCATTTCTGTTTATGACGGAGCAGTGCTTCCTTTGGGGAAGTATAAGAACAGTATGATATTCTGGCAGATAGATGCTCTATTGGAACGATATGACGCTAATGTGAAAACTCCGGTCTGCGAGTTGCCGGAGGAGGCCTTGAATGAGATATTGTACGGAAGTGTGGAGAGGGTGCGTATTAAAGCGCAGTTGGTACATACGTCATCGGATTACTATGTGACTTATGAAGGGTTGGTGAAGTATATTCAGATGATGCAGGAGAGTGAGAGTTCCGCTTCCGCACAGAAATGGGCCGACCAGTTTTCCAAGACGGTGACCTGTCCGGAGTGCGGCGGACAGAGATTGAACAAGGAAGCTTTGCATTTCCGGATAGCCGACAGGAACATTGCCGATTTGTCGACCATGGATATCGGTGAACTGTATGACTGGGTGTTGCATGTCGAGGAACGGCTGACAGACCGTCAGAGGAAGATCGCACCGGAGATTCTGAAAGAAATCCGTTCGCGCCTGAAGTTCCTGATGGACGTGGGGTTGGACTATTTGTCGCTCAACCGCTCGTCGGTATCGCTGTCGGGAGGTGAGAGCCAGCGTATCCGTCTGGCCACTCAGATCGGTTCGCAACTGGTGAATGTATTGTATATTCTGGATGAGCCGAGCATCGGACTGCATCAAAGGGACAACCGCAGGCTTATCGATTCGTTGAAAGCTCTGCGCGACACGGGTAATACGGTCGTGGTGGTGGAACACGATGAGGAAATGATGGAAAGTGCCGACTACATTATCGACATGGGGCCGGAAGCCGGCAGGCTTGGCGGTGAAGTCGTTTTCCAGGGGACGCCGGAAGACATGCTGAAGCAGGACACATTGACGTCACGCTATCTGAACGGTGCCTGTGCCATTAGGATTCCGGAACAGCGAAGGGCCGGCAATGGCCGTTCATTGTGGTTGCGCGGGGCATGCGGCAACAACCTGAAAGGAGTGGATGTGGAATTTCCCCTCGGACGGCTTGTCTGCATTACGGGAGTATCGGGAAGCGGCAAGTCCACATTGATAAACGATACTTTGCAACCCATACTTTCGCAGCATCTCTACCGTTCGTTGCGCGACCCCTTGCCCTATGACAGGATAGAAGGACTGGAATACGTAGATAAGGTGGTAAGTGTAGACCAGTCGCCCATAGGACGTATGCCGCGTTCCAATCCGGCCACGTATACCGGAGTTTTCAATGATATCCGTGCACTTTTCGTCGGCCTTCCGGAGGCCAAGATCAGGGGATATAAACCCGGACGTTTTTCTTTTAATGTGAAAGGCGGTCGTTGCGAGACTTGCGGCGGCAATGGATACAAGACCATCGAGATGAATTTCCTGCCGGATGTGTATGTACCTTGTGAGGTATGCCATGGAAAGCGCTATAACCGTGAGACATTGGAGGTGCGTTTTAAAGGGAAATCCATTGCCGACGTGTTGGACATGACGATCAACCGTGCGGTGGAATTTTTTGAGAACCAGCCTGTCATTCTGAATAAGATCAAAGTATTGCAGGATGTCGGGCTGGGGTACATCAAACTTGGGCAGCCTTCCACTACCTTGTCCGGAGGAGAGAGCCAGCGCATCAAACTGGCGACGGAATTATCCAAGCGCGATACGGGCAAGACGGTATATATTCTTGACGAGCCTACCACGGGATTGCATTTTGAGGATATCCGCGTGTTGCTCGGTGTGCTGAATCGTTTGGTCGACAAAGGCAATACGGTAATTGTGATAGAGCATAATATGGATGTCATCAAATCGGCCGACTTCCTGATAGAAATGGGGCCGGACGGCGGCCGCGGAGGAGGTGAACTGCTTTTCGAGGGCACGCCCGAGGAACTGGTACGGTTCGGTAAGGGGCATACCGCCAGGTATTTAAGTGAGATGCTTTATGGCAAAAAAAATTAATAAGACCAATGTGGCCCGCCTGCTGGATAAGGCAGGGGTAGGGTATGAACTTATTCCTTACGAGGTGGATGAATCGGATTTGAGCGCGGTGCATGTGGCGGTCCAGTTGGGCGAGGACGTGAAAAGGGTCTTTAAAACCATCGTGCTCCACGGCGACAGGAGCGGTTATTTTGTATGTGTGGTGCCGGGAGACGATGAAATAGACCTGAAAAAGGCAGCGCGGGTGAGCGGTAATAAAAAGTGTGAACTGCTACCGATGAAAGAACTGCTGCCTGTTACCGGTTATATCAGGGGAGGATGTTCTCCTATCGGCATGAAGAAGCATTTTCCTACCTATCTGCATCTGACGGCCGGACAATACGACTTTATCTATATCAGTGCGGGACAGCGTGGTCTTCAGGTGAAGATCGCTCCGTCCGATCTCCTGTGCGAGACTTCTGCTACTTGTGCGGACCTGACCGCCGAGGGGGTCAGCGGATGACGGTGGTGAGTGTGCTGGTGCCGTAACCGCACCAATATCCTTTTCCTCCTTCTATGTTCGATTCCAGGTTGTTCGTATAAGGGAAGAACATGTTGGAGGAGAGATTGATGTAGTTTGAATAACTTTTCCAGAAACGGAAAGACAGGGAGTCCATGTGGCAGAGTTGTACCTGTACCATGTCGCCTTTCCTGAAATATGAGGACGAGGTGTGGTTTGCATTCTCCGAAAAAGAAGTGCCCCGGTAGACATCGGCTGCTACAAGTTCCGGAATGATCTCGTCAGAAAACACTCCTGTGCGTGAGAGAAGGAATGTTTTGTCTATTTTTTCTCTTTTGCTGAACAGTCCGTAATAGTTTCTCTCATTACGGTTATCCTTAAAGAAAGCTTTGATATAGAATAGATCGTCGCTCTTACTGCCGACGATACGCAGTGAATCCAACGGTACACGGTGAGGAATGGTGGTGACGGCTCTTACCTTTTTCCCGTTATATTCGGCTGTCAGCCGGTATGTTTTCCCTGCCTGGCCCGTCATGTTGAATGTCGTGTATTTATAAGGTGGAAAGTAGTTGCCGTCATAGCCTCCGGTCAGAATTACCTCGTTTGTGCCGTCCGAGATAGTGACTTTCCCCCAGCGCACCGCGTAGGCTTCCGTGTTCAGCGTGCCTTTGTCGAGAGATTGTGTCTCCCCGAGCAATACCACGGGGTAGCCTCCGTCCGTAATCCATCCCTCTACCGTAAGGTGTGAGATGTCGTCCGCATTTTCGTCTTCCGAGCAGGCGGCGGGCAAAAGCCATGTCGGCAGGGCTGCAATCAGGATTATTCTTTTCAGTAGTTTCATTATTTTAGAATTTAAGCGTGTAGCCAACCGAGGGCAGTACGCGGCAAAGTGAATAGACATGCCTGTAGCCCAGTGTGTTCTTTTCTACACTGAGGTAACTGAAGAGGATGTTGCGCCGGGCATACAGGTTGTAGACAGACAGATTGACGCTTTGTTCCCGTCCGCGGCGAGGGGTGAAGCGATAGGTCAGTGCCATGTCCATGCGGTGTGTGGCGGGTAGCCGGGCGCTGTTGTATTTGCCGTATTCTCCTACGATGTTGTTGTTGATTGCGTATATGCTGCGTGTCGGGGTGAAGGGGTTTCCGCCGGCATATACGAAGTCTCCGCCTATGCTCCAGTGCCGGTCGATGCGGTAGTTGCTTACGACAGACAAGTCATGCCGGCGGTCGAATGAGGAATTGAACCATTCGTCGCGGCTCAGGGCGGGAAAGCATCGTATGCTCTTGCCTGTGGCATAAGCGATCCATCCGGTAAGCCGTCCCTTGTTCTTCTTCAGCATGAGATTGATGCCGTAGTTGCGCCCTTTGCCGTGAATGATGTCCTGTTCCGGGCGGGAGGTTTGTGTGAATATGTCGAGCACGGAACCGAAATACTCGTGCTGGCGGTTCAGTTTTTTGTAGTAAAGTTCGGCGTTGAACTCCAACAGGCCGTTGCGTGACAGAAAACAATAGCTTAGGGCGAGCGAGTGCGCCTGCTGCGGACGGATGTCTGATGAAGAGGAGATCCAGTAGTCGATGGGGAATCCGCCATGAGATACGGCCATCTGATGCAGGTGTTGTTGATAGAAGCCGTAGTGAAGGGCAAGGGTGTGTGGCGGGTCCGGTGTATAACTGACAGTCAGGCGCGGGGAGGGAGAGAAGAAGGTGCTGCCGTGGCTGTGGTATGCAGACAGACGCAGACCGCCCTGCACGCTCCAGTGGCGGCTTAATTCCGTATCCGTCTGTATATGGATGCCGGCCTCATGGGCTTCTTCACGTATGTGTGCCGCGGTATTGTGGGTAAACGAACCGGAGATGCCGGTTTTCATCGGACATAGACTGTAGAAGTCATATTCCACTCCGGCGCTCCATTGCAGGCGTCCTTCAGACCATTCGGCCGTGTTCCTGTAGCTGGCCTGTGTGATGGCTGCGGACGAATGGGCGGCAAGTGCTCCCATTTTTAATGCAAGGGTGTTGTGATATCGGCTGAATGTGGCACTTTGGTGCAGGATGAGGCGGTCGGCATGGTGCAGCCAGTGGACGGAGGCTGCGGTGTTTTCCCATCCTATTCGGTTTTTGTCGCCGAAGTCTCTGTCGGTGAGTGTCATGCGGTCGGTTCCGTGATAGAGGCTGATGCGTAGGTTATCGCTTGGACCGGCCTGATGTACGAATGTCAGGTTATAGTCTTGCAGGCCGTAGCGTGTCTGCATGTCGTCGATCACCAGCAGCTTGCCGTAGAGAAGGTTCAGATAACTGCCTCTGCCTGAGAGGTATAAGGTGGAACGCGGCCCGGCGGGCAGGGTGAGTGTCCCTTCGCTTTCCATGAAGCTGACTGTGGCGTCAAGATGAATCTCTCGGGCTATGGTGTCGATGGGATGGAAGGAAACTTCTCCTCCCAGGCGGTTGCCGAAGGAGGCGTCGTGGCGATTGCCGACCAGGGCCATGCCGCGGAAATGTGAAGCGTTGAATACGGAAAAGAGTCCCAGTAAGTGAGATGCGTTGAATACGGGAGCGCCGTCGAGATGTACTATGCTTTGCGAGGGGGAGCATCCTTGTATGTGAATGCCGGAGGTGTAGTCATTATTGGTGGCTACGCCGGGAAGGAGCTGAAGGCAGCGCAGCGGATCGGCGCTTCCCAATACGTGGGGCATTTCCGCCAGCGACTCCATTTTCCAGTACAGACGCCCCTTGCGGTGGTCGGATAAGGCATGCACTCTGCCGGCCTTGACCTCCACTTCCTTGATGCTTTCGTTTCGGAGGCTGTCGGAGAGGGGGGCCGGGAGGCGTCCTGCTATGGTTGAGGGCAGTGCGGCAAGGAGTATGATTGCTGTAAGTCTGTACATGAACGTCGCTCTTCTTTATGAAATAAACGGGCAGACGGCCTTCCCGTTTCTGAGAATGTCTGTCTGCCCGTTGTGGTCTGCCGGACGGCTATCAGTTGTGGCCGCCTATGCTCTCCAGCAATTCGTTGAAAGTGCTGATGAGCGAACTGAAACGGACGGTGGTGAAATACTGTCCGAAAGTATAGGTGGTTCCGTTCTCAAAGTTCAGTAACGGTTCGATATCCCATTCTCCACGCTCGCTCTTGTCGTAGTTTTGGGGATTGTACTCACTCCGCCACTCGGTCCAATAGTGATCAGTTTCCGATGCGCTGAATGTAACGGGAGTAGAATAGCTGCTGTTGGCGAAGTAGAGCGCGGCATTGATATATTCATTCGCCTTTTGGGCGGCGGTGACGGCTTTGGCCCGGGCTTCTTCCTTGCTCGATATCCTATAGATGCGTACGGAGTCGTCGCCAGCGCGATAAGACTCATGATAATAGTAATAGCCGTCAAAACTTATGGCGTCGGCCAGTTTGGCATGGCGGTTGTCTACCTTGAGGTTAAGGCTCATGGAGTTCATGATATTGCATGCGGCCTCGCCGTTTTCCAGATCGTTCTTACCGTCGAAGTAGCCGTTGCTTATTACATTTGCGTCGGCCAGATTATTGCCGTTTACGTTGCATGAGAGGGTGGCCAGTTGTTCGTTGTTCGAGAAAAGGGTGGCGTGGGCCTTTGCTTCGGTGTTGTGGTCTTCAATCACGCCGGTTGCTTTCAGGTTGGCCAGATTGATGTCGGTTTTGGCGCGCAATACCTTTCCGTCGAGCGAGCATTCTGTGGTGTTTACCACGATGCGTACCAGTTCTTTGTCCCCTTCTGTCACGGTGGCGGTGATGTATTCGGGCACTTCCAGCGTGTTGTACACATATCCTGTGCTATCTTTCTCCTCCAGCTTCCAGGTGCGTCCGCTTCCGTTTATCTTGGCCACACAAGTCTGTCCTTCGTGTCGGAAGGTGTAAGTCAGCGCGTCCGCTTTTTCCGGTCCTTCGATCTGATCCCATTGGCGGTCTGTCTCGTTCCATTCCCATTTTCCGTATATCGTGGAAATTCTGTAGATATGTTGGATACGTTTGTGCGAGGCCGTTACGGCAAAGTTGCCGGTTGCCGCATCGCGAACCATGCGTACCAGTCCGTTTATGCCGTAGTCGGGGACGAATACGTCGTTCGGAACATCAACGTTGCCATCATTGCCGAAGAATGTATTCTCGCAGTAGGCGGCGAGATTGACAACCGGCTTGAGCTGTTCGGCGTCTATCTTGCTGATGAACTCTTTGCTCACGCGGTCTATTTCCTGCTGGGCCTGCTGCATGGTGGCTACGGGAACATTTCCTCCTCCCGGTCCGTTTCCGTTTCCGCCGTTATCGCCGTTGTTTTCATCATCACTACATGCGGTTGTCGCGCATAAGGCTGCGGCAAACAGCAATGAGAGAGTAAAATTCTTTTTCATGACTCAATGTGTTTTTAATTGTAGAGGGAAGTATGATTGGTTCTGTACGGTCATATGAGGAAACTTCCCGTTGTTCCTGTCCTGACTTTTGCAAAGATACGAAAAGATTCTGAATAAAGATTTTTTACCCCCCCCTATTTTGATTTAATAAACATTAACAAATTGGGAGCGGTTTGACTGAAGACGCAATGTGCTTTTTCGTTTCGGTCTTTGCGTGAAATCTTTATATTTTTCCCGTGTTGCAGGGGCGGGCCGAAACGCCATGCGCAACAGATAAAAAAATGGTCCTCATCATTTTAAATTTTCGTGCTCATGAAAATTTAAAATGATGAGGACTAAAAAACTTGTTATACTTCATGCTGATAACCTGCGTGTTATACGGGGCGTGGCATGAAGCGACATGTCTGCCTGCATTTTCTTATTTATGAACATTGGCTTCTTCCAGCCTGTAGCCGTATTTCCTGTCGGCGGCCTTGAGCAGGAATGCGACAAAAAGCGAAAGAATGGCTATGGCGGTGAAGATGCACATGGGGAGCGTGTAGTCGTAGAGGGTCTGTGTCATGCCGTCCACTATCTTCTGCTCTCTGATGCAATGGTTCTCAAGCACGTTTCCGATGAGGGCGGGGATGCCCCAGAGGCCGATGTTCTGAATAAAGAATATCAGCGCGTAGGCAGTGCCTAATTGTTTGACGGGAAATATTTTGGCAACCGCAGGCCACATGGCGGAGGGTACGAGTGAGAAAGCCACGCCAAGTATGATCATCAGGCAGATGGCCACCCAGGATGCGTGGATGGTGGGAACGGCATAGACGGCATGTACGCCGATGAGCATGAGTGAGCCGAGCATCATGATGGAGGCGGACTTGCCCCGGCGGTCTATCATGCCGCCGAAGACGGGAGTGAGTATCAGTGCGCCTAATGCGGGAAGACCGGCAAAGGTGCCGGCTATGTCTTCGGATACGTTGTATTTCGTAATCATCAGTTCGGTGGCGAATTTCTGGAAGGGGAAGACACAGGAATAGAACAGTACGCAGAGGATGGCGATGAGCCAGAAACCGGGATTGGCAACTACGGCCTTTACATCCTTGAAAGAGAATTTCTCTTCATCACCGCATGTGGTGTCGATGGTGACCTGACGGTCGAGTTTACGGTCCATGACGGCAAAGCAGAGGAAAGCGATGAGACCGCCTATGAGCAGGATCGCTCCGATGAGCAGCGGGGTGTCGAGCTGCCAGCGGCGTGCCACGGGGATGGCCACGGCATAGGCTGCCTGAGATCCCACACGGGCCAGTGCCACCTGTACGCCCATGGCCAGTGCCATCTCTTTGCCCTGGAACCACTTGGCAATGATTTTTGTGACTGTGATACCGGCCACTTCGGCGCCTACGCCGAATACCGAGTATCCGGCCGAGGCCAGGAAGACGTCTGTCTTGTAACCGAACATCAGTTCTTCCGTGCCTCCGAAACGGGTGATGGCCAGATATTCGCATATCGTGCCGCCCACCATAAGCATGGCGGACAGGATGCCGGTGAAGCGTATGCCGAACTTGTCAAGGATAAGTCCGCCCCAGATAAGCATGAGCAGGAACACGTTAAGGAAACTGTAGGCTCCCGTGAAGAAGCCGAATTCGCCGCTTGTCCAGCGGAGGTCGCTCTCAAGCATGCTTTTGAGAGGAGCCATGATGTCGTTTACATAATAGGCTGCCATCATGGTAAAGGCCACGATGAAGAGGGCGGCCCAGCGCGCTCCGGCGCTGTCGTTCAATTTTTGATTACTTGTCTGATTCATATTTTTTATGTATTTGATTTATTTCTTGAGCCAGCGGTCGAGCCAACGGAAAAAGGTGCGTTGCCACAGAATGCCGTTCTGGGGACGGAGCACCCAGTGGTTCTCGTCGGGATAGAGAAGAAGCTCGGCCGGAATGCCGCGCATGACGGCTGCCGTAAAGGCCGCTTGTCCTTGCGAACTGAGGATGCGGTAGTCTTTTTCACCGTGGATGCAGAGTATGGGAGTATCCCAACGGTCCACATAAAGATGCGGACTGGTGGTGTAGGGATTCGTTTTCTGTTTGTCGGTTACCTTTTCCGGGTTGTCGGGAGTGGCGCTGATATCCTTGCGCCATGGCCCCGCACCGAGGTCCCAGTTGGGGAACCACATCTCTTCCGTTTCGTAATACTGCTGTTGTGTGTTGAAGATGCCGTCGTGTGCAATAAAGCATTTGAAGCGTTTGTCGTGATGTCCGGCCAGATAGTAGACACTGTAGCCGCCGAAACTGGCGCCCACGCATCCCAGCCTGTTCCTGTCGGCATAGGGTTCGGTGCAGATATCGTCGATGGCGCTCAGGTAGTCTTGCATACACTGGCCGCTGTAGTCGCCGCTGATTTCTTCCAGCCACTCCATGCCGAAGCCCGGCAGGCCGCGGCGGTTGGGCGCAATGACAATATAGTCGTTTGCAGCCATGATCTGAAAGTTCCAGCGGTAGCTCCAAGCCTGGCTCACGGGACTTTGCGGTCCTCCCTGGCAGAAGAGCACCACAGGGTATTTCTTGTTGGGATCGAAATGAGGGGGGTATATCACCCAGCAGAGTTCTTTCTTGCCGTCGGTGGTGTTCACCCAACGTTCTTTTACTTCGCCCATGGTCAGACGTTCCTGGAAATATTGGTTCTCGCGGGTGAGCTGTGTCACCTTCGTTTCTTTTCTCTTATTGAAAGAGAGGCGGTAGATGTCGTCCGGAGCGCTGATGCTGTGGCGGTTTACAATCAGGTCGTTGCCGCATAGTATGGGGCTGCTTCCGTAATCGTAGTCACCGTCGGTCAATTGTTGTACGTTTCCTTTGAGATCGGTGGAGTATACCATGCTGCGGGCATGCCATACTCCGGTAAAATACAGCGAGCGGCTGTCTGCATTCCAGCAGAATCCGTCCACACCGGATCGGAATTCTTCCGTGACATAAGTTTTTATGCCCGTTTTCAGATTAAGAATACATAGACGGTTGCGGTCGCTTTCATATCCGTTACGTTCCATGCTGAGCCAGGCTACGTATTTTCCGTCTGGAGAGTAAGAGGGATTGGTGTCGTAGCCCATGTTGCAGTCTGTGTCCCTATGGTTCACGGCCTGATGCTCCATGGAGCGTGACGGGTCGATGTCCGGGTCTTCATATCCGGCCGGTTTGCACAGGTTGTCGGTCGTTCCTGTAGCGGTGTCGTAGCGGTAAATGTCGCTGTCCGTACTGATGGCGTAGTCACGGCCGGTCTTCTTGCGGCTGGTGTAGACCACATAACGGCTGTCGGGGCTCCAGTTGAACTGTTCGCTTCCGCCAAAGGGCAGCAAGGGGCATTCAAAAGGTTCCCCATGGAGGATATCGACGCCGTCGCCGGCCCGTCCGTCCAATACGTCTGCTATAAAAATATGGGGAATTGTAGTGATGTAGCGGTCCCAGTGTTTATAGTTGAGATCGGTGATGACCATGCCTGTGGCCAGCGGAAGGTCCTCATGTTTTTTTTCGATGGAGGTGTGCGTGTCGACGGAGTGTATGATAATGACTTTCTTTCCGTCGGGCGAGAATTTGTAGCCTTCTATGTCCTGATGACAGAAACTTATTTGTCGGCGTGATGTGCCGTCGAGTGCCATTTCCCATATCTGGCTGCTTCCGCTTTTGTTGCTCAGATAGGTTATTTTCTTTCCGTCGGGCGAGAATGCAGGTTCGCTTTCGTTGTCGGCAGTGGTGGTGAGCAGGGTGGAGTTGCTGCCGTCGGCATCCATAAGATAGAGCACAGTGTGGCTCTTGTTGAGCGGTACGCTGTAATAACTGACTGTGTATACGATTTTCCGTGCGTCCGGTGATACGGCAAAAGCGCCGATTCGTCCCATAGCCCACAGGGCTTCGGGGGTGAGCCGGTCACCGGTGAGCGTGATCAGGTTTTTTCCGATGATTTGTCCGTCATTGGCTGCCGCGGCTGGTGCGGCGGTTGCCAGTGCGAGAGCTGCGGTCATGGCTGTAAGAGATTTCATAATATGGAAGTGAATATAAAAAAATAAATCATTCCGGACGTTCGTCTGTGTCCGGAATGATTATTATGGATGTATGGATTATTTCTTGTGTGGTGCGGATTTCTTTTTCTGTTCCTCCAATATAGCCTGCTGTTGCTTTTGCAGTGCTTCCAGACGTGCGGCCATACCCGACATCTTCTTATTCGGATTGGCCTTGTTTGCCTGGTAGTTGGCTTCGAGCTTGGCCAGTAACTTCTTGTCGTCGGTTGTCTTTCGCAGGAACCACATGATGAGGATGCTGGTTAGTCCGGACAGGAAGTAATAGTAATTCAGTCCCGAAGAATAGTTGTTGAACATGAAGAAAAATGCTATAGGCATGAAATACATCATATATTGCATGAACTTCATTTGCTGGGCCTGTTCACCTGTCATGCTGTTCTGCTGCTGGCGCATGCTGATCCATGTATTGACGATGTTGGTCAGGCAGAAGAGGAGACAGAAGATGCTGAGATGGTCGCCGATGAGCCACAGTGACTTGTCCCAGTGAATCACGTCGTCATAGGCCGAGAGGTCGGAAGCCCAGAGGAAACTTTCGCCTCGCAACTCGATGGCATTGGGCACGAAGTTGAACAGGGCTATCCAGATAGGCATCTGTATAAGCATCGGCAGGCATCCTCCCATCGGGCTTACGCCGTAGAGGCTGTAGAGCTGCATCATTTCCTGCTGCTTCTTCATGGCGTCTTCCGGCTTGGGATACTTGGCGTTGAGTTCGTCTACCTTAGGTTTGAGCACGCGCATCTTGGCCGAGGAAAGGTAGGATTTGCGTGTGGTGGGATAGACAAGTAACTTGACAAGGATCGTGAGCAGGAGAAGAACTATACCCATGGATAAGCCTAAACTGCTCAGCCAGTCGAAGATGTAGATGATGAAGAAACGGTTGATCCATTTGAAGAGCGGCCATCCCAAATAAACAAGCTCTTCCAGTTCCAAATCCTTGTCGCTCGTACTCAGGGTATTGGTGTGTTGCAGCAAATGGTAGTTATTGGGAGCGAACAGCATCTGCATCTGTGTGGCCGTCTTTCCGCTTGGATCGAAGAATGTTTTCAGGGATGCATCGTAGCTTTTCAGATAGCCGCTGGCTTTCTGTTCGGGCGTACTGCTCAGACGTGCCTCCGTGAAGTCCTGGTGTGCTATCAGGACACAGCTGAAGAACTGGTTCTTGAAAGCTACCCAGTCAAGAGGAGTGGTGATATTTTCGGTCTCGGTGCTGGATTCGCTTAAATAGTCCGTTCCTTCGTTCTTGATTTTATAGGTGAGCGACGAATAGCGGCTTTCAAAGTCAAATCCTTTTTCTTGTTGGCGCGCTCTTTCATTCCATTCGATGTCCATTGTTTTCAGCGAAGGAGCGAAGAAGTTACCCAATCCGTCGGCGCTGACGGTGAAATTCACCATGTAAGAGTGAGGGATTAGCGTGTAGTTGAGATCCAGCGTTTTCCCTTCGGCATTCTGTAAGCGCATGGTGAGCGTCGTATCGCTGACATTGACAGGTGTGAAGAAGTAGTCGCCGGAACAGATGTTCTCCGCCTTTCCGGCCAGCATGAGTTGCATGCGTGCGTCGTTTGCATCGAACAAGGTGACGGGATTGCCTTCCTGATTCTTGTATTCTTTGAGTTCTGCTTGCTGAACCGTTCCGCCGCGTGTGTTGAAAGTCAGGCGGATTAATTCATTTTCCAGTATGATCTGACGGGATTCTCCCGTGCGGTTGGCATAGAAAAGCGAAGTGCTGTCTAAGGCAGTCTGTGCCTCTTTTACCAAATCAGCTGCTTCTTTTGCCTTTTGCTCTTCTATCGCTTGGCGGCGGGCAACAGCTTCGATGGAATCTTGCCGGTGGCGGGCTTCTATTTCCGCTTCACCCGGGCGACTGAAATAACTGAATCCGATGAGAACGGCCGCAATAAGGATAAATCCCGTTAGCGTGTTTTTGTCCATATTCTTAGTTGTTTGTCTTTAGTTACTTTTTTTTGTGTGTTGAGTTGGCAATGGCCGCTTGGACGAATGAAAGGAACAGAGGATGCGGTTTAAGTACCGTACTGCTGTATTCCGGATGGAACTGTGTTCCGATATACCACTTCAGTTCCGGTATTTCTACAATCTCCACCAGGTTGCTGTCCGGATTGGTTCCTACGCACTGCATACCTGCCTTTTCATATTCCCTGATGTACTGGTTGTTGAATTCGTAGCGGTGGCGGTGGCGTTCGGATATCTGTTTCTGTCCGTAAGCGTCAAATGTTCTGGAACCTTCGCGGACATCGCATTCGTAAGCGCCCAGACGCATGGTACCGCCCATCTGCGTGATGTTCTTCTGCTCTTCCATAATGTCTATGACATTGTGCGGGGTCTTTTCATCCATTTCACGGCTGTTTGCGTCGGTCAGTTTCAATACGTTGCGCGCGAACTCAATGACCATCATCTGCATGCCGAGACAGATACCGAAAGTGGGAATGTCATGGGTGCGTGTATATTCTGCCGCAATGATCTTTCCTTCGGTACCCCGTTGTCCGAATCCCGGGCAGATAACTGCTCCCGCCATGCCTTTCAGTTGTTCCGCCACGTTCTCGCGAGTCAGCTTTTCGCTGTTGATGAAATGGGTCTTTACTTTATAATCGTTATATGTACCCGCATGGGCGAGCGATTCAAGAATACTCTTGTAAGCGTCTTGCAAGTCATATTTACCTACCAGTGCGATGTGTACGATTTCGGTGGCTTTGTTACGGCGGTCAAGGAATGAGCGCCAAGGACCGAGCTGGGGCGTTTCGCCTACGGGCATATTCATCTTGCGAAGGATAATAGCGTCAAGTTTTTGTGCCTGCATGCTCAGGGGGACCTCATAGATGGAAGGCATGTCCAGACTTTGGATAACCGCTTCTTCGTCTACATTGCAGAAGTGGGCCACTTTCTTGCGGATGTCGGGATTTAGTTCATGTTCCGTACGAAGTACCAGAATGTCCGGTTGGATACCCAGACTTTGCAGTTGCTTCACGGAGGTCTGAGTAGGTTTGGTCTTCAATTCTTTGGCTGCTGCCAAATAAGGAACATAAGTAAGGTGTAGGTTGATGGCGTCCTTGCCAAGCTCCCAACGCAGTTGCCTGATGGCTTCCAGAAAAGGAAGCGATTCTATATCGCCAACTGTTCCTCCGATTTCCGTAATTACGAAATCGAACTTGTACTTTTTGCCCATCAGTTTGATGTTGCGTTTGATTTCGTCCGTGATATGAGGTACAACCTGTATGGTTTTTCCCAAATAGTCTCCGCGCCGCTCTTTTTCGATGACACTTTGGTAGATTCGTCCGGTTGTTATGTTGTTGGCACGGGTTGTCTGGATTCCGGTGAAACGTTCGTAATGTCCTAAATCCAGGTCTGTTTCCTGACCGTCTACGGTTACATAGCATTCACCGTGCTCATACGGGTTGAGTGTACCCGGGTCGATATTGATGTACGGGTCGAACTTCTGGATGGTTATGTTATATCCGCGTGCTTGCAATAACTTACCAACTGACGAGGATATAATGCCTTTGCCTAATGATGAGGCTACTCCGCCGGTAACGAAGATGTACTTTGTTTCTCCCACAATGTTATAATTTTTGGATTAAAATTCAAATATACTACAACTTATATGCTGCAAAATTACAAAAAACTTTGAGTAACACGGGACTTTTCCTTTAAAAAAAAGATATATCTTTGCGTATCTAAAGCGAAATGCAAATGCAATTTAAAATTGTTTTAATGCTAATATGGGGTTGTTTGTGGGGCGTTGGTGCTGAGGCGCGGAACAGACAAATACGTGAAGCGGACACCTTGGCCATGAATGCCGTGGTGGAGAAATATTCGAAGAAACTGAGTGAACTGGTATTGTCAAACCAAGGGTTGCAAACCGATTCGAGCGTGAGATATACTTCTTATTATTACCGGTTATTCGCTCCTGGAACTCTTTATGATGCGCCTATAAAACAGGTTTTCTCCATTTTATGGAAGCCGTCATTGCCCGGACGTGAGAAAAATATTCCTTCTCTTACAGACGTTAACGACAAGCAGCATAGGATTCTGGAAGAAGAGAATCTGATGCTTATGCAGACGTATGTGAATTCGCCTTGGCTGATTCGGAATACGGAAAGAGATCTGGAGGCAGCGGGTGGGCTGCAAAAAGAAGTGTTACCGGAACTGCCGTCCGTACCTCATCTGGTTGCCAATGATATAAATGTAGATTTGACGCAGGATGTGGATGAAGTTCGGTTGAAGGTACGTCGGCCCAACTTCTGGAAATTCCGGGGGAATTATTCTTTTCAGTTTACGCAAAACTATTTTTCCGAGAACTGGTTTCAGGGAGGTGATGACAATTATACAATGTTGGCTCTTGTTTCCATGGAAGCCAATTTTAATAACAAACAGAACATCCAGTGGGAGAACCGATTGGAAATGCGTCTGGGCTTCCAAACTTCCAAAACGGATGAATTGCACAAGTTCAAGGCCAATGACGATTTGCTTCGTCTGACCACCAAGATCGGGTACAGGGCGACCAAGCATTGGTTCTATACGTTGCAGGTTCAGGCTTATACCCAGTTCTATCCTAATTATAAGTCTAATAGTAAAGAGGTGGCTTCGGATTTTATGTCGCCTTTTAATCTGGTGGTTTCGTTGGGTATGGACTTCAAGCTTGAGTTGAAGCGCTTCAGAGGGTCGGCCAATCTTGCTCCTGTGGCGTACAATTTCCGTTCTGTGGAGCGCCGTTCGTTATTCGGTAATTTCGGCTTGGATCCTGGAAAGTGTATGTATAATGACTTCGGTCCGAATATTACGATAAACTACGGTTGGGAGATCATGAAGAATATAAGGTGGGACGCCCGTATATATTGGTTTAGCAACATGGAAAAAACAGACATAGAATGGGAGAACACTTTCACATTTACGATAAATAAGTATCTGAACTCAAGATTGTTCTTGTATCCGCGTATAGATGACAGTTCGGACAGATATCGGAATGAGGATAAGAAGTTTTCTTATCTTATGTTTAAAGAGTGGTTCAGCTTGGGTATAAACTACTCTTTCTAAGATAATCTTTTATTCAAAGGGATTTGTTGATATGTTCTATGTAGTCCAGCAGTTCCGTGCGTCCGGTTCTGTCTTCGGACGAAGTGATGAAATGCGGGGGCAGTTCTTCCCATTGTTCTTTCAGCTTTTTGAGATAGGAAAAAATATTGGTCTTCAGTTTGGATGTCTTTGATTTGTCTGCTTTGGTGAATACAATACTGAACGGGATACCGTTCTCGCCAAGCCATTCGATGAATTCCAGGTCAATTTTTTGGGGTTCGTGGCGTGAGTCGATAAGTACGAAAAGATTGGTCATTTGCTCTCTCCTTAATATATAGGAGGATATGATATGCTGTAATTTGTCCTGTTCCTTTTTACTTCTTTTGGCATAACCGTATCCCGGAAGGTCTACCAGGTACCATTCTTGGTTGATAAGGAAGTGATTGATGAGAAGAGTCTTACCGGGAGTGGCAGAGGTTTTGGCCAACTTCTTGTTATTTGTCAGCATGTTAATCAAACTTGATTTGCCTACATTCGAGCGGCCTATAAACGCATATTCGGGGGCTTGGGTGTCGGGACATTTTTCAACAGAAGAGTTGCTGATGGTAAATTCTGCAGATTTGATTTCCATGTTGTATCGTATTTTTGCCGACAAATATACGCTTTTTTACTTGGCTTTTTCGTATCTTTGCAGGAAAAATTGTATCTCTTCTACGGATGAACCAGCAATATCCATCAGTATTATTAGAAAAGGCGGTAAATGAGTTTGCCAAGTTGCCAGGAATAGGTCCGAAGACGGCTTTGCGCCTTGTATTGCATCTTCTAAGACAGGATGTACAGGCTGTGGAAAGTTTCGGACAATCACTGATTACCTTAAAGCATGATGTGAAATTCTGTTCGGAATGTCATAATATATCAGATGCGGACATTTGTGAGATCTGTTCGGATGTCCGGCGTGACCGTTCCACGGTATGCGTGGTTGAAAACATACAGGATGTGATGGCGATAGAGAATACCCGTCAATATAAAGGATTATATCATGTACTGGGCGGCGTCATCTCACCCATGGACGGAATAAGTCCTTCCGATTTACAGATAAGTTCCTTGGTGGAAAGAGTGAAACAAGGAGAGATAAACGAGGTTATTCTTGCTTTGAGTCCGACCATGGAAGGTGATACGACGAACTTCTATATATATAGGAAATTAGAAGATATGCGGATACGTATGACGGTTATTGCCCGTGGAGTGGCGCAGAACGATGAGTTGCAGTATACCGATGAGGTTACATTAGGACGCTCTATTGTAAACCGTGTGATGTTTACCGGGAAAATTTAAATTGATGAGTGGCATGACGAATGATGAATTGAAAAAAAAGCGGGAAAGCCGGATATCCTGGTTACGTTTATGTTATTACGGTGGCTTTTTTGTGCTTTTTGCCATAATCTTGTTCTTCGTTTTTTATTGGGGCGGTTCGAATGAGTGGCTTGCAGGACGGCGGGAGTATAATGAGGCAAGCTATATCTTTGATGTGGTTGTCGCTTTCGTTACACTCGTTCTTGTGCCGTTTGTTCTTAATTTAACTTCCTGGGATGGCGTAAGAAATTTCATTCTTGTCGGTGAGGAGAGGGGGATGGTAAGGTATTCTGCCGTATGCATGGTACGTATGGCGTTACCATGGTTCTGGACAGTTCTGAATACGGTTGTCTATATGATGGATGATTCCAAGACTTCAAGCCTTTCGTGTGCCGTGATTTGCGGTCTGCTGTATTTGACGACCCGCCCTTCCGCGGCGAGATGGGAGCGTGAGACCACGCCGTTTTCGGATAATTGAATAGTAGGAATAGAGGAGGGACGAAAGGGAATATGAAGTTGTCGGTAATCATAGTCAGTTATAATGTCAAGTACTATCTGGAACAATGCCTCTGTTCTGTGGAAAGGGCGTGTAAAGAGCTTGACAGCGAAGTATGGGTGGTGGACAATGCCTCTTCCGATGATTCGGTAGAATATCTGCGTTCCCGTTTTCCTTGGGTTCATTTTTTGGAGAATAAAGAGAATGTTGGATTCTCCCGTGCGAACAATATGGCTATCCGGCAGGCGGAAGGTGAGTATGTGTTGTTGCTCAATCCCGATACGATTGTGGGGGAGCATACATTGACAGACTGCGTTCGTTTCCTTGATACACATCCGGAAGCCGGTGCGGCCGGAGTGGCGATGTTGAAAGATGACGGAGGATTCGCGTGGGAATCACGTCGCGGACTTCCTACTCCGTTCACGTCTTTTTGCAAGATGAGCGGCCTTTGTGCAATGTTTCCGCATTCGCGTCATTTGGGGCGTTATTATATGAGGTTCCTTGACGAAAAAGAGGTGAATCAGATAGAAGTCATATCAGGCGCTTTTTGTATGGTGCGCCATGCAGCCTTCGATAAGATAGGCTTGCTGGACGAGGACTTTTTTATGTATGGTGAGGATATAGACCTGTCCTGCAGACTTCTACAAAACGGATACAAGAATTATTATCTTCCGAGGAGAATCCTACATTATAAGGGAGAGAGCACCCATAAGAGCTCATTCCGATATGTGCATGTTTTCTACAAGGCGATGCTTATTTTCTTTGATAAGCATTACCGGCGTTCCAACCGTTGGTTGACGCCTGTCATTCGGACGGCTATCGTGGGTCGGGGGATGCTTGATTTTTGTGTGCGTCAGAAAGAACGTCTGTACGG
This sequence comes from uncultured Paraprevotella sp., assembly GCA_910586505.1. Classification (GTDB taxonomy): domain Bacteria; phylum Bacteroidota; class Bacteroidia; order Bacteroidales; family Bacteroidaceae; genus Paraprevotella. The sequence continues at coordinate 120,443 of CAJUGV010000006.1, read as the reverse complement.
GAAGTGGGGAGCAGGGAAAGATAATGATTCCCATAGTGCGTTCCTGTTTCTGGGACGTCAGGAAGCCATCGAGGAGGTTTGCAGATTGGGCCTGGAGAACGGCTTGAAGATAAGCTTTGTAGTGGCGGACCAGGACATACGGCCGGAAGGTCATCTTGATGCATCGCTTTCCACGGAAGGATATGACTATGTAGTGTATGATACGGACGCATACAGTTTTGAAAGGATGCTTGAATTGCTTGAAAAGGGAGCCGGACAGAGGCATGTGAGGCTTGCGACCTATTCCCGGAAAACAGGTATGCTGATAACTATGAACAAGGTGTATACAGGAAGACATTCATGATGTTTGCAGAAGAAAACTTACGTTTGCGGGCACTCGAACCGGAGGATCTGGAATGGCTTTATGAGGTGGAGAATGATGACGGACTCTGGAAATGGGGATGTTCTAATGTCCCTTACTCCCGATATGCCTTGAAGAAATATATCTCGGAAACGTGTCATGATATTTATGCTGACGGGCAGCTTCGTCTGGTGGCCGAAGTCGGGGGCGAGGTAATGGGATGTGTGGATTTGATGAATTTCTCGCCCCGCCATTTGCGTGCGGAGGTGGGTATCTTGCTTTTTCCCGGATTTCGGGAATGTGGTTATGGCAGTAAGGTGCTACAGATGGTCATTTCCTATGCGCGCATACATTTGTATATGCATCAGCTTTATGCAGTGGTCTCACGGGAGAATGTGCCGGCGCAGCGGTTGTTTGAAAAAAACGGTTTCGGACGGATGTCGGTTTTAGAAGACTGGCTCCGTGATGATACGGGCAATTATATTTCCGCATATCTTTATTCCTTGCATTTGCAGGCATGAAAAATGGGAGTACGGGCCGGCCGTGCATGAGGTGAATGGGCCATTATGTATCCGTAGGGAAGAGAGGAATTCATTTATGGATTCCTTTTTGTTTTTTGGGAGGCTGCGAAAGGCGGAAGAAGGCTTTGCCGGTGCTGCCCGGCGCTCCCGGACCGATATTTTTTTCTGAGTGGATGATGGAGGGTGCCGTGTTCATGCCCGTGGTATATGAGTATGATGCGGAGAAATATGTCGGAAAGATTTATAAATTCCGCGTTTGCCGGAGACGAGAAATGGCAAACGCGGAATTGTGTCATACCGTTTTTTCGTTGCAGAGTTCAGTCTGCCTGCCGGGGATACCGGAGATTCGCTTCTGTTGCCTGCTCCAGCACTTCGTGCAGATATCTGGCGGCTTCCCATCGGGCCATAGGCAAGTCCTGCAGCAGATAGTTGCCGCAGTCGCGCGGAGTGGCGCCCGGCATTTCTCCTTCATATCCGGCAATGAAGGCAAAGGTTTCTTTCATCAGGTTGATGATGTCTTCCGGTTGCAGGTCACCTTTCATCAGCAGATAATTGCCGGTGAGGCATCCCATCGGTCCCCAGTAGACGATCTTGTCCGCCCAGACGGGATGATTGCGCAGGAAGGTGGCGGCCAGATGCTCGATGGTGTGCAGGGCCCCTTGTCCGAGCGCAGGCTCACGGTTGGGTTCTTTCATACGGATGTCGAATGTGGTGACGGTCTCATTGCCCACACTGTCTTTCCGTGACACGTAAATGCCGCGCAGCAGATGGATGTGGTCGATGGTAAAGCTTGGAATTTTTTTCATTGATTATCTTGTTTGTGGATTATTGTAAAGAGGCGGGTAGGCTTTCCAGGAAAGTACGTACCACTCCGAATGAGCGGTCGGCCATAGTCTCCCAGAAGTTTTCATACTGTTGCCAATGAGCGTCTGCTCCCGGAGTGTCGCTGATGATGCGGAAACTGATAAAGGGGATGCCGAATAGGTGGCACACCTGGGCTATCGCTCCCGACTCCATGTCTACGGCCAGGCCGTCGGGAAATGCGCTCTTGATGCGGTCCAGTTCCTCACGGTCGGTAATGAATTTGTCGCCGGTGCAGATCAGTCCGGCGTGGACGGGTACGTCTGAGGGCAGGCTGGTGGCGGTTTGCAGCAGTTCTCCGTTGCAGGCGAAGCGCGCGGGCAGTCCCTGTATCTGTCCGTAGGCATTACCCATGCCACACCATACGTCATGGTAGACCACTTCCGAGGCTGCCACTACCTCCATTACGCCGGCTTTTGCATCGATGCCGCCGGCTACTCCCGTGCTCACCACGACGTCCGGTTGAATTCTGCCAATCAGTTCCGTAGCTCCCACGGCGGCATTTACTTTGCCGATGCCGCATTCCATGATATATAGGGTGTTGCTTCCCAGCCGGCCGGAAGTATATTCGAACAGTCCCAGTCGCTCGGTGTGCAGTCCTTCTATCAGACCGGCCAGTTGTTCACGTTCGGAACTCATGGCCGCTATTATTCCTATTTTCATTTGTTGTAATGCTTTAATGAAATGCAAATGTACAACATTTCCTTCACTAATTCAATAATACGGAATGGAATAGACGCGGGCGGGGATCCTCTTGTGCGGAGAATGAAATGAGTTGCTGCAGATGCCTTTTTGCTGACATTTAGTAAGAGAGATTTGGTTTTTTTCAAATCCGCGAATGACGATGAGGACAGTATAGATAATGAATCTTGCATAAATATGTGCATATTGGGGATTTATACGACCGATATGATGTATATATGCAGAAAACGGAGAGGAGTATTTTAATTTTTGGTGCGCAATGCGATTTGTTTTTGTCCGCATGAAGATAGAAAGCGGTGCGTTTGGGGAGAGGAATGCGGAGGGGCGGTCGTACTTAGTGAGGCCGTTGGGGGAATTTTGGGGGCTGGTTGCTGCATCTTTTTATGGAAATCCGGTTTGTCATAAAACACCTATATAAGGTTTAATGACTTGCCGAGGATCCGGTATGATGCGGATATGAGGGATTCTGTGGTGACGGTTTTTCAGAAATTCAGGTTGTTGCGTGTCTTTTTGTTATAGCCTCGTTTGTCGTGTGTTTGTTCTTTTTGAGGATGGCGGCCGGTGCGTCTGAATAAGCGATTCTCACGTTACCCACATTTACATTTTGACAAAGTGAGAGTCGGATGTTTTCTGTCGGGACGGCCGCGGGATGGGGAAGAGGATATGAAAAAAAGCCTGTCCGTATGCTTGGGATGCGATGCGGACAGGCTTTATATGGGATGATTTTACAGTGAATTACAAAGTCTTGGCTTTACCGAACGGGAAGTTGATACCGAGACTTACGTTCATATTGGCGTTGTTCACGGGGATGAACTGAGGGGTCACCTTGAAGAACTGGTGGTTGGTTCCCAGGAAAAGGTTGAAGCCTCTCGTGTGGAAATTGAGCATCCAGCCGAACGACGAACCGAATGACGAAATAGCATAACTGATGGAAGCGTCAAAGCATTTTACGGGGGATACGTTGGCCGAGAAGCGTCCTTCGGACCATGAATAACGTCCGTTTATGCGGGTGGATTCCAAAAAGCCGAACTTGAGCTTGTTGTAGTAAGGGAATGTATAGAGCGCACCGATATTAAGTGTGGCACCCAGCGCTTTGGTATGCTTGTCCTCGCCTGCCACTTTCATTTTAAACAAGTCTTCCAAATCGTCTGTCAGGTTGTCGATCTGATCTTCGATGGACTGGCCGGGCTGGGCGTTGTCCGAATCGAAAGGAATGTTGTGAAATCCGTTGAATTCCCACGGCTCCATCGCCATACCACCCTTGACGGCGTTCTTGTAGCTGATCCATCCCAAGTCTAATAATGCCAGCGAGAGTTCCAGATCATCGCGTACTTTGTAAGTCGCTCCAAAGTCGAATGCCATGCCGAAACCGCCGATGGGGTCGCCCACTTCTATGTTGTCGAAGTCAAGTTCCTCTTCCTGTTCATAGCTGATGTTGCCGAAATCGTCCGTCACTTTTTTGTCCTTGATCTTGGTGGGGATGTCTACCAGGCCGGCCGTAGAGAACTCGCCGTCGCCGGACACCGACCATTTCTCATCGGAGAGGACAAGCCGCATGTCATTGACGTGGAAGTCGGCGTTATACAATCCTAAAAGGAATTTCATTTTTGCACCCACCGTTATTTTCTCGTTAATTCTGTGTGAATGACCGAGGGCTATTTCCGCATAGTTGTTGGTATAGAAGCCCATGTCTTTCAGGTTATATTCGGAGTTTCCGTTCTGTGATCCCACTTTGGCAAATTCGAATAAGTCCTTGGGTAGGTTTGCACGGATGCCGCTCTTAATACCGATGTCAAACGTATTGAAACCTCCCCACGCATGGAAACCGAACGAGATGATGTTCATGTCCAGATCGAAGTTGAGGCGGTTGTGGTCTTTCAGGTCTCCTAAGAATTCGCCGGCGTTCACGCTCTCGTTAAGGAAAGTGGTAAGTTTGCCGTCGGGTAGTTTATAAAGGAAGTTTGATACACCGACTGTGGATTGCAGGCCGAGGTTGAAATTGCCGAGCACGGGCATTCCTACGTAGTTGCGCTCGCTGGCAAATGCCGGGTTCAGTTGGTGTCTGTAAGTATATCCTTCGAGAAAGTAGGCAGAACGCAAACTGTTCTGCGCCCAGGTTGATGTGGCGGTCAATGAAGCCGTAAGAAGCAGGGCTGCTGCAATTTTATTTCTTATTTTCATAATTTGTTCCGTTGATAAAGATGAGATATTAATTCATGTCTACGGTTACACCGCCTTTGATGCGGACCCGCATGTTGGTGATCTTCAGCGTCATGGATTCGTTCAATGTCACGTTGTTGCTCACACCCTCTCTGTTGCCGGTGAATGTTACAATCAGTCCGTCAAGGTCTTTCATTTCACCGTTCTCACAGATGATTTCCAATTGGATTTTGCTTTCGGTAACTCCTTCGTCAGCACCTTCTGCCAATTTCAGACCGGGCTTGATGTGGTTGCTCACTGGATTGACAAGTACGTTGGAATATTCGTTCCCGTTCACGTCGATAGCTTTGGCGTCAATGGTGAAATTGAGGGGGATTCCGTTTAATACGTCCATTTCCACGATTGCTTTCCTGATGACTACATCTTCGAGGTCGCCGCCCCAATCATTGATGGTGTCCGTGTACACGATGCTCAGCTCATCACCGAATTGGAGAGGGGCATACAGCTCGTAAGTAGTATTCACATCATACGTTGCACCGTCTTTGTGCAGGTCTACCGTGATGTCTTCTTGTACGGCCTGTGCTTCAATGTTGGTCAGTTCTATCTGGTCCGGCACTATTCGCATCATTTCATAAAGGTCTTCCCCTACAATGATATTGTATTTTGTGTCGATGCCTTCCAGGCGCCGGCGTGAAAGGTAATACTCGGAGATTTTGTTTCCTTCAAGGAGGATCGTTTTGCCGGGAGTGTTCTCATTACGACTTGTTCCTATGGGGAATCCATTGGCTGTCACTCTGTTCCGTATCCATCTCATGTGTGCGTTTACATTGACGGTAAGCGGGCTTTCATTGTTTATCTTCAACTTGATGTACGGATTGGTGAGATCCAGGTTTACGTTGTCTTTCAGGAAGTCGGGAATTCCCTCCACTTCAATCGGATCGATGCTGATGTTTATTTCGGGGTCGACTGTTCCGGTCACACTTTCCAGCGAGATTTCCGGAATGCGGGCACTGTTTTCAAGGTTCACGGTGATGTTGCCTTCCGGAAGTCCGGGAGTAACGGCAGTACCGTTGGCTATGATGTTGGTCTTGAAGCGGAACTTGCCGCTTTCGTAAAGTCCTTGGCCTTCGGGGAAGCGGTTGATTCTTGTGAAATGTACAGGGATTTCCAATGTATTTCCCTTCATGACCGTAATGTCTTTTAAAAATTCGATAGTTTGCGGCTCCCCGTCTTTTATTCTATAATTTTCAGTGTCTTCAAGGTCAAATGTAATGCATCTTTCTGCGGTATTCTGACCGTCTACTTCCAGTCTTACTGTAAATCCTTTCTTGAAGGTGATTTGTTCTACGCTTTGACCGCGGTCCTCAAATCCCAAGGTGAGGGCAGCCGAGAAATCCACATCGGCAGACGTAAGACTTATGATATCCGTTGTCACATTGTCTTTTTGGAATTCGAAATCCATACGTACGTCTTGTACCTGGGCCTGCACTTCCTGATTGATACCGAAAGGCGCGTCGAACGTCAGTATGGTTTTGGTAGGATTGACCCTCGGGGCGTTGATGTTCACCGGGTCTATTGTAACCAGGGTCGGGTCGGCATCAATGATCTTGCTCAGGGCATAGTTTCCTTGCTCGTCGGTCAAGATAACAGAATTGTCTTCCAGATCCATGATGTCCTTTAGCGTAAATTCTTCCGTACTGCTGCCCGGAATGCTCAGGTCGCCGCCGATTGTGATGTTCATGTCGATGTCCTTGCTCAGATCGTAGCTGTCGTCTACGCATGATGTGAGGAAGAACGGAGATAGGGCGGCAGTCAGGAATGTCGCCTTGATAAGTCTTCGTTTACTCATAATAATGAAGTTTTGTATTTAATTTTCAGATTAGATATTTGTTTCGGTAAGTGATAAAATACCTGATTGAGATTTATTTGCCGCAAAGGTAAGCACTTTAAATATAATTAAAGAACTTTTCCATATCTTTTTTGTTAATTACTAAATATATACGTACATGAACGCTTTTTTCTTTAAAATATGCATTACTTTTCTTGGTCGTCAGGAGGCGCAATCGGGCTTTTTTGCTTACCTTTGCAAGCAAAGTATTTATCTAATCTATTATAAGTAATAGTGTATGTTTATATCATTCTTTAGAACTCCCGGAGGGAACGTTATTGCTACGCAGGCGGACCACCGGTTAAGTGTGGAGGAAACAGAGAAATTGTGTTGGCTTTACGGTGATGCAGTGCTGGAAGAGGAAGAAGAGCTGAAAGGCTGTTTTGTCGGTCCGCGTCGTGAAATGATTACTCCCTGGAGTACGAATGCCGTTGAGATTACTCAGAATATGAGTCTCAGCGGTATTTCTCGTATAGAAGAGTATTTCCCCGTAAAGGACGAAAACGCCGCTTACGACCCGATGCTGCAACGCATGTACAAAGGGTTGAATCAGAATATATTTACGGTTGATATCCAGCCGGCATCCATTGTTTATGTAGAGAACCTGGAGGAATATAACGAGCAGGAAGGACTGGCACTTTCGCCCGAAGAGATAGAATATCTGCACAATGTGGAAGGACAACTGGGACGTAAACTTACGGATTCTGAAGTGTTTGGTTTTGCGCAGATCAATTCGGAGCATTGCCGTCATAAGATATTCGGGGGAACGTTTATCATCGACGGGCAGGAGATGGAGTCTTCTTTGTTCCAGATGATTAAGAAGACCACACAGGAGAATCCGCATAAGATAATATCTGCGTATAAGGATAATGTGGCTTTTGCACAGGGACCGGTAGTGGAGCAGTTTGCACCGAAGGATCATTCCACTTCCGATTATTTTGTCATTAAGGATATCGAGTCTGTGATTTCCATTAAGGCCGAGACCCATAACTTCCCCACTACGGTGGAGCCTTTCAACGGTGCTTCTACCGGTACGGGCGGAGAAATTCGCGACCGTATGGGTGGTGGAGTAGGTTCATGGCCGATTGCCGGAACGGCTGTTTACATGACCTCGTATCCGAGAACGGACGAAGGGCGTGATTGGGAGGATATTCTGCCTGTGCGCCAGTGGCTTTATCAGACTCCGGAGCAGATACTGATAAAGGCGTCCAACGGAGCTTCCGATTTCGGTAATAAGTTCGGTCAGCCTTTGATTACCGGTTCCGTACTGACATTTGAGCATCAGGAGAACGGCGAGCGTTACGGTTATGACAAGGTGATCATGCTGGCTGGCGGTGTAGGATACGGAACCAAGCGCGACTGTCTGAAGGGCGTTCCTCAAAAAGGAAATAAAGTAGTGGTTGTCGGAGGCGATAACTATCGTATCGGACTGGGGGGCGGTTCTGTATCGTCGGTAGATACCGGACGCTATTCTTCCGGAATAGAACTGAATGCCGTGCAGCGTGCCAATCCGGAAATGCAGAAGCGTGCCAATAACCTTGTGCGTGCGCTTTGCGAGGAGGATGTGAACCCGGTGGTTTCCATTCATGACCACGGTTCGGCCGGACATGTGAACTGTCTGTCCGAACTGGTAGAGGAATGCGGTGGAGTGATTGATATGGCCAAGTTGCCTATCGGCGACCGGACGTTGTCTTCAAAGGAGATAATCGCTAATGAATCGCAGGAACGTATGGGCTTGCTGATTCAGGAAGAGCATATAGAACATGTGCGTAAGATTGCCGAGCGCGAGCGTGCGCCGATGTATGTGGTGGGAGAAACGACAGGAGATGCGCATTTTGCTTTCCGGCAGGCCGACGGCGTGCGTCCGTTTGATTTGGATGTGGCTCAGATGTTCGGTCACAGTCCCAAAACGTACATGCGCGACAATACCGTGGAGCGGAAATACGAGGATGTAACCTATGATGAGGCTAAACTGAATGAATATGTGGCTCGTGTGCTGCGTCTGGAAGCGGTAGCCTGCAAGGATTGGTTGACGAACAAGGTAGACCGTTCCGTGACAGGTAAGGTGGCCCGTCAGCAGTGCCAGGGCGAGATACAGTTGCCGTTGAGCGACTGCGGAGTGGTGGCGCTGGACTATCGTGGAAAAGCAGGTATAGCAACGGCTATAGGGCATGCTCCGCAGGCCGGTCTGGCTGATCCTGCCGCCGGTTCCGTACTCTCTGTGGCGGAATCGTTGACCAATATCGTATGGGCGCCGTTGGCTGAAGGCCTTGACAGTGTTTCTCTGTCGGCCAACTGGATGTGGCCGTGCCGCTCTCAGGAGGGTGAGGATGCGCGTTTGTACAGTGGTGTGCAGGCTTTGTCCGACTTCTGTTGTGCCTTGGAAATCAATGTCCCGACCGGCAAGGATTCACTTTCCATGAGTCAGCAATACCCCGGTGGCGAGAAAATAATATCTCCGGGTACGGTTATCGTAAGTGCAGGCGGTGAAGTATCGGATGTGAAGAAAGTCGTGTCGCCCGTGATGGTCAATGAGGCTAAGAGCACGTTCTATCATGTGGATTTCAGTTTCGACGATTTGCGTTTGGGAGGTTCTGCTTTTGCGCAGTCATTGAATAAGATAGGATCCGACGTGCCTACCTGTAAGAATCCGGAATATTTCCGTGATGCTTTCAATGCCGTGCAGACTTTGGTGAACAAGGGACTGGTTATGGCCGGACATGACATTTCGGCCGGTGGGCTGATTACCACATTGCTTGAAATGTGCTTTGCCAATACCGATGGCGGTATGGAGGTCTCTCTCGATCACTTTGGCCGCAATGATATCGTGAAGATTCTTTTGGCCGAGAATCCGGGAGTAGTGGTGCAGATTGCAGATAAGGACAAAGCCGAGTTCAAGAAAATCATGGACGAGGCGGGTGTCGGTTATCTGAAATTGGGACAACCTACCGACGAGCGCCTGATTCAGGTGACAAAGGACGGTGCGGAATACCAGTTCGGTATCGATTATCTGCGCGATGTATGGTACAGCACATCTTACTTGCTTGATCGTAAGCAGAGCATGAACGGACGTGCGAAAGCCCGTTTTGAGAACTACAAGATGCAGCCGCTCGAAATGGTATTCAACAAGGATTTCACCGGAATGCTGGCGCAGTACGGACTGAATCCCGACCGTCGTACACCGTCGGGCATCAAGGCGGCCATCATCCGTGAGAAAGGTACGAACGGCGAGCGTGAGATGGCCTATTCTCTCTATCTGGCCGGATTTGATGTGAAAGACGTGATGATGACCGACCTGATCAGTGGTCGTGAGACGTTGGAAGACATCCATATGATTGTGTTCTGCGGAGGATTCTCCAATTCCGATGTGCTGGGTTCTGCCAAAGGATGGGCCGGCGCTTTCCTGTATAATCCGAAAGCAAAGGCTGCACTTGACAACTTCTATGCCCGCAAAGATACCTTATCGCTGGGAATCTGTAACGGTTGCCAGTTGATGGTGGAGTTGAATCTGATCAATCCGGAGTTTACGAAGAAGGCGCACATGCTCCATAATGACTCTCATAAGTTTGAGTCGGAGTTTGTGGGATTGACCATTCCGATGAACCGCAGTGTGATGTTCGGTTCGCTCAGCGGTAACAAATTGGGTATTTGGGTGGCCCACGGAGAGGGCAAGTTCTCTTTGCCTTATCCTGAGGATAAATATAACGTAATAGCCAAGTACAGCTATGATGAGTATCCCGGCAATCCGAATGGCTCGGACTACAGTGTGGCCGGTATATGCAGTGCAGATGGCCGTCATCTGGCCATGATGCCTCATCTTGAGCGCGCCATCTTCCCGTGGCAGAACGCCTGGTATCCGGCCGACCGCCGTGCTGATGAAATCACTCCTTGGATGGAAGCTTTCGTCAATGCCCGCAAGTGGGTGGAGACTCATAAGTAATTCAATAAGTTAGGATAGCATGTGGCGGGGTTGTGTTCATGCAATAGCACAATCCCGCTGTTGCTTTCCGGATGTCTTGTTATCACACGAGGATTTATGAATATATATTGGAACAGTTTCCGTACGTTCTTTCGGATAGGTTTCTTTACCATCGGAGGCGGCTATGCCATGATACCGTTGATTGAGGCCGACGTGGTGGATAAAAACAAGTGGGTTTCCCGTGAGGAGTTCCTTGATCTTATGGCTATAGCCCAGAGTTGTCCCGGTATTTTTGCCGTTAATATGAGTATTTTTATCGGGTATAAACTGAGAGGTGTATCGGGCAGTGCGGTTTGTGCGTTAGGTACGGTGATGCCCTCTTTTCTTATTATTCTCGGCATAGCTTTGTTTTTCAGCAAGTTTCAGGACAATGCTACTGTACAGAGTATTTTCAGGGGCATTCGTCCGGCAGTGGTGGCACTCATTGCCGCACCAACGTTCAAGATGGCCAAAAGCGCCCGAATTGGAATGACAAATGTCTGGATTCCTGTAGCGGGGGCTTTGCTGATTTGGCTTATGGGCGTTTCTCCTATATATATAATTATAGCGGCCGGTTTGGGAGGTTATCTTTACGGCCGTTTTATCAAACCTTCTGAAAATTGAAGAAATAGCTATGTGGTGGTTGTATGTAAAGCTGTTTTACAGTTTCTTTAAGATAGGGCTGTTTGGTTTTGGTGGCGGTTATGCCATGATATCGATGATTCAGGGAGAGGTGGTGAACCGTTATCATTGGTTGTCAAGCGGGCAATTCACGGATATTGTGGCGGTCAGCCAGATGACTCCTGGGCCTATCGGCATTAATTCGGCTACTTATGTGGGATATACGAGTCTCGCGAATGCCGGTTATGGTCATGGCTGGGCGGTGTTGGGCAGTGTGACGGCTACATTTGCAGTTGTGCTTCCCTCTTTTATACTGATGTTGCTTATCAGTAAATTTCTGATGAAGTATAAGAATCATCCTGTAGTGGAACATGTTTTTCAGGGGCTGCGTCCGGCTGTAGTCGGTTTGTTGGCGGCTGCGGCCTTATTGTTGCTCACGTCGGAAAATTTCGGGACGCCCGATAACCCCTGGCAGTTCTATATCAGTATTTTTCTTTTTGGCTTTGCCTTTATCGGCAGTGTGGTCTATAAGATGAATCCGATCAAGTTGATATGTTTCTGCGGTCTGGCCGGCTGGATATTGTTTTAACTTTAATCAATGAATATTATGGAAACGGTACTTCCTTTTGCACTATTGTGTTTTACTTCGCTTTTTACCATTACAAGCCCTTTGAGTATTATGCCGGTTTTTCTGACTATGACTCAGTCATTGGACAAGTCGGAACGTAATGGTGTGGCGGTACGTTCCACGCTGGTGGCTTGTCTGGCTTTATTGCTGTTTGTTCTGACGGGACAGTTCCTCTTCAAGTTTTTCGGTATTTCAACCGATGGTTTCAGAGTAGTGGGTGGCATTATCATTTTCCGTATCGGTTTTGATATGTTGCAGGCCAGATATACGCCTATGAATTTGCGTAGGGAGGAAATAAAGGAATATACCAAGGATATTTCCGTTGCTCCGCTGGGCATCCCCATGCTGTGCGGTCCGGGTGCCATTGCCAATGCGATAGTTCTGATGCAGGAGGCTCATTCTTTTGAAATGAAAACAGCCTTGATAGTGGCCATTATCTTTGTGTATATTGTTACTTTCCTGCTGTTGCGGTGGGCCGGTCAGTTGGTTAAGTTTATTGGAGAAACCGGGAATAATGTGATGATGCGGTTGATGGGATTGATTCTTATGGTGATTGCGGTAGAGTGTTTCGTAAGCGGAGCGCGTCCTATTCTGGTGGGAATCATACATTCCTGAGTACGTTCCTGATAGCAGTACGGTCTTCTTATGGAGAAGTATGTACGTACTATTATGCTTATATAGGAATGTGATATGGAAGAAAGCCTTCACTTCCTTCATAGTTATTGAGTGTCAAATAGTTACGGTGAACTTTCTGTATTAAGAGAGTTCACCGTGTTTTTCTTATTACTTGATTTACATTTTGTTGGGGTGAAGGGGCATTTGGGGGGAATATTCACGGTGAGTATAACGGAGGATTCGTTTGCAGGTAGAGAACTTTCTTATCAGACTTTTGAGGTGAAGATATCTTTTATTGCGTGAATCTAAAAGGGTTCATCGTTATTGTCTGATAATTAGTGAATTGTAGTGAAACCTATAGTGGAATGGTGAACCCTTTTCAAGACATCCTTCACCGTAATATATTGATATACAGAAAGTATGAAAGAAGCGAACCTTTTTTTAGCACAACTTTTTATAGGGAGGAGAATACCGTGAATTGTATAAGATCATCGTGTGATGGCGTGCGTTTGGGATCAAATTTTCGTGAGCACGGATTTTTAATGCCGTGCTCACGAAAGTAGACATAAAAAAGCGGATATAGGGGGCTTTTTTAGTTGAAATAGTAGATGAAGATGGCCGTACCTTCCAATGCCTTCTTTCCGGTCTCTTTGATGTCCATGGTGAAGCGGATCTCAGCTTTGACTGCTCCGCGCAGATTGCTCAGAGATTGGAGCTTGGTGGTCAGACGCAGACTCTGACCGCTCAGTACGGCCTGTCCGAATTTCATCTTGTCCACTCCATAGTTAATCATCATCTTCAAATTGTTTACTTCTATAATCTGGTCCCACAGATAGGGGAGAAGGGAGAGGGTCAGGTAGCCGTGTACGATGGTGCTTTTGAACGGGCTTTCTTTTTGTGCTCTTTCTACGTCCGTGTGGATCCACTGATGGTCGAGTGTGGCGTCTGCAAACATGTTGATACGTTCCTGATCCACTTGTATGTATTCCGATTCACCCAAAGTTTGTCCTACATGTTTTTCAAAATCTTCAAAAGAATTGATTACTAATTTTCCCATGCTTTCAGAGATTAAAGTTTATATAATTTTTAGTTGTAACAAATGTACGTAATAATACGTTTACGGGCAAGAATTTGACTTAATTCTGAGAACCTTTTTTGATAAGTGCGTGGATGTGGTAAATTTTCCGATTGATGTTTCCAATGTCTTCCATATCGTCCGATTGAAAAACATGTGCCCTGCCTTCTTCAATAGTAGGCAGGAGGCGTTGGCCAGGGCCTCAGCAAGAAGCTGTGTGTTGTACGCATTGGCCGGCAGGTAGTCCGATTCCCCGTAAATGAATAGTATCTGGCATGGCAGACTGCTCAATGCCTCGTATATATCGGGGATCCCCTTCTGTATATTTGTGTGGTTGAGGTGTGGTTTAATGTATTCGGTTTCATACATTCGCCTGATGTAAGAATACGCCATATCCATGTCCAGTTCATAACCTCCGTTCAAGACTCTGTATATTCTGACAAACTCATCCTTGCCTCGTTCATAGTCCTGATACATTTTGTTTGACAGCAGGATTTCCCATAACCCGTCCATCACCTCGCGAGGAGTTTCTTTGTATTCGAGGTCCCCTTTCGCTATGATTGGAGAGGATATGGGAATCAGGGATTTTACCCTTTGGGGGTATCTGACCGCGAAAAGTTGGGCAATGGACCCGCCTAATGAATGTCCTACAATGTGGGCGGATTCGACTTCGTGATAATCCAGTATCGCCTTTACATCTTCCACCATGTCGTCAATTCGATACGGCGGCGGATCTTGTTCTTTGAAATGTGTCGAGTAACCGTAATCCCTATTATCAAAACGTATGACGAAGTGGTTGGCGGAAAGGGCCTCGCAGAACTGATCGTCCCAAAATGTGGCCGGAGCCATTGCTCCTGAAATCAAAATAATACAATTCTCTCTGTTTGAGCCGAACGTTTCAATCCAAATTTTTATATTGTTAATGTCATTGACCATAGGCTATGAAAAAATAATGTGGTACTTTTATTGTCGTTGATAAGTTTTACCATGCGTCTATTTGAGCGTGTTCCCGATTCGGGTTATGATATACTTGCCCCACACGTCCAGTTTTATAAGGAACAAAGGTAGCACGGTAACGGTCTTTCCGTAGAAGATGGCTGCCATTACCTTACCGCCGCATCGTTCTATCTTCTTCTTGTCGTCGGCTACGCTCAGTTCGGTCGTCAGCATATCATTCACGATGATAGTTTCTTTTCCTTTGATGTCCCTCGTGATACGGTAATTCTGTTCGAGTATGCGGTTCTCGCCGCACCTTGGGTCTCATGTAGGCTTCCCGCTCGTAGAACACATCAACGTCATACAGCCCCGATGTCAGTTCCCAGTGGTGCCTGCCGATATACTTGTCGAGTCGTTCGAACCGCTGTTCGTATTCTATCCTGTTTCTGCACGGCATGAACATGATATGGCAAGCGTTCCGATGTCCGGCCATGACAGCCAGACGGCAATAGCGGTCGTGCTTCTTGACGTTGTCGGCCATTCGTGCGGTGATATACGCTGCCTTTCCGGTCGGCAAATTTTACCATACAAGGCTATACGCTTAAAAAAACTGTTCATGGTTTTCCGTTCTCCCGCATTCTCAAAATCACTTGCAAATAATATCGTTCCGTACTTTTTGCTTTTTGCATCGGAAAGTGTTTTGTTTTCAATGCTTTGCATTCCTATCTTCTGTTGGTTTATGTCACCAAAAAACATTTTTTTGGCGATAGTTTAAATGCAAAAGTACGATATTTTATCATAGACACTCAATAAAAGATCGATTATCTGCTTATCTGTATACGAGTCTTTTATTCACACGGATTGGTAAAGGTCTGATTCGAATACTGATTTGTCAGGATTATGCGGATATTTTTCTATAAACAATAATAACCGCTTGCAGCGGAGGGGATGTTAGTAAATGTGTCGTTTGTATAAGGTGTTTTTTTCCTGATTCATTTATTTATTTGTGAAAGTGTTCTTTTTCTCCTGTTCGTATAATATTGCCGCATCAGGCGTGGTGCTTCTTCTTTTTTTGGTTATATTTGCAGGATAGTATTATAAAAAAGAATATAATGACTCCTATTTTTATAGTCGGGCCATGCGTGATAGAATCTGCTGCTTTGTTGGACGAGGTGGCGGATGAGTTGGTCCGTATAAAGCAAAAGTATGATATAGAGATTTATTTCAAGGCTTCGTTCGATAAAGCCAACCGAACATCCGTGCATTCTTTTCGCGGTCCGGGGATGGAAAAAGGCCTGGTGATGTTGAACGATATCCGGGAAAAATACGGGTTGAAATTGTTAACGGACATTCATGAAAGTAAACAAGCCGCTCCGGTGGGTGAAGTCGTGGATGTGATACAGATTCCGGCTTTTTTGTGCAGACAGACTGATTTGTTGGTGGCGGCTGCCCGGACCGGAAAAATTGTAAATATCAAGAAAGCCCAGTTTCTGTCTGGACTGGACATGCAATACCCGGTGGAGAAAGCACAGGACGGTGGAGCCGGAGAAGTGTGGCTGACAGAACGCGGCAATATCTATGGTTATAACAATCTTGTGGTGGACTTCCGTAATATACCTGATATGAAAACGTTTGTCCCCCGTGTAGTAATGGATTGCACACATTCCGTACAGCGTCCGGGTGCGGCAGGAGGAAAGACGGGCGGGAATCGCGAGTTCGTACCGGCTATGGCCTTAGCGGCCAAAGCTTTTGGAGCGAACGGATATTTTTTTGAGACACATCCGGATCCGGAGCATGCGTTGAGTGACGGACCGAATATGCTTTACTTGAAAGATTTGGAGGATGTAATAGTTTCTTTGTTATGAGTAACGTGAAAGAATTGGCGATCAAGTGTTTCAGAGATGAGGCACAGGCTATTTTGGATTTGATACCTCTGTTGGATCTTAATTTTGACGGTGCTGTGGATTTGATTCTCCGTTGTTCGGGTAAGGTAATCATTACCGGAGTAGGGAAGAGCGGGCATATAGGAGCCAAAATGGCCGCCACATTATCAAGTACCGGTACGCCGGCTTTTTTTATTAATCCGTTGGATGTGTTTCATGGTGATTTGGGAGTGATGACGCGGGACGATGTGGTCATTGCCATTTCAAATTCCGGTCAGACGGACGAACTGTTGCGTTTTATTCCTTATTTATTGGAACATCAGATCCCCCTTATAGGAATCTCCGGTAATACGGGTTCCCTTCTTGCCAAATATTCCACTTATCATCTGAATGTGAAAGTGAGTCGTGAAGCTTGTCCTTTGAATCTTGCTCCCACCTCTTCTACGACGGCGACGCTGGCGATGGGGGATGCGCTGGCTTGCGCCCTTATAGAGATGCGTCGTTTTCAGGCAAAGGATTTTGCACAGTTCCATCCGGGAGGGACTTTGGGTAAGCGGTTGCTTACAACGGCGCGGGATGTGATGCGCAGTAATGATCTGCCGGTCATCCCTCCCGATATGAAGTTGGGGGAGGCCATTATCCATGTAAGCAAGGGGAAACTTGGTCTGTGTGTGGCTTTGGAGGATCACCGTGTGGTAGGTTTGATTACAGACGGTGACGTGCGACGGGCTATGGAGAATCTGCAGGACAAATTCTTCAATGTTCCGGTTGAGCGGGTTATGACGAAAACACCGAAATGTGTGTCACCGGATACCAAGATTGCCAAGATACAGGATATAATGCATAATAATAAGATACATACAGTGCTGGTTGTCGATGACGAGAATCATTTATTGGGAGTCGTAGACCATTTCAGTTGTATGTTCTGACGTACGAATTTTAGTAAAACGGAGAAGAAAGAATGTGTGTGCCTGGATTGGGATTTAGGGCAAAGGATTGTTTATGAATAGATGGCGTGTCATATTTTTCTACATTCTGCTGATTGTGTGCGGGATGTCTGTTGCGCAGACGGAGAGGAGCGATTCTCTTACAGTAGATGATTTGAAGGAGAACGGTGTAGTGTTTACGTCACGTAACAATGTGACCTTGTTACCGAGCGGTGCGGATAAGTTTGAGGATTTGTTTAAGGCGATAGGGCAGGCCAGACATTATATTTATCTTGAATACTTCAATTTCAGGAATGACTCTATCGGGAAGGAACTGTTTACTTTGTTGGACCGCAAGTCGCATGAAGGGGTTAAAGTAAGGGTTATTTATGATGATTTCGGTAATGTGAGCAATGACCGTCCCTTACGGAAAAGGCATTTAAGGCAACTTAAAAGCCGCCATATAGATGTGGTGGTGTTTGATCCCATTGTGTTTCCGTGGATAAACCATGCTTTCCACCGTGATCATCGGAAAATAGTGGTGATAGACGACCGAATTGTTTATACCGGAGGGATGAATGTGGCGGACTATTATATTCACGGTCGCCCGGAATTCGGCCAGTGGAGAGATATGCACATGCGGCTTGAAGGAGACTGTGTGAGGTTGTACAGGCAGATTTTCTGCGATATGTGGAAGCGATGTACCGGACAGGAGATAGACAGTCTGGAATATGCTTGCGACAGTGTTGCGGCACGAACCGATTTTTTGGGATTGAAGAAGACTTCATGCGTTGATTCGTCCGATATTCTTTTGGGGGTGGCCAACCGCGAACCGAAGCGTAGCCCGGCTATTATACGGAGGAGTTATATTGATGCGATAGACAATGCACAACATTGTATTCAGATTGTGAATCCATACTTTACGTTGGTGCCCAGTGTGAAGAAAGCTTTATACAGGGCATTGAAGAGAGGGGTGAAACTGGAGGTCATGTTGTCCACTAAGTGTGATGTACCCGTCATGCCGGATGTGTCTGCCTATCATGCTAAGAGATTGATGAAGCGAGGCGCCGATATTTATTACTATGAAGATGGATTTCATCATTCGAAAATTATGATGGTGGACAGCAGTTTCTGTACTGTAGGTTCGGCCAATCTGAATAGCCGAAGTCTGAAGTATGATTATGAGGTGAATGCTTTTATCATAGACTCCTGTACCACAAATCAGTTACAGCTTTTGTTTGAGACTGACAAGTACAGCTCGACCTTGCTGACGAAAGAGAATTGGAAAAAGCGACGCTCTTTCGGACGTCGCTTTATGGGATGGTTTTACCATCTTCTTATACCTCTTATATGATATTCAGTCCTTTGCCCTTCTTCGGCTTCCAGTAGTAAGCGTAAACGATTTTTTGAAAGTAACCCACTGAGATATGGATCTTTATGAATCAGTGAAGCTACTATGTCTCCTCATTTCCAATGTTATGTATTGGGGAGTGCTTGCTGCCTTTGTTGTTATACTAGAATGATTTTATCCCACCATCAAGGCGGGAATCAAATTTACGAAGCATCCCCCTGCCGGACCACGTCCGGCAGGGGGATGCTTATGTTGGCGTAAGGGGAAAGAATCGCCTGGACTTTTGAGGCCGCTTACACTGGATTTTCCAACGATTGCAGAAGATCGCGCATCAGGCTGATATCCAGATTTTCTATTCCATGGCAAAGTAATTCGTCGCGGTCGTCGTCAAATGGTTGTAATAGCGGTTGTGTATTATCCTTTCTTTTATTTCCATAGAGCTTGATGAAGTTACGGTAATGAATGACTGCTTCCGAAATCAGCCCACGACACCATGCCGTATGTCCGGCGTTGAGATGGTCTTCCCATGTGACTTTGTCTTGTTTCAATATTTTTTTATAATATTTGTCTGCCTGTTCCAACCGTCCCATTTTGAAGCAACACCATGCAATGGCCCGCCATGAAGGTATTACCCGTTCACCTTTATATTCCAACTCGTAGAAGCGGCGGGCTGCTTCTTCATATTGTCCCATTTGCATCAGACATAGGCCGGTTTCTGAAATCAGACGGGCATCGTCAGGATTCATTTTTTCCAGCTTTTTCAGGCAGCTGAGCTGTTGTTCGCAGCGTCCTAAAGCAGAGTAGCACAGGTTCATTTGTTTCAGAAGCCATTCGTTGTCAGGATTCAGCACATCGGCCTGTTGGTAGTAGTAGATCGCTTTATTGGGTTGTCCGATATGCTGGTAGCAGAAAGCGACTTTCTGCAGTATTTCAGCATCGGCTTTTTCATATTTGAGAGCTTCCTCTATATAGGTGATAGCATCCTGATAGCATTCCCGTTTGATAAGAAAAGAAGCCATGTCGCGAAGGTAATCCGGTGTTTTCAGCATGCTGTTCAGCACTTCATAGCGGGTGAACAGTAAATCGCTTTTGAAAGGATCGTTGAATTGTGCTTTATGAGGATAGAGTTTGAAGAACCGGTATAAATCCTGCAAGTAGTTCCGGTAGGTAGAACCTATAGTCCGGTTGTCATTGGCTATTTCTTTGAGTCCTTCCGTATTGCCGTCTATTTGCGAGCCTAACTGTGTGGTTATCATTTCCCTTTGTGACGGAGCTATCTGGTTGAGCATCATGCAGAGTGAGTATTTGTCGGAATCACAGAAGTTGCCCGCTTCCATAAGTGTCTTGATAGGGTTGTATTGCGCTTGTCCGGAGAATATGTTTTGTATTTCGGGGCGTAGTTCGCTGAATGGTGCGAACCAATGGGCTACGGATTGGAAGAAAGAGAAACCTTTGAGTGAAGAGAATGTACCCAGGTTGATATCAATGCCTTCCTTTCCCATGGCGATGATCTTCTTCATATTATCGGCCAGTTGCTTGTTGCCTTGCATTTGTTCCCATTCCGCATTGGGTTCTCCTCTCAGCGCTTTGGCCAAGTCCTCTTCCATCTGATCGAATCCCATTTTATTACGTTGGTAATTCTTGTTGCGGATAAGGTCGGGGAAGATTTCGTTTTGCAATTTCTTTTCAGCTTTGGTCGTTTCAAGACTGAGCAGCGCCTGCCGTTGCAGAAGGATAAGTTCTTCTTTGAGTGCCGTGTCCTGTGCCAGCAGTGAAAGGCCCTCCGCAAGGTCGGGGTAGTCTGTAAAGCGTTTCTCATATTGCATGTATGCAAACACGGCTGCCGTCAGGGCACGTACTCGTACTTGTGTCTTTTCCGAGCGGCACAGATGCAGTAGTATACGGAATTTTTGCGGGTCGAAATAGCGTTGTATGTTCAGCATGATGGCACTGACGAGCATCGCCTGTTCACCGGCATCCTGGCGTTCGATGAAATTTCTCCAAAGCTCCGCCTCGTCGGGACGTATGAGAGGAGAGGTCCAGATATATTCAAATAAAGTGTCGTATGCAGTATAGAATGCGCTTATTTCTTCGGCTGATAAGGACGGACGGCCGTTTTGCCTGCGTTCCTCCTCAAGCTTTTCTCTGAGCAGATCGGCTGTGTTCAGCCATTTGCCGATAGGTTCGGGCTGTGTTTCTGCGTGGAGGCGCTTGCATGTTTCGGCGTAGATGTCTTTCTCGTTGTTCGTATGATAGAGGCGTGCGGCCTTGTCGAGCAGGGCGTATGACCGGTTGGTCAGGTTACGGTGTATGATAGACCGTTGTGCGTCGGTGCCTCCTTGTTCCATAAAGGCAAGCATCATTCTGTAGTCCTGACTTATGGATTCCATTTCGCGGTTCAGTTCCTGATTCTCTATATTGAACAAGATACCCCGTATGCAGTTATGCGCTTCAAGCAGATGGTGTAGAGAGAGAGCGTCGGCGGCATCTTTGTAAAGAAGTTCAAAGCTTTTCCTGTCCATAGTCTTTATGGGATGAATTGAGTGTTGATAAGTGTGTCTCCTGTGTAGTCGGCAGTTATAAGTTTCCGGGCGTGAAGGAAGTTGAGGGCTGTCGCCAATTGGCCGGCTTTGGTATTTTCGGCCTTATGGAACGTGTATGCGGCCAGCGAGTCGGCTGTTTCCGGTCCTACAGGATAGGAAAGCAGTATTTTCCTTGTGCTGCCGGTTTGCTTTCCCTGATTGATTTGATGTACGGCCTTGTTGTAAGCACGCAGCAGCAAACCGATTTGTTCTGTTTTTCTTTTATCGGTCAGAGATTCTTCAGAGGCCATGAAAGCCATGAGGTTTATATGCTGTTTACCACTGTCATATATATCTTTACAACCTTCAAGCCGTGCTTGTGTGGCATAGGGTTCGGGAAGGAATGCCGCGTCGATAGTTGCGTTATGCAACATGCCATAACGCAGTTGTATATCGTTAATCTGTGGATGATAGACCGTAGACGGGTCTAATCCGGCTTGTGCGATGACGGTGTCCAGCAAAAGGTCGGTTACCGAATGGCGTGCTATGGCTACCATGCGTTCTTTCAGATGACGTGCCTGTTGTATGCGTTTGTTTTTAGCCGTGAGTAGTCTGTGATGTCCGTCAGCCTGCATGAGAACTTGCAGACCTATGCCTTTGCTTTGCAGTAGAGCGGCACGGATCAGGTCGGTGTAAGCCACATCTGCATGGCGGTACATGAAAGCCGTGTCGCAATCCATCTGTGCGTTGTAAGTGAGGAGGCATACGTCAAGATCCAGTTCTTTAAACAGGCCGTTACGTTCGGCATAGTAGAACGGCAGGCAGTCCATGGTAGGCATAAGAGCCACTTTAAGTGCCAGTGAGTCCTGTCGGGTGGCATCTGTTTGTGATGGTTCCGTGGCGTTGCCCCCATTGCGGCATGCGCTGATGATGCAAGACAGGGTGAGTAGGATGAGTAGTTTTTTCATAAATTATTGGAATAAAGAAGGGCAACCCGTATGTACAAGTCGCCCTTCGTATTTCAGGATTCCAGTTTTCCCGGGAGGTTAGCCTTTGATGGCTGCGATACCCGGAAGGATCTTTCCTTCGATGGCCTCGAGCAGGGCGCCGCCACCGGTGGAAATGTATGATACCTGGTCCGCCATACCGAATTTGTTGATACATGCTACAGAGTCACCGCCTCCGATGAGTGAGAATGCACCGTTTTTGGTAGCTTCGGCAATAGCGTCTGCGATGGCGCGTGAGCCGGCAGTAAAGTTGTCGAATTCGAAGACACCGGCAGGACCGTTCCACAGAATGGTTTTGGCATTTTTGATAGCCTCGGCAAAGGCTTTCTGAGTGTTAGGACCTGCATCCAGGCCTTCCCAACCTTCAGGTATGGCATTTGACGGAACGATTTGCGTATTGGCGTCATTGGCGAAAGCATCTGCGGCCACACAATCCGTGCCAAGTACGAGGTTCACGCCCTTGGCTTTGGCTTTGGCGATGATGTCCAGGGCCAGCTGCAGTTTGTCGTCCTCGCAGATGGAGTTTCCGATCTGTCCGCCTTGTGCCTTGGCAAATGTGTAAGTCATACCGCCGCAGAGAATCAGGTTGTCCACCTTGTCCATCAGGTTTTCGATAATACCGATTTTTGTAGAAACCTTAGAGCCGCCCATGATAGCCGTGAAGGGGCGTTTGATGTTGCTCAGAACGTTGTCCACTGCGTTTACTTCCTTTTCCATCAGATAGCCGAGCATTTTGTTGTCCGCATCAAAGTAGTCGGCGATGACGGCAGTAGAAGCATGTTTGCGGTGAGCGGTTCCGAAAGCGTCGTTTACATAGCAGTCGGCATAAGAAGCCAGTGTTTTGGCAAATTCTTTCTGAGAAGCCTTCATGGCTTTCTTAGCCTCGTCATAAGCGGGGTCTTCTTTGTCGATGCCTACGGGTTTGCCTTCTTCTTCAGGATAGAAGCGGAGGTTTTCCAGCAACAGCACTTCTCCCGGCTTCAGCGCTGCGGCAGCCTCGGCAGCCTTGGCGCAGTCGGGAGCAAACTGTACGGCTACACCCAGTTTTTCTGCCACGGCATCGGTGATCTGGCTCAAAGAGAACTTGGCGTTCACTTTGCCTTTGGGTTTGCCCATGTGGCTCATGATGATAAGCGCGCCACCGTCTGCAAGGATTTTCTTCAGCGTAGGCAAGGCACCGCGGATACGGGTATCATCCGTAATCTTACCGTTTTCATCCAAGGGGACGTTGAAGTCCACACGTACGATTGCCTTTTTGCCGGCAAACTTGTAATTGTCAATAGTCATAATTTAAATCTTTATTTAAAGGTTTTTCGATGATTACATCTTTGTTATTATGCTTTTGCTGCACTGCAAAATTATACTTTTCCGTGCACATCTGCAAGAGTGCGCCGCTTTATTTTGCATGATAATCGGAGGGATATGGAGCCTTTCGGCCGCTGTGGTTTCAGAGGGAAGAGGAGGGGCGGGAGGCACCATGCGTCCGGAGGTAATGGCGGCAGTATATTTTCAGGCCGCAGGTGTCGCATTTCGGTGTACGTGCCGTGCAGGTATACCGTCCGTGCAGGATCAGCCAGTGGTGGGCTTTGGGAATTATGGCGGCTGGAAAGTAGCGCACCAGTTGTTTCTCCACACTGTAGGGAGTGGTGCAGGTGGCCGGAACCAGTCCTATACGGTGGCTCACGCGAAAAACGTGTGTGTCTACCGCCATGGCGGCTTTCTCGAACACCACGGCTTGAATGACGTTGGCCGTCTTGCGTCCCACGCCCGGCAATTTGACCAGTTCGTCCAGATCGGACGGCACTTCGCTGTGGTAGACCTCCGTCAGCATACGTGCCATACCCACCAGATGCCTGGCTTTGTTGTTGGGATAGCTCACGCTGCGGATGTATTCATAGATGGTTTCCGGCGTGGCGGAGGACATGGCTTCGGGGGTGGGGTAATCGCGGAATAGCGGAGGCGTGATCATGTTGACCCGCTTGTCCGTGCACTGCGCCGACAGGATGACAGCCACGAGCAGCTGGAAAGGGTCGTTGTAGTGTAGTTCCGTCTCGGCTACGGGCATGGTCTCTTCAAAGTAAGTGATGATGCGATTGTATAATTCTTGTTTTCTCATTGCTTTCAAATGTTGTACCGGCAAATGTACGCAAAAAATGAAAAGATTATTCTTTTCCGGAGATGAAAAATATGTTTGGCAGGTTCTTACATTGGCATGCGCCGGCGTGAATCTGCTTTTCAGATTCGTTACAAAAGGATGTGGAAACAGAGTGTTTGTTCATCAGGTGCGGCAAGCGGCGGAAAATGATGAGGAAGAAAATGAAAAATGAACCGCAGTATTTTAGAAAATCATGAGCACGATTTTTTAAAATACTGCGGAATGTAAGACAGCTTTTTCATCTTGCTGAAAATGTGTGCATTGCATCCTCTATGTCTGTTTGCCTCCGTAGATCTTGCCGTGATGGGAAAAAGCCTGACAGACGGTGAGGGGATGGCACCGTGTGTGAGTTGCGAAAGCGCGCCGGTAAGTCAGTATTCCGTTTTGTCTGTTGTGTTACGCCAAAGATCGAATGCTGCGATGGCTTCTTCCGGTAACAGTTCCGTCATGGCTTTTTTGCGTTTTTCGCGGGGGAGCGCCAGCTCTTCATAAATGAAAGAATCATCGAAACCGGCTTCAGCCGCATCGTACTTGCTGTTGCCGTAATAGATCTTGTCGATGTGGGCCCAATAGATGGCTCCGAGGCACATCGGACATGGCTCGCACGAGGTGTATATTTCGCATCCGCTCAGGTCGAATGTGCCCAGTTTGCGGCATGCTTCCCTGATGGCGCTGACTTCCGCATGTGCGGTGGGGTCATTATTGGCGGTGACGCGATTCACACCGGTGGCGATGATTTCGTCGCCTTTTGTGATGACTACGCCGAAAGGGCCTCCGCCGTTTCTGACGTTCTCCACCGAAAGTTCGATGGCCTTGCGCATAAAATTCTTGTTTCCCATAATCAGTTTTTTTTATGATGTGGTTCTTGTTGTCTTCTGAGGGCTATTTTTGTGTGTCCGCTCTTCGTTTGCGGGGGATGAACAGGCGGAACACGTCGCGCCATGTATTGAAATCCTTTTTCAGCCCTAAACCAACGCCCTGGGTGGTCAGCGAGGATTTGGTAAAATAGCGGTCGTTGGTTTTGCTGTATGCTTTCAGGCTGATGTTGCCGTTCTTTGTGAGTAGCCACTGCAAGTCGAAGTCCCCGATAAAGTTATTGGTGGAATGTGTATTGTTGTTGTCTCTGTAGCCGAAATTGCCGTTGATAAGCAAGCGGTTGTTGAGCAGGCGTCCGGAGAGCAGTCCCTCTACATCCATATCGCTCCATCCCATTTCGCCGGTGCTCAGGTTGGTTCCGATGTTCCAGTTGCTGTTATTGCCGAGAAGGGTGGAGAACATCTGGTTGAGCTGTCCGCTGAGGGTGGAAGAGAGTAATGACTTCATGGCTACGGAGGATTGGCTTTGTCCTGTATTGTTGTAGTCGTAGGTATAGAAGCGTCCTATTCCCAAAAGGTAAATTACCTGCATGTTCTTTTCTTCTTCCGTGTTAATGAGGCTTTTCACCATCTGTTTTTCGTCTTCGTTAACGTTGGGCAGGTCGAAATCGAAACTGATCTGAGGTGACTGCGCTTTACCTCCGAGGTTCATCAGGCAGTTCACACGGACATTGTTCTGGCTGAATGTGGAGCGTGCACTCAGGTCGTTCAGCGATACCGAAGGAACGGTATAGACGGCTTGCAGATTGAGGTCGGCTTGAATCGGCTGACCTCCGAACACGATGGTGCCTCCCCGTCGGAAAGCGAAGTCCTTGCGGATCACATCCTGTAATGACAGTTTGTATATGCCGTGGTCGATGGTATATGTGCCGTACATGGTGAAGTCTCCCTTATTGTAATAATTGGCACGGATGTTGCCGTGGCCGTTCAGGGAGATATAGTCGCCGGCTTTCGGGTCCATGAGAATCTTCATGGTGGCTTCGGGGGTAAGGTTGAGATGAAAGTTGATGCGTATGTCTGATTCCGGTTCCGGCAGTCGGATGGCGGCTGAATCGGGTAGGCGTTCGTTCAGGCTGTCGGTATGATGCTTGTAGGTGATGAACTGGTTGTCGGTCAGGGTGGTGGGAGAGGACAGGTTGTAGACAAACAAGGTGTTCTCTTCGGGACGGGCGTTGATGTGGATGTTCAGGTTGCCCGGACGGCCGTTGAAGCCAATGTTGCCGGTGGCGTAGGCCGTTCCGCAGAACACGTTGTCTCCGAACTCCTTCACGTCATATCCCAATATATTATGGGCGTCGATATCAAAGTCGAAGGTCATGTGCGAGAGGCAGGAATGGCGGAGCACTCCGTTAACCGTAGCATAATGGTCGTTTCGGTCGGGCGATCCCATTTTGTCATAAACCGTGGCATTCCGGAAATAGATATTGTCCGGCCGCAGGATGACGGAGTCGTTCAATAGGCGGTAGTCTACTTCCGTCGCGTTTACTTTCATTCCTCCTTCGTTGACCAGCATATCCCCCTCCAGGTTAATGCCTTTAAACGGACCGAACACCCGGGTCCAGCCTGATGCCCGTCCGTAAAGTCCGGTGAAGATGCCGTTTGTGTACTGGTTCAGGAAAGATAAATCGATATTTTCCGTGCGGATCATCAGGTCGAGCCCTCCTTTCGGGGCTGCTCCGATTCTGATGTCGCCGTTCACTTGGGTCATGCTCCGGTTGACCGGATCTGCCATGTGCGCATTCAGGGAGATTGCGTTGTTTTCCTTGTTCCATCCGCCGCGAAGGTTCATTTCGCCCAAATAAGCTTTGTTGAAAGTAAAACCTTCTACATGAAGGCGTGCGTCGGCTTCGGGGGTCTTCATCAATCTTTTGGCGTGGATGCGTCCGGTAGCCTGACCGGCAAAGTCTACGGCATGGAAATTGATGATGTTGAAGATGTATTCCAGATTAATCTTTTTCAGGTCGACAGTCAGAGAGTCACTCTCGCTGTCTGATACCCTGCCGTCCAGAATAAGATGACGGTCGTCTTGCTCAATGGTAAATTTGTTGATGCTTGCCAGTCCGGGAGCCAGGTGGATTTCTGAGGAATGTACGTTCCAGGCCGAGTCGTTGACGATGATGAGCGAAGGATGGAATATAATGTCTGTGAGTAACTTCCTGTTCTCGTCGTGCATGAATCGGGTGTCCACGGATATGGTGCCTTTATATACATTTTCGGTGTGGTTTGTCCAATTGAGTTCTGTGAGAACATTGTCGTTTGCCGCGCGGGCCTGTAATTTGAAATCAACAGGCGCTTTGCCTATTCGTTTGCTGAATTGGACGATGCCGGAGAGTGAGTCGTTGAAACATCCCGACATGATGCGGAGATTGTCTAACTGCTGACCCGCATAGTTGAAAGACGGAAACAATGCGTGGAAATCCAGTTCTTGCGTGCGGCTGTTGAAATAACCGTTGATATGGCTGGGTTTACGGATCTCCAACGGGATGCCGAAGATTTTTTTTATAGGCTCTACGTTGTCGATGTGCATGGAGAGGAAAACCTCGTCTGATGCTTCTTTTTTCAACTGAGGTTCTTTGACAAATGAAGGGATATAGATATGCAGTAATTTTCGGCACTGGGTTATTAGTGTTCCTAAATGGAAGTCGCCTTTCATCTCACCGCGTATGAAGTCGCTGTGTAGGGCGAGTGTTCGTTTTCCCTGCTCGTCGGCGGCCTCGAAGAGGATAGGTCCGGTTGTGTAGTTTTCTTCTTCCGTCTTCATGCGGAAGTCTTGAATTCCGATAGACCCTTCCATGTTTTCAATGCTGTTTCCGCTGAAATCGGCATTGATGTTGCCCTGGAAAGTTGTTTCTTTGTGTTGGGTGGTGAGTGCAAGGGCATGCGGTACAAAGTTCCTTATAGAGATCATACCTTTTAGATAAGGAGTGCTTGACTGGATATCAGCTTCTCCTTGTGCTGTGAGAATCAGGTAGAGATCGTTTACGGCTATGTCGGCTTCTATTTTGTGGCTCTTATACTGGGCATTTACAGCTATGTCGCGGTATTCATGACGTTTGTATGTCATCTTTTCGATGTTTCCCTGTAAGGAAAAAGAGGGGGACTGTTTCTGATGGAGAGTTCCTTTGCCGGATATATTGAGAGCAATCTCACCCCATTGTTTTTCCTTGTCCGTCAGTTTGCCGAGATTGAAGTTGGGGGTATATAGGGCGGCCTGAATCTCATTTTTATGGGTAAGCGAACCGGACAGGGATAGAGCCCCCAACTCTGTATGCAGGTTAATCTGTCCGTTTATAAGTTTGGGGTGGTAGGAAAGCGTACCTTCCGCCTGTAGCGGCCCCATGGCCTGTATGCGGGACAAAATACCAGATTGGGGGTAGGGTAGCCGTTCTGTTATGAGCCGGACGCTTTTCGGAGAAATATACAGTTTTTGGATGTCTGCCTTTATTGTACGTTGTATGGAATTTTGTAGTTGTCTTATGGTGACGGGAGCCTCAAACTCTACACTATGGTCGTGGCTGTATAGTCGTAATGGGCTGATGAGCGCATGCTCGGAGTCACCGGTAAACCGCGCTTCGATATGAAGCGGTTGCAGTTCCTTGAATTTTTCAACTTGTGCCAAAGGCGGATAGAAGGAAGTAAGGTCTGTTAATGATATGGTCCCTTCTGCAATACTGCCTTGGAATGTAAAATACGGTATGGTAGCGCTTGCTTCATTCTCTTTGGGCGTGTGGTAACTCAGAGTGATGGGGGTAAGCGCCAGTCGTGAATGAGGGAGTTCCGCTACAAACCGGTCTATACAGGCTTTCTGCCGGTTGGCGGAGATTCTGAATGATAGTTGTTTGAGATGCAGTCCGGAGTGTTCTTCGAATGACAGTTTTTTGAGGTTTAGATTCAGGGAATCCGCTGTATAGCTTTTCAAAGACAATGTTGCGCTGAACTTGTCCAAAATGATATGATTGGGGTTAAACCGTCCGGGAGTGGACGGACTGTCCAATCGATTCCACGAGATCTTTCCCCTGCGTATAAGTACGGAATTGATACGTAAGTCGGGACGGGAGGGAAAACTGTCTTTTGAAGTGAAGGTGTTGATGAGGAATTGAAAATTCGGCTTCTCCTCTGTCGTACGCTGGTAAAGCTGAATGTCGAAGCCGTAAAGTTGTACGCTGGTGACGGAAACTTTGCCATGCAACAAGGGCATAAGTTCTATCTTGGCAGACATGCGGGCGGCTTTCAGCATGTCCTTGTCGTTCTTGTCTTTAACTAATACATCATCAAGAATAATTCTGTTGAAATATCCGAAGTCCACCTTTCCGACAGAAAGTTCTGTTTGTAAAATATCTTTCAATACTTCTTCAATAAGAGATGTAGCTGCGTTTTGTACCGCAGGGATATGGAGTAACGCAACCGACAGCAGGTAGCAACTGATGATTGTACCTACAAGGACTCTGAATATTTTTCTAAGTCTTTTAATATAGCTCTTATTTATGCGGCAAAAATACTATTTTCTTTTTAGAAAGCTTCACTTTGTCGTATTTTTAATGTAATTTTGCGACGTTTTAATTAAAACCAGTTTATTTAATCATATAATAATGGCAAATGTAATTAAATTACGTAAAGGCCTTGACGTGAATCTCAAGGGTAAAGCTGCCAAGGAAGAGTTCCAAGTGAAGAGTTCGGCTGTGTATGCATTGATGCCGGATGACTTTACGGGAGTCAAGCCCAAAGTAGTGGTCAAAGAGAATGACGTGGTGAAGGTCGGGGATTGCTTGTTTGTAGACAAGAATCATCCTGAAATCAAGTTTGTCTCTCCCGTGAGCGGACGGGTGACTATGGTGGAACGCGGTGAGCGTCGTAAAGTAATGAGCGTGCGTGTGGAATCCGCTGGAGAACAACAGTATGTGGACTTCGGGAAGAAGAATGTGAGCCAGATGACTGCGTCTCAAGTAAAAGATTCTTTATTGGAGTCCGGGTTGTTCGGTTTCTTCAAACAGCGTCCTTTTGATGTGACGGCGAGTCCGTCAGATATGCCAAAGGCTATTTTTGTTTCAGCATTCAATTCTATGCCACTTGCAGCAGATTTCGAATATGTATTGCAAGGACGTGAGGCCGATTTTCAGACAGGTCTTGATGCATTGTCCAAAATGGCAAAAACCTATCTTGGAGTGAGTGCCGAACAGAAATCTGTGGCATTGACTGCTGCCAAAAATGTAGAAGTTAATATTTTTGACGGTCCGGCTCCGGCTGGAAATGTGGGTGTGCAGATTAATCACCTTTGTCCTGTGAACAAAGGTGAGGTAGTATGGACGATTGGTGCGGAAGAAGTGATTTTTATCGGTCATCTTCTGAATACAGGATGTTTGGATTTTACCCGCGTAATTGCCTTTGCTGGTTCGGAAGTGAAAAAGCCGGCTTATTGCAAGATGATTGTAGGACAACAGCTGAATACTTTGATAGAGGGAAATGTGACGTCCGGAAAGACCCTGCGTGTGATTAACGGTAATGTGATGACGGGAGTGAAAACGACCAAGGACGGATTCCTTGCTGCTCATGCGACAGAGATTAATGTAATTCCGGAGGGTGATGATGTACATGAGATTTTCGGTTGGATTATGCCTCGTTTCAATGATTACTCTTCCAGCCGTGCTTACATGAGCTGGCTGATGGGCAAAAAAGAATATACGCTTGATGCCCGTATAAAGGGAGGAGAACGCCATATGATTATGTCGGGTGAATACGATCGTGTATTTCCTATGGACATTTTCCCCGAACAGTTGGTTAAGGCTATTATTGCCGGTGATATAGACCGTATGGAGGCTTTGGGTATTTACGAAGTTGCACCGGAAGATTTTGCCTTGTGCGAATTTGTTGATTCTTCTAAGTTGGAAGTACAGCGTATCGTTCGTGAGGGGCTGGATATGCTTCGTAAGGAGATGGCTTAATTAATTTATCATAGGTTTAAATGATTTAAATAATGAACGCGTTAAGAAAATATCTTGATAAGATAAAGCCTAACTTTGAAGAAGGCGGTAAACTTCACGCTTTCCATTCGGTGTTTGATGGAATTGAGACATTCTTGTTCGTGCCGAACACAACATCGAAGTCAGGCGTAAATGTACATGATGCGATAGACAGTAAACGTATCATGGTTTTTGTGATAATAGCGCTCATACCAGCTTTGCTGTTTGGTATGTATAACATCGGTTATCAGAATTATGCGGCTGCGGGAGTGGACGGAACATTCTGGGAGATGTTCGGTTTCGGCCTGCTGGCAATGCTGCCTAAGATTATCGTATCTTATGTTGTAGGTTTGGGTATTGAATTTGTCGTTGCTCAATGGAAACATGAAGAAATACAGGAAGGATATCTGGTTACAGGTATGCTTGTTCCGATGATTGTACCAGTGGATTGTCCTTTGTGGATTATTGCGGTAGCTTGTGCTTTTGCAGTGATTTTTGCCAAAGAGATATTCGGAGGTACAGGTATGAACATATTCAATGTGGCTTTGATAACCCGTGCATTCCTTTTCTTTTCTTATCCTTCGGCGATGAGTGGTGATTCATGCTGGGTGGCAAAAGAAAGCATTTTGGGATTAGGAAATGACCTTCCCGATACTTTTACAATGGCGACTCCTCTTGGTGAGGCTGCTACAGGAAATGTTCCGGCCTTCTCTTTTGATCAGGTTTTAGGTCTTATTCCCGGTTCTATCGGCGAGACCAGTGTGATAGCAATCGTGATAGGTGCGATCATATTGCTATGGACTGGTATTGCCAGCTGGAAGACTATGTTTAGTGTGTTTGCCGGTGGTGCATTAGTTGCCTGGATATTCAATATTTCTGGTCTTGAAAGTAATGCCGGTGCTGTAATGCCTTGGTATCAGCATTTGGTGCTGGGAGGTTTCTGTTTTGGTGCTGTATTTATGGCCACGGATCCGGTAACTTCAGCTCGCACGGAAACCGGTAAATATGTTTATGGTTTTCTTATCGGTGCCATGGCGATTATCATTCGCGTGTTGAATCCCGGTTATCCAGAAGGTATGATGCTTGCTATTTTGTTGATGAATCTGTTTGCTCCGCTGATAGATTACTATGTGGTGCAGAGTAATATAGACAAGCGAGCTAAACGTGCAATTAAAAATAAATAAGGAACTATGGCTATAAAGAAATTCAAATGTAAAGTGTGCGGTTACATTCATGAGGGTGATGCTGCACCTGAAAAATGTCCGCAGTGCCAGGCACCCGCTTCCGAATTTGAGGAGATTATGGAAGCCGGAGCAGATAAACCAGTAAAGAAGGGACTGAATACCGATGGAAATGCCTATACTATAATATATTCCTGTATAGTGGTTGTAATAGTGGCTTTCTTGTTGGCATTTGTCTCTAAGGTTCTTGAACCGAAGTCGACAGCTAACGTACGAATTGACAAAAAAAGTCAGATATTGGCCGCTTTGAATCTTCGTGATGTTAAAAGCGAGAATGTAGAGAAAACATATGCCGAGGTTGTGGTTGCCGATGAAATCATAAACAAAGACGGTAATGTGATCAATGACGGAGCTGAAAAAGATAAAGGCGGGTTTGCAGTGGAAGATAAGAATATCTCCGAGCATAATTTGCCGTTGTATGTATGTCAGGTGAATGGCGAAACCAAATATGTTATTCCCGTGACGGGTAAAGGTCTGTGGGATGCAATTTGGGGGTATGTTGCTTTAAATGCTGATAAAAATACCATTTATGGTGTTTATTTCAGTCATAAGGGAGAAACAGCCGGATTAGGTGCCATCATTACGGAATATGATAAGTTCCAGAAACAGTTTGAAGGCAAAAAACTGATGAATGAGGATAATTCGGCAGTGGCTATCAGTGTAGTGAAGAAGGGTAAGGTTGTGAACGGTTTGTCTGATGAGAGCCGTTGCGATGCCATTACAGGTGCTACTTTGACATCTGCCGGAGTGGACAACATGCTTCACGACTGCATTTCGCGTTATATGACTTTTTTAAATACTAATGAATAAAGGAGCAAGATATGAGCAAGTTATTTTCTAAGGAGAACGGTGAAGTTTTCTCGTCTCCCCTTAATCTTAATAACCCCATTGCTGTTCAGGTGCTTGGTATCTGTTCTGCATTGGCCGTTACTTCGCAGATGGAGCCGGCTATTGTCATGGGACTTTCCGTAACGGTAATTACAGCTTTTTCCAATTTGATTATTTCTTTGATACGTAAAACGGTTCCTAATAGAATTCGTATCATTGTGCAGTTGGTTGTGGTTGCCGCATTGGTTACGATTGTGAGCATGGTGCTGAAGGCATTTGCTTACGATGTGAGTGTGCAGTTATCAGTATATGTAGGATTGATTATTACCAACTGTATTCTGATGGGGCGTCTGGAGGCTTTTGCCATGATGAATGGTCCTTGGGAAAGTTTTCTTGATGGTGTAGGCAATGGTTTGGGATATGCCTATGTGTTGGTAATTGTGGGTGCCATTCGTGAGTTCTTCGGAAATGGTTCCCTTTTGGGCTTCCAGATTATTCCACAGAGTGTATATGACTTTGGCTATATGAATAACGGAATGATGACGATGCCGGCCATGGCGCTGATTCTTTTAGGATGTTTCATTTGGGCACATCGTGCTTATAATGAAAAGAAAGAGAAAAAGTAATAGGAATATCATAACCGGAATTAGAAAGAAAATAAGAATATGGAACATATGTTGAGTTTGTTTGTCCGTTCAATTTTTGTGGACAACATGATTTTTGCTTTCTTCTTGGGTATGTGTTCTTACTTGGCCGTATCTAAGAATGTAAAGACTGCAATGGGTTTGGGTATTGCTGTAACCTTCGTACTTTGTGTGACGGTTCCGGTAGACTATCTGTTGCAAACCAAGGTACTGTCTGAGGACGGTGTTCTTGGAATGGATTTGACTTATCTGGCATTCATCCTTTTCATAGCTGTGATTGCAGGTATCGTACAATTGGTTGAGATGGTGGTAGAGCGATTCTCTCCCTCTCTTTATGCAGCATTGGGTATCTTCCTGCCGTTGATTGCCGTGAACTGTGCTATTATGGGTGCTTCATTGTTTATGCAGCAAAGAATATCTTTAGATCCAGCTACAAGTACTCAGGCAATTTCTAGTGTATGGGATGCCTTGATTTATGCTTTGGGATCTGGTATCGGATGGTTGCTGGCCATTGTGTCATTGGCTGCCATCCGTGAGAAGATGGCTTATACTGATGTCCCCAAACCTCTGCAAGGTTTAGGTATTACGTTTATCACCGTAGGATTGATGGCTATGGCTTTTATGTGTTTCTCAGGTTTAAATGTTTAAAAGGAAAGGAATAGAACAATGGATATCAGATTTATTTTAGCGAGCATTGGCGTATTCCTCATCATAATCCTTCTTTTGGTGATTATCTTGTTGGTGGCCAAAAAGTATTTGTCTCCGAGTGGAAATGTGAACATTACCATCAATGGTGATAAAACGCTCTCAGTCGGACAGGGAGGAAGCCTGCTTTCAACTTTGGCTTCTCAAGGTATTTATTTGTCATCTGCCTGTGGCGGTAAGGGGTCTTGCGGTCAGTGCAAATGTCAGGTAATAGAAGGTGGAGGAGAAATTCTTGATTCGGAGAAGGGACAATTTACACGCAAGCAAATTAAGGATCATTGGCGGCTCGGATGTCAGTGTAAGGTGAAAGGTGATTTGCAGGTGAAGGTGCCAGAATCTGTGATGGGAGTAAAAGAGTATGAATGTACGGTTATCAGTAACAAGAATGTGGCTACTTTTATTAAGGAGTTTAAGGTGCAGTTGCCTGCCGGTGCTCACATGGATTTCCTCCCAGGTTCTTATGCTCAGATTAAGATTCCCGCATTTTCAATGGATTATGACAAGGATATAGACAAGAGCCTTATTGGTGACGAGTACTTGCCGGCTTGGCAAAAATTCGGTCTTTTCCCTTTGAAATGTATTAATCCGGAACCGACTGTACGTGCTTACTCTATGGCTAATTATCCGGCAGAGGGTGACGTGTTCATGTTAACCGTACGTATCGCTACTCCTCCTTTCAAGGCTGACCGTAGTGGTTTTATGGATGTGAATCCGGGTATTGCTTCTTCTTATATCTTCACTCTGAAACCGGGTGATAAAGTTGTTATGAGTGGGCCTTATGGAGATTTCCATCCTCATTTTGACAGCAAGAAGGAAATGATCTGGGTAGGCGGTGGTGCTGGTATGGCTCCGTTGCGTGCGCAAATTATGCATATGACCAAAACTCTGCATACGACAGATCGCGAAATGCACTATTTCTATGGTGCCCGTGCTCTGAACGAGGTATTCTATTTGGAAGACTTTATGGGTATTGAAAAGGAATTCCCCAACTTTCATTTTCATTTGGCTTTGGACCGTCCGGATCCTGCTGCCGATGCTGCTGGGGTGAAGTATACTCCGGGATTTGTGCATAACGTGATGTATGAAACCTATCTGAAAGATCACGAAGCCCCCGAAGATATTGAGTACTACATGTGCGGCCCCGGTCCTATGTCGAAAGCTGTGGTAGGTATGCTTGATGGACTTGGTGTAGACCCTGAATCTATCATGTACGATAATTTCGGCGGGTAGTAAAGCGCGATAGAATGATGAGAGTATAAGTTCAAAATCCTTTAAGAAGCTTCTGTATAGCAGGAGCTTCTTTTTTTAGGTATTTACTATTACATCGAACTATTTATATTACTTGATAACCAATCATTCATGGAACAATAAACAAATGATAATAGTAGATATCTGTTAATGTCTGCAGACTTTGAAGATAGGTGCTTTTAAGGGTTTTTCGTAGAAGAACTATTATTATTGCAGATGTCTAATCTTTGAGATAAATTATGGCTTGTATTTTAAATAGTATTCTTCAAGAACTGGCAAGTAAAAGCGTTTATGCTAATGGGAGAAGCTTTAAAAAGCGAGTGTCTACAGGTATTAATTTGTGTGTGGAATGATCAGTGCAGTTAGGTATACAAATACTTTTATGCATTTACTCATCAGTATGTGAGGGTAAAAAGAGGCATGTGATGTCCAATGAAACTTTGCGGGCATTGAATTTAGTTCGCATTACGTTGAAAAATGATGAGTGTGGGGTTTTAATATGCTTCGTGCTGTATATGATATAATGGAGGTTTTGTTTGACTTGAAAATAGGCAGTGCAGAACGATTATGGTGTCTGCTCTGCCTATTCTTTGGTATCTTGTTTAAACGCTGCTCCCCATTTTGTAGACCTGTTTTAAGGAGTTATGTTCTTTATTTTCATCATTCTCATTTACACCACTCGCCAATACGTTACCGATAAGATGTGATCTTTCAAAAAATCTATCCAGTCCGTTATTCGGCTATGGCGCATTTCGGAATGAAAGGTTTATCTTCATCGCAGATTTATGTCCTGCTTTTGCCGTACCTGGGTGCAAATTCATTCGCAGGAGCTTCCGGGTTATTGCTTGTATGAAGACTGGATGAGATAATCAATACTCCTTTCATTATTATATATTTTGTCTGAATCTATAAACTTGCATTCAGAATTTTTACAACGTCTTCACGCGTCAGCACTTTGTATCCTCCTGTGTTGATGGGGCAGGCGTCTGCCATACCTTCTATTTGTTCTGGTTTTGCACCGCATGCGGTAATGTTCATAGCCAGTCCAAGTTCCTTCATCCATGTTTCCATGGCTTCGAGTCCTTCTATAGCAATCTGTTTGTCGCTCTTGTTTTCCGTTTTGATTCCCCATACAGTAGTAGCCAGCCGGCAGAACTTGTTGACAGCATCCTTACTTTCGTTGATAAGCAGGCGATAGTATGCTCCGCTTACGGCAGATAGTGTATGTCCGTGGGTGGCGTCGGTATAGGCAGCTACCGCCTGTCCGAGCATGTGTACCATCCAATCAGTGGATTTTCCGCATGCGATCAGCGTATTGAGTGCCCATGTAGCAGTCCACATTATATTGCTGCGTGCTTCATAATCTTGTGGATTGACAAGAGCTTGTCTTGAACTGACAATAAGCGAGCGCATCAAGCCTTCTGCCAGATAGTCGGACGTATTGTCATCCGTACCGGAAAGATATTGCTCCAGAATGTGTGACATAATGTCGTATATGCCGGCTACCATCTGGTATTGCGGCACACTGTAGGTGAATTCAGGATTGAGGATGGCGAAGTCCGGATTGCGGAAATAATAAAACATTTTGCGATTTTCACTATGTTTGCTGATCACTGAACAGGAGTCCATTTCGGAACCGGTTCCTGCCAAGGTAAGAATACTGGCTACAGGAATCCATTTACATGTCATTTCACCGAAATTTTTGAAGTAGTGTTCCCACGGGTCCTTGTCACAGTAGGCACTACCTGCCACAGCCTTACAGTAGTCGCAGGTAGATCCGCCTCCTACGGCCAGAATGAGATCTACTTGTTCACGGCGTGCGAGTTCAGCACCTTCCATTACCTTTTCGATGGTGGGATTGGGCATTACGCCCGACAGTTCTATCACTTGTTTGCCAGCTTCTCTGAGAATAGATATAACACGATTGTATATACCGTTCTGTTTGATGCTGCCGCCACCGTAAGTCAACATGACTTTAGGGCCGTAGTTTTTAAGTTCTCCGATGAGGTTATTCAGTGAATCCTTGCCGAAATAAAGCTTTGTAGGATTGTGAAAAGTGAAATTTCCTATCATATTGATTTTGTTTAAGTACTTACTGACAAAGTTAGTGAATTTAAATCGGATGATGTATACCATGGTTACAGAAGTTGATACCTTAATTACGGAAAGCGGAATAATGTGAGGTTATCTGTAATTAAGGGCATAACTTCTGTGATTTATCTACATGAAGTTTTCTAAAATATTGCGACCTTTGTATCCAATTAAGGCAATATGATAAAGGAAGTGTAGGAGATGGCTGAAAAAACAATATTATTCTGTATGTGTGCAGGGTATACACGTGTAAGGTATTGCCGGATGTGCAGTGAATTGATAAGGGAGGTGAACGGATGAATAATCAGGGTAGAAAGACATCAGAATTACTTTTGCTTATCCGTGAGGGGAAGCCGATGACATTGTGGCAGCAGCTACGGCTGACAATCTTGTTAAGTATTCCTGCTATAGTGGCACAGCTATCTTCCATCGTCATGCAATATATAGATGCGGCCATGGTGGGCAGTCTCGGAGCGGAGGAGGCGGCAGCTATCGGGTTGATGTCTACTACCACATGGCTTTTTCTAGGGCTTTGCAGTGCAGCTTCTGCAGGTTTTTATGTGCAGGTGGCCCACTGTGTCGGAGCCGGGGATATGAGCAGGGCCCGTGCAGTGGTTCGTCAGGCTGTGACTGCTTCTGTGGCATTCAGCATTTTGTTGGCGATGGCTGGCGTTTTGATTAGTGGAAGGCTTCCTGTTTGGTTGGGAGGTGAGCCGTCTGTTTGCCATGACGCTTCTGCTTATTTTTTTATATTTTCACTTTTTCTGCCGGCATTGCAGTTGAACTCTCTTGTCGGCGGTGTCCTGAGATGTACAGGCAACATGCGTGTTCCCAGTATGGTGGGGGTGTTGATGTGCGTACTTGATGTAGTGTTCAATTTCTTTCTGATATTCCCTTCACGGGACATTGAATTGTTCGGTTCCGTCGTTTTCATGCCTGGTGCCGGAATGGAAGTAAAAGGTGCGGCCTTGGGAACTGCCGCAGCAGAGGTCGTGACGGCAACGGTTTTGGTGTGGTATTTGTGGCATTGTTCCGCTGAACTACGTATGTCGGATGAGAGGGGGAGGTTCCGTCCTTCTGTTCGGACATTGAAAAAGGCTTTGCATATCGGTTTGCCGATGGGGATAGAACATACGGTGATCTGCGGAGCACAGATAATGACTACGGTCATAGTGGCACCTCTCGGAGTTTTTGCCATTGCGGCCAATTCGTTTGCCATTACTGCAGAGAGTCTTTGTTATATGCCGGGTTACGGTATTGCCGAGGCGGCTACTACACTTGTGGGACAGGGGGTAGGTGCCGGGCGAATACAGCTTGCACGTGGTTTTGCACGCATTACAGTGTGTATGGGAATGATAGTCATGGGTATTATGGGAGCACTGATGTATATTGCAGCTCCACAAATTATAGGATTGATGACGTCTGTTGAAGAGATCCGTTTGCTAGGTATTATGGCATTGCGTATAGAAGCCTTTGCCGAGCCTATGTTTGCTGCATCCATTGTGTCCTACGGAGTGTTTGTCGGGGCGGCGGATACGCTTATTCCCTGTATGATGAATTTCTTCAGTATATGGGCTGTGCGTTTGGTACTTGCGGCTTTGCTTGCTCCTACGATGGGGCTGCAAGGCGTGTGGGTGGCCATGTGCGTGGAATTGTGTTTTCGGGGGGTGATATTTCTTATTCGTCTGCGTTGGGGACGGTGGTTAAAGACCGTAGGGTAAGAGGCGGATGCTGATTGGATGTCGGTAGGGCGTGTGAGGTTGAATGCCATACAGTGATGAGTATAAGTAATCAAGGTTATAAAATCCGTAATTTGTCTACCAGCTTGCTCGATGAAGGGCGTTAACTTTGCATGCAGGAGATATCAGGGTGGGGTGTTAGATGTTTTCGCGTTAAAAGAAATATATATAAATTACAATAAACATATAGGAAATGCAATTGATAAAAGACAAAGAATTTGGAGGTGAACGACCTTTGTTCGCTTCGCATGACTTGCATTTGGACAATGTGGTTATCCGTGCCGGTGAATCGGCTATTAAGGAATGCAGCAACATTGTGGCTACCAACTGCCGTTTTGAAGGAAATTATCCTTTCTGGCATGTACATGGATTCACTATTGACCGATGTTTTTTCGATGTGGGCGGTCGTTCTGCTCTTTGGTATTCAGATAATTTAGTGATGAAGGATACTCGGATTGATGCGCCTAAAATGTTCCGTGAGATGAGTGACATCGAGATGGAGAATGTGGAGATGAACGATGCCGATGAGGTATTCTGGAGGTGTAGCGGCATGCGTATTAAGAATCTGAAATTACATGATGGAACTTATCCGTTTATGTTCAGCCATGATATATATATCGACGGCTTGGTGAGTGACAGCAAGTATGTTTTTCAATACGTGAAGGATGTGGAAATCCATCATGCCAGGATTACCACGAAAGACGCATTCTGGGAGGTTGAGAACGTTACGGTTTATGATTCCGAGTTGAATGGCGAGTATTTGGGATGGCATTCACGCAATCTGCGTTTGGTAAACTGCCATATCACGGGTGAGCAGCCGCTTTGTTATGCTCGTGATCTTGTCCTTGAGAATTGCACATTCGGACCGGATTGCGACCGTGCATTCGAGTACAGTACGCTGCGTGCCGATATTCGGGGGCATATTACGAATATCAAGAATCCTGTGTCGGGGGTAATCGTAGCTGATGGAATCGGTTCGGTTACCATTGATGAGAATGTCAGAAAACCTGCCGACTGTGATATCCGTCTTCGTAACGGACAGTCTTTTGTAAAAGAGTAAATGAAGAGAGACAGAATGAAATACGATTTTGAAGAAATTGTGTCCCGGCGCGGAACCAACTCCTATAAATGGGACAGTGCAGACTGCAATTCGGTATTGCCGATGTGGGTGGCCGATATGGATTTCCGTACGGCTCCACCCATCATCGATGCATTGGCCCGACGGGTGTCGCATGGAATATTCGGTTATACCCGCGTGCCGGATACCTATTATGAGGCTGTAGTAGGATGGTTTGGCCGAAAGCACGGATGGAAGATGGAACGTGAATGGATAATATATACGTCAGGTGTGGTACCGGCTGTTTCCGCCATCATCAAGGCTCTGACGGTTCCGGGTGATAAAGTGCTGGTGCAGACGCCCGTTTACAACTGTTTCTTTTCCTCTATCCGTAATAATGGGTGTACTGTGGTTTCCAGTCCTTTGGTTGCAGTGAGGGATACTTATGAGATGGATTTTACGGATCTGGAGCGCAAGGCGGCCGA
Organism: uncultured Paraprevotella sp.; assembly: GCA_910586505.1. GTDB lineage: Bacteria > Bacteroidota > Bacteroidia > Bacteroidales > Bacteroidaceae > Paraprevotella. The sequence continues at coordinate 79,424 of CAJUGV010000006.1, read as the reverse complement.
TCCGGAGGTGAAAGTGATGTTGCTTTGTAATCCGCATAACCCGACTGGGCGCGTGTGGACGAGGCGGGAACTGGAACGTGTAGGGGAAATCTGTATCCGTCATGGTGTGACGGTAGTATCGGATGAGATACATTGCGAACTGGTTTATCCCGGCCATGTTTATACTCCCTTTGCTGCCGTTTCTGAAGATTTCCGTAATCATTGTATTACGTGTGTGTCGCCGAGCAAAGCCTTTAATATAGCAGGATTGCAGATTGCCGATATTGTGTGTGCGGATGCGGATGTCCGTACTCGGATAGACCGTGCCATAAATGACAATGAAGTGTGTGATGTCAATCCCTTTGGTGTGTTGGCTACGATTGCCGCTTATAATGAGGGAGAGGAGTGGCTTATGCAGCTGACGGAATACCTGTGGCAGAATTATCTTCGTATGAAAGACTTTTGCAGCACGCAGTTGTCCGGTTTTCCTTTGTGCAACCTTGAAGGTACTTATCTCGTATGGATGGATTGTCGAAAACTCGGAATGCCATCTGAAAAATTGGAACAGGTGTTGAAAGAAGAGGCCGGTTTGTGGTTGAATGCGGGAACAATGTACGGACCGGAAGGGGAAGGTTTCATGCGTTGGAACATCGCTTGTCCGCGTACTGTTATGCTGGACGGTCTGAACCGTTTCCTGGAGTTTGTCCGGAAGCGGGAATAAGTCGGAATATAAGACGTATTTTACTGAAAAAAGTCCTCCCCGTCTGTTTGAGATATAAACAGACGGGGAGGACTTTTTTCAGAATTGAAAATAAATGAACGGTTGCATCTCTGCTGTGACGAACTGATAGGCTATGAATACGGTAATCACCACAGACACGGCCATGAGCGACAATGGCATCTTTGCAAAAGCAATGCGGTAGCGGCGTTTCCAGTTCTCCGGAAGCCAATGAATGATCATACCCAATACAAACAGGGCAAACACCTTATAATAAGCCTGTATGATATCACTTATGTTGGCATTCCATGCAGTTCCCATTTGGTTGACCATTTCCGTAGCAATGCGCCATGCCGTTTCATTGGCGATGGCCGGATCAAGGTTGGAACCGGAGCGGAAGAACAAACGAGTGAAAGTGATGAACACAAATGTGACTCCTACCGCCCAGGCATGGCCTAGCCATTCCATGTGCCAATTCATTCCGCTCCAGGTATAAAGCCATCTGATAATGGTGCTTGCGGTGATAAAAATCATGAAGACAAGCATCAGATTCCAAAGGGGAGACGGGGCAAAGGTATATAGTATTCCTACTATGAGCAGAATGAACAGTGACCATAACATACGGACTGCCGGACGGAAATCGCGCCAGAATTTGTAGATAATCATACCGGTGCCGTTCAGTCCTCCCCATATCAGGAAGTTGCAGCTTGCTCCGTGCCAGAGACCACCGAGCAGCATGGTGATCATAGAGTTCAGATTAGCCCATATTTTCTTGCGGCGGTCGGGGCAGCGCAGACCTACGGTGACAACTATGACGGCAAGTGCCAGAACGCTGAGGGCCACGTAGGGATTGCCTGAGAGGATGAGAGCCACAAAGGTGATGGTCAGGATCCAGAAATATGTGCCGAATGTAGCGTTGCGGTTTCCGCCGAGAGGTATATACAGATAGTTCTGCAACCAGCGTGAGAGCGAGATGTGCCAGCGTTTCCAGAAATTGCTGCAATTGGGAGCCTTGTATGGAGAGTTGAAGTTGCGGGGCAGATGGAAGCCCATGAGCAGCGACAAGCCGATGGCGATGTCCGTATAACCGGAGAAGTCGGCATATACTTGCAGGCTGTAGGCGAAGAGAGCCATCAGATTCTCGAATCCGGAGAACAACATGGGATTGTCGAATACCCGGTCTATGAAATTTACAGCCAGATAGTCGCTCAGTATTATCTTTTTGAGCAGTCCGTTGAGAATCCAGAATACGGCCATTCCGAACAACGTTCGGCTCAGGCAGTATTTGCGGTAAAGCTGTGGAATGAAGTCGCTGGCCTTTACGATAGGTCCTGCTACGAGTTGGGGGAAGAATGATACGTAGAAACCGAAGTCGAGAAGGTTGCGTACCGGCTTAACCAGTCCTCTGTAGACGTCGGCCGTATAGCTGATAATCTGAAACGTATAGAATGAGATACCGACGGGAAGAATGATGCGGTCTACGTTGAAAAAGTTCTGTCCGAGCAGTCGGTTACCCTCTGCCGCCAGAATATTCGTCACTTGGAAGGAAGTGCCGCATACGGAGTTTACCAAATCGGCGAAGAAATAAGCATATTTGAAATAGCAAAGAATGGAAAGGTCGATTATTATGCTGAGAATAAGGAAGAGCCGTTTGGTCGGACGCGTCTTGCAGCGGTAGATGAGCTGCGCGATGATGAAGTCGCTGCATGTCACCAGCAGGAGCAGGCCGAAGAAGAGACCGCTCGTCTTGTAGTAAAACAATACGCTGATAAAGAACAGATAACTGTTGCGTAACAGTCGTCGGTTGCGTAACAATGAGAAACCCGCAAAGATGATGGCAAAGAATGCCCAGAACTGGAATTGCGTGAACAGCAGAGGGCTGTCGGGATTAAATGAAAAGACGCTTTCCAGATAATGCCACAGGATGGCCATGTTTTCCTTAATTTCCATTTGATTGTGTATAGTCGGTGATGATTGCATTGTAAAGCATGTCGCCTACGAGATGGTAACCTTTGGAGGTGAAATGTATGCGGTCGGGACGCATGAGTTTCTGGTTTCTCCATAATGCGGAGGAGCGTCCTCCGCCCATGATATGGTACAGATCCCATACTGCGCCGTTATGTTCTGCCGCCAGTTCGTTGAATGCTTTCACCACCTTGGGGGTATTGGGGTTGGTGCGCTTGCCGTAACGACGGCCCAGGTTGAGCAGACAGTCATTGTTGGTGATAAATAGCAGGGCGCAATGAGGATTAGCTTCTTTAAAGAGGCTGATTAGTTTTCTGTAGCGCGCTTTGAATTGTTCGGGGTTGAACGACTGGGGCGGTACGTTGGCGTCGTTGATTCCGATTCCGAAGATAGCCAGATCGGGACGTATGAGACGAAGGTCTTGCGGCAGATGAGCACAGTTCAGCCATGCCGTTACATCGGCTCCATTGATACCTGCGGCATGATATACCAGTCCGTTACGGTCGTTTTCCGGGATGATACCCGTCAAGGTGAAGCGTCCATTGCTGGGAAGATGGAAACGGATGTATGCCGTATCGCAACTTTCGGGATATTCTATAATGTAACTGCGCTCCTCGGGTAGTAAGTATGGGCGTAGGGTGTCACCGTTGTGAATGGCGTAGGGATAAGAGAGAGTGTCTGTGGCATAGCCCAATATGCGGAGACGGGTGAAACTCCAGGATGCCGAATCGTACAGATTCAGTCGGAACTGGATGCTTGCGGCGGAGTCTCCGGTGGTGGCAGAGGCCCCCGTCAGTCCCAGATAGTCGGTCCCGTTGGGACGGATGCACCTTGATGTGTCCCATGTTCCGGTGTAATGACAGTTGTAATTTTGTGGAGCGTTTGTTCTGAGAATACGAAAAGGGAATATGATTCCCCTTTGTGTCATGACCGAGTCTGACAAAGAAGCCAGGTTGGTGCGCATGCGATGGCTTAGAAACCCGGCTTGGACATGGCTGCCTCCGATGTGCAGGATGTTTATCTTGCCGTTTCCCGCGATGAGTAGCGAATCCATTTTCCGGTAGAGCGTATCGAAATCCTCGTGGCTTGCGGGGAACTGCAATATGTTTTTCTCATACTTGATGAAGGGGTATTCGGGTAAGGTAAGCAGGGAGGCTTGACGAGGTGTGTTCTCGGCGATTCCGTGCATATTGCATCCCAGCAGGAATGCAAGGACTGTCAGGCAGCCGGACAATATATTGATTTCTTTCATTTCTTGTTTGTTTTTAAAGAGATTGATTTATTGTATATTCTGCGGCGCACAACGTATCTGTTTCAACCGATAGACTGTCTGTTTCCGGTTGGGGGACATCCTTGCCGGTGCGCAATCGGTAGAACTTGTGGTAGAGTTCCAGTGTCTCGAACAGGATATTGCCTACATGGCGTGCGCCTTTGGGGGTAAAGTGTACATAATCGGGGCCGGCCAGATGGGAATCTACCCATTTTACCATAGACCCCCGTCCTCCCATAGCGGCAAAAAGGTCCCAATAGGCAATGCCGCAACTGTCGGCCATGTTCTTCAGAGAGTCTACTACCTGAGGCAGCATAGGATAAGTCTGCATGACTCCGTTTACGGAAGTGGCCATGTCCGAAGGGCCGATGAAGAGGAAGCGGGCTTGGGGAGCCTGGGCTTTCAAATAGTCGACCTGCCGTCTTAATTCTTTCATGTATCGTCCGATACTCTTCCCTGTTTTCAAGTAGGGCACGGAGTTTCCGCCATATTGCAGGATAATGAACCGCGCGTTTGCTTTGTCGTAGTATGGTGCGAGCGTAGAGCGGCTTATGCTGGTGAAGATAGTGCCAGAACAGCCGCGCATGGGAATATTGTCCAGCGATACGCCGGAGGTGTTGTCAAGGGTGATGCCGTAGACATCGGCTTCTCCGCACACGGTCAGTCTGGTTGTAGTGCGGGAGGCTCCCAGGTTGCGGGTGTACATGAACAGCCGGTCCCCCAACTGCGTTTCGTGGAGATTAAGTGTGTCGGTCTCCGTGATTATTGAGGCGTCCACTTGATTGCTTGTGAGAAGCACAATCCGGTTGAATCGCGAGGCATAGGGGTAGGTGTCTCTGCAACGGGTGGTGAAGTTGAAAGTGGTGGTGCCTGATATGGTGGCCGTTTGTCCCATTACGCCGTAGCCGTCACCGTGTAGCCGCATGTCTTTCGGGCCGTAGACGATGTAGCGCGGCAGTGAAGAGGGGGATACTGTTTGCGAAAGGGTATAGGTAGGTACTGTTTGCAGGGCGGGGACCATACCTACGCCGCTCCCGCCGAATCTTTCCTGAAAGGCTTCCCGCAGAATAGACGAGATGCGGTCGCCTTCCAGTTGGGAGTCTCCGTAATGCATGATGCGCATGGGGTGTTCCCGTGCTGCTTCCAGAGCATCAAACACGGGGTCCAGATAGTTTATATCACCCTCGGGCATGTGTATGCGGGCCGGGTTGTTTTTCAGATAGTTCTGAAACTCGTTTTCTTTTTCGGCTTTCAGGGCAGCCATGCGCATCTGCAACAGTTCTTCCGTGCTGAGTGTGTCTTCGGGAGCATTGTCTTCTTCGGCTGCCTCTTCTGATTGTACTTGAAGCACATCCGTCAGTGACGGAAAGGTGAATTCGATGTTTCCGGCTTTGATGCCTTCTTTAGGAAAAAAATATGCAACGAGAGCCAATAGCCCTAATACTGCGAATATAAAGCAAACAATATACTTGATTTTCATCCTGTTTATGGTGTTTGTGAAAAACAGCGCAAAGTTAGCGATTAAATTTGAAAGCCGTATCATTTTTCAGGGCGGATTGCTGATCTCTTTGGAAGGCGGGTGGGGAGGTAGTAGGGAAATAGGACTGGAGATACTGACAAAATGGCAGAAAACAGGTGTTTGCGTGTACTGTTTTTTTCTTGTCGGCTTTGGAATGGAAGGGGATTTTGAATATTTATGCGCTATATATGGGATGAAATATGTATATATGCGGGGAATATGCAGGTTGTGTTCCGTGAAATGATACAAAATGATGCGGAGAGAAAAATATTTCTTTCCGCATCGCAGTGAAAAATGCTCCGCATGGCGTGTTGAGGGGATGGTGGAATGGTGATGAGATGGCGGTTTTATCCGTCAGTTCTGCGCTGGATGGCAGCAGACCGAAAGGTGATAGGTATGAGCGAAATGTCGGCGAAAATGATATTTGTGTCGACGGGGAGCGCTTATGGTCCGGTTGTCAGTGAGGGAAGACGGACAGAGTGTTACAGGAATAGTGGGTAGAATGAATAAAATGATAAAGGCCGGTGTGTCGGGAAGCCGGTATTTGAGGGCGGGGCTGCCGGCGGGTGGAAATAAAGGATTCTCCCGTTGTTTTAGTCTGCCAATATGGCAGACAGGGTGCTGTGTAGTACGGAAAAGGCCGCACCCGGAATGAAGTGCGGCCTGTATTGTGCGGAATGATGGAGGTAGTAGAATTATTGTGCCCCTTCTTCTTTCAGAATGTCTGATGCGGATTCGTCTCCCAGTTCGGCTGCCTTTTGCAGATTCTTCAGAGCCTCCTCTCTTTGTTTCAGTTTGAGCTGGCAGAGTCCGACCAGCCGGTAAGCATCGCCGAACTCCGGATTGAGCTCCACACTTTTGTGGGCAGAGACGAGTGCCTCTGAGAACTCACCGATGCGGTAATATACGACGGCACGTTCGGCGTGGTAGAGCGGTTCGTCCGGTTCCATACGGATGGCCCGGTCTATGTCGTCCACGGCCTGCTGGAACATGTGGCATTTCATTTCGGCCTGCTCGCGGCGATAGTAAAAATAAGAGGTCAATTCGTCTCTCATCAGATGCTCATATTCGTTCAGGTCGAGGACCGCTTCACGGAATCTTCCCAAGGAAAGCAGGGTTGTGGACCGTTCCAACAGAGCCGGTGCGGCGTCTTTTACATAGGGTTTTGTAAAGCAGGCCACCGCGCTGTCCTGCAGGGCCAGAATGGAGAGTGTGTCTGCTCCGGCCATGCGTTTGCACTGTGCCGCATAAAGGAAAATACTGGCAGAGCGCATGTTGGTTTCCCGTAATGAGAGATATTTTCCACAGGCTTTTTCGTAATCTTTCAGGGCATATAGCGTATTGCCCTCCTGAAGGGTGTAGAGCGGAAGGGGATTGTGCCGGTAGGCTTCCTCCGCCAAAGCCAGCGCTTTGTTCATGTCCCAGTCTTTATAGACGGAATATGTCGGGTTCAGATTAAGGCTGTAGATGAGTTTACTAAAGGTGTAGTAAGCTTCGTCTTTCTTTTCAGCGTTTGCTATGGCTTGGTTCATGTCGTTTTCGGCAGCTTCGTAGTTTCCGTGGGCCATGTAGAAGTCGGCCCGTTGGGCGTAGGGCTCGCTGTGGTCGGGATAAAGTCTTGCATAGTCGTTCAGATATTGATTGTAAGTGGCTGAATCAGTGCGTGCGGCAGTCATGAACAGAAAAGTACGGATGTCCGCTTCCTCTGTCGGGAGAGCTTTTCGGATACCTATGGTGTTGAGGTCGCTGTCTGTTGATGACATGGCATGGGTACATAGTGTATTACCGTAAGCCACGCTGATGGCGAAAGAGGGAGAGGCGGCAGCATCGGCTCTACGCTGTATCATGCCCAGTACTTCGCCTTCATCGCTCATTACGGGACTGTTCAGGTATTTGTCGTCCAAAGAGTGACCGAGGGTATAGTAACCGTATTCGCCGTTGAACTTTTGTATCTCGTGAAGAGTGTCGTTCAGGCATATTTTTTTATCCTTTGTGGGGTAGGGAAGTATATAGACATGTTCATTTTTTACTCCGATTCGTTCGGAGATGGTCAGGGCCGGTGTTTCCTTTTCCGTCTTGACACGGAATTTTACTAAGTCGTAGAGGGAACTGGCACCAATGATCACGTCTACTTCATATTCCTTTCCGTCTCCGCTTACAACTTTGGCTTTACTGGCTTGCTTGAACAGTTGGTAATCGGCTACGGCCGTACCGTCTTTTCCTATGAAGAAGCCGTTTCCCGAACGCAGCAGGTCGCCTTTTTCGTTCATGGTAATGATACTGATTTGTGCCTTGGACGCCTTTTTGAACCATTTGGGGTTCTGGGCGCTGACATAGCTGCTTAAAGTGAGCAGAGCGGTCAGTATGAATATGTGTTTTCTCATTTTGCGTGTGATTGTGAATGATTAAGCAATTCTTTGGCATTGTTGATGGCTGCGTCGGTCAGAACGGCTCCGCTCAGCATATGCGCTATTTCTTCTATCCGTCCTTTTTCGTCCAGTTGTACGATATGGCTGGTTGTGCCGTCCGGATGATCTTCCTTATATACTTTATAGTGTGTGTGGCCCAAGGCGGCGATTTGCGGCAGGTGGGTGATGCTGATGACTTGCCGGTTGCAATTCCCCATTTCCTTCATGATGTGTGCCATTTTTTCGGCTATGCTGCCCGATACCCCCGTGTCAATTTCGTCGAAGATGATGGTAGGCAGTTTGACTGCGCCCGAAATCATGGCTTTTAATGAGAGCATGACGCGGGCGATCTCACCGCCGGAAGCCACCTGTGAGATCGGTTGAAGCTGGCTGTTCTTGTTCGCGCTGAAGAGAAAGTTGATTCTGTCTGCTCCGGTTTCGTCCGGCATGTCTTTCTGTGTCAGTTCCACTTTGAACTGTACATTCGGTATCCCCAGCGGGATAAGTTTTTCTTTCATTTGTTTTTCCGCCAGTACAGCTGCTTTCTGCCTGAGGGCCGTGAGACGTGCCGCCTGTTCTTTCATAAGGCGGAATGCGTGGTCGCGCTGACTCTGCAAGGCTTGGATGTGCTCTTCGCCGTGGGTGATGGCATCAAGTTTCTTGCGGTATTCCTCTTCTGTCCTTATGAGTTCTTCCAGTGTGTTTACCCTGTGTTTCTGTTGCAGTTCGTAGATGGTGTTCAGACGTTCGTTTACGTATTCAAGACGTTCGGGATTGAATTCTACATTTTCCGTGCGGCTTGATATTTCGCCGGTCAGGTCTTTCAGTTCGATATAACATGAATTGGCACGTTCTGCCAGTTCATTGCTGTCGGGATATATTCTTTGCAGATTTTCCAGCAGATGGGCGGTTTCTTTCAGTGCGTTGACGATACCGTTCTGTTCGTTGTCCAGAAGATTCTCCGCCTGATAGAGGATTTGTTTGATTTCTTCTGCGTGTGTCAGCATCTCTGATTCCTGCTCCAGCATTTCCTGCTCTCCGGCTTTCAAGGCGGCATTCTCCAGTTGCTCTAACTGAAACGCTATGTAGTCCTCTTCTTCCCTGGCTTTTTCCGCTGCAAGCCGTGCCTGTTCCAGTTTTTTCTCTGTCTGCTTATAGTCGGCGTACAATGTTTTATACAGTGTCGTGTCTTCCTTGTTTGCGGCCAGGATGTCGATCACGTTCAATTGGAAGTTTTCTTTGTTCAGCAAAAGGTTCTGGTGCTGTGAGTGCACGTCTATAAGCATTTCGCCCAGTTCTTTAAGCAGTGCTACCGATGCCGGCGTGTCGTTGATGAAAGCGCGGCTTTTGCCCGCAGAAGTAATTTCGCGCCGTACGATGCATTCCGTTCCGTCGAAGTCCAGGTCATTTTTTGCGAAGAAATCCTGCATATTGTATGCGCTCAGATCGAAAACAGCTTCAATGACGCATCTTGAAGCTCCGTTTTTGATGGCTTTGCTGTCGGCACGTTGTCCCAGAAGTAGACCGATGGCACCGAGGATGATGGATTTTCCCGCTCCGGTTTCTCCCGTAATGACGGAAAATCCTTTTCCGAACCGGATGTCTAACGTATCAATTAGCGCGTAATTCTGAATGAATAAAGATTTTAGCATCTCCTTATTTTCTGAGTTTTTCCCAATGGTTGCTTTGTGAAGCGTTGATGGCAAATACAATGTTGTACACTTTCTCGCGTTCTTCCGCGGTGCCCTTTCCGCTGTAGATATTGACTAATTCGTCTCGTTTGATATCTGTAAAGATGACAGGCAGCGCACTCATGCTTTTTTGCTCGCGGGCTTCTTTTAGCATCTCCAGCGATTCCGTGATGACGGCGCGTGCCGTATCGGGATTCTCTGTCATGCGGTCAAGCCCCAGGCGATGGTATTTGTATTCCAACTGTCTGAGCGGTTCCAGCGCGCCGTCTGTATAATCATTGATGATGGCGAAACGGTTACGGTCGTTTTCAAATGCTTTCCACCCCGTATAACCCAGATTTTGGGAGTTGTTGGCTATGTCCATGGCCATTTGTAGGATATCTGATCCTCCGAGCGGGGAAAAAGTATCCATGTCCATGCCTATGATGAGGTAAGCATAGTATGCTATGACGGCCGTAAGATTGTTGTCTACCTGTTCCGGACGGAATTCCAGCTGGTCAAATTGCTGGAATGTGAAATTGAAGTTCTCGTCTTGAAAATTAAATATGGTGGTAGAGTAGTTGGAGTTATAAACGGGACGGGTGCTTTGTACTTGTATGGTTCCTGTGAAAGAATTGTCCGTCTCGCTGTAAGTTTTTAGTGTGATGCTGAATGTGCAGTTGATGCGCTCTACTTCTTCATATTTCATTCCCGTCCATTGCCGTTCGTTGATGAATGCCGTCAGTGAGTTTTGCAGGGCTTCGAATACGGCCTCCGTCGTATTCGAAATCTGTGAACGATTGATTGTCACTTTGGCTTTCAATTCCTGTGCTGTGGCTATAGGGGATGAAAGTAAAAGGACTAATGTTGCCAGTAGCAGAAGCGCGGGGTGAATATGTTGGGTTGTCGTGCACATAGAAGCCGGATGTTTAGAACAAGGATGCGAGTTTATCAATAATATCGCCTGCCACTTCCTTTTTGTTCTTCAGAGGATAGGAGACGGTATCCGTGCGGCTGATGATGGTTATTTTATTGGTGTCGTGCTGGAATCCGGCGCCTTCGTCGTTCAGCGAATTAAGTACGATGAAATCGAAGTTTTTCCGTTCCAGCTTTTCACGGGCATGAGTGGCCTCGTCATGGGTTTCCAGTGCGAATCCAACGAGTTTCTGTCCGTCCTTTTTAATTTTCCCGAGAGCTTGCGCGATATCCCGGGTCGGTTTCAGACGGAGTAGCAGATCTTCTTTCTCGCGTTTGATCTTAGAGTCATAAGTTTGTTCGGGGGTAAAGTCGGCCACGGCGGCACAGAGGATGGCTGCGTCGGTTTCCGCAAAACGGGCTGTGGCTTCACGGTACATGTCTTCTGCCGATTCCACATCAATCCGGTCGATTCCGGGATGTGAGGCTGATAGTGGGGTCGGACCGCAAACCAATGTGACCTTGGCGCCTCGTGCAGCACAGGTCTCGGCCAATGCCATGCCCATCTTTCCGGATGAATAGTTGCCTATGAATCTCACAGGATCTATCCTTTCGTAGGTCGGTCCGGCGGTAATCAGTACCTTTTTCCCCTCCAAGTCGCGGTCGGCTTGAAAGTATCTTTCAAGGATGCGGACTATATTCTCCGGTTCTTCCATGCGTCCTTTGCCTTCCAAATGGCTGGCCAATTCGCCGCTGGCCGGTTCTATGATATGATTGCCGTAACTGCGGAGACATTCCAGATTTTGCTGTGTGGAGGGGTGTGCAAACATATCAAGATCCATAGCCGGAGCTATGAATACAGGTGCTTTCATTGAAAGGTACGTCGTGATAAGCATGTTGTCGGCAATGCCGTGAGCCATTTTCCCTATGGATGATGCGGTGGCCGGGGCGATAACCATGGCATCGGCCCAAAGGCCGAGTGTCACATGGCTGTTCCAGCTACCGTCACGTCCTGAAAAAAACTCGCTGACAACAGGTTTGCCTGTCAGTGCGGAGAGGGTGATAGGAGTGATAAACTCTTTTCCGGCCGGAGTGATAACTACTTGTACTTCCGCGCCTCTCTTGACCAACCCTCTGATAAGATAGCATGCTTTATAGGCAGCGATACTGCCCGTAATACCCAATACTATTTTTTTTCCTCTTAGCGTCTCCATATCTGTTTATGCCTTGAGTTGTTCCAAACGAATCTGTGTGAGAATCTGTTTTGTGTTTCGTGCAAAATCGCCTTGTAATATCCAACTGTAATATCCGGGGTCGGCACGCAAGACGTCAGATACTTTCTTCCCTTTGTATTTACCGAAATTGAACACGATTTCGCGGTTTTCGTTGTATACCATACGTCCGGCAAAATCAACATTGTCTGTCATTTTAGAGAATTCCGAGAGGAAGTCTACGTCGTTCTTCAGGTCTTCGGGATATCGGTCGAGCTGAGCCATCAGCACTTCGTACGTAGCTTGTGTATCCGCCAGTGCGGAGTGTGCGTTTTCCAGTTCCTTGCCGCAATAGTATTTGTAAGCTGCACACAAGGTACGCCGTTCCAGTTTGTGGTAGATATTTTGTACGTCGATAAACTTCCGTTTGCGGATGTCGATGTCAATGCCAGCTCTGAGAAACTCCTCCACCAGCATCGGCACGTCGAAGCGATTGGAGTTGAAACCTGCGAAGTCACAACCTTGTATGGTCCCGGCAAGCTCTTTGGCTATCTGTTTGAATGTGGGACAGTCTGCCACATCGCTGTCATAGATGCCATGTATGGCAGATGAACTCTCGGGAATGTGCATTTCCGGGTTGATACGCATACTTTTGGATTCTTCGTTTCCATTAGGATATACCTTAATATAGCACAATTCGACGATGCGGTCGGTGGTGATATTGATACCCGTCGTTTCCAGATCGAAAAAAACGATGGGGTTGTTTAGCTTAAGTTTCATTCCTGTCCGTTCTTTTAGTCGTTCAGCATCATCGGCATCAGCAACATAAGCAGGTCTTCCTTGTCGTCCTGTCCGTCTGGAACGATTACGCCGGCGCGGCTGGGATCTGCCAACTCTATGATGACATTCTCACCTCCGATGTTATTCAGTATGTCGGCGAGATATGTTCCGTTAAATCCGATATTCATCGGATAGTTGGTGTATTCACAAGGCACGCTCTCTTCGGCGGAGGTGGAGAAATCTATGTCCTGTCCGGAAACCACCATCTGATTGTTTTCCAGATGTAACTTGATGAGCGAGCTGCTTTGGTTTGAGAATATCAGCACGCGTTTCAGTGCGCTCAGCATGGTAATGCGGTCTACGGTTACCTTGTAAGGGTTATTGGTCGGAATGACGGAATTATAGTTGGGATAACGTCCTTCTGTGAGCCGGCAGATAAGGCGTGTAGACTCCATCTCTGCATAGGCGTTGCGGTTGTTGAACTTCAGTGTGATGTCATTAGCTTCTTTCTGAAGGAGATTTTTCAGGATGGTAGCCGGCTTTTTGGGGAGTATGAAAGACGCAGGCTGGTCGCCATTGATTCCGTAGTTTCTGTTGCGTACCAGTTTGTTGCCATCTGAAGATACAAAAGTGATATTATCCGTCTGAATGTCAAAATAAACACCGTTCATCACGGGACGAAGTTCGTCATCAGCCGTGGCGAACAGGCAGCGGTTGATGCCATTGAGCACCATAGGGGCCGGCATGACCAGGACATTCATGTCTTCCTGTGAGATTTGCATGTCGGGATATTCGTCTGCATTCTGTCCTACGATATTGAAGCGCCCGTTCATGTAGTTGGCCGTGATATCCATGTTTTCGGGATTGATGTCGAACGAGAGCGGTTGTTCGGCAATTTCCTTCATTGAATCCTGGATGGTTTTGGCATTGATACAGAAACGTGCGTCGGCCTCGCTTTCAATAAGTTCCAAAGTAGTGATGAGGGTGGTCTCACTATCGGAGGCCGTTATAGTCAGTATATTGTTTTTGATTTCGAATAAGAAACAATCCAGAATATGGATGGTATTCTTTGAATTTATGACACGTCCGATAGTCTGCAAACGGTTGAATAGAGCAGAACTAGATACGATAAATTTCATGATGCTGTGTATTTAGGATTATAATCAGCAAATTTACGGATTAAAGTAGAATGGAACAAAAAAAATAATCTAAAATTAGACAAAGTAGAAAATTAGTTGTAATTTCGCGTCACTTACCAGTTAATATTATAATATGGAAATAACAGGAAAAATTATAGCAGTGCTTCCCGAACGAGGAGGTGTATCTCAGCGTACCGGTTCGGAATGGAAGGTGCAGGAGTATGTGTTGGAAACTCAGGAGCAGTATCCCAGAAAGATGTGTTTCGATGTGTTCGGGGCAGACAAGATTGCACAGTTCGCCATCAAGCTCGGCGACCATCTGACTGTTTCTTTTGATGTGGATGCACGTGAGTATAATGGCCGTTGGTATAATAGTATAAGAGCATGGAAAGTGGAACGTGTGACCGAGCAGGCTGATCCTATGGCCGAGCCAATGCCTTTCCCGCCGGCTCCGGATGCGGCTCCTGTGGACTTTTCAGGAGGGGATTCTAAAGACGATCTTCCATTCTGATCTTGAGATTCGGAGTGCGCCGAGAGGATTGCGAAAGACATCCGGCCGCACGCTGCAGAATTTTTGATTCGTAAAAAGCGGCTTTCAGACTGAATTCTGAAAGCCGCTTTACTTTATACTCTATGTCCGGTTCCGATCACTTGATGCTTCCGCCGCCCAGTGCCTGATACAGTTCTATGGCCGCCTGTATCTGGGTGAACTTATTGGTTACTTGCGAAATCTGCGCGGCAAGCAAACTTTGTTGCGCCGTCAACACCTGCAAGTAGTTGGCGGATGAGTTCATCATCAAGGCCTGCGTGCTTTTTACGGCAGTCTCCAACGCAGCAATCTGCTTGTTGTAAAGAAGCTCCTTCTCGTTGGAATACTGAATCTTTGCCATTGCCGTGTTGACCTCCGCACCGGCATCCAACAGGGTTTGCTGGAAAGACAGTTTGGCTTGTTCCTGCTGTGCCTGGGAAACTTTATACTGGGCGCGTATTTTTCCGTTCTGGAAAATAGGCTGCGTAAGTGCTCCCATGGCGTTCCAAATCCATTTACCCGGATTGACGATTCCCATACCGAGGTTGTTTGTCCATCCGATAGTACCGGTCAGGTTCAGACCGGGATAGAACGCGGCGCGGGATTCGTTGGTGGCGTAGTAGGCTATGGCCAACTGGTTCTCCGCTTGTTTCACGTCCGGACGGTTGGCCAGGGCCGCAGCCGGAATGCCTGCCGACATGCGGGCCGGTGTCTTCCAATTGTTAATCGAACCGATTTCGTATTTTTGCGGCATGTCGCCCAGCAATGCGGAGAACTCGTCTTCCAGGTTGCTGATCTGTAATTTCAGTTCTGTGATTTGGGTGCAGATGTTGTAATAATTCGCTTCGGTTTGCGAAACTGCCGCCATATTGCTTTGTCCCGCACTCATCAACGCACGTGTGGTTTCCACATTGGCTTTCCATATCTTCTCCGTTTCCTGGCTGATTCTCAACTGATCTTTCAGCATGGACAGAGAGTAGTAATAGTTTGCTATCGCGGCAATTAATTGTGACCGTACGGCCTGCTTGAAGACGTGGCTGTTTTCCAGCTGCACCTGTGCGCGCTTTTTGGCGTTGTGCAGACTACCGAATATGTCGATCTGCCAGGATGCAGCCACCGGTATGGTATAGGTTTGCGTGGCCTTTCCCCAGTCCACACCGGCAAGATTGCCCTGCGGGGCAAATGCCAGGCTCGGGATATAGGCCCATTTGGCGGCTTTCAGCAATGCTTCGGATTGTTCTATCTGCAATTGCGCGCTGCGCATGTTCGTGTTCTGCGCCAGTCCTCTTTCGATAAGCATTTGCAGTTGCGGGTCGGTAAATACCTCTCTCCATGCGAACGATGCCAGTCCGAGCGAGTCGTTGTTATTCAGATTATCGCTTTGATACAAGCCGTCAGTCTGAATGTCGTTGGGGCGTTCGTAGCTTTTGTATAGACCGCAGCTGCTCAGTAGAGCAACTGTGGTCATTGTCATTATTATCTTTTTCATTTTTATTATTTTTCGCTTTTTGATGCTTTGCGTTCTTCAATACTTCTTTCGCGTTCGGCCTGAACTTGGGCGTCGGCTTCCTCCTGCAAGGGCGGGCGAACCTTTTCCTGCAAATATTGGAAGAAGATGAAGAATACTGGCGTAATGAAAAGCAAGGCCAGCGTACCGATCAACATTCCTCCCACAACACCGGTACCCAGAGAACTGTTACCGTTGGCTCCGGCACCCGTGGCGAACATGAGCGGCAACATACCGAAGATCATGGTCAGTACGGTCATGAGGATCGGGCGGAAACGTGTCTGTGCCGCTGTATAGGCTGCTTCGATAATGCCCATTCCCTTGCGGCGGCGTTCCGACGCATACTCGGTGATAAGGATGGCGGTCTTGGCAAGCAGACCGATCAGCATGATCACACCGGTTTGCAGATAGATGTTGTTTTCAAGTCCGAACATCCATGCAAAGAGGAACGAACCCATCAATCCGCACGGAACGGAAAGGATTACGGCCATCGGCACAAGGAAACTTTCGTAGAGACACGAGAGGATGAGGAAGATGAGCACAACACAGAAAGCGTAAATATACAATGTGTCGTTAGAACCGGCTGTCTGCTTCTCTTCACGTGAGATACCTCCGTATTCGAAGCTGTAACGGCTCGGCATTGTCTGTGCAAACACCTCTTCGATGGCCTTCATGGCCTGACCCGACGAATAGCCTTCCGCAGGGTTCACATTACATGAGATGGATTCGAACAGGTTGAAACGCTTTGTCACTTCAGGACCCATGCTCTTCTTCACGTTCAGGAACTGACTGATGGGAGACATCTGCCCGTTTACGCGAACGAAGATATTGTCCAGTGATTTTTCATCAAGGCGGTATTGCGGATCAGCCTGAATCATTACGCGGTAGACTTTGGAGAATAAGTTGAAGTTGGAGGCGTAGATACCACCGCAGTATCCTCCCAGGGTGCTCAGTACTTCGGCCGGTGAGATGCCGGCGCGCTTGCACTTCGCCGCGTCAACGTCCACAGTGTAGATCGGGAACGTCGGGTTGAATGTAGAGTAGGCCATAGCCACTTCGGGGCGTTGGTTTACGGCTGCAATAAACCTCATGGTGTTCTGATAGAATGAGTTGAGGTCGCCTCCTACGCGGTCCTGAAGCTGCAGGTCGATACTGTTACCCATACCGTAACCCGGGATCATACCTGGTTGGAAAGAGAAGCACTGCGCTTCCTTGATGCTCAAGAGCATAAAGTTCAGTTTGTTGAGCACCGAGGAGGCATCCTGTCCCTTGCCCGTACGTTCGTCCCAATCCTTCAGGCGGACAATGAACATACCGTAAGACGTACCTTGTCCGGCGAGGAATCCGTAACCGGAAACTTTGGAGTAGTGGGCTACTTCGGGAATACTCTTAATGATGTTTTCGATCTTGACCATGGTCTTTTCCGTTGTGGCAAGGCTGCTTCCCGGCGACATGGTTACGTTCACCATCATCGTACCCTGGTCTTCCTGAGGTACAAGTGCGGTTTTGGTATTCTTCATGAAATAAACCAGCAGCACGCAGGAAAGGATAAGTGATCCCCATGAGAGCCAGCGGTTATGGATGAAGAACATTACACCGTTCTTATATTTGCCCATCATGGCGTTGAAAGAAGCATTGTAGGCTGCTTTCACTATTCCGTTGATGCTTTTTTTGCCCTTCTTGCCGCTCGCGGGGCGCATCCAGATGGCACAGAGGGCCGGACACAGCGTGAGGGCGTTCAGACAGGAGATACCTACGGCTACGGCCATGGTGACACCGAACTGGGTATAGAATATACCGGAAGTGCCTCCCATAAAAGTCACGGGGATGAACACGGCCATAAATACAAGCGTACAAGTGATAACGGCCATCGTCACATCCGACATGGCATCTTTTGTGGCCAGATAGGGAGATTTGTAACCTACGTCGAACTTGGCCTGCACGGCTTCGACCACCACGATGGAGTCGTCCACCACGGTACCGATTACGAGCACGAGGGCAAACAGCGTGAGGATATTAATACTGAATCCGGCAATCTGCATGGCTGCGAATGTTCCGACGAGGGACACGATGATGGAGATGGACGGAATAAGCGTACTTTTGAAGTCCTGAAGGAAGAAGTATACCACGAGAATCACGAGGAGGATGGCGATCACCAGTGTCTCTACCACCTCATGAATGGAGGCAAAAAGGAAGTCATTGGAGCTCATCATGGTCATAAATTCCAGACCCTCGGGCAGTTCATTGCCGATTTCTTCCAGCAATGCCGTGATACGTTCGTTTACTTCGGTGGCATTGGAACCTGCAACCTGGAACACAAGGAACGTACAGCTCGGGTGTCCGTCTACATTACTGCTGAATGCATAAGACTGGGTTCCCAATTCCACACGGGCCACGTCTTTCAGACGAAGGATGTTACCGTCGGGAAGTGAGCGTACCACGATGTCTTCGAACTCGGTGATGCTTGACAGACGTCCTTTGTACTTCATGGTGAACTGGAACGTATTGCCTGAATTTTCGCCCAACGAACCTGTCGGGGATTCAAGGTTCTGTTCGCCCAGCACGGCCGTAATGTCGCTCGGAACGAGGCTGTACTGTGCCATGATGTCGGGTTTGAGCCAGATACGTAAACTGTACGTGTCACCCATGGCCATCACGTCGCCCACTCCTTCGATACGCTTGATGCGCGGCACTACGTTAATGTCGAGGTAGTTGGCGATAAATGTCTTGTCGTAACGGTCGTTCGGGCTGAAAAGAGAACCGATCTGAAGGAAACTAGTCTGACGTTTCGTCGTGGTCACACCGATTCGCGTTACTTCCGACGGAAGCAGGCCTTGTGCCTTGCTCACGCGGTTCTGTACGTTCACGGCAGCCATGTCGGGGTTTGTACCTTGTTTGAAGTACACCTGAATGTCGGCCGAGCCGGAGTTCGTAGCGGTGGACTGCATGTAGGTCATGTTCTCCACACCGTTGATGCTTTCTTCCAAAGGTTGCACCACACTCTTCATCACGGCGTCCGCACTCGCACCAGTGTAGTTGGCTGAGACGCTTACTGTCGGGGGGGCAATATCGGGATATTGCTCGATCGGCAGTGTGCCCAGTGAAATAAATCCTACGATCAGAATCAGGATGGAGATGGAAAAAGCCATCACCGGGCGTTTAATAAATATGTTACCTTTCATTGTTGTTTCTTAATTTTGAATCTTCATTATTTGCCTTGGCCTTGTGCGCTTTGTGCCGTGTTCACGGGGGTACCCTCGCGAATCAGGCCTGCTCCTTCGGCGATGATGATGTCACCCACATTCAAACCGGATGTCACGATGTATTCCGTGCCGTTGTTGGTGGGAGCCACCTCGATGTTTACGCTCTGTGCCTTTCCGTCCACAACTTTGTAAACCAGAATCTTGTCCTGGAGTGAGAACGTGGCGGCCTGCGGGATCACAATTACGTTTTCATAGCTTACGGGCATTTCCACATTTCCGTTGGCACCGCTGTGGAGCAGATGCGTGGAGTTGGGGAACATGGCGCGAATCTGTGTGGTTCCCGTACTTGGATTGATCACTCCGCTGATAGATTCCACACGTCCGCTGTCGGGAAGTACGCTGCCGTCGTTCAGGATCAGTTTCACGGCCGGCATCTTTTTGGCAGCCTCTTCGATGGAGCCGTGACGGCGCACCATGTTGAGGAGGTCGTTCTCATTGATCGAGAAGTACACATACAGTTCGCTGTTGTCGGAGACGGTAGTAAGCGGTTGGGGCATGGAGCTGCCTACCAATGCGCCCTGGCGGTAGGGGAGCTGTCCTACCACACCGTCGGACGGGCTTTTCACCACTGTATAAGAAAGGTTGTTGCGGGCGTTGACCACCTGAGCTTTCATTTGTGCCACGGTAGCCTTTGCGCTCAGAAGCGAGTTCTGAGATTTCTGCAACTCAAATTCCGAAACCACGTTCTGGTCAAACAGACGCTTGGTGCTTTTGTAAGTCAGGTCGGCCGTAGATTCTGATGCTTGTGCTGCCTTCAGGTTGGCTTCGGCCGTGTTGAGAGCGGCTTGGAAGGGGACCTGGTCGATAATAAACAATGTCTGTCCTTTCTTTACGCGATCACCTTCTTGTACGCACAACCGTTGGAGAGTTCCTCCCACTTGCGGATAGATGTCGACATCCTGCCGTCCTTCGATTCTGGCACTGTAATGCGATTGTAATACTCTGGAACCGGTTGTTACAGTCAGTGTTTTGTAAGAACCAGTGTCCATTGCTTGCTGTTGCTTGTTGCAACCGGTTAACGCAACGATGCAGCAAAGTGCGGTTGTTGCGACAGTCTTAATACCTCTATTCATAAATTAATAAATAAAATTATAATCTCAAAAACGGTGCAAAGATACATCAACAAACCGTTTAGTCGGATGTTAAAACTACGTCTTTTTTGTTCATTTTGGGAAGTGTTTTTGCATTTTAGGAGTATATTGTTTATTTTTGGATTTTATTAACGAAAGATTTGTTACTTATGGGAGATATTTCGCAGGCGTCTCATGAGGCGGAGTGTTTCTATCTGGAGACCGGTCTTGACATGGCTGCCGGAGAGGGAATATGGCTCGACAAATGTTGGCTGGTAGTGGTTGACAGCGGGAGTGCACGTTTGGAAATAGGTAAAAAAGAGTATGAGGTGAATCACAGTAAGGTGCTCTTTATGCGTCCCGAACTGTCTCTGAGGCTGCTCTCGGCTACAGACGACTTCAGGGTGGCCGTGATGGCGTTTCCTGCATTGATGTTGCATGAGAACACGCGGTGGGTAAAGCCCGATTTTATCTTATTACTCTATATGCGCATCGTGTGGATCCCCACTCATATCCAACGGGAGATTTTTGAACATTTTCGTGCGTTGTTCAGGTTTGCCGTGTCTAAGTACGGGCAAGGTTATAGCCGTGAGTTTGTCTTGTCATTAGTCACGGGGATGGTATATGCCACGTATGAGATGACCGGTGTTCTGCAACGGGAGGGCATTTCTGCGGACTCGTCGCGCTCGCGTGAGCTTTTGCAGAAATTCATGCAGTTGCTTCACCGGAATTTCACGACCCGGCACGAGGTGCAGTTTTATGCTGAGGAACTTTGTATTTCCGCCAAATACCTGACGCAGATAACAAAGAATCTGATAGGCCGTACGCCCAAGCAGCTCATAGACGAGCGCATAATGCACGAGGCTACGAAGCTGCTTGATATGAATAATTCAAGCGTGCAGGATATCAGTGTGAAACTCGGATTCCCGGACCAGTCGTATTTCGGCCGTTTTTTCAAGCGTATGAAGCATATTTCTCCGCTGCGTTATCGGATGAATAAAAATCAGTGATGCGGAGGGTTGTGAAGTGAGGCCGGTGACGTCTTACGTCCGGATTTTTCATCAAATATTCTCTGTTGCTCTTTCCGTCGGGCAAGTGCTGAAGAAATGGTGCTCATGAAAAAAATATTTTGTCCGCATGAAATATTTTTTTCATGAGCACGGTTTTTTAAAGTAGTGCGCACTACATTTCATATTCTTGCCGTCGGCACTTTGATTTTATTTTCGGAAGGCGGGAATGTTTTTATTATCAATATTTTATATGTGTGGGAATGATGGATTTACCTGTGCGTATCAGGAGGGCGGAAGATATGTTGTCGGTCCGTTTCCGGACATCGTTGTCAGAGCCGGACGTGTATGAAAAAGGGAAGGTGAAGGCAGCCTAAGTGCATACCCTCACCTTCAAAAATATTTTCGCGGTCCTTGCAGTCTGTCGTTTCCGTTTCCTGTCTTTGCAGGGACAGCGGAGCAACAGGAGTTGTCCTATGAGTTCATACTCATCAGAAATTCCTCGTTGTTCTTGGTCTGTTCTATTCTGCTTTTTACGAACGTCATGGCTTCCATCGGATTCATGTCGGCAAGGATTTTGCGCAATACCCACATACGGTCCAAAGTCTGTTTCTCGTGCAGCAAGTCGTCACGGCGTGTGCTGGATGCGACGATATTTACGGCGGGGAAGATACGTTTGTTGCTCAGCGAGCGGTCGAGCTGCAATTCCATGTTACCCGTTCCCTTGAATTCCTCGAAGATAACCTCGTCCATTTTGCTGCCCGTGTCGATAAGGGCGGTAGCGATAATGGTCAGCGAACCGCCGTTTTCTATGTTGCGTGCCGCTCCGAAGAAGCGTTTGGGTTTGTGCAGCGCGTTGGCATCCACACCTCCTGAAAGCACTTTTCCGCTGGCCGGCGAAACGGTGTTGTAGGCGCGTGCCAGTCGGGTGATGGAGTCGAGGAAGATGACTACGTCGTGTCCGCACTCGACCATTCTCTTGGCCTTCTCCAGCACGATTCCTGCTATTTTTACATGGCGCTCTGCCGGTTCGTCGAATGTGGATGCGATAACTTCGGCATTTACCGTGCGCGCCATGTCGGTCACTTCTTCCGGTCGCTCGTCTATTAGAAGCATGATGAGGTAGGCTTCGGGATGGTTGGCGGCAATGGCGTTGGCGATGTCTTTCATCAGAATCGTCTTACCTGTTTTGGGCTGTGCTACCAGTAAGGCACGCTGTCCTTTTCCGATAGGTGCAAACAGGTCGACGATGCGTGTGGAGAGGTTGTCGTTATATCCCTTGCAAAGTTTGAATTTCTCGTCGGGGAAAAGCGGAGTGAGGTGCTCGAACGGTACCCTGTCGCGGACGTCTCCAGGGGCACACCCGTTGATTTTCGTGACACGGATGAGCGGGAAGTATTTTTCTCCTGGTTTGGGCGGACGTACCGGGCCTTCCACCACATCGCCCGTTTTGAGTCCGAACAGTTTTATCTGAGAGGCGCTGACATAGATGTCGTCAGGAGAAGACAGATAGTTATAGTCGCTGGAGCGCAGGAATCCGTATCCGTCCTGCATGATTTCCAATACGCCCTCTCCAGTCAGGATATCACCGAAATCGTAGTTGGCTTCCTGTTGTAGTTTGGGTTGGGACGGTTCCTTCTCTGCCGGATGCGTCTCAGTATTGTAGGAATATGAACCGTAGTTGTCGTGTGAAGTGAGGTCCGGCTGGCGTGAAGAGTAAGTCATATACGTGTCATCGGAGGCCGGAATGGCATGCACTATGGGAAGGTCTTCCACTATGATGAAATCGTTTTCATCTTTGGAAAAGAATTTTTCGGCAGTGATGGTTTCTTTTTTTGTCTTATCCTCTGTCTCAGTCGTGCCGGGAGTAGCCGCATTCTCTTCCGTGTCCGGTTTTTGTACCGGATTGTCTTGCAGAATCTCCAGAGGGACATCGCAGATGGGCTCGTTCTCCGCAGGCTTTTCCTCCGTGTTGTCCGCCGCAGTGCTTTGCTTTGCGGCTTCCTGTTGTGCGGCAGCCTCTATGGCAGCTTTTTCGGCTTTGGATTTTCTACCTCTTTTCTTGGGTACTTTTTCTGTTTTGGTTTCAGCCGTAGTGTCGGTTGCAGTCTCTGTCGTATTGTCTGCTGTGACGGTTGCCTCTGTTGCGGGGGCGTTTTCGGTGGCCGGGATAACGGTTGATGGCTTTATATTCAGTTCCGATGTTTCGTTTTTATATTCGGACGCGGTTTCCTTCTTTTTCAGGTCGAAGTTCTCCCCATTGCCTTGTGAGGCACTGTATACGCGGTCTGTTTCTTTTTTGCTTACTTTGATGCGTTTGCGGGGTGTCTTTGTTGCAGGAGCCTTCTGTGATGATGCAGACTGGATGGATTCTTCATCGATAATTTGATAGATTAATTCCATTTTGTCGCTTTCATTGGGGGATGCCACTCCCAATTTCTGTGCAATGTCTTTCAGTTCTTCCTGAGACATGGCTTCTAATTCACTTTTCTTGTGCATATTAAGTATGTGTTGTACATTTCTTGTATTGTACAGATTCTATCTGTATAATATAAGCAGGATTTCTTGAATCGGATTATTATTATTGTGATTATAGAAAAACGACCGCCTGAAAGCAGTCATCTTATATTTTGATGGTGCAAAATTAAACAATAAAATCTGAACCGTGTGTAAAAATACTGTTTTTTTTCATCGGCGGTATAAAGTTTTTCCCTCCGCGGTTTCTTTTTGTATGTTTCATAATTAATGGTTATATTCGCATCCGTTTTACAAACAAATAATTATGGCTTTAGTGAATCCATATCTGCAGGTGGACGGTCTGACTAAAAGTATAGGCGACCGTGTGCTGTTTGAACATATATCTTTCGGCATAGCCGAAGGGCAGCGCGTGGGGCTGATTGCAAGGAACGGGGCCGGTAAGTCTACCTTATTAAATATATTGGGTGGGAAAGAGAGTTATGATGAAGGAAGCGTGATCTACCGTCGCGACTTGAATGTGGGCTATCTGGAACAGCTGCCTTTTTATTCGCCCGACCTGACCGTGATAGAAGCGTGTTTCAATCACGGAAATGCGGTGACTAATCTGATTCGGGAGTATGAGAGTTGCATGCATACGCCGGGCAATCCTCATCTGGAAGAAATCCTTGACCGTATGGAACGTGAGAAGGCGTGGGACTACGAAAGCAGGGCGAAGCAGATACTTTCGCAGTTGAAGATCAATGCTTTTGATCAGAAGATCTCAACCTTGTCGGGCGGGCAGCTTAAGCGTGTGGCGCTGGCTAATGTACTGATCACCGAACCGGATTTGTTGATTCTGGACGAACCGACCAATCATTTGGATCTGGATATGATAGAATGGCTTGAGGATTATCTGAAACGTTCGAAGCTGAGCTTGCTAATGGTGACCCATGACCGCTATTTTCTGGACAGGGTCTGCTCGGTCATTCTGGAGCTGGACGATTCCACGATGTATACGTATAAGGGTAATTATGGCTATTATCTGCAAAAAAGACAGGAACGCATAGATATTTCGAATGCAGAGGTGGCGCGGGCCAATAACCTTTATCGGACGGAATTGGATTGGATGCGCCGCATGCCGTGTGCCAGGGGGCATAAGGCACGTTATCGTGAGGAGGCATTCTATGAACTGGAAAAGACTGCCAAACGCAGAATAACGGAACAGAGCGTTGCCCTGGAAGTAAAATCTTCATATATAGGCAGCAAAATATTTGAGGCGGATTATATTAGCAAAAGTTTCGGTCCGGATAATGTTATCCTGAAAGATTTCTTTTATACGTTCTCCCGCTATGAAAAGATGGGGATAGTGGGGAATAACGGAACGGGTAAGTCTACTTTCATTAAAATATTGCTCGGTCAGATGAAGCCGGACAGCGGAAAGGTGGTAGTGGGCGAGACGGTGAGATTCGGCTACTATTCGCAGGACGGGCTGATGTTTGACGAGCAGATGAGAGTGATAGACGTGGTGCGCAACATAGCCGAATATATAGATTTGGGAGGCGGACGCCATCTTTCGGCTATGCAGTTTCTACAGCATTTCATGTTTTCTCCTCAGGACCAGCAGAAATTTGTTTATAAATTGAGCGGTGGCGAGCGTCGCCGTCTTTATCTCTGCACGGTGTTGATGCGTAATCCCAACTTCTTGGTGCTGGATGAACCTACCAATGATTTGGACATTGTGACGCTTCAGGTCCTGGAGGAATACCTGAAGAACTTCAAGGGGTGTGTGATTGTAGTAAGTCATGACCGTTATTTCATGGACAAGGTGGTGGATCATCTTCTCGTGTTCAAAGGGCAGGGAGATATCCGCGATTTCCCCGGAAACTATACTCAATATCGGGAATGGCAGACAGAGAGGCAGAAAACCGAACGCGAGCGGCAGAAAGCGGAGGCTACGAAATCCGGAAAGACGGTTTCTCCGGTGGCGAGACGTGACCCGCAGCCGGGACAGAAACGTAAACTGACATTTAAGGAACGTCTGGAGATGGAGAGGCTGGAGAAGGAAATTGCCGGGCTTGAGGAGGAAAAGAAGAATATTGAAGAGGCATTGTGCAGCGGTACTCTTTCGGTGAGTGATCTGACAGAGAAATCGCGTCGCCTTTCTGTGCTTAACGAAGAGCTGGACGAGAGATCTATGCGTTGGCTGGAGCTGGGCGAAATAGAAGGATGATGCGGACTGTGAAACAGGTGTCCCGTCAGTTGCGGGACACCTGTTTCACTCCTCTTATTGTTTTCAGCTTTTTCTCCAGTAGTTGTAACCGTGAGGTGTCGTCGAGCATTACGGTGAGGGTGCCGGAGAATAGGCCGTCGTGCGAATCTATACTGATGCTTCGCAGAGAAATCTTTTCTTCTTTACTGATAATGGATGTGATGTTGTTCACAATTCCCAAATCGTCGTTTCCCACAACCTTGAGAGTGATGGGGTATTGACTGCCGCGCTTGCCGGCCCATCTGGCTTTTACTATGCGGTAACCGAAACGGTTATGCAGTTCGGGGGCATTGGGGCAGTCGCACCGGTGTATTTTGATTCCGCCGTTTATCGTCACAAAACCGAAGACGTCATCTCCGTAAATAGGTTGGCAACATTTGGCCAGTGAGAAATCCAGCCCTTTCAGATTCTGATCTATTACCAGTACATCATCGTTTGTGGGGGTCCTGGTTTCCGGCTCGGGCTGAATGTTGTAGTTTTCCGCACTGATTACGGGAGTGTGGTCAGCTATTCCGGCTTCTATTTTCTGTTGTTCGGTATAGAGATCGATCACATCATTGATGTCTGTTGTCTCATCAGCCAGGCTTTTGTAGAAATCCGTTACGATTTTAAACCCGAGTTTCTTGATGACATGCATCATGGTAGGTTCGTCGTATTCAATCTTACGGTTCTTGAATTTTCGTTCCAGCAGTTCCTTGGCGAATGCCCCCTGTTTGGCTTGCATTTCTTTGAGGGCCTGGCGGATTTTAGTTCTTGCTTTCCCCGTTATGACGAAATTCAGCCAATCTTGTTTGGGAGTCTGGTTGTTGGAAGTCAGAATTTCCACTTGGTCGCCGCTGTTCAATTTTTGGCGTAACGGAGCGTTTTTACTATTTATTTTTGCACCGATGCAATGTTCTCCCACATTGGTGTGGATGGAATAAGCAAAGTCCAGCACGGTGGAGCCTTTGGGAAGTTTGAAAAGATCGCCTTTGGGAGTGAATACGAATACTTCATCTTCATACAAGTCCATCTTGAATTGATCCATCAATTGGAGGTCGTCGTTGTTTTCCAATGCGTTTCGTATATTATTGAGCCATTCGTCTACACCGCTTTCTCCGTTCTTGATACCTTTGTACCTCCAATGGGCTGCCAAGCCGCGTTCGGCAACCTCATCCATCCGTTCGGTGCGGATTTGTACCTCTACCCATTTATTGTCAGGACCGAGCACGGTAATGTGCAGACTTTCATATCCGTTGCTTTTAGGGATGGAAAGCCAGTCTCTTAGTCGTCTCGGGTTGGGTTGGTACATGTCTGTGATGATGGAATACACCTGCCAGCATTCCATTTTTTCCTTTTCAAGCCGGGAGTCCAGAATGATTCGTATGGCAAACAGGTCGTAAATGCCTTCTACTCCGCAGTGCTGTTTCTTCATTTTCTGCCAGATGGAGTGAATGCTTTTGGTGCGTCCCTTCATGTGGAACTTTAATCCTGCTTTCGTTAGTTTATCGTCAATGGGACCGATGAATTTCTGGATATATTCATCGCGTGATTTTTTGGTTGCATTCAGCTTTTCCTTTATTAAATAATAAGCGTCGCGTTCCAAATACTTCAGTGATAAATCCTCTAACTCGCTTTTCAGGCGATAAAGGCCCAGCTTGTGTGCCAGGGGAGCATATAGATAGGCTGCTTCTTCCGAAACTTTCCGTCGCGCCTCCTCGTTTTCCGATTCCTTGATTTTGCGCATGACGTTCACCCTGTTGGCAATCATGATGAGAATCACACGCATGTCTTCTGCAAAGGAGAGGAGGAGGCTGCGGAAATTCTCACTCGCCACACTGGCGTTTTTTTCGTAAAGTTCCTGTATGCGGTTCAGTCCTCTGATGATTCCGGCCACATCGACACCGAACTCCTTTTCCACGTCTTCCGGCGAGCAATAGCCGCTGCGCACACATGTATGTATCATGATGCCGAGGATGGCACCGCGAGTCAGACCTATTTCGGACGCTACGATGAGTGCTGTCTCCATATCGTTGATGACAGGATTCATGCCGAACACGTCTCTTTGAATAAGATTACGCTGTGCCGCTTCGATTAAAAACGTTTTTAGTTTTTTACAATCGTCAGGATAAAGTATATGGTCGGAGAGTTTAAGCAGCTCCCTATAAAGGTGTGCAAGCCGTACTTTTTCCGGTGCGTAAAAGAAAGCGTTCTGTTTCATAATCCGCTATATTTTTTTCAAAGGTAGTGTTTTTTTGCTCAAATGTTTACTTCATAGCGCAAAAATAGCTATATTTGAATGTTATTAAGGCAAAATATTAAAAACAATCATATTATATGTTTACAGCAGAAGACAAGGCCTTATTGGCCGGAAAGGGTATGACTGAAGAACAGGTCGAGGCCCAGTTGCAAATCTTTAAGAAGGGATTTCCATATTTGAAGTTAAAGAGAGCCGCGTCGCTTGACTGCGGTATTCTGTCTCCTTCACAAGAAGATTGTAAGCGTTATGAGGGTATTTGGCAAGCTTATAAGAATGAAGGAAAAGCGGTGGTTAAGTTCGTTCCGGCTTCGGGTGCGGCCAGCCGTATGTTCAAAAATATGTTTGAGTTCCTGGATGCTCCATACAATACTCCTACTACGGATTTTGAGAAAGCATTTTTTGCGGGAATCCGTGATTTTGCGTTTTATGAAGAGCTGGATGCTGTATGTAACAGGAATGACGGAATGGGAGTCGAGGCATTGATGGCTGCCGGTCAATATAAGAGGATTGTGGCTAATATGCTGGGTGCTGAGGGTATGGATTACGGACGATTGCCAAAGGGATTGCTGAAGTTTCATAATTATGAGAAAGGCGCTCGCACTCCGATGGAGGAACATTTGGTAGAGGCCGCCTTGTATGCGGCAAGTAATGGTCATGCAGAAGTACATTTTACGGTCAGTACGGAGCACAGGACTTTGTTCGAAAGATTATTGAAAGATAAACTTTCAGAATATGAAAACACATATGGAGTAGTTTTTCATGTATCTTTTTCAGAGCAGAAGCCGTCTACCGACACACTGGCGGCTACA
This sequence comes from uncultured Paraprevotella sp., assembly GCA_910586505.1. Taxonomy (GTDB): domain Bacteria; phylum Bacteroidota; class Bacteroidia; order Bacteroidales; family Bacteroidaceae; genus Paraprevotella. The sequence goes on along the minus strand of CAJUGV010000006.1, from coordinate 50,700 downwards.
ATGGAGAATGAGCCTTTCCGGGTGGAAGGCAAGTTATTGTTTCGTCCCGGTGGCCATGGTGCGCTGATAGAGAATCTGAATGATTTGTCGGCTGATATCGTTTTTGTGAAGAATATTGATAATGTGGTGCCCGATCGTCTGAAGGGGGATACTGTGAGTTATAAGCAAGTGCTTGCGGGAATACTGGTGGATTTACAGCGTAAGGCATTTGAATATTTACATAAATTGGATAGCGGAAATTACAGTCATGCTGATATCGAGGAGATTATTCGCTTTGTGCAACAATCTTTATACTGCCGTAGGGAAGACGTGAAAGAGCTTGAAGATGCGGAACTGGTTATATATTTACGTAGCAAACTGAATCGTCCGATGCGTGTTTGTGGTGTTGTGAAGAATGTCGGCGAGCCGGGAGGCGGCCCATTCTTAGCTTATAACAGTGACGGCACGTTGTCATTGCAAATTCTTGAGAGTAGCCAGATAGATACCAGTAATCCGGAATATGTAGCCATGTTTAAGAATGGAACGCATTTTAATCCCGTAGATTTGGTTTGTGCGGTGAGGAACTATAAAGGCGATAAGTTTAATCTGCCTGATTATGTAGACCGGAATACGGGTTTCATTTCTTTTAAAAGTAAAAATGGCAAGGAGCTTAAAGCATTGGAACTTCCGGGATTGTGGAATGGTGCCATGAGCGATTGGAATACGGTTTTTGTAGAAGTGCCTTTGAGTACTTTTAATCCGGTGAAAACCGTGAACGATCTGTTGCGTGAGCAGCATCAGTGATATGATAGGTTATTTCTGTACATAATAAAGAGGTGAATGTTATGACGAAGAGAATTTTATTATTAGGTTCGGGTGAGCTTGGAAAGGAGTTTGTCATTGCTTGTCAGCGAAAAGGCCAATATGTCATTGCGTGTGATTCATATGCAAATGCGCCGGCCATGCAGGTGGCTGATACGTATGAAGTCTTTCATATGCTGGACGGTGATGCCCTGATGGCTGCCGTAGAGAAATATAAGCCGGATATCATCGTACCGGAAATCGAAGCAATTCGTACGGAAAAATTGTATGATTGCGAGAGAATGGGAATCCAGGTCGTTCCGAGTGCCAAAGCTGTTAATTATACTATGAACAGAAAGGAGATCCGCGAATTGGCTCATACTGAATTAGGATTGAAGACTGCGGATTACCGCTACGCCAAAACATTTGACGAGCTGAGAGAAGCGGCTGAGATTGTAGGATATCCTTGTATTATAAAGCCTTTGATGAGCTCATCGGGACATGGACAGAGCAAGGTGGACAGTCCGGAGGAACTTGAGAAAGCATGGGAATACGCATGTGATGGTGCACGAGGGGATGTGAAAGAGGTTATAGTAGAACAGTTCATACCTTTCGACAGTGAAATTACATTATTGACCGTGACGCAGAAGAATGGGCCTACTTTGTTTTGTCAGCCCATCGGTCATGTGCAGAAAGGAGGCGATTACCGTGAAAGTTTCCAGCCAGCCGCCATTTCTCCGGAGATGCTGAAGGAGGCTCAGAATATGGCGGAAAAAATTACGCGTGCTCTTACGGGAGCCGGAATCTGGGGCGTGGAGTTCTTCCTTAGTCATAAGGAAGGGGTTATTTTCTCGGAACTGAGTCCGCGTCCGCATGATACCGGAATGGTGACTTTAGCCGGCACACAGAATTTATCGGAGTTTGAATTGCATTGCCGGGCAGTACTCGGATTGCCAATTCCGGAAATAACACAGGAACGCATGGGGGCCAGTGCCGTTATTCTTTCTGACGTGGAGACAAGCGGAACTCCCGTATATACGGGTGAAGAAGATGTGTGTGCAGCTACAAATACATACCTTCGTATCTTTGGAAAACCTGTGGCGCATGTAGGACGCCGTATGGGTGTGGTGGTCTGTTGGGATAGTTTGGATGCCGATCAGGAAGCATTGCGTAGCAAATGTAAGACGCTTGCCGATAAGGTTAAAGTGTGTTAACCATTAAATAAGAAATCAGGATACAAAGTGCTATGTTGCGAAAAAGCTATAAATTTGTATCCGATTTGCGACAATAGCTCAGTTGGTAGAGCATTGGCTTCCCAAGCCGAGGGTCGCGGGTTCGAGTCCCGTTTGTCGCTCATTTTATCAGCTATTTTTCATGACAATCGTAATCGCCATTGTTTTGCTTTTGGGATATTGCGCCATTGCAACGGAGCATATTACTAATATTAATAAGGCCGCTGTGGCGATGTTTCTCGGAGTTATAGTATGGACACTCTATATGGTAGCGGGGAAACAGTATGTTGAAATGATGTATGCAAAGGAATATGCTGATTTTCTAGCAGGTCATGCCTCGAATATAACTTCTCTCAAAAAGTTTATTGCAAATTATATTTTTATCGGTCATGTGGCGGATATTTGTCAGATTGTGCTTTATCTGTTGGCCACAATGTCTATAGTTGATTTGCTGAATACAAACGGATGTTTTGATTTTATCAGTGAATGGATAAGAACACGTAACAGTAAACGTCTACTTTGGATGGTAGCATTTATAACGTATGTGATGTCGGCCAATTTGGACAATCTCACTACGGCTTTAATGATGTTTGTCATTATGCGTCAACTTTTGCCTGACAGTCGTTTCAGAATGTATTATGGTGCTGTCATTGTGATTGCCGTTAATGCAGGAGGATGCCTTACGGTAATTGGCGACGTCTCTACGCTGATGTTGTGGGTTAAGGGAGCTGTGACACCATCTAATTTCTCTGGAGCCATGTTCGGCCCCTCAATTGTATCGCTAATTATTCCTACTTATTTGATTTCTCGTAAATTACCGGAGCAAATACCTATTGATACAAAGAGGATCCGTTATCGTGGCGATGACACAACTCTGACTAGATGGCAACGTATCCTGATGCTGTTTGTGGGAATCGGAGGTTTGTGGTTTATACCGACGTTTCACAATCTTACCAAGTTGCCGCCTTTTGTAGGGGCGTTATGTGTGTTGGCATTGTTCGGTGTGGTGAATGAATTGTGTAATAGACGTCTGATAAGGTCGGAACAGCCCTTTTTCCGTCCGACGCCTCGTTTTATGCAAACAGAGAGCATTCAGACCATTTTGTTTGTTATAGGGGTTTGCATGGCTATTTCCGCTATACAGGAGACCGGTGCGTTGCATGCGGCGGCTTTGTGGTGTGATCGCTATCTTCACAATATTTATTTATATAGCCTTATTTTAGGGGGGATTTCGGCATTTCTTGATAATGTGACGTTGGTATTGACAAGTATCTCCATGTATGATGTAGTGGAGGTGCCGGAGAAAATTTCTGCAATGGCTGATATTTCTTATTTTCAGTCGTTCGCCTTAAATGGTCAATACTGGCAATTGGTGGCTTATAGTGGAGGAGTCGGTGGTAGTCTGCTTTCTATCGGTTCCATGGCGGGATATGCTTTGATGAAAGGAGAGAATGTTTCCATATGGTGGTATTTACGGCATATTACCGGTAAGGTCTTATTAGGTTGGCTGGCAGGACTAGGAGTATATTTTTTTATTGACTTATTCATTAGATAAACGGTGAGTATTGTGAATAAGGAACGTATAGGCGCGTTGCTTTCTGCCTTGAGTGAGGGGTTGTTTGAGAAAGAACATGTATTAGCGTTGTCCTTGTTGGCTGCAGTATCCGGTGAGAGTATTTTTTTGCTTGGCCCTCCCGGAACGGCAAAAAGTATGATTGCAAGACGACTGAAGAGAGCTTTCCGTGAGGGAAGATCCTTTGAATATCTGATGTCGCGTTTTAGTGTACCGGATGAAATATTCGGACCGGTTTCTATTTCAGCTTTAAAGGATGAGAACCGTTATGTCAGAATGACAGAGGGGTATCTTCCTTCAGCGGATGTGGTCTTTCTTGATGAGATATGGAAGGCGGGTCCAAGTATTCAGAATGCCTTACTTACGGTGTTGAACGAAAAGGTATATTTGAATGGGAGAGAAGAGTTAAGGCTGCCTCTTAAATTGGTGGTAGCAGCTTCAAATGAGTTGCCGGCCGAAAGGGAGAACCTCGACGCTTTATGGGATAGATTTTTGATTCGTTGTGTAGTAAACTGTATTGAAGATGAAAAACTCTTCAATGCGATGGTGTCAGCTCCTGTGGATTATGAAATCCGAGTGCCCTCTTCTGTAAAATTGTCGGAAAAAGAGTTGATAGTGTGGGCTGAGGGTATCGATGCTGTAGAGCTGCCGGCTTTTATGTTTACTTTCATTCATTTCTTTCGTAGTTGTCTTGCTACCTATAATTTAAAAGCTGAGGAAAAGGGAGAGCAACGTATTTATGTGTCCGATCGTCGGTGGAAGAAAATAGTGCATTTGTGGCGTGCTGCAGCCTTTCTTGATGGCGGGTCTGTTGTGCGTTTATCGGATTTGTTGCTTTTGCAATATTGTGTATGGGACAGTCCTGTGCAGGAAGCTGATATAGAAAGCATATTGTCGGAGGCATTAGTATTGACCTGTGAAGAGAATATAGGATTGCCATTGCTTACGGAGCGTTTGTCCGCTTTAAAGGAAGCCGGAAAAAGTATAGTGGGTGATAAAGTTTCGTTTAAAGTGGTCAAATCGTTTTTTTATCAGGTGTTATCAATCTTTCCCGGTCGTACGGTACTTATATATACCAATGAGTATGAGGCGTTAGGAATGGATGAGGCCGAATCATTTGTGTTGGTTACGGACAGACGAAAAACAGGTGCTCAGATATTGCGTAAGTATGAGAAAAGCAGATATCCGGATGTATTTCCAAGGGATTTACTTCAGGTGAAAAGAACGGTTGGCGGGCTGGAGGTTAACGGGAGAAACTATGATTTGTTGCGGGCGGAAGAGGATGCTGCCGATAAGATTGTGCAGCAGGATGCTTTGTCTTCAGAGAACGTTTTTTCAGTTACGATGAGTCAGCGCATTGGTGCCGAACTAGCGGATATACTTGGCAGGTTAGACATGTGGCAGGAAGCTGAATCGAAGTATTTACAGAATCATCTCTTTTTACGAGAACATCAGCGGGATCTGTTGAAAAATGTGTTTGGTAGAGTGCGTTCACATATTGTGTTGTTGCAAATAGAAAGTGAGGAATTAGCTCATGCAACCGGACGGAAATTGCAGTGATTCTCAGATTCGTGTAAAGCATCTCTCGGTTTGTTTTTTGCGTCGTTTGCATGACATTTCTGCAAGCATCTATAATGATGCTTTGTTGGGTGGTGTGATCCGACCAGATGAGATGGAAGACGAAATACAGCGCTATTTTATGGCTAAGAAGTCCGGGTTGCAGGATGTATATTCTTATTATGCAGAGCAATGGGATTATTATTACCGTGTGGTTGCAGCATCCGATGCCGATTTTTTGCCGATGTTGCAACGGACCCGTTCTGCTTTTTCACGTTTATACGCTCCTATAGAGTTGGATGTAGTATATTATATAGAGCAGTTGGTCGCATATTCCAGGGAAGAGGAGCGATGGCAATCGCTCAGGAAACATTTTACGCAGAAGTGGAAAAACTTGTTAGACGGGAGAGAGCGAACTTATCAGATGCGGCATATAGAGGAACTCTGTAAAGACTATTATCGTATGGTGGCGGCTAATGCGGAGATGTTGCAAAATATGGGTGGAAGAGGAGAAGGTGTATCTCCACGTTTGGCATGGTTGCAGTTGACACAATCTCCGGAACTACGTATTAAAATCCGGCAATTATCGCAGGTTATGCGGAAGAATAGGATCGTTAGGGAACTGAATGAAGTGTTGGGTAGAAAGCAGGCGGATGAACAGCGGTTATATCGTGCCATGCAAGGAGCAGTACCAGTTGCAATGTTGCGTTCTGCTACACATTCCGACATAGTGGGTATTACAGACGGAAATAATCTGAATGCTCTTCTTCCTATAGAGTACTGTTATATGTCGGATGATAAGCTCGAATCCATATTCTATCGTCGGTATGCTGAAAAAAAATTGGCAGTCTTCGATGCTGTGTCCAGGCAAACGGAATTTATTGAGGCTTCTTCATTTCAGGGACATGATCTGCAAAAGCGGGCGAAGCATGGTCCGTTTGTAGTATGTGTGGATACTTCTGCTTCTATGGAGGGAGAGCGTGAATTATTGTCGAAAGCCATAGTACTTAGTTTGGCTTTGATAGCAGATAAGTTACGTCGACCTTGTAGGGTAGTTCTCTTCTCCGACCAAACTGAAGTTATCGAACTGAACAATCTGTATACTGACCTTCCTTTGTTGGAGAGTTTTCTTTGTAATGCTTTTCATGGCGGTTCAGACATGTCATGTGCTATGAAAGAATCTGTAGAGGCCTTGATGCACGAAGATTTTCGTTATGCAGATTTGTTATGGCTTTCTGATTTTGAGATGCCGTCGCTTTCTCCGGTTTGGATACAATATATAGATGAGCTGAAGCAGAAAGGCATGCGTCTTTATGCCGTCTGTTTTGGTCATCGAGCAGAAGTATCTTATATCCGTCAGTCCGATCGCGTATGGACGGTCGATTAGGAACTATATCGTGTTTTACGAGAATGCGATATTTATGTACTATTGTTCAGTTCGGAAGATTTACGCGATTCTCGCGATTGTTTGTTTTGTCCTTATGTAAGTAAAACTTTCATATCTGTGACAATTATCGCTAAATACATGCTATTCCCACCTTGAAATCTTTCTTTTTAAAAGCAAATGTGCTTTTATTGGCAGTTTTTCTTTGTGCTCTTGTTAGAGTGAAATAGAAAAAAACACGGTGCATTCCTTGCATCCTGACTGGATAAACTCGTTTTTATCGGAGGATGATATCCGTTTTAAACGGAGCGAGGCGGAATCCGAAGAAACCGCCTCGCAGTGATTCCGTTGGGACTCGAACCCAAGACCCACGCCTTAGAAGGGCGTTGCTCTAATCCAACTGAGCTACGGAACCGACCTTAAATCGCGTGCAAAGATAGTGGTTTATTTCTATTCTTGCAAGGAGATGGGGTGTTTTTTTACTGTTTACTTTCCACAGAGTAGTTTGTAGTCGCAGTAAAGGCAATTCTTTTGAATGGTAGTTTGTCGAAAAGGGATTGCCGGATCAAACAATTCTTCCAGTATACCTTGCAGTATTTTTTGGAAATCGTCGGCCAAAAGTCTGAAATCCGTTACCCGTTTTCGGTTAAATGTGATGACAGGATCATAATCCTCTGTATTGGATTTGTGTACGAAAAAAAGGGCTGGCGAAACAGGTCTTTTCTGTTCTTCCGTCATGACCCATGCGTAGAGGAATGTCTGGAAAATGTAAGACGGACGTTGCTCTGCCGGGTGGATCAATTGTTCCATTGTGGTTGCCTTTTCCGGTATTCCACCTGTTTTGTAATCTACCACACGCAGTGTTTCCACGTTTTCTCCGGTGGTTTCGTCTGTCATCAGAACAGTATCCGTACGGTCGATTTTACCTCCTATGTCAATGTTTAATTTTTTGTTGCCGGACATAATGGTGACACTTCGTTTATGTTCCTGCTCCATATCTTGCAATATAAGCTGTTCCATGCGGCAATCATGCGTCAGCAGTTGGCGCAGATAGCTGACCATGACTTTGCGGGCTACAAGCAATTGTCCGTTGTAAGATGCTTTGTCTGGATCTTCTCCGAAAAAGTTTTTCAGGAACGATGCCTCGATGAATGGCAGTAGGGCCACTTCTTTTCCTTCTAACAGTTTTTCAATGTCTTGTCGGCGTATGATGGGATTGCGCTCCGTAAGTTTTTGATAGACTAACTGGGCTGCTTCATGGAAAATAGTACCGAACAGAGCATTGTCTAGCCCGTCTTGAGGGTCCTTAGGCTGACGTATGCGGGCCACTTGCTGATAGTAAAATTTGAGCGGACAGTCTATATAGGTGTTAAGTGCCGAAGGAGAGAGCGGCCGTGAGCCGGGTTGTTGCGTACCGTAATTACGGTAGAGCATATTCATTATTTCCGGTGTCTTGGCAGCTTCCATGGCATGAGCCGAAGGTACGGATTGCCCTGCTTGCAGGATTTTCATTTCAACGGGGAAGTCTGTTTCGGCCAGAATCTGGCGAAGGAAGCGGGACATTTCGTTTTTGTTGAGTCCGTCGGTGGCGATGTTGTACATGAAGGTGATGCGCTCCGTGCGTTGCAGAAGACGGTAGAAATAGAACGCATATATCGCTGTTTTGTGCTGTATGGTGGTAAGGCCGAATACTTCGCGCAGATGATAAGGGATAAACGAAGTGTCGTTTGTTGCTTTGGGGAGCATCCCTTCATTAACGGACAGCATTAAGATGTGTCTGAAATTCAGGTTACGTGTTTCCAGTACGCCCATCACCTGCAGGCCCGCCGCCGGCTCACCATGAAATGGAATCGTGGTGGCATTCAGTACGGTGCGGAGCAGACGCCGCAGGGTGGTGGCTTGTATATCAAGCATGTGTTCCTCCGTCATTCGTATGAAGCGACTGGTAATCTGGTGGCAACGGTAGAGTGCCTCATGGTATAATTGGCTGTATACGTCATCCTTTGCGTTTTTTTTGCGACCGAAGATACCGGCTAGTTCTTCAAGTATGTGCCTGATATAGTTCAGTAGTGAGCGGTTGTCTGCATGCGGAGAGAAAATTTCCGTTTCTTTCAGCAGGGAGGTATAAGGATGATTGCGTACGGTACGTTCATGCTCTGTACGAAAGCGGCGACGTTCACGGTCATACCCGTCCGTTTGAAGCGAAAGCAGCGCATTGATGAATCCGTAGACAGGAGTGTCTGTCATCGGAAATCCCATAGTGATGTTGGCGTGTTTCACAGGGTGAGGTGAACTTTCGTCCGGCAATGAGTGAAGTACCGGCTGGAGCAGTGATTCGTTGCAGAGCACGATAGCCGTGTCCAGTTCCGGTTGGGTGAGTGATGTTTCCAGCCATTGGGGGATATAGCGTGCTTGCGCATTATCCGACGTCGTAGCGATGAATTCTATATATGGCGGTTGTTTCCGAAGGTTGTCGAAGCAGTCTTTTTCCAGTGCATTAGGAAAATCCTTCAGGTTGCGCCGTATAAAGACACCGGCTTCGAAGCGGCTTTTGTCACCAGCATACATTACATCGTAATCCCAGTAGAAAAGTGCCTGACCGCGTTCTTGCAAAAACGAGAACAGTCTTTTTTCCACATTGTTCAGTACGTTGAATCCCACGAATATGTATGTTCTCTCTGACGGAATGCGGTCGGTGTATTCTTCAAGATGTTCCGTTACATCCTTATAGAGGGCACCTTCATAGAGCAGTCCTTTTTTCCTTAGCCGGGTATTGAATGCAGTGTAGATCTCGCCCATGTGGTTCCATAAGGTGAGGAACTTTTCTTTCAGGCGGCTGTTGCTCTCGATAGAGAAGCCTTCAAAGAAATGTTTAAGAGCTTCTTCCTGCTTGGGAGAAAGGAAAGTGCTGTCATCCATTTCCTTGATGGACTGTATGTTACTGAACAGTTTGTGTGCATCGGCCAGGTGTTTGTCTATATCATCGAAGTCAGCCAGCATAATCTCTCCCCATCCATAGAAACGGTCGAGTGGTTCAGGGTGAGGTATGAGCGAGGCATATACACTGTAAAGTTCGCATACGGAAAGGATATTGTCGCAGCATGTGAAGTCCGACAATGTATTGAAAAGTTCGCTGATGGTGCGGTAGCGGGGAGCCCATACCGGCTGACCTGCGATGGCTGCCAACTGCTGGTTCATGAACAGGCTGGCGCGTTTGTTCGGGAAAACCACTGTCACATCGCGCAGATTGGTGCCGAAACGCCGGAGCAGGTCTTGTGCTACAAGTCGGATGAATGTTTCCATAAAACAGTTGGGATAAATTAGGGTTGAACTTCTTCGAGCCGGTTGTTGGGAATGTACCAAAGGTAACCTTTCACTTGTCGGTCGGGTTCCATAAGGCGTAGTTGCTCCATATAGCCTGTCACTTGATGATGGTATTCATTGCGAGGGTGGCCGAATTTAAAGTCCACTACGATCACTTCGGTTGGACTAATCATGACACGGTCGGGGCGATAGGTCTCGTATTTGCCCCTGTTTTTGTTGTATTCCTGTGTGAGAATGGGGCATTCGTTGTAAAGTTTCATGGTACCGTCAAACCATCGGGCCACTTCGGGATGCTCGAAAGCCCTTTCTACTTGTTGCCTGAGAGCGTCCATTTCCGGTTGTGTGCCAATCTCCCCCTCCGTTTCCAATGCCAGCAGAGACTTCTCGATATCTTTTCGTGTGTATATGGTGGAAAGCACCTTGTGCATGAGAATGCCGATGCGGCGTTTGTTGGTTCGTGAATGAGGTGCTTCTTTTTCGCCGGACATGGCCTCCATAAAATCTTCTGCACTGTTGGACTGGCAAAAATCGATATGCGCTTCATAGGAGTGCATGCCGACAGGCACAGGGTTGTATTCGGTTACCATACGGTTGTCCGACTTTTTATGTATGCAAAGACCGGTGGTGACGGGCGTACCGAAAGTAAAGAGCGAAGTCTCTCCGTTTTCTCCGTCTGTTTCTTCCGCTCCGTCTGCATGTCGAGGAAGGGCGTGGTAGATGAGGTCGCCTGTCGTGCTCCGTTCATCCATGATGTAACGGGTGCGGCACCATGCGAAAAGATTCTTTTCGGCACGGGTGAAAGCAACGTAAAGGGTGTTCAGTGCATCCACCCGCCTTTGCAGGTGCTCCTCTTCGTATTCACGGAAAAAGATGGAGTCGCGCATGGAGGGTTCGATGGTAATGGGGATCACCGGCAGACAGTTGTAAGGAGCCTCGTATGTTTGGCACCATAATAAGTCGTTGTTCCGGTTGAATCCCCGTGTGTCCTGCTCTATGCTCCAGTCGCAATATGGTACGAATACCGTATGGAATTGCAATCCTTTCGACTGGTGTATGGTGAATATCCGTATGCCGTCGACTTCACCTGAAGGGATGGAGACGGTAGAGAGCCTTTCGTCCCAGAAAGTGAGGAAGGAGCGGATGTCGGACGGGTTGTCCTGCAAGTAGGTTGTCAGTTGGTCGAAATAAGAAAACAGATAGGCCTCTTCACCGGGAATGTTTTCCAGACGGAAGATTTTGTATAGCTCTTCTTGAAGTTCGTAGAGCGGCAGGGTGCGCAGTTCCTCCATGCGGGATACGAAAGCCGCGGGCAGGTATGCTTCGGGTTTTCTTTCGGAGAGGATATTCACATTGGCCGTCTCCGGTTTGTCTGTTTGTCGGGGGCTGTACAATGCCAGGAAAGCCTGCGATATACGGTCTTCCGGATCAGTCATGCAGCGCATGGCCGAAATGAGAATGTTGACCGATTGTGAGCTGGCCAACAGAAAAGCCTCGTCCGATACGATCTTCACCGTTTTGCCGAATCGGCCGGCGAAATGATGTATGAGAGGGGCGGCATGGCGGCGATAGCGTAACAGAATGGCCATTTCGTTATAAGGAAGTCCTGCTTCGTGCAGGGAGGCAACCTGGTCGCACAGTTCATCCAACATTTGTTTTTCCCAGTCGTTTTCCTTGTCTTTCTCGTCAAAGAAGCGGACTTGTGCATATCCGTCGTGGCTGTTTCTGTAAGGAGCCGCTTTTTGTGCCGCATCGGCATACGCTTCAGTCATTTTGATTTCGGCGTCGGGTGTCAGGCGGTCCAGCTCTTCAGACGCTGCCGCAAACAGGGCGTTGTTGAACGCGATGATACGCCGCTCGCTCCGGTGGTTGATGTCCAGATTGCGCGTGTCCGGGCGATAGGCCGACATTTCTTTTTCTATATTCTTCAGGATTGTCCAGTCTCCGTTGCGCCAGCGGTAGATGCTTTGTTTTACATCGCCCACAATAAGGTTGCCGAATCCGGACGCCATGCTCTCCAGCAATAGAATCTTGAAGTTTTTCCATTGCATGGTTGAGGTATCCTGAAACTCGTCGATCATGACATGATGGAAGAACGAGCCCATTTTTTCGAAGATGAAAGGCGCGTCGTTCTCTTCTATCAGCTCATGGAGAAGGATAGGCGTTTTGGCCAGCAGAAAACGGTTGTTCTCATGGTTCAGTGCGGTGACTTCCTCGTCTATCACTCCTAACAATCGCAGCGGGTTGAGGTGCTTCAGGGCGAGTGAGGCACTGATGTGTTGTACGAGGTATTTCGTCTGGAAGCCGCGCAGATCGGCCAGCAGCCCGCTGAAATGTGCGGCGGCTTCGCTTAGTGCGGCCTGGTTGCGGTCGGCTTTTCGCAGCATGTTCTCCGGGTTTTCGGTGTATTTTTGCAGGGTACTGCCGAACTCGGCGTTGAGTTCTCCGTTGCCTATCCGTCTGAGATAGGTGTCGAGCGTGCTGCCCCGGCTGAACATGTCGAATGTGACGCCCCGGGCTTCCATTTCATCGCGGAAGTTGGACGCCGCACTTTGTATGATACTTTCCGCTTCGGCCTTTGTATGGTTCAATGCCATGCGGAGCTCGTTGATACGTTTGTTTTCGCCCAATGCCCGGCGCATTTCGGATTCATGTGTCAGGTAGGCTTCCTTGAAGATCCAGGATGCAAAGTTTTTCACTTCGCGCGCGATATCCCAACGTTCGTTGTTTGAGATGCGGTCGTCCACATATTCCAGAATCCAGTTCAGTACGGTAGGCATCAGGTCCAGGCGTTCCATGATGCGGTCCACGGCGGCATGGAGTACCTCTCTGTCGTTGAGGTCTACCTTAAGGTTGGCCGTGAGGCTGAGTTCATGCGCCAGATTCTTCAGGACAGACTGGAAGAATGAATCAATGGTCTCTACGCGAAAACGGCTGTAGTCGTGCAGGATCAGGGAGAGCGACATACCGGCACGCCGTCTGATTTCTTCTTCCGTTAAGTCTGTGCCGTCCGTCCGCAATTCTTCTTGCAATACCTTCAGATAGCCGGCAGAAGAGGGGAGTGCCTTCCATATTCCGTAAAGCTGTTGCAGGATACGGTCTTTCATCTCGGCCGTGGCTTTATTGGTAAACGTGACGGCCAGTATATGGCTGTAGGCGTGACTGTTTTCCTGTTCTATCAGCGTTTTGATGTATTGTATGGTCAGGGTAAAGGTCTTGCCTGAGCCGGCGGACGCCTTGTACACTGTCAGACTGGAGTTCATGGAGTTCAGAGATTCATGTTCTGGTAAAGATAGCGCTTGATGCTTTTTTTGGCCGTTTTCTCGAATTCTTCATTCTGGATGATCACACGGGTAATTTGGGAATAGGGAGGAAGCTCCTTGTTCAGTTCCTGCCGTGAGATGTCTATTTGCCGTTGCAGGTCATGTTCGTCGAGCTGGTCTTTCATGCTCTCGTTGTAGTCGGGATAGACCAGGGCCACCAGTTTCTCGTTGTACATGATCACCAGCGATTCGCTGACGTAGGGCAGATTGTTCAGTTTCGACTCTATCTCTTCCGGATAGATGTTCTGTCCGCTTGCGCTGAGGAGCATGTTTTTGCATCGCCCCTTGAGGTATACGTAGCCGTCTTCGTCGATGACGGCCATGTCACCCGTGTGCAGCCATCCCTCTTCATCAATGGTTTCGTTGGTGGCCTCACGGTTTTTGTAATAACCCAGCATAAGGTTCCGGCCGCGGCAGGTGAGCTCTCCCGGAATGCGGGCCGGGTCGGGACTGAGCACCCTCAGCTCCATTCCGTCGGCAGCTTTTCCGCACGACATGTATAAGTTTTCTTCCCATGGGCTGTGGCAGATGATGGGGCCGCATTCCGTCATGCCGTAGGCGATGGAGTAGGGAAAGTGAATGGAGCGGACAAAAGCTTCCATTTCAGCGTTGAACGGAGCGCCGCCGATGATGACTTCCTTGATGTTGCCGCCGAAGAGACGGAGGCTTTCCTCAAGTGCTTTTTCCTTTATCTTGTCGCTCACTACGGGGATGCGCAGCAGCAGTTTCCCCAGATTGCTGTTGATGCGGGGAAGGATTTCTTTTTTGAATATCTTTTCAATCACCAAGGGCACGCAGGACAGGATGCGGGGCTGGATTTCGGCCATAGTGGTTATGATTACTTTGGGCGAGGGCATCCGGGTGAGGAAATAAAGGTGTGCTCCGTAGCAGAACCCGAAGATGAAATCATAAATCAGGCCGAAAACATGTCCCAAGGGCAGGGTGGATACGATGTTGTCGCCCGGGCGGAGGCCTATGGTACGGTCGCAGAACAGTACGTTGGACAATATGCTGCGGTAAGAAAGCATCACGCCTTTGGAAAACCCTGTGGTTCCGGAAGTATAATTGATGAAAGCCAGTTCGTCCGCTGATTCTTCGGGATGATAGTGGACATGTTCGCTTAAGAACATCATGGAGAACTTTCTCCCGAAAAGCGCGTTAAGATTCTCGCGGGCATGGGTGAGTTCTTCCGAACGGCTGACCACAAGCGTAAAGTCTTTCACGCAGATAATGCCTTTCAGGTTAGGCATTCGTTTCTCGTTCAGGTTCTCCCATACCTGGTCGCCTACAAACAGCAGCTTGGCCTCGCTGTGGTTGACAATGTGATGCACGTTGTCCGGCTTGAACTCATGCAGGATAGGCACGATGACTGCACGGTAGGTAATCGTGGCCAAAAAGGCTACGCACCAGTTGCCGCTGTTGCGTCCGCATAGCGCGATCTTGTCGCCCGGGCGGATGTCGGCAGCTTCGAACAACAGGTGGATCTTGGCGATTTTACGCGCCACATCCTTGTATTGCAGACTTTCTCCGTTGAAATCAGTAAAAGCTTTCCTGTCCCAGTTTTCCTTTATGCTGTTTTCTATGATTCGTATCAGTTTGTCTTTCATGTACTCTGGACATCTATCGTTGGTAATGGAGGCAAAATTACAAAAAAACGATGGATTTCTTACGTCGCCAGGTGATATTTTTAGTATCTGTCCGGTTGCGGGACGGAGGTGGCCGGTAACCGGACTTCCGTTCATTTCGGAGTCTTGAAATTTACTGCGCTTCATTTTTTATTTTACTGCTCTTCGTTTTTTATTTTCTTCCGCAAGACTTTTCGGAGAGGTGCGGTCTGTTTTTTTGCTGTGGTTTCAGGGGAACGAAGGACTTGGGGAATACCGGGTTCGTCTGTGAATATTATGGGGAATGATTTGGTGGTAACATATGCTTTTTGCTAACTTTGCCCCTTCAAAACAAAGATGTGAAACGAGATATAAATGGCGTATGGAAAAACATCGGGCGGCAGCCTTGTTCGATTTGGACGGAGTGGTTTTTGACACCGAACCGCAGTACACACTTTTTTGGGGTGAGAAAGGCAAATTGTATCATCCCGAAATAGCGGATTTTGAACAGAGGATCAAAGGACAGACACTGGTACAGATTTTTGATGGCTGGTTTGCTGGACAGGAGGCTGTGCAGCAGGAGATTGTGGCCGATCTGAAATTGTTTGAAAGTCAGATGGACTACGAGTATGTAGCCGGAATAGAAGATTTTCTGAAGGCATTGCGTGAGGAGGGGATTGCAACTGCTGTTGTCACAAGTTCGAATGAGGAAAAAATGCGTAATGTATACGGAAGCCATCCGGAATTCAAAGGGTATTTCGACCGTGTTCTGACTTCGGAGTTCTTTCCCCGTTCCAAGCCGGAACCGGACTGTTATCTGATAGGTGCGGAGGTGTTCGGGCTTCCGGTGTCCCGTTGCGTCGTATTTGAGGACTCTTTCAATGGTTTGAAGGCCGGACGGAGTGCGGGGATGAGTGTAGTCGGACTTTCCACAACGAATGCTCCCGAAAGCATTTGCGGTTTATGTGAGGTGGTTATCCCTGATTTTCGTGGTTTTGGAGTGGAAAAAATGCTTGGGTTGCTCGCCTGACGGATAATAATGATTAATTTTGCGGTCGATTTCATAAAAAAATAAATGTTATGGCAGGATATTTGGTAGAAGATACACGCAAGGTTACGACGCATCGTTTGATAGAAATGAAGCAGCAGGGAAAGAAGATAGCCATGCTTACTTCTTATGACTATACGATAGCCCGCATTGTGGATGGAGCGGGGATTGATGTGATTCTGGTGGGCGACTCTGCATCTAACGTGATGGCCGGCAATACGACGACACTTCCTATTACGTTGGACCAGATGATATACCATGCCACATCCGTGATGCATGGAGTGGAACGCGCGCTTGTGGTTTGCGACATGCCGTTCGGTTCTTATCAGGTCAACCCTACTGAGGGGGTGACCAATGCCATACGTATTATGAAGGAGAGTGGATGCGATGCGTTGAAACTGGAGGGCGGCGAGGAAATCATCGATACGGTGAAAGCAATTCTGGCTGCCGGTATTCCCGTAATGGGGCATCTGGGGCTTACGCCGCAGAGTATCAATAAATTCGGTACTTATGCAGTGCGGGCGCGCGAGGAAGCCGAGGCGGAGAAGCTTGTGGCGGATGCGCATTTGCTGGAAGAGGCTGGCTGTTTCGCCATTGTGCTGGAGAAGATACCGGCCGTTCTGGCGGGGCGTGTGGCTTCCGAACTGCGCATTCCGGTCATAGGCATAGGGGCCGGTGCTCCGGTGGACGGTCAGGTGCTGGTCGTAAACGACATGCTGGGTATGAACAAGGGATTCTCGCCTAAGTTTCTTCGTCGGTATGCCGATCTGCATGCGGTGATGACGGATGCTATCGGGCAATATGTGGCCGATGTGAAGGACCGGTCCTTTCCGAACGAAAACGAGCAATATTAAATTGTGGCGGCGAGTAAGTTCGGGCATAATACGCTGTGGCATGCCGATTTTCTGAAAATCGTCATGGCAGATTTCTGTGTATGTACTTCCTTATACATGCTGATGGCGTTGGCTCCTGTCTGTACGGATCTGACAGGAGGGGGAAGTCGGGCCGGTTTGTTTCTTTCCTTCATTCTGTTTATGACCGGCGTATGCCTGTCGTCTCCTTTCTGCAACTATTGGCTGGATACATATCGCCGGAAGAGTGTGGCGCTATGGGGGGTAATAGGCATTATATGTGCCACGGCAGTTTTTCTTTTCTCCGCTCCGCTGTGGTCCAAATGTCTGGCCCGGGTGGTGCAGGGAGCCTCTTACGGAGTTTTCCAGATAGCTTTGGGCAGCACCTTGCTTTTGGATTTGTCCGATACCCGTATGCGTACCGAAGCGGCTCACGTCTATTATTGGTTCACCCGTCTGGCCTTGGTCTTCGGTCCTTTGGCGGGCATTATAATACCGGTCTGTTACGGCATTCCGCTGTTTGCCGCATTGGCGGTCGGGCTTCAGGTTTTTGCAGGGATGCTGATTCTGGCTGTGAAAGTTCCTTTCCGCGCTCCTCTGGAGCCGGCTTTATGCACACTCGACCGTTTCTGGCTCCCTCGGGGAGTTCGGCTTTTTATTCCGCTTTTTGTGGTGGTTTTTGGGGCGGGTGTGATACTGGGGCTGTATCAGGAGGCGGTATTCTATTTGTGTCTGGCTATAGGCTTCTGGTTGTCTTTGTGTGTTCATTATCTGTTTTTCGGCCGGTACTTGCAGGGTGAATTTGCGATGGGATACGCCGCTCTCATGATCTGTGTGTTGCTGTGCCTGTCCGGTGATGTCATCGGCGTGAGGTTATGGGCTATGGCCGTAAGTCTCGGTGTAGGGCTCGGGGTGGTGACCAGTCGTTATCTGCTTTCCTATATCCGTATTTGCGAGCATTGTGAGCGGGGCACGGCGCATACGTCTTATCTTCTGGCCTGGGAGGCTGGGCTTTTGGCGGGCTATTCCGCCGCATGCGCCATCCGCTCCGGAGGTTTGCATAATTATACCTATATTATATTAGCGTGGCCGGTTGTGGCCGGATTGTTTCATTTCTTTTTTGTCCGGGAATGGTATGCGAAGAATAAGCGGAGGTAACCTGGCGAAAACCGGACAGGATTGCCGGTTTGGGCGTCAATAATCCGGTGTTTTGTGGAAATATGTTTTTAAGCATATTTTAGATATTAGATTGGAATTTATTATGTTCTTTTAAGGAAATGTTATACCTTTGATACCCAAAAGTGGGCGTATTGTGCACTTGATTTAATAAAAAATGAATAATTAACCTAATGGAATGTGAACTTAACTATATCAGAATGCACATTTTCAATGCTTTAATCAGGCCGCTATTTGCGATAGGCGGCAGGCGCGAGAGTTGTGTGGGCATACTGTTGGTCAACTCCCGGACGAGGGCGGGCGACGCAAGAGTGATTCCCTGAGAATGACCTGATCTCAATACCAAGTGAAAAATAAAACTAAGTAAAATATTAACCTAATGGAAATATGAAAGGCAGTAACATTAAATTTAAAATGTATCGTCTGACCTTTTCCGCCGGAATATTGCTTGCAATGGGCGGCTTGTGGGTGTCTTGTGAGGATGAATTACTTACGGGGCAGCCTGACTGGCTTGGCAGCAGTATTTATGAGGAATTGGAGAAGCGAGGTAATTTTACAACAGCGCTGGCCCTTATCAATGATGGGGATGTGTCGCCGGTAGATGTGAATGGTGAGACCGCAAATGCCAGAACATTGCGCCTTACCGGGTCCAAGACGTTCTTTGTGGCTCCGGATGAGGCTTATGAGGCGTTTTTCAAAAACAATTCATGGGGCGCGAAGAATTATGGGGAGTTGACTGTTTCCCAGAAGAAGCTTCTTTTCAACTCTTCTCTTGTGAACAGTGCCTATTTGATCGAACTAATGTCCAGTATTCCTTCCGGAGATGCTGAACCGCGCGAGGGAGTACGTATGCGCCGCACTACAAATTTCTCCGTGTATGACAGTGTCCCGAAACTTACGGCGTCCGATATGCCGGATAATTCGTATTGGAAGAAGTTCCGGATGCAGTATCCGGATGGTGGCGACAAGAAGATGGTCGTGATGCGTGACGACAAGAACGTGTTGATGAACCATTTGTTGCCGTCGTTCATGCAGGCCCGTTCAATCACGGGTGACGACCTGAATTTCCTTACCAACGGCTTGTGCCGGGATAATAGTGAAGCTTATGTGAACGGCCGCCGTGTGGCTGAAAAAGACATAACCTGTCAGAACGGTTACATTCAGGTGCTTGATGGGGTGCCTGTTCCTTTGCGTCCAGTGGCAGAGGTTATCAGAAATGATCAGGAATTGTCTGTATTCAGTAGTCTGCTTGACCGTTTCTGCGTTCCTGTATATGCCGGACGGGATGAGACCGAACAGTATAATCTCAATACCGGTGATAATGTGGATAGTCTTTTTGTCTGGCGTTATTTGAACAGGGGATTCTTGAAACGGGATAATCTGAACGCGGATGTGCACGGACAGAATAATTCCTTGTTTATCGTTAATGGATTGCAGGTAGAGGATATGTTGCTCTTTGATCCGGGATGGAATGCCTATGCCGACGGACAGCGCAGAGTGACGTCGGACGAGGACATGTCTGTTATTATAGCACCTACCAATAAGGCGTTCGAGGCTTTCTTCGCGGGAAGCGGCGCTGCTTTGTACGACCGTTATAATCATAATGTAGACTCCATACCTGATAACATTATAGTGGAGATGCTGGATGAGTTCATGCGGGCTTCCCTGGTGGCTACCGTACCCAGCAAGTTTGGTTCCGTGAGCAACTCCGCACAGTATAATTTAGGTTTGGAAGTGGGGCAGCCCGGAGGTCAGACCGGTGTGTTCTCATGTGAGATAGGAAGCAATGGAATGGTGTACAAGTCTAACGAAGTATATAAGGTTCCTGCTTATTCTTCTGTATATTATCCGACTCTGATCTTCGATAATCTGAAGATTATGAACTGGGCCATTGTGAACCTGGCTTATGATGCTTATCTGAAGTCTATGGATTCCGAATACATGTTTATCATTCCGACAATGGAGGCTTTGCAGAATTATGTTGATCCTGTAGACTATCATAAATCACAGAAGACATTGACGGAGTTTTATTATGATGACAGACAGAAGAAAGTTAGATGCCGCCGTTATCGGGCTACCAGTGACGGTATGGGAGGACTTGTCAAGGGCACTCCTATTACTACATGGTCGCAGGGAAGCACCGAGGACGACTATATAAAGAACAGAATGTCTGACATCTTGGACAACTGTATTATAGTAAAAGACGGGGTAGATCCCGGCACCGGAAAAGAACTTTGGGTGACGAAAGGAGGAATGCCGGTCGTTCTTGACAATCCGGGTAATAACGTGCAGATCTATACACCGTATCGAAAGGAGATCGCTCAGAATGGGAACTGGGAGCCTATGGGAGTAAGAGCTGTCGAAGGTTATTATGACATGGGGCATAATCCGTCGGGAAACGGTATGGCATTCATTGTGGATAAAGAAGTTCCGATGTCTGCATCCAAATCCGTGATGACTGTGCTCTCTGATTTGATCGGCGATAATAGTGAGACGTCTGACTATGCCGAGTTCTATCAAATTCTGGAGCACATGGGGAACGAAGGACGTTTGGTGAATGAGTTCTATGACTATACGACGGGTCAAAGTACCAGTGGTAATAAGCAGCCTAAGACCGTATCGAACGGGAAGACCATTAATGTGATGGACAACTTCAACTATACGGTGTATGTGCCACGTTCAGAGGAGATAAAGAAACTCTATAAGCTGAGCGTGCTTCCGGATTGGCGTGAGGTTGAACAGTTGTCTGAGGAAATTGAAAATGAAGAAGATCCTTATCGTGGTGAAGAACTGACGAAGATAAGGGATATGAAGAACGACAGCATTGAGAGTTTTGTTCGCTACCATATACAGAATAATGCCATTTATCTTAATGCGCATTCTGTAAGAAACGGAGAATATGAAAGTTCATTGCTGAAGAACGGGCGTTTCGCAACTTTGTCGTTGAGCGGAACGGGCAATACGGATAACTTTAGTATTATATGTCAGGATTCGCCGGGACATGCTGTTTCAACAACTCCGAGAAAAGTAGTGGAGGGTAATCATTTTGCACGTGAATATCGTTTCCGTACCGGTGTGAGTGATAACGACGGTAAAGCGGATTCAGAACAGCCGAGATGTGCGCGTATAGACTATGCTACACGTATTTACAACTCTTCTACGGCTGTAGTACATTTGATAGACAAACCTTTGCTTTATTCAAGTGAGATGAATGAATCTTATGAGAAGGGTGTGATGTTTAACCCTAATGACAAATAAAATGAAAAATATCAAATATTATATATTATGTTGCTTCATGGCCGTGTCGGTGTGGGCTAATGCTCAGGGCATCACGGCTGTGAGCGGTACGGTGTCTGACTCGTTCGGACCTGTAGTAGGTGCTGCCGTGGTTGAAATAGATGCTTCTAATCGTAATATATCAGCGACGGTGACTGATTTTAACGGTAATTTTACATTGAAAATCAAGAGTGCCAAGAATAAGTTGAAGATCAGTTATGTCGGAATGAAAGCGCAGTTGCTTCCGATTAACAAGAAGGTGTATCAAGTGACGCTCGAAGATGCTATGGTGCTGAAAACCGTTGAGGTAAAGGCCAAGAAGAGAATGCAGACTTCCGGTTTGGCCATTCCCGAAAAAGAAGTTTCTTTTGCATCCCAGACCATCGATGCTAAAGAGTTTGAGGGATTGGGACTTACTTCTGTAGATGAGGCCTTGCAGGGACGTATTTCCGGTCTTGATATTGTGGCTAATTCAGGTAACCTGGGTGCGGGAACGACTATGCGTCTTCGTGGTGCATCCACCATCAGTACGCTGACCAGCAGTGAGCCGCTTATTGTGGTGAATGGTGACGTTTGGAATGTAGACCAGTCTGATTTCGATATCAATACAGCTAATGATGAGAAGTTCGCTCAGTTGCTGAATATCAATCCTGAGGATATTCAAAAAATCAGTGTACTCAAGGATGCGGCAGCAACGGCTATCTGGGGTTCGCAAGGTGCCAACGGTGTGATAGAGATTATCACGAAGCGTGGTAAGAGGGGCAAACCTCGTCTTTCTTATTCATTCCGTCTGACAGGGACGTATCAGCCCGATGGTGTGGAGCTTCTTACGGGAGACCAATACACTATGATGTTGAAAGAGGCGTATTTTAATCCGCGTCAAAGCGACGTGGCAGCCAATATTCCCGAACTGAACTATTATGTGGCAGGTCAGGGGTTCTCCGAGTGGCAGGCTTTCAATAATAATACAGACTGGGTGAAAGAAGTGAAGCAAGTGGGTTTCAGACAGAACCACAATATTAATATTACCGGAGGTGGTGAAAAGGCCATGTTCCGTATCAGTGCCGGTTATGACCATGAGACGGGTTCTATTATTAAGCAGCAATTGGACCGTTTTACTACGCGCATGGCTTTGGACTATTATGTGAGCGACCGTATCAAGATTATCAGTGACTTCTCTTTTACCTACACGGATAATCAGCGAAATTCGGATAATTTGCTGGCCATCGCTTATCGTAAGATGCCTAACTTGGCTATTTATGAGGAAGATGAGCAGGGACGTTCTATGGGACGCTATTATCATATGTTAAGAGCTGACGACCAATTGAAAGACCAGCGTGCCATTGTCAATCCGTTGGCAAGTGCGGATTATGCCAAGAACAGAAACAAGACTTACGCTGTTGATCCGAAATTGGAAATTCAGTATGACTTCCTCGGATTGGATGATACGAAGCATCGGTTGACCTATAACGGAAAGGTTGTGATGAACGTGTTTAACTCGTATACGGATACCTATTATCCGCGTGATCTTACCACCGAGGCTTGGAATGCTACAGGTGTAAGTGCCGGTTCCAGTGCGTCATCCAAGAGTTTGGCTTTCACTACCACGCATACTTTGACCTTTACTCCTCACTTCCTGAATGAGGATCATGCGTTTATGACCATGGGCCGGTTCCAGTTGGTTTCGGGAACGTCCAGTGATCAGAGTACCAGTGTGCACGGATTGCCGCATGGTATAGAGTCACCGAGTGCCGGTGGTGTATTGCCGGGTATGTCTAGTGGGTTCGGCCGTTGGCGCAGTCTGTACTATACATTCTCCGCACATTATGCTTATAAGGAGCGTTATATATTTGATGTGTCGGCTCGTATGGACGGAACTACAAAATTCGGCCCGAGCAAGCGTTGGAATGTGTTCCCCGCAGTATCGGGACGTTGGAACATTGTGGACGAGCCTTGGATGGAGAAAACACATAAGTGGTTGTCTATGCTTTCTGTTCGTCCGGGATGGGGTATGGTAGGTAATCAGCCTAATCAGGATTATCTTTATGTGAACAAACTGGCTTCGGGAGGAACTTATTTGGGACAGCCGTCCATGACTCCGCTGAATCTGAAATTGAATACATTGAAGATGGAGTTGAAATACACATGGAATGTCGGTTTCGATTTGGGATTCTGGGACAACAAGATTACTATGGACCTGAACCTTTACACCCAGACTACGAAAGACATGTTGATGGCTAATTTCGCTATTCCTCATAGTACAGGTTTTCCTGTGTACAGTTACCGTAACGCCGGCGACATGAACAATAAGGGTTGGGAATTCAATATCAATACCAACAAACTCGTGGAGAAAGGCAAGTTCTCGATGGATGTGAATGTGACTTTCGCCAACAACCGTAATGTCATCAAGAAGTTAGATCCGACATTGTTGGAGTCTTTGAATAAGGAATGGGAACCCAAGAATGCAGTGCTGTTGCAACGTGTACAGATCGATAATCCGTTCGGTGCTATTTACGGATATCGTTGTAAGGGAGTATACCAATATAATTATGAAACTTATTTGAATAATGACCGTGCGTCTCGCAGTAGCCGTAATCCTGAAGCACAGGCTAAGGCGCGTGCTTTCTTAGAACAGTTTGCGGCAAACGGTAGTACGGCTCCGCTGGTTTATAATGCAAATGGAGAGATTATACGTGACTTGCGTGGAGATCCGTTGCAGATGCGTTTCAATTATTCTACAACCGGTACCGGTTATTATGAATTCAAAGGCGGTGACGCTATTTATGAAGATGTTAATCATGACGGTAATATCAACCAGCTCGACGTTGTTTACCTCGGTAATTCTTTGCCTAAG
Organism: uncultured Paraprevotella sp.; assembly: GCA_910586505.1. Classification (GTDB taxonomy): domain Bacteria; phylum Bacteroidota; class Bacteroidia; order Bacteroidales; family Bacteroidaceae; genus Paraprevotella. The sequence goes on along the minus strand of CAJUGV010000006.1, from coordinate 26,721 downwards.
TTGACGGGTGGATTCGGACTGAAGTTCTATTATGGAAAGTGGGCTTTGAATGCACAGTTCAACTATCGCGTGGATTACGATGTGGTCAACATGGCGCGTTTGAATATGGAAAGCATGAGCACGAACAATAATCAGAGTCAGGCAGTGAACTATCGTTGGCGTAAGGAGGGTGATATAACCACGGTTCCCCGTGCCATGATGGAGTCGGAAAAGGTGGCCAATTACAATACGATGATTAGCGATCGTTTCGTGGAAGACGGTACTTTCCTTCGTTTGAACTACCTGCAGCTTTCATATAGTCTGTCGGACAAGAGTTTAAAGAAGATCGGTTTGAATGCGTTGCGTTTCTATGCGAGTGCGAACAACTTGTTCTGTCTGACCAAGTATTCGGGAGTTGACCCGGAAATGGGATACGGAGGCTATGGCGTGACAACCGATAATGCCCAGACACCGCGTGCTAAATCATTTACTTTTGGTGTAACAGTGGAATTCTAATAGATGATACTATGAATAAAATGAAAAATATATGGTTGAAGTCGGCATTCCTCGCTGTGGCTGGATTGTCTTTAGGGTCGTGTGCCGATTTCCTTGACGTAGATCCGTTAACTCTGGTCTATGAAGATAATTATTGGAAAGAGAAGAATGATGTGGATCAGGTCATCACAGGCTGCTACGTCCGTATGCAGGGAGATGACTTCTTGCGCAGGTTGTTTATTTGGGGCGAAAGCCGTTCGGACAATGTGCGTGTGGGTATGAAACCCGATTTGGATGTAAATAGTGCGGAAAGTAAAATCGAGCAGGAAGATATACTTGCTACCAATCCCTATACGGACTGGGTAAGTTTCTATGAGATAATCAACAGGTGCAATCTTGTAATTGAGAAAGCCCCTCAGGTAGCAGAGGTTGATCCGGCTTACTTGCAGAGTGATGTGGAGGCTGTAATAGCAGAAGCCAAAGGCTTACGTGCCTTGTGTTATTTCTATTTGGTGAGAGCTTTTAAGGATGTGCCGTTTTATACTCATGCATTGGTGGATGACGAGCAGCAATTAGATTTCCCGGCTACAAAGGGAGATGATATTGTTCGGTTCCTTATACAAGACTTGGTTGAGGCATATCCTCATGCACTCAAGGCATGGCCTAAGGTAAACGGAGAAGACAAGAGCTATGCCCGCATTACTCAGAATGCCATTTTTGCCATGCTTACGGATATGTATCTGTGGATGGGTGATGACGTTAATGCGGCGGCTTATGCGCAACGGGTTATCGACAGTAAACTTACAGCATTCAAGGAGCAATATTACAGCTCAGCTTTTATGGTAGACGGATATCCTTTGTTGCCGGATTTTGATTCGCATGCTTTTGCGACGCCAGGAACTGCAAGTATGGAGATATTCGGTTATGGCGGAAGTGTAGAGAGTATATTGGAGTTGGACTTTGATGCGAATTATAAAACCAACGGAAGTGCCGCGAATGAGATGACTTCGGCTTTCTTTTATCGCGGTCCTAATCAAGAGTATAAGGACCATCCTTCGGAGCCCGGTCTTTTTGCCCCGGCCAAGGAGTTATGGACAGAGCCTAAAGATCCAAAATTGTTTTTGAACAACAATGATATACGTGTCATGACGTCCATGTGGTTTGAGAATGCCACGGAACCGGACCAGAATGAGGTTTACATTGCTAAATATGCCTTTATGCGAACTTATCTTGTTGGTTTTACCGCTAATCTTAATACCGCGGAATGGATGCCCCGTAATTCCGATGATGCCAATTGGATATTGTATCGTGTAAGTGATGTTATGCTTATGAAGGCGGAAGCCTTGGTGTGGCAGTTGCCGGAAGGAGAAGGTGCGTGGAGCGAGCATGATGAAGCATTGGCGCAGGAAGCTTTTGATTTAGTGCAGGCCGTGTCTCGCCGTTCTATGCGTAATTTAAATTCTCCGCTTGCGTTCTCTGATTATCAGAGTAAAGCCAAGTTGATTGAGCTTGTGTATGATGAACGTCGTCGTGAATTGCTCTTTGAAGGTAAGCGTTGGTTTGATCTGGTACGTAGATCTCGCCGGGAAGGTAATACTGAATATCTGAGAGGAAAGATTGTCGGCAAGTTTGATGGCGGTACAGGTGTAAATGCAACGTCTCGCATGATGAACATTGATGGCGTGTATTGGCCTTATGCTGAGAGTGAGCTGAAGTATAATACGAATTTGAAGCAGAATCCGGCTTATCCTGATTCCGAGAATAATTCTTATGAATCTACAATTAAATGATGGTGATCTATGAAAGGAAGTATAATTAAAATATCAATATCATGTTGCGCGGTGCTGTTTGCTCTGCTGCAGATGAACATGCTGACCGGATGTAATGATAGTCTGGATTCTGACAGCTATTATACCTTTACCGGTGAAATGATGAGTGATTTTTTGGAAACGCGGGAGGATTTCAGTCTTTTCAATGAAATTGTCAACCGTGCTGGGAAGAAGAATTTCTTGTCTTCAAGAGGATTGCGTACGTTCTTTCCTGCGGTAAATTCCGGTGTGGAAGAATATTTGCGGGAGAATGGTTATGCATCTGTGCAGGACATACCAGTAGAGGATTGTGATACTCTTGTGATGGCTTGTATAGTAGAGAATCGTCTTATTTATACAAGTAAGTTGTCGGAAACCACACAGTTTTCTAATGAGCTGGATCTTCCGTTGATTCTGATTACGAATGGTGATACGGTGGATGCTAATGGGGTGCCTTTGACTATTATTAATCGTAGTGCAGCTATTATCAACGAACTGAAAAATGATTCGGTGGAGAATGGTGTGGTACAACCCGTGACCAAAGTAATTGTACCGAATCTGAGTTTGGGAGGTTCCGTTTTAGAGGAGACTTTTGCGCATGAAGGTTTTGATATTTTCTATGAGGCTTTGGTACGTACAGGCTTAGTGGATACTTTGGCGAACTTCCGTGATGAAGATTATGAAACCTGGAAAGAGAACTATCCGGAGTTCCATGAAAAGATTTATTCTGGCCATACCTACTATTTGCCAAAACGTCCCGATCATTTGGATGTAGGTTACACATTCTTTATTGTAAAAGACGAGGTACTTTACGAAAAGTATCCTGAGAAGTTCAGTCCGGAAAATACGATGGACGAGAATATTATCGGTTTGTATGAATTGGCTGCGGAAAAATATGGCGATTCCAGTGCGGAAAGCATATTCGGGCTGAATGTAACGATTGATAATCCGAATGATCCGGATAACGGAAAGACTCGTAAGGAAGCTTATTGGAAGAATACGGCAAGTGCTTTGAGAAACCGTTATAACCCGTTGAACATGTTCATGGCATACCATCTTGTCGATCGTATATTTCCAAGTACGGACAAGTTGATTAACCGCTGGGGTATCAATTATAATTTTACCAATCCGACAGAGTGGGTTTCTACCTTACTTGAATACTCCTCAATGAAATTGGAGAAAGTATATCATTATTCAGATCCCCAGGTAGAGCAAGACGGAGGATTTTATATTAATCACTCCTCACCGTCGGAGCGTTATGGAACAGAACGTGTAAAAGGTGCTATTCTGACAACGCCAGAAATAGAGAACACTTCTTTGAATCTAGCTTTCTACTATTTGGATGATGTAGTATCATATGATACGGAGATGAGAAATGTGGTGATGAATACCCGTATCCGTACCGATATGATGACGTTATTCCCCGAGTTTACGAATAATAATATTCGTATGGCCGGAACATTTAAATTCAGAAATGATTATGACCAAAGCGAATACGGAGAGGACGGATATAACTACTATATACCGACGGGTTATTTGAAGAATACCAAGGTGTCTGAGAATACCGTGTTCTTTGTAATGCGTCCGCATCCTTCTTATTGGAACATGGGAGGAGATGAACTTAACTTCCTGGGTTCCGATTATGATGTGGAATTCCGTTTGCCGGCTGTGCCTCCCGGAACGTATGAGGTACGCATGGGATATGCCGGAATGGCAGACCGTGGTATTGCACAGGTTTATTTCGACGGAGAGCCTCAGGGTATACCTTTGGATTTGCGGTTCCCCGCAACGGATGGTCGCGTAGGCGGTATTTATCTTTCTGGGCAGGATAAACTGACGGGTGAGGCTTTGGAAGAGAATAACCGTACGATGAAGAATAACGGTTTCTATCGTGGTCCGGTCAGCATGTACCATCATTCCGCGCAGCGTGATACTCCGGATTACGACCCGTCCGTATCCGTGCCGTTCGATGGAATCTCTACTATTATGCGGCGTGTGTTGTGTACTTCATATTTCTCTCCCAACGAACATCATACGATTCGTGTGAAGTCCGTATGGTCGGGAGCAGACCGCGGTTGTTTCATGATAGACTATATTGAACTGGTTCCGATGAGCATTTGCGGAGCTGGAGGTTTGGGTGAAGACAATTACTAATACTAATCATGTATAAACAAATGAAGATGAAACTAAAATATTATGTACAAGCCGGAATTGCAGCTGTTACGGTTGCAATGGCCGGTGCGTCATGTACCGATACGTGGGATGACCATTTTAGTGCCGGATCCAATGTTGCGAGCGGCGATTTGTGGAATGCGCTGAAGTCATCCGAAGATATTCATCCTTTTTTCCGTGTACTTGAGGCTTGCGGTTATGAAAAGGTGCTGACGTCCGGACAGACTTTTTCCGTCTGGGCTCCGGATATTACAGAGCAGGAGGCGGATAAGTGGATTGAGGCCTATCATGCTGCGAACAGTAAGTTACCCGATGAGAATGCAGCTATTCATGAATTTGTACGCAATCACATCTCACTCTTTAACAAGCAGGTATCTACGCTTACCGATGATACGCTGGTGATGATGAACGGAAAGCGGATGCGTTTCAGCAACGGAATGTTTTACGACCGTTTGAACAATGCCAATGGAATGACGTTGAAAGGCGAACCCATGCAGTTTGCGGACGGTGTTCTTTATAAACTCAACGGAGAGTCTACTTTCTTTTCCAATATTTTGGAGCAGATGCAGGCTGATTCCGTGGGCGATGACGGTTTGGACAGCCTTGTGGCTTTTATCCGTCGTTTCGACCGCGTGGAGGTGGATGAAGATCTAAGTGTGCCGGGAGGAGTTGTAGACGGACAGACGGTTTATCTTGATTCTGTAATGCAGCGTAGTAATGATCTTCTTCGTTCTTGGGGCCGTATTGATTCCGAAGACAGTTTGTATTGGTTGGTTGCTCCGGGCAACAAGGTTTGGAGAGAGAAGACAGAGGAGTATTCCAAATACTTTGTCTATCACAACGATCGTGCGGAAGACGGAGATTCACTTCGCAACATATATTCCAAGCAGATGTTGACCGCCGCAACTTTCTTCAATGTGCGTAGCCAACCCGATAAAAACTTCAATCCAGACGATCCGGACAGTATCTGTTCTACCTTGTATTCGAGTTATTCCCCCGGTTACTGGGTGTATGAACAGCCGTTTGCGAACGGAGGTATTCTGAATGGTTTGCAGTATAAGGATTGTAGTAACGGACGTCTGTATAAGTCCGCTGACTGGCGCATTAATCCGGAGAGTACGACTCTTATGGGTACAATACGGGTTGAAGCAGAGAATACGAATAATTATACGACCAAGCCTATCAATGAGAATGCATCTAAAGAGCAGGTTGAGGCTATACAGGCAGATGTGATAAGGGTGACCGACAGTAAGTATCCCGTTTCGGGCGGAAGTTGTCTGCAGGTGCGTAATGTGAGTGGGAAGAATGCCTTATACAATGAAGTGTCTTTCCTGCTTAGAGGAGTGCTTTCCAATTGTCCTTATGATATCAAGGTAATTTTTGTACCTCCTTTTGCCTTCAACGATACGGTAGGAGTTGAACAGGAAGTGATAGATGAGCTGAAGAAGCCACGCCAGTTCAAAGCTATGATAAATTATGTTCAGAGTGTGAGCGGGGGCATGAAAACCAATCCCGACAATCTGCCGTTAGGTAGCGGCAACACGTTCTTCGTGGTAGATGCCGAACGAATGGATACGATAACGGTGACAGGAGACAAGCCTATGATTTTCCCCGTATGTAACTACGGCGATGGTGAGGAGGAAGCCCGTGTGAAACTTACTTTGCAGACAAAGAATAAGAGACAGTTGGACAGTGGCGGTTACAGCGGTGATTTGATTATCGATAAGGTAATCCTTGTGCCGCGGCCTGATCTTTTGAGAGAAGAAGAAAACTGATTGTAGAATGTTTTAGGCTATATTTAAATGAAAAGATATAAATTTTATTGTTTGGCTCTTTTGATGGCGGGATATTTGCCCGGCATGGCTCAGGACACGGTGGAACCGGACACTTCCGGAGTTCGCCAGGTTCGTGAGGTGAGGAAGATTGAGGTAAAGACACGTCCGGTACAAGGACGGGTGTGCAGCATCTCCGGTAATGTACCCTTGGCCGGTGCGTTGGTAAGTGTGAGCGGTTACGACGGCTTCAGTACGTTGACGGGTGAGGACGGTACATTCCGCATGGAGGTGCCGGAGTATGCAACAGCTTTGAATATCAAGGCTCCCGATCATAATACCGTGCGCGTAGGTCTTAACAAGTCCGGTATATTGCGTGATGTGGTGATGTATCCTGTCACGGTAGGAGCGAAATACGAAAAGTCAGAAAACATCCTTAATACGGCAGAGATCTCGGGATTCGATTTCAATGACCAGTTGAACATCTCTTCCGCTATCTCTGAGAAATTGGGAGGATTGGTTCGTACTATTTCCCGCGGCGGGACGGCCGGCATAGGAAACTATATGACGCTGAGCGGAATCAACTCCCTTCACGGTAATGCGCAGCCCCTTGTGGTGATCGACGGGGTGATTGTGGACCAGCAGTATGACCGTACGATGATACATTCCGGTTTCTATAATGACATTCTTACTTCCATCAACGTAAACGAGATAGATAAAGTGGAGGTCATGACCAACGGAACAGCGATTTATGGTGCGAAAGGTGCGAACGGCGTGATTCTTATCACAACCAAGCGCAATACAAGCCTTGCCACCAAGATAGACGCTACGGCTTCTGTGGGAATTACGGCCTTGCCTAAGTTCACACCCATGCTCAACGGAAGACAGTTCAAGAACTATGCTTCCGATCTGCTCGGTACTACGGGCACCGCATCCAAGGAATTCCAGTTCCTTACGTCAGATCCCAATGATTATTATTATGAGAAGTATAATAATAACACAGACTGGAATGACAAGCTCTATCAGGCCGCCTTTTCCCAGAACTACGGAATCTCCGTACAAGGCGGCGACGAGGTTGCAAGCTATTATCTGGCTTTGGGATACAACGGTGCCAACAGCGTGTTGAAAGAAAACAGCATGAATCGTCTGGATGTGCGTTTCAATACCGATGTGAACCTTTATAAGAAATTATTCGTGCGTTTCGATGTTTCTTACAGCAATCAGACACGCAGACTGCTGGATCAGGGCGCACCGGAGAATTATGATGAGGGAACGGTGACTTCCACCAACTTCCTCGGTCTGGTGAAAAGCCCGATGCTCAGTCCGTATTCCTATTCCAACGGTCATATTTCGGATATTGCCCTCGATCTGACGGACGAGACTTATCTGGATCAGGGTCTATCTCACTTGTCGGATGTGAACTATCGTCTGGCCAATCCATTGGCTATTAACGAATACGGTTCGGCCGAGAACAAGAACTATTTTGAGAATTCATATCTCAATATTGCAGTGATGCCGAAGTGGGAGTTCAACAAGCACCTGTATGTAAGTTCGCTCTTCAGCTATACGCTGGTGAACACGAACGACAAGTATTATGTGCCGGTGAATGGTGTACCTTCCTATTATGTGGCTTCTCTGGGACTGATACGTGACAATGAAATCCGTTCTTTGTATTCTTCCCAGAACTCCATTACCAGTGATACGAAAGTGGCCTGGAACAATCAGTACGGTGCCCACAGCGTGTCTCTGCTCGGCGGATTCCGTTATATGAACGACAGCTATAAGATGGACAGCCAGTTGGGTTACAATAACGGTAGCGACAAAACTCCGTTCATCAACAATACGCAGAACAAGTCTACTGCCGGTGTAGGTAATGAGTGGACCTCTCTCACATGGTATGCCAATGCGCGCTATGATTACCGCAAACGCTACTTCATCGAAGGAAGCCTTGCGATGGAGACTTCTTCGCGTTTCGGACGCCACCTTAACGACGGTTTCAAGTTGGGCGGTGTATGCTGGGGCGTGTTCCCCGGTGTGCAGGCCGGATGGGTCTTGACCAATGAAGACTGGTTTGATGTGCCGGGTGTCGACTACATGAAGTTCACGGCCGGATATGATATGAGTGGAAACGACGGGGTGACGGCAGATGCTACACGAACTTATTTCAAGAGCGTGCTTTTCCAGGGGCAGGCCAATGGTCTGGTTATCGGCAACATCGGTAACGATGAGCTGCAGTGGGAGACTACGAAACGCTTTAACTTCGGTTTCGACATGAACTTCCTGAACAACCGTTTGAATTTGAAGATGAACGTGTTCAAGAGTTGGACGGACAATCTGCTCGCTTACCACGAACTCAGTTTCGTAACAGGTTTGGAAAACAACTGGGTGAACGGCGGTTCGCTGGAGAACAAGGGGTATAACGTAAGCTTTAATGCTCATTTGCTGGCCAAGCGTAACTGGAACTGGGAATTGGGTGCAAGTATAGGCCATTATAAGAATAAGCTGACGTCGCTGCCTGACGGAGTAGATTTTGTGGATGCCGAGTATTACGGCGCCACCATCCGTTCGCAGGTAGGTCAGCCGGTAAACCTGTTCTACGGTTACAAGACTGCGGCCACAAGCAACGGCTCCATCGTATATGCCACTTCAGAGGAGGCTGCCGCAGACGGGCTGTATGTGATGGCGGAAAACGGCGTAGACCGCATACCTTATAAAGCCGGCGACGTGAAGTTCATGGACAACGGAGATAAGGAGATCAATAAGAACGACCGTCAGATCATCGGCGATCCCAATCCCGACATTTACGGTAACATCTTTACTTCGCTGAGTTACAAGCGTCTGCGTCTGGATGTGAACTTCAACTATTCTCTCGGAAACGATGCCTACAACTATTTGCGCTCGCAGCTTGAAGGCGGCTGCCGCTTCCTCAACCAAAGCGAGGCCATGCTGAACCGCTGGACATACGAGGGACAGAAGACCGACATGCCGAGAGTGATGTGGGAAGATCCCGTGGGTAACGCCGGGTTCAGTGACCGCTGGATTGAAGATGCAAGCTATCTGAGACTCAAGTCGCTGACGCTGAGCTATACGCTTCCTATCGACAATGTGTTCATTCATGGCTTTACGGTATGGGCCCAGGCCAACAACCTGTTTACCCTGACCAAATATCTGGGTCCTGATCCTGAATTCTCGATGGGCAACGGCGTACTGGAGCAGGGTATCGACCGTGGTTTGCTGGCCAACTGCCGCAATTTCATGTTAGGTATTAAAATTAACCTCTAAAACAAGACACACAATGAAACTGAAATCATATATATGCACACTTCTTGCCGGCATGGCTTGTATCGGTCTGTTCGGCAGTTGCGAGGATATGCTTGAACCGGACTCGAAGTATGTGATTTACGACGACGGCAACGGCCATCTCAATTCGCAGGCCGACAAGGCCACATCTTTGGTGGGAATCATTTACCAGTTGGCAGCCATCGGCGACCGCACCAACCTTCTCGGGGAGGTGCGCGGCGATCTGGTGAGCCTGACTTCCGCGGCGCATTCCGATCTGTTGGAGTTGGCTAGCTTTGAGGTAAGCGACGAAAACCGTTATAACAATCCGCGTGACTATTATGCCATCATCAACAACTGCAATTACTACATCGCAAATGCCGACGAGAATCTGAAAGATGTGTCGGGACAGAGTATATTTGCAGAGGAGATCGCTCAGGTGCGTGCCATCCGTGCATGGACTTACCTGCAGCTCGTGCTGAACTACGGCAAGGTGCCGTTCTACGACCAGCCGATTCTGACCGAGCAGGATGCAGCTCTTGTTGGGACAGAACTCGGTGACCGCTGGGATCTGGAAGCCATCTGCGATTATTTTATCGAGGATCTGACTCCTTATGTGATGACGCGCTTTCCCCAGCTCAATGTAGTGGGTTCCATCAACATGTCGCAGTGCGCCTTTCCGGTCTATGTCGTGTTGGGTGACCTTTATCTTTGGAAAGCGTCGCTGACCGGTAACCGGAGCTACTACCGCGAGGCTGCCAAGTGTTATTTCAACTGGATTGCCGATACGCGCGACGGCGATAAGTCACGTTATGTAGTGGATCCGTACGATCGTGCCTACTGGGAGCTCTACACGACTTCTGTGGGAAATACTTTCTTTTCCAATTTGCCTACTACGCGTACTGGCTCCTCCCCTTTGTATGTGAGGAATGTCACTATTATTCCGATGGATTCGGCTGCAGCGCAAGGTTATTTCTCCGAGGTGCGTACGTTGTATAGCAATATAAATTCGGAAAATATCGCTGGGGATAATGCTTCTAGGCCCGTGTCTGTCGTGCCTTCCGCGCATATGAGGGAAATTTGCGAAGAGCAGTCCTATTATTTTCTGACTACGACAAAAGATAACCCTGGGGAGCATGTGGAAGTCAGTGTTCCGAATAATAGTGGAGAGCGTGGCACCAATGGTGACTTGCGTTTCGGTGGATGGTGCTATTCGGAAACTGTCAATACTTCTGTCGGCGGACAGGCCGGTACGATGTTGAAGCAGCTTATGTATCGTCAGGACAGCCGTAACATTGCCGTGTACCGCCAGATGGATATATGGCTCCGCTTTGCAGAGGCCATGAACGGTGCCGGCTTCCCGCGTGCGGCATACGCCGTATTGGCCACAGGTTTGGATCTGGACATTATGGAAGACAGCATAATACCGTACTGTAAGGACGAGAGCGATGTGAATTTTCTGCTCAATGATTTGAATACGTCTGCCAACCGTCTTTCTTATTACAAGGTGCGTCCCGGATACCTGCAGTATGTGAGCGGGACGGATAACGCCGACAAGGGTAATACGATGGGTATCCATGCGCGCGGATGCGGCTATCCGGAATATGACCCCGATTATGCTTATCCGATGGCTGACACCGCAGTGGTGGCATATCGCGATCTGGAGAAGAAATATGTGGATGAGTATCGTACTTCATTGAAGGATGAGACGGACGAGGATGGCGAATTGCTTTATCCCACGGAGGAGTTGCTTGAGGCTGCCGCCATCCGTTTCGGACGCCTTGATGCTATGCGCGAATGGAGCGCTATGAATTTGGATGCGGAAAAATGCCGTGTAGACAGTATGATTCTCAATGAAATGGCGCTGGAATGCTGTTATGACGGCAAACGCTTCTATGACCTGATCCGTTTTGCCAAGCGTTATCGCAATGCAGATTATGTAGCCGTTCCTGTCAGCCGTAGAGGAGGGCGCGACAACGTAGACGGCGTGATGTACAGTAAGCTTAGGGATGAAAACAACTGGTACCTGAGCTGGCGTCAGGGCATCGGCATGAAGTGACAGTATCATTGGTCTATAGAGAGGGAGGATGTGTCTTCGGGATACGTTCTCCCTCTTTTTCGTATCATAAAAAGATGAGCTGCGCGCTGCGGAGAGGGGCGGATGGTTTGTGAAGAAATTTTTGTGCGCAGTGCGAAAAAAAATGATGGGCATGAAAATAAAAAATCATGAGGACGAAAATAAAAAATGAAGCGCAGTAAATTTTCGAGACAAGCGGCCGGCAAGTTGGGGCTATGATTTCCGTTAGTCTGAAGATATTGCCTTTGGGTGTGTTAAAAACAGTTAATGATAACTTTTTTCTCCTGCACGATATACTTTTATGTCGGGCACTTATTGTATCTTTACGCCCGAAACAAACATTTATTGTTCATTATTAATTAACTTAATTTCTCGAAGATGAAAAACAATCTATTCGCAGTTATCGCGCTTTGTAGTGCTACCTCATCATCAATGCCTCTGTGGGCGGCCACAGAATGGAACGATCCCCAGTTGACGTTCGTGGCTCCGAATCTGACGGAAGATCCCGTTACAGGCGGAGGCATATATTATGTATATCACGTGGCGACCGGCAAGTTCCTGTCCGACGGTAATTTCAGAAACAACTGGGGTACGGAATTGGAAGTCAAGGATAAAGGACAAAAAGTGACTCTGTCATGGGGCGAAGATACCGAATTGGCTTATCGTGAGACTACCGATGCCGAATACCACGCAGGGCTGGGCTGGCGTTTCACCATGAAGGATGCCAAGTCCAACGGCGGTTTCCATGAACTTTTCCTCAATACACAGGATAACGGTACGATCATTATGGCCTGCGACCACAACAAGCAGGGGCATATCCTTTGGAAAATCATGCCTCAGGAAGGCGGTACTTATCGTATTAAAATCGTAGATTCCGACCCGAAATATGGCGTAGGAACGGACTTTGCTGCCGGAACGATGTGGGGTGTTTCTGCCGGTGAGACCGGAGTGAACCCTATTTTGGACTGTGACATGCTTGAAAATGCAGAGGCCGGTTTCGACTGGAAGTTTGTAGAACCTGATGTATATGACGCATTCCAGGCCAAGAAAAGTCTGAAAACCGCGCTCGAAGAGGCTGTGGCTTCAGGATATACCGATTATGCTGCAGAAGAAGCGCTTTACAACAATCCGTCTGCTACACAGGAAGAGGTGATCGAAGCTACGGATAACCTGCTTCATAAGGTTTTGCAGTTCAAGTATAGCTCGGCTACGGAAGAGAATCCCGTCGACCTGACCTTGCAGATGAAGAATCCCGCTTTTGCCGATGGAACAAGCGGATGGAACTTCTGGCGTCAGTCTCAGATGTCGGGCGGTGACAACCTTGTCGTGCAACATGGCCGTTCCGACCTGCAGGATGAAAACGGGGTGGTTAAACCTACTTTTGCAGAGCGCTGGACAGCTACCAATCCTTCCAACAACAGTTCTATCACCCAGACTCTGACAGGTCTGCCCGACGGTAAGTTCCGTCTGACGGCTTTGGTATGCATCAGCGGAGTGCCCGAAGGCGAGAATCCTAAGGGTGCCTATATCGTGGCAACAGGTCTCGGCAAGGAACAGAGAAAGGAAGTGACAAGAGCACAGGGCGGTCTGTTTATTAAAAACTCTACCGAATTTTCCGTCCTCGGCGGAACTGCAGAAGTGGGAATGCGTGTGGAGAACTGTAACTTCAACTGGTATGCGCTGGCAGATTTCAAACTCGAATATCTCGGAACTGCCGGAGCGGAGAATATGCACACCTTCCTGGAGTCTACCATCAAGGAGGCCGAGGACAAGGTAGCTGAATATTCGGCTAACAACGAATTGTACAGCAATGCGGGCAAGGCCAAGTATGAGGAGACCATCGCTGCCGCTAAGGAAGCTGCGGCCAATGCATCTTTGACAGACGCGGAACTGCAGAGTATGGTGCTTTCAGTAAGCTCACGTATGGATACCCTGGCACTTGACGTGGCAGCTTACAGGAGATTACCTGATATGGTACAGAATCTGTGGGCAAGCTATGACGACGCTTCTTATGCCGGACTGCCTTGTATGGCGGCTTATGAAGAATATCTCGGAGCTATCGAGACGGAAGTAGCCGATTTGGAATATAATTATGCGGATGTGGACAGCCTCCAGCCCCGTGCACAGGCTAAGTTGGCCGAATGTATTGCCGAGGGTATCCGTGGCGGTGACATTGACGATGTGACTTCACTGATTACCAACCCGAACTTTGATGAAGGAAGCACGGGATGGAACGGTGGACCGGTCATCGGCTCTGGTGTGGGCGAGGTTTATCAGAAACAGTTGGATGTATACCAGACGCTGAAAGGTCTGCCTGCCGGTTCTTATAAGATCTCGATGAACGGATTCTATCGTCCGACCGTTAATGCGGATTGCATGACATCATGGAATACGGGTGAAGCTAACGGCGACAATACCGTGTTGGCTTACCTCTACGGTAACGATGCGATGGTGAAATTGCCTCATGTATATGAATACGTGTACGAAACGGCCAAGACGGAACAAGACGTATTGCTGACGCTGGAATTTGACGAAGAACGCAACGGCAAGTATACTCTTAACAATCTCAGTGGTGCAGCTGCTGCATTCGCAGACGGCGATTTCGCGGTAGACATGGTCTGCTATGTGGAAGAAGGTGCAGATCTTCGTTTCGGAGTGAAGATGCCGCAGGCCAGCGGAGAAAGCGGATATTGGACTGCTTTCGACAACTTCAAGATCTCTTATTTGGGTGCGAATGACGGTTCGGGTCTGGTAACTCCTATTCAGGCATTGATTGAGAGCGCACAGGCTGAGCTTGCCAAGACAGACTTGTCAACGGAAGAAGCCAAGGAAAATCTGAACAAGGCTATTGCCGATGCTACCGCTGCTTTGGAAGGTGAACTGACCGTAGAGATCAGTAAAACCAATATAGCTGCGTTGAACGAGGCTATCGAAGGTTCGCACAAGGCTATTTCTGCCGTTGCGGAACTGGTTGCCATCGCAGAGGATCATGACAGGAAACTGAATGACGGCGGCGAAGGTAGCTATGATGACTATATGGCGACTGAAGAGTATGCCGTTCTGGCTGACGACGTGATGAATGTGCTTGACAAGGTGGATATGGATGCATTCAAGACACTTGAGGAAGTAGAGGCCGACAAGCTTAAACTGGCTCAGGACTATGCCGACATGATTGCTTCCGCTATCAACTTTGACGGTGCGTCGAAAGAATCTCCTGTAGAGGTGACCGGCATGATTGCAAACCCGAGCTTCTCTGTGAAGAATGATTTGGGTGCGGACGTATCAAGCGCCAGTGGATGGGTTATTACGAAAGATGGCGGAAACACTAGCGCCAATGAATTGGTTTATGAGTTCTACAATGCCAACTCATGTAACATCCACCAGACGCTTTATTCTTTGAAGAAAGGTTACTACCGTATGACCTTCAAGGGATTCTACCGTGCGGGTGATGCTGTTCCGGCTGCCATCTCACGTCGCGACAACGGTGTGGATTCATTGTATGCCTTTGCATACGCTACTGTAGGAGACAAGATGTGGAAAGCCGACCTCCGTTCCATCTTCGATGGATTGTCTGCACGTAAGGAAGACTCCGGTGACATCGTATTGGCCGACAGCCTCTTCCCCGATCGCACGGACTTGCTCTACAAGTGTTTGCTGAACAATATGAGGGGTGCGCGCATCGCTTT
Organism: uncultured Paraprevotella sp.; assembly: GCA_910586505.1. Lineage (GTDB taxonomy): Bacteria > Bacteroidota > Bacteroidia > Bacteroidales > Bacteroidaceae > Paraprevotella. Next base: position 11,453 of record CAJUGV010000006.1, on the reverse strand, counting down.
CGAAAAGGGTAAGTATGAAGCTGAATTGTTCTTTGAAGTAAGCGATCCTGCTGCAGGAGTTGAAATCGGTGTGCAGAAAGACAAGCACATCGCGAACGACTGGATGATCTTCGACGACTTCCGTTTGTACTACATGGGTGACGGCGAAGCCAACATGCCGGACGGATTCGATCCGAACAGCGTGGACGAAACTCTGAATAAGGCAGAAGAGGTGGTAGCTACCAACTGGTACACTATCAGCGGTATGCGTATCTCAACTCCGGTTCAGAAGGGCATTTATATCCGTGAGGATGTCAAGGCCGACGGATCGAAGAATGTGCGTAAGGTCATGGTAGAATAACTATCGGACATATATTTAAGACAATGAAAGCGGGGAAGGCGGTAACGTCTTCCCCGCTTTGTGTGAATGGGATGACGACTCAGGTTATCAGACTGTCATGGAGAGTTTTTTGTCTAAAAACTTCTTCTTGTGAAAAAGAAATCGTATTTTTGCCAAAATTTTAATCTTGCACGAAAATAAAATACGATATATGGCAAACCAATTCGCTGAACGTACGCAACTGAACCTTCCGGAAGTGAACCGGGAGGTGCTGAAAATATGGGATGACGCCGACATCTTCCACAAAAGTATGACAGAACGTGAAGGCTGTCCTTCGTTTATATTTTTTGAAGGTCCTCCTTCGGCAAACGGTCATCCGGGCATCCATCATGTGCTGGCACGTTCCATCAAGGATACGTTCTGCCGCTTTAAGACTATGAAGGGGTTCCTCGTGAACCGTAAAGCCGGGTGGGACACTCACGGCTTACCTGTAGAACTGGGAGTGGAGAAGGAACTGGGCATTACGAAGGAAGACATAGGCAAGACTATATCCATTGAGGAATATAACCGTAAGTGTCGTACCAATGTGATGAAGTATACGGAAGAATGGACCGACCTGAGCCATCGCATGGGGTATTGGGTGGATATGGAACATCCGTATATCACTTATGATAACAAATACATAGAAACGTTGTGGTGGCTCTTGCAGCAACTCTATCGCAAAGGCCTGCTCTATAAGGGTTATACGATACAGCCTTATTCTCCGGCGGCCGGGACGGGACTCAGTTCACATGAGTTGAACCAGCCGGGTTGTTACCGTGACGTGAAGGACACTACGGTGACGGCGCAGTTCAGAATAACCGATCCGCGTCCGGAGATGGAAGGGTGGGGTACCCCTTGTTTTCTGGCATGGACCACTACGCCGTGGACATTGTCATCGAATACGGCACTTTGCGTCGGTCCGAAAATAACGTACGTGTGCGTGCGTACCTATAATATGTACAACGGTGAGCCCGTGACGGTGGTGCTGGCCAAGGAACGTCTGCATGCTTACCTGAATCCGCAAGGCGAGAGCCTGCCGATGGAGGATTATAAGTCCGGAGACAAGGTGATTCCCTACCGGGTGGTATGCGAATATGCCGCTGCCGATCTGATAGGCATGACTTATGAACAACTTTTTCCGTGGGTAAATCCCGGAGAAGGTGCTTTCCGTGTGATCCCCGGTGATTATGTGACCACGGAAGACGGTACGGGTATCGTACATATAGCTCCTACTTTCGGTGCCGATGACGCGCAGGTGGCCAAGGCTGCCGGAATCCCTCCCCTTCATCTGATAAACCGTAAGGGCGAGTTGCGTCCGATGGTGGATCTTACCGGAAAGTTTTATTTGTTGGACGAACTGGACGAGGAGTTTGTGAAGAATCATGTCAAGGCCGACGAATATGCCCGATGGGAAGGCAAATTTGTGAAGAATGCCTACGATCCGGCCAAGACCGATAAGGACGAGACGTTGGATGTGGCGCTTTGCATGGAGCTTAAGCAGCGTGGCATGGCGTTCAGGATTGAGAAACATGTGCATAATTATCCGCATTGCTGGCGCACGGACAAGCCGATCTTGTATTATCCGCTGGATAGTTGGTTTATCCGCAGTACGGCAGCGAAGGAGCGCATGATAGAGCTGAACAAGACCATCAACTGGAAACCGGCTTCTACCGGAACGGGGCGTTTCGGAAAATGGCTGGAGAATCTGAACGACTGGAACCTGAGCCGCAGTCGCTACTGGGGCACACCGTTGCCTATCTGGCGTTCGGAGGACGGAGAGGAAATCTGTCTGGGATCGGTGGAAGAGATGTATGCCGAGATAGAGAAATCCGTAGATGCCGGTCTGATGGCTGCGAATCCGCTGAAAGAGAAAGGATTTGTTCTCGGTGATTACAGTTGCGGGAACTATGACAAGATAGATCTTCACCGTCCGTTTGTGGACGATGTGGTATTGGTGAGCCCCACAGGCAAACCTATGAGACGTGAAACAGACCTTATCGACGTGTGGTTTGATTCAGGGGCCATGCCGTATGCGCAGATACATTATCCGTTCGAGCATAAAGAGGAACTTGACCGTCATACCGTCTATCCGGCCGACTTCATTGCGGAGGGGGTGGACCAGACGCGAGGATGGTTCTTTACGTTACATGCCATCTCTACCATGGTATTCGACGGTGTGGCATACAAGGCCGTGATATCCAACGGACTGGTGCTTGACAAAAACGGAAATAAGATGTCCAAGCGTTTAGGTAACGGAGTGGATCCGTTCGGCGCGATAGAGAAATACGGTTCCGATGCCGTGCGCTGGTATATGATTACCAACTCTTCGCCGTGGGACAATCTGAAATTTGATGAGGAAGGCGTGAAGGAGGTGAGCCGCACTTTCTTCGGCAAGCTCTTCCAGACTTATTCTTTCCTTACGATGTATGCCAATGTGGACGGATGGCATTACGAGGAGCCGGATGTGCCGATGAATGCGCGTCCCGAAATAGACCGCTGGATTCTTTCGGAACTCAATACGTTGGTGCGGAATGTAGAAGCTTGTTATAATGACTACGAACCGACCAAGGCCGGCCGTCTGATACAGGACTTTGTGATTGACAATGTGAGCAACTGGTTTGTACGCCTGAGCCGTAAACGTTTCTGGGGAAGCGCGATGAGTACGGATAAGTTGTCGGCCTATCAGACGCTGTATACTTGTCTGGAGACGGTGGCGCGCCTGATGGCGCCTATAGCTCCTTATTATGCAGACCGTCTTTACCGTGATCTTACCGATGCCACCGGACGTGCGGAGGCTGAGAGTGTGCATCTCGCTTCGTTCCCCGTTTGCCGCGAGGAACTGGTGGACAGTGCGTTGGAATATCGTATGGAGCTGGCACAGCAGATCACTTCAATGGTGTTGTCGTTGCGCAAAAAGGAGCATATCATCGTGCGTCAGCCCCTCCAGTGTATTTCCATCCCCGCCGGCGATCCTGCCATGCGCGAGAGTATTGAGGCTGTGAAACAACTGATACTGGATGAAGTGAATGTCAAGGAATTGCAGTTTGTGGACGGCGACGGCATGCTGGTGAAGAAGGTAAAGTGCAATTTCCGTACAATGGGTAAGAAGTTCGGTAAACTGATGAAGAGTGTAGCCGGAGCTGTGGAACGGTTTACGCAGGAAGAGATAGCCGTGCTGGAGCGTGAAGGAATGCTTGGAGTGACTCTTGAGACCGGTGAGCAGGTAAGTATAGAAGCTGCGGATGTCGAAATTTTCAGTGAGGATATTCCCGGATGGACCGTGGCCAATGACGGCAGCCTGACTGTGGCGCTGGATATCACTGTGACCGAGGCTCTCCGGGTGGAAGGCATAGCCCGTGAACTCGTGAAGCGCATACAGAATCTGCGCAAGGAGAAAGATTTCGAAATCACTGACCGTATTGCCGTGACATTGTCCCGCTCGGAACAGACGGACAAGGCCGTGAAAGAATATAGCGAATACATCTGCAATCAGGTGCTGGCCAATCGGTTGGATGTGACGGACGGACCTGTAAACGGCGAGACTTTCGAGTTGGACGGGGTGGTAATAACCGTGGAAGTGAAAAAAGATTGAGAACGAGAATAGTAACCTTTAAATAATAGTATTATGAGTGAGAAGACTCGTTATGGAGATGAAGAGCTGGCGGAGTTCAAAGAATTGATTCTGAAGAAACTGGCTGTGGCAAGAGGTGAGTATGAGACTATGATGAAAACGCTGATGAACAGTGATAACAATGGAGTGGACGACACGTCACCTACATACAAGGCATTGGAAGAAGGAGCGAATACGCAGTCGAAGGAAGAATTGTCCATGCTGGCAGCCCGGCAGCAGAAGTTTATCAAGGGGCTGGAGGCTGCTTTGGTACGTATCGAGAACAAAACGTATGGGATCTGTAGGGAAACCGGTAAACTGATTCCTAAGGAGCGTCTGCGCGTAGTGCCTCATGCCACGTTGAGCATAGAAGCCAAAAATATGAAGAAGTAATGAAGACAAGGAAAGGAGGAATGTTCGGATGGCTCACGCAGGGGCGTCTGGCGCTGCTGATCATTCTGCTGGTGCTCGTGGCAGACCAGTGGATAAAGATAGCAGTGAAGACCGGTATGTATATGCATGAGCGTATACGGATAACAAACTGGTTTTATATACTCTTCACCGAGAATCCGGGTATGGCGTTCGGGTGGGAGTTTTTTGACAAGTTGTTTCTGACTTCCTTTCGTATTATAGCCGTGGCCGTCATTGCGTATTTTCTTTTTAGGGCGATACGCAAAGGCGTGCCTACAGGTTTTGTGACTTGTATGTCCCTGGTGGTGGCGGGAGCAGCCGGCAATATTATCGACTGTGTGTTCTACGGTTTGATTTTCAATAATCCTCCGGTTCCGTTTAAAGCTCACTTCGTACCGTTCGGTACGGGATATGGAAGTGTGTTCCATGGCCGGGTGGTAGATATGTTTTATTTTCCTATTATAGATGCTAACTGGCCGACATGGATGCCTTGGGTAGGGGGACAGCATTTTGTGTTCTTCAGTCCGGTATTCAATTTGGCTGATGCGGCGATCACTTGCGGCATATTGGCCTTGCTGCTGTTCTATAATAAGCGGATTTCCGGATAAGCGAAAGTTTGTAGCATGTTGAAGTGGTGGTGCGAAGTTTGTAAGATCGTGTGTGGCGTTATCCTGTTTGTCGCTTGCAAACCGGGTGTGCCGTCAGGGTTGATACAGCCGTCGGAGTTGGAAGACTTACTTTATGACTACCATGTGGCGCAGGCTATGGCAGAGATGGAGCGGGACAGTGTGAACTACAAACGTTACGAGTATGTACAGTCTGTATTCATCAAGCATGGGGTGAGCGAAGCCGAGTTCGATTCCACCATGATATGGTATTCCGCACATGCAAATTATCTGAATGATATTTACAGGAATCTGAAAGAACGGTTTACAGTGCAGGCGGCTGCATCGGGTACGCCGGCGGGTAGTGACGACGTCTTTGCCAACTTGGATGAACAGGGAGATACGGCCAATATATGGCATGAACGGCCGTTTCGCGTGTTGAAGCCCTACATGACGGAAGACCGCCTGCATTTTTCCATGGAGGCGGACAGTGCATTTCGCAGGGGCGATGATATCTTGTGGCGTTTTGATGCGCGCTATGTGGGACGCGGTCGCCAGAGTGAGGCTTATGCCGGTTTTTATATACGTTTTGATAATGATTCTACGGTGGGAACGACACTCCGGATTCACAATAACGGGCAGATGCAGTTGCGGCTGGGAGGCGATTCTGTGCATTCCGTGCGCGAGATTGGCGGTTTCGTGTACTTTAAGTTGGCCGAGGAAGAGAAAGAACCTCGCTTGCTAATTATGAGTGATATTATGCTTGTGCGTATGCATAAGCAGCAGATGCGGCCCGATACTACCGCAATATTGCCGGACAGCATTGATGTGCTGCCCGTGGGAGATTCTGTGAGAATGAAGTTGCCGGCCGATACGGTGGCGCGTCGCCTTTCACCTGACGAATTGCGGGAAGGGCGTCAGGTGAAGCATACTATAGATGTGGTGAAAGAAAAACCTTATCGGATTGTGAACAGAAAAGGAACGATGAGTCGGAAGCAGACGAAGAGTAGATAGAAAAGTGTCTGTGATATATGAGAAGACTGGCTTTTCATCGTGTGCATTGGCCTTCAGGAAAGTTTGCCGTTATGCAAACCGTAGAGGTTGATTTTTGTGGTTATTATCGTTTACATTATTCGCTGAAAGAAGAAACGCCTGCTACGGAGTGGGTGGGTGGTGTATGTATGCTTCTGCCCGACGGCATTATGCCGCAGGCGGGGGATACTATAGCCGCCTTGCAACATAAAGTTTGTGTATCGGAACTGCATGATGCAGCTTTGCGAGTATGGAAAGCTGTGGGGATGCCGGTGGATAGCAGTATTTATGTGCCAGTCAGGAAATGGAGTCGCGTCGTCTGAACTCTGCGCAGGTGATGGCAGTGGCTACGGCTACGTTCAGACTTTCTGAAGTGGAACGTCCGGCGGGAAAATTGGGAATGAACAGGCGGCGGTTGATAAGTGAAGCCGTATCCGGACTGATACCGTTACCTTCGTTTCCCATGACGATCAGTCCGTTTGAACTTAATTCCGAAGTGTAAATGTCTTTTCCGTCAAGAAACGTGCCGTAGATGGGAACCTCTTTTTCGACCGATTGAAGTAAATCGGTGAGTGGAGTATAGTGTACATGAACACGTGCCATGGCTCCCATCGTAGCTTGTACTGTTTTAGGATTATAGAGGTCGGCCGTATCCGGTGAACAAAATATATGTTCGATGCCGAACCAGTCGGCAATGCGTATGATAGTGCCTAGATTGCCGGGGTCCTGTACGCCGTCCAGGCCTATGCAAAGCTGCTCTTTCAGTAGGTGGTATGGGTCTGCGGTTTCGGGCCGTTGCCGGAATATGGCTAGTATGTCCTGCGGGTTCTTTTGCAGGCTGGCTTTGCGCAACTCATTATCCGAAACTTCCTGTATTTCGGTGGTGTCGTTGCCGGTAAGTAGTTTCAAATCCAGTGCCCGGCTATCCAACCATTCTTTGCGTGCCGCTATGTAGATGCATTCGAAGGCCGGTAGCAGATCCTCTACCAGTTTATGTCCTTCGGCTATGAAAAGGAGGCTTTCTTTACGATGTTTTTTCTGTTCCAGTGACCGGATGAGTTTGATTCTGTTCTTGCTTATCATGCAGATTGTATTTATGATGCAAATCTAAGAAGTTATTTTCGAATAGCGTGTGCCTATGCTTGTTTTTGTGGTTGCGGAAACTCCTTTATTGAGAAAAATGATGTATTTTTGTACGTTAAATGGCATTTATGCAGAAACTTTGGAGTGGTATAGCTGGGATGATTGTTATTGTTTTGCTGAGCGCTTGTTCGGCAACGAAGTTCATATCCGAAGGCGAATACATGCTTGAGAGTGTGGGAGTGAAGTCTACGGATAAAAAGCTTGACGTGAATCCCCTGAAAGGATATGTCCGCCAGCATCCCAATTCCAAATGGTTCAGTCTGCTGAAAGTGCCGATGGGACCGTATGCGCTCTCGGGACGCGATACAACAAAGCGTATCAATCGTTTTCTGCAAAGAGTAGGTGAGGCTCCCGTCGTATTTGACAGTGTACAGGCCAACCGTTCAGGTGAGAATATGTTGGGGGCGGTGAACAATATGGGCTATCTTCATGCCCGTGTGGATCAAAAAAAGACGGTGAAGGGAAAGAAGGTAAGATTGATGTATGAAGTGTCTCCCGGTATACAGTATAAGGTAAGGAATATCCGTTATCTGATTGCAGATTCAATGGTGGCGCGTATTGTGCATGAACATGCGGGACTTTCGCTTCTGCAGCCCGGTATGCCTTTTGATCTGAATGTGTTGGATGCGGAGCGGGGGCGTATCAGCAGCCGTCTGCAGAATAGCGGTTATTATAAGTTTAACAAAGAATATGTGCGCTTCGAAGCAGATACTTGTGCAGGAGATTATGGGGTAGACCTAGATGTGATGATACCTCTTTATCAAGCTTCAGCCGAGAGTCAACCTGAGTACCATAGACGTTATAAAATCAATAGTGTCTCTTTTTCCGGTGATGTGTCTGCATTCGGAGTGAGCAGGGACACTACACAGGTGGATAGTATAAACTACAATGGTTTTCCAATTTATTACAAACGCAGGCTGGCATTTCGTCCTTCGCTCTTTGTAAATAACAATGCGATCGAGCCGGGGTTTTTATATAAGGAACGTGATGTACAGCGTACTTATGGTAATTTCGGACGATTAGGAGCCGTAATGTTCTCTAATATAAAAATGGCAGAGAATGATTCACTCCCAGATATGCTTGATGCGTATGTGACGGTTCATGAGAACAAACAACGTTCGTTTGGGGCGGAACTGGAGGGAACGAACTCTGCCGGTGATTTAGGGGCTGCTTTATTGCTTACATATCAGAACCGGAATTTCTTTCGGGGATCGGAATTGTTGTCGCTGAAGTTACGTGGAGCTTTTGAGGCTATTACCGGTTTGGAGGGATACAGTGACCAGAACTATATGGAGATAAGTGTAGAGGCCGGTCTTACCTTTCCCAATATCCGACTGTTTCGTTTTGATGGACGGAAACGTGGGCTCATGCGTGCTTCTTCCGAGATCTCGTTGCTTTATGATTCTCAAAACCGACCGGAGTTTCACAGGCGCGTGCTCACCTCAGCTCTCCGTTGTCGTTGGCAAAGTCCTAACGGTTTAATACGTCATCGTATTGATGTGGTGGATTTGAATTATGTCTTTATGCCATGGATTTCGGAGACTTTCCGGCATGATTATCTGGAAGATGAAACTGATCGTAATGCCATTCTCCGGTATAATTATGAGAACCTTTTCATCATGCGTATGGGATATAGTTTCACTTATAACTCGCAACGCAACTCTACGAATATATCGGACTACGGCAGCAATGCTTTAGGGATTCGTTTCAATGTGGAGTCGGCGGGTAATGTACTGTATGGGTGTTCCAACCTTTTCGGAGCGGAACATAATGAGCAGGGGCAGTATACGTTGTTTAACATAGCATACGCGCAATATATAAAAGGAGATTTTGATATTAGCAAGAGTTTCCGTTTCGACGACCGGAATTCGTTAGCTCTCCATATAGGTGCAGGTGTAGCTTATCCGTATGGCAATTCTACTATATTGCCTTACGAGAAGCGCTATTTCAGTGGCGGGGCCAACAGTGTGCGCGGATGGTCTGTGAGAGAACTGGGTCCGGGTCGCTTTATGGGAGGAGACGGACGTATCGACTTTATTAACCAGACTGGTGATATCAAACTAGACCTGAATGCGGAGTACCGGACTTTTCTGTTTTGGAAATTGCATGGTGCGTTTTTTATTGATGCCGGTAATATCTGGACCATTCGCAGTTATGAGGAACAGCCCGGCGGACAGTTCCGCTTGCGTAGTTTCTGGCGTGAAATTGCGGTTTCTTATGGTCTTGGGATACGCTTGAACTTCGATTATTTTATTTTACGCCTGGATGGGGGAATGAAAGCTATTCACCCGGCTTATACCGATATACGCAATCATTATCCGATTGTTCATCCGGATTTCAGACGGGATTTTACCTTGCATTTTGCAGTGGGCCTTCCATTCTGACAGTCCATCTGCTACCGTTTTTCCACATGGGGATGAGAATATTTCTTTCAGGAATGATATGTCCTTTCCTTTGCTCCAATGAGTCAGTGGCGAGCGTGTTGCATATGATGCAACGGACAGTAGCCGTACTGTCATTGATTTGCAGACAATCTGCGGTCATTACATAGGGGGCTTCCGGAAAGTTGCGAATGACTTCCATATCTTCCTCCGTAATGTTCGATGCATAAAATTCTATCCATTTGCGAGATTCCGAAGTGCAATTTTGAACCGCTTTGTCAAAGTGTAGGTTGAAAAAGTCATGTGCAAATTCTATGGCACATGCTGTGACTTTTTCTTTCTCGTTGCTTGCGCATCCCAGTAGTAGGAGACTGCTTAAAATTCCTATTATGAGGAAGTTTTTTCTTTTCATCGTTTCTTATTGGGTTTTATGATAATATTTTGTGGTTTCTTATTACAAGACGGTGAAACAAACGTGAGACAAATATATGTCTTTTCATGGCAACGGCCAATTAAAAGGAGAAGCAATTTTATTAAATCCGGTTGGCTGGCGAGAAATATTTGTCCGTTCCTGCATGTTTTCGTATATTTGCATAAATAAAAATACGGTTATGCTGAAGTTTATTTGCCTGGGGAGCGGCAGTAGCGGTAACAGTTACTTTCTCTTTTCAGAAAACTATGGGATATTAATAGACGCCGGAATAGGAATACGAACACTAAAGAAACACTTTCATACTTACGGGCTTTCCTTGAAACAAATTAAAGCAGTTCTGATCACGCATGACCATGCGGATCATATCAAGTCTGTGGGGAGCCTGGCGAATGAGTTTGATATTCCGGTCTTTGCGACAGAACGTGTGCATGAAGGTATTCAGAGAAATTATTGTGTGAATCCGAAACTGAAATCAGAACATGTGTGCATATTAAATAAAGGAGAAGAGTTAACGCTGGAGCAGTTCAGGATAATACCATTCGATGTTCCTCATGACAGTTCTGACAATGTGGGTTATAGCGTGCAATATGAAGATGTGAACTTCTGTCTGATAACGGATGCGGGACATGTTACTGAAGAATTCGGTGGGTATATTGCCAAAGCCAACTATCTTGTACTTGAAGCCAACCATGACGAGGATATGCTGATGATGGGGCCGTATCCGGCTTATCTGAAAGGACGGATCAGCGGGAATAACGGACATCTGAGTAACAAGTCTGCTGCACAAGTGCTGGTTGATAGCATAACGGAAGGATTGCGGCATGTATGGTTGTGTCATATCAGTGAAGAGAATAATCATCCGGAATTGGCGCGTAAGACAGTTGATGCCCATTTGCGCTCATGCGGTATAATTGCAGGTAAGGATTTTGAATTAGACGTTTTGAAACGTCGTATACCTTCAGGAATCTACGAACTGCAAAAAAGATGAGAAAAAGAGTGCGAAAAGTTTGGTTGTTTTAACAAAAGTACTTAACTTTGCACTCGCAAAAACAAAGATGATGCGTCCTTAGCTCAGTTGGTAGAGCAATTGACTCTTAATCAATGGGTCCAGGGTTCGAATCCCTGAGGGCGTACATCGGTTGCATAGGCGTCCTTAGCTCAGTTGGTAGAGCAATTGACTCTTAATCAATGGGTCCAGGGTT
>CAJUGV010000006.1:0-175 GCA_910586505.1 uncultured Paraprevotella sp. | reverse complement strand
CGAATCCCTGAGGGCGTACGAAAAGACAACTTTCGGGTTGTCTTTTTTTTGTTTTAAAAAATACGTGAAAGAAGAATGAAATAAAAAAAACTTTTCCGTTTCATGGGGAAAAGCTTCTCGGTGACTCCGACAGGATTCAAACCTGTAACCTTCTGATCCGTAGTCAGATGCTCTA
>CAJUGV010000005.1 GCA_910586505.1 uncultured Paraprevotella sp. | reverse complement strand
AGTGCAAAGGTAACAACTTTTAGAACAACCACCAAATCATTACAGCTCTTTTTTTCAAGGAATATATCAACAAAATAACAAAAAGCAATACATGAACATCGAAAATAAACTGAAAAACAATAAATTATAGCGTCACACAACTTATCCAGAATTTCATAAAAAAAATGAGACCAAACATACAAGGAACACACGATGCACAAAACATCCCTAGCCGAAAGACAGATAAAAAAACCACATGCTCAGCAAAAAAGCATTACCCTGCATCGGAAAATCTTATCTTCCTATATTATAATAAGTACACGCGCGAAGAAATCCCTCAGCAAATCCAATCACTTCATTTCCATTAAAAGCAAAGAAAAAAATCCTCTTTGCCTCCAACATTATCCACCAAGCACTAAGATCTCCGCCAGCCGTTACGACAGTATACAAACAAACCGTCTTCTGAGTAAAAAGAAACCAAACGAATTTAAACTAGAAAAGTCCTGCAGAATTTACTTAATCTGCTATATAAAAAATTAAAAGGCCGCCTTCCCCCAAAAAGAAGACAGCCTTTTTATCTCTATATGAAAAAGATTATTTCACCACTTTCTTCACCTTATCTCCTTGCTTCACGATATAAATTCCTTTTTGTAATCCATCCAGGCTATCGCCAACTTCGACACCACCCAAAGTATATACCTTAACCGGAACTTTTGCAGCATCAGCAACCACATCAGCCACACTAACACCGTTTAATTTATACTCTGTAACATTCTTCAAACCACATACACCAAAATAAGCAACCATTTCTCCCAATAAATTTACTTGCTTACCCAAATTAGCGGGATTATCTGACAAATTTACGACATTGCGCACATCTCCAGCCGGCAACTGCACGGCCACGCAATTATTATAATCGGTCTCCATAGCTGAAGCAGCAATCAGAACATTCGAGTTATTCACCGATTCACCATCCGCATTAAACGTAGAACCTTCCTTTATATTACCATTTTCAACCCGGCCGACGATATAACCTGTCACCCATGCAGTTCTTCCGGGATTATTCAATGTAAACACATCAGCAATCGTATAAGGTGAATCTATCGTTCCTTCACCCTCCAGCTGAACCACATTCGCAGATAATGCAATTACAGCCGATTCCTTCAGACCTCCACCGGAAATCGTCAGGACACCCGAATAATCTCCAGCCTTAGAAGATACAAAAAGCACTTCCAATTCCGCTTTAGCCGCATCATCTTTCGCGATTGTAGTCGTTGCACAAGAAAAACCTTCTCCTTCAACCACAACACTCAGATCTCCTGTCAAATTCTGTCCTGACATCTCCACTTTTTCCACTGCTTGCACGCCAACTCCGACCGAGCCGAAGATAACCGTTTTCGGGCAAGACAAAGACGCATCGGCCACTTCACCAGCTGCAAGCTTGCTCACTTCAATGTCATCCAAAAAGAATCGTCCCTTACTTGCAGAAGCAGACTGAATCTTAATTTTAGACTGGCTCGTCCCTTTTACTTCCAAAGAAAATTCTTTCAGACAAGCTGCATAAGGAGCACCGGTATTGGTCAGCCCCGTCACTTCCACTGCTTCCTGCTCATCAACCTGCACCAGCACTCTCACTGCATCATTATACCAAGCACAAGCCTTAAATTTCAACGTATAAGTAGCCGTTTCATCAGATAAATCAATTGCCGGAGTAACAATTGAACCGGCCTTGGAAGAAGTGGCAAACTTCATATTACCTTCACCAATAAAACCATTTGTGCAACTCCATCCGGAAATCTGAGTGTACTCATCCGTTTTCCCGTCCATTTTGTCTCCGGGGTTATCTGGATTACTCGAAGTGCACTTACTAAAATCTTCGCTCAACACTACCGTTTGAGCCATAACCTGACCGGCCACCAATAACAGTGCCGCCAGCATGAAACTTTTTAATGAAGTAAAATTCATCATACGCTTGTATTTTTATTTATTAGAACAATAATTTAGAAACAAATATAGCGATATATTCCGCACAACACAACTTCTATTGTGAAAAAAGAGTAAAAAGGAACATAAAAACAACAGAACACCCCAAAAAGGCCATAAACAAGACGTTCATTCCTAAAGAAAAACAAAAAGAGGCAATTTGTCTATGCAAATCACCTCTTATACACAATTCCCTTCTTAACCATCAATCACCATTCTCCGTCCATGCCGACCGCACTGCGCGTAAATTCGTGCTGACGCCCGAAAGAATGCCCGCTCCCTCTTCCAGCTTCGGGCCGTCCGCCGTAGCGCCCGCTACCCTCTTTCTCCGGCACAAAAACTTTCATCAGTTGTTTGGCCGACAATGTCCTAGAAAAGATTTCATAATACTTTTTCTGCACCTCAAGCGCATTGTAAGCATCTACGATCTGCTGTGCTTTCCTATCAAACTCCGCCTTTATACATTCGGCAGCCTCTTCCTCCGTCAGTTCCGCATTCTTTCTTGCAGAAGCATCTTTTGAAAGGGAACGTGCGCCGCGATGCCGCATCAACTCTTCTTGATAATTCTTATACACAGTCAGAAATTCCGCCCGGCTCTCTCCGTCCAGCTTCAATTCTCCGGCAAGGCGTTCGGCCCGCTTTTCCACCATCATTTCCCGACGCGACCCGTTTCTGTTTCCGTCCGTTTTTTGCGCATCAACACTTGCCGGCCACATCAGCCCAGCCATACAAACTCCCCCAAATACTATTTTTCTTATCATACCTTATATATAATTATTGGTTTAACCTTTTCCCCTTATATATAAGGACACGTCAGGAGAGAATTGGTTTAACCGTATTACCTCACCGTGATGTGAAAACAACCTTGCTTTACTTCATACTTTACATAACAAAGCTCTTGTTGACGCAAATCGCGCAACACTTCCGACAACACCCATTTCAGCGAATCGTTTCTCACGGCCCTCCGTTCCGGTCCGTCCGGATGCCTCACGGTATTGTAACGGTTATAACAAACATCAAAAGTAGTTCCAAAACGATGGCAACTCTCTTCGGACGCATTGCAATTAAAACGGCGCAACCGGCGCACATCATTCTCCGTTCTCAGAACGGAGGTCACGATCAACGTATGCAACGGAATCTGTTTGATGGCAAGAGAATCCAGAAAATTACGGCTGATCTTTTGTAAAAGATCACTGGCGCGGGGTACAAGATAAGGTATGGAATAAGACATTTTCTTATCCATAGTATAGAAAGGATTGCTGCCTACATAAACCAGCTCGTCTTTCCTCCGCTCAGCCTCCTCCCTGTCTTTTACCGGAGGCACTCCCCATTTGCGTGCCGCCACTATATGTACGTCCTGCAAATCAGGAAAAGTCCGTCCGAATCCGGCCACACTATATATCCTATTCTTCAACGGAGAACCGGCGCTATCTTTAAAGACGGGCATAACATAAGGCGTATGCAATCCGGCCTTAGGTGTCACTTTCCCCGCTTCCGACATCAAACCCGTCGCAACAATCGGCATTGCCGCTTCTTCCTGCAATGCACCAACGGCTGCGGCCTCACCCACGATTTCCGGATTGACGCAGCGCACCACTCCCAAAACGCCGACAGTCATTCCCGCCAGTCCCACAAATATTTCCCTTTTGAGCTTTCTCAATTATTTTCTTTTTTAAGCGACACAAAGATACGTAAAACGTGGCTAATTCAAAACTTAATGCGTAAATTTGCGGCAAAATTAAGCGAATGACAGAAAAGCATATCGTACTGGAAGACGTAGACCTTGTTATTTTCTACGGCGTCAACAACGTCAACATTCAAATGATCAAGGCTCTCTACCCCAAACTGCGCATCGTGGCCCGGGGCAACATCATCAAAGTGATGGGCGACGAGGAGGAAATGTGTGCCTTTGAAGAAAACATCGCAGCCATTGAAAAACATTGTGTCAAATATAACAGCCTGAAAGAAGAAGACATATTAGCCATCATCAAAGGGCGCAAGACACAGAAAGAATGTACGGAAAACGCCATCGTATACAGCGTAAACGGAAAACCCATCACTGCCCGTAGTGAGAATCAGCAGAAGTTGGTCCGGGCATACGAAAGCGACGATATGATCTTCGCCATCGGACCGGCCGGATCCGGAAAAACGTACACCAGTATCGCACTTGCCGTAAAAGCATTAAAAAACAAAGAGATTCGCAAAATCATTTTAAGCAGACCTGCCGTGGAGGCCGGTGAGAAATTAGGGTTTCTCCCCGGTGACATGAAAGACAAGATAGACCCTTATCTGCAACCTCTCTACGATGCTTTGCAGGACATGATACCCGCCACAAAACTACAGGAGATGATGGAACAGAATATCATCCAGATTGCTCCGCTGGCTTTCATGCGGGGACGTACGCTGAACGACGCCGTGGTCATTCTGGACGAAGCACAGAACACCACTACGGCACAGATCAAAATGTTCCTCACACGTATGGGAACCAATACAAAGATGATCATCACGGGCGACATGACACAGATCGACCTCCCACCCTCCCAGCGTTCGGGACTTGTAGAAGCCGTATCTGTCCTTAAAAACGTAAATGGCGTCACCTGTATCCGGATGGATAAAAAAGATATCGTACGCCACAAACTGGTTACCCGCATTGTGGAGGCATACGAACGGTACGACAAAAAGAATGAGGCCGTACGCAAGCACAGCATCTCCAGACAACCCAATGAAGAAACACTCATTTTCACAGATCCCACAAGTATGAGGGACAATTGACCACCTGTAAAAACTCAACTTTAAAACATAAAGATATGAAAGCTTTAACTCACACAGATTTCAACTTTCCGGGACAGAAAAGCGTATATCACGGTAAAGTACGCGATGTATACGACATCAACGACGAGCTGATGGTCATGGTCGCCACAGACCGTATTTCCGCTTTCGATGTCATTCTTCCCAAGGGTATTCCTTTCAAAGGCCAGGTGCTCAACCAGATTGCCGCCACTTTCCTCGACGCAACGAGCGATATCGTACCCAACTGGAAACTGGCTACCCCCGACCCCATGGTTACAGTAGGACTGAAATGCGAGGGCTTCCGTGTGGAAATGATCATCCGGGGCTATCTGACCGGCTCGGCATGGCGTGAATACAAGAACGGATGCCGCGAACTCTGTGGGGTGAAACTCCCGGAGGGAATGAAAGAGAACCAGAAGTTCCCCACTCCTATTATTACTCCCACTACCAAGGCCGATGCCGGACACGATGAGAACATCTCCAAGGAAGAAATCATCGCACAGGGAATCGTAAGCAAGGAAGACTACGAACAGATGGAGAAGTACACCTACGCTCTTTTCGCACGCGGTACGGAAATGGCAGCCGAGAAAGGACTGATTCTGGTCGATACCAAGTATGAGTTCGGGAAAAAAGACGGCAAAGTATATCTGATCGACGAAATCCATACCCCAGACTCCAGCCGCTATTTCTATGCCGAAGGCTATCAGGAAAAATTTGAGAAAGGCGAACCGCAGAAGCAGCTCTCCAAGGAGTTCGTACGCCAATGGCTCATCGACCACAATTTCATGGGAAAGGACGGCCAGCAAGTACCTGAAATGACGGATGAATACGTGAACAGCGTATCCGAACGCTATATCGAACTATACGAGCATATAGTAGGCAATAAGTTCTGCAAAGCCGACAACCAGGCAGATCTGGCCGCACGTATAGAAAAGAACGTCACCGAATATCTGAACCGTAAATAAAGACACGTGACGTGTACGGACAAGAAAAAATAAAACCGTATAAGGACAGCGGGCATAAACGTGAGCAAGTGGAACTTATGTTCGACCACATCGCCCATTCTTATGACCGTCTGAACCATTTCCTTTCATGGGGCATTGACAAGAGTTGGCGGCGCACTGCCGTCGACTCCCTGCGCCCTTTCCGCCCCCTTCATATCCTTGATGTAGCCACCGGTACAGGCGACTTTGCCATCCTGTCGGCCCGTCGTCTTTCACCACAAACCATCACCGGTGTCGACATTTCCGAAGGCATGATGCAGATTGGACAACAGAAAGTGAAAGCCGCCGACTTGGAACATATCATCAGTTTCAGGCATGAAGACTGCGAGGCTCTGTCGTTCGGCGACGCGACATTCGATGCCGTAACCGTGGCTTACGGCGTACGCAATTTCGAACACCTGGACAAAGGGCTGAAAGAAATGCACAGAGTTTTGAAACCGGGAGGCCACCTGCTCATTATCGAACTGAGTTCGCCCCGCCGTTTTCCCATGAAACAGCTTTTTTCCGTCTATGCCAAAATATTCATGCCCCTGATAGGCCGGATCATCTCCAAGGACCACAGCGCCTATACTTACCTTCCGGCCACTATGGCAGCCTTTCCGCAAGGGGAAATCATGCAAGGCATCATTCGGAAAGCAGGCTTCTCCGATGTACGCTTCAAACGTTTCACTTTTGGCATCAGCACCATGTATCTCGCCACAAAATAGGAACTCATACTATGGATAAATACGGATTAGTAGGCTATCCTTTAGGTCACTCTTTTTCGCGTGACTTCTTTAACAAAAAATTCCGCAACGAAAACATCGACGCCGAATATATCAATTTCGAAATACCGTCAGTAAACAGTTTTCCCGATATTCTGTCAGGCAATCCCGACCTGCACGGCCTCAACGTGACCATTCCCTATAAAGAAAAAATAATGGCCTATATGGACGAACTCAGTGAAGAGGCCCGTCAGATAGGCGCTGTCAATGTCGTACGCATCGGAATCCGTAACGGCAATATTTTCCTGAAAGGATTCAACTCCGATGTCATCGGCTTCACCCGCTCCATCTCCCCCCTGTTAACCCCGCATCATCGCAAAGCCCTGATACTGGGAACGGGAGGAGCATCAAAAGCCATTTGCTACGGTCTTCGTCAAATAGGCCTTGACTACACTTTCGTAAGCCGAAATCCGAAAGAGGGCATGCTGGATTACAGCCAGATCACGGCGGACATTATAAACGAATACCAAATCATCGTAAACTGCACTCCCGTAGGAACATACCCCCACACTGAAGAATGTCCCGAACTGCCTTATGCAGCTATCGGGAATAATCATCTGCTTTACGACCTTGTCTATAACCCCGAAGAAACACTGTTTCTCAGAAAAGGACGCGAACGCGGAGCCGTCACTAAAAACGGTTTGGAGATGCTGACTCTTCAGGCACAGGCCGGATGGGAGTTCTGGCACAGTAAAGACTGAAATATGAAAAAGAAGAAAAACAAAGTCACAAGGGTCATCCTGACCGTCCTGACCATCATTATCATCATGCTGGCCGGCAGTACGCTGTACCTGCAATGGTATGCACTGAAAGCCGGCGGAAACGAACGCGGGAAAAACATAGAGAAATCCTATGCCTACATGTATGAACACTATCCGTTCCTGTCACAGTGGGTTGACAGCCTGCAACAGGTAAACGCCCTGCGGGACACATTCATCGTAGCAGAGGACGGAACCAGCCTACATGCTCTCTACCTTTACGCAGACAGTACGACCACCCGCACGGCCGTAGCCGTACACGGATACACAGACAACGCCGTACGCATGCTTCACATGGCCTATCTTTACCATCATGACCTGCACTACAACGTATTGCTCCCCGACCTGCGTTTTGCCGGCCTGAGCGGAGGAAACCACATACAGATGGGATGGAAAGACCGGCTGGACGTATTGCGGTGGATGGAAGTGGCCAACGAACTATTCTCCACCCCAGCCGCCGCCACCGACATGGTCATACACGGCATCTCCATGGGAGCCGCCACAACCGTCTGCGTAAGCGGTGAGCCTCTTCCCGCATACGTACACTGTTTTGTAGAAGATTGCGGCTATACCAGCGTATGGGACGAATATGAAAACGAGCTGAAAAACCGGTTCGGACTTCCCGCGTTCCCACTGCTCCATCTGGCCAGTATGGCTACCCACCTACGTTTCGGATGGAATTTCCGCGAAGCTTCTCCGCTGAGCCAAGTGAAAAAATGCCGTCTGCCCATGCTGTTCATTCACGGCACGGAGGACACTTTCGTACCCACCTGGATGGGCGACAGCCTGTATGCCGCCAAAACGGGCATCAAAGAACAATGGAAAGTAAAAGGCGCCACACATGCCGATTCTTATCTTAAATATGCTAAAGATTACACAGAAATAATAAAAAGATTCGTCGGAAAATACAATATTCCAAAAGATATGAATAACTTGCCGTGCAAGTAAAGAAACAGTGTCATGAAGAAATCTATTTGTCTTTTCCTCTTACTGGTCGTATGCCACAGCTTACAGCCCGTGCATGCCGGCACATATACACCCGACAATCTTCCTATGGTCTATTTACAAGACAAGACCAGGCATGTGGTCAATCCCGACGGTATCCTTTCCGCACAGACTGTAAAACAGATGGACGACATGCTTACGCAACTGGAAACGGAGAAGGGGGTGCAGTCCGTAGTCGCCGCTGTGGAGCATGTGGAAGGAGGAGAATGTTATGACTTTGCCATCACACTGGGCAACAAGCTCGGCGTAGGCAACAAACAAAACACCGGACTCATTATCCTGCTCTCCACCCGCGACCGTTGCTACCAGATTCTGACAGGCGAGGGCCTGGAAGGTACGCTGCCCGATGCCATCTGCCGCAGGATAGAAAACCGCTACATGGTACCCTATCTGAAAAAAGGCGAATGGGACAAAGCCATGCTGCAAACCGTGACTGCCGTGTGCGATGTCGTCAAAGGCGACGCCTCCCTGCTTAACAGCGATACCCTAGATGCCGAAGACGGAGAAGGCTTCGGCTTTCTGGGACTTGTCATCATAATTTTCGCCGGAAGCATACTGATTTCAGTCTGGTCGAACCGCAGGCAGAACAGATGTCCCAAATGCAAACACTATCCCATGCACCGCATCAATTCGGAAGTCAAGACAGACAGATACAGAAAAGTGGAACACCACCGCGTCTATTACCGCTGCCCCAAGTGCGGACACACCGAATGCCGCACACACGACGAACCGTTTGACAACGGCACAGGCTTCGGAGGATTCCCTCCCGTAGCAGGCCCCTTTCACCGGGGATTCGGAGGCAGGGGCTTCGGTGGAGGATTTGGCGGGGGCAGCTTCGGAGGCGGAAGTTTCGGTGGAGGCGGTGCCGGCGGAAAATTCTGACAATCACACCCTATATCGAATTATATGTCAAACTAAAATGAGCAAGACAATGAAAACAAAGAAATGGATGACCGCCGCCATTGCGATGGTGTGCATGGTTCTTTTAAACAGTTGTTCATACAACAAGATGGTGGAAAAGGATGAAGCCGTATCCACCGCATGGAGCAACGTGGAGACTCAGTATCAACGTCGTGCCGACCTGATTCCCAATCTGGTAAGCACCGTAAAGGGATATGCCGCCCACGAAAGCAGCACCCTGCAGGCCGTTGTGGAAGCACGCAGCAAAGCCACGCAAATCACTGTAGACCCGACCAATCTCACGGCAGAGAAGCTGGCCGAATACCAGAAAGCGCAGGGAGCCGTCAGCTCTGCCCTCGGACGCCTGCTGGCCGTGACGGAAAACTATCCGGAACTGCACGCCAACCAAAATTTCTCCGAACTGCAGGCCCAGTTGGAAGGTACGGAGAACCGCATTACCGAAGCGCGCCGACGCTACAATGCGGCCGTGCAGGACTATAACGTGCTGATACGTTCATTCCCCAACAACCTGTTTGCCGGCATGTTCGGATTCAGCAAAAAAGAAAAATTCGAAGCCGAAGCAGGCACTTCCGCCGCACCGAAAGTAGAATTCTAATTTATCCGCCATCATGAAAAACGTAAGCCTGATTATTTTTCTTTTATGTTCCTTATGTTTGCAAGCCCGACCCAAAGGAAAGGAGTTCACACTACGGATCCGCTATACCCTGAAGTGTGACAGTACATGCAACCGCATACTGTTCAAGACGGTTATTCCGCAAAGCATTCCGGGACGCCAGCACATCAAAGGCATCATATTCAGTGTAGAGCCCGATTCGATCTATATGAGCGGAAACAACAAGTTTGCCCTATTTGATTTAGAACGTCCTACGCCCGGAGAACAGATATCCATACAGATAAAAGGAAAAATATATGCGCAGGACTATAACACACGGTGCAAACAACCGCCGTCCGACCAGGAAGATGTGTCCGGCTGGCTGAAAGCGGAGAATTGCATAGACAGCGATTCGCCCGAAATAAAAGCCAAAGCCGATTCGCTTAAGGGAGGCACACAGGAAAACACCATAGAAAACATTTTCCATTACACACAGAAAAACTTCACTTACGTTCCCAACGACTATGATATCGGAGCCTTGGGAATGCTGCGCAAGAAGCGTGGCGACTGCACGGAATTCACCGACCTTTTTGTAGCACTCTGCCGGGCAGCCGGAATCCCGGCGCGCCACACTTACGGCATTAACGTATCATCCGACGGCCACGGTGCGCAGCATTCATGGGCGGAAGTCTATATGAAAGACCACGGATGGGTGTCTTTCGACCCCACTCCCGGCAACGATGCCACATTCTCCACGCTGGGCCGACCCTACGTGCTGTTCTCGCTTGTACGGAATTGCAGGGAACTGAAAAACCGGTGGTTTTTCTTTTACTACCGATATTGGGGACAGCACACGCCTCAAATCCATGCGGATTATTTAATTCTCCGGTGAATTCTTCTCCAATCATTTTTTTTGAGTAAATTTGCGACACGATAACAATTATACAAGAAGAATTGAATATGAGCAACCAACGCTACATGATGCGCGGCGTGTCCGCGGCCAAAGAGGACGTACACAATGCCATCAAGAACATCGACAAAGGCATCTTTCCGCAGGCGTTCTGCAAGATTATCCCCGATATTCTTGGAGGAGACCCGGAATACTGCAACATCATGCACGCCGACGGTGCGGGCACGAAATCGTCGCTGGCCTACACCTATTGGAAAGAGACCGGCGACCTGTCCGTATGGAAAGGTATTGCGCAGGATGCGCTTATCATGAACACCGACGATCTGCTATGCGTAGGTGCAGTGGACAACATCCTCGTATCGTCTACCATCGGGCGTAACAAGATGCTCATTCCCGGCGAAGTGATCAGTGCCATCATCAACGGCACGGACGAGCTACTGGCCGAAATGAGAAAAATGGGTATCGGAATCTACGCCACGGGCGGTGAGACCGCCGATGTGGGCGACCTTGTGCGCACCATCATCGTGGACTCTACCGTGACATGCCGCATGAAACGTAGCGATGTGATCGACAATGCCCGCATTCGTCCGGGCGATGTCATCGTGGGACTGAGCAGTTGCGGACAGGCCACCTATGAGAAAGAATACAACGGAGGTATGGGCAGCAACGGACTGACCAGCGCACGCCACGACGTATTTGCCAAGTATCTGGCCGAGAAATATCCCGAGAGCTACGACAAGGCCGTGCCCGACGAACTCGTATACAGCGGAAGCTACCGCCTGACCGACGAGGTGGAAGGCGCTCCGGTCAATGCCGGCCGTCTGGTACTCTCCCCCACCCGCACGTATGCACCCGTGGTGAAGAAAATGCTTGACGAGATGCGCACCCACATCCACGGCATGGTACACTGCACCGGCGGTGCACAGACCAAAGTGCTTCATTTCGTAGGCGAGAACTGCCGCGTCATCAAAGACAACATGTTCCCCGTGCCGCCGCTCTTCAAGGCTATAGCCCGTGAAAGCGGAACAGACTGGAGCGAGATGTACAAGGTGTTCAATATGGGCCACCGCCTGGAGGTCTATCTCGCTCCCGAACACGCAGAACGCGTCATCGCCCTGGCCAATAGCTTCCACATCGATGCGCAGATTGTGGGACATATCGAGGAAGGGCCGCGCTCGCTCACCATCAAGAGCGAATTCGGCGAATTCAACTATTAAGCACTTCAAAGGCATCCCGCCTTCCTGTTCTTATTACACGGGCAAGTTTTTATGCTTGCCCGTTTTTTATGGCCATCGGTCTGACAAAAAGAAAGCCTTATCCCGTAAATCAGTACAGAAAGTCAGTTTAATCATTCCTATACACATCACAATCTCAGCCCACCGGACGCATCTACGACGGAAAACAGACCGAAACAGATGCCTTCTACGGCCAATTCCGCCTGTTTGAGCGCATAAAAGCGGAATTTCATGCGGAAGAAAATTTTCCGCACTCCGCAACGAAATTATTTTTTGTCCGCATCTCATATCGTCCGGCCCCCCAAACGAGGCAGAAAACGACATTCCAACGCCTCCGAACGCCCTTCACGCCTCCCTTTCCGACGCTCGTTCATCCTTGCCGGCCCACAGATACCGGATGACAAATATGGCGTAAAAAAGCGGATGACACCGACACACATCCGGCCATGAAACGGAAAAAACGCTACCCGGTCATGCAAAATGCAACCCCAAAGGCGGCCTGCACTTACATTCCGTCACCGGCTAACGCCGCCAGACTGCCGTATTTGCCACCGCATCCGTCCCCTTCCCCGAATAAACCGCTCACACGAAAGCGGTACTGACATTCCGTCATTCTTTCCTCTCCTCACCCCTGCTTCGTTTCATTTTTTCTGCGTATCTTTGCAACGGTCTCCCGGCCATCCATCAAACACAAAAGTCGTATGCGATACACACCACCTTTCAGGCTCTTCCCCAAAACCGCCGCTCTCCGGCACGCTACCGTAGAACACGTGCCGCAGCACCCCCGCCCACACCCGACCATATAAGCCCCACATATCCATTCCTTCTACCCGTCTTTATGAATTATCTTGAACTCATCGGAACCTTCATCGGCATCATCTACCTTTGGCTGGAATACAGGGTCAGTATTTATCTCTGGATAGCCGGACTCATCATGCCGGCCATCTATCTGGCGGTTTATTACCGGGCCGGACTATACGCCGATTTCGGAATCAATATCTACTATCTTCTTGCCTCTCTCTACGGACTGTACTGCTGGTTGCGAGGCAACCGGAACATTTCGTCCGCCTCCGATTCTCCCCTCCGTCCCCGCCGCATGCCGAAACGGTTGTACGGCCGGTTGTCCCTCATATCCGTACTCTTGCTGCTCTGCATTGCCGGCATATTAATACGGTTCACCGACAGCAACGTGCCCTGGCTCGACAGTCTGACCACAGCCCTGAGTATCACGGCCATGTGGATGCTGGCCCGGAAATACGTGGAGCAATGGCTGGTATGGATGTGCGTGGATGCCGTAAGCTGCGGACTTTACGTATATAAAGAACTCTATTTCACGGCCGCCCTCTACGGTGCCTATACCGTCATAGCCGTGCTCGGCTACCGGAAATGGAAAAAATTAATGGAGAAACCGATATGATAACAGTTACTGACTTTTCACCCGAAGCTGTGATTTTGGGGGCAGGCGACTATCCCCGGCATCCTATACCCCGACGATGGTTGCAGGAAAACGCACATGTAGTGTGCTGCGACGGTGCCGCCGACCGTTATCTGGCCGAAGGACACACTCCGTGGCGTATCATCGGCGACGGAGATTCGCTGTCGGCAGAAAACCGACATACCTGCGCGTCCCTCTTCCGGCTGTATGCCGACCAGGATACCAACGATCAGACAAAAGCCATGAACTACCTGAGAAAGAAAGGATTCGGGCGAGTCGCAATCGTGGGAGCCACCGGAAGACGCGAGGACCACGCATTGGGTAACATCAGCCTGCTGATTGACTACATGGAACAAGGCATGGAAGCGCGCCTGTACACAGACTACGGCGTATTCATCCCGGCACAAGGAGAAATCACCGTACGCTGTCCGGTAAAAACCCAGGTATCCATCTTCAACTTCAAGGCGGCCCACATAAGTGCCGAAGGATTGCGCTATCCGCTCAGCGACTTCACCAACTGGTGGCAAGGCACACTGAACGAAACCATAGCCGACACGTTCACCATACGTGCCGAAGGCGTATATATGCTCTTCATCAACTACCCGGACCTGCCGGCAGAACAGACATCCTGACAAACACCACCGGAATCTCTCACAACATAAAGATAGAGGCGGGGTTGACTTTTTCTTACAATGCCGGTATATAAATCGAGATTTATATCTAAATTTGCAGACAGAAATTTGTAATTTATGGCAGAAAACAATTCTATACTCGACAAACTGGAAGGACTGGTAAGCCGCTACGAAGAAGTGGGCACCCTGATAACCGACCCGAACGTGATCAGTGACCAGAAACGCTACGTGAAACTGACAAAGGAATACAAAGACCTGGGCAACATCATGGACGCCCGTAAAGAATACATGGGATGCCTGCAAACCGTGCAGGACGCACGCGAAATGCTGGCCACTGAAAACGACCCGGAAATCAAAGAGATGGCACGCGAGGAACTGGCAGCCGCAGAGAAGCATATTCCCGAAATGGAGGAACAGATCAAACTGCTGCTCGTACCCGCCGACCCGGAAGACGATAAGAACGTCATCATGGAGATACGCGGAGGAACGGGAGGCGATGAGGCCGCCTTGTTTGCCGGCGACCTCTTCCGCATGTACACCAAATACTGCGAAATGAAAGGATGGAAGATCGCCGTCTCCAGTTTTACCGAAGGAGCGGCGGGAGGATTCAAGGAAATCATTTTCAGTGTGACCGGCGAAAAGGTTTACGGCACGCTGAAATATGAATCGGGCGTGCACCGTGTACAGCGCGTACCGGCCACCGAGACGCAGGGACGTGTTCACACCTCGGCCGCAACCGTAGCCGTGCTGCCGGAAGCGCAGGAGTTTGATGTGGAAATAAACGAAGGCGAAATAAAATGGGATACATTCCGTTCCAGCGGTGCCGGCGGACAGAACGTGAACAAAGTGGAATCGGGTGTGCGTGCCCGCTATATGTGGAAAAACCCACACACGGGCGAAACGGAAGAAATCCTGATTGAATGTACGGAGACACGCGACCAGCCGAAGAATAAGGAACGCGCACTGGCACGCCTGCGCACGTTCATTTACGACAAGGAGCACCAGAAATATATCGACGACATCGCCAGCCGGCGTAAAACCATGGTGTCTACCGGCGACCGCTCGGCCAAGATCCGCACTTACAACTATCCTCAAAGCCGCATCACTGACCACCGTATCGGTTACAACATGCAGAACCTGCCCGCCTTCGTAGACGGCAACATTCAGGACTGCATCGACCAACTGACCGTGGCCGAGAATACCGAACGAATGAAAGAAAGCGAACTCTAACCGTCTATCACCATGAAAAAGTTCTTCACCCGACAGATTTTGATAAAAAGCGCCGAGCAATGTGTCAAACGCTTCCCCCTTACGGTAGGTTTCATCGGCATGCTCACACTTTTCCTTCTGACGGAATGCTGGGGAGCGGACGACTTGTTCACATCACACCAGTTCTCCGTCATTATTTACTACCTGACGGTGGGCGGTTTGCTGTCGTTATCCCTCCGGCTATGGAGTGAAGAACTTAAAAAACAGCGGATAGCACAGGTTACCGGTCTACTGTGCCACCTCCTTCTGATTGCAGACGCCTGCTACCTGTATGCGCTGCCGGAAGATTTTCAGATGTTGGAAATCGGACTGGGCCACGGCTCCATGCTTACGATACTGGCCATAAGTATTGGAACTTTTTCTTTCTTTCGCGAAAAGGACGACATCGCTTCCTGGAACTTCAGTCTGCAACTGATATCGCAAGCCTTCGCTTCATGGATTGTAGGAGGTATCATGTGCGGCGGACTGAGTCTTCTCACGGCTTCTTTCTCCGGACTGTTCGGTATAGAGGTAGACAACAATTATTACAAGACGTGGAGCATACTGTTCTGCATCACCCTCCCCTCCCTGCTCTTTATCGGACAGATACCGTCGGGAGAATCCAAACACGACCGCACCAGATATGCCTCCGCATTTACGGGAAAGACCGTCCGCTACCTCTTCCTTCCCCTGCTGGGATGTTATCTCATCGTTCTCTATGCCTACCTGCTCAAGATACTCGTCCAGTGGCAGTTGCCCGACGGTTGGGTGGCCCGCCTCGTCACGGCGCTCATGGGCGGTTGCATAGCTGTGGAATTCGGCCTTTTCCCCACTCTCAGACAAGGAGCAGGGACATTCGAACGGCGCGCGGCACGATGGCTGCCCGTAGCCATCCTGCCACTGCTGGTCCTCATGACCATCGGTGTAGGACGCCGCATCAGCGACTATGGCATCACCCTCAACCGCCTGTACCTGCTTGCCCTGAACATCTGGTTCTACATCGTCTGCACCGGACTTTATTTCTTACGCGAACGCCGTGTTCAATGGATAGCCCTGTCCTTTGCCGGTATCTTCATGCTGACATCCGCACTTCCGGTCAATTTCGTCTCATTCACACAAAGGTATATGATCCGCTCCATATCCGCGCTGATCAATGAAACCCATGTAAAGAAACTGCCTATGAACGAAGAGGAATACATCGACTGGCTGATGACGCTTCCCCCCCAACAGGCACTCCTTGTCAACAGCCGCCTGCGCATTCTGAATTACGACTTCCAAAATAAAGAAATCAGGCAATTCATAGAGCCGGAAATACATTGGTGGAGAATCGAAAACTGCATCGAAAAAACACCGCAACCCTCCGACGCAACAACTGTTGCCGAGGAGCAGTACACGAATCTGTCGGCCTCCGTCTCCGCCCCGTTAAAAATAAAACTTTCCGACGGTGCGTCGGACATGACTCTTTACAAAGAAGACTACCGGGAAATTCCATGCGAGGAATGGAATACAGGAATCATTTCTTTCACCTTACACGATACCGACTCTGCCGCCGACACAATCCGTGTCCGTATAACCGACCTCAGAAAAGCTAATGCACAGAGTGACATGGCAGCATTGGAACTGACTTGCAGCCAATCCGACAACAGGTTTATCCTTACGGGCTTCAGTCTCTTCAGAAACAGTTCGGACAAGAATCTCCATTTCCGATTCTCCGGCTGCCACATCACCCGAACCTCTATACATTAAATATATAAGAGATGAAAAACACCTTGTGACATGTCATTGGCAAAAGAATGTCTGTATACAGTAATGCTCTGGTGCGGCATGTCCGCAAGCATCATGGCCCAGCCGACGAACTGGAAGTGCCTTGACATACACAAGGGATTGAGCAGCGACTGCGTAATGGATATAGCGCAAGACAGCAAAGGACGCATTTGGATGGCCACCGACTGCGGCCTGAATCTTTATGAAGGGAACCGGATATACACATTCACACGCAGCAGACAGCCTCAGAAAGAGAACATCATTGCCAACGATCTGAACAGAGTATGGCCGGATCCCGTAGATCCCGTTGTATGGATAGCCACTCAACGAAACGGACTGGACGAATACAATTATCTTACCGGCACATTCGTTCATCATCAGGCCGGCACCCAGCCGGGCAGTATAGCAGACAATAGCGTAACGTCCGTCTCACCCTCACGGTCCGGTGGTCTTTGGCTGACATCCTATATGGGTGGGATCAGTCATTATAACCGCCGGACCAGGTCGTTCACGCTCGTCAACAGCCGCACGATACCCTCACTGGTGTCGGATGCCATGTGGTGTGTTGAAGAAACATCCGACAGCCTGCTGTGCGTAGGACACGTAAGAAACGGTATATCGTTTATAGACCTCAGACACAAACGCGCACGCAACATCCCCGTCATTCACTGTTTTCCCAATAACGAACCGGCGGAAGACGGAGTGAGAGATCTTCTGACAGACAGTCTGGGACGCCTTTGGCTGGCCACGGAAAAAGGATTGGCATGCCTGCCTCCCCACAGCCCACAGCCCCTCTCCATATCCGGTATCAAGGGACTCGTATGCCGTCTGCATCTGTGCCGCAACATACTTTGGATATCCACTCGTGATATGGGACTGTGGACATTGGATCTGAACACGGTCAGTCTTCCCGAAACCTGCCCGCCAAACACTTCCGTATCCGTTGAACTGAAAGCTGTCGCTATTCCATGTTTCGCACAGGGAGAGACCTCACTGATACGCTGCGCCCTGCGGGACCGCTACGGTAATCTGTGGGTGGGTACGGACCGAAAAGGCGTACAGGTGGAATTACATGAACGGCCCATGTTCCACTATAAAGCGACACCAACCTCTATGCGCACCTTGGAACAGGACACACAAGGACGGATCTGGGCCGGTACCCAGTCAGAAGGTATCGTCATTACAGATAAAGAAGGAGACACACATATCCTCAACACAAGCAACAGCGCTTTGCAGAGTAATACCATAACCGCCCTGCAACGCACGCCGGACGGCGACATGTGGATAGGCACTGAGATGCAGGGCCTTTACAGATGGAACCACCACGACGGAAGCTTGCGGAAAATATACCTTAGAGACAGCGACGGAGGAACCACTATTTACGTATGCAGTCTGACGATGTGGAACGGCCTGCTGGCAGCCGGAACCTATCAGGGCCTGTTTCTCATCCATCCCGAAAACGAAGCATTCACCTGCTACACGGAGAAAAACTCCCCCCTACCCACCCAATACATCTTTTCACTCCTGCCGGACAGCAAAGGCAATCTGTGGTGCGGCACCAGCCTTAACGGACTGACTGTATTGAAACCGGATATGAGTCTTCATTTTCATCTTCGTAAGACAGATTCCCTACCGGACAAGACCATCACCCACATGCTGGAAGCCCACGACGGTAGTATATGGGGGACTACGGACGACGGCCTCATCCACATTACCCCCACTCCGAAAGAGGGATGCATAGTGAAAGTACTACGTGAGGAAGAAGGCCTGATACATCCCGTAATACAGGCTTTGAACGAAACTGACGGAAAACATATATGGTGCTCCACTCCCGACGGCCTTTATCTGATAAACAGAACAGATTCCGGTCAGGCATATCGGACCGTGCTCTGCTACCCAGCCATACACACCGGCAAGGACATATTCAGAATAAATACAGCACTTTCTCTGTCCGAAAAATATATTTTATGGGGCGGTGACGGTTATTTGCACATGTACATGCCTGATCATGCTCCCTCGAACACACCGCTTCCCTTTTATGTCTCAGTATCCGATTCCGGCAAGAACGAATATACCCTTACACTCAACATTCCGGACATAGCCCTGACCGATAAAATGGAATTCAAATACCGCCTTGACAAAGAGGCGTGGCAATTCGCAGGAGGTATACGCAACATCTCGCTCGGACGCCTGACAAGCGGCACACACACCATAGAGATCACACCGCGCATCATAGGATATGAGTGGAACGGACAGTCTACCGTCCGCACACGAATCAACGTGCCGCACCCGTGGATGAGAGTCATATTATGGAGTGCAGGCGGCCTGGTGGTGTTTATGCTGTTATACGTCCGTCTGGTACGACGGCCTAAAAAACCGCAAACATGCGCCGCACCGTCCGATTGTGGCAACGCATCTTCATCCGCAAATCCCGTTCCCGACGAAAAGATTATGCTTTCATCCGCCGAACGGGTCCTTTCCGCCGCCGATAAGGAACTGCTGGCAAAAGCGGAAAAAATCACAGACCGCCTGATTCAGGAAACGGACTTCGACAAAAACCGACTGGCTCAGGAACTGTGTATAAGCACCTCTACCCTCTACCGTCGCCTGAAAGCAGCCACCGGTATGTCGCCCAATGAATTCATCCGCCGCCAACGCCTGCTTCGCGCACATCAGTTACTGCTCTCCGGCCGCAGTGTATCCGAAACCGCATCCCTCGTAGGCATGAGCATCACCTATTTGGGACGATGCTACAAGGAGGAATACGGCATATCCCCTTCCGAAGTACGCCCATAAATAAAGTAACACATCACCGTCATACTTCCTCACCATTCAAACAAACGGTTCATTCTTTCGTCCGTTCAGTTCAAAATACCGCTACCCGACTGGTTATCACACCTTTCTTGTTATATTTGCCGCATAAAAATTAACCGGCTATACATGAATAGCAACTTATTAACCCATTTATCCTTTACATCTATGAAACGTACTTTTTTAATTACGTCCTTACTGTTACAGGTCTTGATCGTACAAGCGGCATTCGAAGTCACCGATATGAAAGTGTCGGGACTGACCTCTCCCGTAGGGATAGACCAGCAAACTCCCACATTCAGTTGGAAAATAAAAAGTGAAGAACGAGGATTCCGCCAAACAGGCTACCAGGTAGTGGTAACGAACGGAGAAGGAACCGAAGTGTGGAACTCCGGTCCGGTGAACAGTGCGCTGCAAAATAACGTGGAATACGAAGGCAGTCCTCTGCAATCCCGCACTGAATATCATTGGAGCGTGACCGTCTTTAGCGAAGACAAGGGACAAGAAACAGGAGAAAGTCGTTTTGAAACAGCTTTCATGTCTCCCTCCGAATGGACCGCCCAATGGATCGAAGCCGATCTGTCAGAACCGGCGGGAGCAGCAGTCGTCACATTGCCCGAACCGATTGCATGCCGTTACGTAAGAATCGACGTCACCCGGCTCGGCATCCCCGCAGCCAATGACCCGAACTTTTACTTCCTGCAATTGGCCGAAGTGGAAATATTCAGCGGAGACACCAATGTGGCCCGTACGGCCAACTTTACGGCCAGCGAAAGTTGGGAACAGTATGCACAATGGAATATAAAATTCATCAACGACGGCATCATACAAGGTGACAACGCGCACATGGGATATACCAGCACACAGAAAAGCAGCAACAATCAGCATATCTACCTCACGGCAGACTTAGGCAGTTCTCAATCAATAGACCGTATCGTACTGTATCCGCGTCAAGATGTGGCAGCCAAGACCAACAAACAGCTTGCTGCCAACTTTCCCTCCTCATACACCCTGCAGACCTCTGACGACAACAAGACTTATACTACACAATACAAAGTGACAAACGGCGAGATGCCGACGTTCACGGCCGGCACTACCGGCAACGTGCCATACTTCGGACGCAGTTTTACCTTACCGGACCACAAGCAAGTAAAACGTGCACGTATCTACGCATCGGCCTTGGGGGTATTCAACATGAAACTTAACGGACAGCCCGTCACAGAGAACCGCCTGGAGCCGGGTGAATCGGAATTCGGCAAAAGCGTGCTTTACAGCACCTACGATGTAACGCCTTTACTGCAAAGCGGTAAGAATGCCCTACTGGCCCAAGTGGCCGGCGGCATATTCAATGTCACTCCGGTGAACGGACGTTATTCCAAGGGAGAGATTCAAAACAGCGGAAACACCAGCCTGCTGGCGGAACTCTTCATTGAATACACAGACGGGAGCACAGACCATATCATTACAGATAAGAACTGGCGTTGCGCCCTCTCCCCGACCACGGGCAGCAACTGGTGGGGCGGAGAAGACTATGACGCACGTCTCTATAACGCCAGTGTGGAAAGGAGCGATTTTGACTTCGCAGGATGGAAACCGGTACAAGAAGTGACTCCCTCGTTCCGCTACAGTCATGTGAATAAGAACTACTCATGCCCGGGCACCCTGAAAGCACGTACTTACGAGCCGCTGCGCATAGTGGAGACATGGAAAGCCGTAAATATAAGAAAAATGAGCAACGGAGACTATATGGTGGACTTCGGCCGCAATTACGCCGGAACATACCGCTTTACCCTAAAAGGCAAAAAAGGACAGACCATACGGCTACGCGAATTCGAACGGCTAGACGGAAACGGAAACGGATATATAGACAACTGGTATACCGGTACCAGCGTGGTGTATGAAGAATACACGTTCGGCCAGGACGACACCGAAGAAACGTGGGGACCGGAATTCATGTACCACGGCTTCCGGTACATGCAGATAAGCGGACTGTCAGAAGCACCCTCTCCCTCCGACTTCACGGCTCAACGCATCCGTTCTAACATGGACCAAACAGGTTACTTCTCCACCAGCAATACCTTGATCAACGACATACACACGCTTTGCCGCGACGCCATACAAAGCCAGCTATACAACACCATCACAGACTGCCCGCAACGCGAGAAACTGGGGTGGCTGGACGTTCCGAACGGAATGTTCAACTCACTATGCTACAACTATGACATGACGACGTTCTGGACCAAGGTGGTAATGGACTGTTTCGACGCACAAGGCGAAAATGGATTTGTACCCAGCACGGCACCCTGGTTTATGAATGTATATGCAGATGATCCCAACTGGGGCGGTACAGGCATACTGGTGCCTTATCGCAGTTTGAAAACCTACGGTGACCACTCGCTCATGAAAAAATACTACCCGCAAATGAAACGGCTCATGGACTACTACACCAGCCGCACCACCGACTATATCATGCAAAACTACAGCGTGCTTTCCGACTGGGGACAGAGTTCATGCGGACTGGCAGTACAAACTCCTACCGAATTTACCATCACCACCACTTATTATTATCTGTTGCAGGCTATGGCGGAAATGGCAGAAGAAATGAATTATCAGGCCGATGCGACCCGTTACACAGAGCTGGCCGCCAACGTAAAGAAGGCTTTCAACAAACGTTTCTTCAAAAGCGGGAATGTATATAATAACGGTAACCAGGCCGAATACGGCATGGCACTCTACTACGGCCTGGTGGAAGCAGAAAATGAAGCTGCCGTAGCCGCCAAACTGGCAGAGAAAGTAATTGCAGACCAATACCGCATACGCACGGGAGAGATAGGACTGAAACCTATGCTGATGTCGCTTGCCAAGTATGGCTATAACGAGATTGTTTACCGCATGGCCAACCAGACGGATTATCCCAGCTACGGATTCTTCGTGAAAAGCGGATGCACCACGACTCCGGAATATTGGGACATGAACCGCGCAGACAACTCACAGAATCATTGTATGATGGATCATATAGAGGAATGGTTCTTCAGTGAACTGGGCGGCATTCGCAACACGGGTACGGCCTTCAACGAGATGGAATTGTCTCCGTGGATACCTGCCGACATGAGCAGTATGGATATATCCTCTCAGACCGTATACGGTACCGTCCGTTCGGCATGGCACAAAACCAGCAGCGGAGGCTTCCGCTATGAGTTCAACGTGCCGGAAGGCACAACTGCCACAATCAAAGTGCCCCTGGCCGACACAGGAGAAGCCTTATTGGAAAACGGACGCGAAATCAAAGCCGGAGAAAACGGCGTAACAGACGTGACCTACACAGACAGTCTGGCCATAGTGAAAGTTGGTTCGGGAACTTATGTATTCACTACGGGAGACGTTGATAACGACGATCGTGCGATGATAGAAAATTTCTGGATACCGGTGCACCACACAGACCAACTCCCGGCCGGAGCAGAAATTAAAATACAGGAAACGGTGCACAGCGGTCATTCCGGCCGCTTTCTGGGATGGTGTGCGGCACACGGTCTGGCAAACGGAGAGTTTGTGACTGGTGCTCCCCACACCCATGCGGTGAACCTGACCATAGAATCTCCTGCCACGGCACAAGTTGACGGTAAAGAAAGTTACGGCGTACTGTTACGCAGCGCAGAAAGCGGCCTATACCTCAACTCGCTGAACGATGGTGGAAAAATGCTCTCATGGAACAACACAGGACGTCGTTGGGGATTAGACATAACCGAAAACGGCACTTGCACATTCTACCGGCAAACGGACGGAGGACGAAGAAACGGTAATTACGTATTCTTTTTTGACAATGGAGCAAATGCCGGAATCAATGCCTTTGGCACCACAGCCGGCAACAATCTATGGAAAATATACCGCAAATACAACGTTTCCGCCTCGGCAGCCAACCGCTTGCAGCAAGCGGCGTTGGGTACGGACTCGCTTTTTTATACCCGCCTCGTGTCTCGAAGCGGACGTTGTGAGGGTATATGCCTTCCCTTTTCAATAAGCGAGGCGCGCATGCCACGTGACTTTTCTTTCTATCGGTTTACAAATACCGAAACGCAAACTGACGGAACAGTGAAACTCCTGGCCACACGGGTAAAACAAACAGAAGCAGGCATTCCCTATCTGATACGTTACACGGGAAGCCATCCTTCCGAAACCGATATGGAAGTGGAACTACACGGGCTGGTGGAGATACAAACACCCAAAAGCGAACAACACGTAAACGGATGTTTCTCATCACAAACAGCATCTGCCGGAAAATGCTTTTATATGCTGAACCCAAACGGTGACGCTTTCCTTCCGGCCGACGCAGAAACCGCCACATCCGTATTCCGCATATATATGCAACAGGATATAGCCTCAGCCGCAGAACGTTATGATATCATATTCGAAGAAACACCTGACAACATAAAAACCGTAACAGACAAAAGCTGCAAGCCACATATAACGGGAATATACAATATAGAGGGAAAACAGTTCTGTCACCCTCATGAGATTCCGCAAGCACTGCATCC
This sequence comes from uncultured Paraprevotella sp., assembly GCA_910586505.1. Classification (GTDB taxonomy): domain Bacteria; phylum Bacteroidota; class Bacteroidia; order Bacteroidales; family Bacteroidaceae; genus Paraprevotella. The sequence continues at coordinate 180,446 of CAJUGV010000005.1, read as the reverse complement.
GGGCATCTATATAGTCAATGGCAAAAAAGTGCTGGTAAAGTAAAAGCACCAGCTAATCAACCCAAGAACGGCGAACGGATCGGAGACTGCCCCCGCCATTTTCTCTTTTTATCTTTCATATAAGAATACCGTATTTATTCAGGTTATCCATAAGAAGTACAAAAGAAAGCAGCCTCCTTTCTCTCCATTCTCCACACGTACGCAAAGACAACAGAAGTTGCAAGGTCGTTTTTACGGACAACGTTGTTAAAAAGTGAATGGAAACGCCATACAGATACAAAAAAAGAACTAACTTTGTACGGCTAATCAGAGTTATATATATTCGACATGAACAAACAAGAGCTTTTTGAAAACATTAAGCGGAAAGAATCTTTCCTGTGTGTAGGTCTGGACACGGACATTAAAAAGATACCTGCCCATCTGCTGAAAGAAGAAGATCCCATCTTCGCTTTCAACAAGGCCGTCATCGATGCCACTGCTCCTTATTGCATAGCTTACAAGCCCAACTTGGCATTCTATGAAAGTATGAGTGTAAAAGGCTGGCTTGCTTTTGACAAGACCGTACAGTACCTCAACAAAAACTATCCCGACCAGTTCATCATCGCAGACGCAAAACGCGGTGACATCGGCAATACATCCGCCATGTATGCACGGACATTCTTTGAAGAAATGCAGCTCGATGCTCTAACGGTAGCCCCTTATATGGGAGAAGACAGTGTGACTCCATTTTTAGGATATGAAGGGAAATGGGTGATTCTATTGGCTCTGACAAGCAACAAAGGCTCACATGACTTTCAGCTTACTGCCGATAACGACGGAGAACGCCTATTCGAAAAAGTACTGAAAACAAGTAAACAGTGGGGCAATGACAATAACATGATGTACGTAGTCGGCGCCACGCAAGGACGTATGTTCGAAGACATTCGCAAAATAGTGCCCGACCATTTTCTACTTGTCCCCGGCATCGGAGCACAAGGCGGCTCTTTGGAAGAAGTATGTCGCTACGGTATGAACAGCACTTGCGGCTTAATCGTCAACAGCAGCCGCGCCATCATCTATGCTGACTCCACGGAAAACTTCGCGGATACAGCTGGAGAGAAAGCCCGTGAGGTACAGCAGCAAATGGCCGAACAGCTCAAGAAACTATAAAAATAGGACTACAGGTTCTATTCTCCCCTACAACCGCCGGTCACATTTACTCCCTGGCGGTTGTTTTTTTATACTTTCCATCCTGCAACCAAGACAGTCTTTCCGCTCCGCCTTTTGTCCCGAATGATAGCATAAATAAAGCTTGCCCATTATTTTATTATCTCAAAATAGGGCATAATTCGTTTTTTTTTGCGAAATTTGCAAAAATAGTAATGACAATAATATAGGCCATGGAATTTACCGCTAAACAGATAGCTGAATTCATTCAGGGTACAATCGAAGGAAACGAAAACACTTCGGTACATACTTTTGCCAAAATAGAAGAAGGAGTACCGGGCGCAATATCATTTCTCTCCAACCCCAAATATTCCCATTATCTCTATGATACACAATCCTCTATCGTACTAATAGATAAAAGTTTCAAACTGGAAAAAGAAACGCATGCCACCCTTATCCGCGTGGACAATGCCTACGAAGCCGTAGCCAAACTGCTTGCATTGTATGAAATGAGCAAGCCGAAAAAAAAGGGGGTCGACCCACTGGCTTACATCGCATCCACAGCACAAATCGGTGAAGACTGCTACATCGCTCCTTTCGCCTATATAGGTGAAAACGTACATATCGGTAAAGGAACACAAATATATCCGCATACTACGGTTTACGATAATGCAACAATAGGCGAAGATTGCCTTCTCTATTCCGGTGTATCGGTTTATCACGATTGCAAAATAGGCAATCGCGTCATCCTGCATTCGGGTTGTGTGATCGGTGCGGACGGGTTCGGCTTTGCTCCTGCTGCGGACGGCTATGACAAAATACCGCAGATAGGTATCGTGACTATCGAAGATGATGTGGAAATAGGTGCCAACACCTGTATAGACCGTTCCACAATGGGATCCACATACGTGCGCAAAGGTGTAAAACTCGATAATCTGGTACAGATAGCCCATAACGTAGAAGTCGGTGAAAATACGGTCATGTCTGCACAGGTCGGTGTAGCCGGTTCGACAAAAATAGGCCAATGGTGCATGTTCGGCGGCCAGGTGGGTATTGCAGGGCATGCTGTCATCGGTGACAAAGTAATGTCCGGAGCGCAAGCCGGTATCGCAGGAAGTATCCGCAAAGGCCATGTAACGGTACAAGGTTCTCCTGCCATTGATGCCAAAAACTTTGCGCGCTCCAGCGTTGTTTACAAGAATCTACCGGAAATGTATGCCGATGTCAACCGAATGAAAAAGGAAATAGAAGAATTAAAAGAAGTATTGAATAAGAAGTAATATCGAGCTATGCTGAAACAGAAAACATTGCAAGGAAGTTTTTCTTTGTGCGGCAAAGGACTACATACAGGTCTTAATCTGACCGTCACATTCAATCCCGCTCCCGAAAATCACGGATATAAAATTCAACGTATCGACCTTGACGGGCGACCGATTATTGATGCAGTGGCCGAAAACGTAGTGGAAACAACACGCGGTACAGTGCTCGGACGTGGTGAAGCACGGTGTAGCACTGTAGAACACGCTTTAGCCGCATTATACGCAATGGGGGTGGACAACTGCCTCCTACAGGTAAACGGTCCGGAAGTACCCATCCTTGATGGTAGCGCAGAAATCTATGTGGATAACATTAAACGCGTGGGGATAGCCGAACAAAACGCAGTAAAAGACTACTATATCATCCGTAAAAAACTGGAAGTAAAGGACGAAGAGACAGGGTCTTGCATCACGATTCTTCCGGACGAGCAGTTCAGCATCACGGCAATGATTTCATTCAATTCAAAAGTACTCTCCAGTCAGTTCGCCACATTGGACAATATGAAAAACTTTGAAACGGAAATCGCCCCAAGCCGTACATTTGTATTCGTTCGTGAAGTGGAACAGCTAATGGCTGCCGGTCTCATCAAAGGCGGAGACCTTGACAACGCCATTGTTATTTACGAGAACGAGATGTCGCAAGACAAACTGGACAAACTGGCAGATAACATAGGTGTACCCCACCACGACGCCAAGGAAAAAGGATATCTCAATCATAAACCCCTTGTTTGGGAAAACGAACCGGCACGCCACAAGTTACTTGACATTATAGGAGATATGGCACTGATCGGCAAACCCATCAAAGGGCGCATTATCGCCACACGCCCGGGACATACCATCAATAACAAGTTTGCCCGTCTCATCCGTAAGGAAATCCGCGCTCACGAGATACAAGCACCGGGATACGATTGCAACGAACCTCCGGTAATGGACATTAACCGCATTCGCGAACTGCTGCCTCACCGCTATCCTATGCAACTGGTGGACAAAGTCATTGAACTGGGACCCAGTTCAATCGTAGCCGTCAAGAATGTTACGGGCAACGAACCGTTTTTTGTGGGACACTTCCCAATGGAACCTGTTATGCCGGGAGTGCTGCAAATAGAAGCCATGGCCCAGGCCGGCGGTCTGCTAGTTCTCAATTCCGTAGATGAACCGGAACGCTGGAGCACTTACTTCCTCCGCATAGACCAAGTGAAGTTCCGCCAAAAAGTGGTTCCAGGTGACACGCTTCTATTCAAAGTAGAACTTCTCGCTCCCCTTCGTCATGGCATCTCCTCCATGCGCGGTTATGTATTTGTGGGAGAAAGCATTGTAACAGAAGCTACGTTTACCGCACAAATAGTAAAAAACAAGTAAAAAAAGAACAGACATGAGCAAAATAAGTCCCTTGGCTTTCGTTGATCCGGAAGCTAAAATCGGAGAAAACTGCGAAATCGGCCCCTTTTGTTTCATTGACAAGAACGTTGAAATAGGTGACAACAATACCCTGATGAATAGTGTGACCGTATTATACGGAGCACGCATCGGAAACGGCAACGTTATATTTCCCGGAGCTGTTATCAGCGCTGTTCCTCAGGATTTGAAATTCAAAGGTGAAGACACAACAGCCGTCATCGGCGACAATAACAAGATCCGAGAGAACGTAACCATCAATCGGGGTACAGCAGCCAAGGGAAAAACCTGCGTGGGCAGCGGCAACTTACTGATGGAAAGTGTACATGTGGCTCACGACGCATTCGTTGGAAACGACTGCATCATCGGCAATGGCACCAAACTGGCCGGTGAAACGGTAATTGATGATCACGCCATTATCAGTGCCAACGTACTTATGCACCAGTTCTGCCACGTAGGCGGATATACCATGGTGGGCGGCGGAACCCGCTTCAGTCAGGATATTCCACCTTATACTATATGCGCACGCGAGCCGGCTGCTTACTGCGGCCTGAATCTTGTCGGTCTGCGTCGCAGAGGGTTCAGCAACGAATTGATTGAAAACATCCATAATGCCTACCGTATTATTTATCAGGGAGGCGTCACGTTAAACGAGGCCCTGCAGAAAGTGCGTGAAGAAATTCCGGCAAGCTCTGAAATAGAATACATCATAAATTTCATTGAGAAAGCCAAAAGAGGTTTTGTACACTAAAATACAGCTAAAGACATGGTATATCGCTTTACCATCATTTCCAACGAAGTAGAAGATTTCATCAGAGAAATCAAGATTGATGCAGAGGCTAATTTCTATGACTTTCATCAAGCTATTTTGAAATCATGCCATTATACGGAAAGTGCCCCCACCAGCTTCTTCATTTGTAATGAGGACTGGGAACAAGAACTGGAAGTGATGCTGGAGGATTTGGGTACAAGCCGCTCCGACGAAGACCTATACCTAATGAAAAAAACACGGTTGAGCGAACTTCTGGAAGATGAAAAACAACGTCTTGTCTATATATTCGACCCTTTAGATAACCGGATGTTTTTTATCGAACTTACAGAAATAAGTTTCGGACAGACGCAAGCACAAGCCGTATGCAGCCGGAGTTTCGGTGAGGCCCCACGGCAATCTATGGACTTGCAAGATTTTTTAAATAAGGACACAATCAAACTTTCAGAAGACCTTAATGAAGATTTCTATGGAAGCGACAGCTTCGATACGGAAGAATTCGACCCGGAGGGTTTTGAAATCAGTGAAGGAAATCCTTATTCTTAATCTATGACGCCCAAACTCATCGTACTGATAGGCCCGACAGGCGTTGGTAAGACAGAACTCAGCCTCTCCCTGGCTGAGTTTCTTCATACCCCTATCATCAACGCCGACTCCCGCCAGCTGTTCCGCCATTTGCCTATAGGAACGGCTGCTCCCACCGAAGCACAGCAAAAACGCATAAAGCATTACTTCGTCGGTACACTCGGGCTTACCGACTATTATAGCGCAGCACAATATGAGACCGACGTACTCACTTTATTACAACAGCTCCACGCCACCCAACCCTATGCACTGTTGACCGGAGGAAGCATGATGTACATCGATGCCGTATGTAAAGGCATTGATGACATCCCTACCGTAGATAATGAAACCCGGCGCCTCATGCTGGAAAGATACGAAGAAACGGGATTGGAACAATTGTGTAAAGAACTGAAGCTGCTCGACCCGGACTACTATGCCATCGTGGACCACAAAAATCCGAAACGAGTCATCCATGCGCTGGAAATATGCTATATGACAGGCAAGCCCTATTCTTCCTTTCGGACCAGCCAGCCCAAGCCCCGTCCTTTCGATATCCTTAAAATCGGTCTGCGACGTGAGCGTGAGGAATTGTATGCACGTATCAACCGTCGCGTAGACCAGATGATTGAAGACGGCCTGGTGGAAGAGGCCCGTTCCGTCATAAACTACCGGCACACCAATGCGCTCAATACCGTAGGATATAAAGAAATATTCAATTATATAGACGGCACATGGACACTTGATACAGCCGTAGAGAAAATCAAACAAAACACCCGCATTTATTCCCGAAAACAGATGACATGGTTTCGTCGTGACGAAAGCATACACTGGTTTCATCCCGACGAATCGGACCAAATAAAAAAGTTAATAGAAAGCGACGCATTACGGTAAACTTTACCTATATTTGCTTTCACAAGACTTATTCAATCCACATAAATCCAAACGCATGGGGCATACATTTTCAACACTTGCCAGCCGGCTCAAGAAAATCGGACACCGTTTTACCGCCCTCTACCGGGGGCCTTGGTATAAGAAAACCTTAATGTGGCTACTCACCTGCATCATATCCGTCATCCTGCTTCTCGTGGCCGTTGACGTCAACTTCCTGTATCTGTTCGGGAAATCCCCGGGATTCAAAGACATCAAGCATCCGGTCACAAGCGAAGCTTCGGAAATCTATAGCGCCGACAGCATACTCATCGGACGGTTTTTCAGTGAGAACCGCACCCCCGTGGAATACGGGGATATCTCGCCTGTCATCATACAGACACTCATAGACACCGAAGACGAGCGCTTTTACCAGCACCGCGGCATAGATTTTCAAGGACTGTTTGCCGCCGTCAAGGACATTGCAGGAGGCCGCGCACGCGGCGCCAGCACCATTACCCAGCAATTGGCCAAGAACCTGTTCCGCGTCCGCACTCAGTATTCCACAGGACTCTTGGGTAAGATTCCCGGTGTGAAAATCCTCGTCATGAAAGCTAAGGAGTGGATCGTAGCCGTCAAATTGGAAATGATTTTCAGTAAGGAGGAAATCATCACGATGTATTTCAACACCGTTGACTTCGGCAGCAATTCATTCGGAATCAAAACAGCTTGCCGCACTTACTTCAATACCACCCCCGACCAACTGACTTACGAACAGGCCGCCACGCTCGTCGGGCTTCTCAAAGCCACGTCAAGCTACAATCCCAAGCTAAACCCCAAAAACAGTACACGCAGAAGAAATGTAGTGCTTGGCATCGTGCACGACCACGGCCATCTGACATTCAACGGTCAAAAAGCCTCACAAGCCCAATTAGACTCCCTCATGGCGCTCCCCATGACCGTAGCGCCCCGCAAGGAAGAAAGCAGCTACGACGGCATTGCCCCTTATTTTCGCGAAACACTGCCGGATTACATCGATATGCTATGCAAACAGGGACTGGTTTCGGGTGTGGACGAGTATAACCAACCGGACCTGTACTCCGACGGCCTGAAAATATACACCACGCTCGACACCCGCATGCAACAATATGCGGAAGAAGCCGCCATCCGCCAGATGCAGATACTCCAGGAACGCTTCCGGCAACATTGGGGCCGAACGGCACCATGGCAAGACGAACGCCACCGTGAGATACCGGATTTCATAGAGAACCTGGCCAAAAAAACAAGCGCCTACAAATATCTTGAGCAACGTTTCCCCAACCAACCGGACTCCATAACCTACTATCTGAACCAACCGCACAAAGTAAAGGTTTTCAGCTACGAGGGGATCAAAGAGGAAGAACTGAGCACCATGGATTCCATACGCTACATGGTAAAGTTCCTGCACTGCGGATTCGTGGCCATAGAACCGGACACCCGGCACGTCAAGGCATGGGTGGGAGATATAGATTTCGGCTCATGGAAATATGATAAGGTAACAGCCATGAGGCAACCCGGCTCCACATTCAAACTTTTTGTCTACACGGAAGCCATGAACCAAGGGCTGACCCCTTGCGACACACGTGTAGACGAATGGAAACAATACCCCGATACGGTGAACGGAGAACCTACCAAATGGACTCCGCACAACGCAAACGGAACGTTCTCCGGCATAGCCCTCCCGCTTAAATCTGCATTTGCGCAAAGCATCAACAGCATAGCCGTGAAACTGGGCTACGAGTTAGGAATCGGCAATGTGGCGCAAACGGCACACAACATGGGTATAGAATCACCGCTGCACGAAACCCCTTCGCTAAGCCTCGGCTCCTCGGATGTCAATCTGCTGGAACTGGTCAACGGCTATTGCACCGTAATCAACGACGGAACTGCAAGCCCTCCCGTACTAATCACCAAAATACTGGACCGCGACGGCAACACCATCTACGAAGCCAAGCCGGACGAACGGCAAGCCATTCCCTACCGCTCGGCTTTCTTCATGCAGCAACTCCTGCGCGGCGGACTGACCGAACGCGGCGGGACAACGGCCGCCCTGTGGAGCTACATCCACCCGGTACTGAAGTATTCCGATTTCGGCGGAAAAACCGGAACATCGAACAATCACTCCGATGCCTGGTTTGTCGGCGTGACCCCCAAACTGGTGGCCGGCGGATGGGTCGGCGGCGAATACCGAAGCATACATTTCCGTACAGGAGCATTGGGACAAGGAAGCCGTACGGCCCTGCCCATCTTCGGAAACTTCATTCAAAAGGTATTGCTGGACGATCAGTACGCCAAATACAGAGTCAAGTTCTCCAAAAAGCCTAAAGAAGACATAGACCCGACCTGTTACACCTGCAGCGGATACTACCTGCCTGCCGAGACAGACTCGCTGGACGCGAATACGGATTCCTTAAGCGCACCGCCGCTTGCAGAAGACCGGCAACCGGAAGAAATTCCGGCCACAAAAGCCAACGGAATGCCTTCCACGGAAGAAACGAAAAACGCACAAGAAGCGTATACAACTCCCTGATTCTATCAAAGTACCGCCATTGAGAAAAGAAGACGAGATAGACCTCCAGAATCCGGAGTTTCAAAACACGCTGAAACTCATCCAATTTACCCGTACCTCCATTTTCCTTACAGGCAAGGCTGGTACGGGAAAGTCTACTTTGCTTAAATACATATGTGCGCATACGCGCAAGAAACACGTCGTGTTGGCACCGACAGGCATTGCAGCCATCAATGCGGGAGGAAGCACGCTTCACAGTTTCTTCAAACTTCCTTTTCATCCCCTTCTGCCCGACGACCCCCGTTTCAGTTTCCGCCGGCTGCGCAGTTTCCTTAAATATAACTCCGCCCTCCAGAAACTGATACTCGAAACGGAGCTTATTATCATCGACGAAATCTCAATGGTACGGGCCGACCTCATTGATTTCATCGACCGCATCCTGCGCCTTTACGGCCGCAACATGAAAGAGCCTTTCGGCGGGAAACAACTACTGCTCGTGGGCGATGTGTTCCAGCTCGAACCGGTTGTCAAAAGCGAAGAACGCGAGATACTGAACCGCTACTACTCCACCCCCTACTTTTTCTCGGCCAAGGTATTTCAGGAGATGCGTCTCGTTTCCATCGAACTGAAAAAGGTGTATCGCCAACAGGATGCGGCTTTCATAGCCGTGCTCGACCATATCCGTACCAACCGGGCGGGCAATGCCGATCTCCAGTTGCTGAACAGCCGGCTCAACCGTACAGACAATGAGAAGCTGAGCCACAGCCTGAATATCACACTGGCAACAAGGCGGGATACGGCAGACTTCATCAACCGCCATCAATTGTCGGAAATAGATACACAAAGCACCGTCTTAAAGGGAGAGATACAGGGAGAGTTCCCCGAAAGCTCGCTCCCCACACTGATGGAACTGGAACTCAAACCCGGAGCGCAGGTTATTTTTGTCAAGAACGACCAGGACAAAAGATGGGTAAACGGCACCTTAGGAACCGTATCGGTCATAGACGAAGAGAACGGCCATATCCACGTCGTCACGGAAGACGGTGTCGAAATGGACGTCACACGCGAGGTATGGAGCAACGTGCGCTACACTTACAATGAGCAGGAAAAGAAAATCGAAGAAGAAGAACTGGGAGTGTTCAGACAGTTTCCGCTCCGGCTGGCATGGGCCATCACCATCCACAAAAGCCAGGGACTGACTTTCCGCAAGGTGACAATCGACTTTACGGGAGGCGTCTTTGCCGGCGGACAGGTCTACGTGGCACTGAGCCGCTGCACCTCACTGCAAGGCATCTGTCTGAAAAAGGAAATTTCGCGTTCCGACATTTTCGTAAAACCCGAAATTGTCCGCTTCGCACAACAGTTCAACAACAGTGAAGCCATAGAGCAAGCCATGAAAAAAGCCAGGGCGGATATCGAATATCAAGCTGCCGTACAAGCCTTCGACCGCTGTGAGTTTGGCGAAAGCCTCACACATTTCTTTACTGCGATACACAGCCGTTACGACATAGAGAAGCCCTCCGTCAAACGTTTCATCGCTCATAAGCTGGGGATCATCCGCCGACTCCGACACGAAAACGAACTCATGAAACAGGAAATGGCCGCACAACGCGAACTCATGAAACAATATGCACGGGAATACCTTGTGCTGGGCGACGTTTCCATTACACAGGCACATAATCTTCGGGCCGCCTTGGCCAACTTTGACAAAGCACTGTCGCTCGACCCGACATTCGTAGACGCATGGATCCGCAAGGGAGTCACGCTGCAAGACCATAACGAACTTCAAGAAGCCCTTGCCTGCTTTAACCGAGCCGCCGAACTCAGCATCGCCAACTTCAAGGTGCATTACAACCGGGGAAAAAACCACCTGATGAGCGGACGTATAGAACAGGCTGTCTCCGATTTCGACAAGGCAGTCTCGCTCAAACCCGAACATGCCAAAGCACACGAGCTTTTCGGCGATGCCCTCTCGCGTTGCGGAAAAGAAGAAGCTGCCGCCATACATTGGGCCATAGCCGAAACGCTTCGGGACAAACGGAACGACGTTAATATTAGTTAATATCCACGGATCACATAACCGTAACTAAGGCTAAATTCGTACTTTTGATTATTAATTAACCTATTCATATCCAACATGAGAAAAAACCTCAAGACCGTATTGACCGTATGTCTGGCCTTAGCGGCCTCGTTCGCGGCGCCTGCAGCAATGCAGGCCAAAAAGAAAGTAGCCTATCTGTTCACCTATTTTACAGGAAACGCTCCCGAACAGGAACAAATCTGCTATGCTGTCAGTCGGGACGGTTTCAGTTATACTCCGCTTAACGACGGCCGTCCGATCATTTCCTCCGACACGATCTCCCTGAAGAAAGGTGTCAGGGATCCCCATATCCTGAGAGGCGAAGACGGATATTTTTATATGGTCGTAACCGACATGCGTTCCAGTCAGGGATGGGCGTCGAACCGCGGCATCGTCCTGATGCGAAGCAAAGATATGGTCAGGTGGACGCACCACACCGTGCATTTCCCCGAAAAATACGCCAACACACTCTTCGCCAATGTGACGCGCGTATGGGCCCCGCAAACCATTTATGACAGAAAGGCCGGAAAATACATGGTCTACTTCTCCATCCTGACCGATGACGGAAAATGCCCCTACGATAAAGTGTTCTGGGCTTATGCCAACAAAGATTTCAGTGACCTTGAAGGAGAGCCGCAAGTATTGTTCGACTACAAGAAACCGTCCATCGACACGGACATCGTGCAGGACGAGCAGGGCATTTACCACATCTTCTTCAAAACCGAAGGCGAACAGAAGAAAGGTATCCGTCAGTATCTGGCCAAAGACCTGCACACTCCCTCGGAATGGGAATTGCTGCCCGGCACTTTCGAAGATACCGACAAGGCCGTAGAAGGCTCGGGCGTATTCCAACGCATCGAAGGCGACTGGGTGCTGATGTACGACTGCTATATGAACGGACACTACCAGTTCTGCATAAGCAAAGACCTGAAGAAGTTCAAACGCGTACAGGATACAGCCACCCAGGGAGCATTCACCCCGCGTCATGGCACGGTTATCGCCATCACGAAGAAAGAACTGAAACGCCTGCAAAAAGCGTTTCCCAATACGAAATAAACGAAGTGATTTAACCATTTTAAGGCAGACCGTATAGTCTGCCTTCCATTAACTTAACACCCGATAATGAAAACACAATTATCCATCCTGACTTTGGCTCTGGCACTCAGTCTGCCGGCCGCGGCTAAAAATACAGTCAGCTATACCGAACAGGTAACCGCCCCTGTCACGCTCAGCACCGATGTAGACTATGTGATCAAAGGAACTACTCCTTTCACCGTGACAGGAAGCATCAATCTCACCAATACGGAGCATGCCGTTATCATTTTCGAGAATGTCCGGCCGAGCAAGGCACTCAGCTACCTGTCGTTCGTCAAGATAAACGGTGAAGATGCCGTGAACGATGAGAACTGCCAAGTAAAAATGTATGCTTCCGGCTCCATCATCATGCCCTACGCCAAAGACTTCAAACCGCTGACGGTATACTCCGAACAGAATTTCGGAGGCGAGTCGGTCAATGACTTCGGACTGGAACACTCCAACGGCTACATGAACACGCTGACCACCGCCAAACTCAACAACCGCATCCGCAGTTTCAGACTCAAGAGAGGCTACATGGTGACATTCTCCAACAGTGCGCAGGGACGAGGCTACAACCGCTGTTTTATTGCCGATAAGGAAGACCTCGAATTTGCCGTGCTTCCACCGGAAATGGACAAACGCATCTCCTCCTACCGCATATTCAAATGGAACGACGCAGAGAAAAAAGGACTGGCCAACAGCACCAACTATAACGACACGCAAATCCTTAACGTATCGTGGTGCTATTCTTTCGGACCGGGAGAAGACCGCGGTATGGACTGCGAATGTGTTCCTCATAAGATCGAAATCGGATGGCCGGGCAACTGCGGCACGCTTACCTACTCCCCCCATCTGAAAACCAACAATGAACCGGGCAACGAGGCCGACCACGGCACGGAAGACCTTGACGCCGTGCTCAACACATGGGAAGACCTGATGGCCACCGGCCGGCGCCTCTGCTCGCCCTCCTCACATGACGGCAGTCTCGGCTGGATGCGGGCTTTCATGGACTCCATCGACGCACGCGGATGGCGTTGCGACATCATCGACATGCACTGCTACTGGCCGGAATGGAACCTGAACAACGGCTTGCAATCCTGGTGGAACGACTACAAACGCCCCATCTGGATATCCGAATTCGTCTGGGGGGCATCATGGAACAACAACGGTATTTTCGCCACAGACCGTAGCTATTCGATAGAAAACCAACAGAAGAACTACGATGTAATGAGCAAAGTGCTCACCAACTGGAACAATACTGCGTATATCGAAAGATACGCCTACTGGAACAGCGAGGCCGACTGCTCCAAGATTCTCAAAGACGGCAAGCTTTCCATCCTCGGCAATTTCTACGCAACCATGGAAAGCCACATCGGCTACAACAAGAACTACGAATTCGTGCCCCGCGTGGTGCAGAAGGCCCCAAAAAATATCAACCTGGAATACACCGAAAGAACCCGGAAGCTCGTCATCACATGGAACAATCCTAACGCGGAATTCACCGACTCCACACTGCTGGAAGTGCGTCTGAACGACGGCGAATGGCAAACCTTACAAGCCTATCCGTGCTCTGAAAAGACAAGTTACACGTATTCCGTCATCTTACCCGAAGATTTCAGGAAAGGAGTGTACACCTACCGCGTGTCCAATTATGACTTAGACGAAAAAATACGCAGAACAGGAGAAGTGCAACTCTCCATGGTCAGCGCGGAAGGACAGCCCGGTTTCCAGTACGGAACACTGAAAATCGCGGATTCGAATACTACGGACACCGAATTTGATGCCGTAGCAGAAGAATCGTCTGCCGTATTCACCGGTCTGACGTCTTATAACAACCAGAATACGGTACCCGTCAACACGGTGGCACGTATCCAAAGCGGCAAATTCTCGTTCAGAGCATTTCCATGGAACCAGGGCAGCTATACCCAAACATTCGCAAAAGAAGAAAGCGTGGATTTCATGGTACTGAAGATGGGAAGTCACTCGATCGGCGACATCACCATGCAAGTAGGCAAATGTCCCCAAAAAGTGAACAACGACAGCATGTGGGTTGATTTTGAGACTCCGTTCCCTGAAGGCACGACACCGGTTGTCATTACCAATATAGTAACCCGCTACGCAGGCCACCCTTTCATGACAAAGGTATGGCACATCACTCACAAAGGCTTCGCCGTAAAGCTGGCCCGGCAGGCCGCCTTAGACAAAACCTCAAGCACATTTGTGTCACAAGACGTGTACTATGTAGCCGCTACTCCGGGAACATCCGTAATGGAAGACGGGAAAATACTGAGTGTGGGCCGTAATGAAGAAGACAAAGTGGACGGCAAACGCATCCGCAACATTTATTTCACCGACACGCAAGGTAACCACACCGGGCTGTACAACCCCACCATCATCTGCGGCCCGCAGACCGACAACTATGCCCCCGCATCCGTCTATCGTCTGCAAAGTCTCAGCGTAGACCGCAACGACGTGAACTATCTCGGCGAAGAAGCCGCTACCATTATGAGAATTATCCGTCAGAAAGATGAGACGGACGAAGGTCAGGAAGTTGACAACGTATTTAACAACGGTGATGTAATGGGATGGATTGCCATCAGCAATCCCAAAGTCAAGGGAGGAGACAACATCGTTTCCGTTCAGCAGACACAACCGACGGTAAGAGTACGAAACGGACATATATTCGTAGACGGCACAGATCATTACGGAATCTACACGCTGAGCGGACAGCAGATCGCACGCCACACCCGCCTTGCCAGAGGCATCTACGTGGTAAAGACAAGCCTTGGAGCTGTCAAAGTACTGGTTCCGTAAACAAGCCCGACCGCTCACAAACCGAACGGTTTGCAAATAAGACCCGAATCTCGGCCATGCGCTTCCGAACCGATTAACGGCTGTTCGGAAGCGCATGGTCTTTCTATAAAATAATATACAAAACAAACGTTCACCATACGTTCCTGTTTTCTCCTAAATCTATGATTCACAACCTTATGTAAATCTCCGCAAGAAAATAAAATTTCGTGCCCATGAAAATTTATTTTCTTGCGGAGTATTTTTTAATTTACTGCGGACGAAAATCCGCCGCCTTGCGCACCGCATCCGCGCATCCCCCGTTTTCCTGACATTTATTCGTCGGTCCACACGCTTTGTCGCATCCGCAGCACGCCATGAAAAAGCCGGAAACGACTTCACGAAGAAATCGTTTCCGGCAAAGAATCATCCGCCTGAGGCGAATCAGGCCTCCGCTTAGAGCGGACGTATCACGTAAGTAAAGCTATAATCCTGATAAGGCAGGCGGTACTTTTCGAGCGGAACAGCACCCCAACTGTTCACACAAGCCAGACCGCGCTGACGGGATGCCAGCTTCACCACACTGAAATCACGCGGTGTCAGGTCGCCCGAATGGCTCTGACGAGCAGCCTTGTCCAATCCGTCGTCCAGATCGGAAGCCAGATAATTCAGCGTGCTGCACTCCATCGGTGCAAAGGAATAGAACTCCAGTCCCTTGCCATTCTCATCTTTCACATCCCAGTAACGAACCTCGGTTTTGTTACCGCTCTCCTGCGGACGCACATATCCCCAATACTGATCGGCCACTGCGGCATCATAGCGTCCCAGGCGATCACCGTCGTGACGGTCTGCATAGTTCTCACCCGGACCTTTGCCGTAGTAAGTCAGTCTGCCGAACTCGCCGGGCATGACAATCTGCATACCGAAACGCATCAGTTCGGGTTTGTGCTTGGCATCCTTGTTCACCTTCATATCCTCGCTTACCACCAGTTCGCCTGCAGCAGTCAAGGTATAAGTCATGGTAAGCACGGCATCCACCGACGGCATGTCATATACTGCCACCACATGTTTCTCCGAATCCTTCTCACTCCACTTCACATCGAACGATTTGAGTTTGAGTTCGGGATTCTTCCAGGCACGCAAATTCCGCTGCGCGTTGGCACCGTAATCGTTGTCTGTGGGTGCGCGCCAGAAATCGGGAGTGACGGCATAGCCTTCTTCCAGCATCGGACGGCCATCCACATCAAGATAATCAATCCATCCCGTCCAGCGGTTGAAAGTGACGGAAGTCGGACCGGCAGTCAGCGTCACGCAGGCTTCCTGCTCTTCCTTGGCCACCTTCTGAACCCCCTTACGGTCCGGACATGCGGCCATTACGCTTTCCATCGTGGGGAACTGATAAGCATTCAGCACAAACTGCTCGCGCGCCACGGCATATCCGGCGTCAAGCATAGGCTCTCCCTGCTTCAATACGAAATCCAGATTGAGCACCACCTCGCCCTTTGTATCCTCGGGCATACGGAAACCGTCCAGTTTCACCGTGCGCTTCTGCTGTGCGGGCACATCGAGCATATTGCGTCCGTTGGCCAGCACACGTCCTTCGCTCTCCAGCGTCCAGCGCAGCTCCACGTTATCGAGGGCCTTGAAAAAGTATTCGTTGTATATCTCTATCTCGCCGGCCTGCAGATTCTTCGGCGTGGCCCAGATGTCCTGATAGTAATAGCGTACTTCATTGGCATGCGGATTGGGCTTGCGGTCGGGATTGATAATACCGTTACAGTTGAAGTTGTGGTCGCTGGCCGGATAACGGCCGAAGTCACCGCCATAAGCATAAATCGTCTTACCCTGCTTGTTCTTCACACGCAGTCCCTGGTCTACGAAGTCCCAGATGAAGCCGCCCTGATACTTGGGATACTTGCGTGTCATGTCCCAATATTCCTTGAAACCGCCCATGGAATTACCCATGGCATGTGCATACTCGCACTGTATGAGCGGACGCGGATTGTCTCCCTTGGCATAACGTTCGCAGTTTCCGTAGTCATAGTACATCGGACAGAAGATGTCCGTCTTGCCGTTTTGGCCTGCCTGCTCGTACTGACACGGGCGGCTCGGGTCGTAAGCCTTCACAAAATCATAGGCTTTTTCAAAATTCGGTCCGTAACCGGCCTCGTTACCCAAACTCCAGAAGATGATGGAAGGGTGGTTCTTGTATATTTTCACATTGCTCTCGTTACGTTCCATATGCGCTTTCTCGTAAGAGGCGTTCTTGGCCAGCGTCTTGTCGCCGTAGCCCATTCCGTGACTCTCTATATTGGCTTCCGCCACAAGATAAAGCCCGTAGATGTCGCAAAGCTCATACCAACGTGGATCGTCGGGATAATGACAGGTACGCACGGCATTGATATTGAGTTCCTTCATGATACGTATGTCTTCGAGCATGCGTTCCACAGACACCACATATCCCGTCACCGGGTCAAGTTCGTGGCGGTCCGCTCCTTTGAACAACACCGGCTTGCCGTTCACCAGCACCTGAGCGTTCTTGATTTCCACCTTGCGGAAACCCACACGCTGCGGCACCACTTCGGCCACACTATTGCCATCCATCAAAGTCGTATAGAGCATATAAAGGTGGGGTGTTTCAGCCGTCCATTTCAACGGATTCTTCACGTCCATACCGACTTTCGCCTCACCGTCGGAGCCGACTTTGGCTGTTTGCGAAGCCACTTCCTTTCCGTCCTTGTCGCGAAGCGAGAACACCACCGTCCGCCCTTTGGCCCCTGCTGCATTTAACCGGATGTCCAGCTTTCCGTTGGTGTAATTGTCGGTCAGGTCGGGAGTGATGAAAAGGTCTGCAATGTGAGCCTGCGGACGTGCATAAAGATATACCTCGCGGGCAATACCCGTAAACCGCCAGAAGTCCTGGTCTTCGAGATACGAACCGTCGCACCAGCGCATCACCTGCATCGCAATCAGGTTCTCCCTGCCGGGTGTGAGATACTTGGTCAGATCGAACTCGGCAGACACTTTGCTGTCTTCGCTGTAGCCCACAAACTTACCGTTCACCCACACCGTCAGATTCGATGTGGCCGAACCCACGTGCAGGCAAATCCGGTCGCCTTTCCAGTCTGCCGGTATAGTCACCATCTTGCGGTATGAACCGGTATAATTGTTACGTTCTTCCACAAAAGGAGGCTCGGACTTGAACTGCGTCTTCCATGAATAGCCGGTATTGCTGTAAACGGCATCACCGTAACCGTTCAGCTCCAACATTCCGGGCACGGGAAAGTCCGTCCATTGGGAATCGTCATACTTCAGCGAGAAGAAATCGCGGGGTGCTTTGTCATGATCTTTAGAGAAATTGAACTTCCACTTGCCCTCCAAAGAAAGATAACGAGCCGACCGGTCCTTACAGCCGGCCTCTGCCAAATCTTCCGACTCATAAGCGAAAAACGCCGCATGGGGGGCCATCGTGTTCACTTCGTTCACCTCAGGGTCCAGCCACCAAGGCTTGTCCTTCTGCGCTCCGGCCGAAAGCACGGCCATACAGGCACAAGAAAACATCAGTTGTCTAAACATGGTACTTCTTTTTTAATTGCGTCACAGACGCGGTTAGTCAATAATTAAAAATATTAAATACAAAGATAACGTCTTTTGTTTGTCTCGCAGCCTTTTTTCAAAGTTTTCATAGAAATATTACGCTTTCGCTGCAAGATTTATTAACTTTGAACATGAAAATCTAATCCCTCACGGGAAAAACAACTTGAACATCATGAACACCGATTTTTCGAAACCGTTCAACCCCGACGCCACAGGCCCCGACGGACAGAACAGAAAGCGGCCGAACCGCTTCTTGGAAAAGGCTGTGCCCTGGCTCTACGGCCTCGTTCTTCCGGCCATACTGGGCTTCTGCCTTTTCACTTATGAGCAAGAAACGCTCTTCCGGATACAGGAACTCAATCTGTTCCTGCCAGACAGTACATTCTACCATACGTTTGACATCTATCCCGGCGGTCCGCTGCAATGGGCTGCCTGCTTTCTCACCCAGTTTTTCTACTATCCGGCAGCCGGTGTCGCTCTGCTTGTCGCCATATGGGCCTCCATCATTTTTGTGATGCGTTCCGCTTTCCGGCTCTCTGCCGCATGGAGCCTGCTGCCCGCCCTTGTACCCGCCGCCTTGCTGGCCGGTATCGTACAGATGGGCTACTTCATCTACTACATCAAGTTTCCGGGGTATTTCTTCGCTGCCTCGCTCGGCATGCTGACAGCCCTGACGGCCGTATGGATATACAGCCGGCTGGCATGCTATCCCTGGGCCGGCTGCATTTGGATTTGCGTCTGGACAATTGCAGGCTACCCTTTGGCGGGTGCCTATGCCCTTGCCGGCACCGTCTACATGCTGGTGCTCTGCTGGCGCATATCCGGCATACGGAACAGCCATCGCATCGTGACCACCCTATCGGGCATCCTGTTAGCCATCGGTGTTCCTCTCGCCGCATGGCATCTCTATGCACAAACCAATATCAACGCCGTCTACACGGCCGCGCTACCGAGTTTCAATGCCGACGGCAAAGTTTTCACCTCCTACCGCATACCTTATTACATCATGTTTGCGGTTCCCCTGGCAGGAGCCTTAATTCACACCTACACCCCTGTTCTCAAAAAAGGAATCCTCATTATCACAGGCCATATTCTTCTATTGGCCGCCACGGCATGGGGATTGAAGAAAGCTTGGTATGCAGACGAAAACTTCCGGAAAGAGCTGCTCATGGCCCGCGCCATCGAAGAAGAGAACTGGGAACAGATACCGGCCATCTTCCTGAGCGGCACAGCGGAGCCTACCCGACTGCTGGTGATGAATAAAAACCTGGCACTGTTCCGCCTGGGACGGGCCGGCGACGAGATGTTCCAATACCGCGAGGGAGGAGCACGCCCCAATGCACCGTTCCTCGTCCGTCTGGCCCATGTGGGCGGCAAGGCCCTCTACTACCATTACGGCCAGGAGAACTACTGCTACCGTTGGTGCATGGAAGACGGCGTGGTATTCGGATGGCGCACGGAATACCTGAAGTACATGGCGAAAACATCCATCGCCAACGGCGACTTCAAAGTGGCCCGTAAATACATCAACATGCTCAAACGCACACTCTTTCAAAAGGAATGGGCCGAAAGATACGAGGCTTTTCTCGACCATCCGGAACGGATCCGCGAAAGCAGCGAGTTCCAGCCCATTCTGCGGCTCCTGCCTCAGCAAAGCAAACTCAACAGCGACATGAGCATCATCGAGATGTATCTGCTCAGAACGTTCACGTACGAAGACAGCCATGACCCGCTCTGCCAGGAGCAAAGCCTGATAGCCGCCCTGCAAATGAAAGACATCGACCTGTTCTGGCCGCGCTTCTTCCGCTATGCCACGCTCCACAACGGAGAGCACATGCCGCGGCATTATCAGGAAGCGGCCTACCTTTACGGACATCTGGAAAACAAGATCGACATCAGCCACATGCCTTTCGACCAAGAGGTGAAAGACAGCTACCGCCGTTTCACGGAGTTCACGCAGCAATGTGCCGGTATGACGGAGGCTCAAATGGCTGAGGCTTTCCGCCCGCAGTTCGGCCACACATTCTATTATTTTTATTTCTTAGTCAACGGATTACAAACCTACTGATCATGAACACCTTTCTGAAAACACTGACCGGCATATGGCTGGGCGCCCTCTGCTTCGGCTGCACCCCCCAAATGCCCGACACCTATGCCGAAAGCCCGCAGGCTCCGGAAATTTATCCCGACTACAATGGTGTGACGGTTCCGCCTAACATCGCTCCGCTGTGCTTCATGATAGACGAAGAAGCCGATGCCTATGCGGCACGCATCTCTTACCCCGGCGGCGAATGGACCACGGACGACCGCAAGGTGACTCCTCCGGAAAAGAAGTGGCACGAAATACTGGCTGCCTCTCAAGGAAAAGAAATGGAAGTGGAGGTGTTTGTGGAACACGACGGCAAATGGACCAGGCGGCAACCTTTTCATATACATGTGGCAGAAGAGAACATCGACCCTTATCTCTCCTATCGCCTTATCTGTCCGTCCTACGTCACCTACAAGGACCTGACCATCAATCAGCGCGACCTGACGGGATTTTCCGAAAACATCATTTACGGCAACATGATCAACTCCGACGTGGAACACGCACAATGTATCAACTGCCATGCCTACCAGAATTACAGTCCCGCACGGATGCAATTCCATGTGCGCGAGAGCATGGGCGGCACAGTGATTTCCTACGACGGGAAAACCGTCAAGGCAAACCTGAAAACCGACTCGCTGATCTCGGGCGGTGTATATCCCGCATGGCATCCGACCGAGAAACTCATCGCCTATTCGGTGAACCGGACAGGGCAGACTTTCCACACCCGCGACCTGCAAAAGGTAGAGGTGCAGGATATGTTAAGCGACCTGATTCTTTATGATGTGGAGAAGAACGAAGTTATACGCATTCAGGGCGATGCCGACGAACTGGAAGTGTTCCCGTGGTGGAGCCCCGACGGAAAATACCTCTACTATGCCTCCGCACATTTCGAGCGTAAGGACACAATAGAGAATCTGGACAACGAGACCATCCTGCGCTACAAGGAAATCAAATACAACCTCTACCGCAGAACCTACGACCCGTCGACCGGCAATGTCGGACAGCCCGAAATGGTGTTCGACGCCGCCGCTATCGGAAAAAGCGCCACACTGCCGCGCATCTCTCCCGACGGACGCTTTCTCATGTTCACCCTGGGCGAGTTCGGTGTGTTCCACATCTGGCACAAGGACGCAGACCTCTATCTGATGGACCTGCGCACCGGACAAGTGCGCCCCATGACAGAAATCAATTCGCCCGATGTGGAAAGCTACCATTCATGGAGCAGCAACGGACGTTGGGTTGTGTTCAGCAGCCGACGATACGACGGGAATTACACACGGCCGTTCATCGCCTATATCGACAAAGAGGGCAAGGGACGCAAACCGTTCGAACTGCCTCAGGAAGATCCGGACATGCACCGCCGCTTCATGCGCAGCTACAATATTCCGGAATTCATGACAGGACCTGTCGAAACCCCGCCACAGGAATTTGCCTCGGTGATCAGAGACACTGAGGCCGTCCCGGCACGACAGAAAAACTGAAAAAGAAGACAACCTAACTACATGATATGAAAAAAAACCTAATCCGAAGCCTTATTCTTCCGGTCGTATGCCTCGTCACGACTCACCTCGCGGCACAAGGCACGGCCGAAGACTACCGGAGGGCCTATTCCCTCTACGACAAGTTCAACGCCACGCAAGTGTACAACGACCCGGCGGACATCCAATGGGACGGAGAAACGGTCTTCCACTACTCCGTTTATACTCCCGAAGGCACAGCCTATTATGTGGGACAAGTCAGAAACGATGTAAAGACGGCCGACATACGGCCCGTACACATGGAAGCACTGGCAGCGCTGCTCTCCCGGGAGAGTGGCAGGGAAGTGAAACGCAGCATGCTACGCCCGGCGCGTTTCACCGCAGACAGACAGCACTTCGGCCGCATACATTTTGAACACGACGGGTACAGATGGACCGTTGAAAACGCATTCGAAACTACAATGCAAATAGGCGGAAAGGAAGCTCTTCCGCCTAAAGGGCCATGGCGAAAACCCCGTCACTGGATGGAGGTGGATGACGAGAAAAGAAACGAGCCCGTGCCATCTCCCGACGGAATGCGGCAAGCCTATATCAAAAACGACAACGTATATGTGAGCGACAGAAACGGAAAGCAGGAGCGCGCGCTGAGCAACGACGGCACGGCGGGCAACTACTACTCCGGCCTTATCCAATGGAGCCCGGACGGCAAGCACGTTTGTGTGAACAAAATACGACCGGCAACGAAACGCTACGTCTACTATGTGGAGAGTTCACCCCGGCATCAGCTACAGCCCGTACTCCATAAACAGGAATATGCCAAACCGGGCGACGAACTGCGCTTCAAGCACCCCTGCATCTTCAATGTGGAAACGGGACGCACCGTCATCCCCTCCACCGAACTCTTCGACCGGCAATACGATCTCTACGGTCCGCAATGGTCGGCCGACGGCAAGAGCGTCATTTTCGAATATAATGAACGAGGCCACCAAACATACCGTGTGCTGGAACTACATGCAGAAACGGGAAAAGTACGCACGCTGGTAGACGAAAAAAGCAATACGTTCGTCAACTACAACCGCACTTTCCGCCATATCCTCAAAGGAGGAGAGCAGATGATATGGATGAGCGAGCGAGACAACTGGAACCATCTCTACATGATCGACATGAAAAAAGGGAAAACGGCCTACCCCATCACACGGGGAGAATGGGTGGTGAGGAAAGTGCTCCGGGTAGACGAAGAGCAACGTGCCATCTACTTCACCGCAAGCGGCATGAACCCGGACGAGGACCCTTATCACATACACTACTACAGAATTGGTATGGATGGCAAGAACCTGACATGCCTCACTCCGGAACACGGCAACCATTCGGCCGTGTTCAACAAAGACTTTACCCTGCTGATCGACAAATACTCCACGGTGGAACAGGCTCCCGTCACCATCTTGCGCAGCACGGCAGGAGGCGAAGACGCGAACCGGATGCTGGCACAGGCCGACCTGAGCAAAATCAAGGCGGCAGGATGGAGAGCACCCGAAATCTTCACCGCTCCCGGACGTGACGGTACGACCCCGATGTGGGGCATCATACAGCGTCCCACTCACTTCGACCCGCAGAAATCATACCCTGTGATTGAATACATCTATTCCGGCCCGGGCGATGCCTACACCCCGAAGAGTTTCCTGTCTTACAACTGGAACATGACGGCACTGGCCGAACTGGGTTTCATCGTCGTGCAGCTCGACGGCATGGGCACATCCTATCGCGGCAAGAAGTTTGAAGACGTATGCTACAAGAACCTGAAAGATGCCGGATTCCCCGACCGCATCCGCTGGATCAAGGCGGCAGCAGAAAAATATCCCTATATGGACAGTACCCGCGTAGGCATCTACGGATGTTCGGCAGGAGGACAGGAAGCCCTGGCCGCCGTACTGTTCCATCCCGAGTTCTACAAAGCATCTTACTCCAGTTGCGGATGCCACGACAACCGGATGGACAAAATCTGGTGGAACGAACAGTGGATGGGCTATCCGGTAGACAGTAGCTACATAGCCTGTTCCAACGTAGAAAACGCCCATCTTCTGACCCGCCCGCTGATGCTTGTGGTAGGAGAAAAGGACGACAACGTAGACCCGGCCTCCACCATGCAGGTAGCCGATGCACTCATCAAAGCAGGAAAAGACTTTGAACTGGTAGTGTTGCCAGGCGTAGGACACAGTATGGGCGAGCGTTTCGGTGAACATAAACGCTTTGATTTCTTTGTAAAGGAACTGCTGCACCGCGATCCGCCCCGCTGGAACGAAGTTGAAAAGAAATAAGTGTCGTCCGGAAATATTTTTCAAACAGACTTATATCCGAGATATCAACATAGAAAAGCTCAAAACGATGGGCACGGTTACTTTTCCCGTATCCACCGTTTTGAGCTTTTCTTCTCATAATCATGTCCAATGCGAAAGTCAAACCGTTCAGGCTTTCCTGTTTCACGGCAAGGAACCTGCAAGTCATCATTTTACCGAATAGACAGGAAAACCTTGAAAGGGTCACGTTTTAAATGCGGTTCCCTATCGTCTCCGGTTTCAACTCTTAGGATATATTTTTCTTTTTTTACGTTTTCCCGCAAAGGAACATACATATCGAAAGGGTCTCAGTCTAAAGCAGATAGTAGAATTTGATGTGCATCATAGACTTTACAGAAGGCTGCATCCGTAAGCCCATAGCATCTAGAATATAAATATTGTCTTACGCATGTGCCGTGTTTTATATGGACAAGGTGGCCGTTTAATCACATGCGCCGATATCACAAATCCGTTTATTCCACTATATACTGCTTCGTAACCTACTGAGCCACCATCATAATAGTTTCCAGAGATATGATTTCCTATAAATCCTCGACCTGAAGAAACGAAAGCGCGATTTTGTACTGTGTTTTCTCTGATTTAACAGCCCCTAAGAAACTACCGTTTTCAAACGATCCTCCACGCTATCCATTTCATTTGGATCTGTATTACTTAATCCCATTACAAGACCGTTTTTACATTCTATAGGAGCACAATAATCAATATCATTAGCTATTTCAGACCTGGGACTCTTAATAATGTCACCGGCAATTCCTCTTTTCTTCCCAACGATTTCGTTTCGAGAGTACATACAGCTTTGCTTGTTCCCACTATAGAGCACTATGTTTCTATTTTTTTCAGAGAATGGAGACGGGTGCGGTTCCGATTTCCGCACCCGTCACTTTTATATACTCCCCCTTCCTATCAGATCAGCGTTACTTTCAAAGTATTGGCGGACGGAGTGTCGGAACTGTTTCCAAAAGTCACTTCGTATTTACCCGGCATCACCCGCATTGTATGGGTGGCCGCATCAAAGAACTCGAACGCTTCCGCTGCCAGTTCAATGGAGACATTGCGCGATGCACCTGCTTTCAGTTCCACACGACGGAATCCACGCAGCGTCTTTACCGGTCCGCCCTCATCGCCTACCTTACGCACATATACCTGAACCACCTCTGTTCCATCACGCTTACCGGTGTTCTTCACCTGCGCACTGAACTTCACCGGCTCACCGGCTTTCACAACTTTCTTACTCAGTTTTCCCTTGGTGATTTCGAATGTCGTATAACTCAATCCGTAACCGAACGGGAAGAGCGGCTTCTCCGTCATATAACGGTAGGTACGTCCTTTCATGCTGTAATCCTCGTAGTCGGGAAGCTGTTCGGTATTCTTATAGAACGTCACGGGAAGCTTGCCCGAAGGATTGAAGTCGCCAAACAACACATCGGCCACCGCCTCACCTCCTGCCTGACCGGGATACCAGGCCTGCAGGATGGCATCGCACGACTCCAACTCGGGCACCAAAGCCATGGCCGAGCCCGAACAGTTGACGAAAACCACCTTCTTTCCTATTGCTTTCAACGCTTTCAGAATATCACGCTGCACACGCGGCAGTTCTATCGAAGTACGGTCTCCTCCGGCAAACCCCTCGACACGGATATGGTTCATCTCCTCCCCCTCCAGTTTGGGAGAGATTCCTCCCGCAAAGACCACTACGTCTACATCCTTCACCCGCGCGGCCACCTCGGCAGCCGTCACCTGACGGGGAATTCCCACATCGAAACGAAGCACGGCCTCGCCCGCCGCCTGCATGTATTCGATTCTGATGTCGTAAGACTTGCCGACCTGGGCCTGCCACGCATAGTCTCTCTCCGCGGCGGCATGCTCACCCCAGTAATCTATCACCTTCTCGCCGTTCACATACACCCGATAACCGTCGTCTCCCTCTATCACCAAATGATAACGGCCGGACTTCTGCGGGCGGAACGTACCTTCGTAAACTGCCGTGAAGTAATGCAGGTTCACCCCTGCGGCAAACCGGGTGTTTCCCCCATTGTTCATGTTGACGGGAGTAGCCAGTTCCTGCACGGCGGCCACCTCTCCTTTCATTTCCATATTGTTCCAGTAAGTAGCCTTCAGGCCGGTACGCCCGTCATGCGACAGCCAGTTATAGTAAGAATCGAACACGTCATTACTCAAAAGGTCGCAGCCTTTCTCAAAGACGACATCACCCGCCTTCGAACGGATTCCGTCCAGAATCGTACAAGTGTGGGAGGGGGTGCCTTCATAATTTCCCCACTGCATCACGGAGTCGGCTGCATTGGGCCCCATCACGGCAATCCTGCCGGACATACCTTTATCCAAAGGCAACACGCCATTGTTATGCAAGAGCACCATCGACTTGCGGGCCACATCGAGAGCCATCTGCCTATGTGCCGGACAGTCTACCGTATCCACACCGATTCCGCTCCATGACACGATGGAATCCGGATCCATCTCGCCCAAAGCGAAACGGGCTTCCATAAGACGGCGCAGGCTGGTGTCTATACGCTGCTCCGTGATCAGACCACGGGCCACGGCGTCTTTCAGATGCCGGTAGTCCCCACCGCCGCATTCCAGATCGGTGCCGTTGTCCACAGCCGACGCACTGGCAGTGGCGGCATCAGGATGCGTCTCATGCAGTCCGGGACGGAAAAAATCGCCGATGGCACCGCAATCGCTCACCACCACATACTTGAATCCCCACTCGTCGCGCAGAATCTGCTGAAGCAGACGGTGGCTTCCGCAGCAAGGTTCTCCCTCAAAACGCTGGTAGGCACACATCACTTCCTTTACGTCTCCCTCCTGCACCAGAACCTTGAAAGCCGGAAGATAAGTTTCCCACAAGTCGCGCGGATCAAGCGCCTCCACGTCGAAGTAGTGGCGTTTGGCTTCCGGTCCGCTATGCACGGCATAATGCTTGGCACAGGCATGCAGCTTGTCGTATCGGGCATCAGCCGGTCCCTGCAATCCTCTTACTACCGCCAGTCCCAAACGGGAAGTCAGATAAGGGTCTTCTCCCCACGTCTCCTGACCGCGCCCCCAGCGCGGGTCCCGGAAAATATTCACATTAGGCGTCCAAAAAGTCAGCCCCTCGTTCATCCGGCCATAGCTCCCTTTTTGATGGGCCTCATTATATTTGGCACGCGCCTCGTCGCTCACCGCAGTATATACTCTCTCCACAATTTCTTCATCGAAAGCCGAAGCCATCCCCATTGTAATGGGAAAGACCGTGGCCACACCGTTGCGCGCCACACCATGCAGCGCCTCACTCCACCAGTTATAAGGTTTTATCCCCAGGCGTTCCACTGCCGGTGACGAGTTGATCATCAGCGCGACTTTCTCTTCCAGTGTCAGTCTTTTCACCAGATCTTCTGCACGCTGTTCAGGCGAAAGATTCGGATTCTGATACGGCATCTCCTGTGCCGATATGCCGGAAGCCGCCATCACCCCCATACCTAATGCTAAAATTAAGTGTCTCATATGATATAGATTAAACGTTTGTCTTCTGTATTCTGCTCCTCATTCCTCAGGTGTCATCGACGGAGGACAGTCTCCTCATCCGGTTCCCCACGCCCGGTAACGTCAGCAGTCTATCATGCCCCTCGGTCTGCCGCGGCCTGTCATGTCACTATGAGCCAACCGCTCACATGCTCCCGCTCCCCCGCCGGACCCAGTCATTCCCCGAAGCACCGGACGCACCGCACTTCCCGATGCATTATTTCCCATATATGCTTATTTAAGACTGTTCTACACGCAAAAATAACGATTTGAATGCAGTTTTTCCTTATCAGACTAAACAAAAAATAAAAGATTATAGTTCGTAATCCGGTTTTCAGCCCATCAACATCCCCATACAGCCTGACGGCACGCGGATTTCCGCAAAAAAAGAACAGGCCGGGGCTACTCTTCGACATCCCCGGCCTGTTACTACATCTTAATATACTGCGGTAAACAAATTATTTCAGCGTTACTTTCAAAGGCTCTTTCAACATGCGCCCATAGCGTGCAAGGCTCTCTTGCCATACGCCGAAGTCCGGCATGTCATACTTGCTCCAGGCCGAACCGAAATAATAGGTAAACACCGTATGGGGCTTATAGTCACAGATACCTACAACATGGCCCACCGCACCGGCTTCTTCCTTGGCCACCGGCACATATTTCACCGTCTTCAATCCTTCCGGAAACAGGCAACCGATATATATCAGTCCGTTCATGGCTTCAGGATGATCCATCGCATCGGCATAAGCCACATAACCAAGCTTCTTGTTCATCACGTAAGCTTCCGGATGGCTCTTATGCACCACGATTCCGGCAGCCACCTTATGTGCCTCGCCCAAATTGTCGTACGTCACCTCGCATCTATTCAGGTGCGTACCCTTATCCAGCGTAACCACGCGGCTTTCCACAACATGATCCGACCGGCCGACCTTGACGGCTCCGAAACGCATACGGGCGGCAAAGCGCAAAGGCCCCTCGTCCAATATCTCGACGTCCTCGTAACACTGAGGGAATATGAAACTACCGTTCTCCATCAGAGCGGGAAGCCCGGCACCCAACGTAGGACCTACCGTATAGGCATCCATACCGTTGCCCCGGTCGCGATGGTAGGTCAGCGTTCGGTGAAGAGCCGCACACTCGCCGCCGCGGCCTGCCTTGCGCAGTTTGTCCTGCAGGCCGTAGGATGTCAGTTCGCTGTGGTAGAAGGTTTCAAGCATAGGATGCGGCACGTTCTTATTGAACACATCAAAGCCGTAGAGGCGCTGACCGCTCCTCTGAATGGCCGGACCGTAGGCTCTCCACCCGTTCCGGTCGTTCTCCCAGGCCAGGTCGTCCTCACGTTGTGCATAGACACGCCCCCAGGCCGTGAAACGATAATCGGCAGGCAAGCCCTTGACGATCGTCATCCTTGTGGCAGACTGCGGGCGGACAAAGGCTTGCAAAAGCAGTTTTCCGTCGTGTGTCAACTGATAAGGCACTTCCGTCCGGTCGCCGTCATACACCACAAACTGGCGTCCGCCGCCGAGTCCGAGTTTCTCAAACACGGTTTCGGCATCCAGTTCCACCACATCACTACGGTTATCTTTCGTCGCATTGGTCACTTCTACTTCTACAGACGGAGAGTTGCCGTCGTTCACACTTCCGTCCACATAGCGCACCCGCTCGCAAGCAGCAAGCAGCCACGCACCCGTGCCAAAAGGAGCCTGCGATCCGGCATCCACCTTGCGCGTCGGGTCGGGTTTCTCGCCGATAGGCTGCACATAGCCAATGCTGCCATCCGGCTGAAGAGCCGTAGACACGAGATAGCGCCATGCTTTCTCTATTACCGGGGCATAATCGGTCTTGTCGAGTAACCCATGATTGACGCCCCACATCAGGCCGTAGGTGAAAAATGCCGTTCCGCTCGTCTCTGGCCCCGGAGCGTCTTCCTCACATAACATACTGCGGCTCCAATAACCATCCGGACGCTGGCTGCGCGCCACCCCCTGTGCCAGTTCACGGAAACGCTTCACAAAGAAAGCGCGATGCTCATAGTCGTGCGGCATATCGCCCAGCACCTTGGCCAGTCCTGCCAATACCCATCCGTCGCCACGCGCCCAGAAACTCTTTCCGCCGCTTGCCGTCTTCACCTTCGGATAAATATATTTGGCGTCACGATAATACAACTGAGCCTCCGCATCATACATCAGACTGTCGCTCCACAGGTAATTCTCATACAAACGGTCGAGGAACATACGGTCGCCCGTCAGTTTGTACATTTTGGTCATCACGGGCATCACCATATAGAGTGCATCAGCCCACCACCAGAATTTGTTCTCGTTCATGTGGCAGGCATAGGTCATTACCTCTTTGGCACGCGCCACCTTATAGTCCGCCGGATTCAGGTTATACATGTCGATATAGGTCTGAAAACAAATCTGCCAATCGCCGAACAGCACGAAATCCTGCCCCTCGCCATAAGTCTTGTATTTCCAGTTCTGTTTGTCGTCACTATTAGCACCGCGCCAACGGTTGTGCTCGCACCACTGCATACTGTAATTGTAATAGGCAGCCTTCCCCGTGAGCCGGTAGGCCTCCATATTGCCGGTATAATAAGCGGCGTTGTCCCAAAACGCACGTGTCTCAGGCGAATTGTTAGCCTGCCAGTAATCATTGACTTTCTCTATCAGCCGCAGAACCTCAGCCGACTCACGGCTACCCTGTCCTGCTACGGAAAGGAACGCCACTGCACACCACAAGCCCACATAAAGCCGCAGAAGATTAAATTGAATGTGTTTCATTTAGATTAATATTTGTAATAAACGTTTGATTGGTTCTTCATATATCAAGCCCGTCGCTCTGCGTACAAAAATAGGTAAAAAAAACGTAACGGCGAAGCTTTTACCGGATTACCTTTTCCAAAACATCCTTTCCGGCCAGCCGCCCCTGACAAGCTCCCCGTTCCCGCATCCGTTGTTTCAGGCGCGCCGTAAACTCATGGTTTTTCACCCCCCAGTCGGGAGCGATGAGCAGTTCCTTGGGCGACTGCGAAACGAATCGCTCCAGAACAAGATCGGCACGCAGATGTTCGATGTAATCGATGACAAGATCTATGTATTCGTCCAACGCATAAAGATGGAACCGGTCGGGATGCCGCTCATATTCCTGAGCCATGCGCGTACCCCGGATCAACTGGAGCTGATGGATCTTCAACGTAGTCAGCGGCAGTTCCGAAATGCGGCCGGCCTGCTCGGGCAGCGTGTCGGTTTTCTCCCCCGGCAGTCCGAGAATGATATGTCCGCCCGTCCGTATACCAGCGGCGGCCGTACGCTCCACGGCATCCGCCGCAGCGGCAAAATCATGCCCCCTGTTGATGCGCAGCAGAATGTCGTCATCGGTGCTCTCTATCCCGTACTCCACCATCAGAAACGTGCGGTGGTTCAGTTCGGCCAGATAGTCGAGCAAGGCCGGCGGCATGCAGTCGGGACGAGTACCTATGACAATCCCCACGACATCCCTCACAGCCAACGCTTCTTCATACTTCCGCACAAGCTCCTCCTGCTCTCCGTAGGTATTCGTATAAGCCTGGAAATAGGCAAGGTATTTCATCTCGGGATATTTGCGTGCAAAGAAACGCTTGCCCTCCTCCAATTGTCCGGTGACAGACTTCCCGATGCAGCAATAGTCGGGATTAAAAGTCTGATTATTGCAGTAAGTACAGCCTCCGTGCCCCTTCGCCCCGTCCCTGTTCGGACACGTAAATCCGGCGTTGACGGAAATCTTCTGTACTTTGAAAGGAAACTCCCTGCGCAGGAATTCGCCGTAATCTGTATATAAATAAGGTGTAATCATACTTTTTAAATATCTATCATCCCGCAAAGATAGAAAAAAAACTTATCTTTGCGAGACGTTAAATTCAAGATGAGACTTTACATCATACACTAAAAATAAAATGAAAAAGATTTCACGTTTCTTTATCGGATGCCTCATGGCTGCCGCTCCCGTGCTCACCAGCGCCGGAGAATTGTCCCTGAAAGACATTTGCACAGGGAAGTATTCGGCACGACGCATCTATGGAGTGAACCCGCTCAACGACGGAGAAACTTATTCCCGGCTGAGCGACGACCGCAAACAAATCATCACTTACTCCTTCCGCGACGGCAGCAGGAAAGACGTTCTGTTCGATGTGGCTACAGCCAGAGACGTCAAGCTGAAAAGCATAGACGGCTATATCATGTCGCCCGATGAAAAGAAAATTCTGATCCAGACCGAAACGAAACCTATTTACCGCCATTCGTTTACGGCAGTCTATTACATTTACGACATTGCCAACCGGACACTCGTCGCCCTGTCGGACAACGGGCCGCAACAGGCCCCCAAGTTCTCACCGGACGGCAATATGGTGGGATTCGTACGCCAAAACAACCTGTTTCTCGTCAAACTGCTGTTCAACAACAGCGAGAGCCAGGTGACACAGGACGGACAGTTCAACAAAATCATCAACGGATTGCCCGACTGGGTAAACGAAGAGGAGTTCAGCACGAACCGCTCATTCGACTTCAATGCCGACAACACGATGATAGCATGGGTCCGCTACGACGAAAGCAAAGTGGCCACGTTTGCTTTCCCGTGGTACAAGGGCAGCCGGCCGGCCAAAGAGGAATACGCCGTGTATCCGGGCCGGTATGAATACAAATATCCTATGGCAGGCACGACCAACTCCACCGTCAGCGTACAGACGTTCGACATCAAGGCCCGTGTCATCCGCACGATAAAGCTGCCTATCGAGGCTGACAGCTACATTCCGCGCATCCGTTTCACCAACGATCCGGCGCGGCTGGCCGTCTTCACGTTGAACCGCCATCAGGACTGCTTGGAAGTGTACATGGCCAATCCCCGCTCTACGGAATGCAAGAAAATCCTGCGCGACAATGTGAACAAATACATCAACGAGAATGTGTTCCACAACCTGAGTTTCTATCCCGACCGGTTTGTGCTCACCAGCGAGCGTGACGGATACAACCACCTCTATCTCTACGACCTGAACGGCTCGCTTCTGAAAAAAATGACCGACGACAAACTCATCGTCAGCAGTTTCTACGGCTATGACGCGACCGACGGCAGTTTCTTCTTCTCGGCTACCCGTGCAGACGACCCGATACACACCGCCATCTATCGCACCGACGGCAAGGGACACACCGTGAAACTCTCGGCTCGGGAAGGATGCCACAGCGCCATCTTCAGCCGGAACATGAAATACTACATGAACGTTTATTCCAATATCAGCACGCCCTATGTCACTTCGCTCTGCAACCGCAACGGGAAGACGCTGAAAGTGCTTGAGGATAACAAAGAACTTTCGGCCCGGCTTGCCGGACAGGCCGACGCACCGCGCGAGTTTTTCCGCTTCACCACCGGAGAAGGCATAGAGCTGAACGGCTATATGGTGAAGCCGGCCGACTTCAGTCCTTCCAAGAAGTATCCCGTGGTGATGTTCCAATACAGCGGCCCCGGTTCGCAACAGGTCATCGACTCTTGGGGAGCGGGCAGCATGGGCGGCACGCTCTACGAACAGTATCTTACACAACAGGGATTCATCTGTGTATGCGTGGACGGACGGGGCACCGGCGGAAGAGGAGCCGAATTTGAGAAATGCACCTATCTGAATCTCGGACTGCTCGAAGCCAAAGACCAGGTGGAAACCGCCCTTTATCTGGGAGGCCTGCCCTATATAGACGCCAAACGCATCGGCATCTGGGGATGGAGCTACGGAGGATTCAACACACTGATGAGCATGAGCGAAGGACGTCCGGTCTTCGCTGCCGGGGTGGCTGTGGCCCCCCCGACGTGCTGGCGCTACTACGACACGGTGTATACCGAACGTTTCATGCGCACGCCACAGGAGAACGCCGCAGGATATGACCGCTGTCCCATCACGCAGGCCGACAAGTTGCACGGAAGTCTCCTGATCTGTCACGGCACGGCGGACGACAACGTCCACTTCCGCAATTCCATGGAATATGCCGAAGCCTTGGTACAGGCCGACAAGCCGTTCATGATGCTCCCCTACAACAACCGTAATCACGGTATCGCAGGCGGCAACACACGGCATCACCTGTACACAAGCATCACCCGCTTTTTTATCGAAAACCTGAAGTAAGGAATCGTTTCTGCGGAACACAATAAAAAATGATGCGGAAGAAAAAATATTTTCTTCCGCATCATTTTTTATTTTCGTGCTCATCATTTTCCGACACGATGCCGCACCGATCCATTCCCTTTGCTTTTGATTGATTTCCAATCATATATACAAAAATAAAATCTTCACCCGTACGAAGTCTTTTCGCACAGACCGACACCGGAGAACAGATCCTATTTCCTGATACGTTTTTGCCCGTCAACATCCGGAAACGGACACTGGCACACACAGGCTTATTTATAGATCAAAAATATAGCCGGTACTTTGGACAAATCCGGCAAGGAATGCTTTCTCCATTCCTGTACCGTACGGGTTCTGATATACTCCTCCTTACAGGTGATGCCGGCCGCCACACACAAACGGGTCTGAGGACGACAGGTACGGATAATCTCATCAAACATTTTAGCATTGCGATAGGGAGTTTCTATGAAAAGCTGGGTCTGATGTTCCGCATAGACCCGCTGCTCAAGCATCTTGATGCGTTTTGTACGCTCAGACGGATCTATAGGCAAATAGCCGTTGAAAGCAAAACTCTGCCCGTTAAAACCGGAGGCCATCACAGCCAGAATCATGGATGAGGGCCCCACCAACGGAACCACCCGCAAGCCCTTACGCTGGGCTATAGCCACCACATCGGCTCCGGGATCAGCCACAGCAGGACAACCGGCTTCGGAAATCACTCCCACAGACATCCCCTGTTCCAAAGGACGGAGATAGGAAGCAAACGCATCGGACGAAGCATGCTTTCCCATAGCAAAGAATGTCAGGGTGTCAATGTCTATTTCACGGTCCACTTTTTTCAGAAAACGACGGGCCGACCGCAGGTCTTCTACTATAAAGAACTTGATGTTACGAATAATGTCCGTATTGTAATCGGGCAAAACCTGCGACAAGGGAGTATCTCCCAGTGTCACGGGGATTAAATAAAGTGCTGGTTCCATCATTCTCAGTTTGCAGTCTGCCGATACCCCGACTCACGGAGTATCTTCTCATAATCGTTCTCACGGAGCAATTCACCGATAGTGGTCTCGGGATGCCGCTTCATATAATGTTCCATAATCTGCATCCCCAACCACAAACCGATTCTGTCAGGACAATCTTCCCCTATACAGGGTATCGTATCACGGGGGAAAATAAACAAACGGATCATCGTCATATCAGCCGAAGTCAGTGCCCCCTGAGCGTTCAGCCACTCCCATACTGCGGCTTCGTGTTCACGAAACCATTGTACACGGTGTGCGTCAAATCCGACCTCATGCTCCAGCGATACATTCCGTAACCGGGCTATGATCCAATGCAACTTACCGAATCGGGCGATATAATCCAACAACGTGTGTACCTCGCCCTTCGGCAACGGATACTCATGAGACAAATAATAGAATAAAGCATCGGGAACAAGCCGGCTCCGCTCCATCACCTCACGCTGATAATCATGATAATATCGCTGATAAAGGGAATAGTCCTTACCCATATATTTATCAAGACTGATACCCAACAAACTGTCTCCCACCAATATACTCTGGTTCAGCCCGGAGATCTGAGAATAAACGAAAGGTATTCTGAAAGCCGGATCCTCCTCTTTCAACTGCCGGAATACCGAAAAGATTTCCGTTTCCTCTGCCCGCAAATCGCGATATTCATGATGAACATCTTCCAACACGACCTGCATGGTAGAATCCAGAAAATACTCACGCAACCGTTGCTCAACACGGGGTTCCTGCACCGTTCCGATGGCCAGTACCTCTTCTATGAGTAACCGCGTAGACGCAGGATACTCTGTATTCATACGTTGAAGGGAAGTAAAACTATTTAAAGAAACGAATTCGTCCACCAGACGGTCATAACGGAAAATCTTCTCTCCCTCATTCGCATCCCCGCTCATCCACCATGACTCGGGAACCCATTGACAAGAAGAGAAAACCATAGTCAGACCTAATAATGTCAATATTACTCGTCTCAAAACTTATTATTCGTTAAATCCGCATACAAATATACGAAGAAACCAAGGAAGCACAAAGCTTTTTACTAAAAAAAGCAAAAATAATCGGATTTTAATCGGAAAGCTCAGAATATTTTTTACGACGCTTTGCATAGAAACTCCATAAGATGCTGAAACGTGCTTGCTCCGGTATCGGATCCACTACCATGCGCTTCAGATTCTCCCGACGATCAGGAGAAAAGAGTTCCTTATGTTTCCTGAAATCCGCCCAAGCACGGAATATAGCCTGGCTCGATCTCCATTCTCCCTTGAGAAAAAATTGGAATGCAGCCAGTCTATCCAGCCAAAAGCGGCGGCGCATAACCGGCTTTAACCGTGCTTCCGGCAGATTCTTATAGAGCATATAAAGGTTATTGCGAAAATTCAGATAGGTCTTGCGGGGATTTTCCTTGGGTAATGTTCCGCCTCCTACATGGAAAACAACCGCCTCCGGTATACAGACTATGCCATATCCGCGGCTTCGCAACCGCCAACAGAAGTCTATTTCTTCCATATGAGCAAAAAAACGGCCGTCCAGTCCGCCATTCTCGTGATAGACTTTACTGCGAACCATCAAAGCAGCTCCGGTAGCCCAAAAAACAGGCACCACGGCGTCATACTGGCCGCCATCCGTTTCTACCGTATCAAAAATACGCCCTCTGCAATAGGGATAGCCCAACGCATCTACATATCCTCCTGCAGCTCCCGCATATTCAAACCGCTCCGGTACATGCCAACTCCGTATCTTCGGCTGACAGGCCGCTACATCCGGATGCATCTCCATATATCGAATCATCGGGACCAGCCAGTCATCCTTCACCTCTACATCAGAGTTCAGCAGTACATAGTACTCCGCTTCGATCTGCTCCAATGCACGATTATATCCATCGGCAAACCCATAGTTCCGGTCAAGCAGAATGATATCTACTGTCGGAAATTCTCTTGAAAGCATCGCTACGGAACCATCGGAAGAAGCATTATCAGCCACATAGACACGCCCTTTGGTGTATCTCAACACACCAGGGAGAAAACGGCGGAGCATCTCCTCGCCGTTCCAATTCAAAATGACAACCGCAACCTGATCCATAGCATTCTCATATATTATAATAAGGTAGCGCATAACGCCGAACGGTCTTGATTAAAGTCCCCAAGGCGTACACGTACTATCTGATTATCCAAATCTTCACTCACCGGCACTTCCACTCTGATGTAATTATTAGTAAAACCGTGCATCACTCCTTTCGTACGTGATTTTTCCAACAAGACCTCGGCCTCCTCACCGATATAATTACGATAGAAAGCATCCCATTTTGCATCGGACAATTCCAACAGACGCTGACTACGGCGATGCTTCTCCTCCGACGGAACGGAATGAGATATTTTCAATGCCATAGTACCGGGACGCTCGGAATAACTGAACACATGTAATTGACTGACATCCAAAGCACGAATAAAATCATAAGCCTGTTCGAAAAAGTCCTCCGTCTCTCCTCTCGTTCCCACTATGACATCTACACCGATGAAAGCATCCGACATCAACTCTTTTACCCGCGCTACCTTATCGGCAAAGAAAGCGGTAGTATAACGACGGTGCATAAGTTTCAGCACTTCATCGCATCCGCTTTGCAACGGTATATGGAAATGGGGCATAAAAGCACGCGAACCGGCGCAATACTCCAACACTTCGTCCGTCAACAAATTCGGCTCAATGGAAGATATGCGGTACCGTGCAATGCCTTCCACCCGATCCAACGCCTTAATCAAGTCCAAGAAACTCTCTCCGGTAGTCTTGCCGAAATCACCGATATTCACTCCGGTCAGCACAATCTCTCGCCCTCCCTCAAACGCAGCTTTTTCAGCCTGTGCCACCAAGGAGGCAATGCTTCCGTTACGACTTCTCCCGCGCGCATAAGGAATCGTACAATACGTACAGTAATAATCGCATCCGTCCTGCACTTTCAGAAAATAACGCGTACGGTCACCACATGAACAAGAAGGCACAAAAGTCCGGATATCCTTAGTCGGCACAGCATGCGACTCGTGCCCGGCATCACCAGCTTCACGACCTTCCGGAAATAAAAGCAGACGCTCTTCAAGATAATGCAATATCTGTCCCTTCTGTTCCGCTCCTAAAACCAGGTCTACCCCTTCAATAGCAGCTACCTGTTCGGGCTTAAGTTGAGCATAACATCCCGTAACAACTACAAAAGCCCGTGGATGCTGTTTCACTAACTTATGTATGGCTTGCCGACATTTATGATCCGCAACTTCTGTCACCGAACATGTATTCACTATACAAATATCAGCCTGCTCGCCTTTCTTCACCGTATGCACTCCCACTTGTTTCAACAAACGCCCGACTGTAGACGTTTCTGCAAAATTCAACTTACAACCCAACGTGAAGTAAACGGCTTTCTTACCTTCAAAAACAGATGCTTTTGTCATACACCTTATATATAATATACAATGCAAAATCTATGTTTACTTCGCAAAGTTACACAATTATATGGAAATGAAAGCCTAATAAAGCAAAAAATTAACAATACACAAGCAACTGATTATATGATAATTAGAATAGTATAAGTTTTTCTTCTTAAAAAAAAAGAGTGCAAAATGTACAACGTATCAAAAAAGTATATACCTTTGCAGTGTTTTAATAAGCAATTGATTGTTTTACAGATTTAAAAAGCAAAAAAATGAAAAAGTTAGCATTTATGTTCGTAGCTTTCGCAGCTATTTCTTTCGCTTCTTGCGGTAACAAAGCTGCTCAGGCTGAAACTGAAGTTGAAAACGACACTGTAGCTATTGAAGAAGAAGTTATCGTAGTTGACTCTACGGTTGCTGATAGCGCTGCTGCTGAAGCTGTTGTTGCTGATAGCGCTGTTGTTGAAGCTCCTGCTGCTGAATAATTTCAGTTCAGATACGAACTTAAAAAAAGACAAAGAGACCATACGTGAGTATAGTCTCTCTTTTTTTTGTCTCTTAATCAGCCTGATTAAAAACATATAAACCTATAAAAGAGGGGAGCATCCTTGTTTTCAGATGCTCCCCTCTCAGTATAACACACAATTTCAAATTGCTTATGCCTCTTCTGCTATTACCTCAAAAGGTATTTCAACAGTTACCTCTTTGTGGAGTTTCACTGCAGCTTTGTAAGAACCAACCTCTTTCACGTCCTTAACCAGAATCATCTTACGGTCTATATCAAAGCCGAGTTTTTTAAGTTCATCTGCAATCTGCAAACTGTTTACAGAACCGTAAATAGCTCCTGTGGAACTCACTTTCGTAGAAATAGTCAAAGAAACCTCAGCCAACTTATCAGCCAACGCCTGAGCGTCATTCTTAATCTTCTCCAACTTATGAGCACACTGCTTCAAATCCTCAGCCAACATCTTACGAGCCGAAACCGAAGCGATCACAGCCTTTCCGGTAGGAATAAGGAAGTTACGAGCATAACCAGGCTTTACATCCACAATATCATTCTTGTAGCCCAAGCCTATAATATCTTCTTTCAATATAATTTCCATACTTACTCCTCCTTATTATTATTTCATCATGTCTGTTACAAATGGAAGAAGTGCCAAGTGGCGAGCTCTCTTAACAGCCTGTGCCACACGACGCTGATACTTCAAAGAAGTACCGGTAATACGACGGGGCAGAATTTTCCCCTGCTCGTTCAAGAACTTCTTCAGGAATTCAGGATCTTTATAATCAATGTACTTGATGCCGCTCTTTTTGAAACGACAGTACTTTTTCTTCTTCACATCTACGGTCGGCGGAGTCAAATATCTGATTTCTGATTGCTGTGCCATGATTTAGTCCTCCTTTTTAGTTTTGTTGTTTCTTCTCTTCTCAGCATATTCTGCTGCATACTTCTCCATCTTAATAGTCAAATAGCGAAGTACTTTTTCATCACGACGGAAATTGATTTCCAAATTCTTAATCACTTCCGGCTGTGCCTTAAATTCCATCAGGATGTAAAATCCTGTAGACTTCTTCTCAATGGCGTAAGCCAGTTTCTTCAGGCCCCAGTTCTCCTCATTAAGAATTTCCGCACCGTTGCTGGTGAGAATTCCTCTGAACTTGCTGACCGCTTCCTTCATCTGATCATCAGACAAAACGGGAGTTAAAATGAAAACGGTTTCGTATTGATTCATAATACGTAAATAATTAATTAGTAATAAATTTGCTAAAACGCGGTGCAAAATTACTCTTTTATACCATATCCTGCAAGTTTTACGCACTTTAATTGCGCATTATTTGCCATATATTCAAAAATAGTAGACACAGAAGTTGACGCTTTAAAGAAATTTAAGAAGCCTGCACAACTACAGTCTCTAAGAAATATCATACCTTTGTATAGTCGAACAATCCGAAAGACATGAGTGAACAATTCAATTTCGATATAAGGCTGATTTTCGCAATCCTGAACGGCAAGGTGTCGGCAGCCATC
Organism: uncultured Paraprevotella sp.; assembly: GCA_910586505.1. Classification (GTDB taxonomy): domain Bacteria; phylum Bacteroidota; class Bacteroidia; order Bacteroidales; family Bacteroidaceae; genus Paraprevotella. Next base: position 140,248 of record CAJUGV010000005.1, on the reverse strand, counting down.
AACCGCAAACTTTACCGCAATTTCCGGCACTACAATGTGGACATAACCCCAGAGCAATGGACGGTATTATTATATCTATGGGAAAAAGACGGAGTCACACAACAAGAATTGTGCAACGCCACTTTTAAAGACAAGCCAAGCATGACACGCCTGATTGACAACATGGAAAGCCTTAATCTTGTGGTAAGAATCTCCGGTAAAACAGACCGTAGAATCAACCTGATTCATCTTACAAAAACAGGACGCGATCTGGAAGAAAAATCAAGATTTATCGCCAATAAAACTTTAAAAGAAGCCTTGCGTGGCCTTACCGTAGAGGAAATGAGTGTAAGTCAAGAGGTACTGAGAAAGATTTTCCTGAACACAAAGGATTAGGAACGTACTCTGCTTTTTTTCCTTGAAAAGTTTCTGTGTTTAAATAATTATGCTTTAATTTGTAGGGTAAATGGAGAAAAACATAAAAAGAACTATACAATGAATAATTTTTCTAAGAATCTGGGTATTTTCTTAATCGTTTTGGGAACCGTAGTACTGGTACTGAGTTACGTATGCAATTGGCTTGACTATAACTGGCTCAACGGTACGGCCTTGCTGGCCATCGTAGCCGGCATCATCGTACATATCGTTATGAACAAAAAAATACAAGATTAAGAGATATAAAAAAATCCCCGGAGATCCGTAACGGAACTCCGGGGATTTTTTTGTGATCTCGACATTCTCAATCCTCTTCTACGGGAACGATCAGGCGATATCCTTTTCCATGTACGTTATTAATCTCTATGGAAGGATCGTCTTTCAGGTGTTTACGCAGTTTCGTAATATAAACGTCCATACTGCGTGCATTGAAATAATTATCATCTATCCATATCGTCTTCAAAGCCAACTCACGCTGCAATACATCATTTGCGTGTGCACAAAGCAACGAAAGCAGTTCGCTTTCCTTGGTTGTCAACTTAGTCTGCTTGTCACCGATAGCCAGAATCTGTCGCTGCGTATCGAATGTAAAACGTCCCAACTTGTACATATTGGTCTCTTTCACCTTCTTTCCTCTCACGCGACGTAATATAGCTTCCATACGGAACACCAGTTCCTCCATAGAGAACGGTTTGGTGATGTAATCATCCGCTCCGATCTTAAAACCGTCGAATATATCTTCTTTCAGGTTTTTCGCCGTCAGGAATATGATAGGGATCTCGGCATTCACCTGACGTATTTCCTGCGCCAGCTGAAATCCGTCTTTCTTCGGCATCATCACGTCAAGCACACACATCTCATAGCGGTTCTTGAGGAATGCCTTGTAACCGGCATCACCATCCGGAAAGAGTTCCGCCTCATATCCTTTTGCCTGTAAATACTCTCTCAACAACATGCCCAGACTCTCGTCGTCTTCGCACAATAGAATTCGCAATTTTTCTTCCATAGTTATTATTTTTTAATAGTGGGTAATGTAATTATAAATCTTGTTCCATGTCCATAGTCGCTCTCCGCATGTATCACACCATTCTGAAGACGCACTATCTTCTTGACGTAAGCCAATCCGAGTCCGAAGCCTTTTACGTCGTGTTTGTTGCCGGTATGCACACGGTAGAACTTATCGAAGATTCTCTTCAGATCGTCTTTCTGTATACCTATTCCGTTATCCTCTATCGAGATGTTTATCTTGCTGTCGCCCGTATTCCATGTGCGGAGCGTCAGATGAAGGTCCACGTCGTCGCGCTTGTATTTTACAGCATTGTCCATCAGGTTGAAGATCACATTCGTGAAATGCATCTCATCCACATATATTCCGGCATGCACCGCTTTAAAGTCGGAAGAAATAGTACCTCCGTTCTGCGACACCTTCAGCGTAAATGTCTTGATCACTCCCGCCAACAACTGATGTGCGTCCAAATCTTTCTGTTTGAAAGCAATATTATCACGGTCGTACAATGACATCTGCAACACCTTCTCCACCTGGAAACGAAGCCGCTTGGTCTCATCGTTAATAACCCGCGACAGATTTTCATACATAGCCTCACTCTTCTTCACCGACTGGTCGCTCAACATCTGGGCTGCCAGTGAGATAGAAGATATAGGTGTCTTGAACTCATGCGTCATATTGTTGATGAAGTCGTTCTTCATCTCCGTTACTTTCTTCTGACGGAATATTACGTATATGGTAAAGACGAACGTGACAAAGAGGATAATGGTGAAAGCCAGCGCCGGTATCATCATACGTGCCGTTTCCAGCAGATAGGAATCCATATCGGGGAAATGGATGCGTACCACGCCTATCTTTCCGGCCGGATCATTACGGAAAAGCACCTGGGAATAGGAGTAGTCCTTTCCTTTCTCCTCAAAGTCCGGACAACGATATACTTCGCGCCCGTCACCCGTAGCCACCGTGAAATGATAAGGCATACTGATGCCGTTGTTCTCAAGTGCATTGCGGATATCCTGATCCAGCAACCTGAAATTAATCCGCTCTTCCAGCGGTTTCTCGCTCGCCTTATATAATATGGTGTAGATAACCTCGTCAAGCAGCCCCTTATGGTACACGTAGGCATTCTTTACGTATTCCTGAAAGGACTTTGTAGCTTCATCAATGGAGTTGTTACGCTCGATACGCAGCACCTTAGGCATGGCGGAAGGGTGCTTCACGATCGTATGCAATCCGAAATCGGAATGTATTTTTTCTTTTCCGTGTACGGCCGTTCCGCTTTTATCCTTATCCGCTCCGGACACGTCCGGCAAACGCTCCATATAGAAGACAGACAAGGTATCTTTCTCGCGATTCATTTCTTCTCGCATAAAACTCTCCAGGTAACGAAATGTCTCATTCTGCTCCAGATTGCGGGACACCTGGTTTAAGCTGCGGATAACCGATTCGTCCAGTTGTTCCTTCCGCATCTTGACCATCCGCTCGATGTAGCGCATCTGCAATAACAGAAGTCCTAAAAAGGAAACTCCGATAATCAAACTAACTATCCAGATTGTAGACTTTTTCATGACAGCAAATATACATATCAGAAACGGGCATCGGGCATAAAAGGCCCTATTCCTTTCCCGTTTTTAACGTTATTAACCATAAAGCAAAAAGAAATGCTTTATAAAAGCACAGCGCGCTGAATAATATTAAAAACAAGCAACACCTGTTCTCGGAATACCGCCACAGTGCACTTCATCCGTCTCCGTCATGCTGCAGTCTCCACTCCGTACAGTCATATAGTTACAGCAGAATAGACTCCGGAAAAACGCCGGGCGGAATATTACAAATTTTGATGCGCAGTAAAAATAAAAATGAAGAGCACGAAATTAAAAAATGAAGAGCACGAAAAAACAGCCCTAACAAACCGGACCAGATCCAGCTTCCGCACACGGGAAGAGAAGACGCCTCAAACCTCCCCCAATTCCGTTTACTTCCCGGACATAAAAAGCATCCCGCCTTTTGTCTGCTTACTGTTCTTCAGACAGACAAAGGCGGGATACCTGATATAGAGCGTTTTCTTAATCTTCCTTATCTTGCTTAGCCTCAAAATCCTTAATCAGCTTATCCTGTACATCAGACGGAACAAGCTCATAGCTGGCAAACGACATGATGAAAGATGCGCGTCCTCCGGTGATGGAACTTAAAGAGGTACAGTAGTTGGACATTTCCTTCAAAGGAACTTTGGCCACAAGCTTCTCATAGCCGTTCTCACTGGTCATACCCATAATCATACCGCGACGCCCCTGCAAATCGCTCATCACATCACCCATCTTGTCACTGGGCACGAACACCTCCACATCGTAAATAGGCTCCAGAATCTTCGGACCGGCATCTTTAAACGCCATACTGAACGCATTACGCCCGGCCAGCATGAACGAGATCTCATTGGAATCCACCGGATGCATCTTTCCGTCGTAGACGATGACGCGCACATCACGGGCATAGCTTCCCGTCAGCGGTCCCTGCTCCATACGCTGCATCACGCCTTTCAGGATGGCCGGCATGAAACGTGCGTCGATGGCTCCTCCCACCACGGAGTTTACAAACACGAGTTTGCCGCCCCACTCCAGCGCCACCTCTTCTTTGCTTCGCGCATTGATGCGGAATTCCTGTCCATTGAAACGGTACACCTCCGGTTCGGGCATTCCCTCATAGTAAGGCTCCACTATCAAATGCACTTCTCCGAATTGTCCTGCTCCTCCCGACTGTTTTTTATGACGGTAGTCGGCACGCGCCGCTTTCGTGATGGTCTCACGGTAAGGTATACGGGGCTCTTCAAACTTAATGGCGATCTTCTCATTGTTCTCCATACGCCACTTCAACGTGCGCAAGTGAAACTCTCCCTGTCCGTGTACAAGAATCTGGCGCAGTTCCTTACTCTGCTCCACCATCCACGTGGGATCTTCCTCGCGCATGCGGTTCAGGGCGTTCATCATTTTCTCGGTCTCGGCTTCATTCACGGCTTTCACCGCACGCGTGTACTTAGGATGAGGGTATTTGATGAAATTGAAACGATGCTCACAGTTTCTGTCATTCAGGGTATTACCGGTCTTCACATCTTTCAGTTTCACCGCACAGCCGATGTCGCCCGCTACCAGTTCTTCCACCTTGATACGGTTGGCACCGGCACACACGAACAACTGCGACATACGCTCTTTCGAACCACGGTCGGCATTGTTCAAATCATCACCTTCATGCACCTTTCCGCTCATCACCTTGAAATACTGAACTTCACCTATATGCGGTTCCACTCCGGTCTTGAAAAAGTAAAGCGATGTCGGACCGCAGGCATCGGGCACCACCTCCATTCCTCTTGTATTATGCACCTTCGGCATCTCGCTGACAAAAGGCACCACATTGCCGAGGAACTCCATCAGACGGCGCACGCCCATGTCCTTTCCTGCACACACGCAGAATACGGGGAACATACCACGGGCAGCCAATCCCTTGCGTATGCCCTCGCGCATTTCGTCCTCCGTCAGCGTTTCGCTCTCAAAGAACTTTTCCATAAGCGTCTCGTCGTTCTCAGCCGCAGCCTCAACCAACGCCTTGTGCATCTCCATGGCCTTTTCCTTCTGGTCCTCAGGGATATCTTCTATCGTAGGCTCGCCGCCGTCCGGCCCCCATGAGTATCGCTTCATCAGCAACACGTCGATCAGCGCATTAAAGTCCGGCCCCGTCTTGACGGGATATTGCACCGGCACGACCTTATTACCGTAAATGGACGTCAACTGTTCCAGAATACCGTCATAGTCGCATTTTTCATCATCCAGCTGATTGACAAGGAAGATCACAGGCTTGCCCAGTTTTTCCGTATAACGGAAATGGTTCTGCGTACCAACCTCGGCTCCGTACTGCCCGTTCAGCAACAGCACCGCCGTATCGGTAACATTCAGCGCCGTCATGGCCGCTCCCACGAAATCGTCCGACCCAGGACAATCTATAATGTTCAGTTTCTTATTATTCCATTCCACATGATAAACCGTGGAGAATACCGAATAGCCGTATTCCTGCTCCACGGGGAAATAGTCACTCACCGTATTCTTCGCCGTAATCCTTCCACGACGCTTAATCAGACCGCTCTCATAAAGCAAGGCTTCTGTAAGAGTCGTCTTTCCGGAACCGTCATTCCCCAAAAGGGCTATGTTCTTAATCTCATTTGTTTGATATACTTTCATCGTGTAACATTTAAAGGTAACAATTAAACAGCACGAAATTTAGTAATAAAATCGGTTCCGGCCAACGAATCAGGCGGATAGTTCATTATGTTTTAAAACATACACGGTGCGGGTCATTTTTTTCAGTACCTTTGCATTATCGTACTATACCTTATTATATATGGCCGGAATATACATCCACATTCCTTTCTGCGCAAGCCGCTGCATCTACTGCGATTTCTACTCCACCACACACGGCAGCAAGGCAGAAGATTATACGGCAGCACTCATCAACGAACTGCGCCTGCGAGCGGACTACCTGAAAACAGACGGACGCATCCCCACAATAGAAACCATCTATCTGGGAGGCGGGACGCCTTCCACACTCCCTCCAACCCTGCTTAGACGGATATTCGACGCGATATATGCATGCTACGAGGTGGACGATCGGGCGGAAGTAACCATAGAAGCCAATCCGGATGATCTTTCCCTTGAAAAAATCAGAATACTAAACAGCCTGCCCGTCAATCGTCTGAGCATAGGCGTACAAACATTCGATGACAACAAGCTGCGTTTGCTCCATCGCCGGCACAACGGTGATCAGGCCATTCGTGCCGTACATAATTGTCAGGATGCAGGCTTGGACAATATCAGCATCGACTTGATTTACGGCCTGCCGGAACAGACCCTTCCCGACTGGGAAAAGGATTTGGATACGGCTTTGAGACTTCAAATCCAACACCTTTCCGCCTATGCCCTTATCTACGAACAAAACACTCCGCTATGGAAGATGCGACAACTCCGTCAGGTGAAAGAAGCACCCGACGAACTGAGTCTGGCCATGTTCGAGCTCCTGATACGGAAACTCACCACCGGAAATTTTGAACATTACGAAATTTCAAACTTTGCCCGGCCCGGCTTCCGCTCGCGCCACAATTCCTCCTATTGGAAGGGCATTCCTTACCTGGGATGCGGCCCTTCCGCACATTCCTACGACGGCAACAGCCGCCAATGGAACATCAGCGACTTGAATACATATATAGACAAGACTGGAGCATGCCGTTCTCCCCGGGATTTCACAAACGCATCATGGATAGAAAAAGAAGAACTGAGCATTTTTGAAAAATACAATGACCTCGTCATCACTTCCTTGCGTACATCCGACGGACTAAACCTGACGGCGTTAAGAAAGAACTTCGGAACCATGCTGGCAGACTACTGTCTGCAAGCCGCCTCTCCCCACATTCGACAAGGCCTGCTAGAAATTTGCTCAAAAAAAGAGCAGATCTCCGAAGACCTGCTCAAACTTACCCATCGCGGAATATTCCTGTCCGACGGCATTATGAGTGACTTGCTCTACGTAGAAGATTAGTTTCTCATCTCCTGATAAGTAATTTCATAAAAGCACGGATACACATTGGACGAAGCGTCGCTGTGCCCTTGCGAATGCGGCACAATGAGGCGCACTTTGGCTATTTCGTCATCTGCGGACATCTGACGCCCTACATTAATATAGGTTAGCGGAATCAACCAGCCGGCCGGCACTGCTTTTGAGCCATAAAACTGATACATAGCCCCTCCTCCGTTTACGGATGTATTAAAGGAAGCGGTAAAGGTTCCATAGGTATCCGTCACATCCATGATGTCGGGATTCGTCTGCCAATAGGTCGAATTATTGGTCGTCTGTATAGAATCTCTCAGAATATTGAATTCCGTATAACGGCAGATAATACGTTTCTGCTGACCATTACGCATTTTCTCTCCCGCTCCCTTACGCACAATCTGCATGTACACTCCGGAATTTTCAAATACCACATATTCGTTTCTCTCCAAATTCGTAGTACTGTCCTGTGCATGGAACACATCTTCGGGAATCGTATTGATCTTCCCCACATGAATCAGTTCTTCACCGTCACCGGAACGAATGACGACATCACGATTCAAAAATGCAGAAATGGCGTCACGTTCCTTTTCTCTCTGCTCGGCATAGGTTTCACCGTCATCGCACCCTTGCCACATCAGTCCTACGCACAGCAAAGCCGACAAAATATAAATTATCTTTCTCTTTTGCATTTTATTACTGTTGTTTAGTTACACATTTTTTCCAACCGGATTTTCTCTGTAATCACGGCCTTTTCCCAAAAACCGGCCAAACAAATCTCACGCTTTCCCGCCCCCTTATTTGACGGCAAGCAAAGGCGCATATTTTTTCAACGCCGCACGGACCACTTCCACAGCCCTATCCATCGGACAAGGAAGCTCACCGCCCGAAGCGTTCAAATGACCTCCGCCGTTAAAGAACTCCGCCGCCATCTTATTGCATGGGAAGTCATCCACAGAGCGGAGCGACACCCTGATTACACGCCGTTCGGTGTCTTCGCGCAAAAATATAGACAGCCTTGATTTGTTTATCTGCAACGGAATGTTCACAAACCCTTCCGTATCCCCTTTCTTATGGGAAAAACGCTTCTGCTCCTCACGGGTCAGCGTCATCAGCGATGCATGATATTCCGGAAAAGTTTCCAATTTGACATACAACATATAGCCCATCAGACGGAAACGCTCTGCCGAATAATTAAAGAAGACATTCCGATAAATTTTATCTTTATCAATACCTTTCGTGAGCAGTTGCCCGATAATATAATAGATATCGCTACGGTTGGAATTATATGAGAAACCGCCCGTATCCGTCATCATTCCGGTATAGATGCATGCAGCCTCTTCCATTGTCATATCTTCCGTCTCTCCCAATTGATCCATAATGCGGAAAAGCAGTTCACAAGTAGAACTCATATCGCTGCGGGATACCGACCATTCGCAGAAGTCAGCAGGATCAAGATGATGGTCTATCATTATCCTGGGGGCACGCGATTCCTCTACGGGTTTCTGCAATCCCAGCAAACGTTCCGGTGTATTGAAGTCAAGACAAACAACCAAATCGGCAGCCAGCACCAAAGGGGCGACCTCTCCTTCGTTTTTTTCGTAGACAGCCACGCGCTCTACACCCGGCATCCATTTAAGAAAATCAGGAAATATATTAGGCACAACGGGAATGGCATTTTTTCCTTTCCGCCCTAAAAAATGAGAGAAAGCAAGAACAGATCCCATTGCATCGCCGTCGGGAGACACATGACAAGTTACAATTATATTTTGCGCCTTATCCAGCAACGCACACAAATGCCGTACGTTATCTTCGGACAAGAGTTTATCCAGCATATCAAAATCGTATTACGGTTTATTAACTTACAAATATAGTATAAAAAGTCTGCAGCTACTCAATTTAAAGCAACTTTTAACGCTCCTTTAGCTTCCATATCATAGAAACTCCAGCCCAGCGATACGCATTCTCTGATATAACGCCTCCTAGCACCCCGCCATAAGGACGCATCCAAAACCACACAACGGGGACAAAACAGGCGTGAAAGCTCACTCAAGCTTCCTTGATAGCCACGGCAGACATAAAGAAAATCCACTTCAGCCCGTTTCTTGCTTCTCACTCTACTCCAACGGTTGTCAGCTATAGTCAGGAAAGAGACTCCGCCTCTGCCTCCAACCAGCCCGGACACGGACGATATATAATCATCTTTAAAATCATCTGTTATCACCCTCGGCTTTTCTGAGAGTTTCTTTATCCAAAAAGAAGAGGCTATGTACGACATCCGTTCATACACACTGTCCGTCCGAGTCGGGAACAAATAAGAACGAGAAGAAGAATAAACCACATGTACGGCCGGAGATGAAGGATTATTATAAAAAATAATTTCCGGACGGACTGCTACAAATCGTCGATTTGCCACAAAAGCACACATCAGCAATATAGCCCATATAAAACCGGCCTTCACCCGTGTCTCATAACGTCGGAACGGACCCAATGTACAGAAAAACAACGCCACATAGCATAGTACGGTCCACCATAACGACCAGTCGACCCGCATCACCGCACCGGGCCACTTCATCATCATGCGCAGATAACCGTTCTGCCACACGACCAATTCACGGATACAATCAGACAGGAAATACGATCCCCGTCCCCAAAAATAAGCTAAAAACAACAGCGGCATGGCATAAATCAACAAAGCCGTGACGGGAGTAATCACCAAAGTAGCTAAAGCCGAATATAACGAAAACGTACCGAAACAGTACGCGACCAAAGGTACGGTGAACATCTGTGCCGCAAACGACACCATTAGACTCTGGAACACCCATCCCACATAGCGGCTACGCATCAACGGCCTTTCCACAAAACGCGGACATATTATAAGAATACCCCACATCGACAAAAAAGACAATTGAAAACCCACATCATAAAGCCAGGCCGGACTAAAGCAGAGCATCAGTGCCGCACTTACAGCCAACGAATTGACCGAAAATCCGGAACGCCCCAGCAGAGAACCGCACAACATAAGAGAATACATAGCGGCAGCCCGCACCAGCGAGGGAGAAAGCCCGGTAAGAAAAGCATATCCCCACACCAGCGCCACGGCAAGAACGACCGCCAATCTCCTCACACGGCGTCCTTTAATATACCTCAATAAGAATAAATTAAATACGGCTACCAAAAATCCGAGATGCATACCGGACAACGCCAATATATGACTTACACCGACTCCTGAATAAACCTCTCTCAAATCCTCAGTCAGTCCCGACTTATCCCCTAATGTCAATGCTGCATACAAAGCTAAAACCTGCCCCTGCAATCCGGCATCACGATATAACCCGGACAAACCGTCTCTCCACCGCAAAGCCTTGATTCGTAAATTATCCCACAAAGACAAATTCCGGTTCCAGCCATCATACTTCTTACACAATCTCCATTGTCCCGATCCGATATAAACCAATCCCGAAACACCTTTCACCGATAAATATTCCGCATAATCAAACTCTTCCGGATTTCCCCTATTCTTCGGCTTACGGACATATCCTCTAAAAACCAGTTCATCACCAGGCCGCAAAGCTTCCGTCTGGAAATCCCGCGGAAAAGTCAACCGTAATTTACATATATTCCTTGCAACAGGACGTACCCCGTCCACCGGAATTGCATCCACATGCAGTGTATTCGAGAAAGCTTAGGTGTATGACACAACACGGCACGATAAGCCTGTTCCATATCTCCCCATGCCATCTGCACCGATGTCCAGGCTGAAAAGGAACGCCATACCCCCAAAAAGAAAAAGAAAAGATACACTAAGAAGCCGAAAGCAAGTCCTCTATTCCGACCATCAAATAAATCATGCCTCCGTAACGAACATCTTCCCGCATACAGGCAAAAACCTCCTGTAACGCACACACCGACAGCCAGCAAAATCTCAACTTGCCGGACATCTGTCACATGTTGCCCGAGCAGACGTCCCAGCCCAAAACCGGGAAGAAGCGGGATTACCAGTCTAAGAAACGGATACCTCCACCAGATTTCTGATTTTTCCCCGTACAGTGTCTACAGGTTTTTCAGGATATGAATCTCTTCTACGGCATCGGCAGCGTGAAACACAGCGCTACCTGCCACCAGCACATCCGCCCCGGCTTCAATCAGCCGCCGCCCCGTATCCCGGTTGACTCCGCCGTCCACCTCTATCAAGGCCTTTGCGCCACGACCGTCGATCAGGCTGCGCAATTCTCTTACCTTATCAAGCGTATGCGTGATGAACGTCTGTCCGCCGAACCCCGGATTGACAGCCATCAACATGACAATGTCCAGATCCTCTATGATATCCGCCAAGGAAGAAACCGGAGTAGCCGGATTCAGTGTCACACCGGCTTTCATTCCGGCTTCTTTTATCTGCTGTACGACACGATGCAAATGGGGACAAGCCTCCATATGGACATTCATAGAATAAGCCCCCAAGGCTTTCACCTCGTTCAGGAATTTCTCCGGCTGCACAATCATCAGATGCACGTCCAAAGGTTTCTTACACAATTGAGCCACATATTTCAGAACCGGAAATCCGAAAGATATATTCGGAACAAACACCCCATCCATGATGTCAATGTGCAACCAGTCGCACTCACTACGATTGATCATTTCCATATCCGACTTCAGATTACCGAAATCAGCGGATAAAAGAGAAGGAGCCACCAAATGATTCATAGTACATCCGTTTTATAAACATAAGATACACAAAGGTAGCATAAATATGCGAAACAAAGAAAAACAAGGTAATAATTTTGATTTACAATTATTTCCGCCGTACCTCCTTCTGTCTCCGGACGATACCGGAAAATGAGATCACTTTTGTCCAAGCTCCTGCCAAACAGCCTGAAAACAATCATCCCCGAAAGAATCATACACAGACAAGGCGACGAAACATCCCTACATTTCCTTAATAGCAGAAGAGGGTGTTCGTTTGCGAACACCCTCTCAAAACCAAGTGACCCCGGAGGGATTCTAACCCTCGACCTTCAGAACCGGAATCTGACGCTCTATACAGCTAAGCTACGGAGCCTTAAAAACGATGCAAAATTAAGAAAAAAACAAAGACGAACCAAACTATTTCCCAAAATAATCCCCGGAATAAAAAATATCATATAGTCACAAAAATCACTTCATCTTATTTCAATATAACAAAATTATAGTATCTTTGCGGAACATTATGCAAGTAACCACAAACAACAAGAAGCAATGAGTCATCTAATCAAACCGGAAAACTATCACTCGTTACTGGATCTACAGCAGACAGAGATAGCCATAAAAAAAATAAAAGACTTCTTCCTGAGCAGCATTTCCACCGAACTGCGCCTCAGACGAGTTACCGCCCCCCTATTCGTTCTCAAAGGATTAGGAATGAATGACGACCTCAACGGAGTGGAACGGCCCGTGACATTCCCCATTAAGGACATGAACGAAGCACAGGCGGAAGTGGTACACTCTTTGGCCAAATGGAAACGGGTCACTCTGGCGGAATACAAGGTTGAACCGGGCTACGGCATTATCACCGACATGAATGCCATACGTGCGGACGAGGAGATGGACAACCTGCACTCCCTGTACGTGGACCAGTGGGACTGGGAGCGTGTAATGCCCGAGAACAACCGCAGTACGGAGTACCTGAAAAAGACCGTACACCGCATATACAATGCCATTCTGCGCACGGAATTCTTTATCTGCGAGACTTATCCGCAACTGAAAGCCTTTCTGCCTGAAGACATTCATTTCATTCATGCGGAAGAACTGCGCAGACGCTTCCCCGACATGTCTCCCAAAGAACGTGAGAATGCCATCTGCCGCGAGTACGGTGCGGTTTTCATTATCGGCATCGGAGGAAAACTGGAGGACGGCAAGGAGCACGACCTTCGTGCACCCGATTATGACGATTACTCCACAGTGGACAAAAAAACAGGACTAATGGGACTGAACGGAGACTTGCTTGTATGGTACCCTATCCTGAACTGTGCCATAGAGCTTTCCTCCATGGGCATACGTGTGAACGAAGAGACTCTGATGCGGCAATTGAAACTCAGCGGAAAGGAAGACCGCAAAAACCTCTACTTCCACCGCCGCCTGCTTGAAGGCAACCTGCCGCAATCCATCGGCGGAGGTATCGGCCAAAGCCGCCTGTGCATGGTGCTGCTTCACAAAGCACACGTAGGAGAAACGCAATCGAGCATCTGGCCGGAAGATATGCGACGCGAATGCAAGGAAGCCGGCATGACACTCATCTGACAACGCAGTCCTTATCCTGAAACAATGTTCCGCCCCCGAAAGTCTTGTGAACGGCTTTCGGGGGCGGAACGTCAGGACCGGAACAGCAGGACCTCCCGGCAGGTTTTTCCCTCGTATATCCTCCTGCAAAATCATGCTGCAGAGTACGTGAAAATTTCATGCGGACGAAAATTTATTTTCATGAGCATCATTTTTTATTTTCATGAGCACCATTTTTTTCACCGCAACGATACCGGAAAACCATTCTGCGTAAACCGCCTTACCACAACGACGCCCACGATGAAAAAACGTCCGGACATCCGTGCAGGCGAGCCACACGGATGTCCGAAACAGAACCGTAATCCCGCAAGGGAGAAACAGTATAAGCAAAGGTTTACCTACCACTCAACACAGCGCCTCCATCGGGCAACAGCGTAAACTTAAACCGTCCGTTCCTGCCCACTTTGGTTCTTTCCATAGCCGGTGCACCGTCGGACTTATCAAAATAGTGGTTCACCTCACGACCGGCCAGCATCGGCAGTTCCACCGTCAATCGCAATGTCTCCTTTCCGGCATTCAAAGCCGCCACATACCAATCTTCACCATGACGACGCGCCAGCACCACAAAGCGTCCGGGATAGCCGTCGAGAAAGCGCACCTCGTCCCACACCGTAGGAATCTCTTTCATGAAGTCTATCTCAAACTTCGGTTGCTCCGTCAGGTTATTGGGAGCCAAAGCGAAATTCTGCACGGGGTTCTGGAAAGCCACTGCCGTAGCCAGTTCAAAGATATCGGTAGACATACGATACGTACCGCCGTCGTTTCCGCGGTTCAACCGTTTGTTCAGGAAAGTTCCGCCGAATTCCATGCAGCCCACCGCGTTACGGATAAACGGGTGAAGCGTGGCATTAAACGCTTCATTGTCGCAGAACTTCTGGGCAAATATCAAGTTCTCGGAAGCCAGAACGGCCTCACTCCCCACATAATTCGGATACATACGTTCCCACCCCCGCGGCAGAGTACAACCGTGAAAGATAACCATCAGACCATGATCGTCCGCATCACTCAGGATTGCTTCGTAGAGACGCATTGTCTCTTGTTTGTCCCCGCCGAAGAAGTCCACTTTGATTCCCTTTACGCCCTGTTGCCGCAACCAGCGCATCTCTTTCTTACGGGTAATGGGATCGTGCATGATATTGATAGGCCCCTGCTCTATATCATTCCAATAACCGCTGGAACTGTACCACAGAAAAAGCTCCACACCCTTTCCGCGCGCATACCGTACGAGCTCCTCCATCCGCTTGCGACCGATATTATTGTCCCACCAGTTGTCTACGAGCGTGTACTCATATCCCATCGCAGCCGCCATGTCAATGTAACGCACCTGATCGTCGTAATTGATACTGCCGTCCTGCCAGAGAATCCAGCTCCACGTACCGCGTCCCATTTTATATTTGTGTTCCGATGTGAAGCGAGGCTCTACCACGTCCCACGGAATGGTAGTCTCCACCACGGGCGCCAGTCCTTGCGATAAGGTAACAGTACGCCAAGGGGTGTATCCGGGCAGGGCAAACGCCGGCTCCGACGTACCGTTTCCGTTATTCTCCTCATCCATGGGGAACTCCAGCATGTAAAGCCCGTCGCGCGCATCTCCCAGACGGGAACCGCAATAGCGGCTGTCCACCCCCGTCTCGCTCACGAGCACCCAGCCGTCCTCTCCTACATGAAACAACCCCGGAAACGTATATCCATGACCGTATTGCGAAGGTTCATCCATCGGTGCATCCGCTTTATATTCCTCCTCATAACTGGGTTTCGTCCGTTTCCAACCAATCATGGCGTCACTTTGCGGGGTGAGGAAGGTTGTGGTTTTCGCGGGAAAACGGAATCCGGTAGCCTCCCGCAACACACGCACGCTGCCCGTCTCCTTCTGTTTCGGTAAGTAATAGCGGAAAGCGATATTATGGTCTTCCACCACAAATTCCACCGCCATCTCCTTATTTTCAGCGTTGGCCAGACCGATCGTCAGCGTATTGGCCTTCTTCTCCACACGGCTGAATTTGCTCCGTTCCAAGTCATAGCGTATGTCGCGCGAACCGGTCTCTTCTTTCCTCCATACCATTCCGCGACTGAAGTCACCGATATCCGTCAGCAATCCCAAAGGCGACTCCTCCAGCATCACCACCTCCTTCCGGCCGTCTTTCCCTACCGCATACCGGCCTGCCTTATAGTAAGGATTCCCTTCTTTCAGACCTACCTTAAGGAAAGTCGCACCGTCGGGGCTGACCACCGTCCGCTCTTCCTGTTGTGCAGCCTGAACCATACTTGCAGATGCAGGTATATTTTCCGGTCCGCTGCCTGAACGTACCGCCCCGGCACTCGAAAACACTCCGGCCAGCAACACAGCCGCATAAAATCTTTTCTTCATCGTTTTTTTATTTTAAGTAAGTAATATTTTCATATTCTCATTTTCCGAACTGATAGCCCCGGAACAGCCTTCCGCTCTTCTCCAAATCCGCCCCGAAATAGAATCCGGGTTGTGTGGGTTGATTATACGCCACGTTCTGCATCACCAGACTAAGGCGGTAAGGACGGTCTTCCAAAAATGTATGGAAACGATACGGAGTAGGAACCGGCGACATGTAGATCCGAAGAGATGTATTGTCAAGCGTACGCACCACGACCTCCTCCCGCCAGTCGCCCAACAGGTCTCCCTGCAGACAAGGATTGCTCTTGGTGCCGTTGTTAAAGCTACATCCTTCAAACCGTTGTAAAGTTCTGCACGTCTGCGTCAGCCAATCATACTTGCTCACCGCTTCGCGGTCAAGCATCTCGCGAAGCAAGTCACCATCCCACCACACGGCCATGTTCACCGGCAACTTTTCAGGACGGGCGCATACGACTTCTCCTTTTATATTACGCACCCCTCCCGAAGCTGTCGACCACATCTCCACACCATAGTTCGTAGGGTCGATATCGGCAGCCATACACCGTCCTACATCCTTGGCCGAGGGCAGACGAAAAATGACCTCTCCCGTAGCCGCATCACGAAAATCGCTGCCGTCACGCTTGTTCTCATGACAGTCCCATACCTGCATGCGAGAGGATGAAGGATCGAAAACCGTCAGATGCAGCGCATCCCCATGTCCGAAACCGGTATTGTACAATCCTGTCCCGTCATGATCTATCGCACATGAGCCATAAGTAATCTCATCACATCCGTCACCGTCGACATCGGCCACACGGAGATTATGATTACCCTGTCCTGCATAGGACGCCCAACGGACAGAATCGGTATCGAACACCCAGCGGGACGTAAGTCGCCTGCCGTCCCAGTCAAAAGCAGCCAGCACCGTACGGGTATAATATCCCCTGCACATCACCACACTCGGACGATGGCCGTCCAGATAAGCCACGGCAGCCAGATAGCGCTCACTCCTGTTGGCATAACTGTCGCCCCAGTCCTCCACTCGCCCGCGAGCGGGAACATAGTCCGTCGTATACAAAGCCTTGCCCGTCTTTCCGTCAAACACCGTCAGATATTCCGGTCCCGAAGCCACATAACCTTGCCGGCCTTTTCCTGAAGAACCGGTATATTTCCGATAATCGGCATGAGGGTCCCCGATCACCTTCCCCTTGCCGTCTACCGTACCGTCAGCTGTTTTGACCGTAAGTTCCGCACGCCCGTCGCCGTCCAGGTCATAGACCATAAATTGCGTGTAGTGCGCGCCCGCACGGATGTTACGTCCCATGTCTATACGCCACATACGCGTTCCGTCCAACTTGTAGGCATCGAAAAAAACCGTTCCCGTAAAACCGCCGTGCGAATTATCCTTGGCATTGGAAGGTTCCCATTTCAGGATGATTTCCAATTCTCCGTCTCCGTCAAGATCACCGACGGAAGCATCATTGGCCGTGTAAGTACAAGTCTCTCCGTCAGGCATCACCTGCTCCTGAGGCCGCTGCAAAGGTATATTCAGATAACCGCACGGCGCATCGGCACAAAGCGTAAATTTTCCTCTGCCAGAACGGGTTTCACGTCCGTTACTTACCGGACGCACCTCATACGTTACTCTCTTCCGAGACGGATTATAATCATAAAACTGTGTGGAGACAGCCACCGGCACCGGGGTAACCAACCGCCCGTCACGATAGACGTTGAATACCGTTTCCATTGCATCGGAAGATAGATAACGCCACCCCACCATCACTGTGTCAGGCGATACTCTTACAGCCGCAACGCCACGCCCCAAACGTGTCCTGCCGACTTTGCTTAACCCTCTTCCGTCCGGTTTATTCTCCCTGTCGGTATTACCATATACTCCCTCGGACCACAGGGACAGACTTATACCAAGTATGGAAACACATAGACAAACTCTTTTTAAAATATTTTTCATATATCAGCAGTTAATTTCATTGCAAATATAGTGAAAACCAAAGGAGGAAGGCAGCTTCCCGACTGATAAAATCTATTAAAAACAAAGGGGATCAGCATAGAAAACTATAAAAACAATAAGTCTCTTATCTTAAATTCTATTATATTTGCACAAAGATAGACGGCAAACGGTATCTCATGCAATTAAATAAAAAAATAAAATCCATCCGTATTTTACTTACGCTTCTTCTGACATTTACCGGAAGCGTACCTTATTTATACGTTACTGCCGCCCAACCTTCCCGTAACACATTCACACTGGTAATCGACGCCGGACACGGCGGGAAAGATCCCGGTGCCGTCGGCCGCTTCTCTCATGAAAAGAACATCAACCTTTCCATAGCCAAAGCTTTCGGAAAGTTAGTGGAAGAGAACTGCCCTGATGTGAAGGTAATCTACACCCGGAAAACCGACGTCTTCATCCCGCTTACCCGACGGGCGGAGATTGCCAACAAAGCCAATGCCGACTTATTTATCTCCATCCACACCAATTCCCTGCCGGGCAAAGCCATAGGAAGGGGTACCGAAACCTATACCTTAGGTATAGCCCGCGCCAATGAGAATCTTGAAGTGGCCAAACGGGAAAACTCAGTTATTCTGGTGGAGGACAATTATAAGGAAAGATACCAGGGATTCGACCCGAAGTCAACGGAAAGCTACATCATTTTCGAACTGATGCAGGACAAATACATGGCGCACAGCGTAGACCTGGCCAAATCAATCCAGAAAGAATTCAGAACCACAGCCGGACGGCAGGATAAGGGAGTGCATCAAGCGGGGTTCCTTGTATTACGGGAAACAAGCATGCCCAGCGTTCTGGTGGAACTGGGATACATATCCACTCATGACGAAGAATCGTTCCTTAACTCACAGAACGGCATTCGCAAAATGAGCCAAAGTATCTACAATGCGTTCCTTGCCTATAAGAGACAGCACGGAAGGGGAAAAAACACATCCTGGAATAGCGAAACACAGAAAACGGACGGAGACCAGACGCAACCTGTAGAAAGCGCAGCGCCCGAAATTCTGGAGAGCGATACCGACATGCCGACACAAAACGATGAAACGGAGTCTGCGACTGCTATCAACGAGAAAACCGAACAGTCCGATACAAAACAGCGCCCCGTCTTTAAAATACAACTTATGGCCTCTACCCGACAAATACCTGCGGGAAGTGCCAGATTCAAAAATCTTTCTCCGATAGACTTCTATAAAGAAGGGGCATACTACAAATACACATACGGAGAAACGACCGACTATCAGGAAGCGGTAAAAATGCGAAACAAGATAAAAGAAAACTTTGAAGGGATTTTCATCGTTGCCTTTAAGAACGGGCAGAAGATGGAGCTCCAACAAGCCATTACCGAATATAAAAAGAATAAATAAACGTTGAGAAACTTATGAAATACTTTACTAAGGAAGTAAAAATCGGCCTTACCGGCGTAGTAGCCATCACTGCCCTCTTTATCGGACTCAACTTTCTGAAAGGCATCAATTTGTTCAAGTCCAGCAACTCATACTTCATTGAGTTCTCCGACATTAAGGGATTAGCCAAGTCGGGCCCCGTACTAACCAACGGATATAAAATAGGTACTGTACGCGACATCATCTATAACTATGAGCAGCCAGGTCATGTCTTGGTAGAAATCAGTATTGATGAAAACATGCGCCTGCCAAAAGGCACAAAAGGCACATTGATTACCGAAATGCTGGGAGGATGCAACCTGAATCTCCTGTTGGCCGACCCTGCCAACGGGCACTACGTTCCGGGCGACACTATAAAAGGAGATGATACAAAAGGCCTTATGGACAAGGCCGCTGACATCGTTCCTCAAGTGGAACAAATCATAAGCAAAGTGGATACCCTGTTGGACGCCATCAATACATTGGCCACCCATCCGGCTCTCCCCGGCATTATGGAGAACACCAAAGAAATCACGACCCACCTGAATGCGAGCACCCGTCAGCTGAACTTCCTATTACGCAAAGATGTCCCCCAGCTCACCGGCAAGCTTAATAAAATAGGCGACAACGTCATCACTCTGACAGATCATCTGAACCAGCTAGATCTGCAGAACACCTTGGGAAAAGTCGACATGACGTTAAGCAACATACAGCTTATGACAGAAAAAATGAATAGCAGAGACAACACGTTGGGCTTGCTTCTGAACGACAGTTCACTTTACAATAACCTAAGCAATACAGCCGGCAGCGCTAACAATCTACTCATTGACTTGAAAGAACACCCGAAACGATACGTACATTTTTCACTTTTCGGACGCAAGAACTGACTCATATACGACAACCAACCAACAGAAACCGCAATGCCGAAAATTTAACCATGTCTTCGGCATTGCGGTTTTGGCCTTCTCCCTCCCCTTCACTTCCTATCCTCCGTTGGCACAAACACTTAGATATAGACAAGAGAAAAAGAGGATTTTATTTTTTTATTTTTTATATTTCTGACTGAAAGGCGTTTAAAACGATGATATCATCCGAGAACGCCTGAAGTGCTTGCTTTTATCACGGAATATTGCGACCTTTGCAAGGTAGAAGTATATATAGAAAGTTTATTGGATCAACACAACATCTAATGGAAGGTTCAGCGCAATCGCTATGGGAACGTTGTCTTCCCATCATCCGCAATAACGTAGACGAGAAACAATTCAGGACTTGGTTCGAACCTATTCAAATCATCTCCTACGAAAATCAGATACTGACATTCGGTTTGCCGAGTCAGTATTTCTATGAATTCTTGTCAGAACATTTCAGCAGACTGATCTTCTCTGTCATACGACGGGTCTTTGGTGAAGGAACACAGTTGAAATACAGCCTGATGGTCGACCAGACCAATCACCTGACCGTAGATATAGAACCTATTCATACACACACACCGGCCCCACATGCCAAGGCACAACCGACAAGCGGAAACAAAGCACCCAATATCTTACAGGCTCCCATGCCGCAGGATCTGGATCCCCAGTTGAACAGAAACTATAAATTCGAAAACTTTATCGAAGGAATAAGCAACAAATTACCCCGTTCCGTAGGACAGGCTATTGCCGAACATCCCAAACAATCGACGTTCAACCCACTGTTTATTTACGGCGCGTCCGGTGTAGGAAAAACACATTTAGTAAATGCCATCGGATCAAGAATCAAAGAACTTCATCCCATGAAGCGTGTACTATATGTTTCCGCCCATCTTTTTCAGGTACAGTACACCGATTCGGTACGGAAAAACACGGTCAACGACTTCATCAATTTCTACCAGACAATCGATGTGCTCATCATTGATGACGTGCAGGAATTTGCCAGCCTGACCAAAACGCAGAATACATTTTTCCATATATTCAATCATCTGCACCAGAACGGACGACAACTCATCCTTACGTCCGACCGTCCCCCCACTGCTCTTCAAGGCATGGAGGAACGACTACTGACCCGTTTCAAATGGGGACTACTGGCCGAACTAGAAAAGCCGAACCAACAACTTCGACACGATATCCTGGAAAATAAAATAAAACAGGACGGTCTTAAAATACCGCAAGAAGTCATAGACTTCGTTTCAGAGAACGTAAACGACAGTGTACGTGAGCTGGAAGGTATCGTCAACTCCCTCATGGCCTATTCCGTGGTATGGAACCGTGATATCGACCTTCCGTTGGCGGAGCAGATTCTAAAGCGCGCCGTAAAACAGGAAAACAAACCGATGACCATTGACTTCATCATCGAAAAGGTTTGTGAATATTTCAATGTAAAGCAAGAAGACGTCTTCACCAAATGCCGCAAACAACCGGTAGCGCAAGTACGTCAGATAGCCATGTATCTGGCACAAAAGCACACCAATCTGTCTTTGGCACGCATCGGAACACTCACCGGGAAGCGCACGCACGCCACCGTGCTTCACTCCTGCAATGTTGTAGAAGACCGCCTGCATGTAGACAAATCGTTCAAAGCCAAAATGGACGAGATTGAGAAACTTCTAAAGAACAAATAAAAGACATACGGCAGGGCGATAAGATCATAACCGTCGCTACTCATACAAACACCGGACAAGAGTCTCAACAGCAAACTCTTGTCCGGTGTTTATCATCTATCGGCAACATACGACGGATGCTCCGCTCATGCATCAATCCAGGAACCCTTGCCTCTTCAAAGCGTCAAGCATTCCGGTGCTCATGGCTTCGTTATCCTTTTTGGTGTAGCGTATATCCGTAAAAATCTGAGCAAGAGTCTCCTTCCGGTTGATTTCCACAAACCGCTTATTCACGGGAAGCTGCTCCTTGGGCCCAAAATAGCCGTCTATGGCCTCCGGCGTATAATCACAATACGTCTCGTCGTGCACCATAGCCTTCAACGGCAAGCGGTCTGTCTGTTCGGGATGCTCGTCGGGCCACCCCACCGTGAGTGTGGCAACGGGCATCACCAAGCGCGGCAATTTCAAAATATCTATAATTTGTAAAGGCTGATACAGAGTAGTACCCAGATAACAGACACCAAGCCCTTCAGCCTCCGCCAGGTTGCAAAATGTCTGTGTATAGAGCAAGGCATCCGTAGCAGCATTCATAAACGACAGGAAATTATCATACCCAGGCTGCGCCTTGCGCTGCTCCGCCCATTTCACGGTGCGGTTGAAATCCGCGCATACGGTCAGCACCACCGGTGCCTGCCTCACCATCGGCTGGTTGAAATGGGCCGGAGCCAGACGCTCTTTCATCTCCGCACTGCGTGTCACCACCACACTGTATAACTGCAAATTACCCATTGTCTGCGTTCTTTCCGACACCTCAAGAAGCCTGTTCAGTAAATTGTCATCCACTGTACGATCGGCATATTTCCGAATGCTTCTACGATTCTTGACTGTTTCCATATCCACTCATTTTATATCAACCGCAAAGATACGGAAAAGGATTCATAACCCATTATTTTTCAAAGCATTTTATGAACCAAGATTTCTGTTTTGGAAAACTTTTCAAGCTCTCCGAATTTATATATCCCTATAAATCAAATAAATAAGAAACAAGTCGGGAAAACTTTCCCATTAAAAGCAAGATTTCAAGTTTTTCTCTTGGCCATATCGGAAAACATGCGTAGTTTTGCAACGACCTACCGGATTCAACGCTATTACTTCTACAAAAACTGATAACGGAATCCAAAAACGAACCTTTTAAATTCAAACAGTCGTGAAAGAAAAGACTTACAGCTACGAAGAAGCCTATGAGGCCTCCCTCCAGTATTTCAAAGGAGATGAGTTGGCCGCAAGGGTCTGGGTGAACAAGTACTCCATGAAAGACTCCTACGGTCATATTTATGAAGTGTCGCCCGAAGACATGCACCATCGCATCGCCAATGAGATTGCCCGCATCGAAAACAAGTATGAGAATCCGCTACGCGCCGAAGAGATATTCGATCTTCTCGACCATTTCAAATACATCATTCCGGCAGGCAGCCCCATGACAGGCATAGGCAACAGCTATCAGACAGCCTCGCTTTCCAACTGTTTTGTCATCGGACTGGACGGCCAGGCCGACTCTTACGGCGGTATCATACGCATCGACGAGGAACAGGTGCAGTTGATGAAACGGAGAGGCGGAGTGGGCCACGATCTTTCACATATACGCCCCAAGGGTTCTCCTGTGAAAAACTCTGCCCTGACCTCTACCGGACTGGTTCCTTTCATGGAGCGCTACAGCAACTCCACACGTGAAGTGGCGCAGGACGGACGACGTGGCGCACTGATGCTCTCGGTCAGCATCAAACACCCTGATGCAGAAGCTTTCATCGACGCCAAGATGACGGAAGGAAAAGTGACGGGAGCCAATGTATCGGTCAAGATTGATGACGAATTCATGAATGCCGCCATAGCCGGCGAAAACTACATACAGCAGTACCCCATCGGAAGTGCTTCCCCCACGACATCGAAAAGCATCAATGCCAAGGAGCTGTGGAAAAAGATAGTGCACAATGCCTGGAAGAGTGCCGAACCCGGCGTATTGTTCTGGGACACCATCCTGCGCGAATCCGTGCCCGACTGCTATGCCGACCTCGGTTTCCGCACCGTGAGCACGAATCCCTGCGGCGAGATTCCTCTCTGCCCTTACGACAGCTGCCGCCTGCTGGCCATCAACCTTTACGCCTACGTGGTCAACCCCTTCACACCGGAGGCCTACTTCGACTTCGAGCTGTTCAAGAAACACGTGCAACTGGCTCAGCGACTGATGGACGACATCATAGACCTGGAGCTGGAGAAGATAGAAATGATCATGCAAAAGGTAGAGGCCGACCCCGAATCGGACGAAGTGAAGGAAACGGAACGCCACCTGTGGGAAAAGATATACAAAAAGAGCGGACAGGGACGACGCACAGGTGTAGGCATCACAGCCGAAGGCGACATGCTGGCCGCCTTGGGATTACGCTACGGCACCCAGGAAGCGACGGACTTTGCCGTTGAGGTTCACAAAACCGTGGCCCTGCAGGCCTACCGTTCGTCGGTACAGATGGCCAAAGAGCGCGGCGCCTTTGAAATATTCGATGCCGAACGCGAAAAGAACAACCCGTTCATCGCCCGCCTGCGCGAAGCCGACCCTGAGCTGTACGACAATATGGTGAAATACGGCCGCCGCAACATCGCCTGCCTCACCATCGCCCCCACGGGAACCACAAGTCTTATGACACAGACCACTTCGGGCATCGAGCCAGTGTTCCTCCCTGTGTACAAACGCCGCCGCAAGGTTAACCCGAACGACCCGGCTGTGCATGTGGATTTTGTGGACGAAACCGGCGACGCTTTCGAGGAATATATCGTATACCATCATAAATTCCTCACATGGATGGAAGTCAACGGCTACGACACCACGAAACGCTACACCCAGGAGGAGATAGACGAACTGGTGGCCAAATCACCTTATTATAAAGCCACGGCCAACGATGTGGACTGGCTGATGAAGGTCAAGATGCAGGGAGCGATCCAGAAGTGGGTGGATCACAGCATCAGCGTAACGGTAAACCTGCCTAACAACGTAGACGAGGAACTGGTGAACAGACTTTACGTGGAAGCATGGCGCTCAGGATGCAAAGGATGCACCATCTACCGCGACGGTTCACGTTCGGGCGTGATGATTTCCGTGAAAAAAGAAAAGAAACAGCAGGATCCCCTGCCGTGCAAAAGTCCGGAAGTAACAGAAAAACGTCCGCAGATACTGGAGTGCGACGTGGTGCGCTTCCAGAACAATAAAGAGAAATGGGTGGCTTTCGTAGGATTACTCAACGGATATCCTTACGAGATCTTCACAGGTATCCAGGATGATGACGAAGGCATCATGCTACCGAAAAGCGTCATGAAAGGCCGGATCATCAAAAACACCGATGAGGAAGGAAACAAGCGCTACGATTTCCAGTTTGAGAACAAGAAAGGTTATAAAACCACAGTGGAAGGCCTTTCGGAAAAGTTCAACAAGGAATACTGGAACTATGCTAAACTCATCTCCGGAGTGCTGCGCTACCGGATGCCGCTCGAGCACGTCATTAAGCTTGTCGGTTCTCTGCAATTGGAAAGCGAGAGCATCAACACCTGGAAAAACGGTGTGGAACGTGCCCTGAAAAAATACATCACCGACGGAACGGAAGCCAAAGGCATGAAATGCCCGAACTGCGGACACGAGACATTGGTTTATCAGGAAGGCTGCCTTATCTGCAAGCATTGCGGAGCGTCAAGATGCGGATAACGGCCATGCACGTCAAAAAAAGCCGCATCATCCTGCCCGAACTGAGGTTTTACGCACATCATGGCGTAGACCCGCAGGAACGCCTCACAGGGGCCGGTTTTCTCCTCACACTGGAAGCCGATACAGACTTTACCGCAGCCATGCAGACCGACCGGCTGGAAGGTACGGTAAGTTATGCCGATCTCTATCGGAGCATCAAGACCGAAATGGATATCCCCTCGCTGTTGCTGGAACACGTGGCCGGACGAATTCTTCAACGTCTCTTCGACGAATTTCCGTCCATCAGCCGCATCCGACTGACACTGACCAAGGAAAATCCGCCCATGGGAGCCGACTGCCGCAAGGCCGGCATAGAGGTAGAAGCCGAAAAATAACCGTTGGGCCGCATTCTTACATATTGCTCTCAGAGGGGCGGAAGTGACATTATGCCAGTTCCGCCCCTCTGAGATTTTCATATTCCGCAGACGGGACCGTCGCATCCGGAAATACGTAATTCTCAAACACCGCCCCATTACCACATTGAGCACTCCTGTTCACCAATGCTTACACATTGTACGGCCTTCACTCCATTCATGCCGCACCGTCTGCACATAGCTGTCAACAAAACAACCGATCCGCTTACATCCGGTCTTACCAAACGCCCTGCCTCAAAAGTCCATCCGGAAGAAAACAGGCTTCATTTCGTCACGTTTTTCACAAACAAGCCCTCTATTTTCATACTTCCCCAGCCCATATTACAATTTCATGAGGAAGAAAAAAAACGTCATTGCCGAGTATAACTTATTTTCTTGCGCAGCAAAAAACGCATATATGCAGAAAAAGACCTTATATATACAACAACAAACGTATTTTTATCCATCCTCGCCTTTCATTCTGCCACACATACGGATTTCTTACAATCCGGAAGAAACCGAAAAACTTTCTTTTTGCCGCAAATTCATCGGAAAGCATGCCAATCCGACATCACGGCGGTACTCCCGACCTATCTGCCCGCATTTTAAAATCCAATCCGGCAGTTCTCCCGGCCTTATTCCGTTTTTTTAAGACTATTTTCCACACTCGCCCTTCCGTTAAAAAAGAAAAATGAGTAATTTAGCGGGCAATTCCTTAAAACAGATACTGAATAACAAAAATACATAACAATTTATCACCAAAACAATGGAGAACATAAGTTTAGCATTTCAACTCATGATAGTAGGCATGGTCACGGTGTTCATCATTCTGCTGGTCGTCATCCAGTTAGGTAAAGGCCTGATTAAACTCGTCAACAAGTTGGCTCCCGAAGAAACAGCGGCGCCCCAAAAGGCAGCCTCAAGGCAACAACCGGCCGGCATAGACGCCCGTACACAGGCGGTCATCAATGAGGCCGTAAACCGCATCACGGGAGGAAAAGGCAGGATAAGCAAGATACAAAGCCTGTAAAAACAAACAATCAAAGAATTTTAAAAGTAAATATATACAATGGAAAAGAAAGAAGTGAAATTCAGTCTGGTATTCCGCGATATGTGGCAAAGTGCGGGAAAGTACGTGCCGCGCGTGGACCAGTTGGTAAAAGTTGCCCCAGCCATCATCAGAATGGGATGTTTCGACCGCGTGGAAACCAACGGCGGAGGTTTTGAACAAGTAAACCTCCTCTTCGGCGAGAACCCGAACAACGCTGTGCGCCAATGGACCCGGCCGTTCCACGAAGCAGGCATCCAGACCCACATGCTCGACCGCGCGCTCAACGGCCTGCGCATGAGTCCCGTACCGGCCGATGTGCGCCGCCTTTTCTACAAGGTAAAGAAAGCGCAGGGCACCGACATCACCCGCACATTCTGCGGACTGAACGACATCCGCAACATCGCACCCAGCATCACTTATGCCAAGGAAGCAGGCATGATTTCACAGTGTAGTCTCTGCATCACCCACTCTCCCATCCACACCGTAGACTACTACGTAGACATGGCGCGCAAGCTCATCGACCTGGGATGTGACGAAATATGCCTCAAGGACATGGCCGGCATCGGACGCCCCGAAACACTCGGCAAAATCTGTGCGGGCATCAAGGCTTACAAGAAAGACATTATCATACAATATCACTCTCATGCCGGACCGGGGTTCAACATGGCTTCCATTCTCGAAGTATGCAAAAACGGATGCGACTACGTGGACACTGCCGTGGCGCCGCTGGCATGGGGAACGGGGCACGCCGACATTCTGGCCGTGCAGGCCATGCTGAAAGACGCGGGATTCAAAGTGAAAGAAATCAATATGGCAGCCTACATGGAGGTGCGCTCCCAGATACAGGAGATGATGGACGACTTCCTCGGTCTGTACTGCAATCCCCTCAACCGCATCAACAACTCCCTGCTCATCGCTCCGGGACTGCCGGGCGGCATGATGGGATCGCTCATGGCGGATCTGGAAACCAACCTCGAATCGCTCAACAAATGGAAAAACAAACACGGACAGCCTGAACTCTCGCAGGATGACCTCCTCGTCAAACTGTTCGACGAGGTGGCATACATCTGGCCCAAAGTGGGCTATCCCTGTCTGGTCACGCCCTTCAGCCAATATGTCAAGAACCTGGCGCTGATGAACGTCATTCAGATGGAAAAAGGCAAAGAACGCTGGAGCATGATCGCCGACGACATCTGGGACATGATTCTCGGAAAGGCGGGACAGCTACCGGGCGAAGTGGCGCCGGAACTGAAAAAGCTGGCCGAAGAACAGGGCCGCAAGTTCTCCACCACCGACCCGCAGGCCAACTATCCCGACGAACTGGACAAATACCGCCAGCTGATGACCGAAAAAGGCTGGGAGACGGGACAAGACGACGAAGAACTCTTCGAATATGCCATGCATCCGTCGCAGTATGAAGCCTACAAGAGCGGCAAAGCCAAACAGGATTTCCTGGCCGACTTGCAGAAACGGCGCGAGGCCGCCACTGCCGTCAACGCTCCGGCACAACCCTCCACGATCACCGTGACCGTAGACGGACGGGCCTACAAAGTGGATATCGCTTACGGAGAACAGGCCGCTGCCGCAGCCTCAGCGGGGGCACAGACGGCACAACCGGTCGTCGCCACCGGCGAAGGAGAGGATATTCTGGCCCCGCTGGAAGGCAAGTTCTACCGCGTAAAAAATACGGAGGAAACCCCGAAACAACCGGGCGATCAGGTGAAAGCCGGCGACATATTGGGGTATATAGAGGCCATGAAAACCTACAATGCCATCCGTGCCGAATTCGACGGAACCATCACCGCTATCCTGCCTAATGCAGGCGACACGGTAGAAGAAGATGACGTAATCATGAAAATAGCCAAACTGTAATTATGGAACAGCTGACAGAAATATTAGACAAACTCTACCGGATGACGGCTTTCAGCGATATCATCGCCGACCCGGCTTTCCTCATCATGTACGCGCTGGCTTTCGTGCTGCTCTATCTGGGCATCGTGAAGAAATACGAACCGCTGCTGCTTGTGCCTATCGCATTCGGAGTGCTGCTGGCCAACTTCCCCGGCGGAGAAATGGGAGTGATCCAGGCCGACTCGGAAGGACTGGTCACACTGGCCGACGGCACCAAAACCAGCATCTGGGGAATGCCCCTGCACGAGATAGCCCATGAATTCGGACTGATGAACTTTCTCTACTATATGCTCATCAAGACAGGTTTCCTTCCTCCCGTCATCTTTATGGGAGTGGGTGCACTGACCGACTTCGGCCCCATGCTTCGCAACCTGCGTCTGTCCATCTTCGGTGCAGCCGCACAGTTCGGCATCTTTGCCGTGCTGCTGGCTGCCATCCTGATGGGATTCACTCCACAGGAAGCCGCCTCGCTCGGCATTATCGGAGGCGCCGACGGACCGACAGCCATTTTCACCACCATCAAACTGGCCCCCCATCTGCTCGGCCCCATCGCCATCGCGGCCTATTCCTACATGGCGCTCGTTCCGGTCATCATCCCGCTCGTGGTGAAACTGACCTGCACGAAGAAAGAACTGATGATCAACATGAAAGAACAGGAGAAACTTCACCCTTCGACAACGGAAATCAAAAACCTCCGCGTGCTGAAAATCATATTCCCGATCGCCGTGACCACCGTAGTAGCCTTGTTCGTACCTACGGCAGTGCCTCTTGTCGGTATGCTCATGTTCGGTAATCTGATTAAGGAAATCGGCGCCGACACCTCCCGTCTTTTCGACGCCGCCTCCAACTCCATCATGAACGCGGCTACTATCTTCCTCGGTCTCTGCGTGGGCGGAACCATGACAGCCGAGGCCTTTCTCAACCTGCAAACCATAGGTATCGTGATCGGCGGTTTCCTCGCATTCGCGCTGTCCATCACCTCCGGCATCTGCATGGTGAAAGTCTTCAACCTCTTCACAAAGAAGAAAATCAATCCGCTCATCGGGGCCACCGGTCTGAGTGCCGTTCCTATGGCCAGCCGTGTCTGCAACGACATCGCCACGAAGTATGACGTGAAAAACCATGTGCTGAACTACTGCATGGCATCCAACATCTCCGGTGTGATCGGTTCTGCCGTAGCTGCCGGCGTGCTCATCTCGTTCCTGGGATAAACGGCCTAAGCCTCTAATATACGGAACATACAAAAGAGCGCAAGAAAGGAAATCCTTTCTTGCGCTCTTTTATTATAACGGGAAGACCGTCGCGGTCAATCCTGAAAGTAGACTCTTTTTACCCTTGGACTGACCCCGGTCAGTATCTCGTAAGGTATCGTGCCCGTAGCATCGCTCAGTTCGGTTACGGGAAGTCCGTCGCCGAAGATAATCACGGAATCGCCTTCCTTGCAGTCGATGTCCGTCACATCTATCATACATACATCCATGCAGATGTTGCCGATATACGGCGCACGCTTGCCGTTGACCAGGCAAGTGGCCCGGCCGCATCCCAATTTGCGGTCCAACCCGTCGGCATAACCGATGGGAAGTGCCGCAATCCTGCTGTCGCGCGTCAGCACTCCCCTGCGGCTGTAGCCCACGGTTTCCTCTTTCGGTACATCATGTATCTGAAGAATGGTGGTTTTCAGTGTACTTACATTATGTAATATAGCGTTGTCACGCGGATTAATGCCGTACAGCCCCAGTCCGAGCCGTACCATGTCCAGCTGCCGTCCGGGGAAATGCTCTATCCCTGCGCTGTTGCAGATATGCCGCAGGATACGGTGACGGAACGCTTGTTGAAGCTGCGTGCTTCCTTTCAGGAACAGTTCGTACTGACGGGCAGAAAAAGCATCAAAACCGTCATTGTCACTGCCCGCAAAATGAGAGAAGACGGAACGGGGTATCAGGGCTGTCTGCCGCTTCAGCCGTTCCACGAGCAGATGCATATCCTTCTCCGGGTCGAAGCCCAGACGGTGCATCCCCGTGTCCAGCTTGACATGAATAGGAAAATGAGTAACCCCTTCTTTCTCAGCCGCACGGATCAGCGCTTCCAACAGACGGAAACTGTACACTTCAGGTTCAAGCTCATATTCGAACAGCGTACGGAAACTACTCATCTCCGGATTCATTATCATGATATTGGATGTGATTCCGGCTTTTCTCAGATCCACTCCTTCGTCCGCCACGGCCACGGCAAGATAGTCCACCTGATGGTCTTGCAGGGTCTTGGCAATCTCCACTGCTCCCGCACCGTAAGCGGAAGCCTTGACCATACAGACTATCTTTGTTCCAGGTGTCATGAAACTGCGGTAATAATTCAGGTTTTCTACCACAGCATTAAGATCGACCTCCAGTGTGGTTTCGTGCACTTTCAATACCAACAGTTCCGTCAGTATATCAAAACGGAACGACCTTGCCCCCTTAACGAGTATGACTTCATCGTGCAATGTCTCCAACAGTCCGCTTTCCACCAAATCCTCCGTAGAAAGAAAGAAATGCGATTCCATGCCAAACAAATCCTGTTTGCCAGACAGGACAGGTCCCACCCCTATAAACCTTTCTACTCCACGCACAGCCACCAGACGCGCAATACGTCCATAAACATCTTCCGGTACGCCTCCGGCCTGCTCCATATCACTCAATATCAACGTACGCCTCCGGGCACTGCCATCGGGACGACGGTTCATAAAATCAAGTGCTATTTCAAGAGAATTATAATCGGAATTGTAACTGTCGTTTATCAGTGTACAACCTGCACGCCCTTCCTTCACTTCAAGTCTCATAGCCACCGGTTCCAGCATAGCCATCCGTTCAGCTATGGTTTCCGGTTCCTGCCCCAAACAAAGACACACGGTCAGACACGAGAATGAATTGACGAGAGATGCCTCATCAATAAAAGGTATATGATACGAATATTCCTTCCCCTTATATGTATAAAACACAATGGTCTCATCCTGATTCTTCTCTACAGAAGACACATACACAGTCGCATCGAGCCGCTCACGCGACCATGTCCAAGATTGCCCCTTAAACGAGGAGCGTTTCAAAGAGTCCGTCACCCGCTCATCATCCATGCCATAAACCAATGCTCCGGCATCCTTGAATAGTTTTAATTTTTCCTGACACTTCTGTTCATCGGAAATGAAGTTCTCCCGATGAGCTTCGCCCAAACATGTAAAAACGCCCACGGTAGGCTGTATCACACACTGTAAGGCATTCATTTCATCAGGCCTGGAAATGCCGGCTTCAAAGAGCCCTATCTCGCTCCTCTCATCCAGCCTCCACACAGAAAGCGGCACACCGATTTGCGAATTATAACTCCGGGGCGAGCGGGTCACTGCCCTATCTGGCGACAGCAGCTGATAGAGCCACTCCTTGACCACAGTCTTTCCGTTACTTCCCGTTATACCCACCACCGGTATTCCAAACGATTCGCGGTGACGCTCTACCAAACGTTGCAACGCCCTGAGCGGACTGACGACTTGCAGGAAACCGGCACCGGCATAAGATGCAACATCCTCCGGCAAACGACTGACCACGAAAGCACGCACTCCACGCCGATAAAGTTCCGGGATATAACGGTGTCCGTCATTACGCCGGCTTTCAAGTGCAAAAAACAAAGTATCCTCCGGAAAGCATAAAGACCGGCTGTCTGTCAGAATCCAACTGATTTCCACTGCTTCGTCCCCCCATAAATGGGCACCGGTCAGCGAAGCTATCCTTTCTAATGAATAAGACATATATATTCAATATTTTAACAGACTCTTCAGTCTGTCATACACCGTACTGTATGCTAATTTCGGATATTTTTCAGTAAGTAGGTCCATCTTTAACATAGTTTGACGCAGAAACTCACGATAGGCAGCCGACTCCGGATGACGCGGACGGTGAGACAATGCCCTGGATACAGCCTCCCATTCCACCATAAAGCCTCGGGTTTCGTCCGTAAAGCAGACCTCGGACAGACGTTCCCATATATATTCCACCGCCACATCCGAAGGGTGCAGCATGTCGGCAGCATAAAAACGGTAATCGCGCAGCTCATCCAACACAATCTCATAAGCCGGAAAATAGAAACAGTGCTTTTTATGTGCGTGACATAATCTATCAACTGACAACAGCAAAACCGCTTTCCCTAACTGACTCTCATGATAACCATATTTGGCATAACGGTAAGGGCTGACCGTAAAAACGATTTTCAATGAAGGATTGATATGCCATAATGCTTCCAAAACCTCTTCGAATACAGCCACCGTCTGTTCCACATCCATTTGTTCTTCGGCAAACATAGACGCCGGCTGCTTATGGCAGTTACCCACCACCCGTCCGTTGCCACACAAACGATAGAAACGGTTCGTTCCCAACGTGATAAAGAGCACACTCAGTGTCCGGACACGCTCCGCTTCCATGCGGCGCACACTTTCCACTTTTCCGACACATGCCTCACGGGTATCCGCTGAAAAAGAACTGTCTGTCAGCCAGCAATGCCAAAGTCCTCTGTCCTCGAAAAAACAATCGGCCGACAGCGGTTCTTCCGAAACCATGGCACGGCACCACACCGCAATGCTCAACGGATTATACAATACTCCAAAAGGATTGACATGTGTATCGAGTCCGGCTTCCTCCATGCGCCGTCCTATATGAACCGCAAAGCAGGAACCTAACAAAGTAAGCTCATCTTCGGGAAGGATACCCACTCCCTCCATGCCGGTTTT
Organism: uncultured Paraprevotella sp.; assembly: GCA_910586505.1. Lineage (GTDB taxonomy): Bacteria > Bacteroidota > Bacteroidia > Bacteroidales > Bacteroidaceae > Paraprevotella. The sequence continues at coordinate 106,721 of CAJUGV010000005.1, read as the reverse complement.
CACTGTTGTACGAAATTCCATATCACACACACTTAAATAATATATAAGGTATTTTTTCTTGCAAAAGTAAGCAAGATATACGAATTTATGCTAATTTTGCATGAACTAAATCAAGCTAATGACGGACAAAAATACATATAACCTTTTACCGCAAATCAATATACCGGACGATTTGCGCCGTCTGCCCGAAGAACAATTGCCGCAAGTGTGCGAGGAGTTACGCCGCGACATCATAGACAAACTGGCCGACAATCCAGGACATTTTGCATCCAGTCTGGGAGTTATAGAACTTACGGTTGCCTTGCACTATGTCTTCGATACACCGTATGACCGTATCGTATGGGACGTTGGACACCAAGCCTACGGACACAAGATACTGACAGGTCGGCGAAACCGCTTTTTCACCAACAGAAAACTACACGGACTGAAACCATTTCCGTCACCTTCGGAAAGTGAATACGACACATTTACCTGCGGCCACGCATCAAACTCCATCTCCGCTGCATTGGGAATGGCCGTAGCTTCCGTGAACAAGAAAGAAAAAAACAGACATATCATTGCAGTCATCGGAGACGGATCAATGAGTGGCGGACTGGCCTTTGAAGGACTGAACAACGCCTCTTCCACTCCAAACGACATACTCATAATATTGAACGACAATAACATGAGTATCGACCGTAGTGTAGGAGGCATGACTCATTATTTCCATCAGCTCCATACCAGCAGCTTTTATAACAGGCTGCGTTTTGCAGCTTCCCGTAAACTGTTCAACTGGGGATGGCTCAATGAAGACCGTCGGAAGCAACTCATCCGCTTTAACAACTCTGTAAAATCGCTTATCAGCCAGCAGCAGAATGTCTTTGAAGGAATGAATATCCGCTACTTCGGCCCAAGCAACGGACACGACGTCATTGAACTGGTACACACACTGCGTGTTCTGAAGGATATGAAAGGACCTAAACTTTTCCATATCCATACAGTGAAAGGAAAAGGATTTAAACCCGCGGAACAGGCTGCCGACGTATGGCACGCACCGGGCAAGTTTGACAAGGAAACCGGAAAACGCATCCAAACAGACACCAGCAACCTTCCCCCACGCTTTCAGGACGTGTTCGGACAAACCCTGCTTGAACTGGCGCGGATGAATCCCAAAATAATCGGAGTAACGCCCGCTATGCCTTCGGGATGTTCGATGAACATATTGATGAAAGAAATGCCGGATCGCGCTTTCGATGTCGGCATAGCAGAAGGACACGCTGTCACCTTCTCCGGCGGAATGGCACAAGACGGTCTGATTCCGTTCTGTAATATTTATTCCTCATTTGCCCAACGGGCCTACGACAACCTCATTCATGACATTGCCATAGAACGCCTTAATGTAGTACTATGTCTGGACCGCGCCGGACTGGTAGGCGAAGACGGCCCCACACACCATGGCGCCTTTGACCTCGCAGCACTGCGCCCCATCCCCAATCTCACCATATCCTCACCCCTGAACGAAAAGGAACTGCGCCGTCTCATGTATACGGCACAACTTCCCGACCAGGGACCTTTTGTTATCCGCTATCCGCGCGGACGCGGTACACAGAACGATTGGATTTGCAACTTCGAAGCCGTTGAAGTGGGAACGGGACAACTGCTAAAGGAAGGCAAGAACATCGCCGTACTTTCTTTAGGCCCCATCGGCAATACGGCCTCCGAAGCAATCCGCCTGTTCGAGTCGCAGCAATCCCAAGACGGAAATCCCGTCACGGTAGCACACTATGACATGCGTTTCCTTAAACCCTTAGACCAAAATATCCTACACACTGTAGGCACATCTTTCAACCATATCATCACAATAGAGGACGGTGTAATCTGCGGAGGATTGGGAACCGCCGTACTGGAATATATGTCCGACCACAATCTACATCCCCAAATCATACGCATGGGACTGCCTGACGTCTTTATTGAACACGGCAACGTAGAACAATTGCGGCAGATCGCAGGAATAGACTGCAACGCTATAGTTTCTCGGCTCCGTAACATTTTACAAAAATAAATCCATGAAGATAATCATAGCAGGTGCCGGAGCTGTAGGCACACATTTAGCCCAACTGCTGGCCAAAGAAAGCCAGAATATCACGCTGATAGACGAGAGCGAAGAAAAACTGTCGAAAGTGGCGGACCACGTAGACCTGATGACGCTCCACGTAAATCCCACGTCCATCAACGGGTTGAAAGAAGCCGGTGCGGCACACGCAGCGCTATTTATCGCCGTGATGCCCGACGAGATGAAAAACATCACCTGCTGCATGCTGGCACACACTCTTGGCGCACAAAAAACGGTGGCACGAATCGACAATGGAGAATACATGGACGACGAATACAAAACATTCTTCAAAAACATGGGCATCAGTTCGCTCATTTACCCCGAGATATTAGCGGCACGCGACATTGTGGAAGGCATTAAACACAGTTGGGTAAGACAGTGGTGGGAGGTACACGACGGTGCACTCGTCATGCTGGGTGTGAAGTTACGGGAAACAGCAGAAATCCTCAACATTCCACTAAAAACGCTTTGCGGACCGGACACTTGCTACCACGTTGTAGCTATCAAACGTGAAGACATGACCATTATCCCAAACGGAGATGCCACGCTCCAACTGGGTGATATCGTATATTTCATGACCACCCGAAAGTATATACCCTACATCCGCAAGATCGTCGGCAAAGAGCATTATGCAGATGTCAAGAACGTCATGATTATGGGAGGCGGACGGACGGCCATGCATACGGCTCAGCACGTACCGGGTTATATGGAAGTGAAAATCATAGAAAGCGATCCGGTTCGTTGCGACGAACTGAACGAAGCTTTGGGAGACAGCGACACCATGGTAATCAACGGAGATGCACGCGACTCCTCACTGCTGATCAGCGAAGGCATACAGCACACGCAGGCTTTCGTTGCCCTTACGGGACAGAGCGAAAGCAATATTCTGGCCTGCCTCACAGCCAAACGTCTCGGAGTGAGAAAGACGGTGGCACTGGTAGACAATCTGGACTATGTATCCATGGCGGAAAAACTGGATATCGGCACCATCATCAACAAAAAAACCATTGCTGCCAGCCACATCTACCAGATGATGCTGGAAGCAGACGTAAGCAACGTTAAATGCCTGACCGTAGCAGATGCCGATGTGGCAGAGTTTGAAGTTAAAGCCGGGGCCAGGGTAACGAAGAAACCCGTCAAGGACCTCGGACTGCCGACTGGAGTAGCCATCGGAGGACTGGTACGCAACGGTGAGGGCATGCACGTAAACGGTATGACGCAAATACAAGAAGGAGACAGTGTCGTAGTATTCTGCCAGAATATGTTCATTAAGAAATTAGACCGATATTTTGCATAGCCTCCGTCTTTATACGCTCCAAAAGCTCGGAAAGGTCCTGAGCAAGCATCTTGTAAGGCAAGGATTTTTTGAATCCCACATTCTTCCTTAGCATATCCTCCACCGCATTCTGGCTATGCTGATAGCAAGACAGTTCATTCTGCCGTTGCACATCATGCTCCGCCAGACTACGGATTTCGCGTTCGCGCTCCTTGCGCAACAGGATGCAGACAGGGTCAAGCAACGGCGATATCACATTGTCAAACAAGGTATGCCCTTGTATATACATATAGGCTGTCTCCGGAGTTACTCCCAATTCCAGTATTTCTTTCTTTATTTCCTCATAAGACTTCTTTGCCGACGGAAAGTGATGTTGCATCCACGCTATCTTGCGATTGACTTTCCGCCTTACAAAATCCAGCGTAGCTTCCGGATGATAGATATTAATATCGCTGAAACCTACATGTTTGCCAAACTCCGTCAACGTAAACTCTCTGTAATGATCAAATCGGTAAACCCAGACAGACCAAACGAACAATGGCCAGATAATCAGAGAATATTCCTGCATAAAAGCTTCGAAATCCACGACTCTTCGGTCATTGAGCGTAGCCATCACGCAAGCTCTGTGCAGTGTTTCCGCATAACATTGATAGTTCTCTATGGCATACGCATAAGTATGAAATACAAAAGGATTATGATTCACAAACCGAGAAGTCGGCGTGGCATCCTGTAACAGATAATCGTAATCAGCATCCACACAAGCTATCATATAATTCCCCAGCTGCGGCCCGAGTCTGTTCATTAACGCAAGTCTTTTCCCTTTCCCCAACGAACTTTGCGACGGCAGCATGACTTCAAAATAATAATGATCATCCTCAAAGTCTTCCAACACCGTCCTCCAGAAAAATACATCGTCATAGCTTTCCACATAAGCCACAATCTTGCGCCGTGCCGTGCGTGACTTCATTTTCTGTGCCGCACCCAAATACAAAGAAGTCAGATTATCAGACAATTTCCGGGCCATTACGTTTCCTCCTCTTTCGTTTAGACGGTTATTGAGTAATGTCAGTAACCTCCGTCACGGCATCCATCCATCCGTTCATGATCACGGCAGGCGAATGGGTGGTCAGGATAATCTGTACATTCGGATTCAACCTGCGTATAAGTCCGATCAGCTTCTGCTGCCATTCCACATGCAGACTGGTCTCCGGTTCGTCCATAAAAAGCACATAAGGCTGGCAATCCTCCACCAAAACGGTCAGTAAAATCACGAGCATCTGTTTCTCGCCAGAGGAGAGCCTATAAGGGGAAAGAACCTCTCCGAACTGTTCAAGCAATATTTCGTTGCTGCTGCGTACTATTTTCTTTCCCGTTTCACTGAACAGTTCGTCTACCATATCCTGAAAACGCCCCCGGAGTTCAGCCGCTTGCTGCGCCTGTTCGCGTGCGCCCGGATCACCGCTTGTCAACATAGCAATCATGCGGTTACCCACATTCACCTGATAGTCCAGGAAACGACGTTGCAGCTGATAGAGTTGCCAGTCCAGTTCCGTAGTGACTCTGGCATCGGCCAGTTTCTCCAACAAATCTCCGTGGATCAAAGGACGGTCGAAGCTGCGTACCACATCAAACCTCACCGTCGCGGCATCCGCCGGTTCATACGCCAGTTTCACATCGGACTCTCCGGCACACCCGTCCTTTACCATTTGCAGAAGTTTCAATATCACCTTGTTCAGAATCGTACTTTTACCCACTCCGTTCACTCCGCTCAATATATTCACCTCACGGTCCAGTTCCCACACGATATGCTTGTGATTGCCCCAAAGCGAATCTATCTCGATGCGCCGGATATACTTTCCTATCTTGTCCATACTATGCGTTTTTCAGAATCCTCTTTCCACAAAGATAGGTTTTCCATAAGAAAGAAGCAACGTAATGATGCTAAATTTTATGATTAAAGACGTAACTTTGCGGTGTTTTTCCCCATTAATGTAAATCTTAAGATAATGTATAAAGACAAAAACCCGGCAGGCCACCTCTGCATGTTCGCCGCCTGTGCAGCCTGGGGGCTGATGGCTCCCCTTGGAAAAGACGCCATGGATCACGGCATCAGCGGAACGGTACTGGTTAGTTTCAGAGTGGTGGGAGCGGCAGTATGCTTCTGGCTCACATCGTTCTTCGGCCGCCACAAGGAAGAAGTGGCCGGACGCGACCTACTGATGTTCTTCTTTGCCGGAATGCTGGCCATCGTATTCAACCAATGCTGTTTTACCGTGGGGCTGTCTCTGACGTCACCCGTCAACGCCAGTATCGTCACCACCACGCTGCCTATCGCAACCATGCTGCTGGCGGCACTTTTCCTGAAAGAACCGGTGACAGGCAAGAAAGTGGCAGGCATCGTATGCGGCGCCACCGGAGCGCTGCTGCTCATCATGGGAAGCAGAAACGGCGCGCAAAAGGGAAGCGGAAATCTGACCGGTGATTTGCTGTGCCTCACGGCCCAATGCAGTTTTGCCGTCTATCTGACCGTCTTCAAGAATCTGATCCGGAAATACTCTGTGGTAACGTGTATGAAATGGATGTTCCTCTACGCCTCCGCAGTCATCCTGCCGTTCACCGGACAGCAATTGGCGGCACTTCCATGGACGGAAATTCCGCCCACAGCCTGGGCCGAAACCTTTTTTGTAGTCTTCGTAGCCACCTATCTGGCCTACATTATGATGATGACGGGACAGAAACTGCTGCGCCCCACTGTGGTGAGCATGTACAACTACGTACAGCCCATCGTAGCCAGCATCGTCAGCGTAGCCGCAGGACTCGGCGTCTTCGGATGGAGCCAGGGAACAGCCGTCCTGCTGGTATTCTCCGGCGTATGGCTTGTCACACAAAGCAAAAGCCGTGCCGACATGAAGGCGGCAGATACGATTTCCACCAACTCCCAAACCATGAAAAACAATGCCTGAGCCATCCGCCCTACGGTTCAGAAGACTGCACAGCCTGCTTGAACTGGAATACGAATACGAAAAAAAGCAGTTCCTCGCCCAGACAGATACTACAGGCATAGCCCGCAAAATCAGGCAGGGAATATGCTGGTATCCTGTCCGTACGGGAAAAAGCTACTATAACTCCCTCAACCAACTGGTAGTAGAGATCACGCGAACGGAACATACGGAACAGGAACACGGTTTCGAACCGGGACGGCAAGTCTGTTTCTTCACCCAGGATGCCTCGGGCATTCTGCGGCAAAACAGTCACGGAGGAATACTTCGCTACCATCACTTCACCGGTACGGTGAGTTTTGTAGACAACGACACGATGGTAGTTATTCTGCCCGACACGAAGTCCCTCTCCCTGATAACGGAAACCGGATACCTCGGCGTACAACTTTATTTTGACGAAACCACCTATCGCCTGATGTTCGAAGCGCTGGAACGTGTAATGAACGCACCACATGGCCGGTTGGCAGAATTACGCGAAATATTCAACGGCACGGCACCGACCGGACGCCATTCTTTCGACCCTGTCAGATTTCCATGGTTGAACGCCTCACAGGAGGCTGCCGTCAACGAAGTGTTGCGCGCAAAGGACGTAGCGGTAGTACACGGGCCTCCCGGAACAGGAAAGACCACCACGCTCGTAGAAGCGGTCCACGAAACCCTTCACCGCGAAAGCCAGGTGCTGGTATGCGCACAAAGCAACATGGCCGTAGACTGGATCTCGGAGAAACTCACCGATCGCGGCGTGACAGTGCTCCGCATCGGGAACCCGACCCGCGTCAACGACAAAATGCTCTCATTCACCTATGAGCGTCGTTTCGAAGCACATCCCTCCTACTCCACCCTATGGGCCGTGCGAAAAGCCATACGCCATCTCTATGCACACCGGCCGTCAGGCGGACGCGAATCCTTCCATCAGAAAATAGCCCGCCTGCGCGAACGCGCCACAGAACTCGAAATAGCCATCAACGAAGATCTGTTTAATGAAGCACGTGTAATAGCCTGTACCCTCACAGGCAGTGCCAACCGTGTGCTGGCCGGACGGAATTTTTCCACTCTCTTCATCGACGAAGCCGCACAAGCGCTCGAAGCAGCCTGCTGGATTGCGATACAGAAAGCCGGACGAGTAGTGCTGGCCGGCGACCACCGTCAACTTCCACCCACCGTGAAATGCCCCGAAGCCCTGAAGGGCGGACTGGGACGCACACTCATGGAATCCATAGCCGCACGCCACCCGTCGGCAGTCAGCCTGCTCCGCATCCAATACCGTATGAACGAAACCATCATGCGCTTCTCCAGCGAATGCTTCTATGACGGGCAGGTGGAAAGTGCACCTGAAGTCAAATACCGGGGCATTCTGGACTGGGACAATCCGATGGAATGGATAGACACGGCAGATGAAGAACAAACCGCCCCATATCTCACAGAGGGACAAGCCGGAAACACCCATGCCGCCGCACAGGCCGCACCTTCCGGATTCGATGAAATCAATCACCCCGATCACCCCAGCCATTCCAATCCCGAGGAGGCGCGGCTGACGCTGAATATCCTGAAAAACTACTTCATGCGCATAGGGACGGAACGCATACTAAATGAACGCATCGACACCGGCATCATATCTCCCTATAAGGGACAGGTACAACTGTTGCGCTCCATGCTACGCCGCGACGCATTTTTCAAACCGTTCCGCCATATGATAAGTATCAACACCGTAGACGGATTTCAGGGACAGGAACGCGACGTAATCCTCATCAGTCTGGTACGCAGCAACGAACACGGAAAAATAGGCTTCCTTCACGACCTGCGCCGCATGAATGTAGCCATTACACGCGCCCGCATGAAGCTGGTCATAGTGGGCAACAGCCGCACGCTATGCCGCACCCCATTCTACAAACTGCTTTACAACTACGTAAAATCCATTGCCGGAGAATAAGTCTGCCGCCACGACACAAAAAAAATCCGCCCGCTGTCATACAGACAACAGGCGGATTGTTCTTATTTATTCATACGGAGATTCCGTAACCGAAAAATCTATTTCATTCGGTTCTCCACTACATTCCAGTCCACAATCTGCCACAAGGAAGCGATATGGTCGGCACGACGGTTACGATAATCCACATAGTAGGCATGCTCCCATACGTCGAATCCCAACAAAGGAACGTAGCCCATTGTAACAGGATTACCGCCGTTGGGGCACTGCACGATCAGCAGCTTCCCACTCTCGTCCTGCGCCAGCCAAGTCCATCCTGAGCCAAATAAACCGGTGGAGGCTGCCGTCATCTTCTCCTTGAATTCATCGAAACTTCCGAAGGATTCACGGATAGCCTTGTCCAGCTTGCCTGCCGGTACAGCCTGGCTTGTAGCCCCCACCGGACGGAACTGTTCAAAATACAGTGTATGGTTGAGCACCTGACCGGCATTGTTAAACAGAGGTCCTGCCGGTGCACGGCGTACTATTTCTTCCAGATTCAGCTTCTCATATTCAGTTCCCTTCACCAAGGTGTTCAACGTATTCACATAAGCCTGCAAATGCTTACCATAATGATAGTCTATCGTTTCCCTGCTGATAACAGGTTCCAAAGCGTCCTTTTCGTAAGGTAACTGCGGCAGCGAGAATACGGCTGCCATCGAAGTGATGATAATTTGCGTCAACATGATTCTTTCATTTTTTAATTAATAATTGGTTTAGCAAGTCACCTCCCACGATCGTCTGCATGCCGGTCGGTGACATGTGGCAAAGGTAGGATAAAATATCATCCGCGCAAATTTTTCGGCATTTATTTTTCAAAATTTATGGATTGAAAGAGATTTATTCATTTTCAAGTATTTCGTAACAGTTTTTCATCGTTTTTTGCGTACATTTGCCTACCGAACCAAAAACTTTTGATTATGGATTTCAAAGATCTTTGCCGCGCACGCTACTCCGTACGTGCCTATAGGCCGGACTGCATTCCGGCCGACAAACTGGAGTATATCAAGGAATGTACGCGACTGGCCCCTTCGGCTGTCAACAAGCAACCTTGGAAATTCATCCTCTGCACTTCGGACGAAGACCGCAGACTGCTGCACCAGTGCTACGACCGAGACTGGTTCCGTGAAGCACCGGCCTATGTGCTGGTATGTGAAAACCGGAACGAAGCCTGGACGCGCCGCTACGACGACAAGAACCACGCCGACATCGACGTAGCCATCGCCATCGAGCATCTGTGCCTGGCCGCAGCCGAACAGGGACTGGGCACCTGCTGGGTATGCAATTTCCGGGTACAGCTTTGTCGGGAACTTTTCAGTTTGCCTGATGAATGGTATCCCGCTGCCATCATTCCCGTCGGCTATCCCGCCACCGGCAACATTCCGGAGAAGACGCGCAAACCGATGGGAGACGTATGGACGGAACGATAGATACCGTTCCGAATAAAAACACTTAACAAAAAACCGGCTGCCGCCAGCCCGGAAACGACAATGCGGAGGAAAATAAATTTTCATGAGCACGATTATAAAAAATAGTCCTCTTTAAAATTTATTTTCCTCCGCATCATTTTTTACAGTACTGCGAAATAGCGTAAATCACTATGTAGCAGCTAAAAAGGAACGAAGGGCAGTCCGCCGCGCCATCCGTCGCAAATCCTTACAGCAGCGGACGGACGGGTCCCGGCGTCAAGCCACTTTTTCGAGTTTCTTCATAATGGAGAAGATGAACAGAGCGGAAAGCAGACAAAGCACGATGAGCACACTCCATACGATCCACAACTCAATACCTCCCCACAGATAACCGATAATGGCCACCATATAGTTACCCACGGCAGTGGCTACGAACCATCCGCCCATCATCATTCCCTTATATTTGGGAGGAGCCACTTTCGACACGAAAGAAATACCCATGGGAGACAATAGCAACTCGGCAAAAGTCAACACCAGATAAGTGGAGATAAGCAAGTTCGGCGACACGAGGCTAACCTCCGCCCCCTGTGCCAACGCATCGGGAGTAGGCAATCCCATAGAACCGAAAGCCATAAGGCCGAAACCACAGGCGGCTATCAGCATACCCAGACCTATCTTGCGGGGAGCCGAAGGTTCCTTGCCCCTCTTGGCCAACGCACCGAACAGGGCCAGCGAGAACGGCGTAAGCGCCACCACAAAGAAAGGATTGAACTGCTGGAAGATCTGAGGCAGCACCTCTACCGTCTCCTCACGGCTCGCATACTGGAAGCCCAGTGCTCCCAGCACAGCCAAAGAAACCACACCGGCCACAGTCTTGCCACGTCTCGTATTACTCTGGAACACGGCAAAGAGGGCATATACAAGAATGGCCACCAACACAAGGTTGAACACATTGAACGTCATACCCAGCACACCCGAAGCCTCAGCCTGCGTGTAGTCGCGCGCAAAGAATGTCAGTGTCAGGCCGTTCTGATGGAAAGCCATCCAGAAGAAAAGCACCACTGCAAACACCAGACAAAGCGCGGTGATGCGCTGCTTTGTCTCTGCCGGCGAGAGTTCCTCGGCAGGAGTCTGCCCCACCTTGGCCGTAGCCGCATTGCAGTCGGCATGTTTGAACGTGTTTCTGAAACCGTAATAAATAAGTATAGATACAATGAGCGACACGCAAGCCACGGCAAAGCCGTAGTTATAGGCTTCCGACAGCTTTTCGATATAACTCTGGCAGAAATCGGCCGTGCTGCCGGTAAAACCCTGCGCGGCCTTCAACGCCTCCAGCGTGGCGGCAGACTGCTCCGTCATTCCGGCGCTATTGTCCATATACTGATGGGCCAAAGCCGGAATCTGGGCATTATAGGTATATCCGTTCAATCCCAGCACATAGTTGGTCATCTTCGTCGCAGCGGTAGGAGCAAACAAGGCACCGATATTGATAGCCATATAAAACAGACTGAATGCCGTGTCGCGCTTGTCCTTATACTCCGGAGCGTCATACAGATTTCCCACCATGACCTGCAAATTTCCTTTGAACAGGCCGGTTCCGCATGCAATCAGTGCCAATGCGCCGAACATCAATGTTTTGCCGAACAAATCAGTTCCCGTAGGAAAGGCCAGCAACAGATAGCCCACAAACATGATGAACACACCCAGCGTCACCATCTTTCCGAATCCGTACTTGTCTGCCAGCACACCGCCGATGAACGGCATAAAGTAGACCGCAGCGAGGAAAGAAGAGAAAATCGTAGCTGTCTCGCCTGCGGAATAACCGAACTTCGCCTGCAAGAACAACGTAAAAATGGCCAGCATCGTGTAATAACCGAAACGCTCGCCCGTATTGGCCAGTGCCAATGCGTAAAGACCTTTAGGTTGACCTTCGAACATAACTTAAAATGTTTTTAATAGTGAGTAATTTAAGTCACAAAGATAATACTTAATTTTTGCTTTCATATCTTTTTAAACCTTTAAGTGCCGCATCACCCAGATGTTTGCAGACATTTTATTTGTCCTAAGCCGGGAAAAGAAACGTTTTTTAGCAAATTATTAGAATCTATCACACAAAAGAACTATCTTTGCACTTCCAAAAAAATCAATCAGGATAGACAAAACCAAATTATCAAGTTATGAGCAAATTTGAATTCAAGCCGAAATTGTTTCTCGACTTGAGGAATTACAGTAAAGAGAAACTGACGGCCGATATCATGGCCGGTATCATTGTGGGTATTGTGGCCCTTCCGTTGGCCATCGCATTCGGTATAGCTTCCGGCGTAACACCCGAAAAAGGTATCATCACAGCCATTATCGCAGGTATGGCCGTCTCGTTGTTCGGAGGCAGCCGCGTTCAGATCGGCGGCCCGACAGGCGCTTTTATCGTCATCATCTACGGCATTATCCAACAATACGGCGAAACAGGCCTGCTCGTAGCCACGGTCATGGCCGGCGTGTTTCTGATTTTATTAGGCATATTCCATCTGGGTACGATCATCAAATTTATCCCCTATCCTATCGTGGTGGGCTTCACCAGCGGTATCGCCGTCACGATCTTCACCACACAGATCAAGGATCTTTTCGGACTGACAATAGACAATGTGCCCGCCGACTTCATCGAAAAATGGATCGTGTACGTACGCCATTTCGGCACGGTGGATATATGGTCGGCCGCAGTGGGAATTGTCAGTGTGGCCATCATCGCGCTCTCGCCCAGAATCACGCACAAGATACCCGGTTCACTGATCGCCATCATATTGATGACGGTCGGTATCTACCTGCTGAAACAATACGGCATAGCCACACAAGTGGAAACCATCGGCGACCGTTTCATGATAAAAGCCGAACTTCCGGATATGGCAGTTCCCTCTCTCACCTGGGAGAGCATCAAGCAACTCATGTCACCGGCCATCACCATCGCCGTACTGGGCGCCATCGAATCACTGCTCTCGGCCACCGTAGCCGACGGCGTCATCGGCGACCATCATGACTCCAACCAGGAGCTGGTGGGACAGGGCATCGCCAATATTCTCTCACCCATCTTCGGAGGTATCCCCGCCACAGGGGCCATCGCCCGTACGATGACCAATATCAACAACGGAGGACGCACGCCGGTGGCCGGCATCATACATGCCGTCGTACTGCTGCTCATCTTTCTGCTGCTCATGCCGCTGGCACAGTACATTCCCATGGCCTGCCTGGCCGGTGTGCTCGTAATCGTCAGCTACAACATGAGCGGTTGGCGAACGTTCCGCGAACTGCTCCGCAATCCCAAGGCCGATGTCGCCGTATTGCTCATCACGTTTTTCCTTACTGTGATATTCGACCTTACCGTGGCCATCGAATTCGGTCTGGTACTGGCCTGCCTGCTGTTCATCAAACGTGTAATGGAAACGACAGAAGTAAACATCTTCCACGATGAAATCATACCGACCGATGCGGACGGCATCGTGATCTCGGAAGAACATCTTCAGATTCCCGACCACACGGAGGTCTACGAAATCAACGGTCCTTACTTCTTCGGTATTGCCAACCGATTCGAAGAAGTGGTATTACAAACCAAGGAACAACCCAAAGTGCGCATCATCCGCATGCGTAAAGTTCCGTTCATCGACTCTACGGGTATACACAACCTGAGCAACCTGTGTGAGATGAGTCATCGCGAAGGTGTGCACATCATCTTGTCGGGTGTCAACCCGAAAGTGCATGAAGCACTTAAAAAGAGCGGATTCTACGAGCTCCTTGGCAAGAAAAACATCTGCGACAACATTCACACGGCACTTGACGTGGCACGTCACTATCTGGCCCGCTGATATCCCTCTTGAGGCATACATACACAAAGCCTCCCTCCCGCGCATGCTTCTACCGCATACAAGGGAGGGAGGCTTTTCTCATACACGCCCGCACTAAAGTGCCAGCAATTGTTCTCCGTGTGTTTTTGTCTTCACTTCTTTCGGAGAAAGCACTTTCTCGACAACTCCTTCCTCATTAATGATAAAGGTGGTGCGGAATGTGCCCATATACTTACGGCCGCACATGCTTTTCTCTCCCCACACTCCCATCTGCTCTACCAGGGCCTTGTCCGTATCGGCTATCAGTGTGAAAGGCAGTTCATGCTTGTCGATGAACTTCTTGTGGGATGCAGCGCTGTCTACGCTCACTCCCACCACTTCGTAACCGCGGGCTTTCAAGGCCTCATAGTTGTCGCGCAAACTGCAAGCCTCTGCCGTACACCCCGGAGTATTGTCCTTGGGATAGAAATAAAGCACGACCTTGCGGCCGCGGAAGCTACTCATCAACACCTGTTCTCCTTGTTCGTTCATGCCCAATATTTCGGGCGCTCTGTCTCCTGCTTTCATATTATATATTATTCGAAATCGTCAATGGTATAGTTTACGAAATCATTAAAAGGTTTCATCAGCTCAAAAACGGCGGCCGTGCGCTCCAGCCAGTCTTCGCTACCAAAAAAGTCATCCGGCACCATCCGGCACACGGAATAGTTTTTCGGTTTCAGATAGTCGGGATAAGGAAAGTCTTTGGGAAACCCCTTAGGCAATGTCTTCAGCCGTGTCTCGCCGATCACGGGAAATGCGGTCCGGAACTCCTTCTTTTCCACAATGCCACGGAACTCATCAATCTCGTCCATCACAGACTGCCTGACGGCTTTCAGCAAAGGCGAAGGCAGGCACCAGGACCCTCCGGCCAGCATGCACGCTCCCGGTTCTATGTGAAAATAGTAACCGCTGTGCCACGACTTCTTCCCTTTTGCATTGACATACGCCCCGAAGTGTGACTTGAAAGGCGATTTGTCTGCCGAAAAACGCGTATCGCGGTAAAAGCGGTACGTGCAGTCTTTGACGGACAAACGGGCCACACTCTCATCGAACACGGCGATGCGGTGAATCAGCGCATACACCATCTCTTCGAAGTAGCCGCGCGCTTCTTCATACTGCTCCCGATGAGCAGCGAACCATTCCCTGTCGTTATGGGCCGCCACGTCTCTCAGAAATTGCAGGATATAATTTGTTTTCTCTCTCATCTCCATTTCATGTTTTGCCGGTCAAAGATAACACAAGGAGTGCGAAAAGCCAAATTTATAAAGCGCTTTCCATCACACGGCCCTGTCTTTTTTCAGGATGTCAAACGGAGACAGGAATTCCCTTATGGTGCATTCGTAATATAAATTGGAGCATGTGTCGCAAACAGCTCATGCCGGATTGCATAACTTTGCGAGGAGATGAAAAAACATTTATATAACCATTATTTAAATTACAACCTATGCACTTACGTTTAAGAGGCTTGCTGCTCCTGGCAGCCTGCTTCATGCTGGTTACAGCCCATGCCCAGGACAGACTGAAAGAGATGCAGCAGAAATTTGTCAATGAGAAGTTCGGTATGTTCATCCACTTCAACATGCCTACATTTGCCGACGAAGACTGGCCCGATCCCGATCTGCCGGCCGAAACTTTCTATCCGGCTAAACTGAACTGCGACCAATGGGCCGATGCGGCCCTGAGTGCCGGCATGAAATTCGGATGTCTTACCACCAAACATCACAGCGGCTACTGTATCTGGGACACCCAAACAACCGACTATAACGTGATGAAAAGTCCGCTGAAACGCGATGTGGTAAAAGAATACGCAGAGGCGTTCCGGAAGAAAGGACTGGACGTCATGCTGTACTATTCCATTCTGGACACGCACCATCGCCTGCGTCCGGGACACATCCACCGTCAGCACATAGACCTGATCAAAAGCCAGCTGAGAGAACTGCTCACCAACTACGGCCCTGTCTCCGCACTCATCATAGACGGATGGGACGCACCTTGGTCGCGCATCTCATACGAAGAGATTCCTTTTGACGACATCTACCATTTCATCAAACAGCTCCAGCCCAACTGTCTGGTCATGGACCTGAACTCTGCCAAATATCCGCAAGATGCGCTGTTTTATACCGACATCAAATCATTTGAGCAGAATGCCGGACAGCATATCTCGAAAGACTCTAACCGGATGCCGGCCTTGTCGTGCCTGCCCCTGAATTCGGCGTGGTTCTGGAAAAGCGACTTCCCGACAACGGATGTGAAATCGCCCGAATGGATTGTGAATGACAACATGATTCCTTTCAGTAAAGCCTACTGCACATTTATCCTCAACGTGGCTCCCAACCGGGAAGGACTTATTGACGACAATGCCGTAAAGGCTCTGAAAGAAATCGGACGCCTCTGGAAAGGCAACGAAGGCGGAGAGATGACACTCGGCGACTACGAACGTCCCATCACGGCTGAGAACATCGCCAAACACCGGCCTACGGAATCCAGTTGGAGCAATGACGGCTCTATCATGGACTACGGCACGGACGATAATTTCGGTTCTGCATGGTACTCGAACAAACGTGTCAAAGAACCGTGGTTCGAAGTACAGTTGGAACGCACGCGTCCGTTCAACATGATTACGCTGGTCGACCAGAACGAAAGTTTCAGCAGCTACCGCCTGTTTTACGAGAAAGACGGAGTATGGCACGAGATTCCCGTTCAGCCGAAGAACGGAAAGGTCAAAGTCCATCGGTTCGACGAAGTATGGGGCAACCGCGTAAAAGTCAAATTTATCCCCACTGCCGAATCCATGACACTGCATGAACTAGGGGTCTATTACGAACGCCGCGACTGAATACTCACACATTTACAGCAAAGGATATAAAAATCCCCGTTCTTTGTTCCGTCTCATAAGAGAGAGGGAAAAAGAACGGGGAGTATTTTTCTTACGGGTTCAGGCCGTGCCTGATCCCATAGATCTTACTTCACCCACACGCGGTAGGCACCCTGCAGGGTTTTCACGATGTACATGGCATTGGCTTTCAAAGACACCGGAATAACCGTTCCGTTATAACGGCCCACCAAAGCACCTGTCAGGGCATACACTTCTACAGTTCCGCCGCAAGGCACATACAGATTTCCTCCCGCATAGGACACCTTGCCGTTGTCACTGACCACGGCGTTCACTCCGTCTCCTCCGGTCACAGTTAATACACCGTCCACGACCTTCACCTCATAGTTGGCCGGAGCTTCAGACACCGTCACCTTGATAGGATATTCTCCTTTCACAAGCACAGCCGGAACTTCCGCTTCTGCCACCGGAGCAGTCTCAAATACATTGTCTATATTATCCTTGCCTACAAAACCTTCATATGCTATTTCGAAAGATTCGGGAAGGGCATCGTCCGTCGTCATCTCCACATCCTGAGCGGTAAGCACAAGCGGAGCTTTGGCCACGTCGAACTTCACTCTTGTAGTGGTTATTCCGTACTCCACACCGTCTGTTGTATTCACATTCGTAGTCACCACGAACTCGGCTTCTCCAGCCCCTTTCGCCGTAGCCAACCCTCTAGAGCTGACAGACAATACGGCAGAAGGCATGTTCTTGAAACCATAGCTGGTGATACCCGACTCATTGGACAACAGCTGGAATTCATCACCATACGTCACCACTTCCGGTACGCTGACTTTGATATTCGGATTGGCAGCTATAACGACCTTGGCTTCTTCAGGAACGATATTCACGAAGTCGAAGTTGTCGAATAATGCTTCCGGCATCTCGAGAGAGACAGGGAATATATCTCCTATCTTGGCTTCCTTGTTCACTGTGCAAACTACAGTAGGCGCTGCCACTTGCTTCAGTTGTTCGGCGTCATCATACACCGTACCGGTATATTCTACCGTAAAATAATATTCATCTTGTCCTTCGGCCACTTTTAACGTACGGTAGTTCTCACCGGAATAAGCCGTAGACAACGTTCCGTTTCCGTATCTTACATAAGCGCCTACTTCATTCTTCACAACGTTGATTTTGACTTCTTCGGCATATGTAATATCGTAATTGGCAGCTTCACCGTTCTTGAATGTCACGACACGCGTACTACCGGGAAGTTCCGTATCGGTCGGTGCGGTTGCAGACACCGTAGGAAGTACGGTGAAGATTTCCTCCGATGATTTCTCTGCATCGTCCCATTTCAATCCGTCGAAAGTAAAGTCATAGCTGCATTTACCGCTGTCCATGTTGTAAGAACTTACATTCACACCGCGCCAGCACCACGAATCGGGTGTCAAAGACACTGTTACCGGAGCTTTGGCCACAGTTACAGTGAACTGTTCGGATACAGCCGGCGTAAAGTCGTCATTACCCTCTTGAGCAGCCGTCACGATCACCTCACCGGTACCCACCGCACGAAGTTTGCCATCCTCACCCTGCTTCAACACATTCTCGTCAGAGATGGAATAAATGAATGGCATTGTGCTATTGGAAGTAAAACCAAGGCCTTCCAGTTCGTCTCCATAAGTCAAGGACGGTGCGGTCTCCGGAAGAACAATAGCCGTTTTCACACCTTTCAACACAACCGTATAGGAATTCGTCTTTTCACCTTTTGCCGTGTCGTCGGTCACCTTAACCGTATAAACATTACTTTCATTGGTCACTTCCACCTTAGCATCCTTACCAAAAGCCTCAGCTTCTACTTTCACATCTCCATCCACAGCAGGAAGCTGATAGCTGAACACGGCATCATCAAAGTTCGCCACCATCTCCCCGTTTATCTTCAGGCTCTTCAGACGGGCGTTGTAAATCAATCTCACATCATCCACACTCAACGTATTCCCCGTACCTAAAGCCGAGCGGTCAAAGTAATCGGAAGCCGAGAATATAAGATTCATCTTCTCCGGATTCTCATCCGACTCATAACGGACAGCGAATGAATGGCGTGTCCAATCTTCCACCTCTCCCTCTATATAATATTCGTTAGAGGCTATCAATTTGGCATCACCGCTCACACCATCTTTAATCTTACCGAGAATGTCTTTCTCACGGTCTACCATATCCATCTCGACCGGCGCGTTGCTCATTCCCGTCATTACTTTAGAAGTACTGCTTCCTGTCCAAGTATAAAACACCACCGTAGCCCGCTCTTCCTTATTGAAAGCACCTTCCTTCGGAGGTTCCTGCGCATGAGTGCGTTTCACATAAAAGGACAAAGAATCGGGACGTGAAGTAAATTCAACTCCACCGTAAGCTCCACCATCACTGGTATCCTCCGGTTTGCCGACATTCGTCACATCACCGTATGCCCACGCCTGTCCCAATGTGATATAACCAGGAGCCGTGGCACCAATACCAAACATTCCTACATACTCGTTGAACATCTGCACGGAATAACCGTTTGCCTGTTCCATCCGGTCCTTATCCTGCTTTACCAACTCTTTCGTTATCGTCAGAAAAAAATTCTTGCAAACACTGGATGCCATCCATCCTTTAGGTTGTAGGCCCACCGCGGTTTTCCCGTCCGGATAGCAGGTGACCCAAGGGGCATCGAACGAACAGTCGAATTTTTGAGCTGATGCCGCAGTCGAAGCCAGCAGCAAAGCCGATAAAAGTAGATTTTTCTTCATCATAAATAATTTTTATAATAAATATAGTAATTGTTTTTGGGCCACAAAAATACTGCGCTTCCGGAAAAAAGCAAAGCAAATACGGTAAAAAGGGTTAATTCTACCAAAAACTCTACCGAAAATTCAGGCTTGTAAAACATATGCCCTCCTCTCACTCTTCCACACTAAAAACGCATAAATTTAATGTCATACAGAGATGTATATGGAGCTTATCCCTTTCATGCTTTCCCCATTCGCCGTACATGTCCTTTCATCCTACTGAAGAATCGGTTTTCATGACCTACGTTGTCCTTCATATAAGTATGTACCCTTGGCAATACCACATCGTCCACCCTTCATTACAAAACATTTCACATCGCATGAAGCCGCACCAGAGTTCAAAAAGCCTCCTGCTTCCTTTCAATTTTCACTACCCATTAAAAATACCCCCGTTCACCAAGATAACATTGCTTAATAGACAATTCCATATACTTCGTACTCCTTAATTATATTGTCAACAAAGGCCAGTCTACACTTCTTCTCCGGAAAAGTTCTCTGTCCTTTTCTACAATCTTGGTATATTTGCCAGTCCCGTAGCTTAAGACTTTGCTGTTTTTAAAAAACGACACAGCCTTCTTTATAAGTTAAAAAACTTAGGATAAAGAAAGAAATTCCCCAAATACAGGGTCTTATAAGATGTGCGCAAAAAAAAGTTAAACTTTACTAACCATTCAACCATACGACAATCGTTTAAGAAAAATGGTTGTAACTTTGGGACAAATTTAACATAAAATTTCCAAATGATGCTCGGGTCTCATTTCCATATCTTTGCAACAAGAGAAGGGATGTGACCAGACCTCAAAACAGATAGAATGATGACTATATTTCGGCTACGAAAAGAAAGCCATAAAGAAGCTATACAGGAAAGTTGTGAAACCGAAGGACTAAATATCAGGAATCTGAATGTGTCGATAAGCGGCAACCATATCCTGAAGAATATCAATCTGGAAATCCCCAATCGGAAAATCACTTGCATTATAGGACCATCCGGATGCGGTAAATCTACATTGCTTCGTTCCATGAACCGCCTGATAGACAGCGTACCCAATGTGAAAGTCAATGGAGAAATCTGGCTGGACGGAGAAAATGTTTACGGACAGAATGTAGAACTCACCCATATACGAAGAAAAATGGGGTTGTTATCACAACGCCCGACTCCGCTTCCGATGTCCATCTATGACAATGTAGCTTACGGTTGCCGTATTCATAGTATGTACCACAGTAAGGAACTGGCCGCCACGGTTGAACGTAATCTTAAGGCTACGGCTTTATGGGATGAAGTGAAAGACCGTCTGCACTCGCCGGCTTCGGCCTTGTCTATCGGACAGCAACAACGTCTGTGTTTAGCTCGCGGACTTGCCGTCAATCCCCGTTTTATTTTAGGCGATGAGTCAACCTCGGCTTTGGATCCCATCTCTTCACGACACATAGAAAACCTGTTTGTTTCACTGAAAGAACAATATGGCGTAGTACTGGTTACACATACTTTGCGGCAAGCTCTCCGTATTGCTGACCACGTGGTATTTATGTATTTGGGAGAAGTCGTGGAATCAGGAGATGCCAAGACATTGTTCTCCAATCCGAAAAACGACCTGACAAAACAATATTTATCCGGTGTATTCAGCTAAGATGAACAATAAAAAGACATACGGAATAGAACAACGACTTTGGAAAGACCGATTAGCCGGTTATACCATGAAAACCTTGACATGGTTCTTGATGTTCCTGCTCACTCTCATGGGTATCGGGTTGTTTCTTAAATCGGAAAACATACTTTCCGAACATTCATTCTTCAAACTCATAACTGACGTCGCATGGAATCCCATGAGCGGACAATTTGGGTTCCGCTCGTTCATCGTATCTTCCATTTACGTCACCCTACTGGCGGTATTGTTCTCATTTCCCGTTTCGCTACTGACAGCCCTTTTTCTTACGGAAAAGACTCAGCCGTGGGCCCAACGAGTATTCTTCCCCATACTGGATATTCTATCAGGAATACCATCCGTCGTATACGGTTTATGGGGTATTTTGATTGTCGTCCCTTGGATTGCAGACAAACTGGGGCCTCATTTTGTCGATTACACAAGCGGCTACACATGGTTAGCGAGTAGCATCGTGCTCGGCATCATGGTCATCCCCCTGATGGTCAGTCTCTTTATCGAATTATTCTCGGCCATACCGCAAGATCTACGCGATGCGTCAGCCGCATTGGGAGCTACGGAATGGCAAACCACACGTATGGTCG
Source organism: uncultured Paraprevotella sp. (assembly GCA_910586505.1). Classification (GTDB taxonomy): domain Bacteria; phylum Bacteroidota; class Bacteroidia; order Bacteroidales; family Bacteroidaceae; genus Paraprevotella. Next base: position 85,216 of record CAJUGV010000005.1, on the reverse strand, counting down.
TACTGAGAAAATCGTTCCCAGGCATAGGAGCCGCGGTCGTACTTTCCGTCTCCAAAGCTTTCGGCGAGACAATGGCCGTATTGATGGTATGCGGAAATATTGTCGGGATTCCCGGCTCGGTATTTGACAGCATTTACCCCCTTCCCGCCTTGATCGCGAACAACTACGGCGAAATGTTATCGTTGCCTATGTACGAATCCGCTTTAATGTTCGCCGCCCTTCTCATGTTCATCATCATTATTATTTTTAATGTATTGGCTCGCATGATTCTGTGGCGGATAGAAAAAAAGATCCATTTGTAACAGCACAACGCCGGTCGATTAAGTTATAGAAATATGAAATGGAAATTTATAGAAGAACGCATCTCTAACATTTTAATGATACTTTCTACCGCTTTAGTCGTAGGATTGTTTGCTTGTATCATCTTGGTCATTGCATGGACGGGTATTCCGTCACTGACATGGGAGATGGTAAGCAGCCTGCCCGGCGGCGGTTTTTATTTAGGAAAAAGCGGGGGCATCCTCAATGCAATCATAGGCTCCCTGCTTATTGTAGGCTTATCCACCCTATCGGGACTCATCCTGAGTATCCCCATCGTATTCTATCTGAACATATATTTGGGAAAAAATTCCAAGATAGCCTATCTCGCCCGGCTGTGCTGTGATGTACTGTATGGCATACCATCCATCGTATATGGAGCATTCGCCTTTACCATCATGATATTTCTCGGTCTAAAGGCTTCGTTGTTGGGTGGAGTTATCGTGACCACTCTTTTGATCATTCCCATCTTCGTCCGTTCGATGGATGAGGTAGCCCGCCTGGTATCCCGCGACATGTACGATGCGGTTTATTCCTTGGGAGCTACGCGCCTGGAAGCATGCAAAGTCGTGTTGCGCCAGATATTCTCCGGAGTGGCTACAGCCACTTTGCTGTCCATAGGGCGTGCGATCGGCGATTCGGCCGGCGTATTGTTCACCGCAGGCTTTACAGACAACATTCCGGAATCATTGGGCGATCCTGTGGCCACCCTTCCGCTTTCCGTGTTCTTTCAGTTGAGCAGTCCTATCCCAGAAGTTCGTGAAAAAGCTTATGCAGCAGCATTGCTTCTTACCTTGATCGTACTGTTCCTGAGTATAGTAGGACGCATCATCACGGTAAAATCGACAAAAAACAAAATACGATAAAACAAAACGATATGAAAAAATGTTTGTTTATGCTTGCTACGCTATTCCTCGTTGCATGCGGTAACCGTAAAACAGAAGAATCGGCCACAACCAATGGTGACGGACTTTCCGGACAAATCCAGATGTCAGGTGCATTCGCCCTCTATCCGATGGCAGTAAGATGGGCCGAAGAATTCAAAAAACTTCACCCAGATGTAAAGATTGACATTTCCGGAGGGGGAGCCGGAAAAGGTATGACCGACGCACTGTCCGGTACTGTTGATATAGGCATGGTGTCACGTGAGGTTTATCCGGAAGAGCTCAAGAACGGCGCATTTGCCATTGCAACGGTAAAAGATGCCGTGGTCATTACCATCAATGCCGCCAATCCTCATATGCAAGACATCAAAACTGTAGGTATCACCAGAGAGAAAGCCATGCGACTTTGGAATGAAGAAATCAAGACCTGGGGACAGTTATTGGACAAAGACATCAAGTCTTCCGTACACGTCTTCACCCGTTCCGATGCCTGCGGAGCAGCCGAAACGTTTGCAGCCTGGATGGGACGCAAACAGGAGAATCTGAAAGCGACAGCCGTTTTCGGAGACCCCGGTGTGGCAGCCTCCGTACAGAAAGACAAAATTTCCGTAGGCTTCAACAACATAGCATATGCTTACGACCAGCAAACAAAAAAACCGTATGAAGGAATGGCCATCCTGCCCATCGATGTAAACGGCAATGGAAAGGTGGACCCCGAAGAAGACTTCTACGACAACACAGCCGACCTCATTAAAGCCATTGACGAAGGACGCTTCCCCTCTCCTCCGGCAAGATACTTATATCTGGTAACGAAAGGCAAACCGACAAGACCAGTGGTAGTTGAATTCCTGAAATTCATTGTAACGGAAGGACAGCAATACGCCAACGAAACAGGTTATATAGCCCTCTCGGAAGAACAAATGAAAACCGAACAGGAAAAACTGAACTAAAAATGTCATCCAAATTTAAAACAGTACTCTCGGTTCTGTGTTTCACCACGCTGAGCGCCTATGCACAAGACTTCTCCATCGGTGTGGAACAAAGAAACAGAGGCGAAGTGGGAAGAGGATATAAGGGTAAGTTCGGAGATCAAGGCGGTGCCGGTGGCGTTCTCTTCAACCGGACACGGTTAAAAGCCGACTTCACGCATTCCTTTATCGATGTCAAGGTAACTTTGCAGAACAGTGGCATGTGGGGAGAGTCTGACAGAAGTTCTTCGAACAACTCTGTGGTGGTCTATGAATCATACGCCAACATCAAACTGGGCAAAGGTTTTGCCTTCAAAGGCGGACGTCAGGAACTCAAATATGACGAAGGGCGTATTCTGTCGTCTCCCAAATGGGGAAATGCCGGTTCGTCACATGATGCCGCCATTCTGTCATTCAAGCACCATCATCTGAACATTCATGCCGGCGGTGCATTCAACAACGATGACAAGAATCAGGAGTTCTACAAAACAGACGTCTACCACCTAGCCTCAAACAAATGGTATCGTTCCATGTTCTACGGCTGGTTGCACTATGATGTAAAACCTCACTTCGGTTTCTCCGTACTATACCTGAACGAAGGACTGCTGGGAGAAGACAAGAAAACCCGCCACCGTTCCACTTACGGAGGACAGGTCGATTTCAAGAAAAAACGGTTCTCCACACGGCTGTCCGCTTACGGCCAGTTCGGAAAAGACTATGCCGACAATAAGGAAGGCGGCTTTCTGTTAGCAGGCTCGGCAGCATACAAAATCTCAAAACATGTAAACCTGAAAGCCGGCTACGACCATTACAGCAAGGCGCAAAACGGACATAAGGGCTTCACCTGGCTCTACGGCTCGGCACACAATTTCGGTGGCTACATGGATTTCTGGCTGGAAGACCTCAATTCCATCCGCGGACTCGGAGATGCCTACCTGGGCGTTTCGGGCAAAGGCAAGACACTGTCCTACACCGTTGACGTGCATGCTTTCCATTCCGCATCGGAAACAGTATCGGGAACCGGTAAACATTTGGGCGACGAATTGGATATCACAGTCACTTATCCCTTTAAGAAATGGTGCTCACTGGAGGCCGGCGCTTCGGTGTATATGATGACTGACGCATCACGTGCTGCAAAAAACACACAAGTAGACGCGGGTGCATTCGGCTATCTGACACTGTCCGTCATTCCCTCTTCACTGCGACTGTCCCTGAAAGGAAAGTCTTCCCATTAAGCCTGATTAGATGACGGACATATAGTTTGACGAAAGGTCGGCTTCCCTCTGTACGGGCTGTCAAATATAAAAACCATTCGTTTCTCCCTCCGCCAATACTACGCGACAGAGGAACGAATGGTTTTCAATATTACCCACAATGCTTCTCACACGGCATCAGCCATTTTTATTTTAACCCCCATAACCCATCATGATGAAACGATTGACACAATACCTATGGCCCATCGCCCTCTGCCTCCTGAGCGGCCTCATCGCCTCACGCCTCCAAACAAGCGCGCTCGCCGAATGGTATCCCTTTCTGAAGAAACCCTTACTCACGCCTCCCAACCACGTGTTTCCCATCGTATGGACCGCACTCTACATCCTGATCGGCACATCACTGGGACGCATCCGGAAGAAGAATTTGAAAACATCTGTTCGGGAATGGTGGCTACAACTGGCACTGAATTTCTGTTGGAGTATCGCGTTCTTCTATCTCCGCGAACCGCTCTTGGGCTTAGGCATAATCCTTACACTTGACGCCGTAGTGCTGGACTACATCTTCATCACCTTCAGCAAAGACAAGATCGCAGCCGCCTGCTTCATTCCCTACGCCCTGTGGATACTGTGGGCCACATACCTGAATGCCTATATTTACATCTACAATTAACGGACAGGCTGCCCGCATCGGTTCCCTTCCACTGTCACATCATGACAGTTTTCCATTCGGAAAAAGACTTCCGGCGAGGTGCCGCACGACACAGGAGCCGATATATAATTATTCCGGATGACCAGCCCGTCTGTAGCCCGTACTCCCACTGCTTCGCCTCCTCTTATCATAAAGCGATTGGATTCTATACACACATTCCGGTGAACGGCCCCTTCATAACGGTCGTTCTCCGGCATCACCGCAACAACTGGCGAGCCGCATTCTACAAACAGGTTTTTACGGATGGTCACATCACGTACCGGACCGGACTCATACCAACTGCGGGCATCGTCGGAAACCAGCACGGCACTCATCGGCAAACGATAGAATACATTCTCTTCTATCAGCACCTTACGCCGCGTAGTCACCAAGATGCCACGGGTAGGGATTCTCGCAAAATAATTATGGCGAATCTCCACTTCCGGCGTCCAGGTTATATTCTCCACCGACACATCAGCTGCTGCTTTCACATCATCCGACACCGCACGGTCCAGCGTAAGCAGTATCTCATAATCATCAATCCGTTCCACAGCCTTTATTTTTGCCGGTTGCAGACAACGTAACGAATGCGCATCGACAAATTCCACTTCATCACCTTTAAAAAAGGCCTCGAATCCGTAAGACTGGCCATGCATGAAGCGCACCTTGACCTGCCGCTCCGACATGTGTCCCACTACTTTCAGATGGGTGCCGTGCACATTAATGGGATCATCGTGAGCTCCTTCGAAATAAGAATTAAGTATGCGTATCCTGCCTTTACAGCCCGACATTTGCACAAAGTCGGCAAAACCGGCACAGGTACGCCCCGATCCCCACTCCGGAGCGCAATACAATCCGTCGTAGGTAAGATTCTCCGAATACTGCCCCACAATCCCGAAGTTACCCAGAAAATGTAACTTTACATTTTCCAGTTTCACGTTCTTGCTCCGATGTATGAAACCGCACGCCTCGTTACGTATGGAATGACGCATCTGATACACCTCACCCACCTTGAATCCCGGCGTATGGGCGTATTTGAAACATACCAGTCCTTCCTCCAGTTCCACGGCTTCCGTCACCCCGGTAAGAGGAGAATCGCAGCGGTTGGTCACATTGGTTTGCGGCCAGAATACCTGAGCGATTCCCCCACCAAAGCGCCATCCCTCTCCTTTCCAATAGAACCGGCCCCCTTCAATTTCATACGAGGAACCGGCCGTCACCCGTGCCGTAATGGAATGCTCGTCAGCAGCCACTACTGTCATCTCAGGCACCGACGGATCAGCGGCCGCCAGCGAGAAGTTCTTCAATACGACATTCTCACATCCGTCAATAACAAAAGGCGTCATCTCGCCATGCGTGACCAGGCGGGCCCCGCATCCATCCAGCGTAATATTCTTCATATTTCTGAACCATATCCCGATATGTTTGGCTGGATCAGGATTCTCCTCAGCCGAAGCGGTATTGGAAATGTAATACAGAAACCGGGAGGCCGACGTACGGTACACATGATAATCTCCCGGTTGCAGCCGGAGGGTCACAGGACGCCCCTTACAGGCGGAAGCCTGTTCTATGGCCCGCCTCAATACCGGAGTGGCATCGCCAGCCGGTACCGGCACATCTATCACCGCCGCCGCACGCAGTATAAGCCCACAGCAAAACATTCCCAAAGTAGTCAGAAGCTTTTTCATATCATCCGTATTTTCCATTAGAATTACCTACAAAATTAAGACGTTTCATACTACTTTTCCTGTCGAAATGCTGCAAAAAACAATACGTTTAGCGCAATAGTCCTCTTAAAATCCGTATCTTTGCGTAAAACTTACATATTAACCTGATTCTTTTCATAGCATGAAAGCACGCAACATTTCTCTAACCATTATGTGGTCGTTTATCGCTATCACCGGCAGCATGGCGCAACGCAGCCTGAAAACCATCAACGACGGCTGGCTTTTCAAGAAAGCGGGCACGGAAAAGTGGCAATCCGTCAACCTGCCCCATACCTATAATCAGGATGCCTATACAACCATGAACTACTACATGGGAAAGGCTTCCTACCGGAAAGAATTCGCATGGCCGGAATTGCCGCAAGGCAAACGCTGCTTCCTGAAAATAGATGCGGCAAGCAAAGCGGCGGAAGTCCGCTTCAACGGGCACCACATCGGCAGTCACAACGGAGGATACAGCGCTTTCACATTTGACGTGACCCCTTACGTCAGACCAGAGAACAGCATAGACATCACCGTAGACAACAGCCGGAAAGACATCACTCCCATCTCGGCCGACTTCACGTTCTGGGGAGGCATCTATCGCGACGTATGGTTCATCACTACGGCCGAACAGCACTTCAATCTCCTCAACCACGGTTCGGACGGAGTATTCATCAGTACGCCGCATGTAGACGAAAAAACAGCAACCCTCGAAGTGCGCAGCGAAATCACAAACGATGCGGCACAGAAAGCCAACCTCGAAACCGTGCACCTGATATACGACCCGCAAGGCCGGCTGCAACAGACGCTGAAACAGCGGCTCACCGTCGACGGGGGAAAGACCGAAACCATCAAGAAAACCACCACTATAAACCGTCCGCAATTGTGGTGTCCCGAAGAACCGCAGCTCTACGAAATTATCACCATACTGCGTAACCCCAAAACCGGCGAAGAACTGGACCGTGTTACGCACAAAACCGGATTCCGATGGTTTGGCTTCGACGGCGGGAAAGGTTTCAGCCTGAACGGGAAACCATACAAACTGCGGGGCGTCAACCGCCACCAGGACCAGGCCCCCGTCGGTGTGGCTCTCGACGACGAGGCGCACCGGAGAGACATCCGCCTCATCAAGGAAATAGGATGCAATTTCATCCGCATCTCACATTATCCGCAGGATGACGCCCTGCTGGAAGCCTGCGACGAAGCCGGCCTGCTGGCCTGGGAAGAGATTCCCGTCATCAATATCGTACCCGACACTCCGGGATATGACGACAACTGCGAAACGAACCTGACGGAAATGATTCGCCAGCATTACAACCACCCCAGCATCATAGCATGGGGCTACATGAACGAGATCCTGCTCACCGCACCCGGCCCCGACCGCCCGGAATGGCCGGCCTGCAAGGAGCGCACCGTCAGACTGGCCCGGCGCCTTGAAAAGAAGTTGCACGAAGAAGACCCGTATCGCGTCAGCGTGATGGCTTTCAACATGACCAACCTCTACAATGAAATCGGACTGGATCTGGAGGATGTGGCCGGATGGAACCTCTATCACGGATGGTATGTGGGCGAACTGAACGACTTCAACCTATGGATGGAAGACCAGCATGCACGCTATCCCCACCACCCTGTCATCATCAGCGAATGGGGTGCAGGGTCGGACCGCCGCCTGCATTCAGACCATGCAAAAGCCTTTGATTTCAGCATCGAGTATCAACAAACCTATATTGAACATTATCTGCCTTTTATCGAAGAGGCGGAATACATCAGCGGATGCGCCTACTGGAATTTCATCGACTTCAACGTAGCCGCACGCCAGGAGTCCATGCCGAGAGTGAACAACAAAGGGCTGTTCTACAACGACCGCACCCCTAAGGACGTGGCCTACTATTTCAAGGCCATGTGGCGCAAAGACATTTCGGTATTGCACATTGCCAGCCGTGACCGTGTCACACGGACGGGAAGCAAAGAAGAAAAACACCCCGTCAAAATCTACACGAATCTGGAGGAGGTGGAACTGATCATTAACGGAACATCTGCCGGACGGCAGCGCCCCGCCAACTGCCATACGACATTCAATGTGACATTGCCCTACGGCACATCCGCCCTTCGCGCCATCGGGCGCAGGAACGGACAGACTGTAGAAGACGTTATGCTGCTGACCGTAAATCCTATGCCCGACCTGACCAAAGGAGACGAACTGGCCATCAACGTAGGAAGCAACTGCACGTTCACATCCGACATCAGCAATCTCACATGGATGGCCGACCGACCCTATCACGAAGGGGGATGGGGGTATGAAGGAGGCACGGAACGCCACACCACCTCTGAAATTGAAAACACAGCAGACGGCCCTGTTTACCAGACATGGCGCGAGAATCTCAACGCCTACCGCATTGATGCGCCGTCCGGAACCTACGAAGTGGAACTACTCATGGCCGATGTAAGCCGCAACCGGCCGCAACTGGCCAATCTGCTGGGACGCAGCGACGGCGGCCAAGCCTCTGCCGACAACCGGTTTGACATCACTATCTGCGGACAAAAAGTGGAAAGCGACTTCTCCCCGGCCGACGGCAACCGTTACCGTCAGGCATTTCGCCGCCGCTACATTGCCAGAAATACGGGCCACCGGATCGACATTGAATTCAGCACCTTGCAGGGCGCATGTCACCTGGCCGGTATAAAAATAAGAAAACTCTAAGCAGGGCCACCCTTTACAAAGGGACTATAGAAAGATAAAGCATCTTGACAGTCCTCACAAAGGCAAGATGCTTTATCTTTCGTATCCCCGTACTTTCCGGCACGGCTCTCCGGCTTATACGCAGCATATAAAAAAGTCTTGCGGAGTATTTTTTATTTTCTTCCGCAAGACTTTTTTATTTCATGCTCTTCATTTTTCATGCTTTTGCGCCATGTCGGACAGCACATTCAAACAAGATGTAAATCAACAACTTAACAAAATATCCTTCCGATAAGCAGTTCCTATGTACAGCAAGCACCGTACAAGGACCCGTTATAAAAGCACGAACTGATCATCATCAGAAAAACCAATACAATTCTTATTCCGTGTCAAGGAGCATCATACTCTCCTTCCACCTCCCCAGACCAGATAGTCTACCGAATATTTGCCGGGACCGGCCAAAAACATCAATACGAAAACCGTCAGATAGACAAAGGCCAGCTCTCCGGCCGCGACACTTCCGCCATGGGCATAGAAGAATGCCACCGACATCGTTACGATCATGGGGATCATAGTCAAACGGTACAGAAAACCAAAAACAAATGCTGCCGAACAGAACAGTTCTGCAAATATGGCCAGCATCAGCGAATAACTACTTCCTATTCCGATAGGATCGGGAAAAGAGGCCGACATGGTGGAAAAACCGGTTAATTTGGCATAGCCGTGGGTCATCAACAACAAACCGAACAGCAAACGCATCGCCAACAGAAACAGGGAAAAGCCCGTTTGAGTGGCCTTAGACGGAAACAATAGATTTTTAAAATTCATACTCATTAAGTTTTAATTAAAAGGTTATAAAAAAGAACACTGTCAGCACTATGTGCCTTACTTGAAACCAAAAGTACGAATAAGTATCGATTTATATTGCATTTTTACATTAAATAACTACATAATGCAACAATTTAATCTTGACAATACGGTACAAAAGTCATAACTTTGCCATATACACAAACAAACTGTCATGCAACGGCATTCAAAACATATTTAGTATGGAAAACATTCATCAATCACTGACCGAACTGATAGGCCGTACCCCGATGATCGAAATCAGGCATATGGAAGAAAGAGAGCACCTGCATGCCCGCGTGGTCGTAAAAGCCGAATATTTCAATCCCGGCGGAAGCGTAAAAGACCGGGCCGCCCTCTTCATGATAGAAACGGCTGAAAGAGAAGGGCTGATACACCCCGGAGGCCTCCTCATCGAACCTACCAGCGGAAACACCGGCATAGGGCTGGCCTGGATTGCCTCCGTAAAAGGTTACCGACTGATACTCACCATGCCTGAAACCATGAGCATCGAACGCCGCAACCTACTGAAAGCATTAGGTGCCACACTGGTACTCACTCCGGGAAAGGACGGGATGCAGGGAGCCATACGGCGCGCGGAAGAACTCAAAGCGGAACATCCTGGTTCCTTCATCCCGCAACAGTTTGAGAACCAAGCCAACAAAGAAGCACATCTGCAAACCACCGCCGAAGAAATATGGGAAGACACTGACGGGAAGGTTGATATATTCGTAGCCTGCGTCGGCACAGGAGGAACATTCAGCGGTACAACACGCGGACTGAAACAGCACAATCCGAAAATAAAAGCCATCGCAGTGGAACCGGATGCCTCGCCCGTACTCTCGGGTGGTGAAGCCGGACCACACAAGATACAAGGCATCGGAGCCGGTTTCGTCCCTAAGAATTTCGACCGCAGTCTGGCTGACGAAATAGTACGTGTAAAAGACGAAGACGCCATACACGCCTCGCGGTTACTGGCCCGGCACGAAGGACTGCTGACCGGGTTCTCTTCCGGCGCGGCTCTGCACGCCACCTTACAACTTGCACGCCGCCCTGAAAACAAAGACAAAACCATTGTGGTCATACTGCCCGACACAGGCGAACGCTATTTGTCCACCACTTTGTTCGCATCAGACGGACCAACCTTGTAGACAGGCGCAAGACCATGACGGACAAGGCGGAAGCCGTTCAAAGTTCTATGACGAACGACTGCATGGTACGCAGATCCATCGTCCAAAGACGTCCTTCCAGCACCTCGCCGTAACCGCATACCAGTTTCAACACCTCATGAGCCTGTACCGCGCCTATCACAGCCGGTGCCATACCCGCCACACCTTTGGATGACAACGCCATGCACTGGTCCATCCCGTCTTCCGGATAAAGATCGCGGTAGGTTTTAGAAGACGAAGTCCGGCAAAAGACCGACACCTGGCCGCAAAATCCCTCTACGGCACCGTAAACATACGGTTTGCACATCTCCCCGCACACATCGCTCAAAAGATAACGGGTGGCATAATTGTCGCAGGCATCCACCACGATATCATAGTCGCCAACTATCTTACGGACATTACCGGAAGTCAGACGGAACGGCATTACCTCCACCTCTACCTCCCCGTTCATTGCCTTCAACCGGGAAGCCGCCGCCCGGGCTTTGGACTTTCCCACCTCGGATTCGGCGTAAAGCACCTGGCGCGGCAGATTGGAATAAGTCACCACATCATCATCCACAAGTCCGACATGCCCGACGCCCGCTCCGGTCAGATAAGTAGCCGCAGGGCATCCCAGGCCGCCGGCCCCCACAATCAGCACACGCGCATGACGTAACTTCTCCTGACCTCCGGCACCGATCTCCGGCAACATAGTCTGCCGGACATATCTTTCGTCTTGATGATCCGTCTTTCGCATTCTGTTCAGCATCGGGAAAAGGATTTCAAATCGAAACTGGCGTCCCAGTCTTTCCACACCGGTTCCCGTCCCATCCTTTTCAATGCGGCCTCCACCTCTACGGCTGTACGTTCGTCGCTCACATGAAACTGTTCCAAAGCCTGCGGATAAGTATGATAGCCTCCAGGCTCCGTCTTGCTTTCCGCACTCATTGTGGTCACTCCCAGCGTGGCCATATGGTCACGTATGCCAGCCGGCTCACGTGTGGAATAGGAAATGTCCACATCATGGTCAAAGATACGCATGGCAAAAGTCACTTGTGCCAGTTCACGGTCGCTCATCACCACATTGGGCTGAAAGCCTCCATTCTCCGACGGACGCATCCGCGGGAAGTTCACGCTGTATTTCGTACGCCAATAATGCTTCTGCAAATAACGCAAATGGTAGGCCATCATTGTGACATCCGTGCGCCATTCCTTTTCCAGCCCTATAAGCACTCCCATGCCGATAGAATGCACACCGGCCTGCCCCATGCGGTCGAATCCGTTGACACGCCACTCGAATTTCGATTTCATACCGCGCGGATGATATATGTTGTAACGGGCTTTATGGTAAGTCTCCTGAAAGCATATCACCCCGTTCATTCCGTGTATCTTCAACTCCGCATACTCTTCCGCCTTAAGGGGCATCACCTCTATCTTCAGATTACTGAAATAGGGCTTGGCAAGGTCGAGAGCACGCGCCAGATAAGGCACGCCGGCCTTGGCCGGATTCTCACCCGTCACAATCAGAAGATTTTCAAAAGGCGCCAGCCTCTTGATAGCCTTGTACTCATTGACGATTTCCTCCTCCGTCAAAATCGTACGCGGCATAGGATTACTGATATGAAATCCGCAATACACACAGGAATTGGTACAGGAGTTGGTTATATATAAAGGTATGAACATGGACATCGTTTTGCCGAAACGCTCTTCCGTATATTTACGGCTCAGCCTTGCCATCGTCTCAAGATAAGGAACGGCAGCCGGAGATAGCAGGGCCATAAAATCGTCTACATCACAATACTCCTTTGAAAGAGCATAACGCACATCTGCATCCGTTTTGGAGTGGATACGTGCCGTTGTCTCCTCCCATGAAATCTTTTCCAGTTCGTCTGAAAACATATCCCAACCTCCCTTTTAATCGTCCAAGAATGCCGTAAGGGGCGAACTGGCCTCCGCTACAAAACTATCGGTACGAATTCCGAGACCCGCCTCATAAGCCATACGTCCGGCCTCCACGGCCTGACGGAATGCCGCAGCCATCGCCACGGGATCGCCCGCTACGGCAATGGCGGTATTGACGAGGCAAGCCGATGCTCCCATTTCCATTGCTTCCGCGGCATGACTTGGAGCGCCGATTCCTGCATCCACCACGACCGGAACTCCGGCTTGTTCGATGATGATACGCAGGAAATCACGTGTCTGGAGTCCCTTGTTGGTTCCGATAGGTGCCCCTAAGGGCATGACCGTGGCCGCCCCGGCTTCCTCCAGATGCCGGCAAAGGGTGGGATCAGCCTGACAATACGGCAATACGATAAAGCCCATTTTTACCAACTGTTCGGTAGCCTTTAATGTTTCCGTAGAGTCGGGCAACAAATAGCGCGGGTCGGGATGGATCTCCAGTTTTAACCAGTTTGTCCCAAATGCCTCGCGGGCCATTTGAGCGGCAAAAACGGCTTCTTCGGCATTTCTCACACCGGAGGTATTCGGCAACAGCTGGATTTCAGGACGCATGATGTGTTTCAACATGTCGTCCTCCCGGTTTTCCAATTCAATGCGCTTCATCGCCACGGTCACCATCTCCGTACCGGAAGCCTCAATGGAACGGGCCATCAGATCATTGGAATCAAATTTACCCGTACCTAAAAACAAACGTGACGCAAACTCACGTCCTGCTATGACTAACTTTTCCATTCTATTCTGTCTTATCACATTATTACTTTCTTTTACTATATTCCGCGGATGTCACGCACTGCGGACTTCTATCCGCCGCAGGCTGCCCTGACGATCACAATCTTCATGCCTTCGGACAACGCATAAGTCGCCCAGGCGGCACGGGGCACCAAACGGTTCTCCACAGCCACAGCCACTCCCTGAAGCGGAAGCGAAAGTTCTTCTATAAGTTTTGATAATGAAACGGCAGCCGTTTCCACTTCCTTGTTGTTTACCGATATTTTCATACCATCTTTTATTTAACATTATAACAAGAGGTAAATACAAAGAAGCCCACAGAGACGATATGGAAAGATAATGAAAATCCAATTCCTACGGCAGTACGAACTGCATCAGGTTCGAGGGTATAATCTCAGCCCTATACGGGGCACCCCTTTGTCTTTACACAGACAAAATTACGGAATTTATTTAGTAAAAACATCCTCGTCCCCGAACTATTGTTCTATATTTAACATTCTTGGGAATTCCTTTAAACGAAAACGGGGCCATCCCTTTACAAAGGAATGGCCCCGCCCATATCAAAAAACATATTTATACTCGCTGTCCCAACTTGTCGTCTATATACAACAACGCTGCCTTATCAGCCTTACGGATTTTCTCTACAATACCCTGCGCCGTAGCTTCTTCCTCTACCTGCTCACGAACATATCCCCACAAGAAATCCTGCGAAGCCATGTCTTTCTCTTCCGAAGCTATTTTCACTACATTCTCGATCAACTTGGACACGTGGCACTCATGTTCGTATACGTTTTCAAAAACGGCCAGTACGTCATCCCATTCCTGCGGAACAACATCTATCTTATCTACCTTGGCCACACCCCCACGTTTCATTACATAAGCAGCCATATCGTATGCATGCTCCAGTTCCTCCTGAGATTGTTTTTTCATCCAGGTTGCGCATCCGTCATATCCTTCTTTCTGCAAGAAGAAAGACATGGATAAATACAAATTAGCCGACCACATCTCGGCAATGATCTGTTCATTGATAGCTTTCTGTAGTTTGTCTGAAATCATACTCGTAATAGTTTTAAATTAAACATATATGTCTGTACTTCAAAGCAACAACTACAGTGCCAAACATCGCAAGATCCCACTGCTGTCAGCTATTTATTCTTAATTTTATTCTTTGTTACAATGAATCACGGTGAATAAGGTTCAAAAACTCCTCACGTGTCTTAGCCTGATTGAACGCCCCGGTAAAATCGCTGGTCGTTGTCACGGAATTCTGTTTCTCTACGCCACGCATCTGCATACACATGTGACGGGCTTCCACCACTACCATGACTCCCAACGGATTTAATGCTTCCTGAATACACTCTTTGATCTGTAGTGTCATTCTTTCCTGTACCTGAAGACGATGAGAGAAACAGTCCACCACACGGGCTATTTTGCTTAATCCGGTGATATAACCATTGGGAATATAGGCCACATGCACCTTACCATAAAAAGGTAACATGTGATGTTCGCACAAGGAGAAGAAGTCAATGTCCTTCACGATAACCATATGGCGATAGTCTTCCTTAAACTTAGCCGAGTTCAATATTCCCCGCGGATCCTCCTCATATCCACGCGTCAAGGTTCGCATAGCCTTGGCCACCCGATATGGTGTCTTGAGTAATCCCTCGCGACCGACATCTTCTCCCAGCAAAGTCAAAATAGCATTATAATGGGCCTCCAGTTCACGCTGCACCGTCTCATTCTGTTCCTGACATTCCATCTTTTACTCAATAGATAGGTATTTGTATTACGGATTTAACAATCAAAGCTTCATTAAATTGGTTAGTAGCCCGAAGCTCGTGCAATGCCTGGTCGGCCTCCTCATAAGTTCTGAAATCACCGACTCTGCAAATCCACCGCGGACTTTGGAAATGTGTGTATGTGGCCATATCGCTGAAATAGTTTTTCACCTTTCCGGCCATTCGTTGTGCCTCTTGACGCGCTGTCCGCGAATTACCTCCGGCATATACCTGAATCCGGTAGCCATTGGCCTTTATCTTGCGTACATACTTGCCATTCATTGTTGCAGACTTTCCGCCTTCCGCCTCCGACGATGCGCCAGACAGATGTCCGGTTTCCGTAGCCGAAGCCGACTTCTCACTTTTCTTCGCCGTACCGTTTACCATTCGGGTAATCTCGGCATCCTGAATGACACGCACAGTACCTTGTCCGTCGACAGGTTTCATCAAATTATCCACATACTTCTGTTGAGCCGAAACTGATAAAACAACCACACTCAACACCCACGACAAGAGGAACTTTCCATTCATTCCTATTTATATATTATTATAATTAAACAAAGGAGCCGTTCCGTACAGGTATATCCCCTCCGGAACGACTCCATATTTCCGTTAATCAGGCTTTCCAAGCATCAATAATGCCCTTGAAATCTGCACATTTCAATGCTGCGCCACCAATCAGACCGCCATCCACATTCGGTTTGGCAAAGATCTCTTTTGCATTAGAAGGCTTACAACTTCCTCCATACAAAATTGACACATTCTCTGCCGCTGCTTCACCGAACTTTTCTGCGATCGTAGAGCGAATAAATGCATGCATCTCTTCTGCCTGCTCCGCTGTAGCCGTCTTGCCCGTACCGATAGCCCATACCGGTTCGTAAGCCAATACAATATTGGAGAACTGCTCTTCTGTAAGTTCAAACAATGATCCGGCCAACTGCGCCTTTACCACTTCATTCTGCTTATCGGCCTCACGTTCTTCAAGCACTTCACCAATACAGAAAATAACTTTCAGACCGTTAGCTAAAGCAAGATTAACTTTTTCCTTTAAGATTTCGGCTGTCTCTCCATAATAAGCACGACGTTCTGAATGTCCTAAAATAACATACTGTGCTCCCGTAGACTTTACCATAGAAGCAGATACCTCACCGGTATAAGCACCCTTCTCCTTATCTGCGCAGTTTTCAGCACCCAGACCAATCATATTTGAATCCAGTACGCCGGCTACGGAAGCCAAATGAATGAACGGAGTGCAAATCACCACGTCGCAATTTGGTTTATCTGCCGCCAAAGCTTCATTTAACTCTGTAGCCAAAGTTATACCTTCCTGCAAATTCAGGTTCATCTTCCAGTTACCTGCAACAATTTTCTTTCTCATGTTTTTTCTTTTTAAAAGGTTGATAATTCTATTTCTGTGCTTCATTCTTCTATACATTTTACTACCAATCCACAAACGGTCAAAGAACACCAGCAATACTAACGGAACAAGAAACCACAAAAGCACCCGCAATGATGTCACGGCACGTGAATCCAACTGCATCCGACCTAGCTCGCTTTCTTCAAGAGGCATACTCAACTCTTCCTCTTTTGGCAGATTGTTACACCCCCATTTATTATACACCTGTCCTCCTTTCAACAACATCAATCCCGGATTGGAACGCACAATGGTCTTTAAGGTGACCTCATCCATCATTCCAAACGGATAATTCGCCCCTGTCAATTCCTGCCATCGCATTATCATATCATCACCGGAAGCCGTAAGACAATAGAAGGAATAACCGTGCTCCCCACAATAATCATAAAGCTCATTAATCCGATCAATATTACTATCATCCGCCAATTCCAAAAAAGGAGATACCAGCAAAAAGGTATATCCGGAATCAGACAAAATAAAATCGGTAATATCCTCTCCCTCCGGCCATGATGTTATCACGAAATCCTGCAAAGGTGACACATAGCCTTCACTCATCAACTTCGTGCGACTTTCCACATAATGCCATGTCGTATCCTCAGGATAATCCTCTATAGTAAACTCTTTCCTCACTCCATCCTTTTCAAACAGAAAGGTCGTGACAAATTCAGGCTCTTTCTCTCCCTCCGGTATTTCACGCTCCCGAAGCAAATCCGCTCCGATACGATAAGGACGAAAATCAAAAACCGGGAGCCTGTAAAGGCATATACCGGATAAGACCAAGGCGAAAACGACAGAATAAAGAGAAAGCATCCATTGATTACGTTCGGAAACAAAACGCACCGTCAAACGGCTATATCGGAAGAAGAAAACAGCTAAAACAAATAAAACCAAATTCTTTCCAAACGTTTCCCAATTCGTCAATTTTATGGCATCACCAAAACAACCGCAATCGGACACGGGATTTGCCAAAGCCAAATAAAATGTCAAGGGAGTCATCACTCCCATAAAAAGCAATATAAACCAGGAAGTCATGCGCCGGCGCATACCAAAGAACATGTTGACACCCAAACAAAATTCAAATACCGCCAATACTACCGCCAACCAAAGCGGTAAGAAATCAGGTATCCAGCCCACCCATCCAAATGCTTGAAAATAATCTTCAAGCTTATATTGAAAACCATGTGGATCCACTACTTTCACCAATCCGGAAACGATGAAAGTAACAGCCAACAACAAACGGCTGACATTGACAGCCATACGGCGCATTTTCTTACTCTGCTTATTCACCAAAAGTCAGTTTTATCAATCCGAACACAGCATAGTTCATCATATCCATATAATTGGCATCCACACCTTCCGACACCAACGTTTGACCGGAAAGAGATTCTATCTGCTTTGTCCGATAGAGTTTCATCAGAATTAAATCTGTGTAAGAACTGATACGCATACCGCGCCATGCTTCATCATAATCATGGTTCTTCTTCAACATTAATGAAAGGGACTGCATCGCATATTTGTCATAATAGTCCAATGCTTGTCCAGCAGTCATGTCTTCGGACTCGGCATAGCCCAATGCAAGTTGTATCAATCCTACGATACTGTAATTCACTATAGCTATAAATTCCGGACGAATTCCCTCATCCACCAATGAAATACCTTTTACCTCCAGACTACGGATACGGTTCGCCTTGATAAATATTTGGTCAGTGACAGAAGAAGGGCGCATAATACGCCATGCCGCTCCATAATCATGCAACTTTTTGGCAAATAGTTCACGACATTCTGCCATTATCTGCTCAAATTGCTTTTGTGTATCCATGTTTTACTGTTTTATGTACTACAACATACAACTTTGCAAAGGTACTACAATTCATCGAATAAAACAAAGAATAT
Organism: uncultured Paraprevotella sp.; assembly: GCA_910586505.1. Classification (GTDB taxonomy): domain Bacteria; phylum Bacteroidota; class Bacteroidia; order Bacteroidales; family Bacteroidaceae; genus Paraprevotella. The sequence continues at coordinate 66,991 of CAJUGV010000005.1, read as the reverse complement.
AACATATTACATAAAAAGGACTGTTTCGCAAACCTCTCATCATAAAACAACGTTTAAGAAAGTCAAAAAAAAAAAGAAGTTTCCATTTGTCATTTTTTTGACTTAACTTTGTATCCTTACATTTATCAATAAGAAAAAATATGGATACAACACCTAACAAGTACATTACCGTCGCTTACGAACTTTATACGGATTTTGACGGCAAAAAGGAATTAGTAGAAAAAGCCCCCATAGAGCATCCTTTTCAATTCATCTCAGACATGGGAACAACATTGGATGCTTTTGAAGCAAAAATAAAGCCATTGCAACAAGGTGAGAAATTCAATTTCACATTATCCGTGGAAGAAGCGTACGGAGAATACGAACAAGAACGTGTGATAGAATTAAGCAAAGACGCTTTTAAAGTTAACGGCCATTTTGACAAAGAACATATTTATCCGGGCAACGTCGTTCCTTTGATGAATGCGGATGGCGCCCGATTCAACGGCACTATCGCTGAAGTCAAAGAAGATACTGTAACTGTAGATTTGAATCATCCTTTGGCCGGAAAAGAATTGAACTTCGTCGGAGAAGTTACAGAAAACCGTGATGCAACACAAGATGAAATACAAGGAATGCTTAATATGTTGAGCGGCGAAGGTGGCTGCGGTTGCGGAAATTGCGGAGGTTGTGACGATGACTGCAACTGCGAAGGACAGAACTCCAAAGATGGATGTGGATGCGGACATTGCCATTAAATCTATATACCATTTTCTTATAAATATAAGAGAAGCATGAGCAATACATTCGGCAATATATTTCGCATAACCTCTTTCGGTGAAAGTCACGGACCGGGCGTAGGCGGTGTTATTGACGGCTTTCCTGCCGGAATAGATATTGACATGGATTTCATACAGTATGAACTGAACCGCCGGAGACCGGGGCAGAGCAATATCACAACACCGCGTAAGGAAGCTGATAAAATAGAATTGTTATCAGGAATATTTGAAGGAAAATCTACCGGCTGTCCAATAGGTTTTCTGGTTCGCAACACCAACCAGCATTCAAATGATTACGACAACATCCGCAACCTATTCCGTCCGTCGCATGCTGATTTCACCTACACAAAAAAATATGGCATGCGCGACCACAAAGGCGGCGGACGCTCTTCCGCACGCGAAACTATATCACGATGTGTAGGCGGTGCATTTGCGAAGTTGGCACTCAAACAGATCGGAGTAGAAATATATGCCTATACCTCACAAGTAGGTAACATAGCGTTAGAACACGACTACACCCACTACTCCCCATCTCTGATTGAAACAAACAACGTACGTTGCCCTGATGTGGAAAAAGCAATGGAAATGGAACGCCTCATTACTGAAGTCAAAGGACAAGGCGACACCATCGGAGGAATCATTACCGGGGTCATTCGACACTGCCCCATAGGATTGGGGGAACCGGCATTTGGTAAACTACATGCCGCATTGGGAGGAGCCATGCTCAGCATCAATGCCGTAAAAGGATTTGAGTATGGAAAAGGATTTGCCGGTGTAACCCAAAGAGGAAGCGAGCAAAACGACATCTTCATATCCCAGCATAATACCGTTTCTACCCAAACAAACAATAGCGGAGGAATACAAGGTGGTATCAGCAATGGACAGGATATCTATTTCAAAGTGGCTTTCAAACCGATAGCCACGCTCCTCATGGAACAGCAGACCGTTACCGTGAATGGTATTCCCACCATGATTAAAGCCCGTGGACGGCACGACGCTTGTGTACTTCCCCGTGCTGTTCCCATAGTAGAAGCAATGGCTGCCATGACTATTTTGGATTATTACCTACTTAACAAAACAACACACCTCTAAGGCAAGACTATGGACATAGAAGAATTTAGAGAAAAATGTTTTCCAATCTTACATAGTATTTAGTCCAAAAGCCAATACCTTAAAGTTCCATATATCCTGTTTCTGTATCGAGACAGGATATTTTTGTTTATTCATCCTACATTCATTACCATTCAGAAATCGATATTACGGCCTCCGATTTTATTTATTTCCAAGCATCAATTATCGCAAATAATAAACAAGATTACATTTTTCGTTATAGATAAATACAAAAACAAAGCAAGTAACAACAAAATATCAGTTTCGCCATTACACATTTTTATTCTATATTGAAAAATCATTCAAACCATATTCATTATGAAACAAAATAGATATTTTTGCATCACAATTAGTTCTAAAAGAACAAGATTACATTACACATAGTATAAATTACGAGGGCAACAGCGACTTTTTACTAAAAAACAGAATAGCACGAATGAGAATAGGATTTACTAAAATGCATGGAACCGGTAACGATTATATTTATGTCAACACACTGGAATATCCGGTAGCACATCCCGAAGCCCTTGCCGCAGTATGGAGCAAACCTCATACAGGCATCGGCAGTGACGGACTTGTACTTATCGGACCGTCGGAAAAAGGAGATTTCAATATGCGCATCTTTAATGCGGACGGTTCGGAAGCTATGATGTGCGGTAACGCCAGCCGATGCATCGGCAAATATCTTTATGAATATGGTCTAACCGATAAAGAAGACATCGCACTGGAAACACATTCCGGCATCAAAATGCTACACCTGCACATCAATAGCAAAAAAGAAGTAAAATCCGTAACCGTAGACATGGGCATACCTCAACATATCCATAAGGTAAACCTTGGAAAAGATTTTGCATTCCGGGAAGCCATAGCCGTAAGCATGGGTAATCCGCATTTAGTCTTGTTCACAGATAATATAGATGCTGTCGACCTCCAATCAGTCGGCCCGCTCTTGGAGCATCATCCTCTGTTTCCTGACAGGGTGAACGTGGAATTTGCCCAAATGCAGACCGACGGTAGCATTCGAATGAAAGTATGGGAACGCGGATCCGGTATCACCCAAGCCTGCGGAACCGGAGCATGTGCCACTTCTGTGGCAGCCGCTTTCACCCAACGCTGCACCGGGAAAACAATCATCCACATGGACGGAGGCACGCTCACTGTGGAATGGAACAGAACAAACGGCCACGTATTCATGAACGGTCCGGCCACCAAAGTATTCGATGGAGTGATTGACACTGACATTTAACCAACCTACACAATATGGCATTAGTCAACGAACATTACCTGAAACTTCCGGGAAGCTATCTGTTCTCGGATATCGCCAAGAAAGTCAATATGTTTAAGGTAACCCATCCGGGAACAGAACTTATCCGACTAGGCATTGGCGACGTGACCCGCCCGCTTCCGGAAGCCTGTATCAGAGCCATGCACAAGGCCGTAGACGACATGGCTCAGGCCGAAACTTTCCGCGGCTACGGACCGGAGCAGGGTTACGACTTCCTGATAGAAGCGATTCTTAAACATGATTTTGCCCCGCGCGGAGTAAGCCTCAGTCCTTCGGAGGTATTCATCAACGACGGCGCCAAAAGCGACACGGGCAACATCGGTGAAATCCTTCGGTGGGACAACAGCATGGGAGTGACCGACCCCGTCTATCCTGTTTATGTAGACAGCAACATCATGTGCGGACGAGCCGGACAGAGAGACGGCAACGGCATGTGGAGCAACGTCACTTACCTGCCCTGCACGGCAGAGAACGACTTTATCCCTCGGATTCCCGACAAACGCATAGACATTATCTATCTGTGCTATCCCAACAATCCGACGGGAACCACTCTGACCAAGACGGAACTGAAGAAATGGGTAGACTATGCTCTGGCCAACGACACCCTCATTTTCTTCGATGCCGCCTATGAGGCTTATATCCGAGAAGACCACGTTCCCCACTCGATTTACGAAATCAAGGGAGCGAAACGCTGCGCCATCGAATTCCGGAGTTTTTCCAAAACAGCCGGCTTCACGGGAGTACGCTGCGGCTATACCATAGTGCCGAAAGAGCTTACGGCCTTCACCCTCAACGGAGACGAGCGCGTACCGCTCAATCCGTTATGGAACAGACGCCAATGTACCAAATTCAACGGAACGAGCTACATATCCCAACGAGGCGCAGAAGCCATCTACAGTCCGGAAGGCAAGCAAGAGGTAAAAACCGTGATCGACTATTATATGGAAAACGCACGCCTCATGCGCGAAGGACTTCAAGCCGTCGGTTTCAAGGTCTACGGCGGCATCAACGCTCCTTATCTGTGGTTGCAAGCTCCCGCCGGAACAAGTTCATGGCGTTTTTTCGAACAACTGCTCTATGAGGCCCACGTAATCGGCACCCCCGGAGTGGGATTCGGTCCGAGCGGCGAGGGCTACCTGCGCCTCACGGCATTCGGCAAAAGAGAAGACTGCATGGAGGCCATGCGGCGCATAAAAAACAAAATATAGCATACTGAAAGAAAAGTCGCTTCCGAGGCTACTTTTCTCCCTACCTAAACAAGCCGCAGGCTGCCGGCATTCGGGCTGCCTGCGGCCTTCTGCCAATGCCGCATCAAAAGGACATTTCACCCCCTCGGCTACGGTGCAAAATTTCATGGGCACGATTTTAAATTTTACTGCGGTTCATTTTTTATTTTACTGCGCACGACTTTTTGCAGCCGTGCGGACGGTTTTTACGGCATCTGACCGCGGCCGCACTTCCGGTACGGGAAACAGACTTCTGCTCTTCATTCCGCCCGGCCAACCTTAAACGTCCTCAAAGCCCCCTTCATCAAAAACCTCCCGCCACATTCACCTTCCGCTCACCGATCTCCCGACAGTCTCCTGCATGGAACGGGGCTTGCACCGTCTGTTCTTCCGGCCCGCACCCTACCCTTTCTCTCCTCTTTTTAAGACAAATCATGCTCGAAACACCGTTTTTTTATTAATTTTGCGGTTATATATTATCCCATTTCTCCGGAAGCGTACAACGGCTCACAGCTGCATGCCGCCACCGGACCCAAATTATCGTAACCTATGAAACATATCTTTCCGGCCCTTTTGTTTGCCCTATCCATGCCCCATGTATCCGTCCGTGCTCAGGAACTACATTTCGAACCCAACCGGCCGCAAGGCGAAGCCAAAGGTATCTTTCCGGGCAGAGTGACATGGATAAGAGATGCGGAAGCGGCATGCTGGAACGGGCATGACGGACATTGGTGGGATGAAGGGAATATCGACCCGAAGCGGCTGGATGCCATGTACAGCAGTTCAGTATGCGCACTCACGGGCAAAAAGTCTCCGAAAAAAGCATGGAAAAGCATCTTTAAGTATTACAACAGCCACAACGGGCGGGGCAACCGGGGGTATAAAAAAGGAGAACGGATTGCCATAAAAATAAATCTGAACAATACATACGAAACCGGTGACCGTGACAACGACATCGACCAGTCTCCGCAGGCCACCATCGCCCTGCTGCACCAACTGACCGCCCATGCCGGAGTGCCCCAAGAGTGCATCACCGTCTACGACGCCTCCGTGGGATGGCGGAAAAGGGCCATTCCCGACCGCCTTTACGAGCCTGTGCACCGGCTGTTCCCCAAAGTAAGATGGACAAGCGCCACCGCTTCGCCTGGTGTCGAGGGTGTGGAATGGATCAAGGATGCCATCACCTATACCGACCCGTCGGTCAGTCTGGGAACGGTGTTGCCGTCTGTGGTCATGGAGGCCTCCTACCTCATTAATGTGGCCCTGCTGAAAGGACATGAAATCTCCGGTGTGACGCTCTGTGCCAAAAACCACTTCGGCTCCATCCCATTCCCCGGCCGCATGCACGGCTCGCACACCGTGAGCCAGATGAAAGGACGGGAGGGAGACTACAGCGCTTACGTAGACCTGATGGGTTGTCCCAATCTGGGACGGAAAACCCTGCTTTACATCGTAGACGGACTCTACGGAATGCAAACCAACGTAGGTGGGCCGCGCCCCGACAGAGACCGCTGGAAAATGTTCGGCAACGAATGGAGCGCCAGCTACTTCATGTCGCTCGACCCTGTGGCCATCGAATGCGTATGCACGGATTTTCTTTTCGCCGAATTCGGTAAAGAACTGGGCTTCAGCGGCGCACCGCAATTCAAAAAAGGTTCAAGCCAGAACTGCGACAACTATCAGAAAGAAGCGGCCAAAGGACACAATGGCCGTTTCGGAGATTACCGCCCCAACGGTATCAAAACGGGAAGCCTGGGGGTTTTTGAACATTGGAACAATGCGAAGGACAAACAATATAGCCGAAATATGGGCAAAAATACCGGAATAGAACTGTATGAAATAAAACGCAAACCGTAAGTCCCGCACACGAACAGACAAATCCCCGTCCCAATCAACGAAAACAAAAACAAAGAAAAATTAAAAAACTTTGAGCGGAATAGGCAAAAGTATATGTTTGCAACCGAAAACACAGTTTGCTATCCTGAATTAAAGTTTATTTATATATGAAATACCTTTTCTGGGCCGGTTTGTTTCTGCTTGCCGGTTCCGCACACGCCCGTGTCGGGAAATGGCTTCCCGATACTCCCGATGAGAATTGTCCCATACGCCTGTTGGATTGCCGTTACCAGGAAGAACGGCTCGTCAGCTGCCGGCAACTGACAGACCGTTCCGCCGAATGGCAGACCTCCGTCAGCGAAGAAAGCGTCAAAGACGGCAAGCTCTTTGTCTTCCGCTTCAAGGCATTGAAAGACATGGACGAAGCCGGAGTGGCCGTAGCCTTCGACCATTACCGCTGGACCAGCGATAACTATGTGATGATACCGGCCTCCGTCTACAACGGCAACCGGCAGCGCATCGTGAACCGCAATTATGCCACCGGTCTCGATCCGGCCGACTACGACCGGCCCGACCTGGCCCTTACCTCGAACCCCATCCCCCAGCTTTCGCCCGATTTCGGCAGCAAGTCGTTATTGGAAGTCAGCGTCTGCAATACCGCCACACCGGCCATTGCCATCCTCGACCGCCAAAGAAAAACAGGGATTCTGCTGCTCACCGACCAGGGCATAGAGCGCAACCAACAGATCCTCGACCATAATCTTATCGTGGAGGAGACACCGGACCGCAGCATGGCTTCGTTTGTCATCAGCGCACCGGGCGTACGAGAGAAAAAACCGGAGTTTATAGGATTCAGCAAAAGTCCGGATCGGGGCATCAAAATAAACAAGGGCGATGAAATCACCATCCGCGTCACCCGGCTCTCCTTTGCCTGCCATGATGTGCCCTGCCTGCTCGGTCATTTCATGGCCGAACGCAAACGCCACATCGTCTGCGACGCCCCGCGCCACCTGATTCCCATGAGCGAGGTGCTTGATATCATGAACAAAGATATCGACCTGCGCTATTTCCGGAAAGACAGCGTGGAGTTCTATCGGCCGGAGGCCGCCGACTGGATGTCGTTCGGCTGGATCGGCGGACTGATCAACACCTACCCCATGCTGGCACTCGGAGATAAGGAACATCTGCGCCGCGTGGCCAGCACATTCGACTTTGCCCTACCCCGCGCCAAGGGAAAGAGCGGTTACTACTACGACATTCTGCAACCCGACGGCACGGTGCTCAACCGAGATGCCGCTGCCATAGTGCCGGGCATCGGACTGACGCGGCGCAACGGCGACGTGCTCTACTGGATGGTAAAACAGTTCAACCTACTGAAAGGCATGCAGAAAGAGGACTTCATCAAACCGGAATGGGAAGAAAACGTGCGGCTGCTGGCCGATGCTTTCGTCCGCACATGGAACACCGACGGAACGTGGGGCAACTACATCCATGTGGAAAGCGGGAAAGTGGCCGTGTACCACACCACCGGCGGCGCCATGGCCATCGGCGGACTGGCGTTGGCTTCGGCCTATTTCGACCGTCCCGACTACATGGAGACGGCATGCAATGCCGCTCACGACCTCTACCGGCAGTTCGCCACCATGGGCTTCACCTCCGGCGGTTGCGGAGACATCCTGCAAAACTCCGATTCCGAAACGGCCGTGGCCCTGGCCACTTCGCTCTTCACGTTATATGAAATGACAGGCAAATCCGAATATTTGCAACAGTCGCGCGATCTGGCCCATCTGTGCGCCTCGTGGACGGTATCCTTCGACTACCGCCTGCCGGAGGACACACCGCTGGCACAACTGGACGCCAACCTGACCGGCGCCGTATGGGCCAGCACACAAAACAAACACGGTGCTCCGGGATTCTGCACCCAGTCGGGCGACGTGTTGTTCAAACTCTACCGGACCACCGGCGACACTGTATATGCCGAACTGATACGCGACATTATCCACGCCCATGCGGAAGGCATACAGCCCAACGGAAAGATTACGGAACGGCTCACCTACTGCGACTCCGACCGCAGAGGCTCGCGCGCCGACGGCTGGGAGACAGGATGGAACGAGACCAACGGAGCACTGATGGCAATGGAAATCCCGGGCATCTACCTCCGGACGGACAAGAATACGCTGTACGTATTCGACCATGTGGAAGCGGAGATCATCCGGAACGACAGCCGAAAGATTGTGCTGCGCATCACAAACCCTACGGCTTTCGACGCCCAGGTCACCGTTCTGTCCGAAAACGCGGCAGAAGCACAGAAACCGTTGGGCGACAACGCCTTTCTCCGATGGACAGACAAAGTGAACGTGAAAGCAGGCCGAACCGTAACCCATACATTGCGGAAGAAAGGGGTATGAAAAGAGAAGAAGCTCCGGCCCGAGAACTTTGTAAAAGTTTCATAAAAGGAGCCATGCGTCATAAGTAAGATACCCCGCTCACGCGTATATATTAATAAACCCCAAACAGCATAACTCATGAAAAAGCTTTTCATCTTCCTTTTCCTTACATGGCTGACCGCTACGGGAAAAGCCGCACCGCGCACATTTCAAGTATCGTCGCCCGACGGCAACTATGTGTTTACCTTCATACAGGAAAATACAGACGGGATCACCCGACTGTACTACACTTTGTCCTACAAAAGAAAGAACATCGTGGAGAAATCGGAATTGGGAGTGGAAATCAAGAACAAACTGTTGGAAAGCGCCATGGGCATTCCCAACGACCAATGCGCCCGATGGGGCGACAATCTGACTTTCATAGGCGTGGATTCCGCCCGCTGCGAACGCTCCTGGAAGCCTCTCTACGGCGAACGTTCAGAAATTCCCGATAACTACCGTAGCCTGCAAGTCAAGTTCCGAAAAGGAGAGCTTCCGAAAGAAAAGGCACCGAAAGACTATGACCGCACGCCCTCCTATCTTATGAATATAGAAGTCAGGGCCTACAATGAGGGAGTGGCTTTCCGTTATCACTTCCCTCTCATCACCAGCGGTATGTTCGTACATATCACCGACGAACTCACCGAATTTTCCATGCCGGAGGGCACGACAGCCTGGCATGAGCCATGGGCACAGTCGCCCGCCACGCAACGCCCGCTCGAAGGATGGGAAGACGAAAGCGAGCGCCCGCTGACCATGCGCCTACCGGACGGCCTGACCGTCTCTTTGGGAGAAGCACGCATGGTAGACTACGTACGTACCAAATTCGCCCTCTCTCCCTCACGTCCTCACACCCTGCAAACATCCATGTACGACTGTGCGGACATCATCACGCCATACAACACGCCGTGGCGCGTCATCATGGCTGCGGAACGTCCCGTGGAGCTGATAGCCCATAACTATATCTACCTGAACCTGAACGAACCGTGCGCCCTGCAGGGAGACCTGTCATGGATTAAGCCGGGAAAAGTATTCCGAAGCCGTCTTTCGCAGAAAGAAGCTTTGGATGCTGTGGACTTCGCGGCCGAACGCGGCCTGCAATACATCCATTTGGACGCGGGATGGTATGGTTCGGAAATCATCATGGAGCATGATGCCACCAAAGTAATAGAAAATCTGGATCTGGACATACCGTCTATCTGCCGCTACGCCGCTACAAAGAACATCGGAGTATGGCTTTATGTCAACCAGCGTGCGCTCATGCAACAGCTGGACCAGCTTCTGCCTGTCTATAAGGAATGGGGCATCAAGGGAATCAAGTTCGGATTCGTACAGATAGGCAACCAGCTCTGGACCGTCTGGCTGCACAATGCCGTGCGCAAATGCGCAGACTACGGCATCATGGTGGATATCCATGATGAATACCGCCCCACCGGCGTGAGCCGCACCCTGCCCCACCTGATGACACAGGAAGGCATCGCAGGCAATGAAATCATGCCCGACGCGCGCCACAACACCACTTTGCCTTTCAACCGCTTCCTCTGCGGACCGGCCGATTACACCCCTTGTTATTTCAACTCACGGGTTAAAAACACACACGGCCATCAGTTGGCCATGCCGGTAGTATATTACAGTCCCATCACCTTCCTTTACTGGTACGACACCCCCTCACTCTACCACGGCGAAAAGGAACTGGAATTCTGGAAGAACGTACCTGTCACATGGGACGAGACCTACCCGATAGACGGGGAGATCGGTGAGTACGTAGCCATAGCACGGCGCAGCGGCGAAAAATGGTTCGTGGGCGTGATGAACGGCATGGAAGCGCGCACTCTCTCCCTCTCCACCGACTTCCTGAGCCCTAAAAAGAAATACATTCTCACACTCTATCAGGACGATCCCAAGTTGGACACACGGACAAAGGTATCCGTCTCACAGCGTACCATTAAAGGCGGAGAAAAAATAAAACTCAATCTCTTGGCTTCGGGCGGTGCCGCCATGGAAATCACGGAGAAAAAATAAAAGGAAAGTAAACGGCTTTCGGCCGTTTACTCATACACAAACTACAACAGAAGAGGCATTTTTCTTGTCCTATGCAAGAAAAATGCCTCCTCTGTTTCTATCGCTCCGCTTATTCAGCGCTCCCCGAAAGATTACTGGCGGCGGTAGTTCTCCAGCTGTTCGGCCGTAAACTTACGAATGAAGTTGAAATGTTTCTCCACTTCCGCTTCCGCATAGTTCACATACACGTTCAGGCTCTTGGCAAAGAGATCGGGACGACGGGTAGCATCCTGCATCAACAGATGACACATGATGGTGTCGGCGGCCATCTCCATAAGGCGGCGGGCCACAAAGTCATGCAATTCCTGGTCGGCCGCTTCTTTCACGGCATTGGTACAGGCGTCGAACTTGTTGGCCATCTCTTTCACACGGTTCATATAACCTTCAAATTCAGGCAATACGGGGTGCAGTTCAAACTCGCGGATGGTAGCAATGTAAGAGCCGTTCGTCACGTAACGGATAGCAGCCACGGTCTGCAACTGTGTCGTTCCTTCATAAATGGAAGTGATACGTGCATCGCGGTAAATGCGCTGGCAGGCATATTCCAGCATGAAACCGGAACCTCCGTGTATCTGAATACCGTCATAAGCGTTCTGATTGGCGTATTCGGAGTTCATACCTTTAGCCAACGGCGTGAAGCTATCGGCCAGTTTGGCATATTTCTTCTGCTCCGCACGTTCTTCCGGAGTAAGTTTGCGCTCGCGGGCTATATCATCCAGAGCCTTGTAGATGTCCACATAACGAGACGTCTGATAGAGCAGTGCACGACCGGCATCCAGTTTGGCCTTCATCGTAGCCAGCATATCGTACACAGCCGGAAAGTTGATAATCGCCTTACCGAACTGCTCACGGTCTTTCGCATAGGCCAAAGCTTCATTATAGGCAGCCTGACTCAATCCGACCGACTGTGCGGCAATACCCAGACGGGCTCCGTTCATCAATGCCATGACATACTTGATCAATCCCATCTTGCGGCTGCCGCAAAGTTCGGCCTTTGCATTCTTATACACCAGCTCACAGGTAGGAGAACCGTGAATACCCATCTTATTCTCGATACGCCGCACGTCCACTCCTCCGTCACGCTTATCATAAATGAACATAGACAAACCGCGTCCGTCCTTCGTTCCTTCCTCAGAACGGGCCAGCACAAGATGAATATTGGCATCGCCATTGGTGATGAAACGCTTCACGCCGTTCAGACGCCAGCAATTTTCCGCCTCATCATAAGTAGCCTTCAACATGACACTCTGCAGGTCGGAACCGGCATCCGGCTCCGTCAGGTCCATCGACATGGTCTCTCCGGCGCAGACACGCGGGATAAAACGGGCGTGCTGATCTTCATCGCCAAACTCATACAACGTCTCTATACAGTCCTGCAACGACCAGATATTACCGAAACCGGCATCGGCGGCAGCCACCACCTCGGCACACATAGTATAAGGGGTGATAGGAAAATTCAGGCCGTTGTACTTACGCGGCATCGTCATACCGTTCATGCCGGCCTTGACCATGGCATCAAGATTCTCCACCGTTCCCGAAGCATAGTCCACACGACCGTCGTGACAGTGAGGCCCTTCGGCGTCCACACCTTCGGCATTCGGAGCAATCACATTGGCAGTGATGTCGCCCACGATGTCCAACACCTTATTATATGAATCCATGGCATCGGCAAAATCCACCGGTGCATAGTCGAATTCGTCCTTGTCTCTGAAGTCGCGCTCTTTCAGTTCCACGATGCGCTTCATCATCGGATTGTCCAGGTGATACTGGAGTTCCGCTATATCTGAATAGTAATTAGCCATTTTTACTTGCTGTTTTGTTTGTAATACTTGATGAGCTTCGGCACCACTTCTTCCACCGTACCGTTAATAACATAGTCGGCAATGGCATTGATCGGTGCGTTCGGATCGCTGTTCACGGATATAATGATACCGCTCTCCTTCATACCGGCAATATGCTGTATGGCACCGGAAATACCGCAGGCGATATATACTTTCGGACGCACGGTCACACCGGTCTGTCCGATCTGAAGGTCGTGGTCGCAGAAACCGGCATCCACAGCCGCACGGCTACCGCCCACCTCGGCATGCAACTCATGCGCCAGTTCGTAGAGCATATCGAATCCGTCCTTACTGCCCATACCATAACCGCCGGCAATGACAATGGCCGCACCTTTCAGGTTGTTCTTCGCTTTTTCCACATGACGGTCGATCACCTTCACCACATACTCCGTCTCAGGCACATACTTGGCCACATCGTGCACCACGACCTCACCATTATAGTGAACGTCGAGCACCTCGGCCTTCATCACGCCGCTGCGCACCGTAGCCATTTGCGGACGGTTCTCCGGATTGACGATCGTGGCAACAATGTTACCGCCGAAAGCCGGACGAATCTGATAAAGCAGACTCTCATACGACTTGCCGGCCTTCTTGTCCTCATGAGGTCCGATTTCAAGCGAGGTACAGTCCGCCGTCAGTCCGGAATGAAGGGCGGACGACACACGCGGCCCTAAGTCGCGACCTACCACATCGGCACCCATCAGACAGATTTGCGGCTGCTCCTCTTTAAAAAGATTGACCAACACCGCCGTATGCGGAAGCGAAGTGTAAGGAGCCAGTCCCGGCGCATCGAAGATGTGCAGACGGTCCACCCCGTAAGGCAATATCTGTGACTCTATCTTTCCCGTAATGCCGGCTCCGGCAGCCACGGCTTCCAGTTTCACACCGAGCGTATTGGCTAACTTACGGCCCTTGGTCAATAATTCCTGACTTACTTCGGCCACCACAGTGCCTTCAAGCTCACAATATACAAATACGTTATTCATCTTTATCCGATTGTATGGTTAGCCAATAATTCCTGTATCAATCCCTCCACATCAGCGTCGGCAGCCGTCAGCACCTTGCTTTCCTTGGCCTTGAACACGATGTTCTGCACGGCTTTCACCTTAGTGGGCGAACCGCTCAGACCGCACTGCTGCAAATCGGCATCCACATCCGCCGTACTCAACTGCCCCAGTGTCAGATAAGGTTTCTTTTCATATTCCTCCGCATATGCAAGCCCTTCGGTCGGCATTTCCATCGGCACCATGGCGCGCTTGTACTTCATCACGAGTTTGGCATTGCGCGGACGGCAAGGTGCGGCACTTCCGTTCACGGTCAATACCAGCGGCAGCGGTGCCTCCACCGTCTCCACTCCTCCGTCGATATGGCGCTTCACCGTCATTTTTCCGTCGGCACACTTCAGAATCTCCTCCACGTATGTCACCTGCGGCAGACCCAGTTTCTGAGCCACCTGCGGCCCTACCTGCGCCGTGTCGCCGTCGATGGCCTGACGGCCGCTGAGAATCACATCGGGCACACCCAGTTTCCTGATAGTAGCGGCCAGCGCATAGCTGGTGGCCAAAGTATCGGCACCTGCAAAAGCACGGTCAGTCAGCAGAAATCCCCCGTCGGCTCCGCGGTACAGACTTTCACGAATCACCTCTGCGGCCCGCGGAGGTCCCATAGTAATGACCGTCACCTTAGACCCCGGATTTGCGTCTTTCAGTCTCAGCGCCTGTTCCAGCGCGTTCAAATCTTCAGGATTGAAGATGGCCGGCAAAGCAGAACGGTTCACCGTGCCTTCCGGTGTCATAGCATCGGGCCCGACATTTCTGGTGTCGGGAACTTGCTTGGCAAGTACAATGATGTTTAAGCTCATAGTTCTTTTATTTTGTCGTATAGATTAAGATTTGTTTTTCATTTTATGACAAACCATATCTGGCAAATGTAGTTAATTTATGGGAAGTCCCCAAGAAAAAAAGACATAAATAGGGCCACAGACAACAAATTACGTTTTTATCCGTCTTACCGGCCCTTTTTTACCGGACAAAAGAAAAGGATTCCAATGCAAAACACTACCTTTGCAGCATCAGCCGCTTCCGGCCGGCCTTCGGACAGGGACACAAAAGACTGCATGCAAAGAAGCCCGCAGGCGGCAAACATTAACCCATCTGCCCGACATGAAAACCCTCAAGATAAAAAGAACAAGCGAACTTGTATTCTTTCTTTCCGCTTGGTATTTCTCTTCTTTATGGTACGGCGACGTCTTCATGATGGCGCGCGAATACAGTTTCTTTTCCACAAACATGTCTCTGATGCAGTTCCTCGTCAGCCAGCCCGTAGGGCTCCTCTGGCTTATGGGGCGCGGCTTGCTCTCGCTGTTCTCCTTTCCCTGGCTGGGCGGCTTAGTCCTGGCAGGATTACTGACGGCCGGGAGCTGCCTCTTCGGCAGTCTGCTCCGCCTGCCGCCCCGCCTGCACGCCCTGCAATACATTCCGGCATTGGCATGTATGTTCCGGTGGGTATGGCAGGGGTTCAACGCTTTTATCTATACCGAACCGGGCCGGATGGCAGGCCTCCCCGTCGGTATACTGCTACTGCTTTGTGCCGCAACGCCCGTCGTTTTCACATTCTTCCGTTCTCGTAAAAAACAATGCCCTACACCGGCTCCCGCCGACGTCCGCACCGGACGCCTCATCGCGATATGCACCACCCTGCTCCTCACGGGCGGCATCTGTCTGTACGGCACACAATGCCGGAACTACGTCCGCACCACAGCCCTCCTTCAACGGCTGATGCGGCAGCAGCAATGGGGCGATATGATCCGGACGGCACAGGCTTACGACGGCAGCAACCGGCAGGTAGCGGCCTACCATGCCATCGCGCTCCATCACACCGGACGCCTGCTCGACGACCTCTTCAAGATCCGCTATGATTTCGAACCCATCGCACTCACAGGCCGCAACGGACTTCCGACAGACGGACACGACATCTATGAGGCCGACTGCGACTTTCATGCCGGACTGCTCCAGACGGCCTACCGCAAGGACATGGAGCTTAACGTACTGGACAGAGTATGCACCGCACGCCTGCGCCGCATGATACGCTATGCCGTAATGAAGGAAGAAACCAATCTGGCACTGCGCTATCTGCATGTGCTGTCGCAACAGCCGTTCGAAACGGATTTCACCGACCGCTACCGCGCCATGCTGCAGAATCCCGAGCTCAAAAGCCGGGATGCCGAACTGTCATTTATCAACAGAGTGGCTCCCGCATTCGACGTGTTCGAAGGCTATCTGATGCAGCCTCCGTTTATCGGCTACTATGTGGCGATGCAGCAGCCCGCCAACAAGGAGCAGCGCGACGCAGCAATGGCAGCGGCACTCTACACCCGCATGATGCCGTTCTTTCTTTATCACGCCCGGTCTTACAGACACGGCGACGCATTGCCGGCCACGGTGGGCGACGCCCTGGCGTTGGCCTATGTCAACGGAAAATTACCCGATACCCGTCCGGAACTGCTGCAACCCTATATGGCCCGCGTCATGGAATTCACCAAGGATGTAGGCCCCACCGACCGGCAGCCGCCGTCCGACCCCGACCACAAATTGTTCGACAAATACCGGGGGTATTATCCCTATTACTATTTCTTCGGAAACAAAGTCAAGGAAAAGAACACCGCCCCGTCACAAGAAAAAGGAGAAGTAAACTGATGTACACACCCCACAGACCTTTACATGCGGCCTTCAGGCTCATCGCCGTGGCCACAGCCGCCACGATACTTTGCACGAACTGCCGCAAACCGGCCACACCGCCGGAACGCTTCGTCGAAACAGAGGAGCGCCCGCTCACCTATCCCGACTACACCGACATCACCTGTCCCTACAATATCGCACCGCTCAACTTCAAGGTGATGAATCCGGGACAGGAATGTATCGCCGAACTAACGGGACGGCACGGCACCCTCACCGCATCCTCCGGCCGCGACGGTGCCCTACGTTTCCCGGCACCGGAGTGGCGCTCGGTCATGGAAAGCCACAAGGGAGACTCACTCACCGTCCGCCTCTACGTGAAAGACCGCAGCGGATGGAGACGCCTCCGCCCCTACAAACTGCGGGTGGCCGCCGAACCCATAGACCGTTTCCTCACCTACCGGCTCATCGAACCCGGCTACATCGCTTTCAAACAAATGGGCATTTATCAGCGCGACCTCACGGGATTCGACGTCCGTACGCTCTACGAGACACCGGAGAAGCATTGTGTGAACTGTCACAACTACCAAGGACACGGCACCGGAAGAATGATGCTGCACGTCCGCGGAAACGATGCCGGTACCCTGATCTGCGACGGAAAAGACATCGCCAAACTGAAATTTCCGGAACAGATTCCTCATGGAGCCACTTATCCGGCCTGGCATCCCGAACGCCGGTGGCTCGTATTCTCGAGCAACAGCACCAACCAGTCTTTCCACATCAATCATCCGGAAAAGATCGAAGTGCAGGACATGGCCTCCGACCTCATCTTCTACAACCACGACACACGCACTGCGCGATACATACTGCGCACAGACTCCGTGCTGGAAACTTTCCCGCACTGGGCCCCCGACGGACGCCGGCTGTACTTCACCGCCGCGCACGTGCCTGACGCCGCCCGCCTGACGGAGGAAGAGCGCACCGCCTATTTCCTCTCGCACTACAAGGAACTGCGCTACGACATTATGTATATGGACTTCGACACCTCCACCCAGACATTCGGACAGCCCCGCACCTTGGTGAACTGCTCCAAGGAGGGAAAAAGCGCCTCTGTGGCGCGCGTCAGTCCGGACGGCAGGTATTTGCTTTACACATTGGCCGACTACGGGCAATTCCATATCTGGCACCGCAGCGCCGATTTATGGATATGCAATCTGCAGGACAGTGTGCCCGATCCGCGTCCGCTTGCCGAAGCCAACAGCAAGGAAGCCGACAGCTACCATTCATGGAGCAGCAACGGGCGCTGGATTGTATTCAGTTCCCGGCGGGACGACGGCAGCTACACCCGCCCTTACTTCGCCTATTTCAACCGCAAGGGGCATGCCTGCAAACCGTTCATGCTGCCGGTGGAAAGTCCGGACGACCATATTCTTCTGCTGAAAAGCTACAATGTGCCCGAACTGACGCGCGACGCGGCCATCTTCGATAAGAAGACGATGGAACAGGCCGTGACCGGCCTGGCACCCGAAACAGTCGGATTCGAAGCCACGCACGCGCCATACTCCGCTCCCTGCCAAGAACATCATTAACTATATCCAAATTAACAAACAATGAACAAACACGGATTTTTTGCAAGCCTTCTGCTCGGATGCAGTGTAACGGTTGCAGCGCAGCAAACCGGAAGTTTCAAACCGATGGAAGACGTCAACCACGTGACGGACCTCACCCTCGACAGCCTGGAGAAAGCCAACACGGCACGCCCCGTGCCCGGATCGTCCAGACAGGGCGACCGCCCGGTATTGTTTCTCATAGGCAACTCCACGATGCGCACCGGCACGAAAGGCAACGGCGACAACGGACAGTGGGGCTGGGGATACTTTGCCCATGAGTTCTTCGACAACGGCCGCATCACGGTAGAGAACCATGCACTGGGCGGCACGAGCAGCCGCACATTCTATCGCAAACTCTGGCCGGAAGTGAAAAAAGGTATCCGAAAAGGCGACTATGTGATAATCGAACTGGGGCACAACGACAACGGCCCCTTCGACAGCGGAAGGGCACGTGCCTCCATCCGGGGGACCTCACCCTCAGACTCGCTCTGTGTGACCATCAAGGAAACGGGAGAAAAAGAAACCGTATACAGCTACGGAGAATACCTGCGGCGTTTCGTCAGGGAATGCAAGGCGGCAGGGGCTCGTCCCGTGCTGCTTTCACTCACCCCGCGCAACGCCTGGGACCCCCACCGTCCGGGACACATCGTGCGCGTCAACGGTACATTCGGACTGTGGGCCTCCGAAATAGCCCGCGAAGAGGACATCCCGTTCGTAGACCTGAACGAAATATCGGCTGCGAAATTCGACCGTTTCTCCACCCGCAAGGTAGACTATCATTTCTATCTGGACCGCATCCACACCAGCGGATTCGGTGCGCGCCTCAACGCGCGTTCGGCTGCCGAAGGACTGGCCGCCTCCTCTCACCCCGCACTCAAAGAACTGCAAGCCTGCCTGATCAATCTTACCCCGCCCACGGCCGAAGTGAAGCGGGAAAAAGGCAAGCCTGTAGTCTTCATTACGGGAGACTCTACAGTAAAGAACGAAGACAAAGATCCGGACGGAATGTGGGGCTGGGGAAGCCAGGCCGCCTCCATCTTTGATACGGACAGAATCACCGTTGCCAATGAAGCCAAAGCCGGACGGAGCACACGAACCTATCTGGAAGAAGGACGCTGGGAACGAGTGTATAACGCCATCCGACCGGGCGACTACGTACTGATACAGTTCGGACATAATGACATCGGGGACATCGACTGCGGCAAGGCACGCGGGGTCATCGCCACAGCACGCGACACAAGCCATGTATATCGCATACAAAAAGGAAACAAAACTTACAACGACGTAATATATTCTTTCGGCTGGTACCTGAAGAAATTTATTGACGACGTGCGCGAAAAAGGCGGAACTCCCATCCTGCTTTCACTCACCCCGCGCAACGAATGGCCGGAAGGAAAAGTGGAACGCCGCAACGACAGCTACGGCCGGTGGTATCGCGAAGTGGCAGCCGAAACAGCTGTAGAATTTGTCGACGTGCATAATCTCACGGCCGATGCGCTCGACCGGATAGGACACGAAGGGGCCAAGGCATATTATAACCACGACCACACGCACACCTCGCTTCAGGGAGCACGGCTCAACGCACAGAGCGTGGCACGCGGCCTGCGCGCCATAGACAGTCCGCTGGCACGTTACCTGAAATAAACATACGACACATAAGGAAGCCGGGCAATTCACTTTGTCCGGCTTTTTCATTACCATACCCTTTGCAAATCGCCGTAATCCACACTTCAACGAAAGAGCGGAATGAATAAATATTCCGCATATCCGGCTTTTATTCATCTTCAAAACGCATATTTGCCGATTTTCGTGCGCTCGAAAATTTATTTTACTCCGCAACGCGTAAAATTTTACTGCGCACGAAAAATCAGCACACAGCAGATAAACACGCGAAAGGGAGCTGCATGCCGGGATAACCGTAGTCCCCAAGGCCCGTTTTCACTCCGGTTTACATCCTTCCGCCCTCATTTTTCATCTGTCAGATTGTCAGCGGAATCCGGCTGTTGTCCGCCCAACACCCACTGATCCGGCACCGTTTACGGATAAAAGCCTGTCCTTTTGTACCCCAAAAGCGGAAAAGCGGAAATTTACGTCAAATGACAAACTCACGAGAATCGCTCATTCATACCTCTCGGCCAAGACAAGACCATATAACCTGATAACAGGGGTTCGGCACACGGATCTGTCCGGAACTTTCGTTTTCATTTCACACACGCCCTATAAAAAATATCGCGCACGCACAATAAAGAGGAGTAATGTCCGTTTCTTTATAGTATATTTAGCAAAAACAAATATGATAGAATACATGAAGGGGTCGGTTGCCGAACTAACTCCGACCATCGCCGTAATCGATTGTCACGGCGTGGGCTACGGCCTCAACATTTCCCTGAATACCTTTTCCGCCCTGCAAGGAAAGCAGGAAGCCAAACTATATGTTTACGAAGCCATTCGTGAAGACGCCTATGTGCTTTACGGTTTTTCCACCCGGCAGGAACGTGCGCTTTTTCTGTTGCTTATCAGTGTATCCGGTATCGGAGGCAACACTGCACGCATGATCCTCTCCGCCCTCACTCCGGCGGAACTGGTCAATGTAATCAGTTCGGGCAACGACAAATTGCTTAAAACAGTGAAAGGAATCGGCTTGAAAACAGCCCAGCGCATCATCGTGGATCTGAAAGACAAAATAGCCTCAGTGGAAATAGAAGGTAGCGGAACCAACGCCGCATCCGCCACAGCATTCACAGACCAACCGGAAATCCTGGAAGAGGCTGTGGCCGCACTGACCATGCTGGGTTTCCCTCCCGCTCCGTCTCAGAAAGTGGTCATAGCCATTCTGAAAGAAGAGCCGGATGCCGCAGTGGAACATGTCATCAAACTCGCGCTCAAAAGATTATAGAATGCCGAAAGCCTTACTTCCAAAAGGAACAGTATGAAAAGAAACTTTAAAAAGTGGCTTTATCTTCTCCTCTTGGCCATCAGTGTCAACGCATTGGCCGGCATGGGAGGAGCCACTTTATCGAATACGACACGAGGCCTGTTCCCCATATCGGCCGAACCGGACTCCGTCAAACCGCGCTATACCGTGAAACGGACCGCCCCCCACGACGAAGACGATCTGAGAAAGCGGAGCATGGACCTAAAAGATCCCGACAACCTGAAAACCGACACCGTATATGACCCTCAAACGGGCAATTACACCATCGGGACCAAAATGGGCGACAGCTACCTCAACGCCCCGTTGCTGATGTCGCCTGAAGAATATCAGGAATGGAGCCTGCAAAAGTCGCTGCGCAACTATTACCGACAAAAGAACGCCGAAGAATATGCCAACGCGGGGAAGAACAAATTCGACTTCACGGACATGCAGTTCGACCTGGGGCCTGCCGAAAAAATATTCGGCCCAGGAGGCGTACGCATCAAGACACAAGGTTCGGCCGAACTCAAGATAGGCGGCAATCTCAAGAAGACAGACAATCCGAGTCTTTCGGAAAACCGCAGGAAAACATTCGGATTCGACTTCGAAGAGAAAATCAACATGAGCATGAACGGTAGTGTCGGCGACAAGATCAACCTTAATCTGAACTACAATACCGATGCCACATTCGACTTCGACGCACAGAGCATGAAACTACGCTACGAAGGCAAGGAGGACGAAATCATCAAACTCATCGAAGGCGGCAACGTGTCGCTTCCCACCAACTCGTCGCTCATCAAGGGTGCATCGTCACTTTTCGGTCTGCGCACCGACCTGCAATTCGGTAAGCTGAAACTGCAAACAGTTGTCTCACAAAAGAAATCAGCCTCGAAAAGCGTGTCATCCAAAGGCGGCACACAAACCCATAACTACGAATTTTCGGCCACGGAATACGAAGAAAACCGACACTTCTTCCTTGCTCATTTCTTCCGTGACAATTACGACCGGAACATGAGCAAGTTACCTACCGTCATGTCCGGTGTGACCGTCAAACGCATCGAACTATGGGTAACCAACAAAACGGGAAGCTATGAGAGCAACCGCAACATCGTAGCCTTTACCGACCTGGGCGAACACGACCACATCTCCAACCCCATCTGGAGCGAGGGCTATACCAAAACTCCGGCCAACGCCTCCAATACCCTCTACTCCACCATGACCACCCAATATGCCGCGGCCCGCGACATCAGTCAGACGTCGAGTGTCCTGGACGCCATCGCGGGCTTCGAGGGAAGCGTGGACTATGAAAAACTGCAAAGCGCACGCCTGCTTGCCTCGACGGAATACACCGTGAACAAGGCACTGGGCTACGTGTCGCTCAACTTCACCCTGCAACCCGACGAGGTGCTGGCCGTGGCTTTCGAATATACCTATAACGGGACGACATATCAGGTGGGTGAATTCTCATCGGACCTGACAGACAACACCCAGACACTGTTTGTCAAGGCACTGAAAAATACATCGAACACGCCGCAGATGGGTAACTGGGACCTGATGATGAAGAATGTCTACAGCCTGGGGGCCACCACCACACAAAAGGAGAAGTTCAAACTGGACATCCAGTACCAAAGCGATTCGGCAGGCGTGTATGTGTCTTACCTGCCCGAAGCGGCATATAAAAACACCAAGCTGCTTCGCGTCATGAACCTTGATCGCCTGGATGCCAACAACCGCCCCAATCCGAACGGCCAGTTCGACTATGTGGAGGGATTCACCATCAGCAAGGGACGCATCTATTTCCCTGTAGCGGAACCGTTCGGAAGCCATTTGCGCAATTATCTGAACGACCAAGCGATGGCCGACAAATACTGCTTCGACGCGCTCTACGACTCCACCAAAACCATGGCGCGGCAGATAGCGGAGAAAAACAAATTCCTGCTTAGCGGAGAATATAAAGGCAACAACGGAGCGGAAATCAGCCTCGGCGCCATGAACGTGCCGCAAGGCTCGGTGACGGTATCGGCAGGCGGAGTGACACTGACGGAGAACACCGACTATACCGTGGACTATTCCATGGGCGTAGTGACCATCATCAACCAAAGTATCATCGATGCCGGCACGAATGTCAGTGTGAACTTCGAAAGCAACGACAACTACGGCATGCAACGCAAGACGCTCGTGGGCTTCAACATGCAATACGATGTGAGCAAGGACTTCATCGTAGGCGGAACATTCATGTTCCTGAACGAACAGCCGCTCACCACGAAAGTGAATATGGGAGAAGAGCCGCTGAAAAATACGCTGTGGGGCGTCAACCTGTCATGGAAAAAGGAAAGCCAGTGGCTGACGAACCTGATAGACAAGATTCCGCTCATTAACGTGAGCGCCCCCTCGCATATAAGCTTTACCGGCGAGTTCGCCCAGCTCATCGCCGGCCAGAACAAAAAGATACAAGGCTCGGCCTCCTACATCGACGACTTCGAGAACACCAAAAACGGCATCAGCGTGATGCAACCTACCAATTGGATGATTTCCAGCGTACCGTCGGACTTTGAAGAAAGCAAATTGGTGAACGACGTGCGCGGAGGCTACAACCGCGCCCTGCTGAGCTGGTATACCGTAGACCCTCTCTTCACCCGCCAAAGTTCATCGCTGACGCCGGCACACATCAAGAGCGACCTTAACCAGCTTTCCAATCACTATGTACGCGAAGTGTACGAACGTGAGTTATATCCCAATAAAACCCAGACAAGCTATAACTCGGCCAGCTCCCTACCGGTAATGAACCTTGCTTTCTACCCCTCGGAACGAGGAGCTTACAACCTGAACCCTGATCTGGACTATAACGGACATCTCAACAACCCGAAAACCCGTTGGGGCGGCATGATGCGCAAACTGGATACCAATGACTTTGAAACAGCCAACATAGAATACATCGAATTCTGGATGCTCGACCCTTTCATCTACTCACGCAACGAAACCGGTAATTTCGGGGGCGATTTCTACCTGAATCTGGGAGAAGTAAGCGAAGACATCCTGCACGACGGAAAAAAATTCTTTGAAAGCGGAATGCCTATCGACGGTAATCCGGCCTACTATACGGAAACGGCCTGGGGACGGGTACCCAACGCCACAAGCGTAGTCTATGCCTTCAACAACGAATCGGGCGCACGCGAACGGCAGGACATCGGTCTGAACGGCCTGAGTAGTGAGGACGAACGCACGTTCGGCGCCTACCGCGAATTTCTCATGGCAGTGCAAGGCAAGGTCAGCCCGCAGGTATACGACTCGCTGATGAACGACCCTGCAGCCGATGACTACCATTACTTCCGCGGTTCGGACTTCGACGCACAGCAACGCAGCATCCTTGACCGCTACAAGTACATCAACCGTCCGGAAGGCAACTCGCGTTCGAACGAGAATGCCAACGAGTCTTACGACACATCCTACAAGACCACGCCCGACGTGGAAGACATCAATCAGGACTATACGCTGAACGAATATGAAAAATATTACCAGTACCGTATCAGCATCCGTCCCGAAGATTTCATCGTGGGACAGAACCACATCGTGGACAAGCGCACAGCAAGCGTCAAGCTGCGCAACGGAAACACGGAAGAGGTGAACTGGTATCAGTTCCGCGTGCCCCTCACCGAATACCAGAAGAAAGTGGGCAATATCAACGATTTCACCAGCATACGTTTCATGCGCATGTTCATGGCAGGATTCGAGAAACCCGTCATCCTGCGTTTTGCGACCCTCGACCTCGTAAAAGCCGACTGGCGTTCCTACGAACAGGCACTTTACGCCGGACAGATGCCCACCACAAACGGCAGCATGGAAATCTCGGCCGTGAACATAGAGGAGAACAACGACAAGACCCCCGTCAACTACGTGCTGCCTCCCGGCGTGAGCCGCGTAGTGGACCCTTCACAGAGCCAGTTGGCGGAAGACAACGAACAGGCTCTTTCGCTCACTGTCAGAAATCTGGCAACAGGAGATGCACGCGCCGTGTACAAGAACACTCACATCGACATGCGACAATACAAACATTTGCAAATGTTCGTACATGCCAATGCCCTTGCAGAGAACGTAACCGAAACGGAAGACAACCAGACCAGCGTGTTCATCCGCCTCGGTTCGGACTACAAGAATAACTTCTACGAATATGAGATACCTCTGAAACTGACGGCCGCGGGACGCTACGACACTTATTCAGCCGAACAATGCCGCGCCGTGTGGCCGGAAGAGAATATGCTTGATATCGACCTCTCGATCCTCACACGGGTGAAGCAGGCCCGCAACCGCGAAAAGAGCCTCGGCAACACCAGCATGAACACGCTCTTCTCCGTATATGACGAAAACAGACCGAACAACAAGGTAAGCGTAATGGGTAATCCGACTTTGGGCGAAGTAAAGACCATCATGATAGGTGTGCGTAACAACGCCCGTGAAATCAAATCGGTAGAGGTATGGGCCAACGAACTTCGTCTGCAGGAATACAGCAACGACGGCGGATGGGCCGCTCAGGGCACCCTCAACGTCCAACTGTCTGATCTCGGATCGGTGAATCTCACAGGACACATGGAAACAGCGGGATTCGGCGGCATCGAGGATAAAGTGAACGAGCGAAACCAGGAGGATATGTATAACTACAGCATCACCACCAGTTTCGAACTGGGTAAACTGCTCCCGGAAAAAGTGCGTTTCACAGCCCCTATCTACTACTCCTACAACAAGGAGGTCATCAAACCGAAATACAATCCACTGGATACGGACATGCTGCTGCAAGATGCCTTGGACGCCTGCACTACCGAACACGAGAAAGATTCCCTGCGCAGCCTGACCACCACGGAAACTACAACCAAGAACTTCAGTCTGAGCAACGTGAAGTTCAACATCGCCACGCCTAAACATCCCATGCCCTATGATCCGGCAAACTTCTCATTCAGCTACTCCCACAACGAGACGAACAAAACGGGAGAAACTACGGCTTGGGAAACGGACAAGAACTGGAACGGCGGACTCAACTACAATTACTCTCCGGAATACAAACCTTTCGAACCTTTCAAGAAGAAGATAAAAAGCAAGAGTAAATGGTGGAATATCATCCGTGACCAGAACTTCAACTATCTGCCTCAGAACATCAGTTTCAATACAAACATCCTGCGCAATTACTACGAATTCCAGGAGCGCGACATAGACAATCTGGAGGATCCTACCTCACTGCCTCTCTCATTCTCCAAAGAATTCCTGTGGAACCGTGATTTCAGCCTGAAATGGGATCTGACAAAGAGCCTGCATTTCTCTTTCAACTCCGCCACACACGCGGAAATCGAAGAACCTAACGTTCCGGTCAACAAAGACCTGTATGCCGACCGTTATCAGGCTTGGAAAGACTCCGTATGGCACAGCATAAAAGGATTCGGTACTCCGCTCGACTATCAGCAGGACTTCACGGCTTCCTACAAAGTTCCGCTCGACAAAATTCCGTGCTTCTCCTGGATCAATCTTGACGGTAACTACACAGCCCATTACTCGTGGGAACGGGGTATGGAACTGGAAGACGGATCATCGTACGGCAATACGATCAACAACCAACGCTCGGCCACACTGAACGGACGTTTCAACATGGAAACACTGTACAACTTCTCGCCGTTCCTGAAAGAAGTGAATAAAAAATTCTCAGTCGGGGAACGCCGAAAAGCCAAAGACAAAAGTAACCGCGAAAGGGAGACGGCCAAGGCATTGGCCAAAAAAGAAAAAGAAGAAGCTCAAAACGGTAAGGATAATAAAAATAAGGAAGAAAACGGGACAAAACCGGTAGCAGACAATGCCAAGGGAACGGCCAATGCCAAGGTGAAAAATCCGAGATTTAAAGGATATGCCGGTGAGATCGCCCTGAAACCGGATACAACCGTAGACTTGTTCCATAACCAAAAGAGCAAGAAGATTCGTGTGACAGCCGTCACAGAAGCAGGACACCGTTATCCCATCAAATTTAAGAAACTTGACAAGGACCGCATCCGCATCCTCAACATGGACTCTGTCAAGTTGCGTGTCAATGTGATGGCCAAGGCACCCGCCAAGGAAAAACCATGGTATCCCTACGTACAGGGAGCCACCCGTTTTCTCATGATGGTACGTAATGTCAGCATAAGCTACCGCAATACGTATTCCATGTCTCTGCCGGGCTTCCTGCCCAACGTGGGCGACATGCTTGGTCAGCGTACCGGAGGCGGCATGCAGCCAGGACTTGATTTTGCATTCGGGTTCACAGACGACAGCTATATAGACAAGGCCCATGAAAGGGGATGGCTGCTCAACAATGACAGTATCAGTACACCAGCCACCACCAATGCCATGGAAGACCTGCAAATCAAGGCTACGCTTGAACCTATCCCCGACTTTAAGATAGACCTGCATGCAAGCCGCACGAAGAACAGTAACAAGAGCATCCAGTATATGTATGCCGGCATGCCGACCACTCAAAGCGGAAGTTTCAATATGACTACGATCTCCATCAAATCCGCCTTCGAAAGCAGAGGAAATGCAGGAAACGGTTACAGCAGCAAGACATTCGCCCGATTCCAACAGTACCTCAACACTTTCCAGCAACGTGTGGAAGCACACTATGCCAATACGGTCTATCCGGCAGCAACCGGCCTGCAAGGCAAGTTCGATCCCGCCAACGGTACGGTTGACAAGTATTCGTCCGATGTCATGATACCGGCATTCCTTGCCGCCTATACCGGAGGAGGCGACCTAAAATCACCTTTGGATATCTTCCCGAGCCTGGCACGTATGTTGCCAAACTGGACCGTATCCTACAAAGGTCTGGCTTACCTGCCGTGGATTCGCGACCGTTTTAAAAGTGTCACGCTAAATCATTCTTATAAGAGTATCTACTCTATCGGAGCATACAACACATACAGCAGTTGGATGGAGTATATGGGCGATCTGGGATTTATTCAGAACACCACGGATAATGCCATCATACCAAGCAGTATGTACGACATTAGTTCCGTGTCCATCAACGAAGCTTTCGCTCCTTTAGCCGGATTGGACTTCACCTTGAACAACAACATGACCTTTAAAGTGGAATACCGCAAAACACGCGTACTCACACTGAGTATGACGGCAGCCCAACTGAACGAAGCGTGCAGTAATGATTTCGTGATCGGATGGGGATATAAAATCAATGATTTCAAACTCTCTTCGCTCTTTGGCAGACAACGTAAAAAAGCAAACGGAAACAAAGGACGTAACCGACAGACGGCTTCCGCCAACAACAGAAACAACAATCGGAAGTCTAATTCTTCGGACAAAAAGAGCCGTGTCATCAGCCACGACCTGAACATGCGTTTCGACTTCTCGTTCCGTAATCAGGATGCCATCACACGCAACATTCAGACTTCATTGTCTGAAGCCACCAACGGTAACAAAGCCGTCAAGGCTTCATTCAGCGCAGACTACACCATGAGCCGTTATGTCACGTTGAGTTTATATTACGACCGTCAACGCAACCAACCCCTGCTTTCATCGAATGCTTACCCCACTATCACGCAAGATTTCGGATTCAGCCTGAGGTTCTCTCTAACACGATAAACACAAAAAATAAAGCAGAGACTGCATCTTATTATATCGGATTCCGCTTAAGGCGGAATCCGTACCGTTTTCCCTGACGTCCTACAGGAGTTGCAGACTCTGCACTCACTTCACCGGATGAAGCCCCATTCTCTCCGCACACTTAATCATAAACTCATAAGCGGCATCATGTTCGTTAGGCACTACCCCGTCCAGAATAGCATCTTTAATAGCACTTTTCAAACTGCCCACTTCACGGCACGGGCTGAGACCGAATGTTTCCATAATCTCCTCTCCCGAAACCGGCGGCTGGAAATTACGGACCCTGTCACGCTCCTCCAAATCCACCAACTTACGGCGCACTAACTTAAAATTATCAAGAAAACGTTGTTTGCGTTGTACATTCTTCGATGTAATATCAGCTTCACAAAGCATCATCAAATCTTCTATATCATCCCCGGCTTCAAACAACAAACGCCGTACAGCAGAATCCGTCACTTCTTCGTCTGCTATGACAATAGGACGCATATGCAACTCCACCATTTTCTGCACGTATTTCATTTTCTCATTCATGGGAAGTTTCATTCTTCGGAATATATCCGGAACCATCTTACTACCTATAAAATTATGATTATGAAATGTCCACCCCACAATGGGATCAAAACGTTTTGTACGCGGTTTGCCGATATCATGCAAAAGGGCTGCCCAACGTAACCACAAATTATCAGTACGCCGACAAATATTATCAAGAACCTCAAGTGTGTGATAGAAGTTATCTTTATGCGCACGTCCTTTTATTTTCTCCACACCCTCCATAGCCGCCAACTCCGGAAAAATGAGAGGCAGTAAGCCGCAGCGGGCCAACTCTACAAATCCCTTGGAAGGCGTCTGAGTCATCATTATCTTGTTCAGTTCTTCAGCAATACGCTCACGAGAAATAATCCCGATACGTTCCTTATTACGCTCCAATGCGTCGAAGGTCTCTTCATCAATATAAAAATTCAACTGAGTAGCAAAGCGCACACAACGCATCATACGCAACGGATCGTCACTAAAAGTAATATCGGGATCGAGAGGAGTACGGATCAAACGCTCCTCCATATCCCATAATCCGTCAAAAGGGTCCACCAATTCTCCGAAACGCGGTTTGTTCAAACAAACAGCCATTGCATTAATAGTAAAATCACGACGGTTCTGATCATCCTCAAGCGTACCATCTTCCACTACAGGCTTACGAGAAATATGGCTGTAACTCTCCTTTCGCGCACCGACAAACTCCACCTCCATTCCACGAAACTTGACTTGAGCCGTGCCAAAATTGCTAAACACACTCAAATGTGCTCCACGACCCAGTTTGTCAGCCAATGCACGTGCCAAACTTATGCCGCTTCCCACCGTAACCACGTCAATATCCTGAGAAGGCCTTTCCAGAAAAAGATCACGTACATACCCCCCTACGACATAGCACTCTACTCCCTGTTCATCAGCAACTTCTGATATTTGATGGAAGATTTTCCTGTCCAGCAAATGTACTAATTCAGCTTTCGTCAAATTTCTCATTCTTCAAAAATACCATAAAATAATCGCAAAATTACGATTTTTTATACACCGTCTTGAATTATTCCCTCAAAAAATGGTATTTTTGCAAGACAAATCCCGTTACGAAAAGCTTATGAGAAGAACCTTATATGCCTTATTACTACCCATGGCCATCTGCTCGTGTACAACCAAGAACGACAAGAAGGAAGAAAATGCGGGCCGCATGCTAAATTCAGCGCGTGCCTTAATGATCGAAGGAAATTATGCAGCGGCCAAAGACAGCATTCTGAATATGCGTATCCTTTTTCCTACAGCATTTGAAGCTCGTACTACAGGAATTGTCATTATGGACAGTATTGAACTATTAGCAGCACAAGACACTCTTGCTATGACAAACAGTATATTACAAGTTGAAGAGAAACAACTCATGCAATTGGAAACGGAAAAACGCAGAGGTCACAATGCTGAATATTACAAACAGCGAACCAATGTATTCCACCTTAAGCAACGCGTTGACGAGTTAGGAGCCAAAGTTAAGTTCTATCTTCGCAAAATAGAAGTAGACACTCAAGAAAGCAACAAAAACAAAGAATAATAGCATAAAAACAACGTCCCCTCCGCAGCTAAAAAGCACAGAGGGGACGTTTTCTATATATATGTGTTTGTGTGTGTGTCACCAAAACTTGTTGGCAGATTCATTGTATTCCATTCCAATTTCAGCCATCTTACTTTCCAATTCCTTGCGGTCCACATCCATATCATCACACAACGCATCAAGCGAAGGATAAAAGTCGCGCAACTTCATATTGATAAAACTCATCAGCATCAGAGGATCTTTCGGCATATCTTCTTTCATTACGCTTATATTATTACCTTTATCATAAATGTCCGTTTCTCACTGTCACCACCAAGGTAGCTATGCAAAGCAAAGCCGCTATCAAGCAAATGGCCAAGATCTGCCATGTATGCATATCCATTTGAAAAAAGAATCTTTTTACCTTAAAAACTACTACCCGTATATTTTCACCTTAAAACAAGTGTACCTAATCTATTTCTTTCTATAACGCAAAGATAATGTGCGTACGCTTATCAAACAAAAATAGATAAACAAATTGATATAAAACCTGGTAAATTCTTGACCTATATCAAGAAATCACCAGGTTTTATACACCATATGACAAGATTCTTATAATATAAATCTCATAATATCATTATAACAAGCCAATACCATCAACCCCATTATCAAAGCCATCCCTACCACTTGAGCACGTTCAAGAAACTTATCGCTTGGCGGACGACGGAGTATAATTTCCGCGATAAGGAATAAAACATGTCCACCATCCAACGCCGGAATAGGCAGAATATTCATGAAAGCCAGCATTAGACTCAGAAAAGCCGTTGTCTCCCAAAATGTCAGCCAATCCCACGTAGCAGGAAAGATACTTCCAATAGTAATAAAACCACCTACGCTTTTCGCTCCATCCGACGTAAACAAATACTTCAAATCACTCACGTATCCAGAGAGTACATCAATACCATGAGACACCCCAGCAGGAATACTGCTCCAAAAACCATACTCCTCTTTCACTGGCTTATAATACGAAAGAAGAGATTGCTTCAACAAACCTAACTTATAATCCGTTCCAAGTTGTATAACTGCAGTATCCACAGTTGCCCCATCCTCTGAACTATACACTACGGTCAGATACCTCAGTCGTACACTATCCTCATGTGATGCCCCGTTTGCCAGCGTTTCCATACGTACTCTCATAATCTCATCGAAATCATTCCACGTCACAACAGATTCATCGTCTATAAACATAATACGGTCACCTCCTCTAATACCGGCCTCATACACTGGAGTAGCAGGAAGGACAGAGTCTATCACAGCCGGAACAAAAGGTACCATAAACGGAGGATTGGATTTAAGCATTTCCAACATATTCAAATCCTTTGGCATATCCAATATGACCTCTTTTCCGTCACGCAATACCGTCACCTCGCGGGATTCGGAAACAGAACGGTAAACAGAGGCATCCCACTTTTTCAAATTCTTTCCATCCACTGCCAAAAGAATATCACCGTCACGGAATCCAAGTTGTTCTGCCTGTTCACTAAACTGGAATCCCATAGTCATATCCTTTGCAGGAATGTACTGTTCACCCCAATAAAACAAAATCATAGTGTAAATAAACAAAGCCAAAAGAAAATTGACCAATACGCCACCAATCATAATAAGCAAACGTTGCCAAGCTGGTTTAGCACGAAACTCCCACTTTTGCATAGGCTGTTTCATCTGCTCCGTATCCATACTTTCGTCTATCATACCGGCTATCTTTACATAACCTCCAAAAGGAAGCCAACCTATACCATATTCCGTTTCCTTGTCCTTGCATTTGGGAAACAAGCGAGTAAACCATTTGTCTTTTGTACTGAACAAGTGAAAGTAAGGGTCGAAAAAGAGAAAGAACTTTTCCACTCTCACACGGAAAAGTTTGGAAAAGAAAAAATGTCCTCCCTCATGCAATACTACAAGTATTGAAAGTGAGAGTACCAATTGAAGAGCTTTAATCAATGTTGCATCCATATAATATTCTGTTTGTTTTATTTAGTATTCACCGACAAATCCGCCAGCAATCCTGCGTGCCTCGGCATCCGTCTGCAAATAATCTTCATAAGTAGGTTCTTTAATAAAAGTCGCTTTTTGCATTGTAGCAGCTATCACATCGCTCATCTGCAAGAACCCGATACGGTCATCCAAGAAAGCACGGTTGACCACTTCATTAGCCGCATTGACAATACAAGGCATATTCCCACCTTTACGCAATGCCTCATAAGCAAGGGCCAGATTATGGAAACGCTCCGTATCCGGCTCCTCAAAAGTAAGCGTAGAGGTTTTAAACAAATCCAACCGTTCAAATGAACTATGCAAACGCAAAGGATATGAAAAAGCATATTGTATAGGTACACGCATATCCGGCACTCCAAGCTGCGCCTTGACAGCTCCATCTGCAAACTGCACGGCACTATGCACAATAGACTGCGGATGAACCACAACCTGAATCTGTTCCGGCTCAACTCCAAACAACCACTTGGCCTCAATAACCTCAAAACCTTTATTCATCATAGAAGCCGAGTCTATTGTTATCTTCGCTCCCATCGTCCAATTCGGATGCTTCAATGCTTGTGCTTTTGTTACCGCAGCCAGTTGCTCACGGGTAAACGTGCGGAAAGGCCCCCCCGAAGCTGTCAGTATAATTTTCTCTATGGGACTGATCTCACCCGCCAAACATTGAAATATAGCAGAATGTTCCGAATCTACGGGTATAATATCCACATGACGGTCATTAGCCAGCCTATTAATCAGTTCTCCGGCCACGACCAATGTTTCTTTATTGGCCAAAGCTATAGATTTACCAGCCTCGATAGCACTGATTGTTGGTTTCAATCCGGCAAATCCCACCATAGCCGTCAATACCATACTCACAGGTTTTTCCCGGACAATCTGACAAAGCGCATCATCACCGGCATATACTTTAATCGGTAAATCCGCCAACGCTTCACGCAATATTTCATACTTCTTCTCATTGGCTATAACAACCGCTTCCGGCATAAAACGACGCGCTTGTTCTATCAATAACTCCACGCGGTTATTAGCCGTCAGAACGTACGCTTCATACAAATCCGGATGTTCCTCTATCACCTGCAAAGCCTGGGTACCGATAGAACCGGTAGAACCTAATATAGCTATTTTTTTCTTTTCGTTCGTATTCATCAAGATCATTATTCTCATTCATCCAAAGCCAGTAGACCTTCGGGCAATGTCATATAAATCTTACGGTTTTTATGGTCTATATCATTAATCAGTTCTTCACTGGCCGGAACCAGCACATCCCTGCCTTCGAAGGTAATAATCCTAAAAAGCACATTCATAGTAGAGTCATCCACCGTCCTAATCCGTCCCAATTCACCATAAATCTTATCTACTACCGTAAATTCCGTGAAATAACTCCATGAATATTCTCCATGACGTGTTTCCTCTGTCAGTGATTTCGGAAAAAAGACCTCTACCCCCACCATACAACGGGCTTGTTCCTCCGAATCAATCCCCTCAAACTTCACCAATACGACGGTATCGCTTCTGAACCGGTATTCTTCCATAAAAAACGGTACCAGAATTCCGTTTACCCGACACACCACGTATTCCGCTTCCACACGATCGAATACGTCATCGATAAACATCATGTTCAACTCACCCGACACACCGTGTGTTTTGGTCAGTACACCTATCTTATATACCTCTTCTTCACGTATCATTCTTCCACACGTTTAATATGGGCGCCCAGAGCCGTCAGACGAGATTCTATATTTTCATATCCTCTGTCGATCTGTTCTATATTACTGATTTGGCTCGTACCGTCAGCACTCATAGCGGCAATCAGCAAAGCTATACCAGCACGGATATCAGGTGAAGTCATACGTCCGCCGCGCAAACGTATCTGATGGTCGTGTCCGACAACCACCGCACGATGCGGATCACACAAAATAATCTGTGCTCCCATATCTATAAGTTTATCAACGAAGAACAAGCGGCTCTCAAACATCTTCTGATGAATCAACACCGTTCCCTTCGCCTGTGTAGCTACCACAAGCAACACACTCAGCAAGTCCGGCGTCAGCCCCGGCCAGGGCGCATCACTTAAAGTCATAAACGACCCGTCCAAAAAAGAATCTATCTCATAACGGTCATGCCGCGGGATGAAAATATCGTCTCCATTACGAACCACCTTTACTCCGAGACGGGCAAAGATATAAGGAATGATACCCAAATTCTCATAAGACACATTCCGAATACAAATGCCATCACCGACCATGGCTGCCATTCCGATAAAACTACCCACTTCTATCATATCCGGCAACACCGTATGCAAAGTACCGTGAAGCGCATTAACGCCCACTATCGTAATCAAATTAGACGCAATGCCGCTGATGTTCGCCCCCATACCGTTCAACAAGTGACAAAGCTGCTGGATATAAGGCTCGCATGCCGCATTATAAATGGTGGTCGTACCGGAAGCAAGCACGGCAGCCATAATGATATTAGCCGTACCCGTCACCGATGCCTCGTCAAGCAACATATATGTTCCGCACAAACGTTCCGCATGAATATCATACACTCCACGAGAAACATCATAGTCGAACTTTGCACCCAGTTTCTGTATGCCAAGAAAATGAGTATCAAGCCGACGGCGCCCTATCTTGTCCCCTCCCGGTTTAGCCACCATAGCACGACCGAAACGGGCTATCATCGGACCTATCAACATCACACTACCACGCAATTTCGTACAACGAGTCAGAAACTCGTCGCTCTGCACATACTCCAGATCCACATCATCCGCCTGAAACGTAAAGTCTCCCGGAGCATTCTTTGTCACTTTCACTCCCAAGTCTTCCAACAGACGAATCTGGTTGTTCACATCTGAAATATCGGGCACATTCTTAATTCGTACCGGTTCAGAAGTAAGCAACGTGGCACAAATCACCTGCAAAGCTTCGTTTTTCGCGCCTTGCGGGAAAATATCTCCGGTCAGACGATGACCGCCTTCTATAATAAATGAAGCCATAGAAACTACATTTCTTAATACTTCCTTTTATTCTTCCGACAGGTATTGTTACGGCAAGCCACCGGCATGCGTCCGTCCTGCATTCTCTCATACTGTTCCGAGAACTGCCCGAAACACTCCTTATCCAACCGAACGGAACCGTTTGTATAATATGCCAAGTCCTGTACCACTTTCTCATCATCCATGGCGTCCTTGTTCCAATTCCCCAAACTTCGTTTCATCTGCCCGGCTACCAGCAAAGTCAGAAGTTCTCTTTCCTCACCTTCCGGCATGTCAACCAGTTTACGTGCCAATGTCTCCAGCAAAGCACCATAATGCCGATAACGTATTCTCTTCATCGGATAGACCATAGGGGCAGGCTTGACTCCTATAGGCTTTCCCTGAGCCACATCGTATGGATAGTCTATATCCAACTTATAATCAGCCATAACAGCCAGATGGTCCCACAATTTATGCTTAAAATCGGGCACATCGCGCAAATGAGGAAACATGTTTCCCATTATTGATACTATCGTATTGGCACAACGTTGACGCTCTTCGCGGTCTTTCAACGTGAGAGCGTAATTCACCATTTCCTGTATGCCCCGACCATATTCAGGCATAGGCAATTTATTCCGCTGGGTATTATATATCATCTATTTACAAAAGTTTTTTCGGTTGTGAAGCTACAAACTCCTTCAGATAAAAGGGCTCGAAATAGGCCACGTCCTCATAACGGGCCACAGCCAGTGCTTTTTCTGCCAACGGCCCCATGTTACAGGCCAACGGCACTATATCCGTCAGAAAATGAGCGTTTGGATGAAGTATTTTTGTCCTGCACTTCTCCGCGCCGTCGCCAAAAAAATATACCGGCCTTTCGTCCAAGAACTCACGATAGGTCGTCTCGTCCACAATATCCGCACGGATAGCCCTTACCGACCGCAAGGACCTATCATATAATGCGGCATAGACCTCCATCCGCCTCGCATCTATCATCGGACATAATAAGGCATCCTCCGGCAGGTCCTCATGATAAAGCAGTACGGGCACACATAACAGTTCCAACGTACTGACCGCCAACAGCTTCAAGTCGCGTGCATAACAGATGCCTTTAGCCATCGACACACCGATGCGCAATCCTGTGTACGACCCCGGCCCCTGACTCACCGCCACAGCATCAAACGGTATTCCATGATTGTCTATGTAAGAAATTGCCTCATCTATAAAAACGCCTAACTGAACCGCATGCGAAGGCCCGTTTTTGTCAACTTTCTCAAACAATACCGCTCCATCTTCCGTCACGGCCACAGAGCATACCTTCGTACTCGTTTCAATATGCAGGATACAAGACATACTATTATTTTTTCCTTGAATAACTCCGCAAATTTACAATTTTATCCTATTATTTTTCTACTTTTGCACAAATTAATTATCTAAATCATGATTCAATCTATGACGGGCTACGGCAAAACGACAGCCGTAGTGAATGGTAAGAAGATTCACGTGGAAATCAAGTCTCTCAATAGCAAAGCATTAGACTTATCCACACGCATTGTTCCGATTTATCGGGAAAAGGAAATGGAGATACGTGCCATGATAAGCAAGATGCTTGAACGAGGCAAAGTGGACTTCAGCATCTGGGTGGAAAAAGATGACACACAAGCAGCCACGCCGATCAATGGCGGCGTACTGGAAAACTACTACAAACAAATCAAACAAATCGGCGAAGAACGTCAGATTCCCCTTCCTGACGACTGGTTCTCCACACTCCTGCGCCTGCCGGATGTCATGACACGCACAGAGACAGAAGAACTCGGTGAGGAAGAATGGACCGACGTCCGTGCCGCTATCGAGGACGCCATCGGGAAACTCGTAGAATTCCGCAAACAGGAAGGCAGCGCCCTGCAAAAGAAATTCACCGAAAAGATTCAGAATATCGGCCTTCTGCTCAAAAGCATCGAACCCTACGAACAATGCCGCACCGAGCGCATACGCCAGCGTCTGACCGAAGCTCTCGAATCCATCCCCAACGTAGAATACGACAAAAACCGCCTGGAACAGGAGATGATATACTACATTGAAAAACTGGATATCAACGAAGAAAAACAGCGGCTCGCCAACCACTTGGAATATTTCATGGAAACCATGGAGAACGGACACGGCCAAGGCAAGAAACTGGGATTCATCGCACAGGAGATGGGACGTGAAATCAACACTACGGGAAGCAAGAGCAATCTGGCAGAGATGCAGAATATCGTAGTAAAAATGAAAGACGAACTCGAACAGATTAAAGAACAGGTGCTCAATGTAATGTAAAGCCCACGGACAATCATGGCAGGAAAACTGATTATCTTCTCCGCACCCAGCGGAAGCGGAAAAAGCACCCTCATCAACTACCTGATGCAACAGAACCTGAATCTGGCATTCAGCATCAGCGCCACCAGCCGCCCGCCGCGCGGAACCGAACAACACGGAGTGGAATATTTCTTCCTTTCGCCCGAAGAGTTCCGCCAACGCATTGCCGACGGCGAGTTTCTGGAATATGAAGAAGTCTACAAAGACCGTTTCTACGGTACGCTGAAAGCACAGGTCGAGAAACAGCTCGAAGCCGGACAGAACGTCGTGTTCGACGTAGACGTACACGGCGGATGCCGCATCAAGGAATTTTACGGCAACCGCGCCCTAAGCATGTTCATCCAGCCCCCTTCGGTAGAAGAACTGCGCCACCGTCTGGAAGGCCGAGGAACAGACTCCGAGGATGTCATCGCCGACCGCATCGCACGGGCGGAATACGAACTGACATTCGCTCCCAAGTTCGACACCGTTATAGTCAACGACAACCTTGAAAAAGCACAATCCGAGGCCCTCACACAACTGAAAGCCTTTTTAGAAAAATAAAAAATCCGTAAACTATGGACGATAAGACAATCCGACGCAATCTTCTGACGAATTGCATACTTTTGATTCTATGTCTTTTTATCATCCCCGCCACCCTCTTCCTGCGGTGGACGGCAGTGACTATGATCATGGGAGGTTTTGCCGCCATCCAGATTTTCTTCATCTGCTTATGGTGGAACAGAAAACGCAACTATAAACCTCGTTTCCAAAATAAGACTTACAAACCGAAATGACGGAAACGGGCATTTACGGCGGC
This sequence comes from uncultured Paraprevotella sp., assembly GCA_910586505.1. Classification (GTDB taxonomy): domain Bacteria; phylum Bacteroidota; class Bacteroidia; order Bacteroidales; family Bacteroidaceae; genus Paraprevotella. The sequence goes on along the minus strand of CAJUGV010000005.1, from coordinate 28,367 downwards.
TCTTTCAACCCCATTCACAGAGGACACGTCGAACTGGGTGAGTTTCTTTGCCGCCATGAAGGGCTGGACGAACTTTGGTTTATGGTATCACCGCAAAACCCGTTCAAAAGGTTTGCCACCGATTTGCTGGATGAGAATATCCGTTTGGAGTTAGTCCGTACGGCCATACGGAAACATCCCCGCCTCAAAGCCACCGATTTCGAATTCCATCTGCCCCGCCCTTCTTACACGGCAGACACTCTGGCCGCCCTGCGGAAGGCTTATCCCGACCGCCGTTTCACCCTGGTCATCGGAGCAGATAACTGGCAGACTTTCGGACACTGGAAAGAGCCGGACGAAATTCTTCGGCACCATCGTATTCTTGTCTACCCGCGCCCCGGTTATCCGATAGACGCTTCCGCCCTGCCTCTCGGAGTAAAACTCACCGAGGCCCCGCTCATTCCCTTAAGTTCTACAGAACTACGCCATCTCATCGCACAAGGGAAAGATGCATCTTACGGACTGGACGAAGAAGTCTGGAAGGAGATTTGCGATAAAAAGTATTACCGCTCTAAAGAATAACAGATGTACATAAGACAATCCGGTATCGCTGAAGAATAACGGCTTCAGCGATACCGGATTGTCATAAAAACCTTATTTGACTACTTTCTTTCCATTGACAAGATAGATACCTTTCGGCAGTCCACGCAGTGCATCAGCAGCCTCTACCTGCTTTTTCATCACCACACCGTTCAACCCGCAAACATCCACCTTGCCCGCAGCAGCCTGTCTGATGTCTTCCACCTTCACGCCGCCACTTCCGTCAGTGCGGCGGTTCAATGTGACGGAATATACACCAGCCTTCTGCCCATACAGCATCATACGCACAGCATGCACCCCTTCCACAGCCGGACACTCTGCCAATATATCCTCCTGCGCCACACTTCCGTCTTTTTTTACAGGCTTGACCACCACCCAAGGTTCCGTTTCCCCGTCAAGATAAAAACGGAATCCGGCATCCTCGTTCTCCATCTCCGTAATGACGGCACGCACGGAAATCTCGTTCAGGTCCGTCAGATCCATTTGTCCCAGATGTATTTCCATCTCAGGAGTGGCCGCCAGATAAGGCTCACTGTTCCCATCCCGATTATATGTTCCGCCCACGACTTTCGCCCACTCCCTGGGAGTCAGGACCAATTTCCCGTTTTCAGGCAACAGCGCCTCTTCGGCTTCCCACTGCCCCTCGCCGTCCAGATAGCACAGCAATGCCACTTCCTTTACTCTGAATTCCTGGGTGGAAGAGCCCTCCTTGAAGTCATTTATCCATCCCAGATAGAGCGTCGTCTCCTCCGTCAGCGCAAACGTGATTCCATAGATCCCGTCACCTTTCGCCGCATCTCTTGCCGAAGCATAGGCCACAGAGTTGCTTATATTCTCCATAACCGGCAAATCCTTTGAAGCAAACAGATATCCCTTGTTAATCTGGTATAACGCCTCATAGGAAGCTCCGAAGAAATACAGGCCGGCCGGAAGCGTCACCTGACGGTACAAGAGTGCATTAGACAAATCACCGTCGGCCTTCCCCGCATCATTCCACACGCCCATCATCAGCGTATTGTAGCCGGGATATTGGTCGATACCCTGTTTCACACCGCTCGCAGCATCCTGAGGAATATAGAAATTCTTCGTCTGCCAGCAAGCCGGCACGCCGAATCTTTTATAAACTTTGTCCTTCCTGCGGATATTCTCGAAGTTGTCCAAATAATCGGCCGACACATCCTTGCCGTCCCGATACAGACGGATGGCCGACACACGCATGCTGCGTTGCGCATCTCCGGCTTCCAATGTCACCGCCCATCCTATACTCACTTCCGTGTCCCCGTCAAGCGTAAAGTCACAGCACTGGTAGGTTTTTCCGGTTTCCGCACGCGACATGTCAAAATAGGCCAGAGCCTTTTTTGTCACATCCGAGGTATTCAGCATTTCATTTCCCGGAGCCACTACGGTGTAAAGCTCCCCCGGGGCATAATTCACCTGCTCATGCACATCTATCTTTACGCTGTATTTTCCGGCAGGCAGCACCGCGGTCTGATAAATCTTGCCATTCTCGATAGCCGGCAAGGACGCTTCCCATTTCTGGATACCCACGGCCTTTCCCGTAAAGTTATTCCATGCCACATAGCCGTCAAATCCACCTTTCGTAAAATTGTCCTGGTTCCGTATATTGGATGTGACCACCCACGGATCGTCCAACACGCCGAAACGGGTTGTCGACGGCACGCCTTCATCCGAACGCGAGAAGTGGCGCGCCTCTTTCAGATACTTCACCGTCACGTTTTGTGTCAGCTCCTCATGCTGCACCAAGCCTCCCCTGATTTGGGCATTCAACTGGAAATCGCCGTAAACTCCGCGCAGCTTTCCATAAGCAGCAGACAGCACGCCGGCTTCCGCCTGCTCACCGACCGCCAGCGACTCATCGTAAGCGGCCTGTAATTCCGCCACATGACCGGTCTCATAGTGCCCCGTGTTGATTCCCGTAAATTCTTTCACGTCCTCCAGCTTTCCGGCCACTATCACACGCAGTTCCTCCATATCGGCATAACTCACCTCATCCGTCAGGCAGATTCTCAAAACGGGAGCTATCACATCCGGCTTTGTAGCGGGAAGGCTGACCGTCAACGCCTCGCGGTCGCAAGTATACTCCAAGGCTCCTTCATGCCCTAACAGTTCCACTTTCTTTATCTTCTTATTATGATAAGGTGAAACGGAAGCAAAACTTTTAATCTTCAACCGATTGCCTTCCGGCCATCCCAGCGCCGTGGCATATACGGTATCGTGACGCTGCACAAAACGGATATCGTCTGCCGTATAATTCATTCCTTCGTTAAATCCCTGGTTGTTGATCGGATTGGAAGCCTCTGCCGTCGGACCTTCACCAAAGACGGTCCAGGGGCGTGTGCCGTAAATACTCTCGCCATTGACATCCATCCACGCCTTGATGCCTTCCAGGATGGCCGTTTCCTTTTCGTCCACGGCCCCGCTACCCCGCAAAGGAACGCTCAACAGCAGATTGCCGTTCTTGCTCACGATGTCTACCAACATCTTGACCACAGTAGCCGCCGATTTATATCCATTGCGGTCGTACACGCCACGGTCGTAATGCCACTGACCCAGGCAGGTACAAGTCTGCCATGCCTTTTCCTGCATCCGGTCGGGAATACCACGCTCCACATCCCAAAGCATACCGTCTTTCTGCTCTTCCGTCAGTTTCTTTCCCATCACCACGGCACGCATTTGACCGTCGTGCTCCGCCATACTTTTATTATATAAGTGCGCCACGATCCTCAGCCCCTCGTCACTCACAGGATAAAAGGGCACTGCCGTATCATCGAAATATATCATGTCGGGGTGGTACCTGTCTATCACATCCAACGTGCGGTTATAGAACTTCGTCTTATAAGCCTCGGTCATGGGCGCCGCTCCGTTGCCCCATTCCCATTGGGAATGAATCGTACCCACATTTCTGCTGCCCTCGCTCCGCTCGTGCCTCTGTTCATAGAGCTCCTGCGGATCATAGCCTTCCCACCATTTGCCCTTACCGTCTTCCAAAGTCAGCTTGCCGTCGTAGTCTTGCGCGCCTTCCATCCAGGTCCACGTGTGCGAGGCATGGATGCTCACGCCCAGCGGCAGTTCATTTTTCTTGCATGCTTCGGCCCATTCGCCCACCACATCGCGCTTCGGCCCCATGTTCACGGAGTTCCACGACTGGTAACGGCTGTCCCACAAGTCGAAATTGTCATGATGGTTGGCCAGCGCCATGAAATAGCGGGCGCCCACGCTTTTATATAAACTCACCAGCGCCTCAGGGTCCCACTCCTCGGCCGTCCATTCGTGAATGACATCCTTGAAACCGAACTCTTTCGGATCGCCATACTTTTCCACATGCGCCCTGTGCTGCCACTCGTTGGGATAATACATGTGGCGGGCATACCAGTCGCCCGACTCCGGTTCGCACTGAGGCCCCCAATGGGCCCAGATGCCGAATTTCGCATCGCGGAACCATTCCGGACATTCATACTTGGCAAAGGATTCCCATGTCGGTTCATACACTCCGGCCTGCGCAGGGACAGCCTGAACGGACTGCTGCGCCTGATTTTGTGCCATTCCCGTCAACGGCAGGAATAAAGCACCGCATAAAAAGCGAGCTAAATCTTTTTTCATTTCGGATTAGATTAAGGTTAATTAAAGAATCAGATCTCAATACACCGCAAAGATATATATTTTACAAGCCTCAATATAGGACTTTACAGCCCAAAACAAGGACTATATCAACTTTAACGAACCCTTTGGAAAAATCACCGGCGGTACGTCCGGGCACCGGCCGCCTGAAAAACAGGCGAAAGCCCGTTCCTTCGGGAACGGGCTTTCACCCTTCATTACATTCTTATGCTTTTCCTTTATTTAATTTTCACCTTCAGCACCGGTGCGATTTCATTCGGTCTTTCTTTCGGCAGGTTAACCTTAAGCCCGTTTTCGCCGCAAGTATATTCCACCTTGCCATAACCCAACAGTTCCACACTCTTGATCTTACCTTTATAATAACGGCTTCCTGCGGCCAGCCTCTTCATCGTCAGCACATTGTCTTCGGGCCATCCCAAAGAAGTGACATACACCACATTGCCTTTCTGCACATAGCGGATATCAGCCGGCGTATACTTCTGTCCCTCGTTGAAACCCTGCGCTTTGATAGGATTAGCCGTCTCTGCCAACGGGCCTTCACCGAACGTGGTCCACGGACGTGTGCCGTAGATGCTCTCGCCGTTGATGTCCATCCAGGCCTTGATACCGTTCAGAACAACGATTTCCTTATCGTCCAAAGCACCATTACCACGCAAAGGAACGCTCAACAGCAGATTGCCGTTCTTGCTCACGATGTCTACCATCATTTTGATAACCTGGGCCGCACTCTTGTAGCCGCGCTTGTAAGTCCCCACGTCATAATGCCAGTTTCCTATACATGTACAGGTCTGCCATGCCTTATCCTGCGCACGGTCGGGGATTCCGCGCTCCACATCCCATAGTATTCCGTCCTTCTGCTCTTCCGTCAAGACCTTACCCATCACCACGGCACGCATCTTTCCTTTATTGTTCTTCAGGCTCGTGTTGTACATGTGGGCCACAATCTTCATACCCTCATCACTGACAGGATAAAAAGGCAAAGTCGTATCATCGAAATATATCATGTCGGGACGGTACTTGTTAATCACATCCACCGTGCGGTTGTAGAACTTCGTCTTATAAGCCTCGGAGGGTTGGGAAGCTCCGTTCTCCCATGCCCACTGCGAGTGGATCTTACCGGAATTGTTGCTTCCGAGGCTCCGCTCATGACGCTGTTCGTAAAGATCCTGAGGGTCATAGCCTTCCCACCATTTGCCCTTACCGTCTTCCTTGGTCAGCTTGCCGTCGTAGTCTTGCGCGCCTTCCATCCAGGTCCATGCGTGTGAGGCATGGATGCTCACGCCCAGCGGCAGTTTGTATTTCTTGCAGGCCTCGGCCCATTCGCCTACGATGTTACGCTTCGGTCCCATATTCACCGAGTTCCACGGCTGATAGTCGCTGTCCCAAAGGTCGAAGTTATCATGATGGTTGGCCAGCGCCATGAAATAGCGCGCCCCCACGCTCTTATAGAAACGCACCAAAGAATCCGGCTCCCACTCCTCGGCTTTCCATGCGTTGATCACATCCTTGAAACCGAATTCTTTCGGGTCTCCGTATTTCTCCACATGTGCCTTGTGCTGCCAGTGGTTGGCATAATACATGTGGCGGGCATACCAGTCGCCCGACTCCGGTTCGCACTGCGGCCCCCAATGAGCCCACATACCGAACTTCGCATCGCGGAACCATTCCGGACACTCATACTTGGCAAAAGAGGCCCAAGTAGGCTCATACACTCCGCTCTGCATCGGTTCTGCCGGAACAGATTGCTGCGCCCGAAGTTGCGACGCACCGGCTAACGAGAAAAACAACGCGCCACATAAAAACTTAGAAACACTATTTTTCATAAATATTCCTGTTAGATTAATATAAAATGTTAATGTTACAAAGATAGGGATTTCACAGCTACGCTTTATTGGACTATATCGGCTAATAATAGGATTATATCATACAATTCTGCAATAGTTAAAAGCAAAATGTCAAAAGTCCCCTTCGGTGAATGGCTTATTCGGTCCCGTCCCGGTATTTTGAAGACTACACGCGATTCTTGCATCATCAGCTTCGGACAGAATGCAAGCATAAACAGTATATTCCCGACCACATGCCGGCATAAATCCCTTATCATATACACCGGGGCCGACATTCACCGGAATATCATCATAACCCGATGGCAAGATGTCAATACCAGAAGTGTCAGTCGTAACGATCATCCAGAGAACAGCCACAAGGATTCTTCCATGATTTCAGCCCCGCAAAGCATTTTAAAAACCCGTTTCCGGCCCTGCTTCATCACGGGATGCGGAGAATAAAAAATTTCCTTGCGGAGCAAAATATTTTTTCATACGCACAAAAACCGCATAATATACAGCAGAATTTGCATAATAACGGTATAAAAGAATTTTTATGCAGGAAAACACGACCTATGACGCTCCGGATGGGCGTTGTTGTCTTGCCTTAAGGAGACCGGACATCTCCATATACATTCAAAAAGACAGAAAAACGAAAGATATTCCGTCTTTCTGCCATACTGACCTTTTCTTCATGAAACATAAAAAAGGCAGACGTTCATGCCCCATAGAACGTCTGCCACAATTTCTCGTACAGCCCCGGTACAAGAAAAATATTTTCTACGACCAGCCGCAACGGTAAGCCCGATGTCCGTACACCGTCACTACCACAAAACAAATAAACGGCAACAGGAAAGACACATTGACCGCCGGCATGCCGAGAACGGTTTGCATGTCGATAATGGAAGCCTGTACGGGGGGCAGCACCGACCCTCCGAGAATGGCCATGATAAGGCCGGCGGCACCGAACTTGGCGTCATCGCCCAAGCCTTGCAACGCGATACCGTAGATAGTGGGGAACATCAACGACATACAGGCGGAAATGCCTACCAGGCAATACATGCCATACACATTCTGCAAGAAAATCGCCCCTATGGTGAACACTCCGGCCACAATAGCCAGCGTGCGCAGCAACAGCCCCGGATTGAGGTAGCGGAGCAGGAACGTGCAGACGAAACGGCTCACACAGAATATACCCATCGCCACGATGTTATACTGCTGAGAGAGCACCTCGGCGGCCTGCTCTTCCATGCCCTGCGACATGAACAGGCGCGTGCCGTACTGAATGATAAACGTCCAGCACATAATCTGCGCTCCCACATAGAAGAACTGGGCCAGCACGCCTTCGCGATAACGCGGCAACGCAAAAATCCTTCTCAGCGTAGGCATCAGGTTGATGCTGTGAGACTGGTCGTTGTTGCGCGGCATACGGGTGAAACGAATGAGAAGAAGCACGCCCACCGTAACCAGTCCGATCACCAGATAAGGCGCTATCAACGTCTCCAGATCGGAATCACGGACGGCCGCAAACTCTTCGCCCGAAAGCATGGCACGCTCGGCCGTGTCCATCGGATGCAGGCGGTTCTGAATGAAATTCATCGCCACATACATACCCAGCAACGAACCGATGGGATTGAAAGCCTGCGCCAGATTGAGCCGGCGCGTGGCCGTGGCCTCATCGCCCATGGAAAGGATATAGGGATTGCTGCTCGTCTCCAAAAACGAAAGTCCGCAGGTCAGAATAAAATAGGCCAGCAGGAAAGGATAATAACTGCCCGTCAGCTTGGCCGGAAAAAACAGAAACGCCCCCAGAGCATACAGGCCGAGGCCCAGCATGACGCCGGCTTTGTAGGAATATTTGCGGATGAACATGGCGGCAGGAAAAGCCATCGCGAAATAGCCGCCGTAGAAGGCTACCTGCACAAGAGCTCCCTCCGTTACGCTCATACGGAATATCTTGGAGAAAGCCTTCACCATAGGGTTCGTAATGTCATTGGCAAAGCCCCAGAGGGCAAAGCAGCTCGTAATCAGCACAAAGGGAATGAGCGCAGCCCATGTGCCGTCACCGATGATCGATTTTTTTCCGGTGTTTTTCATGTGTTGTTCTTTATTTGTTTGTTTATTACTTACGGTTCATAAAGATAGAACATACGTTCCATCGGTTTCCATTTCTCCGCCGAGGAGGCTCCAGGCTCCGCCTGCTGGAACACAGCCATATAGTCTTCCCACTCCTGCTGGCGGGGCAGCGTGGCCAGGCGGGCCATGGCTTCGTCCCAGTCAAAGTCCAGCGGTGTTTCCACTATCATGAAGAGCCGTGTGCCGAGAATATAGATCTCCATCTCCAGAATACCTACTTCACGGATGCCCTGACGAATTTCCGGCCACGCATCCTCACGGCTGTGGCGCCGACGGTATTCCGCTATCAATTCGGGATTGTCACGCAACTCCAAGGTCTGACAATAACGTTTGACCGGACCATGATATTGTTTTACTTGATAACCTTTCATTATTTTTTTTCAATTATAGTATGAATTTCATTTTTACTCTTGACCGCACCGCATGCTTCCGCCTGCACCAGCAAATTGCCTATGGCGGTGGCCTCTACCGGACCAGCCGTGACGGAAAGCCCTGTGGCCTCCTCCGTCAGACGGTTGAGCAGGCGGTTACGGCATCCGCCGCCGATAATATGCAAATGCTCTATCGGACGAGGCAGCAAAGCATTCATCCGCGCTATGCCGCGACTGTAACGTCCGGCCAGCGACTGCAACACACAACGTACGTATTCCCCTTGTGTGGAGGGCGCCTCTTCTCCGCGTGCACGGCAGTAGGCGGCTATAGCTTCTTCCATATCGGAGGGATTCATGAAATCGGAAGCGTCCACGTCTATGCAGGCCACCTTGTCTACCTGTTCCGCTTCGGCTATCAGATAGTCGTAATCGGCACGCCACCCCCTTGCTTCCCATTGGCGTACAAGGCATTGCAGAATCCACAAACCGGTGATGTTCTGCAAAAAGCGTATACGGCCGCCCACTCCCCCTTCATTGGTGAATCCGCCCGTACGGGCCTCTTCCGTCAGCACGGGTTCGTCAAGCGTCACGCCCAGCAAAGACCATGTGCCGGAGCTGAGAAAGGCACTGACCGTTTCCTTGCCCGGCCGGAAAGGAACGGCGTGCACCGCACTGGCCGTATCGTGCGAACCCACAGCCACCACCTTGACCGTGCGGGGCAAACCGAGTTCATCGGCCACTTCGGGCAACAGCATGCCACGCACGTTGCCCGGCATCAGCAAAGGCCCGAACAAATGTTCCGGCAGGCCGAGATCGCGTATCAACGGCATATTCCAGGTCCGGCCGCGTGCGTCAAGCAATTCGGAAGTGGATGCGATACAATATTCGTTGCCGGGCACACCCGTAAGGTAATAGGCAAACAAATCGGGCATGAAAAGCAAATGGCGGGCCTGGTCCAGCCATGCCGGATTTTCTTTTTGGCGGGCCACAAGCTGAAACATCGTATTGATAGGCATCACCTGTATGCCCGCTTCGGCATAATGCGCTGCGATATCCCTACGGGCAAACACCTCATCCGGAATATGTGTGGTACAGGCATCGCGGTAGCACAGAGGGTTTCCCATCAGATTGCCGGCTTTGTCCACCAGTCCGTAGTCCACTCCCCATGTGTCGATACCGATGCTCTCCACATCGTCATAACAGGACGCGGCGCGGCGCAGCCCTTCTTTCATGTCGGCAAACAAAGCCGGAAAATCCCAATAAAGATGGTGGCCGATCCGCACCTGGCGGTTGGGGAAGCGATACAGCTCCTCCATCTCCAACCGGCCGCCGGCGACTACACGACCGGCTATCACGCGACCGCTTCCGGCTCCGAAATCTACAGCCAGAAATGTGCTCATGATTTCTTACCTAAAATATAGGTCTCCAAATCATCTATTTCGGCCTGTGTCAGCACCTCATAACGCCCTCCCGACTGCACGATGATGCGGCAGGCCATCTCAAAGAACATGGCACGCTGGAACACTTCATCGAAATCTTTTCCGCACACCACCTGGCCATGCTTGCGCAGCAGGCAGGAGTTATGCTCCTTCAAAGCGGACTTCACCTGTTCGGCCAACTCGGGAGAACCCGGACGGAAGTAGGGAATTACCGGGATCTCGCTTCCCACATGACAAGGCACCTCGGCCGTCACGTTGAAATTCTCCGGAATATCTGTCATACAGGCCACCGCCGTAGCATAGGGCGACTGAAAGTGAAGCACCACATCCACATCGGGACGCTCGCGGAGCACACCGAGATGGAACCCGCTTTCCATCGAAGGTTTCACCCCGTTCAGTACTTCTCCCGTGGCTACACGGCACACCGACACTTTCTCCTTCTGCAAGGTGGGAACCCATGAACCCGTACCGGATACGAGCGCCTCCTCGCCGATGCGCCAAGAGAGGTTACCGCTACTGCAAATGGTCAGTCCGGCATCTCCCACACGATGTGCCTGAGCAATAAATTCTTCTATATGTTCGGTTGTAATCATATTGTATTCCAGTTTTTCAAATTCTGTTAATAATCTTTCATCATAAAACGAACAGACAGAACCGGACAGAGAGACTTTCCCAAGCCTCTCTACCGGATTACTCTGTCAATTTTCAACACTAAACATTATTCACTTATCATTTATAAATCGGTCCGTATACCTTGCAGGCACGGTAATCCGCACCCTCCTTATCCATTCCGAATGCGTTCCATGCCGCAGGACGGAATATCTTGTCGTCCTCGACATTGTGCATGCACACCGGAATGCGCAGCATGGAAGCCAGTGTAATCAAATCCTGTCCGATGTGGCCGTAGCTGATGGCACCGTGGTTGGCTCCCCAGTTGTTCATTACGGAATATACATCGCGGAACGCCGGTTTGTCGCACAAACGGGGCACAAACCAGGTAGTAGGCCAAGTGGGATCGGTGCGTTTGTTCAGCACTTCGTGGATTTCCGGATCTATTTCGGCCGTCCATCCTTCGGCAATCTGAAGCACGGGGCCAAGGCCCTTTATCAGATTCAGACGCGACATAGTGACAGGCATGCCTCCCTTAGACAGGAAGTTGCTGGAGAAACCGCCCCCACGGAAATAGTCGCGGTCGGCCGGCATCCAGTTAGTGGCCTTGAGACATGCCTCGGCATCCTTCTCCGTCATCTCCCAGCAAGGCTTCATGCAGGGCTCTCCTGCGGCATTGACGCTCTCGCCGGTGGCATCCAACGTAGTGGCTCCGGAGTTGATCAGATGAATCATACCGCCGGCAGCCAGCCCAGTCAGTTCCTTGCCGGTAACACGCTTCACCGCCTCAGGGCTCCAATACGTGCGCACGTCGCTGAACATCTGGCCGCAACCGGTCAGCAAATTGCCGAACAACATGGCCACGGCATTGCAAGAGTCGTTCTCGGTGGCCAGTACGTATGCCTGACGGATTCCGTTCCAGTCGAACGTACTGCACATCAGGGCTTCCGTGAAATCGCCGTTGGGCTTCCAGTCTGTCCATTGACGCTGTCCCTGGAAGCCGGCCGCAATAGCATTATGGCCGATAGCCTCTTCCTTGAATCCCATTTCACGCAACTTCGGGTTGCCGAGCATCAGGTCGCGCACGATAAGGGTCATCTTGACGATAAACTCCCAGTCGGCATCTTTCTGCTCACGGGTCTTCTGACGGTCGGGGCGATTCTTGTCCCAACCTTCATTTACCTTGCAATATTTCTCCGTCCACGCCATCGCCTTCTCATACTCTTCATGGTCGTAGATACCTTCATCCATACGGCGCAATATCTCGGTCTCGTCTACGCTTTCATTGCGCATGCCCAGATATTCCTGAAAGAAGTTCTGGTCTACGATACTGCCGGCAATACCCATACACTGGCTTCCCACCGACAGATAGCTCTGTCCGCGCATCTGGGCTACAGCCACAGCGGCACGCGCCCAGCGCAGTATCTTCTCCGCCACATCGGCCGGTATGGTATTGTCGTCCAGATCCTGCACGTCGTGACCGTAAATGCCGAAAGCAGGAAGTCCTTTCTGCGCATGACCGGCCAGCACGGCAGCCAGATATACGGCTCCCGGACGCTCCGTTCCGTTGAAGCCCCACACGGCTTTCGGCCAGTAAGGATTCATATCCATGGTCTCCGAACCGTAACACCAGCAGGAAGTCACCGAAATAGTAGCTCCCACACCTTCACGCTCAAATTTCTCGGCACAGGCGGCACTCTCGCCCACACGGCCGATTGTACCGTCGGCAATCACACATTCAACCGGCGTGCCGTCGCTGTATTTCACATGTGAAGAAATCAGCTCGGCCACAGCCTTGGCCAGGCTCATCGTCTTTTCTTCCAGACTCTCGCGCACACCGCCCTGCCGGCCGTCAATAGTCGGACGAATGCCTATTTTAGGATACTTATTCATAAGATGAATGGTTGTTTGTTAATAATCAAATAGCGGAAAACATCTGTTTGTTTATCCGTTGCAAAATTAGCCATTCCATCACCGCTAAAATAGTACAAACCCGTCAAAAAGTAGGATAATATCGACTTCTTTCTTTTTTCTTCTTATAAAAAACACCCTGCGGACATACCAGACCAATGGCTTTTTCACTATATTTGCGCACTGAAATCGGAAACCGGAAAGGCCATGAACAACAACATAGACCAAATGAACTATCTCGTCCTGCACATCGGGGAAGCGTGCTGCCGGGATAACTGGAACTATAAAAACATATGCAGCCCCTTCACCCGTATATATTACGTTACAAAAGGACACGCTCAAATACAACTTCCGGAGAAAAAACAGGATTTGCGTCAGGGATATATGTACATTGTTCCGGCCTTTACCAAGCATAGTTACATATGCAATGAGGAATTCTGCCATTATTACATCCACATATATAACGAATCCGACCACGACATCCTGGAAGACTGGGAATTGCCATCGGAAATCCGAACGGAATACGACATCCTGCCCCGCATACGAAAACTATACGAACTCTGTCCGGGAATGGAACTGACGCAAACCGACCCGCAGTTTTATGACAACAGCTCGACGCTCAGCCGGAACATACTGAAGAACAAACAACGGGAACTGTATGCACGGATCGAATCACGAGGCATCATCTACCAATTGCTGGCCGTATTCCTGCGGACGGCGCAACCTCAGAAATATGTGGCAGACCAACGTATCACACAGGTATTGGGATACATCCGCACACATCTGGGGGCCAAGCCGGACATAGATGCACTGGCCACGTTGTCATGCTTATCGAAAGACCATCTGATAAGAGTATTCAAAAAAGAAATGAACATGACGCCTTTATCCTATATTAATAAAAAAAAGATGGAGAAAGCGCAGTTGAGGCTGGTGACGGAACAGACCTCCATAAAAGAAATAGCCTATCAGCTGGGATTCGACGATCAGGCTTACTTCAACCGCATCTTTAAAAAACTCACAGGCCTGCCTCCGAGAGATTACCGGAATGCTTACCGGAACCAGATATTATAAAACAAACATAAAAGGACCGCTCATAGAGAATGGCCGCGTAATGTACCCAACGCACTGCTCCCCGGACCGAACTATGACGAGAAGAATATGCTGAACCCAATACTTTCTTCCTTACACGGCAGACAGGAATGCGTTATCATAGAACATGTATCCGACATCCGTCGGCTGACATTACGTAAAGGCGAAATCATTTATATACTCGGATAAAAAACAGCCCGGCTTGTGAAGCCGGGCCGGAATTCATCACCGTAAAAGAGTTTCATGACCGGATAAGCATCTGCTCATTCACTGCTCAATCAGCACGGTGGCATAGGCAGAGATACCTTCCTCACGTCCTGTAAAACCAAGCTTTTCCGTAGTAGTGGCTTTCACAGACACGTCGTCAGCATCCACCCCCATCACTTCTGCCAGACAAGCCTGTATGGCCGGTATATACTGCTTCAATTTAGGCCGCTCCGCACATACCGTAGCATCCACATTTCCCACACGGTATCCTTTTGTACCGATCAGTTCCATGGTTTTGCATAACAGTACCTTGCTGTCGATATTACGGTATTCCTCTCCCGTATCAGGAAAATGGTATCCTATATCCCTCATATTAGCCGCTCCGAGGAGCGCATCACAAATGGCATGTATCAACACATCGGCATCGCTGTGTCCCAGCAATCCCATGCTATGCTCCAAACGGATACCGCCCAACCAAAGCTCACGTCCCTCTACCAGGCGGTGCACATCGAAACCGAAACCTACTCTGATCTTTCCCACGCTCTTATCCCTCCTTCATTTAACGGCGACGGCCGAACATATCCTTGATACCGTCCAAATCAAAGCCTAAGGTGAAACGCATCGTCTGGTCGAGCGGATTGCTCTGTGCCGTGGAAAACACATAACCGGCATCCAGCGAGAACACACTCATCCTGAAACCGGCTCCCACGGTAAAATACTTACGGTTTCCTTTGTTTTCACTCTCATGGTGATAACCGGCACGGAGGGAGAAACGGTCGTTATAGATATATTCCAGACCCATACTCCACTGGATTTCCTGCATTTCCTCCTTAAAGCCGTTGGGCGCATCGCCAAAACTCTTGAAGATTCCCGCGATGGGAGATATGTCATAATAGTCTTTCTGTACACGGTCGGTATAATCCTGATCGGCTTCCCCCTCATTCTGTTTCGGGTAAGTAGGTACCAGCAGTTTGTTGGCATCGGCCGCAAGAGAGAACTTATTATACTCGTTTATAGGAATCAGAAAGTTGACACCCAAACGCAAGTTGGTAGGAATAAATTCGGAATTATCATCTCCACCGTATGATATCTTACTACCGATATTGCTGATGTTTAAACCGATACCCATATTCCACTCACGAGAACGCCCCGTAAAGTAACGGTTCCAGTAAAGAGCTATATCTGCGGCAAAAGCCTTGCCGGGACTTGTCTCGTCCGAATAGTCGTAAGTAATGTCCGAATAAATAAAACGCAAGGCAACGGCAGCCGAGAATGTCTCGCTCAACATACGGGAATAGGCCACATCGACAGACATTTCATAAGGACTGATGGTCATATCGGCCGACCCGTCCAGACTGCTGCCCGTAGACACCTCTCCCAATGAAAAATAACGTAACGAGGCGCTCAACGCCTGATAGTCGCCAAGCCGGTAGAATCCGCTCACATAGGCCAGATTAATGTCATTGACCAACTGACGCAACCACGGAGTATAGCTTACCGCAACTCCGGCACGCCCGATATTGAACGGATACTTTGCCGGATTCCAATACTGAGAGTTCACATCGGCCTCGGTAGCAGCTCCTATATCTCCCATCGAGCCTCCCCGCGCATCAGGCGCGATGGATTGCGAAGTCACACTGGTAGTCACCGGATTAAACATATTCTTCTTGTCCTGCGCATACAACGACGCCCACACGGCCCCACACAGGAACATCATAACGAACAAATATCTCTTCATACTTGATTTTCTTTCTTTTTACATGAATATCTAACGTCGGACATTATCATTTATTGCCTAACACAATGATTTTATTCGCACGCGAGACAGCCTTACTGTCGGAAGTGGACACGGTAGCCCGATACAGATAAACGCCCGTAGAAAGCGGCATGCCGGTGGAAGTGGTCAGGTTCCAGTTTACATAATAGATTCCATTATCCGACACACCCTGCTCGGTATGCTGCCACAATTTACGGCCAGCAAAATCAAATACCTCAAGCGTAAAACTGCACTCCGTACCCGGACGGTCATAACGCATGATAAACGTAGTCTGCTCGCGGGCCGGATTGTTTGTACATGTCAAATTGATCAGTTCGGGACTGAGACGGCCATCCACATTAAAATCCAATGTCACAGCAGAAGAATTATTCACCACATCCCATGCGCGGAACGTGAGTGTGTGCTTGCCGTCCGGCAATGACGGAATGACATAAGCCAGCTGCCCCTTGCGGTAATCTCCGAGTTCACTCACATACTCACCGTTCAACACATAAGTTTTCGAAGGATCGCCGTCTATCGTAAGTTCCAGATCGTGCCCTACGGCCGTATTCGTCACATTGATTCCGCTCTCATCCTCCAACATGGCCACGAAGTAGGGCGAAGCATTGACTGTCCCTCCCGATACAAAATCTTCCCGGTTGAGATAAGCCGTAATCTTCGGTCCCTCCTTGTCACCGGACAACTCGCTGCTGCTGCCGCCCACCGACACGTTCTCCGTATACCCGTTTGCCTCACGCCGCTTTTCGTTGTCTATGGCATAAAGCAGCACACGTCCGCTCTCGCCGGAATACTTGATATCCATCGGAATGGGAAACGTAATACTAAATTTACCGTTTCTGACGGAATCGCTGCCGGTATACAAACGTTTGTCACGCGAAAGATAAACAACTGCGGTGTCGGACTGCCCTCCATTATTCAGACAAGTAATCACACTCTTACTATCGTATACCGTAGCAGAAAGCACACCGGAAAAATCCGGAAGCCGTACTCCGGAAGCATCAGCCACATGCCCTGAAACACGAGCGACACTGCCGGCCTTAAAATCGGCAAACGGCAAGCCGTCGCCTACCTTCATACCGTTGATGCTATCCACGACAAGCTCATAATCAGGCACTCCCAACTTCAAAGCCGGATCGCCAAGAAGCACAAAATGAATCTTATTCTCCGAATAGCTTGTTCCTCCGCCTTGTATCAGCACACTTACTTTTGCCTGACGTACGGCATCTCCTATTGTATTACGGCGTCCCGATGAATCCCGGCCCAATACATATCGGGTAAAATAACGGTTCATCAGACTGTTGGGAGGAGAATACACCGTACGGGTAGTTCCATAAAATGCCACCGCCGCACCGTTTTTATTCAATACGGCATTCTCACCGATGTTATTCGTCAGCATATCGAAAGGAGCAACATCACAAGCCGCCGTGATCCACAATGGAAGATTGGGAGAGGAGAAAGCCGTAAAATCACTCAGTTTTATCGCATATTCATGCGACAACTCACGCGGATTGCCATGTCCGGTATAATTCATCATCAGACAACCTTCCGCCATTTGTTTCCTTACATCGGCAGTAACACCGGGATACGAATAACCGGAAGCACTTGCTTCTCTCTTATAAGCATCCCACAAAATACGGTTCACCTGCATGTCGGGATGCTCCTCTTCTATTTGCTTTGCAATAACTTCAGCCCGCTCTATATGGTCATTGTTATCACCATCGTCTCCCATGACACAAACCACATTGCGCCAAGAACCGGCATGCCTATTTTCCATATAGTCAATCGTCTTGTCCACAAGAATACGCGCCTCCGCATCCGTAGTTACAGGAAAACGGCCTATCCCCAGATCTACCTTATCTTCTAACAAACGGACTCCTTCACCGTCATCCAAGAAACCGAAATAATCCTCCATCACATAGCTTCGCGTATGGCTGAGAGAATTTTCCGATTCATAACACAACAGGTAGTCATCCGGATTGAGCCCACGCGCCTCTGCCGTCAACATACGGTTGTCCCATACGCCATCGCCAAAAAGCAACAGATAACGCGGCACGTCTGCATCCGTCTCGGCCCTGTCATACAACATCTTCATAAAACGCCGATAGGCCGTAGCATCCGGAGTTCCTGAAGAAAATTCATTATAAATCTGGTCGGCACGTACAATCTGCACACGCAATCCGTCCATACTGCGATGCGCTTCCGCCAAACGTTCCGCCTGAGCATACAGTTTTCCGCTGGACGGAATGATAATCACCATATCGGTGGCCGGAGTCGCATGCAAATTCTGATTACTTACTTCACCGAGAATAACTGGCGAAGGAAAATCGGCCTTTACATCCACAACCACATATTCAAGATCAGGTGCCGTCACCGGAACGACATAGGACGAACCGTCCCACGAACCGGACATCTCAACCATGGGTTCATTCCTTCGTCCCAACCTCCACAACTTAAGAGCGCTCCGCCCGTTAGCATCTATCACAAAATTAGCCGGAGTAGTCTCCGTATGACGGATACGCAGAAAAGCATCACGCATTCTGAGTTTCCTCCGATAACACAACTCCAGATAACCCAGGCGAGCATTGATTCCGCTTGTAGAAGTCAATGTAACCTGCGTACCGGCATCACCTTCTTGCAAGCGGGACAGGGTATAAGTAAATACTCCTTCTCTCGCGGCATCATATTCTCCGGATTGACTGATACTGATGGAAGGCAGAGCCGAACCATCCACTACGGGACGGACCGTAGCACCGGACTTATTCGTCGTGTGAGCGGCAAAACTCACTTTCAACGTCCCTCCCGCGGCAGCCACCGGATCCACCACCGGCAACTGGTAGGTATGTGAATTCGATGTAGCATAATTCACAGCCTCATAAAACCGACGGCCGGACTGATACCACGCAAACTCTTCTTTTTCATACAAAACATGCGCAGGGGTATAATCCAGATTTTTATGGAAGGAACTCATTCCGCCTGCCGGCTCTATTGTTTTCGGGGCATCGCCCTCCGTCAGAAAATAACACGCCTGCCGCGCATAGGTATTCACACGATGAGTGGAACGTCCCTTACTGTCGGGAACCGACCAGGACACAAGCCCTTTTCCAAAAAACAGAAGTCCCTTGTCGTCGCGATAAAGCGGCACCTCTTCCAGATCATCGAAATCCTTATCGGCATCGATCTTCTCGTCCTGCACATGGCCTCCATAGCCATAAAGCTTCACGCGTGAAGGATCACTGAATCCGGCACGTTTCAAATCAGCTGGAGTCAACCGGTAAACTCCGTCTTCCTTAATACCGATTTTCACCCAACGCCCCTGCGCCAGAACAGAAGACGATGCGTATCTATTCTTTATCGTCTGCTTTCTTTCCGACACCGGCAAAGCCCGTATCTGCACTTTCGGCCGGCGAACGATTTTCATTTTAAAACTCACCAGTTTATAATACGCCCCGTCACGCCGGACAATGGGTATAAAAGCCACATCAAGAACACCCGTTTTCCGTGATACTTCCACATTATTATATATATGAGGACTCTCAGGCAGATTCTCTCCCCATACAGCTACATGCTCCGCCTCAACCGCCGTCAGGCGGACATACTCAGGATAGTCCAACCGCACTTCATAGTTAAACTGACGATGGTCCTCCTCCAAAGGAATCACTTCCGTATAGTATACGGGAAGCGTATCAGGCTTCAACATCTGCCAATCCACATATGTAAACTCCTGCGCGCACAAACGTACTACACAGACTAAAAGCATCAATATGGCTGTCCTTACTCTCATTCTTTTATTTTACGTTAAAATCCAAAACCTTGCGATCCTGAATATAGCCCTGCAAATGCTGGTTCACAGACACCGGCCCGACCCCCTCCGGCGTACCGGTAAACAACAAATCGCCGATTTTCAATGTATAGAAACGGCTCACATATGCAATAAGCTCATCCACTGCGAAGAGCATATCACCGGAATACCCCGTCTGAACCGTCCGTCCGTCAATATCCAGATGAAACGAGATCTGTTGGATATCGGATAGCTCCTCTTTCGGCACAAAACTGCCCACTACCGCAGAATTGTCAAAACCCTTGCAGAGTTCCCAAGGCAGTCCTTCCTGTCTGAACTTACTCTGCAAATCCCGTGCCGTAAAGTCGATTCCCACTGTCACCGCATCATAATAACGATAAGCAAAACGAGAAGATATATTCTTTCCCAACCGACAGATACGCACCACAAGTTCCGTCTCATAATCACACTGCTTGGTAAAATCCGGAATAAAGAAAGGCTTTCCGTCTTTCAGCAAAGCAGAATCCGGTTTTGCAAAAATTACAGGCTCTTCAGGTTTATATAACGATCCGGCCAACTCTTTATTGTGTCGGGCATAGTTCATCCCCACTGCCAATATCTTCATATTATTATTCTTTTAGATTAGTATGCAAAAATAGGCATTTATTCTCTACACCGGCATTTCCGAAAGGTATTAACGTTATTTTAATGAAAAAAGAGCAGGGCCTTCAATATTGAAAGCCCTGCTCATATAAAAAATATCCGCGTTCGAATAATTATTCAGCACGCAAGGTAAAGCGCTTGAA
This sequence comes from uncultured Paraprevotella sp., assembly GCA_910586505.1. GTDB lineage: Bacteria > Bacteroidota > Bacteroidia > Bacteroidales > Bacteroidaceae > Paraprevotella. The sequence goes on along the minus strand of CAJUGV010000005.1, from coordinate 8,203 downwards.
TGCAGTAACCGTACATTCCTTGTCAGCCTCCTTCAGATAGTCGGCCACGCTCACTTTGTCATTCTGAATGAAAGCTTGTCTAAGCAAGCATTCTTCCTTGAACAACTTGTTCAAACGTCCTGTTGCAATCTTCTCGATCATGTTCTCAGGCTTGCCTTCCTGACGTGCCTTGTCGGCGGCGATTTCCTTTTCCTTTGCCAGAACGTCAGCCGGATAATCGGTCTCGTTGATTGAACGGGGATTCATAGCTGCCACCTGCATAGCCACAGCATGACCGTACTCTTCGCCTACCTTCTTATTGAGAGCAACCATAGTGCAAAGCTGGTTCTTGTTCTGGTGGTTGTACACAGCGATATCCTCGCCTTCGATCACCATATAACCGTCCAATTCCATCTTCTCACCGGTGATACCGCTGCGGTCTACTACTGCATCAAGCACGGTACCGTTACCCATCGGCAACGCTTTCACCTCGTCCACAGTCTGGCACTTAGCGGCAACAGCCATATCCAGGATATCCTTAGCCAACTTCACGAAGTCCTCGTTCTTGGCTACGAAGTCCGTTTCGCACTTCAAAGCGATAATCGCACCGAAACCATTCTCAGCCTTTACCAGCACACAACCTTCTGCAGCTTCGCGGTCTGAACGCTTGGCAGCCACAGCCTGGCCTTTCTTACGAATGATTTCCATTGCTTTCTCTATATCATTGCCAGCTTCTTCCAAAGCTTTCTTGCAATCCATCATACCAGCCCCCGACATCTGACGGAGTTTGGTAATATCAGCCATTGTAACAGCCATAATCTTATCTTAATTTTCGTGTGATTAAATCAATTAAGCCTCAGCCTCAACTGTCTCTACTTCGCTTACGGCCTCTTCGCTCTTCTCTACGCGAGCTCTTGCCGAACGCTTGCGAGTCTTGTTTTCAGCCTCGCCTGCCGCTTCCGTATCAACCTTCTCCGCCTTACGCTCTTCCAGTCCTTCTGCAACAGCTGCACAACAAGCCTCCAGGATCACCTCTACGCTCTTGTTGGCATCATCATTTGCTGGAATCACAAAGTCAATATTGTCGGGATTAGAGTTGGTATCCACGATTGCAAACACAGGAATACCCAAACGGTTAGCCTCGCGAACGGCAATCTGCTCCTTCAACACGTCCACTACGAACAGTGCGGACGGAAGACGAGTCAAATCGGCAATAGAACCAAGGTTCTTTTCCAATTTGGCACGCTGGCGGGAGATCTGGAGAATCTCGCGCTTTGACAAGTTAGAGTAAGTTCCGTCGGCAGTAAGTTTGTCTATATTGGCCATTTTCTTCACAGCCTTGCGGATCGTGGGGAAGTTGGTCAGCATTCCGCCCGGCCAACGTTCAATCACATAAGGCATGTTTACAGCCGCAGCTTTCTCAGCTACAACCTGCTTTGCTTGTTTTTTAGTAGCAACGAACAAAATCTTCTTTCCTGATTTTGCTATTTGTTTCAAAGCCTCTGCAGCATCGTCAATCTTAGCCACAGTCTTATGGAGGTCGATGATATGAATACCATTACGTTCCATGAAGATATAAGGAGCCATTGCCGGATTCCATTTTCTTTTCAAGTGTCCGAAGTGACAACCGGCTTCCAATAAGGTATCAAAATTTGTTCTTGACATTGTTTTTTTGTTTTTTAATCGTTTACTTTCTTTTTTGTTTTCCCAACCAACCTACGGGTAGTCCGCGAGGAATCTCGCAGGTTTAGATACTAAACGTTCAAACAGCTCGATAAACGGCCGAATATTAACGTTTACTGAACTGGAATCTGCGACGTGCTTTCGGACGTCCCGGTTTCTTACGCTCAACGCAACGAGAGTCACGCGTCATGAAACCTTCCGCACGAAGAGCCTTCTTGTCATCGGCATTTATTTTCACCAAAGCACGGGCGATAGCCAAGCGCAAAGCCTGAGACTGTCCGGTGAAACCGCCGCCGTATACATTTACTTTAATATCGTATTTTTCAGCCACGCCCAAAGTAGTCAGGGGCTGCTTTACCACATACTGGAGTATAGATGAGGGAAAGTACTCTGCAAGGTCTCTCTTGTTAATAGTGATCTTTCCTGTACCCTCGCTGACATATACGCGAGCTACGGCGCTCTTACGTCTGCCTAATGCATTAATTACTTCCATCTCTTAATTATTTATACAGGTTTATATCAATCTTTTTAGGTTGCTGCGCTTCATGCTTGTGCTCATTACCGGCATAGATATACAGATTGCCTATCAACTTATCTGCCAGACGATTCTTGGGCAACATGCCTTTCACGACTTTTCTCACCAATCTGTCCGCTCCGTTAGGACGAGACATCAAACGTGCCGGAGTCATTTCACGCTGACCTCCGGGATAACCTGTATGACGAAGATATACGCGATCCGTCCACTTCTTTCCGGTCAACTTCACCTTGTCTGCGTTGATGATAATCACATTATCACCGCAGTCTACATGAGGCGTAAAATTCGGTTTATACTTACCTCTCAATAACTTTGCCACCTTAGAGCCGAGACGACCTAATACCTGGTCTGTTGCATCTACAACAACCCATTCTTTCTTCACGGTCTCCTTGTTGGCCGAAATGGTCTTGTAACTTAAAGTATCCATTCTTTAATTTAAAATAAAATTGTTACTACTAAAAAAACTTTAATTTTCTTTTCCCACGATTCACTAACCACCTCTTCAGGCCATCGAAGAAGCTATTAACACGCAGGCCTTAAGACTTTTATCGTCTTTTTGATAATAATCGGCTTGCAAAATTACTACTTTTCAACCAAACGACCAACAAAAACCGCAAACTTTTTCTCTCCGTCTCAAAGTTCAAGACACATGATATAGTCATTCATATAGAATCCGTTACCGATCGCAAAATCTCCCTCACACTTTATCCGCATCCCCATCCGGCGATAAAAGCCCAATGCCGGATTGCAGCGGTTCACATTCAACTCTATGGCTCGTACCTCAGGACGGGCCTCCCTCACATAGGACACCGCATACCGGAACAGGGTACGGCCGCAATGCGCGTTCTGCCAATGAGGAAGCACGTAAATTTTCTCCAGATGGACTATGTCTTCGCCGTCCGGGCGGACCGACACATAGCCAACCGGCATCCCACCGGTATCACTGGCAATGAAATACTCATGTCCCTCCTGTGTCATCTGCCTCCGCAAAACCTCCGCGTCGTACATCATATGCATCATATACTCTATCTGCGCGGAAGACAATATGTCCCGATAGGTATGCGGAAAGGCTTCCCACGCCATCGTATGAATAAGACCGCAGTCTTCCGTTGTGGCCCTTCTAATACTATACATGTCTTTCGTTTTTTTATCATCCCAAAAATACGGATTAATAATGAAAGGCACAAACACGAGATACCCCCGGATCACAGGCAACCTCTCGGTCCGGCGACACGCTGCATATCGATATATGATCATGTACATACAAGACAACATATTATATTCAAGCCCTCACCCCGTATAAACAGGCGCCCCTTTCCGGCACTCTTCCATTCTTGAATAAAAACGGACAACGGACTTCCCGGATTTTTCATGCGCACCACACTGAAAAATCATGCTGACAAAAAATTATTTTCATGAGCACAAAAATAAAAAATCATGCGCACCAAAATTACGCACTGATTAGCAGACGATTACAAATAAAGTTTTTCTTTACATTTTCACTTCCTCACCCAGCATGTGCCTTCTCCGCTACCCTCGTCCCCACCATGCCGACCGGCTGTCGTTTCACACAAAAAAGATGTGCCCTTATCTCTAAAGGCACATCTATAATCATACCGCCGCCAAAAGACAGCCGACTAAAACTCGGCCGTCTTGGGAGTACGGGGGAAGGGAATGACATCACGGATGTTCTGCATTCCGGTCACGAACAGAATCAAACGTTCGAAACCGAGACCGAATCCGCTGTGCGGACAAGTACCGAAACGACGGGTATCGAGATACCACCACATGTCTTTCATCGGGATATTCATTTCCTCAATGCGGGCCATCAACTTGTCGTAGTTCTCCTCACGCTCGGAACCTCCTATGATCTCGCCTATCTGCGGGAAAAGCACATCCATCGCACGCACGGTCTTCCCGTCGTCGTTCATCTTCATGTAGAATGCCTTGATTTCCTTCGGATAATCGGTCAGGATAACCGGGCGTTTGAAGTATTCCTCCACCAGATAGCGTTCGTGCTCGCTGGCCAGGTCCGCCCCCCAGTAAATCGGGAACTCGAACTTATGACCGTTCTTCACCGCCTCTTCCAGAATCTCGATACCTTTGGTATAGGACAAGCGCACGAAATCGTTCTCCAGCACAAAGTTAAGCCGCTCAAGAAGCGTCTTGTCTATCATCTTGTTCAAGAAGGCCAGATCATCCTGACAATTATCAAGCGCCCAGCGCACACAATACTTGATAAAATCTTCCGCAAGATCCATATTGTCATGGATATCATAGAAAGCCACTTCGGGTTCTATCATCCAGAACTCGGCCAAATGGCGCGGAGTATTGGAATTCTCGGCACGGAACGTAGGACCGAAAGTATAAATAGCACCCAGCGCCGTCGCACCAAGCTCTCCCTCCAACTGCCCGGATACGGTCAGCGAGGTGGCCTTTCCGAAGAAATCGTCGGAATAGTCAATCTTTCCCTCCTCATCCTTCTTCAGGTCGTATAAGTTCTTCGTAGTCACCTGAAACATCTGTCCGGCTCCCTCACAGTCACTGCCCGTAATGATGGGCGTATGGAAATAGAAAAAGCCGTGCTCATGGAAGTAACGGTGAATGGCCATAGCCATATTGTGACGGATACGGAACACAGCTCCGAAAGTATTGGTACGCAAGCGCATGTGCGCATGTGTGCGCATATACTCCATCGTCTGTCCTTTTTTCTGCATCGGATAGTCCGAACCGCACGTACCCAACACCTCTATCTCGCGGGCCTGGATTTCCACAGCCTGTCCCGAACCGACACTCTGCACCAGTTCTCCCGTCACGCTGAGGCAGGCTCCGGTAGTAATAAGCTTTATCAACTCGTCGTCAAACTTATCCGCATCGGCCACCACCTGCACATTATTAATCGTCGAACCGTCGTTCAAGGCGATAAAATGAACGGCCTTGCTACCACGGCGCGTACGGACCCAGCCTTTCACATTGACTGCCGAACCGTAGTCCTCACGTTTCAGTACATCTACAATTCTTGTTCTACGAATAGTTTCCATCTTTTCTGTTTTTTTATTCTCTATCATTCAAACGCGCCCATCCGCAACATATTGACTTCCTTCTCTGTCAGGAAGCGCCAATCGCCGCGACGGACGTTCTTCTTCGTCAGGCCGGCAAACAGTACGCGGTCAAGTTTCACCACGCGGTAACCCAATGCCTCGAAAATACGGCGCACAATACGGTTCTTTCCGGAATGTATCTCTATCCCCACCTGCTTCTTGTCCGTAGGGCTGGCATATTCTATGGCGTCCGCATGTATCTCACCGTCTTCAAGCGTAATGCCTGCCGCTATCTGCTGCAAGTCGGCAGCCGTCACATTCTTGTCGGTAGTCACGTGGTATATTTTCTTTTTCAAGTATTTGGGATGTGTCAGCTTGGAAGCCAGATCCCCGTCGTTGGTGAAGAGCAATACACCCGTCGTATTACGGTCCAGCCGTCCTACAGGATAAATGCGTTCCCGACACACGTTCTTGACCAAGTCCATCACAGTCTTTCGATTCTGCGGGTCTTCACTGGTCGTCACGTAGTCCTTCGGCTTATTCAAAAGCACATAGACCTTACGTTCGATGCTGACCGGCTGATCATGAAACTTCACCTCATCCGTACGCTTCACCTTTGTACCCAGTTCGGTCACCACCACACCGTTCACACTCACCACACCTGCGGTAATGAACTCATCGGCCTCACGACGGGAACAAACTCCTGCATTGGCAAGAAATCTATTGAGACGGATCGGAGCATCCGGATCCAGATTGGCCTCCTTATACTCGATCTGCTTCTTCATGCTGTATTTGGCATTGGGATCATAGTTTCCCGAACGCCGCTGCTGCGGACGACCGCCGAAACGGTTGTTGCCGTAACCGTTCTGCGGACGGCGGAACCCTCCGCCATTATTGTCACGGTAGCCACCTTCACGATAACCGTATCCGCCTTCGCGATTTCCATATCCACCCTCGCGGTTTCTGTAATTATTATCGCGGTTGAAACCTCCCTCACGACGAAAACCGCCATTATTCGGGCGGTATCCGCCTTCACGGTTGTAACCACCCTCGCGATTATAGTCCGGACGAGGCTGAAAACTGCGGTACGGACGCTGCTCGCCTCCGAATCCGCGCTCTTCACGGTTATACGCAGGCCTATAGGGACGACCTTCCTGCATACCGTCGGCGCCGTTTGCCGAATAAGCACGCTCAGCACGCTGGATACGCGGACGCATCGTACGACCTTCACGCCCCGTACGGTTAAAACTCCGATTGTTGTTGTCACTGTTGAATGGCTTGTAGCCCTCACGGCTACGCTCCGCTCCTTCAGGAGCAAAATTCTCCCGCCATTTTTCGTCTTCCATACTCTTTTCCTTTCTATATTATAATTAAAACAAAGAGAACGCATTCGCCCTCGCGGGCAAATACTCCTCCGATCTATTTTCTAAACACCCGTGTAAGAATGAGGAGTGATAGCACGAAGTTCCTGCTTCACCTTCTCGCTCACAGACAGTTCTTCTATGAAATTTTTGATAGACGCCTCCGTTATGGCCTGATTGGTACGCGTCAGTGCTTTCAGTGCCTCGTAGGGATGCGGATAAGCCTCACGGCGCAGAATCGTCTGAATGGCCTCGGCCACCACAGCCCAGCAATTGTCCAGATCGGCATTGATAGCATCGCGGTTGAGCAACAACTTACGCAATCCTTTCAAAGTGCTCTGAATGGCAATAACCATGTGCCCCATCGGCACACCTACATTTCGGAGCACGGTGGAGTCCGTCAGGTCACGCTGCAAACGCGATACCGGAAGCTTCATGCTTAAATGGGCCAATACGGCGTTGGCTATACCCAGATTTCCTTCCGAATTCTCAAAATCAATCGGATTTACCTTGTGAGGCATGGCGCTTGAACCGACTTCACCCGCTTTGATTTTCTGCTTGAAATACTCCATGGACACATACTGCCAAAAGTCTCTATCCAGGTCTATCAGAACCGTATTGATACGTTTCATGCCATCGAACACGGCACCGAGGTTGTCATAATTGGATATCTGAGTAGTATATTCCTCTCGTTCCAGCCCCAACTTGCCAGCTACAAACTCATCGCCGAACTTCTTCCAGTCATAATCGGGATAGGCCACATGATGAGCATTATAGTTCCCGGTAGCTCCACCAAACTTGGCTGTAACCGGACATGCCTTAAGCATAGCCAACTGACGCTCCAGACGATAGACAAACACCATCACTTCCTTACCTAAACGAGTAGGGGAAGCCGGCTGTCCATGCGTCTTTGCCAACATGGGCACATCGCTCCACTCTTCCGCATACGTACGCAGTTGGGCTATCAGTTCTTCCATCATGGGATAGTAACACTCCTCAAGAGCATCCTTGACGGACAAGGGAACCGAAGTATTGTTTATATCCTGCGATGTCAGACCGAAGTGAATGAATTCCTTAAAAGCCTCCAGCCCGCCAATCTTGTCGAATTCCTCTTTAATGAAATACTCCACAGCCTTTACATCGTGGTTCGTCACGCTTTCTATCTCCTTCACTCTTCCGGCATCCGCTTCGGTAAAGTTCCGATAAATGTCGCGCAAGCGCGGGAATAAATTGCGGTCGAAATCAACCAGTTGCGGCAGCGGCAACTCACACAAAGCAATGAAATATTCTATTTCAACACGCACTCGGTAACGAATGAGCGCATACTCAGAGAAATAAGAGGCCAACACCTCTGTTTTACCTCTATAACGACCATCTACAGGGGAGATAGCCGTCAACAAATCCAATTCCATAAAAGCAATACGTATTATTTATACTGCAAAATTAGTTCATTTTATCGGTTTGCACGTATTAAAAAAGAGAAAAGTTACTGAAAAAACAACGATTAACAACATAAAACAAAAAAGACACCCTTCCGGTGTCTTATTCTTCGGTGGGCGCTGACGGATTCGAACCGCCGACCCTCTGCTTGTAAGGCAGATGCT